>CAVWII010000009.1:0-381384 GCA_963754975.1 uncultured Alphaproteobacteria bacterium | reverse complement strand
TCGACAAGTGCGAGTTGGCGGACATTCAAGTCTGTTCCCTGAAAGTCCCGAGGCGAGAAGCGTCGCGTTGCGTTTGCCCCTCGCCAATCGTCATTCGCACAACGAAAGGCGAAGCGCTCCCCGCGCCTCTCCCCGCTTGCGGGGAGAGGGCTGCCGAAGGCAGCAAGCCTGCGCAGCAGGCGAGGGTGAGCGACTGTCTGGGTTGTCAAGTTGCGGCGGCGAATTGGTTTCGCGCGTCGCGTGCTTTTGCGTTGAGGATGACGAGGAGTTTGCGGGCGAGGGCGATGCGGATGACCATTTTGGCCTTTCCGGCGGTCTGCAACCGGTGCTGGAAGGCGGCGAAGTGCGGGTCGTGTTGGGCGACGATGCGGGCGACGATGAAGAGGATGCTGCGGGGTCCGGCACGGCCGCCGCGGATCGAGCGGCGGCCGCTGCGCTGGCCGCTGTCGTCGGCGAGGGGGGCGAGGCCGACGAGCTTGCTGACGGCGCGGTTGGAGAAGCTGCCGATCTCGGGCACTTCGGCGAGCAGGCGGGCGACGGAGCGCTCGGCGACGCCCTTGATCTGGCGGAAGGCCCGATCGAGGCAGGCCCAGAGGGGATCGTCGTCGATGAGCGAGGCGATCTCGCCTTCGAGGTGGCGGCGCTGGGCCAGGAGCAGGGCGATGACCTCCTCGAGGCTTTCGACCGCCTCGGGGTCGCGGCGGCGCCCTTGCGCTGGCGATTGGCGACGAGGTCGTCCGTCACCTGGGAGAGGCGGGTGACGAGGGCCCGCAGGTGCTGCTGGGCCGGGCTCGGCGGCGGCGTCGGGGCGGCCCGCCGGGCTTGCCCGAAGCGGGCGATCATGGCGGCGTCGATGCGGTCGGTCTTCTCCAGGGCGCCCATCGCCTCGGCAAAGCGCCGCACGTTGCGGGCATTGACGAGGCCGCAGGGCTGGCCGGCCTGCCAGAGCAGGAGGAAGGCGAGCCGCTCGTAGCCGCCGCTCGCCTCCATGACGACGAGCCCGGCGCCCTCGGCTCGGCAGAAGGCGCCGAGCGCGGCGATGCCGGCCGCGTCGTTGCGAAACCGCTGCGCGGCCCCGCCCGGCTCGACATGAGCGTCGAGCCAATCCTTCGAAACGTCCACTCCACAGATGATCTCGTTCACGGTAACCTGCCTTGCGCGTGCGATTGGTGGAAACCAAGCGACTGTTCGGTCGTACGTGACAGTGGCGAAGATCCCAGGCTCACCCACGGTTGTTGCCGGAGGGGGTACGGGCGACATCGCCAGGCTTCGGGTTGGATGGCCATCCAACCCGAAGCGCCGTCGCTTCCATCGCACAAAATCGTCCCTGTGCAGATACAAGGGGGCGGCTCCGGAAGAGGCGCAGCGTCGGCGAAGGGTGCCTCTTCCGGCACCGCCCCCTCACCCCCGCTTCGCTTCGCTCCGCTCGTTCGGCCGCAGGCCGAACCCTCTCCCCGCAAGCGGGGAGAGGCGAGAGGCGTCGCGTTCCGTTTGCCCCTCGCCAGTCGTCATTCGCACAACGCAAGGCGAAGCGCTCCCCTCGCCTCTCCCCGCCTGCGGGGAGAGGGCTGCCGAAGGCAGCAAGCCTGCGCAGCAGGCGAGGGTGAGGGGGCGTCTCCGGAAGAGGCGCAGCGTCGGCGAAGGGTGCCTCTTCCGGCACCGCCCCCTCACCCCCGCTTCGCTTCGCTCCGCTCGTTCGGCCGCAGGCCGAACCCTCTCCCCGCAAGCGGGGAGAGGCGAGATCCCGTCGCGTTCCGTTTGCCCTTCGCCAGTCGTCATTCGCACAACGCAAGGCGAAGCGCTCCCCTCGCCTCTCCCCGCCTGCGGGGAGAGGGCTGCCGAAGGCAGCAAGCCTGCGCAGCAGGCGAGGGTGAGGGGGCGTCTCCGGAAGAGGCGCAGCGCAGGCGAAGGGTGCCTCTTCCGGCACCGCCCCCTCACCCCCGCTCCGCTTCGCTCCGCTCGTTCGGCCGCAGGCCGAACCCTCTCCCCGCAAGCGGGGAGAGGCGAGGGCGGGCGCGGTTGTGGAGCGTTCTTGGTTTGTACTCTTCGAGCGCCGCGCTGTCAAGCCCGCTCCCGCGCCGGTTCACGCCGCGCGCAGGTGCAGCTGCGCCCTCGCTTCCGCCGGCGTCGCGACGCGGCGGCCGTGCGCGGCGACGGCGTCGGCGGCGCGGGCGACGAGTTCGGCGTTGCTCTTCGCGAGGCGGTCGCGGCCGATGCGGATGTTGTCCTCGAGGCCGGTGCGGACGGCATCCGCGCCGCGGGACAAGGCCCAGCCCATCACCTCGTCCTGATGGCGGCCGATGCCGGCGGCGGTCCAGCTCGCCCGCGGCAGCACGCGGCGCTGCTCGGAAATCAGGATGTCGAGGAGGTGCCCGTCGGCGGGCAGCGCGTTCTTCACGCCCATCACGAACTGCACGTGCACGTGCTCGCCGATCAGCCCCTGCTCGACGAGGCGGCGCGCGCCGTGCAGATGCGAGAGGTCGAAGATCTCGATCTCCGGCGCGACGCCGTTCGCCTTCATCGTCGCCGCGAGATCTTCGACGAGAACCGTGTGGTTCTCGTAGACGATGGTCGGGAAGTTGACCGAGCCCGTCGAGAGCGAGGCCATGTCCGGCTTCAGGTAGAGGGCGCTGCCGCGCGCCGCCGGGTCGCGGCCGCGGCCGCCCGTCGAGAACTGCACGATCATGCCCGGGCAGTGCCTGACGATGCCGGCCTGCACGGCGGCAAAGCGCTCCGGATCGGAGGACGAGCTTTCGTCGTCGTTGCGGACATGGATGTGGACGAGGCTGGCGCCGGCCTCGAAGGCCGCGTGCGTCGATTCGATCTGCTCCGGCGGCGTGATCGGAACGGCCGGGTTGTCCTTCTTGCGCGGCACCGAGCCGGTGATGGCGACGGCGATGACGACGGGGTTCATGGCGTTATCCCTCAAGCGGTCAGACGTCGAAGAAGACGGTTTCGCCCTCGCCCTGGAGGCGGATGTCGAATTCGGAAGACGACCGCCCCGTCCCGCGCCTCGCGCCCGGCGACAGAGTCGCGCGGCGCTGCGGATGCTCGATGATGTTGAGCACCGGATCGTCGGCGTTGGCCTCGGCCTCGTCGGAGAAGTACATCCGCGTCTGCAGGCCGATATTGATGCCGCGGGCGACGATCCAGAAATTCACGTGCGGCGCCATCGGCCGCCCGTGCCGGCCCTCGACGGCGCCGGGCTTGATCGTCTCGAAGCTGTAGAGGCCCGTCTCGAAATCGGTGCCGGTGCGGCCCCAGCCGCGGAAGGCGGGATCGATGATCCTGTCCCGCCTGGCGGTCGGCCGGATGGTCGTAGCGGCCGGCGGCGTTGGCCTGCCAGATCTCGACCATGCACGTCCCGCGCCGGCGCGCCGAGCCCGTCGAAGACGCGGCCCTCGATGCGGATGCGCTCGCCCTTCGTCTCGCGGCGTCACGAGCACGTTCGAGAAGTTGTTCTCGAAGATGTCGAAGCCGGCCTGATGCGGAATGAGGCCGATATGGACATAGGGACCCGGCGGTCTGCGACGGGGTTTCGGGCAGATAGGGCAGCGTCGGATGCATGGCTCAGTTCCCCTGAAGCTTGTTCTCGAAGAGCGTCGAGCGGCGGCCGCGCAGCACGATGTCGAACCGGTAGGCGAGACAGTCGAGCGGCACGGCGGCGTTCAGGTCGAGCGGCGCGATCAGGCGCTCGATCGCGGCCTTGTCGGGGATCGTGTGCGCGATGGCGTCGTGCGGGATCAGCGGATCGCCCTCGAAATACATCTGCGTGATCAGGCGCTGCGCGAAGCCGGTGCCGAAGACCGAGAAGTGGATGTGCGCCGGCCGCCAGCTATTGACGTAGTTGCGGAACGGATAGGCGCCGGGCTTGACGGTCCTGAAGCGGTAATAGCCGGTCTCGTCCGTGAGCATGCGGCCGCAGCCGCCGAAATTCGGGTCGATCGGCGCGAGGTAGCGATCGTTGACGTGCCGATAGCGGCCGCCGGCATTGGCCTGCCAGAATTCGACGAGGGTGTTGCCGACGCCGCGGCCGTTGCCGTCGAGGACGCGGCCGTGCACGATGATGCGCTCGCCGATCGGCCTCGCCGTCCTTGGCGTAGTTGAGGATGAGGTCGTTGTCGAGGGCCCGAGCCGCTCCGGGCGGAACATCGGGCCGGTGACCTCGGACAGGGAGTTCTGCAGCGACGAACAGCGGCAGCCGCGGCGAGCGCAGGACGCTCGTCTTGTAGTCCGGCGTCAGGGCCGGCGGATGGATGCTGCGGTCGCGCTGAACGAACTCGCTGTCGGGATTCATCGTCGTCCTCCGCTTGATGTCTAGAGCCGGGGCATGGTCGGATCGGGAGCGAGCTGCGTCTGAGCGGCAAGGCGGATCGGCGCGTTGACGGCGCCGAAACCGGCATAGCCGCGCCGCTCGACGATCTCGAAGAAGAAGCCGCCCTCGAGGGTGCGCGTGTAGAGCTGGAGATACTCGGCCGCGCCCTCGCGGTCGTAGAGGATGTCGTTCTCGCGCAGCCGCGCGATCTCCTCGGCCGCAAGGTCCGTGCGCGCCTCGAGGTCGTCGTAGTAGTTCTCCGGGATCGGCAGCACCGCGACGCCGTTCTCGCGCAGCCGCGCAGCCGTGGAAAAGATGTCCGCCGAGGCGAGCGCGATATGCTGCACGCCCGAGCCGAAGAGATCGTCGAGGAAGCGCGAGGCGAGCGTATGCCGGCTCTGCGAGGCGTTGAGCACGATGCGCAGGGAGCCGTCGGCGTTCTCGACGACCTGGCTCTGCACGATGCCGCCGGGATCGACGACGTTCTGCGCCGGCGTCTTCGTGACGTCGAGGAGCGAGGAGTAGAAGAGGAGCCAGGTCAGCATCTCCTCGTACTGCATCGACTGGGAGACATGGTCGAACGACAACAGCCCCGCATCCGCGACCGGGGCGTCCCCGGTCGGCGCGAAATCGATGTCCCAGTTGCGGCCGAGCGCGGTGCGGTCGTCGACGAAATACAACAGGCTGCCGCCGACGCCGCGAACGGCCGGAATGTCGAGTTCGCCCGGGCCGACCGCCTGGCGGAACGGCCGGTCGAGCAGTTTGATGGCGCGATCGACGGTCTCGGCCGCGTCGCGCACCTTGAGCGCGACGGCGCAGACCGAAGGCCCGTGCGTGATGTTGAAGGAATGGGCGAAGCCTTCCTTGTCGCCGTTGACGACGATGTTGATGTCGCCCTGCCGCCAGCGCGTCACCGCCTTCGTGCGGTGCAGGCCGGCGCGGGAGAATCCGAGCCCGCGCAGCACGCCCTCGAAGGCGGCGGCGGATTCGTCGTCCATCGCGAACTCGGCAAAGGCGACGCCCTCGCAGGGCGCCCGCGGCGGCAGGTTCGGCAGGCCGGCGACCGGCGCGCCGGTGCGGCGGCGCAATTCGTCGAGCATGAAGAGGAGCGAGCGCTGCCCGTCGACGGCGACGCTGCGCGCCGAGCCGGCGCGGAAGCGGTCGTTGAAGATTTCGAGCGAGATGAGGCCGTCGAAGCCGGTCGCCTGCAACGCCTCCATGAAGGCGCCGATCGGGAGGTCGCCCTGGCCCGGAAAGCAGCGCCAGTGCCGGCTCCAGGAGAGGAAATCCATCTCGAGCCGCGGCGCGTCGGCGACCTGCACGAGGAAGATGCGCTCCTGCGGAATGGCGCGCAGGGACTGGAGTTCCGTCCCGCGCACGAGGGCGTGGAAGGAGTTGAGGACGAGGCCCACGGCCGGGTGGTTCGCGCGCCGCACGACCTCCCAGGCGTCCCGGTAATCGTGAATGTGGCGGCCCCAGGCGAGGGCTTCGAAGGCGACGCGCAGGCCGCGCTTTTCGGCGCGCTCGCCGAGCTCGCGGAAATCCGCCGCCGCGCGGTCGATGCCGCCTTGCGAGTCCGGCGAGACGTTGCTGCACACGAGCAGGAGGTCGCAGCCGAGTTCCTGCATGACGTCGAACTTGCGCTCGGCGCGCGAGAGCGCCTTGGCGCGCTGCGGCTCCGGCAGGCCCTCGAAATCGCGGAAGGGCTGGAAGGTCACGGTTTCGAGCCCGAGATCGGCGATCATGCGGCGCACCTCGGCGGGCGTGCCGTTGAAGGAGAGGAGATCGTTCTCGAAGATCTCGACGCCCTTGAACTGCGCCGCGGCAATGGCCTCGAGCTTCTCCGGCAGGGTCCCGCTCAGGGAAACGGTGGCAATGGCGGTCTGCACGATGGCGATCCTCAGGGTGTCAGCTCACGGGAAGAGGGCGAGGGGCGAGGGGCGAATGGCGAGGGGCGAGTGAATGGAACGCCGCGCCCCTCGCCTCTCCCCGCTTGCGGGGAGAGGGTTCGGCCTTCGGCCGAACAAGCGGAGCGAAGCGAAGCGGGGGTGAGGGGGGGTGCCGGAAGAGGCGCCCTTCGCCGACGCTGCGCCTCTTCCGGAGACGCCCCCTCACCCGCGCCTGCTGCGCAGGCTTGCTGCCTTCGCAAGCCGGGTGTTCCCGGCTTGCGCACCAGAGAACGGACCTCGGGTAGACCCGAGGTCCGGCAGCCCTCTCCCCGCAAGCGGGGAGAGGCGAAGCTGCGCCTCCCGGCCGGACAGGATAAGCGGAATTCACGGGCCGCCCGCGAAGCAGTCTTGATTCCGACGGTCTGTTCGCAGAAGATCAACTTGTTCGCAGCACGAACGAGAAACGCCGGTTCCGGCCCGGCCTCCGCCATTCCGCAACGTGATGATTGGAGCCTTCCCCACAATGAGCCCTTCCGACATCCGCGATGCACAGACTTTAGTCCTACAAGCGGCGACAACTCAAGCCTTCCCCGGGCCGGGATTTCGCCGGAGCACCCGACCATTGCAGGCCCCCCGGCGAAGGCAGAGTCCGTTCCCCGGGCCGGGATTTCGCCCGAGCACCCGACCGATACCGACGCACAACTCTCGTTTGCAAAACGAGCATTGAAACGGGCAATGAACCGGGCGCGGGCATTGAAACGAGCATTGAAATGAACCATCGCAACGAGACCGTCCAGTCCTTCGCCCGCGGCCTCGACGTGCTGCGGAGTTTCGGCGCGGAGCGGCGGCGCCAGACCATCACGGAGGTCGCGGAGCGCACCGGCATGACGCGCGCGGCGGCGCGGCGCTTCCTCTATACGCTGTGCGAGCGCGGCTTCGCGCGCAGCGACGGCAAGCACTTCGAACTGACGCCGGCGGTGCTCGAAATCAGCCACGCCTATCTCTCCGGCGTCTCCGAACTCGAAAGCGTCCGCGAAGTCCTGCACGAACTGACGCGGGAGCTCGACGAGTCCGCCTCCGCGGCGATGCTCGACGGCAGCGACATCATCTACGTCGCGCGCTCGCCGGCGCGCCATCGCATCATGACGATCGGCCTTGCCGTCGGCACGCGGCTGCCGGCCTACGCGACGTCGATGGGACAGGTTCTGCTGTCGCAGCTCACGCATAACGAGCTCGAGCGCTTCTTCAAGAGCGCCATCCTGACCGCGCACACCGCGCACACTATCACGACCAAGGACAGGCTCAAGGAGCGCCTGCAGAAGGTCCGCGACCAGGGCTACATCGTCGTCTCGGAGGAACTCGAGCTCGGCTTGCGCTCGATCTCGGTTCCGGTTCTCGGACACACGGCGACGCGGCTCGCGCTCAACATCAGCGCCCAGGCCGCGCGCGTCACGGAGAGCGAGATGGTCGAGCGCTACCTGCCGCGCCTGCGCCAGGCGGCGCGCCAGATCGAGCTCAGCGTCGCCTGACGGCGAGGCCGAGCCCACGCGCGTCGATGTCTCAAGCGGCGACAACGGGCTCCTCGATCGATCCGCCGAGAAACAATTGCGCGATGCGCGGATCCTTCAGGATCGACGCGGCCCTGTCGACGATGCGGGTCTGGCCGAGCTCGAGCACGATGCCGTAATCCGACATTTCGAGGGCCGAGCGCGCGTTCTGCTC
This sequence comes from uncultured Alphaproteobacteria bacterium, assembly GCA_963754975.1. Classification (GTDB taxonomy): domain Bacteria; phylum Pseudomonadota; class Alphaproteobacteria; order Rhizobiales; family Beijerinckiaceae; genus Microvirga. The sequence goes on along the minus strand of CAVWII010000009.1, from coordinate 373,458 downwards.
GATCATCAGGGTCGAGACGCCCTTCGCGCGCTGCTCGAGGAGGATGCCGAAGGTCTCCTGCACCAGCATCGGCGACAGCCCGATCGACGGCTCGTCGATGAGGATGAGCTTCGGATCGAGCAGCAGCCCGCGCACGATCTCGAGCTGCTTCTGCTCGCCGCCGGAAAGCGTGCCCGCCTGCCGGTCCGCCTTCTTGCGCAAGACCGGAAAGCGATCGAGCGCCTTCTCGATGCGGTCCGGCATGTCGGCGATGCCGGTGCCGGCGGCGACGCTGCCGAACTCGATGTTGTGGCGCACCGACATCTCGGGGAAGATGTTGCGGCCCTGCGGCACGTAGCAGATGCCGGCTTCGAGCAGGCGTCGCGGCGTCCAGTTGGTGACGTCCTTGCCGTCGAACCGGACCGTGCCGCTGCGCGCCGGCAACATGCCGAAGATGGTCTTGAAGACCGTCGACTTGCCGGCGCCGTTCGGCCCGATCACCGTCGTGATGGAGCCGCGCGGCACGTCGAAGGTCGTGCCGTTGAGGATCGTCATCCGGCCATAGCCTGCGACGACGTCCCGGACTTCCAGAATCGGGCTAGTGTCCAAGATAGGCCTCGATGACTTTGGGGTTGCTGCGGACGACCGAAGGCGGGCCCTCGGCCAGGACCTTGCCTTCCGCCAGCACGAGTACGCGCGTGCACAGGGACATGACGAAGTCCATGTTGTGCTCGATGACGACGAAGGTCGCGCCCTGCTCGACATTGATGGCGCGCAGGCGCTCCTTCAGGTTCGCGAGCATGGTCAGGTTGACGCCGCCGGCCGGCTCGTCGAGGAGCACGAGGCGCGGCCCCGCCATGAAGGCCATCGCGGCGTCGAGGAGCTTCTGCTGGCCGTAGGAGAGGCCGCCGGCGCGCTCGTCCGCAAGATGCGAGAGCTTGAAGAAGCCTATCATCTGATCGGCGGCCGCGCCGAGGCCCGCATCGGAGGGACCGTAGAGCCGCGTCATCATCGTGCCGCGATGCTCCTGCCCGGCGAGGATGAGATTCTCGCGCACGCTGAGCTGCGGAAACACCTGCAGAAGCTGGAAGGTGCGGCTGACGCCGAGGCGGTTGAGATCGCAGGGCCGCATGCCGGTGGTGACGCGCCCGTCGACCTTCACTTCGCCCTCCGTCGGCGGCAACTGGCCGAGGATGCAGTTGAAGAGCGTGGACTTGCCGCAGCCGTTCGGGCCGATGATGCCGAGGATCTCGCCCTCGTTCACCGTGAAGGAGACGCCGTCGACCGCGGTGATGCCGCCGAAGCGCTTGCGGATGCCGTTGACTTCGAGGACCGTGCTCATTGTGCGGGCTCCGTAAGCGTCGGCGCGGCCGCGGCGCGGGCGGCGGAGGCGGCCCGGGTCTTGCGGTCGGCGAGGATGCCATCGACGATGCCGAGGATGCCGGTCGGCGAGTAGACGAGGAGCAGCATCACGAACAGCGCGTAGACGATGAGGTAGAGCCCTTCCATGAAGCGCAGCCATTCAGGCAGCAGCACCGCGATGAGCGCGCCGAGAAACGGCCCGAAGAAGAAGCCGGCGCCGCCGACGATCACCATCATCAGAAGGCTGAGCGAGAGGGCAAGGGTGAACGGCGTCGGGTCGACGTACTCGACGAGAGGCGCATAGAGCACGCCGGCGACGCCGCCGAGCGCCGAACCGATGGCGAAGGCCATCAGAATGTAGCGCCGCGTGTCGATGCCGAGCGAAAGCGCCCGGATCGGATTTTCGCGCAGGGCGAGGAAGGCGCGGCCCCAGGGCGAGCGGATGAGCCACCAGGTCAGCGCCGAGACGATGCAGAGCGCGGCGAGGCAGAGATAGAAGAAGGCGCCGGGCCTGTCGGTCGAGATGCCGAACAGGTTCGGGCGCGGCACGTCGGAGATGCCCGAGATGCCGCCGGTGAGCCATTCCTCGTTGCGGAAGAAGAGGTAGGCGAGCGTCGAGAAGGCGAGCGTCACGAAGGCGAGGTAGTGATGCTGCACGCGGAGCGCCGGATAGCCGAGCAGCCAGCCGACCGCGAAGCAGATCGCGACGGCGATGACGAGCGCGACGATCAGCGGCCAGCCGCTCGTCGTGAGGATTGCCGCCGTGTAGGCGCCGATGCCGACGAACGCGCCCTGCGCAAGCGAGACCTGGCCGGCATAGCCAAGGGTGAGGTTGAGGCCGATGGCGGCGATCGACATCACCGCCCACATGCTGAGGATGTAGAGGCCGTAGCGGTTCAGGACCATCGGCGCGGCGACGAGCAGCGCCAGCACGATCGCGAGCGCGACGGCGAGAAGGGTGCGCGAGGCGGTCATACGGTGCGCTCCTCGGTGCGGCCAAAGAGGCCTTGCGGTCTGAACAGAATCACGCCGATCAGGAGAAAGAGCGGGATGGCGTCGCGGTAGCGCGTCGAGATGTAGGCGGCGGCGAGGTTCGAGACGATGCCGAGCAGAAGGCCGCCGGCGATGGCGCCGCGGACCTGGTTGAAGCCGCCGACGATCGCCGCGATGAAGGCCGCCTGTCCGAGGATTTCGCCGGAGGAGAACTTGGCGAGATAGATCGGCGTGACGAGCAGCGAGGCGAGCGCGACGAGGGTGGCGTTGATGAGAAACGTGTAGAGGATCATGCGCTCGACGGGGATGCCCAGCAGCTTCGCGACGGTCGGGTTCTGCGCCGCGGCCTGCATCTGGCGGCCGGTCTGCGTGCGCGTCAGGAAGTATTGCAGGGCGAGCACCGCGACGATGGCGACGACGAGGACGCCGATGCTCTGCAGCGAGACGACGGTGCCGAGGATGTTGACGTCGATCGCCGGGATGATCGACGGGAAGGGCTGTGCCTCGGCGCTGAAGAGATCCTTGACGCCTTCCTTGATGAAGATCGAGAGCGCCATCGTGGCGATGGCGAGCGGCAGGACGCCGTGCCTCAGCATCGGATCGACGAGCAGGCGCTTGAAGCCGTAGCCGAGGAAGACGAGGGAGACGGCAAGGCCGAACAGGATGCCGACCCAGAAGGGCAGCCCGACATTCACGGCGGCCAGCATGAAGAAGGCCGGCGCCATGACGAACTCGCCCTGCGCGAAGTTGATCGTCTGCGAGGTCTGCCAGAGCAGGGTGAAGCCGATCGCGACGAGGGCGTAGATGGCGCCCGTCGCGAGGCCCGCGATCACGAGATTGACGAAGTTCGACATGCGATGCGCTCCGGGCTGGGACCGGCCGTCGGCCGATCCCATCGTGCCTCAGGGATGGCGGCTCAGTTGCTCGCCGCCTTGCCGAGCTTCGGCAGCACCTTCTTGACGACCTGCTTGCCGTTCTCGACCTCGACGAGGAAGCTCTGGCGGTCGATGTCGCCCTTGTCGTCGTAGGTCACCTCCATCAGGATGCCGGGCTCCTGCTCGGGCGTGATCGTCATGCCGTGCAGGGTCTTGGCGAAGTTCTCCTGGTCGACCTTGCCCATCTTCTCGGTAACGGCCTTGACGATGTAGACCGAGAGATAGCCCTTGATGCCGTTGTGATCCGGCACGTAGCCGAAGCGCTCCTTGAAGCGATCGCGGAAGGCCTGGATCGCCGGCACCGGCGCGTCGGTGGTCAAGCCGACATGGCCGCGGGCGCCGTTCGCGGCATCGCCCGCGAGCTCGATCACCTTCTGGCCGGTGAGCGTCGTCTCGCCGATCAGCGGCGCGGTGACGTTCTGGCGGCGCAGCTCCTTCAGGATGCGGGCGCTCTCGTCCTCGTTGAGATAGAGAAACACCGCGTCGGGATTGGCGGCCTTGATCTTGCCGACGTCCGCGGCGAAATCGGCCTGGCCGGATTCGGTCGAGAGATCGGCGACGACCTTGACGCCGCGCTGCGCGAAATCCTTGCTGATGACGTCGCGGCCGCCCTTGCCGAAATCGTTGTTGACGTAGACGATCGCGACCGACTTCGCCTTGACGTCGTCGGCAATGTATTTCGCGACCTTCGGCATGCTCGACTGGCCGCCGAACGAGGTGCGGAAGATGAACTCGTTGCCGGCCTGGGTGAGATCGGCCGCCTCGCCGCCCATGATCTCGGCGATGCCGGCCTTCTTGGCGAGGGGCGCCGTGACCTTGATCGAGCCGGAATAGCCCGGGCCGAGGAGGACGTAGGGATTGTCGTCGAGGGCCTTCTGCACCTGCGCGCGGGCGACGCCGGGATTGGACTGCGAATCCGCGTGCGTGACTTCGAGCTTGCGCCCGAGCACGCCGCCCTTGGCGTTGATCTCGGAGATGGCGAGGTCGATGCCGTTCTTCCAGTTCGTGCCGACGGTCGCGCCGGCGCCGGAGAGTTCGGCGACGTCGGCGAGCTTGATCGGCGCGCCCGATTGCGCGAAGGCCGCGCCGGCAAGGCCGGTCGCGACGAGAAGGGCGAGGGTGACGGATCTCATGGACGGTTTCTCCCTGGTTTCATTTGCGATGCGAAGCGGCGGCGCCGCTCAGGCGGCGGCGCGCGCCGCCCGTTCTTCCATCACGGCGTCGAAAGCTTTGCTCACCGCGTCCCGTGACGGTTCGACGCCGGTGAAAAGGCGGAAGGCATCGAGCCCCTGGAAGATCGCGAGCTCACGGCCGGTCATGACGCGCGCGCCGCATTGGCGTGCGCCTTCGAGGAGCGGCGTCCACAGGGGCGTGTAGACGGCGTCGGCGACCCACATGCCGGCGTGAAGGAGACCGATCGGCACCGGCGTGTCGCGGTTCGGCAGCATGCCGACGGGCGTGCCGTTGACGATGCCGCCGGCGCCGTCGACCGCTTCCTCGATCGTTGCGCAGATGCGCGCGCCGGCCTCGCGCGGCAGGCTCGCGACGAGCGCGTCGGCCCGCGCGCGCTCGCGCTCGACGATGCGGATTTCGGGGACTTTCTGGCGCGCGAGCGCAAAGGCGATGGCCTTGCCGACGCCGCCGGATCCGACGAGGACGACGGGACGTGTTTGCGGCTCGGGGACGATCTCGAGGAGCGCGCGCTCGAAGCCCGTCGTGTCGGTGTTGTGGCCGGTGAGACGGCCGTCCTTCGCGACGACGGTGTTCACGGCGCCGATCGCCGCGGCCTCCGGCGCAAGCGCGTCGAGGAGCGGCACCACGGCTTCCTTGTAGGGGAAGGTGACATTGACGCCGGCGAAGCGGAGCCGCCTGACGCCTTCGAGCATCAGCCGCAGCGCCTCGCGGTCGGCGCCGGGCACGTCGATGAGGTGGTAGAACGCGTCGAGTTCGGCGGCCCGCGCCGCCGCTTCATGCATCGCCGGCGAGGCCGAACTCTTGATCGGCGAGCCGATCAGACCCAGCAGCACCCGCCGTTTCTCAGCACCCGCCATCGCTCCCTCCCAACACCCGTTTTTGAGCGAGCAAAGGATGATCTTCCTACGGCTTTGCCCGTTTGAATGCCCGTTTGAATGCCCGTTTGAATGCCCGTTTGAATGCCCGTTTCGCGCAAGAAAATTTCGCGAATGATCTTGAGTTACGCATACGCCAAACGATACAACCGAAGGTCGACTTCTGACTTGATTCCTAGGTCGCTGACTTTGCTCTTCGCCGGTCCTTCCTGCTCAGAGTATCCAGCTGTTCAGTATCAAGCGTTTCCGACAGGCCGCTCTTCGAACGTCTGTTCGTTATTCGAACACGATCGGGACTGCAAGCTCGCTTGGTTCGCTATGCGAACAAATGTACGCGCAGCGAACGCCATCGAACCGCCTCATCATTTGTTCGCTTCGCGAACACTCCACAGGCTCATTCTCCCCCTTCCATCGGCACGGCATTCCCAGCCTTCCGAAAGGCGCTGCTTCCCTCTCCCCGCTCCGAGGGAGGGGGTTCGGCGCCACCTCGCGACGACCGGTCCCGATGGCTCCGCAGGTTAGCAGAGGCACGGCGCGACGCCACGTCCGAGCGCGCCGTCAGGCTTGCTCCGCGCCGAGGGTGGCGAGGACCCGCGCGGCACCCTCGCGGACGCGGCGGGCGACGGCCTCGGGGCCGGCGGCGCGGGTCAGGGCTGCCATCGGCACTTCGAGGGCGATCGGGACATCCGAAGGCATCCGGCGCAACAGGCCGAGAAGGTCGAGCCCGCCTTCGCCGGGCGGCAGGCGCTCGGCGCGGGCCGTGTGCAGCAATCCCTCGGTCGTCGCGGGAATTTCCGGCGGGGCGTCGCAGAGGTGCAGGAAAGGCAGGCGCGCCGGCGCGATCGCCGCGAAATCCGCGTAGCGGCTCGCCGACCGGAAGAAGTGCAGCGCGTCGACGAGGACGCCGCCGTTCTCCCGCCCCGCCGCCGCGACGATGGCGGCCGCCGCCGGCAGCGACGGCGCGACGGTCCACGGGAAGAACTCGAGCACGGCGCCGAGCCCGTAGCGGCCGCAAAGATCGGCGAGTGCGCCGAAGCGCTCGGCGAGCCGCGCCGGATCGGGATCGTAGGGTGAGGCGATGACGTGGCGGGCGCCGAGTTCGGCCCCGGCCGCGACGAAGGCCTCAAGCGCGGCGACGTCGATCTGTGGCGTGATCTTCACGAACTCGATGTCGCCGGCCCGAAGGCCCGTCTGCGCCAGCGCGGCCTTCGTGTCGCGCAGGAGCGGCGGATCGTCCATCAAGGGATAGCCGGGACTGTCGTCCGTGACGGCGATGAGACGCAGCCCGACGGCGTCGTAGCCGGTGCGCGCGGCGACGCGGATCATCTCCGGCGGCGGCAGCGACAGCACGGTGAGATGGGCCAGCGAAACCTGCCGCGCCATCACCGCCCTCCCCGCGCCGGCGCCGCATCCGCGTCTTCGTAGGCGGTCGCGCCCGCGGCGTGCCGGCCGGCGATGTAGCCGAAGGTCATCGCCGGGCCGAGATTGATGCCGCCGGCCGGATAATGGCCGCCCATCACGCTCGCCATGTCGGTGCCGACCGCGTAGAGCCCCGCGATCGGGCGGCCCACGCCGTCGAGCACCCGTGCCGATGCGTCCGTCTTCAATCCCGCGAAGGTGCCGAAGCTGCCGGGCAGGACCTTCACCGCGTAGAACGGGCCCTCGTCGAGGGGGGCGACGCAGGGGTTCGGCTTCCACTCCGGATCGCCCTGCTTGCGGTTGTACGGCGTCGAACCGCGGCCGAAGGCGGGATCCTCGCCGTTGCGGGCGTAGCGGTTAAACTCCTCGACGGTCGCCTCCAGCCCGGCCGGGTCGATGCCGCAGGCTCTCGCGAGCGCCCCGATCGTGGCGCCGGTCTTGATGTAGCCGGAACGGATGAAGGGCGCGACCGGCAGCGGGAACGGGCGCGAGATGCCGAGGCCGTAGCGGCGCTGAAAGGCGCGCGTGCAGACGAGAAAGGAAGCGACTTCCTCCCCCGGCGGGACGGCGCGCAGCATCGCGGCGACGTAGTCGTAATAACCGTCCGCCTCGTTGACGAAGCGCTTGCCGTCCGCGAGCACGCCGATGATCCCCGGCTTGCCGCGCTCGACGATGTGCGGGAAATGCCCGACGCTGCCGTGCGCATAGGGCACGAGCGAGACGGGACACCAGGCGCCCGCCGCGGCGAGCGAGGTGTCGACGACGCCGCCCGCGGCCTCGCCGAGGCGCAGGCCGTCGCCGGACGCGGAGGGCGGCGCGACGGAGAAGTGGTGGCCGGCGGCGTCTCCATAGCCGAAGGTCGCGGCGCGCCGCGCGACGTCGTGCGGATAGCCGCCGGCGGCGAGGATCGTCGCGCGGGCGCGCACGGCGACCGCACCCGACGGCGTCTCGACGAGGGCGCCGCGCACCGCGCCGTCCTCGACGATGAGGCTCCTTGCGGGCGACGAAACCCAGAGCTCGACGCCGAGATCGGCCGCCGAGCGGGCGAGGCGCGCCGCGAGCGCGCTGCCGTTGACGAGCTGCGTCGCGCGCCGGTGCAGCGCGAGGTCGCACATGTGCCGGGAAAGCCGGCGCGCCACGTGCGCGAAGGACTTGAGCGAGCGCGTCGCGCTCATGAAGGCCGCGAGATCCGCTCCGGCCATGATCGGCAACCCGAGGAAGGCGGTCTCCGGCATCGGCTTGCGCAGGAGCGGGAAGAGAGGGCCGAGGGCGCGCGCGTCGTAGGGCGCGGCGCACACCGAGCGCCCGCCCGTGCCGGCGCCGGGCGTCGCGCCGTGGATGTCGGCGATGGCGTTGCCGTCGGAGAATTGCAGGGCCGTATGCCGCTCGAAGAACGCGACCATGTGCGGCCCCGCCTCGAGCAGCGCACCGACCCGCGCCGCATCGTAGCGGTTGCCGAGTTCGTGCTTGAGGTAGGTGCGCGGCGCCTCGGGGTCCTCGACGATGCCGGCGCGCTGCGCGAGCGGGTTCAGCGGCACCCACATCCAGCCGCCGGACCAGGCCGTGGCGCCCCCGAAGACCGGCTCCTTCTCGACGACGACGACCTTGAGCCCGTGCCACGCCGCCGTCACCGCCGCCGACAGCCCGCCCGCGCCCGCGCCGATCGCCAGGACGTCGCATGAGACTTCGCGCTGCGGGCTCATGGCGCCCTCCCTTCCGTCCGACTATGCTCATAGCCCGAAGCGCCGCTTTTCTCATCCCGTCGAAGGGAGTTTCACCGACATGAATCCGACCCGCACGATCCTCCTCGCCGCAGCAATCGCCGCCGCTCCCGCGGCAGCCGCCTTCGCCCAGGGCGCGTCGGTTCGCATCAGAGGCACGATCGAGCGCCTCGACGGCGACAGCCTCGCCGTGAAGACCCGGGAGGGGCAGGACGTCACCGTCGCGCTTGCGCCGAACCTTTCGGTCTCCGCCGTCGTCGCGAAAAACCTCGCCGACATCCGCGAGGGCGACTACGTCGCCTCGACCTCCATGCGCGGCCCCGACGGCCGCCTGCGGGCGCTCGAAGTACACTATCTCCCGGCGGGGGCCGGCGAGGGCCAGTTTCCCTACGATCTCGCGCCGGAGAGCGTGATGACGAACGCCCTCGTCTCCGGCGTCACCGCCGCCCCGGAGGGCCGCGTGCTGCGCGTGACGTTCAAGGGCACGCAGGCCGAGATCGTGGTGCCGCCGGACGCTCCCGTCGTCGCCTTCGCCCCGGCCGACCGCTCGCTCCTGAAGCCGGGCGCAGCCATCGTCACCTCGGCGGCGAAGCAGGCCGACGGGAAGCTCCTCGTCAGCCGCGCCACCGTCGAGAAGGACGGCGTCAAGCCGCCGATGTAGCGGCGCCGTCGTCGCTCCAGCGGGCGAGCCAGCCGAGCCCCGCCTCGGTCGTGCCGCGCGGCTTGTACTCGGCGCCGACGAAGCCCGGATAGCCCTTCTCGTCGAGGAGCGCGAGAATCGCGGGATAGTTGATCTCGCCCTCGTCGGGTTCGGCGCGGCTCGGCGCGGCGGCGATCTGGACATGGCCGACGAGCGGCCAGTGATCGAGCAGGCGCCGCGTCAGGTCGCCCTGGGTGACCTGCGTGTGATAGCAGTCGAACATGATGCGCACGTTCGTGCGCGCGACACGCTCGAGGATCGAGGCCGCCTGCTCGATGCGGTTCAGAAAATAGTTCGGGATGTCGCGATGGTTGATCGGCTCGACGAGCAGCATCACGTTCGCGGCCGCCGCCCTATCCGCGGCAAGGCGCAGGTTGGCGATGAACGTCTCCTCCGCCGCCTCGGCCTCGCCGACGAGAGTCCCGGCCATGCAATGCAGCGCGGTCGCGCCGATGGCCTTTGCATAGTCGAGGCACATCTCGATGCCGGCATGGAACTCCTGTTCGCGCCCCGGCACGGCCCCGAGCCCGAACTCGCCGGCGCCGACATTGCCGCGCGGCGTATTGAGGCCGAGCATCGCGACGCCGCGTCTGGCGCAGGGCTTCGACGATCTCGGCCGGCGGCACGTCGTAGGGCCAATGCATCTCGACCGCCGGGAATCCGGCGCGGGCGGCGGCGCGCACCCGCTCGGGATAGGGCCGGTCGGCGAAGAGGAAGCCGAGATTGGCGGAAAAGCGCGGCATCGTCAGGTCCTCGGATCGCGGCCGGCGAGCACCGCGAGGGCTTTCGCATAAAAATCCGGAGCGCCGAAATTGCCGGATTTCAGGGCGAGCCCGATCGGATCGTTGCCGAGCTTCGCATAGAGCGCCGGCACGCCCGGATCGATCTCCGGCCCGATCGACATCTGGTCGACCCCGAGCGCCTGCACGACCGCACCGGAGGTCTCGCCGCCGCCGACGACGATCCGGCGCACGCCCGCCTGCGCGAGGCGGAGCGCGAGCGCGCCGAACAGGCCCTCGATGGCGCCCGTCACGCGCTCGCGGCCGTAGCGCTCCTGCGCGGCCGCGACGCGGTCGGGGTCGGCGGTCGAATAGACGATCGGCGTCTCGGCGATGAGCGGCAGCACCTTGCCGGCGATGGCGTCCGCGCTTGCCGCGCCGGTCATCACGGCGTCGACGTCGAGGGGAAAGGCCGGGTGCCCTTTCTCGAACTCCTGCACCTGCCGGCGCGAGGCGATCGAGCAACTCCCGGAGAGGACGATCCCGGCGCCGTCGATCGCCTGAGCGGCCGACGCGCCCGGCGCGATGAGATTTCGGCGCGCGAAATTTTCGGGCAGCCCGATGGCGATGCCCGAGCCTCCCGTGATCAGGACGCAGTCGGCGACGGCCCGGCCGATGGCGAAGAGATCCAAATCGGCGACGGCGTCGACGACGATCAGGCGGCGGCCGGCCTCCGCCTCGGCGGCGAGGGCCCTTCCGATCGCCTCCGGCCCCTGCGCGACGGCGGCGTGCGGCACGAGCCCGACGGGCACCTCGGTCTGGCGCTGAAGCCAGCGGCGCAGGTCCGGGTCCGTCATCGGGGTCAGCGGATGGCGCTCCATGCCGCTCTCGGAGAGCAGCCGGTCGCCGACGAAGAGATGCCCCTGGAAGATCGTGCGCTTGTTTTCCGGAAAGGCCGGGCAGACGACGGCGAAGGGCGCGTCGAGTTCGCGCAACAGGGCCTCCGCCACCGGGCCGATATTGCCTTCCGGCGTCGAATCGAAGGTCGAGCAATACTTGAACAGGATCTGCCCCGCGCCGCGGGCGCGCAGCCAGCGGCAGGCTTCGAGGGATTGCGCGACGGCCTCCGGCGCCGGGATGGAGCGCGTCTTCAGGCTGACGACGCAGGCTTCCGCCTCGAGCGGCGCCGAGCGCGGGATGCCGACGGTCTGTACCGTCCGCATGCCCTGCCGGGTGAGGGTGTTGGCGAGGTCGGAGGCCCCGGTGAAATCGTCGGCGATGGCGCCGATGAGCATGGTCTTCCTCCCGTCGCTTGTCCCGGTCCATAAGCTAAAGCGCGCGGCGGCGGCTTGCGCAAGCGGGGTGGGCAAATGGCGAGCGGCGAAAGGACCGCGACGCGATCCCGCCTCTCCCCGCTTGCGGGGAGAGGGTTCGGCCTGCGGCCGAACGAGCGGAGCGAAGCGGGGGTGAGGGGGCGGTGCCGGAAGAGGCACCCTTCGCCGACGCTGCGCCTCTTCCGGAGCCGCCCCCTCACCCTCGCCTGCTGCGCAGGCTTGCCGCCTTCGGCAGCCCTCTCCCCGCAGGCGGGGAGAGGCGAGGGAGCGCTTCGCCTTGCGTTGTGCGAATGACGACTGGCGAATGCCAAACGGAGCGCGACGGGGATTCGCCTCTCCCCGCTTGCGGGGAGAGGGTTCGGCCTGCGGCCGAACGAGCGGAGCGAAGCGAAGCGGGGGTGAGGGGGCGGTGCCAGAATAAGGCGCCCTTCCCCGACGCTGCCCCCCTTCCGGAGACGCCCCCTCACCCTCGCCTGCTGCGCAGGCTTGCTGCCTTCGGCAGCCCTCTCCCCGCAAGCGGGGAGAGGCGAGGGGCGCCCGTCTCGCAAAGGGCCCCTATTGCAGAAAAGCCCGCATCTGCAACAGCCCCTGCATGTAGCCGATGGCGTGGGCGCGGCCGCGGTGGTTCCAGTCGGTGTCGTCGTCCATGTGCGGCACGTGGTCGTCGAGCAGGAAGCCGTCGAAGCCGTTCTTCGCCAGCAGCACCATCACCTCGGCGGGATCGTAGTTGCCCTCGCCGATGAAGCATTCCGTGAAGTTCGGCACGGTGCCCTGCACGTCGCGGAAATGGACGTAGAAGATGCGGCCCTTCGGCCCGAAGAACTCGATCATCTCGCGGACGTTGGCCTTGCCGCCGGGCATCTCCGAGCAGCAGCCGAGGCAGAGGTCGAGGCCCCAGGCCGGGCTGCTCGGGTTGAGCTCGTAGGCGCGCTTGAAGCCCGCCGGCTCGTAGAAGAGGCGGGCGACGCCGCCGAGCATCGGCACCGGCGGATCGTCCGGATGCAGCGCCAGCTTCACGCCGGCCTCCTCGGCGACCGGCAGCACCGCCTTGATGAAGTAGTCGTAGTTGTCCCACATCTGCTCTTCGGTGACGACCGCCGTCGCTCTCGCTGCGCACGGCATCGCCGATCGATGGCCGAGCGTCGGTCGGCGACGAAGCGGCGCATGCCCGCGACGTCCGGCCGCCGCCTCGACCACCGCCATGTCGAACTTGCGTGCGCCGGCGCCGCCGCGGCCGGGCGCCGACGCGCTCCGTGCGCCAGACCGAGTTCGGCATGAAGTGGAAGCCGAGGATCGGGACGCCGGCGCGGCCCACGTTGCGGAGCGTCGTGCGGTAATTCTCGATCTGCTCGTCGCGGCCCGGCAGGCCCGAGCATCGCCTTGTCGTAGAAGTGCGATCGGCACGTTCTCGATCGCCTCGAACGTCGAGGCCGTGCGCCTCGGCCTTGCTCGACCAGCGCGCGCAGGTCCTTTTCCTCCCAGTGCGTCTCGCCGGGCAGGGTCGGCGTTGTTCATCTGCACGCCCGTTGACGCCGATCTGCGCGGCGAAGCGCAGCTTCTCGTCCGTCAGTTCGTTGAACTGGCCGACTGCGACGCGAATGCCGTCTTGACTCATCTTGCGATCCTCGTTGTCCGTCTGCGCTTCGAGAGTCATCCCTTGACCGAGCCCGCGGTCATGCCCTGCACCATGAAGCGCTGGGCGACGAAGTAGAGGATCATCAGCGGCAGCGAGGAGAGCACCGCGCCGGCCATCAGCGGGCCCCAGGGCAGGACGTCGCTGGTGATCAGGTAGTTGAGCGCGAGCGGCGCCGTGCGCTGCGATCTCCGAGGTGATGAGGACCAGCGCGAGCAGCAGCTCGTTCCACGCGCCGGTGAAGGTGAAGATCGCGACCGCGGCGAGGCCCGGGCGCCGAGAGCGGCAGCACGATGCGGAAGCAGCGCGCCGAGCCGGCTCGAGCCCGTCGATCATGCCCTGCTCCTCGAGTTCGCGCGGCACGCCGCGGAAATAGCCCTGCAGCAGCCAGGTGCTGAGCGGCAGCGAGAAGGTCAGGTAGACGAGGATCAGCCCGTAGCAGCGAATTGCCGAGGCTGCAGCTGCGCCATCAGGATCGAGAGCGGGATGAACAGCAGCGAGGTCGGCGTCAGGTAGGCGAACAGGATCAGCCGGCCGATGAGGCCGCGGAAGCGGTAGCGGAAGCGCACCATCGAATAGGCGGCGAACGAGGAGATGATCACCGAGATCAGCGTCACGCGTCGCGGCGACGATGAAGCTGTTGCGGATGGCGGTCGAGGAAGCCCTTGTCGTCGAGCAGCGATGCGGTAGTTGTTGAGCGTGAAGACCTGCGGCCACAGCGACGGCAGCGCGGTAGATCTCGCGCGGCAGCTTGAGCGAGGTGATGACCATCCAGTAGATCGGGAACAGCACGAGCAGCACCGCGACGACCAGCGCGGCGTAGGTCAGCGATGCGGCCGAGCGGATCTCGCCGGCGGCCGGCGGCCGGCTCCGCCTGCGCGAGACGTCGGCGACGCCGCCATCATTCGTCGTCCTGCTGCATCATGGCGGTCGCGGCGAAGACGAGGATCGCCAGCACCGGCAGCATGGCGACCGAGACCGCGGCGGCCTCGCCGATGCGCTGCGTCTGCATGCCGAAATAGGCGAGCACCGGGAACACCATCGTCGCGTCGGACGGGCCGCCCTGCGTCAGCAGCCAGACGTTCTCGAAGCCGTTGGCCGTCCAGATCGAGGAGAGCAGGGCGGTGACGATCACGACCTGCCGGATGCCGGGCAAGGTGACGGCCCAGAAGCGCTGCCAGGCGTTGGCGCCGTCGACCCGCGCCGCCTCGTAGAGCTCGGCGGGGACCGATCTGCAGCGCCGCGAGGATGCGAGACGAACCAGAACGGGAAGCCGCGCCAGACGGAGGCGACGATCACCGCCGGCATCGCGGTCGAGCGCTGGCCGAGCCAGTCGATGACCTCGGGATAGAGGCCGGTCTGCGGTCAGGATCAGATTGATGCCGCCGCCGATCGGCTGGTAGAGCACGCGCCAGGTCAGGAACGCGACGAAGGCCGGCATCGCCCAGGGCAGCATCAGGAGCGAGCGGAAGATGCCCCGGCCGCGGCAGGTGCTGGTTGACGAGCAGCGCGAGGCCGAGCCCGATCAGCGAGCTTCAGCACGTCGCGACACGACGACGATGACGATGGTGTTCCAGATCGCGCGCGATGAAAGCCGGCGAGCTGCGCGAGATAGCGGAAATTGTCGAAGCCGATCCACTCGCCGGCGTTGCCGACGACCCGGTCGGTGAACGAGACGAAGATCGCGTAGAGGAACGGATAGGCGACGAGGCCGACGAGCAGCAGCACGACGGGCAGCGACGAGCCCGTAGGCGAAGAGCCGCCTGCACGGCCTGGCGCCGCTGCCGCGGCGGCCGCATCGCGCGCGCGCCGGCGCAGCGACCCGCCAGGGCCGGCGCTCGCGTCGCTGACCGAGCATCGGCTCATCGCCTTGCTCGCCGGCGCCTGCGGGCGTCCACCCGCGACGAGCGGCCTACTTGTACTTGTCGTAGATCGCCTGCGTCTGCGTCTGCGCCTCGTCCATGGCCTTGTCGAAGTCCCAGCCGTCGATGACGACGCGCTGCACCATCTTCGGGATGATGAAGTTGGTCGAGACGTCGGCGATAGGCGGCGTTGTAGACGTCCGGATAGGCCGGCGCCGTGCCGTTCTGCGACGAGGTCGAGCAGGCCGGCGAGGATCGGGTTGTTGCCGTCGAAGGCCTTGAACTTCGCCTGGTCCTGCAGCACCGGGCCGTAGATCGCGACGTTGAAGTAGGCGTTCATGAACTCGGGCTCGGCGAGGTGCTCGATCAGCGCCTTGGCGGCGTCCGGGTTCTGGCTCGCCTTCGGGATGGCGCGCAGTTGCGGCGTCGATCGGCGAGACGATGCCCTTCGGGCCGCCGGGCAGCGGCGAGATAGGCGGTGGCCTCGAAGAGCTCCGGATCCTCCGTCTTGGCGGCGATGCCGACCGAGCCGGTGTTGGCGATGAAGGCCGCCTGGCCCGACGAGGTAGGCCTGGTTGTCGCCGGCGCCGTCCCAGGTCGTGTTGCCCGGCGGGAACAGCTTCTTGTCCCAGGCGTCCTTGACCCAGTGCAGATAGGTCGCGCGTCGCCTCGGACTTGATCGTCGACCTTCTTGCCGGTGTCGTCGGCGATGCGGCCGCCATAGGACTGCAGCACCGCAGATCTGGACGTTGCCGTCGCCGACGTTCGAGAGCGCGAGGCCGAGCCCGAAGAGCGGCGGCTTGTTGACCGCCGCGGCCTGCGTCGACCAGCTCCTCCCAGGTCGTGGGCGGCTTCGGTGAAGCCCGCCTGCTTCAAGCAGGTCGTTGCGGCGGAGCAGCAGGTTGCCGATGACGCCGAACGGGATGCCGGTGCGGCCGCCGGCGACCTTGCTCGTGTCGGTCGCGCGTGGCGACCGGCGCGAACCAGCCGCCCTGCGCGTCGCCGATCTTGTTGTAGAGGTCGTCGAGGGGCAGGAAGACGCCCTGGCGCGACAGGAGCAGCAGCAGATCGAGGCTGAGGTCGAGGGCGTCCGGCATGGTGTTCGACGCGACCGCCGCCGAGACCTTCTGCACGGTCTCGTTCTGGTTGATCATCACGACTTCGGTCGTGACGCCGTTGTCGGCGCCCCATGGTTGATGGTGTCGACGAGGAGCTTGTTGGCCTTGTCGGAGAAGATCAGGCCGCCCCAATAGGTGAGCTTCGAGCCCTTGCGCAGCACCGCCGGCGCCGCGAGGGCGATCTTCGGCCCGATGCCGGCCGCCGCCGCGGCGCTCCCTGCGGCCGTACCCGCGAGAAGCTGCCTGCGCGTCAAACCTACGTGCGTCTTCACGAACGTCCTCCCTCATTTTTCTCTAATTCGTTGAAGATGTTAGTTGATTCTACCCGGTATCGTGCTCGTGCCCCACGCCCGTGCCCGACACGCGCCGTCCACAAGCTCAATCTGTCCCAGCCGCGTGCCGAGGTCTAGTCGCGGCAGACCGCTGACGAAACGCGCCGTCAAAAAAATAGGTGCGCGTCTCCCGAACATCCCGCCCGAAAGCTGCCCGAGCGGGGTGGACAAAGTGATGGACCCGTACCAATGTTGGCAACATACGATACGTCGTTCCATATCTTGGAACACTTGTGCGGCGGCCGGCTCTTGCATGCCATGTCGTCCGGCGCGATGGGCGGGCGGTCTGAGGCAAAGGACATGGACGATGCTGAACTGGACAAGCTATCGTTCCGAGGTGAAGAGCCGCGTGGGCGATCTCGGACAACTCGCTCCCGACGCCATCAGGGCGTATGCCGCGCTGAGCGCTTCGGGGGAGAAGGCAAGGCACCTCGACGCTCGCACACGGGAGTTGATTTCGCTCGCCGTCGCGGTCACGACACGATGCGACGGCTGCATCGCCAGCCACGTCGAAGCCGCGATCAAGCATGGCGTCAGCCGGGAGGAAATCGCCGAGGCTCTCGGCGTCGCCATCGCACTGAATGCCGGGGCCGCCCTGGTTTACTCGGCTCGCACGCTCGACTGTTACGAGCAGATGACGTCATCCGCATCGATGGCCGCCGCCGGATGATGCGTGTGCTTCCGATCGCGTAACGGGGTGCGTTCCAGTTCGACTTCCTTCGTCTTAAATCAAGCCGCCGGCGGCCCGAGGGATCGATTTCTGCAGCTATGGCCTGGGAGGGACATCACACGTGCGGATCATTGCTTGCGGCGACGCGCTGTTCTCGTGCCGAAATCTGGCTCAACGGCTTCCGAAGCCTCTTGTGGCGCTCTTCCAGAGCGCTGACGCGGTTTTCGCGAACGCCGAGTTCTGTTGTCCCCGGATCGGCACGGCCCCGATGCCGCGCCGCTTCATCACGGCCGTCCGTCCGGAGGTATTGGACGAGTTCACGGCGCTCAACATCAAGCTTCTCTCATTTGCGAACAATCACACAGGCGACTTCGGCAGCCAGGGCGTCATCGACACGATTGAAGAATCGCATGCGCGCAATCTGATCCCGGGCGGGATCGGCCGCAGTCTCGACGAAGCGCGGGCCGCCCGCTTCCTCGATACGCCCAAGGGGCGGATCGGACTGATCGCGGCCGGCTCAACCAGGGCGGCAGAATTCACCGCGAGCGCCGCGGGGAAGGGAGTTCCGGCGCGCGCCGGGCTGAACCCGCTGCGCTGGGGCCGGGCCTACGTCCTGCCGCCCAAGGAATTCGACGAACTGAAGCGCATCGACGAACTGCTCGGAACGGCTGCAAGCCGGCGCGAGGTTGCGGCCGTCGAGGTCATGAAGCCGTCGCCCGCCGACAAGTTCGCGTTCGGATCCGTTTTCGAGGGGTCGCTTCAGATCGAGCGCGGCAACGCGGCCCAGGTGCGGACTTTCCTGGATGAGCGCGATTGTCGCGAGATCATCGCCAACGTGCGCGATGCCGCAAATCGCTCGGATCATGTTCTCGTCAGTCTTCATGCGCATGAGGGCACCGACGACAACTGGTACTCGCCGCGCGTCGCGTCCTTCGTCGAGGAGTTTTCGCGGCGAGCGATCGATGCCGGTGCCACCGCGGTGATCGGTCACGGTCCTCACATGCTGCGAGGCATCGAAATGTACAAAGGCCGGCCGATCTTCTATTCGCTGGGCAGCCTGCTCATGGAATTCGAGGCGGGCGGCCAGGTCATGACCCCCGAAATGTACGAGGCCTACGGCTTCGAAGCGGATGCCCTTCCGTCCGATCTCCATATGTCTCGGGTCGCCAACGAGGCAGGCGAGAAGATCGGCTTTTATGCCGACCGCAGGTTCTCGCGCAGTTGCGTCGCCGTCTGCGACATCGGCGCGGACGGCATCGCCGTGAAGCTCCTTCCCCTCGATCTCGATCTGACGCGCGAGCGTCCGGCCGAGCGCGGGCTTCCGACGATGCCGACGCTTGAGGCCGCGCGCGAGATCGCCGCCGACATGGCCCGCCTGAGCGAGGTGTATGGCACGCAGATCCGCCTCGACGAGACCGACGGCCTGATCGATGTGCAAGCATCGTTGTGAGGGCGCGCTACGTGCGAAGTGGGCGACGGCGCGGCCGCATGGGATGAGGACGGCGCGACCGCAAGCGTGACGCGAGGATCTTGATGGCAATCGCATTCGACGCCTTCGGTGGCGACCTGTCGCGGCCCGAGAGCGTGATCTGCACGGGGAATGGCGACGTATTCGCCTCGCATCTTGGGGCCGTCGCGATGCACATGCGGGCAGACGGGAGTTCGCAAGGTGGTTGGAAGGCCGCCGGCAGGCGTCGATTTCGTGCCCAATGGACTGTGCCTGATGCCGGACGGGGCGCTGCTCGTCGCCAATGTCGGCGAGGGCGGCGGTCTCTGGCGCCTCGACGTGGCCGACGATGTCGCGCCGTTCTGCATGGAGGTCGACGGCGAGCCGCTCTCGGCGGCGAATTTCGTCAATCGCGACCGGTACGGACGGCTCTGGGTCTCGGTCAGCACCCGCACCGTACCGCGAAACGACGTCTACAACCGACGCGTCGCCGACGGCTTCATCGTCCTGATCGCCGACGGGACCGCCCGAATCGTTGCGGACGGCCTCGCCTTCGCCAACGAGTCCCGGCTGACCGAGGACGGGCGCTCCCTCGTCGTCTGCGAGACGGCTGCAGGCCGGGTCTCGCGCTTTGCCGTCGGCGAAGGCGGCGATCTGCACAATCGAAGTGTCCTGACGACGTTTGCGGCAGGCACGTTCCCCGACGGCTGCGAGTTCGACGCGGAAGGGCACCTGTGGGTCGCCAGTGTCGTCAGCAACCGGCTGATCTGCGTCGCGCCGGATGGCAGCCAACGCACGATCCTCGAGGATAGCGATCCCGCTCGCGTGGCGGCTGTCGAGGCAGCTCGGGCCGTCGGAGGCATCGACCGGGCGCACTTCTACGACGATTCGGGGCGCACGGTGCGGGCGCTGACGAGCGTCGCTTTCGGCGGCGCGGACCTCAGGACGGTCCACCTCGGCTCGCTCGTCGCGGACCGGCTGACGACCTTCCGGTCTGTCGTGCCGGGCCGGCGCCCGGATCACTGGGCTTTCGTGCGGCCCTTCTGATCGCCCGGACTACCGGAACACGGCGGCAGCGGAGACGCCGCCGTCGACGACGATCTCGCTGCCGGTCACGTAGTTCGCTTCGTCGGAGGCGAGATAGAGCGCCGCGTATGCAACGTCGAACCCGGTGCCGACGCGACCCATCGGCGCCTGCTCCGCCCGGCGACCCGAGAAGCGGGCGATGTCCGGATCGTCTGCCATGGTCGGCGAGGAACTGGTTGGAGTTCGGCCCGGCGACGAAGCACGGCGACACCGCGTTCGCGCGCACGCCGCGAGCGGCATATTCGACGGCGACGACCTTTGTGAATTGCACCACCGCTGCCTTGGTCGCGTAGTAGGCCGTATAGGGCACGCCGAGATAACGCGAGGCGGCGACGGACGCGATGTTGACGATGGCACCCGTTCCCCGCGCCTCCATGTGCGGGAGCGCGTGCTTGCAGGTCAGAAACATGCTCGTGACGTTGACCTTCCAGGAGAGATCCCAATCTTCGAGGGAGAGTTTCGCGGGGCCTCCGACCTTGGTGATCGCGACGTTGTTGTGAAGGATATCCAGCCGCCCGAAGCGTTCATTGCATTCGGCGACGAGGCGGGCGACAGCCTCCGGCTCGGTGAGGTCGCCGATTCCGGCGGCGGCGATGCCGCCCTCGCCCGCGATGACGGCGACGGTCTCGGCGGCCGCGTCCGGGTTGCGGTCGACGACGAACACGCTGGCGCCCTCTCTGGCATACAGCGCCGCACATGCTTTGCCGATGCCCCAACCGGGCCCGACCGCGCCGCCGCCGGCGAGGAAAACCACCTTGCCCGCCACTCTCGCCATCGCGATCGTCTCCCTGTCAGGTCTTCACGGCGCCTGCGGTGAGGCCGCCGACGAGGCGCCGCTGCACCGCGAGAAACAAGACGAGCGTCGGGATCATGGTGAGAGTGGTGGCGGCCATCATCGGCCCCCACTGCGCGTTCTCGCCGCCGACGAAGTTGTAGAGGCCCACGGTGAGCACCTGCTTCTCGCCGGAGCCGAGGATGATGAAGCCGTACAGGAACTCGTTCCAGCTATTGATGAATGCGAAGATCGCCGCGACGGCTAGACCGGGAGCCGCGAGCGGCATGACCAGCTTGAGGAAGATCGTAAACTCCCTGGCGCCGTCGATGCGGCCCTGGTCCTCGATCTCCGTCGGGATCGAGCGGAAGTAGTCCGTCAAAAGCCACGTCGAGAATGGAAATGTCAGCGTGGTGTAGGTGAGGATGAGGCCGGCATAGGTGTTGTTGAGCCCGATCCAGGAGAGCAGCCCGAAGAACGGGATGACGATCAGGATCTGCGGCAGGAGGTAGGCGAGGAGCACCGCGCGCAGCATCGCCTCGCGGCCGCGGAAGCGGGCGCGGGCGAGCGACCAGCCCGCCATGGCGCCGAAGATCACGCTCAGCACCGTCGCGGAGCAGGCGACGATCGCGCTGTTCAGCATGTAACTGAAGAAGGGCGTCTCCTCCATGACCCGGCGGTAGAAGCCGAGGTCGATGCCGTGCGGCAGGTAGCGCGGCGGAAAGACGTAGACGTCGGCATAGCTCTTGAGCGATGTCGCGACCATCCACAGAAGCGGGAACAGGGCGAAGACGCACATCGCGACGAGGATGAGATAGGAGACGATCCGGATCATTGCTGCACCCTGAGGCGTCGCAGACCCCACATGTAGACGGCCAGCATGACGCTGAGGATCGCCATCATGACGACGGAGATCGCCGCCATCCGGCCGAGGTCGTAGCGCTGCCAGCCGATCTGATAGGCGTAGACCGGCAAGGTGGAGGTCACGTCGATCGGGCCGCCGCCCGTCGTCAGGAAGATGAAATCGAAGTTGTTGAAAACGAAGATGGTCCGCAAAATGACGAGGGAACCGAGCACGGGCAGGATCAGCGGCAGGGTGATGTGCCGCAGCTCGTCCCAGTAGTTCGCGCCATCGATTTTTGCTGCTTCGTAGAGTTCCGTCGGGATCATGGTCAGCGCCGCGACGATCGCGACCATCATGAACGGGAAGCCGAACCAGACGTTGATGAGGATCATTGCCGGCATGGCGTATTCCGGCGTCGTAAGCCACGACACCGGCTCCGCGATGAACCCGAGCACCATCAGGATGTGGTTCGTCACGCCGTAGATCGCATCGAGCATGAAGCGCCAGCTGAAGGCGAGCACGATCGCCGGGAAGGCCCAGGGCACGATCAGCATGAGCCGGAGCGGCGCCCGGCCGCGCCGCGTCTGTTCGAGGGCAAGCGCTCCGACGAGCCCAAGGAAGAGCTGGCCGAACACCGAGCATAAGGTCCAGACGAGGGAGCGCCGGGCGGCCGCCCACAGCGCCGGATCGGTGATCGTCTTCTCGTAGTTTTCGAACCCGAGAAAGGCCGCGCCCGGATACATCAGGTTGAGATCGGTGACGCTGGCCCAGAGATTGAACCCGAACGGGTAGACGATCACCAGCGCGAGGCACAGAAAGCCGGGCAGAAGGAACAGGACCGGCAGGTACCTGTCGACGGCGTCGGCGAGCGACGCGCCCAAAGGACGGCGCGACGCGCCGTCCGCCGCCCGCGTCAGGCCCGCGGCGCTCAAAGCCGCAGACGCCGCTTGAACGTGCCGGTGAGGTCGGCGAGCTGCTGGTGCGTGGCCTTGACCGCTTCCGGCACCGGCGTGTTGTTGAGGACGATGCGCGCCAGCATCTCCTCGATGAGGCGTGAATTCAGGATGAGGCTCGCGAAGGGGTTGATGCCGTCGTCGGAGCAGAACAGCGTCGCCGAGTTCAGCGCCTCGATCGAGACATCCGCGACCGAGCGGAACCGCTGGATCGTCGGATGCGCGTAGAAGGCAGCGCCTGCGGATGCCTTCGTCGTCGGCAGCATGAACAACGGAATCGTGTGCAGGAACTCGATGTGCCGCTCCGGCTGGAGCAGAAAGCGCGCGAAGCCCTTGGCGTCGGCCGGGTTGTTGTTCTTGCCCTTCAGCGCCATCAGCGTGCCGCCCTGCAGGATCGTTCCCGGCTGCGTCTTGCGCGGAACCAGAACAGCATCGAGTTGCTCGGCCACCTGCGGGGCGTCGTTGGCGGCCACCGCGACGAGGGCCGACACGTCGATCCCCATGCTCGTCTTGCCGCTGTTCACGAGATTGAAAAGCTCGTTGACATTGTAATTGAAGACGCCGGGGCCTCCGGCCTTGCGCGTCACCTCGGCCATGAACTCGACCGCGGAGCGCACCGGATCGGAGTCGAAGGTGACGTCGCCCTTGGCGGTGATCCAGCTCCCGCCGGCGGTCCGCGTCAGCGGATAGAGCACGGAGCAACCGCCGTTGTCGGAGCGGCTGAGCTGAAAGATCCAGCCATAGTAATCAGGCGCCTGCGTCGTCCCGACCGCCGCCTTCAGGGCGTCGTCCCAGGTCACCGGCGGCTTCAGACCGGCGGCGGCCAGCCGGTCCTTGCGATAGATCAGGACGCGGGCGCCGGTGTAGTGGGGCAGGTTGAGATAGTGATCCTGGTACTGCGACATGCGCTTCAACAGGTCGAAGGCGAAGTAATCCGGACCGCCGAGTTCCTTCACCACATCGTCGACCGGCAACAGGTCGCCGGCGGCGAAGAGCGGAATCGCCGTGTCGGCGTTGTGGATGAGAAGGTCGGGCATGGCCCCGCCCGCCTTGGCCGCGGCGAGCCGGCTCGTAACCGTCGGGTTCGGCATCAACTCGATGGTGATCTTGAGGCCCGGATTGGCGGCCTCATACTGGTCGGCCATCTTGCGCATGTAGTTGGCGCGCGCAGGCTGCGTGTAGAAATGCCAGAACAGCAGGGATCGCTGCCCTTGCCCTCGCACGGCCGGGGCCGCGAGCATCGCAACCGAGGCGGCCGAGGCGCCTTGAATAAAGCGGCGGCGTGACGTGGTCATCTTCATTTCCTCCCCATGAACTGTTTCGCTCTGCCCCGGGCGTCCGTTCTCCAGCGACGCGGGCAGAGCCGGTCAGCCGGCCCAGAGATTCGGCACGGTCTCAAGAGAATAGCCGCTCCTGAAAGAACGTGTCCTGCCGTCCTGCGCATAGGCATGCCGGTCGATGGCGCCGATGTTGCCGCCGTAGAGGTGGATCGAGACGGAGGCGCGGGCGGCGCTGCCGTTGCGCACGCGATGGATGTCGCCGATCGTCGGCGAAACCATGTCCGTTGCGCCGCTCTCGAGAGTCTCGCGTTGCCCGATCGGGTGCATCGCGCCGTCGCCTTGCACGTAGCGCTGCGACACTTCCGAGCCCCTGAGCACCCCAAGGAGCCCCCAGACGGTGTGATCGTGGATCGGCGTCTCCTGTCCCGGGCCCCAGGCGAAACTGACGATCGAGAATCGTTCCTTGAGGTCACAGTAGAGCAAGTATTGTCGATAGCGAGCGGGATCCGGCTCGGCGAAGACGTCGGGCAACCAGGTGTCGCGTGCGATGAGGTCCGCCATCAGGGGGCGCGCCGCCGCCAACATCTCGGCCTCGCTCGGATCGGCATCGGCGAGGTCCGTGAGATTGCGGACGAAATCGCGGAAAAGGGCGATGCCGCTCATGTCGCTTCCTCCTCGCGTTTCGCTGTCGCGCGTTCCAGGGGGTGCAGGATCTCGTCGTTGTGCTCACCGAGCGCCGGAGGATTGCGGCGGATCGGCAGGGTCTGTCCGTCGAGGCGCACGGGACAGCCGAAGGTCTTCGTCATCGACCCGCCCGGCAGCCTGATGTCCTGCACGAAGCCCATCGCCTCGACCTGTGGATCGGCGAGCGCCGCGGCGTATGTGTTGATCGGGCCGCAGGGCACGCCCGCGGCACGGAACGCCTCGAGCCAGTGCAGAGCAGACCGCGTCGCGAATACCTCTTCCAGGAGCACGCGGAGCTCCGTCTGCCGAGACGCGCGGTCCCCGTTCGTCCGAAAACGTGGATCATCGACAAGATCGGGCCGCTCGACAATGCGACAGACGGCTTGCCAGAGCCGATCGTTGCCGGCCGCCATGACAAACCAGTCGTCCTCGGCTCGAAACGCCTCGTAAGGCGCGTTGCGCGGATGGGCGGCACCGAGCTTGCGGGGCGGCTGGCCCGTGCCGAAATACTCGGACGTTTGCAGGGCCGCGATGCCGAGCGTCGCCCCGAGCAGCGAAATGTCGATGTGCCTGCCCTGCCCCTCGGCGGCGTGGCGCAGCGCGGCGACGACGGCGAATGCGGCGTACAACCCGGTCGAGAAGTCGCTGACCGGCACACCACACTTGACGGGGCCTCCGCCGGGCTCTCCCGTGACGCTCATCACCCCGGCGATCGCCTGGATCGTCACGTCGAAACCTCCGTCCCCGGCGCGCGGGCCAGCTTGCCCGAACCCCGAAATGGAGGCGTAGACGACATCGGGGTTTACGGCCCGAACGTGCGTATAGCCCAGGCCTAGCCGCGCCATGACACCTGGCCGGTTGTTCTCGATCACCACATCCGCGCGCCGGCACAGGTCCAGGGCAGCGTCCCGGCCCGAATCGGACTTGAGATCAAGCGCGAGCGAACGCTTGTTGCGGTTGAGCGATGCGAAGTTCTCGCTAAAGCCGGCCGTGAGCGGGGGCCATTGCCGCAGGCCATCGCCGCCGTCCGGGTTCTCGACCTTGACCACGTCGGCGCCCATGTCCGCAAGCAACATGCCGCAGAATGGCCCAGCCGCCACCTGGCAAAACTCGATGACACTGATGCCGGACAGGGGAAGCCGGTCGCCCTGCATTCCGCTCCTCCTCGGCCCCGCCCACGTACCGGGGAGCCGCCACCTTCGTATTGATATTTGGAACGCAGTATCGTATTATGATATGGATAGCATCGCCGGCGTGGGCCGGTCAAGGCGTCCGACCAATTCGGATGCCGGTGCGCCGCCGGCGTCGGTTGGGGAGCGATGGACAAGACCTTCGTGAAGGGCCTGAACCTCATCGAGGTTCTCGCAGTGAGCCAGGAGCCGCGGGGCGTGACCAGCCTGTCGCGCGAAATCGGCCTGACGAAGAGCAACGTGCATCGCCTGCTGACGACCCTCGCCTCCCGCGGCTACGTGCGTCGCATCGACGGCAACAGCAACTACGAGTTGACATCGAAGATTTGGGAGCTCGGCGTTCTCGTGAGGTCCCGGATGGATCTCGTCAAGGTTTCCCGGCAGGCGATGGCGGCCCTCGCCGACTCCACCGGCGAAGCCGTGCATCTGTCGGCGCTCGATGGCTACGAGGTCCTCTATCTCGACAAGATCGAAAGCCGGCAGCCGATCGCGGCCTATACGCGTGTCGGCGGCCGCGCGCCGGCGTGGGCTGTCGCGACCGGAAAGGCCATGCTGGCCCACACTGTGTCAGGCGCCGGCGTCTTGGCGTCGTCGCTCGAGCGGTTCACCCCGGCCACCCTCGCGAACGTCGCAAGTCTCGATCGCGAGTTCGCGACGATCCGCGTCCAGGGCTACGCCGTCAATCGCGGCGAGTGGCGCGAGGGCGTATTCGGCATCGCCGCTCCGGTGTGGGACGCGACGGGTCAAGTCGTCGGCGCAATCGGGATCTCGGGTCCGGGCACCCGATTCAAGCCGAGGCAGATCAAGCCTTGGGCCGCCGCCGTGGTCGCTGCGGCGGCGTCGATCTCCCGCGCACTCGGAGGGTCGGCCGGCCATGGCTGATGCCCTGGACGCTCCGCTCCTCACGCGCCTGGACGACGCCGCAGGCTATCTCACCCTCAACCGACCGGCCAAAGGCAACGCCCTCGATCCCGCCCTCATCGAGGCCCTTGGCGTTGCCTTCTCCGGATGTCTTGCGGACGGCGCGCGCTGTATCGTCTTCGCCGGCGCCGGAAACAACTTCTGCACCGGCTCCGACCTCTCCGATCTCGAGGCGCTGAGCGACGGCGACCTTCTGTTGCGATTCGTCGCGATCGAGCTCCTGCTGCAACGAGTTCATGCCGCCCCGGTCGTGACGATCGCGATCGCCCACGGCCGCACCCTCGGAGCCGGCGCCGATCTCTTTGTGGCGTGCGACCGGCGCATCGCCCTGACGGGCTCCTCATTCTCCTTTCCCGGACCGGGATATCGGTCTCGTTCTCGGCACCGCGCGCCTTGCGCAACGCATCGGCCGCGATGCAGCGCGCGCGCTGCTGGTCGCCGGGAGGTCCATTGACGCGGACGAGGCTCTCGCCCGCGGACTCGCGACGGAGCGCTGCGAGAAGGCAGACCTGCCGGTGTTGCTCTCGTCGATCGGCCGCGAGGCGGCTCATCGAGATCCGGAAACCGTCGAACGCCTCCACCGGGCGACGTCGACGGACCAGCGCGATACCGATCTCGCCAACCTGGTTCGATCTGCAAGCCGACCGGGACTGAAGCACCGGATCGCCGCCTATCGGAGGGGCTTGGGGAGAGGTCGCTGAGCCTGGTCGACGGCCGCGGCGTCCTCTTCCAGGCGCTTGTAAAGTGCGGCGCCTGCTTTTTCGGCGTGGTGCTTCGCGGCGCTTTCCGCCGCCTGCGGCGCGCCGGACAGAATGGCCTCGGCGATGGCGGCGTGTTCGCCCCAGGTCGCAGCGCGGACCTCGGGATTCGAGAGCGCCGTGCCCATGCAGCGCTTGAAATGGGGCCAAAGCGCCGCGACCGTTTCGGCGATCGCGAGATTCCCGGACAGCGCGTACACACTCTGGTGGAAGGCGACGTCTGCTTCGATCCAGGCCTGGACGGGTGCGGCGGAGGTGATCCTGCGAGCGGCCGCAAGGCGCTCCCTCAGGGTGTCGGTTCCGGTTGTCGTCTCGTTGTGCGCGATGCGCTCGGCGGCAAGGCGGGATGCCAGCCCGTCAATGGCCGCTCGCAACTGGTACAGGTCGCGCATACGGCCGGGCTCGATGGGCGCGACCAAGAGTCCCCGCCGGCCGTGTTCGATCGCCAGCCCCTGCCGTTTCAGCAACTGAAGCGCGTGGCTTACCGGTTGGCGAGAGACGCTGAGCCGCTCCGCGATGACCTCCTGGGTGAGCCGCTCCCCCGGCGCAAGCAGACCCGCGGCGATTGCATCGACCATCCGGGCATGAACCTGTTCGATGAGGTTGGGGACGAGGCGGAGAGGGTCCACAGGCCACATCTGAATTCAGTATTCCGAATTCAGTACACTTCCCACTTTCGTCGATAGGCGTCAATCGGCCTTGCCCCGCTGCGAGGGGTGCCGCGAGCGGCGAGGATGCGCTTTTGCCCCGCGGAACACCGCCCCTCGACCGGCTCGGACCGCCTCGTCGCGCCCGACTCGATACGCTATGCTCGCCGCGGCAGTCGGCGCGGAGAGGTCTCGTTATGACTTTGCCGAAAGCGGAGCGGCGCCTCTCTGCGATTCTCGTGGCAGATGTGATCGGCTACTCGCGCCTCGTCGAACGGGATGAGCAGTGGACATTGGCCGCCATCAGGCACTTGCGGATTGATCTGCTTGAACCTCTCGTCAACGAAAATTGCGGCCGGCTGGTTAAACTCCTTGGCGACGGCTTCATCGTGGAATTCAGTTCGGTCGTCGACGCGGTCAGCAGTGCGGCGAAACTGCAAAGGACGCTCGCTCGGGAGCAGAAGGGGGCACCTTCCGAGCGTCGGATCGTCCTGCGCATAGGGATCAATCTGGGAGACGTGATCGCCGAGGACGGAGATCTGCTGGGCGACGGCGTCAACGTAGCCTCCCGCCTGGAGCAGCTTTGCCCGCCGGGTGGCGTGTTGATTTCCGGCACGACGTACGACCATCTCGCGGGCAAGCTCGACACCTCGTTCGTCTACCTCGGCGAGAAAAATCTGAAGAACATCGCGCGGCCGATACGCGCCTATGAAATGGTGCTCGATCCAGCCCCGCCAGCCAAGCCGGTCGCGGGAGCGACAAGCCGCAGCCCCGCGGACGACAGGAAGCGCATCGCGGCCACTCTCAAGGATTACCTCGCGCGAGAGCGCATCTCCCGGGGGCAATTCGCATTCAAGACGAAGCTCGGCAAATCCACGGTCGACAAGCTGCTGACCGGCCTTTTCTCGGATCGGACCTTGGCGATCGTCGAGAGCCACACCAAGCTTGTCCTGCGCTCCCCGCCCGCGGGCTCGCCCGGAGAACGACCGCGGGACATTGGCCGGCCCTTCGCTTTGAAGCCGGTCGCTCAGCCCTCGATTGCGGTGCTCCCCTTCAGCAACAGGGCGGGGGATCCCGACCAGGAGTTCATCGCAGACGGGCTTACCGATGACATCATCACCGCCTTGGCGCGCCTGCGCTGGCTTTTCGTAATCGCTCGCAACTCGACCTTCATCTACAAGGCGCGGGCGGTGGATGTCCGCCAGGTCGCGCACGAGCTCGGCGTTCGCTACGTTCTCCACGGCAGCGTGCGCGCCGCGGGTCGACGACTGCGCGTGAGCGCCCAGCTCGTCGATGCGGAGACCGGCAAGCAAATCTGGGCCGAAAAATACGACCGCGATCTGCAGGACATCTTCGCGGTCCAGGATGACATCACTGAGCGAGTTGTGGCGGCCGTGGAACCTCACCTTTATGCCGAGGAGGGTTACAAGGCGTCGACCCGTCCGCCCGACAGCATCGATGCTTGGGGCTTGGTGGCCCGGGCCATAACCCTTCTCGGACGAGTTGAGCGAGCCACCAACGACGAAGCCCAGGTGCTCCTCCGGAGGGCCATCGACATCGAACCCCATTATGCCCGCGCCCATGCCCTCCTGGGCTGGGCGGTCTGGTGGGCGACGTTGTGCCTCTGGTTCCCGGATTTGACGGAGGGGTACCGTCAGGCGGGCGCGCGCGCCCAGGAGGCCCTTTCCCTCGATGCGGCGGATCCCTGGGCCCGGATGGTCTCCGGGCTGACGCTCAGTACTGCCGGCCAGCACGAGAGAGCGCTCGGTGAACTCGGGAAGGCCCTGTCCCTCAATCCGAGCTTCGCGCTCGGTCATACCGCATTGGGCTGGGCGCTCCTGCGGGCCGGCTGGTTCGAAGAGGCCATCGCTGAAACCGAATGGGCCCTGCGGATGAGTCCCGTTGACAGTTTGTCGGGTCTCTATACCACCGTCCACGGGCTCGCATTGCTGAGCGCCCGACGCTTCGAGGAGGCGCTTCCGTTCCTGCGCGCCGCCGTCGACGAATTTCCCGACTATTCGGGACACTTCAACACGCTGATCAGCTGCTGCGGTCACCTGCAGTTGCTCGATGAAGCCCGCGAGCTCCTCAGGGCTCGAAACCGGATCGGCCCTTCCCTACGTCTGAGCTGGGTCCGCGAACACTTGGCGAAGTTCGCCCATCGCGATGTGTTCGTCGAAGGGCTCGCGAAGGCAGGCGTACCGGAATAGCTTGACGGCGCGGTTCGAGCCGGCAGCCGCGGCGCAGCCTGGGATCGCCGGTGCGCGCGCCCTCGTCAGCGATCGGCGTGCTGGTGGCTGCCCCCGCGGTGATGTTGGCAGGTGACGCTCGGATTGAAGGTCGCGAAAACGCCGTTGGGATTTGCGCGATAGATCCAGACGTGCCGATCGTAATGCGGCTCGAACATGTGAGCCTCGTCGACGGCCGTGGCGGGATCATCGACCATCGTGTCGTAGGCCACGCCGTGGAATGTCGGGAGCGCGCTGCTGCTGGCGTGCCAGGCCTTGCGGAAGACAAGGTTTTCGACCGCAACGAGTTCGAGCGATCCGTCCGACTGGGGCTCATAGATGAGGATCGCGGGCCTCAGGAAGTCGGTGTGGGTTCCGCTGCCATCGACGCGCGGGTTGGGCGGGGCGGTGATGCCCAAGAGGTCCGGGCGGAAGAAGTGGATTCCCATGGCGCCCATCGCAGCCGGCCTGCCCATCATCTCGGCTGTCTCGCAGTGGTCGGCGGGGTCGCGGATGTAACCCTCGGCCAGCGCCACCTTGACATCCCTGAAGCGCTCGGTCGCCTGGCGGACCTCGGCCAGGCTAGGCTCGCCTCGGCCGAGGGCCACATGCGTCTCGCCCCTGCCCGCCGGCGCGTCCGGCCGTCTGTGAACATGGCCGTCCTGGGCCGCGGCCGCGAATGCGGAGGCCGCAAGGACGGCGGCGAGGCCGATGACCGTGCTGGCGCGGAGAGGACGAGAGCTGCTCATGAAATGAACCTTCCGAGATTCCGGGCGGGCGTTCGGACGCCCCGGACACCCATCCCCCGTGAACGCGAGAAATATAGCAGGGCGGACCTTCCAAGGCTCTTTCCGGAAGTTGCCTGTTTTTTCCGAGCCGGGCCGAGCGCTCGAAGTCGACAGCCCCCGGTGAAGTCTCGCAGGCCGGCGCAAAGGAACGTCTGAAATCCCCTTCCCTGCCCGGCTTAGTGGGCTGGTCCCCCGGAATCGCAGACGGGTCAGACCGGCTCCTTCTCATGAACCAGACCTGCCTCGAGCAGCCGCCGGTTCGTCGCCATCAGGTGATCTCGCACCTCCGCGCTCAGCCGATCGGCATCGCGCTTTCGGGCCGCGTCGACGAGCCGGCGGTGCGCGGGAAGCGCCTCCTCGAGATTGGGAGCGCTGACCAGCGCGCGCCAGCGAAACAGGTTGAGTTCGTTCGTGATGGCGAGATAAAGTTGCAGGAGCCGTTCGTTGCCGGTGAACTCGATCATCGCCAGGTGGAATTGCTGATTGAGCCGGTAATAGGCGGGCAGATCATGAGCGGTTGCGGCCTTCTCGATTTCGCCCGCGAGTCGGCTCCAGACCTTGAGCTGTCCTTCGTTGATGCGCTCGGCGGCGAGGCGGGCAGCGTGGGTCGCGAGCACCAGGCGGATGTCGCACAGTTCAGCGGCCGTGCGCCGCGAGATGCGCTTCACGAATACGCCCCGGTTGACGACGATCTCGACCAGGCCCGCCTGTTCTAGCTTGCGGCAGGCTTCCCTGATCGGCGCCCGCGAGAGGCCGTTGTGGTCGCTGAAGGCCTTCTCGTTCACCGGTTCGCCCGGCTTCAGGACGCCGTCGAGGATCA
Organism: uncultured Alphaproteobacteria bacterium; assembly: GCA_963754975.1. Classification (GTDB taxonomy): domain Bacteria; phylum Pseudomonadota; class Alphaproteobacteria; order Rhizobiales; family Beijerinckiaceae; genus Microvirga. The sequence continues at coordinate 342,194 of CAVWII010000009.1, read as the reverse complement.
GCCGTTCGATCTCCTCGAAGACGAGGTCGGAGAGCGACCGCTTCTTTGGCAGATCGAATGTCAGAACTTCCCTGCGCCGCATTGACAAGCACCGCTCAGTTGCCGATTGTCGACAATTATAGCATTGGCGCAACCGGGGCAAAAGCATGATCGTCGGAATTGACCACATCGAACTCATCGTCCGCGACGTGAGGGAATTCGTCGCCTTCTACGAGAAGATGGGCTTCGAGCTGCTGAACTGGACGGATCATCACGGAGGATCGGCCGAGATGCTCATCCCCGGACCGGGCGGCATCATCCTGGAGATCCACCAGTTGACGGGGGAGGAAAATCCCGGCCTCAATCACATTTCCTTCCGCTGTGAAGACGTCGAGGCAACGCACAAGGACCTCTCCGACAAGGGCATCGCGTTCAATCGGGGCGTCCACGCCTCGCCGTCGACGGGACGCAAGAACTGCCTGCTGCGCGATCCCGACGGATGGCGTTTGCAGCTCAGCGACGCCAAGCGCGTCGATCACGCGAAGAAGGACACCTGACGGCCTCGGACAGGGGGCAGGAGCGACGGGTGCACGACCCCATCCTGAGAATTGAGAACCTGCGCGTGTCGCTCTCAGTTGACCAGGGCGAGATTCAGCCCTTGCGCGGCATCGATCTTGATGTCGCGCGCGGCAAGATCCTCGGGCTGGTCGGGGAATCGGGCTGCGGCAAGAGCGTTACCGCGCAGTCCATCATGCGCCTCATCGGCGAGCCCTTGGGGCGCATCGTTTCCGGCCGCATCCTGTTCGAAGACCTCGATCTCGCTCAGGCGTCCGAGGCGGCGATGCGCCAGGTCCGCGGCAACCGCATCGCCATGATCTTCCAGGAGCCCATGACGTCGCTCAACCCGGTCATCCAGATCGGCGAGCAGATCGCGGAATCGCTGCGCCTCCATCGCGGCATGAGTCGAGCCGAAGCCCTATCGGAGGCGGCGAGCCTTCTGAACCGCGTGTCCATCTCGGATGCCGAGAAGCGGCTGAAGCAGTATCCGCATCAACTCTCCGGGGGCATGCGGCAGCGCGTGATGATTGCGATCGCGCTGGCGTGTCGACCGGCCCTCATCATCGCCGATGAACCAACGACCGCCCTCGACGTGACCATCCAGGCGCAGATCCTCGAGATGATCGAAGTCCTCCAGCGCGACTTCAATACATCGATCATTCTGATTACCCACGATTTTGGTGTGGTGGCCGAAATGGCCGACCGAGTCGCGGTCATGTATGCCGGCGAGATCTTCGAGGAGGCGGCGGTGGACGATCTGTTCGCCGAACCGCTGCATCCCTATACGCTCGGCCTGATGGCTTCCATCCCGAGCCTCGAACAGCCGGCGGCTGACAGGCGGCTGCCGGCCATTCCGGGGGTGGTGCCGAGCCTCTCCAATCTGCCGCAGGGGTGCAGCTTCCAGACACGCTGCACGAAGCGCTTCGACCGTTGCGAAAAGGAAGCGCCGGTTTTGGCCGAAGCCAGGCCCGGCCATCGCGTGAGGTGCTGGCTGCATGCCGGATAGGCCGCTCGTCTCCGTCGAGAGCGTTTCCAAGCACTATCCGATCGATAGCGGCTTCTTCGGCCGCCCCGGTGCGGTGCTGAAGGCCGTCGACCGGGTCGATCTCGGCATAGGGCGCGGCGAAACGGTGGGACTCGTCGGGGAATCGGGATCGGGCAAGACCACGCTGGGCCGCTGCATCCTGCGGCTGACCGAGCCGACGGCGGGTCGCATCGCCTTCGATGGGCGCGAACTGACGCATCTCAGCCAGGCCGAGATGCGCGAGGTGCGCCGCGATATGCAGGTCATCTTCCAGGATCCCCATTCCTCGCTCAATCCGCGCAAGACGGTGCGTTCGATCATCGCCGAGGCTTTCCGCGTGCACGGTCTCTACGACCGAGCGGAACGACAAGCTCGCGTGGCCGGACTGGCCGACCTCGTCGGCCTTCTGCCCGATCACTTGGATCGCTACCCGCACGAGTTCAGCGGCGGCCAGAAGCAGCGCATCAGCATCGCCCGTGCCATCGCGCTCGAACCGCAGTTCATCGTTGCCGACGAACCGGTGTCTGCCCTCGACGTTTCGATTCGGGCGCAGATCCTCAACCTTCTCGTCGGACTCCAGGCGAAGCTGAACCTGACCTACCTGTTCATTTCCCACGACCTCGCCGTCGTGCGGCATATCTGCAACCGTGTCGCGGTCATGTACATGGGACGGATCGCCGAGCTTTCCGATGCGGCCGAACTCTACAGCGCACCGAAGCACCCCTACGCCCAGATGCTTCTCGCGGCCGTTCCGCGGGGACGTCCGGCCGGCCGCGTCCGGCGCGCCGTAGTGCGAGGCGAGGTTTCATCGCTCGCAAATCCGCCCTCGGGTTGCAAGTTCCATCCGCGATGCGTGTATCGGCAAAAGAGGTGCGAGACGGACGAGCCCGATCTTGTCGAGGTGACCTCGGGCAGCAAGGTGGCCTGCCACTTTCCGCTCAACGTCGGCGCCGCGTTGCAGGCGACGTGACGGCCGCCATGCAGCTCGGACGCTTCATTCTCAGGCGCCTGGTCTACGCGATTCCGCTGTTCCTGATCGCCGTCACCGTGATCTTCGTACTGGTCCGGCTGGCGCCGGGCGACCCCGTCGACTTCATGCTCGGCGAAACGGGGGCGAGCCCCGAGTTCATCGAGCAGATGCGCAAGGACCTCGGCCTCGACCAGCCGATTTACGTGCAATACATTCGTTACGTGCGGGACGTGGCGACCGGAGATCTCGGCTATTCCTACGCCTCGCGCGCACCGGTGTTCGGACTCATCCTCGAACGGTTCCCGGCGACGTTCCTTCTGATGATCACGCAATACATTGTGGCCATCGTGTTTGGAATCGGTCTCGGCGTGCTCTCCGTGCGGCGGCCGAACTCGGTCTTCGACAACACCGTGACGGTGCTGTCGCTGGCGAGCTTCGCCATTCCCGCCTTCTGGCTCGGGCAGATGATGATCCTTGTCTTCGGCTATCACCTGGACCTGTTCCCGATCCAGGGAATGTACGACCTGCGGGCCGGCCACCGCGGGTTCGCGGTCGTGCTCGACGTCGCCTACCATATGGTGCTGCCGGTGATCACGCTGGCCCTTTTGAGCCTGGCGCTGATTATCCGGCTGACGCGCGGCAGCATGCTCCAGGTCATCGGCCAGGAATACATCAAGGTGGCGCGCGCCAAGGGTCTCAGCGAGCGCGTCGTGCTGCTCAAGCATGCGCTTCCCAACGCGTTGCTGCCCGTGGTCACCGTGATCGGCATGGAGTTTCCCGGCCTGATCGCCGGAGCGGTCCTGACCGAGACCGTTTTCGCCTGGCCCGGACTCGGCCGCCTGACATTCGACGCCGTCTCGGGCCGGGACTATCCGCTGCTGATGGGCATGTTCATCTTCATTTCGGGGCTCGTGATCATCGGCAATCTGCTAACGGACATCGTCTATGCCGTTCTCGATCCGCGCATCCGCTACCAGTAGGGCGCAGCCCGAGGTCGCGCGCCGCCCCACGCGGGCGCGCCGCTTCCTGCGCCGGCTGACCCGCAAGCGTTCCTCCGCGGTGGGACTTGCGCTGACCGGGCTGTTCGTTCTGATCGCAACGATCGGCCCGGCGCTGACGCCCTATGGCCTCCTCGACCTCGGCGATTCCTTCGTGGCCCCCGGCGCGGCGCACTATTTCGGAACGGATTCGATCGGCAACGACATCTATTCCAACACCATCCGGGGCGCGCGAACTTCGCTCATCGTCGGCTTCGTTGCCGTCGCCACGTCGACCCTGACGGGGGTGCTCGTGGGGTCGCTCGCCGGATTCTTCGGCGGCCATGTCGATCAGGCGCTGATGCGCTTCACCGAGATGTTCCAGATCCTGCCGCAATTCTTCCTGGCAATCGTGATCGTCGCATTGTTCGGCTCGAGCATCGTCATCATCATCCTGGTGATCGGGCTTTTGACCTGGCCCGCCACAGCCCGCATGATCCGGGCCGAGATTCTGTCGCTGAAGAGCAGCGAGTTCGTCGAAGCGGCGCGGGCGCTGGGCATGTCGAATTTCGACCTGATCATTCGCGAGCTCCTGCCCAACGCCATCCCTCCCGTAATCATCAATGCCACGCTGCAGATCTCGGGCGCGATCCTGCTTGAAACGAGCCTGAGCTTTCTCGGCCTCGGCGACCCATCGGTGATGAGCTGGGGCGTGCTTCTGCACAACGCGCAGGAATTCTTCACGCGGGCCTGGTGGATGGCGGCGTTCCCTGGAATGGCGGTCTTCCTGACCACCCTTGGCCTCAACCTCGTGGGCGACGGGCTGAACGATGCGTTGAACCCGCGGTTCAGAATCTGAGCGCAGACGCGGCCATCGCGCGGTCGCGCTCGACGTCCTCGAAAATACCCGCAGGGTTCTGACGCGTTGCGAGCGTCACGACGGTCGGGAGATATCGTTCCCCGGCGAGGAGATAGAGGCGCCTCAATTCCGCGAGCGGCGCGGGGTGATCGTCCACCCTGAGATCGAGAATGGCGTAGCTTTCCGTCAACCACAGCTTGATGGCTGCGGACTGTCGGCCGCGCCTGTCGCCGCCGGCCGCGTCGCCCCTGTCGAGCGCCGTGATCAAGCGATCGGCGAAGGGGAGATGGGAGGCGGTCCGATAGGCCTCGAGCGTTTCGCGCACGACCGCCGCCCCGGCCAGCAGGTTGCCGGCCACGGAGACCCCATCCCCATGGACGTGACCCGCCCAAGGCCCGCAGCCCGCGCCCGTATGCTGACCGAGGCGGCTGGACGTGTCGATGGCGTGAAGCTGGCGCCTCGCCCGGCCGCCATCGGCGTCAATCAACGCCGAAACCGCATCGGCGGCCGATGCGCCGGCTGCCAGAAGCTTCAGTCCATCCTCGCCGTAAAGGGGATTGAACCGGGCTTGCGTGGCGAGCGCGCCGACCCGGCCATCGCCGTACAGGCACAACCCGCCAGCCGCCAGGGACCGCGTCGCGAGGGCGGCACCGAGGGCGCCGGTCGCCGGGTCCCTGGCGATGATCGACCAGGTGATGGCGACCTCCCTACTTCGTCCAGCCGACGCGGTCGAAGGCGCCGTAGGCAGTCGGATCCTGCGGCAAGCCCTTCAGCTTCTTGTTGAAGGCGATCGGATAGTAGCGATCCCACAGCCACCAGTTCACGGCGTCCTCCGACATCAGCTCCTGGATCTTGCGGTAGGACTCCGCGCGTTTCTTCTCGTCGAGCTCCTTGCCGGCGGCCTCGAAGAGCTTGTCGACGTCCTCGTTGCAGTAGCCGGAAGAATTGCGGCCCGTCTGCTGCACGATGAAGCGGCAGGCATAGCGAACCTCGGTGCCGATGGCCGGATCGGGCCCGGTGGCAAAGCTCCCCATGGTGACATCGAAATCCCACTTCTTGAAGTTCGTGTCGACCCAGGCACCGGTATCCATCGGCATGATCCTGACATCGACGCCGATCTTCGCGAAGTACACGCGAAGGAGCTGGGCGACGTCGTTCATCGGGCCTTCCTTCTGGTCGAAATTCAAGCGCATGCTGAAGCGCTTGCCGTCCGCCTTCCTTGGATAGCCGGCCTCGTCGAGGAGCTTTTCGGCCATCGCCGGATCGTGCCGGTAGGCCTTGCCTTCGGTATAGAATTCCACTTGCTCGGACGAGATCGGCCCGGCCGAGACCTTGCCGAAGCCGAAGCCTGCCTTGGAGAGCAATTGCTCGCGATCCATCGCGAAGTAGAGGGCTTGACGCACCAGCTTGTTGTTGAAGGGAGGATTCCGGAGATTGATGATCGCGAGATACTCGCCGGCGATCGTGCGACGCTGAATGGCGACCTCGACTTTCTCGTTCTGCTTGAGCCGGCCGACCTCGCCAAGCACGGTGCTATAGTAGGGGATGAGATCGATGTCCCCCTTTTCGAGCGCAATCGCCCGAGCCGACGGGTTGGGCACAATCTGGAAGACCAACCGGTCGAGATAGGGCTGGCCCTTGAAGTGGTAGTTGGGGTTCTTCTCGAGACTGACGTGGCTGCCCTTGACATACTCGACGAATTTGAACGGCCCGGTGCCGATCGGCTTGTAGTTGTTCGGATGCTGCCGCGGGTCGGTGCCGTTGTCATAGATGTGCTTCGGCAGAATGGTCGAGCTGTTGAAATAGGCGAGGCCCTTGAGCAGCGGCGGATAGGGATACTTCAGCTTGAAGACGGCCGTGAGGTCGTCTGTGGCGGCGATCGAGTCGACGGCGGTGAGCAGGCCGCCGGCGGGGCCGTTGTACTTCCTGTTGACGTTCCACAAACTCCAGGCGACGTCGTTTGCGGTGAAGGGGACGCCGTCGTGCCATTTGACGCCCTCGAAGAAATGGAAGGTGTAGGTCAGTCCGTCCGGCGACACCTCCCAGGTCTTGGCGAGCGCAGGCTGGACGTTGCCGTCGCCGTCGAGCTGGATGATGGTGTTAAAAATCTGGCCGGAAATATTGCTCGAAGAGATGTCTGTCGAGATACCCGAGTTGAACACCTCGGGATCGCCCGGGAGCGCCACGATCATCGTGCCGCCGGGCTTGATTTCCTGCCCGACGGCAACGCCGGTTGCCAGTGCCACGCAGGCAGCGATCGCGGCTGACCGTGCGAGACACCGAAGGGCGGGCAGTGCGAGGATTCCTCTAGCCTTCATCGTCACATCCTCCAAACGAGGGTTCAGAACAGTGGGCAAGACCGTCACACGACCTTTACCTCGATTTCGTCGATGCCCTCGACGCCGCCTGTCATCACGTCGCCGCGCACGATCGCGCCGACGCCCGCAGGCGTGCCGGTCATGATGAGATCGCCGGCGGCCAGGGTGAACAGGCCGGAGAGGTAGGCGATCGTTTCCGGAATCTTCCAGATGAGTTGCGAGAGGTCGCCCGTCTGGCGGCGTTTGCCGTTGACGTCGAGCCATACGGTCCCCTTCGTCGGATGGCCGCTCCGGCTCGCCGGGACGATCGGGCCGCAGGGAGCGGACGCCTCGAAGGACTTTCCCACTTCCCACGGGCGGCCGAGCTTCTTCGCCTCGCCCTGAAGGTCGCGCCGGGTCATGTCGAGGCCGACCGCATAGCCGAAAATGCAATCCGTCGATTTTGCGACGGGAATGTCGGAGCCGCCCGATTGCAGCGCGACCACGAGCTCAATCTCGAAATGGACATCGGAACTTGCGCTCGGGTACGGAAACTCTCCATTGGCGCGAAGTGAATCGGGGTTCTTCTGGAAGAAGAACGGCGGCTCGCGGTTCGGGTCGTGTCCCATCTCGATGGCGTGCTCGGCGTAATTGCGGCCGACGCAGTAGAGGCGCCGGACCGGAAAAAGCTTGTCGGAGCCGGCGACCCGCAAGGCCGGAATGGCTGCCGGCGGGAAGACGTATTTGACCTCGGTTATCGCGTTCACTGTCTCACTCCTGCATAGTACTCGACGCGTTTCTCGATCGACTCGACTCCCTCCGCAACGAGCATGGCGAAGGCGAAGAGAAGGAGGGTGAGCGCCCAAAACTCGGCCATCAGGAAGTTTCGGGAAAAAAGCTCGAACATCTCGCCATAACCCGTCACGGAGACGAGGAGCTGGCCGATCACGACGCCCTTGACGCCGCGGATGAACCCGATGCGGATCCCCGCCAGAATTTCCGGCAGGGCTGCCCAGATGATGATCTTCCCATAGAGCTGCGCCGGCGTCGCGCCGTAGGAAAGCGCCATCTCCTCGAGCGAACGCTGCATGTCTCCGACGCCGGCGCGCGCGTCGAGAGCAATGATCCACACCGCGAAGAGAAAGACGGCGAGCATGACCGTCGTCTCGCCCAGGCCGAACAGGATCATCAGGATCGGCACGAGCGCCGAGAGCGGCGCGCTGACGAAGACGTTGACCCACATGCCGAGCAGACGATCGGCGGCTTCGGAACGCCCCATCAGGACGCCGAGCGGCACGCCGACGGCAATGGCCAACGCCATCCCGATCGCAAAGGACCGCAGGGTGCTCGCCGTCGCCGTCCAGAAGGAAGCCTTGCCGGCGAGTTCCGTCATGGCGGCGAGCACATCGGTCAGCGGCGGCAGGAGGAAGACGAGGCCCGTCCGGCCGACGATCTCCCATAGCACCGCCCAGATCAGGAGCGACGCCATCATCGGGATCTTGTATCCGCGGATCTGCATGGCAGGCCTCAGTCCACGAATTCGCGCAGCACTTGCCAGATTTCCTCGACCGTATCGAGGTAGCGCGGGTCGCGCCGGATCTCGTCGGGGCCGGCGGCACGATCCACCTTTGGTTCGATGATCCGGAACACGCGGCCCGGACGACGGGAGAGCATCGCGATCTGGTCCGAGAGGTAGACCGCCTCCTCGATGCTGTGCGTCACGAAAATGAAGGTCTTGCGCTCGCGCTCCCGCAGCCGGAGCAGATCCTCCTGAAACTTGCGGCGGGTTTGCTCGTCGACGGCCGAGAACGGTTCGTCGAGGAGAAGCACGTCGGCGTCCACTGCGAGCGCCCGGGCGAGCCCGACCCGCTGGCGCATGCCGCCCGAGAGCTCGTGCGGATAGCGCTCCTCGAAGCCGGCAAGCCCGACCTGCGCGATGTAATGGCGGGCCGTCTCCCTGCGCTCGCGCGCCGGCGCGCCCCGCAACTCGAGTCCGAAGGCGACGTTCCGCTCGACGTTCGCCCACGGCATCAGGGCGAAATCCTGGAACACGAAGGCGCGCTCCGGGCCGGGCCGGGTGACGACTTTGCCGTTCACCGAGACCTCTCCCGAGTTCGCCCGGATCAGACCCGCGACGATCTTCAGCAAGGTCGTCTTTCCGCACCCGCTCGGGCCCAGCAACGTCGTGAGCGCTCCGGTCGGAAAGTCGAGGTCGATGTCCCGCAGGGCCTGGATCGTGCCGTAGTCCTTGCTGACGCCGCGAACGCGAACGACGGGATGCGGGGCAGCGGGCGCGCCGCGGGTGTCCCGGGAGGCCAGTTGCGCCGAGAGAACGGACATCACCGGCGCTCCCGCTTCTCCGGCCGGAAGAGCCGGATCTCGATTTTTTGCAAGGCCGCGAGCGTGAGGGCGGAGAAGACGACGATGCTGGCGATGTCGGCGTACATCTCGGGATAGCTCGCCGTCGAGCGATGGTAGGTGATGAGGTCGCCGATGCCGGTCGGCGTAATCAGGAGCTCGGCGAGAACGACGCCGATGAAGCCTGCCGAGACGCCGAGGCGCAGCCCGGCGAAGATGAGCGGCGCCGCCTCGGGCAGAACGATCTTCAGGATTTGTTGCCGCGGCGTGCCGAGAAAGGAGCGGCACATGGCGATGAGAGACGGGTTGACGTTCTGGACGGCCTTGTAGGAGTTGAGGACGATCACCGGCAGCGCGAGGAGGCAGACGGACAGCGTCTTCGCCGTCAGGCCGATGCCGTACACGAACGTGACGAGCGGGATCAGCGCCGCGACCGGCGCCGCCTGGAGCACGATGAAGACCGGCGCGCCGATCCATTCGACGGCGGGCCTCAATCCCATCGCCACGCCGAGCGCGATGCCGAGCGTCGCCGACACGAGCACGCCGATGAGGAGCGGCTGCAGGGTCGAGATGAGGGCGATCGGGAGCGAACCGTCGGCGACCATTCCGATGAAGGCGGCGAGGGTATCGCTGAACGGCGGGAAGGCGGGATTGATCGGAACGCGCCCGGCGATCTCCCACGCGAGGCAGAAGAGGACGATTGAAAGGATGCGCCACCCGAGCATGCCCGAGGGCCCGGCGGCGCTCCGGCGGTCGAGCGTGGCGGGGACCGCCACGCCGGCTTCGGATGGGGATGCCATCAGGTGCTACTGGCCGAGCTTGGCCTTGGCGCGATCGAGGGGGCCGAACTCCCAGAAATCCTCGACCTTGATGGTGGCCGGGTCGCCGGTAATCTGGCCGGCCAGGTTGAAGAAGTTGATGTCGATTTTCGCGGCTTCGGGGCTGCCCCCGCTGACCGAGATGCTCTTCCCCTCGACCGCTTCCTTGAAGTAGGGCACGACATCGGCCTCGAGCTGCTTCGGCAGGTCGGGCAGAAGCTTGTATTTGGCGCGCAGCTCCGCCGCCGCTTCCGGCCGCGCGCTGATCTCGCGCATGGTTTGCAGCATGCTTTCGACGAGCGTGTCCACGGCCTTCGCATTCTTCGCGAGAAACTCGGGGCTCGCAAACAGCGCGTCGTCCGTCGCGCTCACGCCCTCGATGGGAAGCACGGCGAACTTCCCGGGAGCGCGCTCCATGACGATCTTGCGGTTCGTCGAATCGAGGATGGACGCCTTGATGTTGCCCTGCAGCAGCGCGCCGGCTCGCACCTCCGAGCCGGGAACGTAGCTGATGCTCTTGTACTTGATCCCGTTTCTGTCGGCGGCGAGCTTCATGACCGCCTCCGTTCCGGATCCGCGCGAATTGACGGTCACGTCCTGGCCATCCAGGTCTTTCCAGGTCTTGTAGAACTCGGTGTTGACGATTGGATAGAAGCGCAGCGTGCTGAGCTGATAGAAAAGCTTCATCGGCGCCCGCACCTTCTGCAGCATGGCATAGGGCGTGCCGACGCCGATGTCGGCCTGGCCGCCGAGGACCGCCTGCGCCGCGATGTCCTCGGACTTCACGGTCGCGATCTCGACCGGAACGCCTTTCTCCTTCGTGCGCTCGACGGCGATGAGAAAGTGCAGCGATTCCACGGATGGAATGTCGCCGAAGGCGATCCGGAGCGGCGCGGTCTGGGCCAGCGCAGGCAGGTTGCCGACGAGGGTCGCGAACGTACCCGCGACGACGGCGCGTCGTGTCAATGTGAACATGGCCTTCCTCCCGTTGTGCGTTCTCGGCGCGGTTTTGACCAATCGATACCAATTGTGTCGCGCCGGGGCACACGTCTGTCAATATTTCGCATGGCCCGCTTGAGCGAAATCGGTCCTTGTGGCACACCAATGCCGGGATTGGTTGCGAGATGGTTCGTGCCTGACAATGCCGCCGACACTGCCCTGGCCCAGCTTCGCGCGATAGTGGCGAACAGGGATCTCAGCGTGGAAACACGCCTCCCGCCCGAGCGACAGCTCGTCGAGACGCTTGGCCTGACGCGGCCGGCCGTGCGGAAGGCGCTCGCCGTGCTCGAGGCGGAAGGCCAGATCTGGCGACACGTCGGCAAAGGCACGTTCCTTGGAACCCGGCCCCTCAGCGGGGTCGGCGATGTCGCCGCGATCGCCCGCAAGACCAATCCCGGCGAGGTCATGCGCACGCGCGTGCTGATCGAGCCGGAGATCACCGCTCTTGCCGCCCTCAACGCTACGCCGGATCACATCGCGGAAATGCGCCTTTGCCTGCAAAAGAGCCGCGCCGCGGCCACCTGGCGGCAATACGAGTCCTGGGACGGTCGGCTCCACCGGGCAATCGGCGAGGCGGCCCAGAACTATCTGCTCCTTGTCCTCCTCGACACCTTGAACGCCGTGCGCCGCGCAGTGACCTGGGGGCGGCTGCGGCCCAATCGGGAGCGCCCCGCCCCCGAACACCACAGCTTCGGCGAGCACGAGGCGATCGTCGACGCGATCCAAGACCGCGACCGCAACCGGGCGCGGGAGGCGATGCGTGCGCACCTCGTCAACGTCGAGCGCAATCTGCTCGCGTCTTGAGGCCGCAGCAGCGATGCCGGCCCACGACAAAGGCCTCCGACAGCACCACGCCCCAAACGTGCCTGAGCAGGTTGGTCGAGGGGCTTCGGGCCCTCCTTCCTGAAGCCGGGCGCGCAGCACCATAAGTCAGCGCGGAGGACAAGATCAGCGCGGGCGTTTGCCTGCGCAACGTCTCCCTGGAGAGGCCATCGCGCCCATTGCCTCGCGCGGCTCACCCCCGCCGGCTTCGACGAGACACGCTCCGGCAGCGTTCAGGCGCGCCTGCCCATGGCGTCGGCGATGCGCTCGAAATCGGCCGCGGAGATCTCGATCGTGCCGCGCCGGAAGAGGACGCCCCAGTTGGTCTTGCCGCGGGTCAGGTCGAGGGCGTCGAGGAGCGGGCGGATCGGCGCATGGCGCGCCTCGCGATGCCAGAGGACGTCGCGGCGCACGGGTTGAAAGCCGCCGCCCTGGTCGGCGGTGTAGGCCTCGCCCGCGGCGATCTCGCCGATCGCGGTGAAGGCCTGCACGGGCTCGCCCTCGCCGAACTCGGCGCGCGGCGAATAATAGACGATGCCGTCGCCGGGCTTCAGCCGCTTCACCGGCGCCGCCTTGCCGTGGCCGAGCTGGCAGAAGCCGCCGGCGACGCCGCGCATGACATGGTCGCGCGAGGCGACGCCGATCCAGTACCGCGCCACGGCCGCCCCTAGCCTTTCAGGGAGCGGTAGACGAGGCGCACGAAATTCGCGTTCTGCTGCTCGTCCGCGCCGATCCTCGCGCCGATGTCGGCGATAGGCTTTGCCGCGACGGCATCGTCGAGACTCTTGCCGTCGGCGATCAGCTTGGCGACGCGTTCCCGCGCGGTGGCGAGCATCTGCCGATAGGCGGCGACACCCGCCTTGTCGGTCAGGGGCCCGTGGCCCGGGACGATCTTCGTCGTCTCGCCCGCGAGCTTGAGATAGAGGTCCGCGCCGGCGATCATGCCGTCGATGCTGCCGCCGTTGGCGAAATCGATGTTGGGATAGCGCGCGCCGAGGGTCACGATGTCGCCCGTCGAGAGCACATCGGCGTCGGCGAAATAGACATAGGTGTCGCCGTCCGTGTGGGCGTTCGCGATATGCGCCAGGCGCGCCTCGCGCCCCTTGACCTGAAGCGTCGTCGCATCCGTGTAGGTCTTCGTCGGGATGGCGCCCTGCGGCGCGGGCGGCGTCTTGGCGCCGGTGAGCCCGTTGACCGTCCCGGCACCGAGGCGCCTGCCGACATTCTCGTGCGCGGCGACAACGACGCCGTCCTTCGCGAAGCCTTCGTTACCGCCGGTATGGTCGCCGTGGTAATGCGTGTTGACGAGAAAGCGAATCGGCGCCCTGGAGAGTCCGGCGACGGCCGCCACGATCTTGTCGTGCAGCGGCGCGAACTGCCCGTCGACGAGGATGATCCCGTCATCGCCGACCGCCGCGGTGATGTTCCCGCCCGCGCCCTCGATCATGTAGGTCTTGTGCCCGAGATCGGTCGTCTTCATCTCGACCTTGGAATAGTCGGTCTGCGCCGCCGCGGGCCCTGCCGCGAGCAAGAGCAAACCGGCCGCCCACGCACATTTCATCATCCCGCTCATCATCCGCTCCCTGCGCGTTTACTTCCCCGGGGCCGAGACCCGCCTGCGAAAAGCTCCTTACCACGCACGCCGCCCGCCGCCGCGGCCGGCGGAGGCGGCGAGGATCAAATTCACGGCATCGATGTTGCGGCGACGCGGCGCCGACACGGCACGCCGGACCGAACGGGAGCGAAGCCCGGCCGCAATGTCGCGCGGCGCGCGCTGGGCTTGGCGCCGAATTGTTCCTGCGCCTGCGCGCCGTCGGTCTCGTCGACGAGACGAGCTACGAATGGCCGCTCCCGCAAGCCGGACTCGGCGCGACGACCGGCCTCTCGACGGTCCGCGTCAGGCGGACGCTGCAGGAGTTGCGGGCGCAGGGATCGATCGCCCTCGCCGGACGAAAGCCCAGCATCCTGAATTTCGACCGGCTCCGGGACGCCTCCCTCTTCGATCCGCAGTCCCTCCATCTCGACCGTAAAGGCCAAGGGTTTTACGCCGACCGGGTCCAAGGCACGCGGGAACTACAAAAAATCGACGCTCCCGCAGGCGGTTAGGACCGAAAAGGCGACTTTGCGCGCTAAGCCTCCTCGGGCAGCGGGAACGGCCGCGCGCACGCCGAGTTCATCCCTTGGGGGTGAAGCAGGAAGGACATTCGGCATGGAACGCCCACTGGCTCTTATTTCAGGCATCGCTTTTCTCGCGCTGACGAGCGGACAGGCATTCGCCGCCTGCTCCGACGAGATTGCTACTCTCTCTCCCGGGATGACCTCGGGTTCGGTCGCCGGTTCGGGCGGGACGGGCGCGACGGGACGGGTCGCCAAGGACGGCACGCTGGCGCCGCTGCAATCCGGATCGACCACCTCGACGAAAAATCCGGGCGCAACCGGCTCGACCGCTCCCGCTCCCGCTCCCGGCCAGCAGGGCGTCGCCAAGGACGGCTCGACGATGCCCCTCGCGAACGCCCCCGGCGGCGGCGACAAGTCCCTCGCAACCTCGAAGCAGGACGCGCAGTCGCAGCAGCGGGGCGGCCAGACGGCCGCCAGCGCCGGACAGTCGCAGAACGCGGCCTCGGGCTCCGGCTATCACTCCCCTGAGATGATGGCGGCCTTGGACAAGGCCCGCTCGCTGCAGGCGCAGGGCAACGAGGCCGGTTGCATGCAGGCCGTTCAGGACGCGAAGCGGCTGAGTCAGTAGCCGCGCATCGAGCCGTTGAATCCTGCGCAAGAAGCGCGACAGGCCCTCTCCCCCTTGCGGGGGAGAGCTGGAGAGGGGTTGTGGCGCTGACGGCGTTGAAAGAACGCCGTCGGCGCCGTACCCCTCCCTGCGCAACGGCGCGGCGTCCCGCCTGCCGACCCTCCTCGGCGTTCGCCTCCGCCTTCGGATTTCGGCCGTCGTCCCGCGGGCCGCGGGCATTGTTCCGGCCAGCTGTGAGCCGCTTCACACCCCCGCCGCGCCTGCCTTTGGGTCGCCGGGCGAGTTCGGTCATCATGACGTATCGTAATCGGGCGAACGCCGAGGGCGACACCATGACCGATCGGGCCGACCTCCTCTGCCGATGCGTCGCGATTCGCACCGCCATGCGCCAGGACGACGGCTCGAGCGTCGCGGCCAGCGCCTGGCGCCTGCACCTCAGGGTCCTGCAGTGGCAGCTCGCCCGCCTGCGCGAGGGCAGCCCGCCGCTGCGCTCGGCCCTGAACGAGCGCTGAGCGCGGCGGAAGGATCGTTGTCTCCCACGGCGTCGCGGTATCTGCGGACGAGAGCGACGGGAACGGCTGGCCAACCAGCCGAAGCACTCCTTCCGCAAGATGCTAGGCCGCAGACCTTCGCCGCGCCGGAATCGCGCTGGTCGCGACGGCGGGAAACAATGGGCCTGAGACGAGGCCTGCGGAGCGTCAGTTCCCGAATGGGGTCACCAGCTCCGTCTCGTTGGTGTCGACCACGAACACCGCGAGCAGCTTGGACGGCTTGGTCTTGCTGGCATTGGCGCTGACGCCGTGGCGGTCGCCGGGCAACTCGGAGAAGCTCTGTCCGGCCTTGTACGTCGTCACCGGTCCGTCGTTGACCTGACTGCGCATCGCCCCCTCCAGCACGGTCGCGTAGATGAAGGCGGATTTCGGATGCGTGTGACCAGGCGAGTAGCCGCCGGGACCGTATTCGACGAGCACGCCCTTGATGCTCTTGCCGGGGACGTTCGGCAGTTCGTGCTGGTAGACGAGGGTCACCTTGGCGTTCTTCGACTTCGGCGCATCCGCGAGGACGCTGGCGGACGGCAGGGCGGCGACAAGCAGTGAACAGAGAATTCGTTTCATAGGACCCTATCCTTCGGCTGGTGGATGCGGGATCAGGCTCTTGCCCGTGAGCGGCGGAGCCATTCGTCGAAACCGATGCGCCCGACGCGCGCTTCGCCCAACGGTACGAGCGAGCGCTCCTCGACCCGGGCGCCGAAGTATCGGGCCTCGGGGTCGCTCACGACCTCACGCGGATCGCCGACCGCCTTCAGATAGCGGGCGACGATGTCGTTGAACGGCGCTCGTTCCGGGCCGGCGATCTCGACGATGCCGTTTCGCGGCGCCGCGAGCGCCACATCGGCGACGATGGCAGCAACGTCGTCCGCCGCGATGGGCTGGAACAGGCCGGGCGAAATCCTGACCGTGTTTCCATCCGCGCTTGAAGCGGCGATGGCGGCGAGGAATTCCAGGAACTGGGTCGAGCGGATGATGGTGTAGGGGATGCCGGAGGTCTCGATCAGTTTCTCCTGGGCGACCTTGGCGCGGAAATAGCCGTTGTCGGGCGTCCGGTCCGTTCCGACGACGGAGAGCGCGACATGATGCCGGACGCCCGCTGCGGCCTCCGCCGCGAGAAGGTTGCGGCCGGAGGTCTCGAAGAATTCCAGCACCGCCTTGTCTTCAAATGAAGGCGAGTTGGCGAGGTCGATCACCACCTGCGCGCCGGCCATGGCCTCTCCGAGCCCCTCGCCGGTGATGCTGTTGACGCCGCTTTTGGGCGAGGCGGCGATGACCTCGTGGCCGCCCCCGCGCAGATTGGCGACGGTCTTCGAGCCGATGAGGCCGGTGCCGCCAATGACGACGATCTTCATGGTCTACCCTCCCCTGTCGACGACTGGAGACCCTTGGATCCCATCGACCGGCACCTCGGCCAGACGCCCGCGCCGCGCCGCCACGGGCGCCGCCGCACGCGTGAACGACCCGGCCAGCCCGATGGTCAGACCCGGTGGGCGCCAATCATCCGCAACCCCAGATCATCCGGCAAGAGCATTCCGCCGATGCGACGCCGCAATGGTCCGCTTGCTGGCGCCCGAAATTGGACAGGGTCTTGGTGCCTGGGCCCGGAGAAAGCCTCCCTTCGCGGGGGAGCGACGATCCTCGATCGCGGCATGTTGCGGTTGGCGCGAAGCGAGAGGAAGGACAATAGGGCTGTCTCACCGTGGAGGGATGCGCTGGCGCAGGCCCCGGTACGCCCAAGGACTGCCCCGGCAGTATACTCACGAGTGAATGTACCTTTGCGGCCTGGCCGAATAAAACGGGTGCAGATCGCGATGGTGGTCGCGGCGATCGGCGCAGGATCGGCTTATGCACTCACCGAAACTTACGCTCGCGAGTATCCGGGCGAGGTCCGTCGTACTGCCTCTCAAGCGATCCATCGTGGCGCGCATCGCGACGATGACTGAGTGGCCGCTCATCCTGATCGATCTCGTCACGGAAGAGGGAATCGTGGGGCGAAGCTATCTCGAACCCTACACGATCCGGACGATGCGCTATCTGATCCCCGCGCTGCACGACCTGGGCGAGGTGCTGAAAGGCCGGCAGGTGGCGCCCTTCGAGTTCTACGATCTTGCCCGACGGTCGCTCCACTTCGTCGGCTATCAGGGCATGGCTCAAATTGCGGTGTCTGGCCTCGACATGGCCGCGTGGGACGCCGTCGCGAAGGCGGCGGGCATGCCGCTCTGCGTCTTCCTCGGGGGCTCGGTCGGCCCGGTGCGCGCCTACAACAGCAACGGATTGTGGTTGCGAGAGCCCGACGCGGTGGCGGCCGAAGCCCTCCAGCTCCGGGACGAGGGCGGCTTCTCCGGTCTCAAACTTCGTCTCGGTCGCGAGCACGTCCGCGACGACGTCGCAACCGTGGAGGCCGTCCGGGCGGCGGTCGGAGAGGATGTCCGCCTGATGGTGGACTTCAATCAGGGACTCGATTTCGCGGAGGCCCTGGAGCGTTGCCACCGGATCGACAATCTCGGCCTGGCTTGGATCGAGGAGCCGATCGTCTACGACAATTTCGACGGCTGCGCGCAACTTGCCGCCGAGCTAAAGACTCCGATCCAGATCGGCGAGAACTTCTATGGACCCCGCGACCTCTCCAGGGCATTGCAGATGAAGGCGTGCGATCTTGTCATGCCGGATCTGATGCGGATCGGTGGCGTAACCGGCTGGCTCAGGGCGGCAGCCCTCGCCGGAGCGGCCGGCATACCGATGTCCACGCATCTCTACCCGGAGGTCGCCGCGCACGTCATGCGGGTGACGGAGACGGCCCACTGGCTCGAATGGCAGGATTGGGCCGATCCGGTTCTGCAGAAACCCTATCGCCTCGAACGAGGATACCTCCACATACCCGACTTGCCCGGAACCGGCTTGGAGTGGAACGAAGATGCCGTGGACGGTTTTCGGCGCGACCTCTGAAAGCCAGCTTGGAGCGGCGCGGGAGGGACGTCCTGCAATCCAAGGAACCATCGAGGCGGAGGAGCGTAAACAGGTCAGTATACAGTTCTCGCCGACCGTGCGCCGATGACCCGCTCCACGCTCCAGACGAGAGATCGCATTCTTCAAGCGGCCTACGAGCTCTTTTATAAGCGCGGCTTCGTGCGTGTCGGGGTCGACGAAATCGCCGAGGGAGCCGGCCTGACGAAGCGAACTCTGTATTATCATTTTGAGAGCAAGGACGAGCTGTTGGCGGCCGTTTTGGAACGCCAGCATCAGCTCGCCCTCGCGCGCATCCGGAAGTACGAAAGCCGCTACGAGGGCGATCCGGACCGCATCCTCGACGTGCTGTTTTGCGAACTCGGAAAGTGGTCTGCCAAACCCGGGTGGTCTGGCTCGGGCTTCAGCCGCATGGCAATGGAGCTTGCGGACCTTCCGGGGCATCCGGCGCGAGCCGCTGCCCGTCGACATAAGGCGGAGGTCGAACGGTGGTACGCCGAACTGCTTGCGAAAGCGGGGGTCGCGACAGCGGTGCAATGCGCCCGCGCGGTGGCGTTGCTGGTTGAGGGGGCGGCAACGCTGATCCTGATCCATGGCGATCGAAGCTATGCCGAGGACGCGCTCCGCGCCGCCAAGCGGCTCGTGAGAGACGGCTCGGCTTTGGTGATTTCGGAACGGGAGAGGGAAGACGCGTCGGCGAGCGCCCGCCGCCCCATCCGATCGGGCAAGCTATGAACAATCGAAGACATTCTTGGCGGTCGTTTCGAGGCGCCGCCTTTAGCGGCGGTGAGGCTACCCGCGCGGGCGCCAGCGCCCGATCGCTGCCGAGGTGAGGGTTGCCCTCCTTGGTTACGGTTCCATTTTCGGCGGGAGGTTGTGGAAGTCCGGTAGATGCCCTTAGCTTCGGGCTGCCAGCGCACCTTGGAGAGAGGGAGTCCATACGATGACTTTAGACACGGGAGCCGAGATGGAATGCAATGGTGATTTAGAAGAACTCTCCCGCCGTGCGGCCAAGCTCAGTCGTCGCTCGCTTCTGACCGGAACCGCGATTGCAGCCGCGTCGGCGGTGGCGGTGGGCTCGCTGCAGATCGCGCAGAGCGGACCGGCTCAGGCGCAGACGCCCGCCACCGGCAAGCCGCCCAACATCCTCGTGATATTCGGCGATGACATCGGCATTCCGCAGATCAGCGCCTACACGATGGGCCTCATGGGCTATCGCACGCCGAACATCGACCGCATCGCACGCGAAGGCGCAATCTTCACCGACAGCTATGGCCAGCAGAGCTGCACCGCCGGCCGCGCCTCGTTCATCCTCGGGATGGAGCCCTTCCGCACCGGCCTTCTGACGATCGGGATGCCGGGAGATCCGCACGGCATCACCGACTGGATGCCGACCATCGCCGATGTCCTGAAGACGAAGGGATATGCGACGGGTCAGTTCGGGAAGAACCATCTCGGCGACCGGGACGAGCATCTGCCGACCCGGCACGGGTTCGATGAGTTCTTCGGGAACTTGTACCACCTCAACGCCGAGGAGGAGCCGGAGGGCTACTTCTACCCGAAGGATCCGGAGTTCCGCCGACAGTTCGGTCCCCGCGGTGTCCTTCACACCCACGCCGACGGACGCATCGAAGACACCGGGCCGCTCAACACCAAGCGAATGGAGACCGTCGACGAGGAGTTCCTCTCGGCAACCAAGGACTTCATCGATCGCCAGCACAAGGCGGACAAGCCGTTCTTCGTGTGGTTCAACACGACAAGAATGCACGTCTTCACCCATCTCAAGCCCGATAGCGTTGGCAAGACGGGCAAGGGCATCCATGCCGATGGTATGCTCGAGCACGACGGCCATGTCGGCCAGCTCCTCAAGCAGCTCGACGATCTCGGCATCGCCGACAACACCATTGTCCTCTACACCACCGACAACGGGGCCGAGATCGCGCTCTGGCCGGACGGCGCCATGACACCCTTTCACGGCGAGAAGGGAACGACCTGGGAGGGCGGCATGCGCATCCCGATGATGGTGCGCTGGCCCGGCGTCGTGAAACCCGGCACGCAGGTCAACGACATGGTGACCCTCATGGACTGGATGCCGACGTTCGCTTCGGCGGCCGGCATCTCGAACTTGAAAGAGACGATGAAGACCGGCTTCAATTCCGGTTCGAAGACTTTCAAGGTGCGTCTCGACGGCTACGATCTCATGCCGCTCCTGAAAGGCGAGGCCAAGTCCAGTCCGCGGGATACCGTTTACTATTTCGACCAGGGCGGAAACCTCAACGCCATCCGCTGGAACGACTGGAAAGTGAGCTTCGCCTCCAGTGAGGGCAATATCGCGACAGCGGTTCGGGAGGCGACCGCTTGGGCGATGATCACCAACTTGCGCATGGACCCCTACGAGCGAGGCATCAAGGAGGGCGGCCAGGCGATGTCGTTCATCGGGCAGCAGATGTGGTTGCTCGTGCCCATCCAGGCGAAGATCAAGGACTTTTTCTCGGACTTCGAGCAGTTTCCATATCAGACGGGCAGTTCGCTGAACGCCAGCGACATCAACTACAAATCCCTCCGGGAACAGGCCGCTCTGAAGCGGCTCAACGAGCTTGAACGTCTCGCCCCGCGTTAGCGGGTGCCGCTGCAAAGGATTTTGACATCTTCGCCGCGAACGACAGTTCGCGGCGAAGCCCTTTCCGACGCCGCCGCGCCTATGCGCCTCTGATCGATTCCTGAACATCGAGTGGGACAATAAGGATATCTTCCCCAACTATCGGCTCTGATAGCCCGCCGACCATGGCTTGTCCGCAGCCGCCGCGAAGCTGGCGTGGACAATGCGTTTCGCGTCCGCCAGTCGGGCCCTGTGCGCCGTAGCACGCCGGGCCCGGGCATCCGGCCTATGCTCTCCGTCGAGCAAGGGAGGCCACCATGCGCCATCCGGAAGAGAACGACGGCAACGATGTTTCCCGGTCCGAGTTGTACGCCGGACTGACGCTGATGCTCGTGTCCTTCCTGGTGTCCGTGAACGTGTGCTCGGGGATGTTAAGCTTGGCCGTTCTGCCCTAGGGCTCTTGCCCCGCGTCAGTATCGGATGTCCGGCGTCGCCGGCGTGCTTCGGATTGGCGATGAATTGCTCTCTTCCCGAACGCCCAGCCCGAAAAAGCCGTCCTGGAGGCTCCTGGCGGCCCTCACAGACGGACTTGATCGCGAACGGCCTTATGATAGCGATAGGATGCGTTTCGCGCGGCGGCGCCTAGCGTCATCGCGTCCGCCTCAACCCGCGCCACGGGGAGAAGGTCATGACCACCTACATCGCTCAAGGCCACTATTCCCGGGAGGCGATCAGGGGGATGCTGCTTAAGCCGGAGGATCGCGAACCCGCCGTCGCCAAGCTCTTCGAGATGGTGGGAGGCCGGCTGCTCGCCTGGTACTTCACCGTCGACGAGAATGGTTGGGTGCTGATCGCGGAAGCGCCGGACGAGAAAGCGATGAGCGCTGCCATGATCGTCGTCATGGCGGGGGGCGGCATCACCGACATGAAAACCACCGCCGTTCTGACCTCCAAGCAATTCGTTGAAGCGTTCAACGCCGCCGGCGAGGTGAGCTCGTTCAAATCCGCCGGCCAGGAGTAAGTCGGGTCGCGTCGTTGTTCCCGGGATTTGTCGCGCCGATTATCGAGGGCGAGAGAAGGGATGCCATGGCAAGGACTATCGCCCCGAGCAGGATGCAACGGTCGTTACGCGATTGCGCGAAGCCGGCGCCGTCCTTCTGGGCAAGCTCAAATTGACCGAGGGCGCCTTCGGGGCGCAGCACAATTCGATCGACCCAGAGCGGGCATCCAACACTGACATTGCCCGGCGGCAGGACCGGCGACGGCCTTCCGGTCAGCTTCCAAATTGCTGGTCGGCACATGGAGGAAGCGTCGGTTCTGCGCGCCGGCCACGCCTTCCAGCAGGAGACCGACTGGCACAGACGTCGTCCCCCTGTGGATTAGAGTTCGACGGCGGCCGCCCCTTGTGCGCATCGATCGCGCCGATGGTCGCACAATGCGGGCAACCAGCTTCTGGAGCCTCAGTTACCTTTGTCGACGTCCAACCTGAGCACGATGTCGAAGATGCCCATGCAGGGCGAACGCGGCTTCCTAGAGGAGAAAGTCGGCTGCCGACAATTGACGATTGTGAAAGGGCGAGGTCCTGAAAGTTCAAACGCCAACGGCAACAATTGTTTGGCACCGGGCAACAAGTCCGCAGGCGACGGCCCCTCTATTCTGCAAGTGTCTTGGCCCGCGAGGGTCGCCCTGGGGTGGGGGAACGACGTGGTTTTCATCTATGGATTGTTGGCGGTCGTCGCTGCCGGAATTCACGTCGTTATCCTCTGGTCGCACGGGCTGCTCCTGGCGATCGCGACGGCGCCCTTGGCGGCGAGTGCGATTGCGCTGGCCGGAGCCGTCTATGTCGCCGTACCCTCTGAGAGACGGCACGTGTCGCTTGAGGGTTGAGCTCGTCACTCAAACCTCCTCAACGCCCCTCCCCCACGAAAATCCCAGCTTCCTTCGCGGCAAGGATGAAGGCCGCTCGCGCCGAGGCGGCGTCGCCGCCCGTGCCGGCGAGGGCGGCATGGCAGGCCGCGCAGGCGCCGCGCCAGACGTTGCCGCGCTTCTCGGCTGACCCAGACGGCGCGCGACGGTGCACAGACTGCGGTGTTCATGGGTTCCGGGCTCCGCTTCGCGGCCCCGGAATGACAGCGTTTGAGCTTGATTTAATATGAACGGATGCTGCTCTCGACCATCCCAAAGCCGTAGGTCTTGAGGCGCAGGGAAACGCCATATATCGAAGGGCTTAAAGACTGGTCTGCCGGAATGAATTTGATCGCGACGACCATCAATATGTCGCTCGGCCGCCCGAAAGATCAAACACCGCTCCGGTATTGAAGGAGCAAGCCTCCGAACAGAGCCACAGGACAAGGTCGGCCGCTTCATCGACGGTACCAAGGCGTTTCATTGGACTTTTCGCGATCATGATCGCTACGTCCTCGGGTGCCAGTTGCTTGAGAATATCGGTCTCAATTGCTGCTGGCGCAACGCAGTTCACGCGGATATCGGTTTCAGCCAGTTCTTTGGCAACTGCCTTGGTCATTGCAATCACGCCCGCCTTGGAGGCGGAGTAAGCCGACATATTGGGCGTCCCCTCTTTGCCCGCGAGGGAAGCCATGTTGACAATGCGGCCCCACCCCGATCGCCGCATCACCGGGACGACTTGCCTCGAAACCTCGAATGCGCCGATCAGGTTCACCTCGATGACGCGCCGCCACTCTTAGGCTCGAAGGCTTCGAGCGAGGCGGAACCGCCCGTGATCCCGGCGTTGTGACGAGGATGTCGATACGGGAAGTCTCAGCCATGACGCGCTCAATGGCATGCTCGATGTGGCCGGGGTTCGTTACGTCCACACTGATCTGCGCGATGTGGTCTGAGGGCGCAGGGTCGATGTCCCACGACCAGACCCGTGCTCCAGCACCGTGGAGACGTTCGGAAATCGTTCGACCGATCCCCTTCGCGCCTCCCGTCACGACGGCTGTCTTGTTTGCAAGATCATCGTGACGGGCAACGCAGCCTCCCATGTCTGCCCTACGGAATGATCGAGCGGTCCGCGGTTTTTCGTGACAAACGGTCGCGCTTAGGGCTACGCAGCCCAGTTCTCGGCCTTCAGGCTGCGCACCCGGACCGCGAAACCCGCGCGCAGATAATTCCGTCGTCTTACGCCCCGGCGTCCGGTTCTCCCTGAAGCGATCCCGCTCACCGCCACTCGTCGTCACCCTCGCGGACTAAAATCCCGCTTCCTGCGCGGCGAGGATGAAGGCGCGCGCCGACGCGATATCGTCGATGCCGGCGAGGGCCGAATGACAGGCCGCGCAGGCGCCGCGCCAGACGCTGCCGCGCTTCCCGGCTGGCCAGTTGTCGCCGACCAGCAGCGCCGCAGCGTCGGTGTCGATGGAGCGCAGCCGGTCGGCCGTCGAGGTCTCGACGAGGATGGCGCGGAAGGGCAGCGCGGGGGCGGCCGTGCGACTCAACCGGGGCGGCGCCGGAAAGTGCCCGCTTTCAGAGGTCGCCCTGCGGGATCTCGTAGGCGCCCATGGGCTGCGGGGTGTCGCCCAGGCGCGGCGTTTTTCGTTGATGCGTTCCATGCAGGATCGGCAGATCGGTCGCTTGCCGCGTCATCACGCCCAGGTCGACGGAGCGATTGAGGCTTTTAAAAAAGTTTCCCCGCCCGCATGGCGGCGATCGCGCGCGACAAGGGCATCGATCCCCACGACATAGAACTCTGGTTCGCCGACGAGGCCCGGATCGGCCAGAAGAACAAGATCACGCGGCGTTGGGCAAGGCGTGGGACACGGCCGTCGGCGCCCAGCGATCAGCGTACCGCCTCGACCTATATCTTCGGCGCCATCTGCCCGAGCGTCGAGGGAAGGCGACCGGCGCTCGTCCGGCCGCGCTGCGATACCGAGGCGATGAACCTGCGCTACGCCGAGAGACGCGACCAGAGCGCGCTCCCGGCGAAGACGCCGTGCTCCGGTTCGATCAAGCCGGACGGCATGTCGTCCAATCCGCTTGTCGTGCCGGCGACAATCACGTTCATGCCGCTCCCGCCGAAATGCCCGGAATTGAACCCGGTCGAAAACGTCTGGCAGTCTCATCCGCGGGAACTGGATGTCGAACCGCGTCTTCCCCTCCTACGACAACCTCCTCGACCATTGCTGCGAGGCCTGGAACCATCTCATCAGCCAACCGTGGAAAATCATGTCCATCGGTCTGCGCGACTGGGCACACAGGTTCTAGTCAAGGAGAACTGGTATAAAAGGCCTCATCCGGGTGAACTGCAGCTCTCCATGTAACGTAAGCTAGCTTAATCAGATATTAACCAATTTTACTGCAAAGCTGTCCCACAGGGCAGCCATAACTCACGCCGCCCGGTCCTGACGCTCGCCTGTCGCGACGATCTGCATCCGCTCGACCGGAAACGGCCGCTGCAACGTGAGCGCCTCCTCGACCGGCGCCTCGAGGCACGTATCCCGTTCCATCCGCCGTGAGCAGCACCGGCATTGCCTTTTGCGTGCACCGGCGTGAGCACCTCGTTGGAGTTCGTCATCAGGAACGAGAACAGCAGATGCTCCCCGTCCGCCGGGGCTGCCCTCGTGACCGGTGCCGACCACAATTGTTGATGTTCCGCAAACGGCCGTTCTCGGAACAAGAAACGGCCGGCCGATCTCGACACGGTCCGGCGCCTGATGAAGGACGAGAGGCTGCGAGCGATCCTGGCGACCGCGCATCGCGATCATGATCCGACCAATAACCGCCCGTGCAATCTCTTGCGGCATTCTGCCAGAGGTGTCAGCTCGTGCATGACCTGGAGGAGCATCAGCGGCGGAGACGGCTGACCCGACTCCTTCGCGCAAGGCGATGGGGATTTCTTCTTTGGGGCTTACCGAGCGTTCTGAGTTCGAACTTCAGAGATGCATCGCCCCATAATCCAGCCGAACCCTGCCCGGCTGGCGCTAAACACTCCGACGGCTGCGACTTATGGCGCTGCGTACCTTCCTTCGAGTATCCTCGGAAAACAAGGCTTCGACTATGAGGGCGGGTAGCTGGCAAGGGGCGTTCGGGTGGAGTGCCGCGGGGCTTTTAACCTCGAAATCCCGAACGGTCGATAGGCTGACGCCCGCCGCTTTCGCCAGATTGGCCTGAGACCAGTCGATAAGGCCCCGCGCGGCGCGGGACTGGGAAGGAGGCCGCGGTTGCTGTCGCAAGCGCGATCCGCGAGGTGCCGGCCTCGACCGTCGAAGGCTATGCGGTGAAGCCCGCGCCTTGATCGCCGCGGCGCTTGGCGACGAGGACTGCCGGGAGCTGGTCGAGGAACTGGCGGCCCTCGCGCCCCCGGCCT
This sequence comes from uncultured Alphaproteobacteria bacterium, assembly GCA_963754975.1. Lineage (GTDB taxonomy): Bacteria > Pseudomonadota > Alphaproteobacteria > Rhizobiales > Beijerinckiaceae > Microvirga. The sequence goes on along the minus strand of CAVWII010000009.1, from coordinate 316,350 downwards.
GACGGCCCCTCCGTTGCTCCCCCCTACGCTCCCTCAGAACATTTTTGGGGGAGCATTCTTATGAGCTTTCAGCTGTAACCCCTTGATTTCTTTGGTACCGCCGACCCGGCTCGAACGGGTGACCCCCAGATCCACAATCTGGTGCTCTAACCAACTGAGCTACGGCGGCACGCGCGGCCGGTTTAATCGGCGGGCCGCTAAAATTCAACCCGCGAGTTGGGGCGGCCGGTGCGGTCGCCCCGGCTCGGTCGGCGGGTCTATTGCCCCGTGGCGCCGGCGGCCTTGAGGACCGGGGTCCAGCGGGCGACCTCGGCCTCGACGAGCGTTTGCAGCGGGGCGCCGCCGCGGCCGGCCTTGTCGGGGATGACGCCGCCGAGGTCGAGGAGGCGCTTGCGCGTGCCCTCGTCGTCGAGGGCCTTGTCGAGGGCGTCGGTGAGCTTCGCCACGACCTCCGGCGGCGTGCCCTTCGGCGCGAAGACGGCGTTCCAGGCGCTGACCTCGTAATCGGCGAGGCCGGCCTCCTTCGTCGTCGGCACGTCCGGCAGGGCCGGCGAGCGCTCCGGCGTCGCGATCGCGTAGGCCTTGATCGTGTCGCCCTGAATCTGCGGCGCCACGTTGACGATCTGGTCGGTCATGAAGTCGACCGTGTCCGCCATCAGGTCGTTGAGCGCCGGGCCCGTGCCGCGATAGGCGACGAGGGTCGGCTTGGCGCCGATCGTCGATGTCGAGCAGGATGCCGGTGATGTGCGAGACCGACGCCGACGCCGGCATGGGCCATGTTGATCTTGTCGCCGTTCTTCTGCGCGTAGTCGATGAAGCTCTTGAGGTCGTTCGCCGGAAAGTCCTTCCTCGCGACGATCACGATCGGCGTTCCCGCCGCGAGCCCGATCGGCGCGAAGTCCTTGGCCGGATCGTATTTGAGGCCGGGATAGAGGGCCGGGCGCCGCGCCGTGCGTGCCCATGTGGCCCATCATGATCGTGTAGCCGTCCGGCGGCGATCTGCGCGGCGCGGGTGATGCCGGTGGTGCCGCCGGCGCCGGCGACGTTCTCGATGACGATCTGCTGGCCGAGCGATGCGGGACATGTGGTCGGCGACGATGCGGGCGATGACGTCGGTCGGTCCGCCCGCCGCGAAGGGCACGATCATGGTGATCGGCCGCTGCGGATAGGTGCCCTGGGCCTGGGCCGGCGAACGCGGCGAGGCCGAGGGCGGCGGCAAGGCGAAGGACCAGTGACTTCTTCAACGCTTCCTCCAGTTTGTACCCCCCGCTCGCCGGCGGCGGCGCTCACACGACAGCAAGACAGGAACCGGCCCCGCCCGCTCATCGACTTCAGTCCTACTCGACGAACACCTCGTCCCGGCCCTGGCGGATCGCCGGCAGCAGCGCCAGCACGAGGAGGACGACGCGCGACGGCGAGGAGGCCGGCGCTGACCGGCCGCTCGAGGAAGGTCATGAGGTCGCCGCGCGACAGGATCAGCGCCCGGCGCAGGTTCTCCTCCATCAGTTTGCCGAGCACGAAGCCGAGCAGCATCGGCGCCGGCTCGAAGCCGAGCTTGATCAGCACATAGCCGAAGAGGCCGAAGAACGCCGATGAACATGACGTCCGTCGGCAGCGAGTTGATCGAGTAGATGCCGATGCAGCAGAACATCAGGATGGCCGGAAACATCAGGCGGTACGGCACCTTCAGGAGGCGCACCCAGACGCCGACGAGCGGCAGGTTGATGATCGAGCAGCATCAGGTTGCCGATCCACATCGAGGCGATCATGCCCCAGAACAGGTTCGGGTTCTTGGTCATCACCTGCGGCCCCGGGCACGATGCCGTGGATCGTCATCGCGCCGACCATCAGCGCCATCACCGCGTTCGGCGGAATGCCGAGGGTGAGGAGCGGGATGAAGGAGGTCTGCGCGCCGGCATTGTTGGCGCTCTCCGGCCCGGCGACGCCCTCGATGGCGCCGCGGCCGAAGCGGCGCGGATCCTTGGCGAGCTTCTTCTCCACCGTGTAGGAGGCGAACGGCCCGAGCACGGCGCCGTTGCCGGGCAGGATGCCGAGGATGGCGCCGATCGCCGTGCCGCGCAGGATCGGGCCAGGGCGGCTTGCCGGAAATCCTCCGTCGCGGCAGCAGCCGGCCGATCGCCTGGCGGACGACGTCGCGGGCCTCGGTATGGTCGAGGTTGCGCAGGATCTCGGCGATGCCGAACACGCCCATGGCGAGCACGGCGAAATCGATGCCGTCGGAGAGGAAGGCGAAGCCGAAGGTCATGCGCTCCTGGCCGGTCTCGAGATCGGTGCCGACGGTCGAGAGCAGCACGCCGAGGAGGATCATCGCGACGGCCTTGAGGATCGAGCCGCGCGCCAGCACGACGGCGAAGACGAGGCCCATCACCATCAGCGAGAAATACTCCGCCGGGCCGAAGACGCAGCGCGAGCCGGGTCAGCGGCGCGCCGAGGGCGGCGATGACGAGGGTCGCGACGGTGCCGGCGAAGAAGGAGCCGATGGCGGCGATGCCGAGCGCGACGCCGGCGCGGCCCTGGCGCGCCATCTGGTGGCCGTCGAGGGTGGTGACGACCGAGGTCGCCTCGCCCGGGATGTTGACGAGGATCGCGGTCGTCGAGCCGCCGTACTGCGCGCCGTAATAGATGCCGGCGAGCATGATCAGCGCGCCGACCGGATCGAGCCCGAAGGTGATCGGCAGCAGCATCGCGATCGTGGCGATCGGGCCGACGCCGGGCAGCACGCCGATCAGCGTGCCGACGAGGCAGCCGAGAAAGGCGAGGCCGAGATTCGTGAGCCTGAGAGCGACGCCGAAGCCGAGCGCGAGATTGGAGGCGAAATCGCCCATCAGACGCTCCCGGCCGGGTCGCCGGCGGCGCCCTTTTCCGCGCCGGCCCGGCCGGCGAGGAGGATGAGCACGGCCGCCCCGGCGAGCACGATGGACGTCGCGCGCAGGATCGCCTTCTGCGACCAGTCCGCGGGGAAGAGCCCCGCCATGCCTGCGGAAAGAGCGGGATCGGCAGGTTCAGCATGTCGCCGAAGAGTTCCATGCAGACCGCCGTCAGCGCGAGCGAGAGGATGACGAGATCCCGGGCCCGCGCCTCGCCCGTCGCGTAGCCGGAGATGAAGATTGCGAGCGGCCCGGCGACGAGGAGGCCGAGGCCCGGAAGCGCGATCGGCCCGAGCGCCAGGGGCCGGATCGTCGCGGCGAAGGCGAGGATCGCGAGGACCACGAAGGCGGGGCCGCGCAGCGACCAGCCTTCGAGGGGATCGCCCGCCTTGACGAAGGCCGCGGCGACGAGGGCGAGGCCGGCAAGGCCGACGCCGACGGCGAGAAAGCGCGGCAGCATCGCCGGGCCCATGGCCCGCAGGGTGCCCTGCGCGAGGCTTTGGGTCAGGTAGAGCGCGAGGACCGCGAGCGCGAGGAGCGCCGCGCCGCCGACGAGGGATTGCGGGGAGCGGACGGGGCCGCCCCGCTCCGCCGCGGAGCGCTCGGTCTTCTCTTGCATCGGCGGATCTCCCCTGAGGCCCTGGCCGCCTTGCGGCTCTCGCTCCGACTTGTGCCCAAGCCCGCGGCGGGGATCAAGCCGCAGGCCGGCCGCGGCCCGCCGTTTCACACATCCCGCTGAGGAAAGCGCCCCTCCGCCTCTCTCCGCTTGCGGGGCTAGTCGATTCGCCCAATTCGCAGGATGGGCAGAGTCGATCTCTCAGGCGAAAGGCGCGGGTCCGCCTCTCCCCGCTTGCGGGGAGAGGGTTTCGATCCTGAGATCGAAACAAGCGGAGCGAAGCGAAGCGGGGGTGAGGGGGCGGCGCCGGAAGAGGCGCCCTTCACTGACGCAGCGCCCCGTTCGTGACCGCCCCCTCACCCTCGCCTGCTGCGCAGGCTTGCCGCCTTCGCAAGCCGGGTGTTCCCGGCTTGCGCACCAAAGAATGGACCTCGGGTAGACCCGAGGTCCGGCGGCCCTCTCCCCGCAAGCGGGGAGAGGCGAAGCCGCGTCCTTCGCCGAACTCAGGCCGACTTGCGGCGGCGGGGGCGGGGGCGCGCCGGGCCGGCCGCGCGAGGACGCGGCCGCTGCACGCGACGCGCCCCGCGCCTCGGTTCGGGGTCGCGCTTCTCCTCGCGGGTGATCACGATCCGGGCATCGGACTCGATGCGAAACACCAGCCCCTGCGTCGAGACGAGTTTCAGGGCCTCCGGGTTGAATGCCGCGCCGGCATCGACCGTGACGGGCAGCAATCCGCTCAGCCGCCTTGCATCCGCATCCGAGAAGCCAACCTCGGCCGAGGCCCTGACCTGGGAGATCGCGTTCTCGATCCTGTACCGCGTCGGTTCGAGCAGCATCAGCGCAAACATGTCGCCCTTGGTCAGCCGCATGCTGTCGAACGCGGCCGGTTCGTCTTCGCCGATCCGGACCGACCAGCCGGAGCCCGACTTGGCATGGAACAAGACGTACCCCTTGGGGGACACCGTGGGGGGCTCGTCGTCGCTTTCGCCGCAGCAGCAGTCGTCTTTCCGCTCCCGGCCGGGGTGCGCGGCGGCGAGATCGATGTCGAGCTGCATGCGCGCGGCGTCGCCGTGGACCTCGAACATCGTCTCGCCGACATGCCGACCGTCCCTGCGCACCGACGCGCGGTAGATGCCGGGCTCGGTGAACTGATGGATGACGCTGGTGGTCAGCCCGAGCGCGCCACTGTCGAACACCGTCGCCTCGAACAATTGCCGATTGAGCCTCGGGATCATGGCCTTATCCTATATCAGCTTCCAGGATCATTTCGAGATCGGTATTGGACACCGCCAGACTGGCGATCGGAACCTTGACCGGGATCAACATCGGCGGTCCGAAAGTGTTCGGGTTCGCGACTGCCGGCAGCAGCGGATAGGGATCCTCGATCTCCGCGAGCGGCGTCCGATCGCCGTAATAGTCGATGATGAACTGCGCGATGATGTCGAGCAGCCCGAAGCTGACGTTCAAAAGGTCGGAAATCCATTCCTGGATGTCGTCGGCGATATCCAGGATCGCCCGGACCAGATCGATGACCGGCCCGAGAATCGCCTTGACGATGTCTCGCAGCCACCCAGGCAGGAAGAACAGAATGCCGTCGATCGCGGCGTCGACGGCGGCTTCGAGCAGGTCGCCAACGGTGTCGGCGATGTCGATCGGATCGATATCGACCACGGGATCGTCGAAGAAAATCTGCCATTTGCTGGCAAGCGAAGGAACGGCATCCTGCGCGTCCCACGCATTCATTCCCGGTGGACGCGCAGGGTTGACGAAATGGCGCGCGACGAGCCGTCCGGTCAGCGAAACCTCCGACGTGATCCCGCCCAGCGGCAGCGTGATCGAGATGTCCGGGTCGGCCTCGAAGATGCAGATTCGCGGAAAGCGCAGGATGCAGCCGAACGGGCTTGGAATGATGCACCAGCCGCCGACGCAGATCTCCGGAATGTCGATCCCAAGGGACAGGTCGAGCTTGTCCCACTTGATGTCGAGTTCGTCGACCTTGACCGTGTTGTCGGCCCGCAGGTCGACGGTGCCGTTTTCAAGGTGGAAGGCAAGATCGTAGCCGGCCGTAAACGGACCGAAGTCGCCGCTATCGGCCGCTGCGAACGTGAAGTTGTCGCGAATCGCGTTGAAAAGGCGGACGAAGCTGTCTTCCGACGCGGCAATTGTCAGGTGAGGCATGTCAGATCACCTCCAGGTCCACGAACGCCTTCAGTTGATCGTCCTCGATCGCCGGATTGTTCGGGACGGCCGCCGAAACGGCAGTCGGCTTCACGACCACGCTGGCGACGTTTTTGATGATTTCGAGCGGCGCTCGTTCGAGGGGAATGCGCAGGTTCGGGAGAAGCCCAAGCTTCAGCATCAGCGCCAGATAACATTCGAGCGCTGAATTCCAGCGCGTCGGGGCTCACGTCGAAGATCTCGATCCTGTCGAGGAACGGCTCGAGGTAAGGTTTGCCGTTGTAGAACCGAATGCGAACCCCGCCTACGGCAAACACTTCGAGGCAGACACAGATGAGGCTGCGCGTCGGCAGCGGTCTCGGCGGGTCGGGACGACGGTCATCGCTGCGTTGCTTCGGATGTTCCTGAGGCGGCTCGATGAGTTGATCGAGTGGGAGTTCACGCGGACATCCGAGGCCGATGCACACGCCCATGGCGATCGCCAGACGCTGCGCCGGCAGCGGTGTCAGCTCCGGCGGCAGCGCGATAAGCTGGCCCGGATGAAAGTCCATCCTCACATCCGTGACCTGGACGGCAAGCTCCATCGCGAAGGAGGTTCCGGGGATGGGCAGCGGATCGATCTGCGTCATCAGCGGATTGTTGCGCAGGGTCACGACCGGGTGCGCGCCGATCGGGCGGCAGAGCAACGCCGGATTCGCGATGACGCCCAGGGACCCGTAATTGAAGAGGGAGGGCCGCTGCTGGCGGACATGCCTCAGAATCGCGTTGAGGCCGTCCTCGTGGAACGAAGCGAAGATGTCGCAGTGGTCGGTGAACGCCATGTCTCTATCCCCATCGCGCCGGGCGCGCGTGACCCGTCGCGAAAATCGCGTGGCGAATAGCGGAGGAGCCAGACCGATACTCAGGAGGACGAGACGAGTGCCACGTGATCGGTGTCGGCGGCCGTCAGGCGCTTCTCATCTCTCAGGCACGTTTCACGAATGAAATTCGGAACTGCACGCTTAGATAGAGTGACAATGCAAATGTGACTCCAAATTGCATAACTGTCAATCCGTGATTTGGAGTATTCGTTCGCGATGAATCGCCATCGTTGTGCTGACATTCCGGGGCCGCGAAGCGGACACGGTCGCGGTCGGCGGCTGAATCCGGTTCCGCGTCGCGCCGTCCCTCAGGACTTGCGCCGCAACCGCGCAAATTCCTGCCTCTCGCCGGCGAGGACCGCGCAGAGATCCTCCATCGCGTCGAGATTATGGATCGGGCGGAAATCGTGCACGTGCGGCAGCATCGTGCGGATGCCGGCGGCGCGCGGCTCGAAGGCGGTAAAGCGCAGGAGCGGATTCAGCCAGACGAGGCGGCGGCAGGAGCGCTTGAGGCGATCCATCTCGAAGGTCAGATCCGGCCCGACCTGTCGCTCGAGACCGTCGGTGAAGAGAAGCACCGTCGCGCCCTGCCCGAGCACGCGCCGCGACCAGAGCCGGTTGAAGTCGGAAAGCGCGTGCGCGATGCGCGTTCCCCCTTCCCAGTCGAGCACGCGCGCCGAGGCCTTGGCCAGCGCCTCGTCCGGATCGCGGCTCGCGATCTCGCGGGAAATGTTCGTCAGCCGGGTCGCGAAGACGAACGAGTGCACGCGCCGCCGCTTTTCGGCGACCGCGTGCAAAAAATGCAGGAAGAGACGCGAATATTCCGCCATGCTGCCTGAGATGTCGACGAGGGCGACGAGCGGCGGATGCCGGGTCGCCGGCGTGCGATAGGCGAGATCGATCGTCGCGCCGCCGCCGCGCAGGGAGCGGCGGAACGTGCGCCGCGGATCGATGCGGCGGCCGTGCGCATCGGCGAAGAAGCGCCGCGTCGGCCGCTCGTCGTCGGGCAGATGCAGTTCGGCGATCAGCCGTTTCGCCTTTGCGATCTCCGCCACCGACATCTGCGCGAAATCCTTCGTCTTCAGGACCTCGCGCTCGGAGACGGTGAGCCGGGCCGAGAACTGCGTTTCCTCCCGCGGCCGTTCCGGCTCTTTCTTCGGTTCCGGCGCCAGCGCTTCGGCGACGCGAAGCGCGCCGGCCTTCGGCTTCTCCTCCCTCTTCATGTCGCCCGGCGCGATCGGCGACATCTGCGCGATCAGTTTCTCGATCAGCGCGCGCCGCCGCCAGAAGATGCGGAAGGCCTGATCGAAGATGACGCTCTGCTCGTGCCGCTTCACGAACACCGCGTGCAGCGTCCAGTAGAAATCCGCGCGCGTGCCGATCCGCGCCGCCGCGACTGCGGCGATCGCATCGATGACCGCGCCCGGCCCGACGGGAAGCCCCGCGGCGCGCAAGGCGCGCCCGAAATAGGCGATGTTTTCGGAAAGGCGGCCGGTGCCGGCCATGTCGGCGGATTCGCTCATCGCGCTCGGCGCGTTCCGAGAGAGACGAATAACGCGCGATCGCCTCTCACCGCTTGCGGGGAGAGGGCCGCCGAAGGCGGCAAGCCTGCGCAGCAGGCGAGGGTGAGGGGGCGGCGCCGGAGGGGGCGCTGCGGTACGGGGAGGCGCCTCTTTCTGCGCTGCCCCCTCACCCCCGCTTCGCTTCGCTCCGCTCGTTTCGGCAAAGCCGAAACCCTCTCCCCGCAAGCGGGGAGAGGCGAACTCCCGCCTGGCGCCGGGACGGTCGAGCGGGCCCGCCCGCTCACTCCGCCGCCTTCAGGTCGCCGCGGACCTGGTCGAGCATCTGCTTCGCGCGCGTGCCCTGCATCTTCTGGATATCGTCCTGGTACTTCAGCAGCACGCCGAGCGTGTCGGACACCAATGCCGGATCGAGGGCCACGGCGTCGAGCTCGACGAGGGCGGAGGCCCAGTCGAGGGTCTCGGCGACGCCGGGCACCTTGAACAATTCCTCCTTGCGGATCGCCTGCACGAAGGCGACGATCTCGCGGGACAGCTTTTGCGGCGCATCGGGGACGCGCGCGTTGAGGATCGCGAGTTCGCGGGCGGCGTCCGGATAGTCGACCCAATGATAGAGGCAGCGGCGCTTCAGGGCGTCGTGGATCTCGCGGGTCCGGTTCGAGGTGACGATGACGATCGGCGGCACTTCGGCGCGCACGGTGCCGAATTCCGGCACGGTGACCTGGAAGTCCGACAGGACTTCGAGCAGGAAGGCCTCGAAGGCCTCGTCGGTGCGGTCGAGTTCGTCGATGAGAAGCACCGGCGCGCCGCCGGCATCCGGCTCGAGGGCCTGCAGCAGCGGGCGCTTGACGAGATAGCGCTCCGAGAAGAGGTCGCTTTCGAGGGCGCCGCGGTCGACATCGCCGCCGGCTTCGGCGAGGCGGATCGCCATCATCTGGCCGGCATAGTTCCATTCGTAGACGGCCGCGGCGACGTCGAGACCCTCGTAGCATTGCAGGCGGATGAGCCGGCGCCCGAGGGCGGCGGACAGAACCTTCGCGATCTCGGTCTTGCCGACGCCGGCCTCCCCTTCGAGGAAGAGCGGCCGCCCGAGCTTGAGGGCGAGAAAGAGCACCGTCGCCAGCGCCCGGTCGGCGACGTAGCCGGAGCCGGTCAGGAGGACGAGGGTGTCGTCGATCGAGCGGGGCAGTTCAGCCAAAGGGGGGCGTCTCCGAAAAGGGCGGGTCGTCAGCGCGACGGCTGCGCCGCGGGAGCGGCGATGCGCCCTTTATGGGTCCTCCCCCGGCGCTTTCCAATGGCCGCGGCGGCGAGGACCGACGCGAGCGGGAGAAGCCATGCGCTCCAGGCGACGATGCCGTACCAGTCGTTCGTTCTCGCTCCGGCGAGGTCGAGGGCCGCGAGCATGAGGCGCAGCACCACCGCCCCGAAGGCCGTGGCCGCCATCGCCAGCATGGCGGCGCGGTGCAGAGCGATCTTTCGCGTCCGGATCGCCGCGTAGCCGAGCGCCGCGAGGAGAAGCCACACGACGCCCTGCGCGAAAAAGCCCGCCCGCGCAACCGTGCTGGCGCTGCTCGAAAGCGCGCTCGGGAGCGCCGCTGCGCCGCCGATCATGACCGCGACGAGGGCAAGCCGCCCGGCCGGCCTGTGCAAGGCCGGCCGGCGGCGCAGGGCGAGGGCGGCGACGATGAGGAGGAGCGCCGCCGCGCCGGCGGCCATGTGCAGCGGGAAGATTTTTGGCAGGCGCAGCGCCAGCGGTTCGAGCGCCATCGGCATCTCGACGGCGCCTGTCGCTTCGAGGAGCCCCGTGACCCCGACCGCCGCAGCGAGGGCGGCGCAGATCAGCCCGGCGGCACGGAAACTGACATCGTTCCGCCGGAATTCACGCCCTGTTATGTCGTTCGTATCGGAGCGCATGGATGGGAGTTCTATCCTTCAATCGGGGCGGATTGTCGATCCTCGCCTTGGCCGCCGCCGTCGTTTCGCCCGCGACCGCCCTTCCCTCCCGCGGCGACTGGAGCGACGCCGTCGGCCGCTGGCGTGCGGCGCCGCTCCCGAACGGGGCGGAGCCGACGCTGCCGATCGCGGCGATCGAGATTGTACTCTGCGGGGAAACGGGGCTCTGCGGCCGCATCGTCCGGGAGGATGGCTCCTGCGGCGCGATCGTGCTTCGGGTGGATGCCTCGCCCGGACCGATGGCGCCGGCGACGCTCATCGTCGGCACGGCACGGCGGCAGGCTTCCGTCTACCGGGTGAAGGACGGCCTGACCATCGAGGCCTATAGGCCCGGCGCGAATCCCCTCACCCGTCGGACGATCAACCCCTTCGCCCGCTACCACCGCGACGGCCCGGCGCGCTGCGTCGAGGCGGTGAGCTGAGGGCCCGTTCGATGCATCGGGCCGCCATCGCCCTCGCGTCCGCCCTTTTCGCCGGCGCTCCCGCCGCGGCGACGGAACCCGGCAAGGATTGGCCCGACATCGTGGGCCGCTGGCGGGCCGTCGCGTTTCCCGACGGCGGCAGGCCGACTCTGCCGATCGCGGCGATCGAGTTCGCGCCCTGCGGCGAGGCGCATCTGTGCGGCCGCATCGTCGGCGCGGACGGCGCCTGCGGGGCGGTGACGATCGAGGTCGAGCGGGCCCGCGGCGGCGTCGCATACGGCACCTCCAGGCTGCGGGGCGAGGAGCGCTCCGCCGCCCTCGAGCGCACCGGCGATCGCCTCGTCATCAGCGCGAACCCGCCGAGCCAGATGCTTATCGGCCGGAGCATCGTGAACCTCGTCGCGCAGTATCGCCGCGAAGGCCCGCCGCGCTGCCCTCCAGGCGTGAGCTGAGAGGTTCGCGATGCTGCGCTTCGTCGCCGCCGCCTGCATCGCCGGCCTTCCGGCTGCCGCCGCGGCGAAATCGACGGAACTCGGCAAGGACTGGCCGGATATTCTCGGCCGCCGGAGCGCCACCGCCGGGATCGGCGCCACCTTGCCGGTCGCCGCCCTGGACATCGTCCGCTGCGGCAAGATTGCCCTGTGCGGCCACGCGATCGGCGACGCCGGGCGCTGCGGTCCCGCGATCCTGCGCCTCGAGGAGGCCCGCACCGGCACGGCCTACGGCACGATCGCGCTCGGCGGCCGGACGATGCGGTCCTATGCGGCGCGCCAGGGCGGCAGGATCGTCGTCGGAGCCCACCCGCCGCGGGTCAATCCCGGCACGCGGGCGGTGCTGCCCCTGGTCGCCGAATTCGAGCCGGCGGGAGCCGCCCGCTGCGGCTCTCCGGAGTTCTGATGGCGCAGGCGGCCGCCCCTCGACCCGCGCTTTCGCGGTGCGCCGCCGGCGGGCGGGCGGCCTGCGTCCTCGCCGCCCTCCTGTGGACATCGACGATGGCAATGGCCGAGAACCCGACGGACGTCGCCGGGCGCTGGGTGCCGAGCCGGGAACGGCCCCAGGTCCTGCCCGACTACCCGATCGACATCGCGCCTTGTCCGGACGCGCTCTGCGGCCGCGCCGTCCACATCGAGGGGAGCTGCGGGCCGGTGATGATGCGGCTGCGGCCGGCCGGCGGCGGATCCGCGACCGGGCACATCCAGATCGGGCAATGGACCGCAATCGTCGTCGAGCGGGCGGGCGACCGCCTGACGATCCGCGTCGCGCCGCAAGACGCCGGCGGTCCGGCAGCGCAGGCGGGCACGCTCCTCGGCAGCTATGGGCGGCAAGGGCCGTCCGCCTGTCCGCCGGGAGACCCGTTTGGGGACACGCCATGGTTCGCGCGACCGTCGGCGCCGCGGCCTTGACGGCCCTCCTGTCCGCCGGCGCCGCCGCGGCGCCCCTCGGCCCGGACTGGCCGGCCCTCGAAGGGCGCTGGGTGCAGACGACACGGACCCTGCCGGCCCTTGCCGTCGCGATCGTGCGCTGCGGCGGCGGACTCTGCGGCCGGCCCGTGCGGCCCGACGGCTCCTGCGGCCCCACGATTTTCCGCCTCGATGCGGCGGAGCGCGGCACCGCCTTCGGGACGCTTACCGTCCGCGGCGGCGGCGAGACGGCGATCCTCGTCTTCCGCGACGGCCCCGATTTCATCCTGCGCACGACCCCGCGGCGGCTCGCCGGCGCCGGCGGCACCGTGCAGCCGCTCTCCGCGCGCTTCGTGCGGGCGGGAGACGAGCGCTGCCGTTAGAGCGGGTTCGCCTCGCCCCGCTCAAGCGGTCAAAAAGGAGCGCTTCTCACCTCTCCCCGCGAGCGGGGAGAGGCGAAGCCGCGCCTTTGGCCTTGTCGTCGATGACGCGATTCGTCGGCATCGAGGGACCCTTGAGCCCCGCCCCCGAACCGCCTATCCCTCGCCCACCCCGCCAAAGGAGCGCCCATGCCGACGAACCGCGTCTACCGTGTCGCCGTGATCCCGGGCGACGGGATCGGCAAGGAGGTCGTGCCGGAGGGCATCCGCGTGCTCGAGGCCGCCGCCGGACGCTTCGGCTTCGAGGTCAGGCAGGACTGGTTCGATTTCGCCTCCTGCGACTATTACGAGACGCACGGCCGCATGTTGCCGGAGGACTGGCAGGCGCGGATCGGCTCGCACGACGCGATCTTCTTCGGCGCCGTCGGCTGGCCGGCCAAGGTGCCGGACCACGTCTCGCTCTGGGGCTCGCTCCTGCAGTTCCGCCGCGCCTTCGACCAGTACGTCAACCTGCGGCCCGTGCGGCTGATGCCCGGCGTCAAGGCGCCGCTCGCGAACCGCGAGCCGGGCGACATCGACTTCTACGTCGTGCGCGAAAACACCGAGGGCGAGTATTCATCGATCGGCGGGCGCATGTTCTCCGGCACCGAGCGCGAGTTCGCGGTGCAGGAGACGGTGATGACGCGGATCGGCATCGACCGCGTGCTGCGCTTCGCCTTCGACCTCGCGCAGAGCCGGCCGAAGAAGCACCTGACCTCGGCGACGAAGTCGAACGGCATCTCGATCACGATGCCGTACTGGGACGAGCGGGTCGAGGCGATGGCGCCTTCCTATCCCGACGTGCGCCTCGACAAGTACCACATCGACATCCTGACGGCGCATTTCGTGCTGCACCCGGACTGGTTCGACGTCGTCGTCGCCTCGAACCTGTTCGGCGACATCCTCTCCGACCTCGGCCCGGCCTGCACCGGCACGATCGGCATCGCGCCGTCCGGCAACATCAATCCGGAGCGGACCTTTCCGTCCCTCTTCGAACCGGTGCACGGCTCGGCGCCGGACATCGCCGGGCAGGGCATCGCCAACCCGATCGGCCAGATCTGGTCCGGCGCCATGATGCTCGAGCATCTCGGCGAGGCGGAGGCGGCGGCGGCGATCGTCGCCGCCGTCGAGCGCACCCTCGTCGCCCCCGCCGCCCGCACCCGCGACCTCGGCGGCGAGGCCGGCACCGAGGCCTGCGGCCGCACCGTCGCGGCGGAGCTCTGACCCTGGCGGGTGCCGGCCCGGCGCCCCATCTCCTTTACTCGCCGCCGCAACCGGGATAGTCGCGCCGCATGGATCTCTTCTCGCCGCAGTTCCTCCTCGCCGTCCTGCAGATCATCTGGATCGACATCCTGCTCTCGGGGGACAACGCGGTCGTCATCGCGCTCGCCTGCCGCTCCCTGCCGGCGCATCAGCGCAAGCTCGGCATCCTCCTCGGCGCCGGCACCGCCGTCGGCCTGCGCATCCTGTTCGCTTTCCTGATCACCGCCCTCCTCGGCGTGCCCTATCTGCGCATCGCCGGCGGGCTCCTTCTGTTCTGGATCGCCGTGAAGCTCGTCGTCGGCGAGGACGAGGACGGTCACGACGTCGAGGCCTCGACCTCGCTCTGGCGGGCGGTGCGGACGATCGCCATCGCCGACGCGGTGATGAGCCTCGACAACGTCGTCGCCATCGCGGCGGCCTCGCGCGGACACCCCGAGCTGTTCGTGTTCGGTCTTCTTTTGTCGATCCCGCTGATCATGGCCGGGGCGACCCTGATCACGACCCTGATCGCGCGCTTTCCGGTCTTCGTCTGGGCCGGCGCGGCCCTTCTCGGCTACATCGCCGCCGAGATGATCGTGACCGATCCGGCCCTGCTCGCCTGGCTCGCCACCAGCGCGCCGCATCTCGTCGAGGCCGATCCGGCCCATCCGCCCCTCGGGCTTGCGCCGACGGACCTTCTGCATTTCGGCGCGGCGGCGCTCGGCGCCCTGTTCGTGATCGCCGCCGGCTTCGGATTCGCCCGCAAGGCCGGCCGCGGCGCCGCGAAGACGATGTGAGAACGCAGCCGGGCGATCTTCGTAGGAGCTGCGTTTCGGGCGAGGCGAAGCCGCGCCTTCCGGACCCGCGTGTCTATCGCGGCGTTCCGAAGCCCGTGCCTCGCTGCGCCGGTCCGGAACGGCAAGGCGGCGTGTTGCGACGACAGACGGATCAGAGGTCGAGGTCGTAATACGGCCGTCGCTCGCCGCCGCGGTCGGAATCTCCGGTCGTGGCGGAGATGGCCTGCCCCTCCGAACCGGCGGTGCCGGCATCCGCGGCGTGGCGGTCGCCGCCGAGATCGAGCCCCGGCTCGCTCGTCCGGCCCCGGCCGGCCGATATCCAATCGGGACTGATGGCGCCAGGAGAGGACGGATCGTCCGGGATCGGATAGGCAGTCGGCAGGTACGGCAGCTCGACGACCGGCTTCGCCGGGACCGGCGTGCCGCCGCCCTCCTCGACCGGGGTCGGCGTGCCGCCGCCGTCGCCGACGGGAGTGGGATCGTTGCCGCCCTCCTCGACCGGGTCCGGCGTGTTCTCGCCGCCGCCATCCCCGACGGGAACCGGATCGTTGCCGCCTTCCCCGACGGGAACCGGATCGTTGCCGCCTTCCTCGACGGGAACCGGATCGTTGCCGCCTTCCTCGACGGGAACCGGATCGTTGCCGCCTTCCCCGACGGGGGTCGGCGTATTGCCGCCCTCCCCTGCCGGCACGGGCGTGTTGCCGCCCTCCCCTGCCGGCACGGGCGTGTTGCCGCCCGTGGGATCGCCCGTCGGCTCGGGATCGGGCGGCGGCGGGATCGGGTGATCGCGCAGCGACACGGCCGTCTCGGCCTGGCGATCGGAGGCAGCGTCACGCTGGGGTCCGGACGTCGAGCCCGCTGGATCGCTCGTGTCCGCCGGTCCCGATCGGTCGCTGTAGGAAATCACGGTTGCCACCCCGATTTTAGCCGGCTGCGCCGGCGATTCGGCGGCCGGCGCGTTGGCTGACCGCCGACTGAAAGGTTCCAAATGAATTGAGGAGGAATTGTGCCCTGATGTGGAGTAATATTTTCTTAACAAACTCGACGGAACTTCCGCATGGTCGTTTTCCGGGTCCTCTGACCTTCGTGAGTTGTTCTCTGCAGGGGGCGATGCGAGAGAACGGCCCTGTTCGACCTCTGAAAGAGCGGACCTCCCATGCAACCGGGGCGCGCCTGCCGTCGGACACCGTTCTTGACAAGGCGGTAGTTATAACAGCCCGATAAAAGACGCAATCTAGACGAATTAAGGCGATTATGGGGCGAGCATGCGGCCTATCGCAGACATCGATCCCGATCCTCTAAGTTGAAGGCTGCGTTTTCTGCGTGTACGGGATGTTTACTTCGCGCAAGTCTCGTAAATCCCGCGAAGATTTACGGCTGGGACGCGCGGCCATTCATTCCTCTTTCCCCTCGCGCCCTCATCCCGAGAGCGTATGAAATCTTTCCGATAAGAGGCGGGGGGTTCGCCTCTCCCCGCTTGCGGGGAGAGGGCCGCCGAAGGCGGCAAGCCTGCGCAGCAGGCGAGGGTGAGGGGGCGGCTCCGGAAGAGGCGCAGCGCAGGCGAAGGGCGCCTCTTCCGGCACCGCCCCCTTGTATCTGCACAGGGACGATTTTGTGCGATGGAAGCGACGGCGCTTCGGGTTGGATGGCCATCCAACCCGAAGCCTGGCGATGTCGCCCGTACCCCCTCCGGCAACAACCGTGGGTGAGCCTGGATCTTCGCCACTGTCACGTACGACCGAACAGTCGCTTGGTTTCCACCAATCGCACGCGCAAGGCAGGTTACCGTGAACGAGATCATCTGTGGAGTGGACGTTTCGAAGGATTGGCTCGACGCTCATGTCGAGCCGGGCGGGGCCGCGCAGCGGTTTCGCAACGACGCGGCCGGCATCGCCGCGCTCGGCGCCTTCTGCCGAGCCGAGGGTGCCGGGCTCGTCGTGATGGAGGCGAGCGGCGGCTACGAGCGGCTCGCCTTCCTCCTGCTCTGGCAGGCCGGCCAGCCCTGCGGCCTCGTCAATGCCCGCAACGTGCGGCGCTTTGCCGAGGCGATGGGCGCCCTGGAGAAGACCGACCGCATCGACGCCGCCATGATCGCCCGCTTCGGGCAAGCCCGGCGGGCCGCCCCGACGCCGCCGCCGAGCCCGGCCCAGCAGCACCTGCGGGCCCTCGTCACCCGCCTCTCCCAGGTGACGGACGACCTCGTCGCCAATCGCCAGCGCAAGGGCGCCGCCGCCGACCCCGAGGCGGTCGAAAGCCTCGAGGAGGTCATCGCCCTGCTCCTGGCCCAGCGCCGCCACCTCGAAGGCGAGATCGCCTCGCTCATCGACGACGATCCCCTCTGGGCCTGCCTCGATCGGGCCTTCCGCCAGATCAAGGGCGTCGCCGAGCGCTCCGTCGCCCGCCTGCTCGCCGAAGTGCCCGAGATCGGCAGCTTCTCCAACCGCGCCGTCAGCAAGCTCGTCGGCCTCGCCCCCCTCGCCGACGACAGCGGCCAGCGCAGCGGCCGCCGCTCGATCCGCGGCGGCCGTGCCGGACCCCGCAGCATCCTCTTCATCGTCGCCCGCATCGTCGCCCAACACGACCCGCACTTCGCCGCCTTCCAGCACCGGTTGCAGACCGCCGGAAAGGCCAAAATGGTCATCCGCATCGCCCTCGCCCGCAAACTCCTCGTCATCCTCAACGCAAAAGCACGCGACGCGCGAAACCAATTCGCCGCCGCAACTTGACAACCCAGACAGTCGCTCACCCCCGCTTCGCTTCGCTCCGCTCGTTCGGCCGAAGGCCGAACCCTCTCCCCGCAAGCGGGGAGAGGCGGACCCGCGCCTTTCGCCCGAAAGATTCACAAGCGCCGCGGAGGCCGCCCGGCGGCCGTCTCGAAGGAGGATCCGAGGAGGCTCCCGAGGCCCAAGGTCGCGTGAAGGCGTTTCCGAGCCTCCTGGAGGCATCCTTCGAGGCGCGCCGGACCTGCGGTCCGGCGCTCCTCAGAGCCTGTGAATTTTTCGGGCGAGAGGCGCGAATTCGCCTCTCCCCGCCTGCGGGGAGAGGGTTTCGGCTTTGCCGAAACAAGCGGAGCGAAGCGAAGCGGGGGTGAGGGGGCGTCTCCGGAAGAAGCGCCTTCCCGTGCCACCGCGCCCTCTTCGTCCCGCCCCTCACCCTCGCCTGCTGCGCAGGCTTGCTGCCTTCGGCAGCCCTCTCCCCGCAAGCGGGGAGAGGCGGGCCCGCGCCTCTTATTTGAAAGATTTCACAAGCTCTCAGGATGAGGGGTTGAGGTGTTTGGGTGGTAACTAAGACACTTAGGAGGGAACCCGCGTCGATCGGCGTGCGCGGAGCGCGCCCGCGGCGCCGCAGCAGGTCGGGACCTGCTTGACTCGCCTCGTCCGATTAATTATCGATATCGATATATGGAGGCGCCCGTGGCCGTCCTGGCTCTGAAGAAGCCGCGCGATTTCGTCTATGAGACCGTGAAGCGGCGGATCATGATGAACGAGATTCAGCCGGAGAGCGCCCTGACCGAGCTCGGGCTCGCCCGCGAGATCGGCTGCAGCCAGGGCACCATCCGGGAGGCGCTGTTTCAGCTTCAGGAGGACGGACTCGTCACCCGCGCCGGCCATCGCGGGACGACGGTGACGCGGCTCGACCCCGAGGAGGCTCTCGAAATCCTGGCGCTCCGGCGCCGGATCGAGGTCCGCGGCGCCCTCAAGGCCGTCGAGAACGTCGGCGAGGACACGGTTGCGCGCCTCAAGGAGCTTCTCGCCGAGATGGAGGCGGCGGCGCGGGCGAAGGATGCGTTCGCGCTGATCGAGCTCGACATGGCCTTCCACATGGCGATCTTCCGCCTTGCCGCGTTCGAGGCGCTGGAGCAGATCCTGACCCGCTGCACGCTTCACACCCACCGCTCGAAGCTGTGGGCGCCGGGCCACCGCCGGCCGCTCCTCGAAACGGCGCGCCGCCACCGCGTGCTGATCGACCGCCTTGCCGTTCGCGACGGCCCCGGCCTCGCCGAAGAGATCGGCCGCCACATCGACACCATCGTCTCCGCGACGCCGGCGAGCCCCCCATGACGCCGTGGATCGACCCGCAAATGGCGGCGATCCTCGCGCGCCTCAAAAAGCTGCCCGCGATCGATTTCAAGACCATGCCCATCGCCGAGGCGCGGCCCCTCAACGATGCCGGCTCGATCCCCTGGAGCGAAGGCGCGCCGGCGATGGAAACGCGGGCGCTGACGATTCCGGCGACGGATCGCGCGATGCGCGCGCGGCTCTATCTCCCGGCCGGCGACGCCGTCGACACGCTTGCGATCTTCGTCCACGGCGGCGGCTGGACCTTCGGCTCGATCGACACCCATGACGGCACGATGCGCAACCTCGCCGCCGCGCTTCGGGCGCCGGTGCTCGGCTTCGACTATCGCCTCGCGCCGGAGCATCCCTTCCCGGCGCCCCTCGACGATGCGCTCGCGGCGATCGCCTTCGTCGAGGCCGGCGGCCTCGGCGCGCGCATCGCGGCGGAACGCATCGCGCTCGCCGGCGATTCGGCCGGCGCCAATCTCGCCCTCGCCGCGCTGATCGCGCGGCGCGAGGCGGGCCTGCCGAGGTTGCGCGCGGCGGCGCTCTTCTACGGCTGCTACGCGCCGGATTTTTCGACCGAGAGCCATGCTGCCCTCGGCGGCGGCGACTATCTTCTGACCAGCCTCAACATGCGCTGGTACTGGTCGAACTTCCTCGGCGGCGCCGCCGACGACACGACGTGCCTCGCCGCGCCCGTGCGCAGCGACCTTTCCGGGCTGCCGCCGCTCTATCTTTCCGCCGCCGGCCTCGATCCCCTGCGCGACGACACGTTCGCGCTGGCGCAGCGGCTTGCGGCGGCGGGCGTCGCCTTTCGCTGCGACCATTTTCCCGGCATCGTGCACGGTTCGCTGCGCATGACGCGGGAACTTCATGCGGCGCGCCGCATGATCGGAGCCGGGGCCGCCTTCATCGCCTCGGCCTTCAACGACAACGACACGGGAGGAACACAACCATGAAACGCCGCGACGTCCTCAAGCTCGGAGCCGCCGCCGCCCTCGCGCCGCTCGCCCGCCCTGCCCTCGCGCAGGCCGCGAGCGTGCGCTGGTGGTATCATTTCGACAATCCGCAGAATTCGCCCGCCGCCCTCGTCGCCAAGTTCGAGCAGGAGAATCCCGGCATCAAGATCCAGGCCGAGGCGATTCCGTGGGGCGGCGGCAACGACTACCAGACGCGGCTCTTCGCGGCCCTCGTCGCCGGCAATGGCCCGGACGCGGCGATGGTGCGCCTGTCCTGGGCGGCGCGCTTCGCGGCGATGAAGGCCCTCGAGCCGATCGACGCGATGGTCGCGGCCTGGCCGGGCCGCAGCGACATCGCGGACAACATCTGGAAGATCAACAAGGGCGCCGACGGCAAGCAATATTACCTGCCGCTGCAATACGTCGTGATCTACCTCTACTACCGCCCCGACCTGTTCGAGCAGGCGGGCCTGAAGCCACCGAAAACCTTCGACGAGTTCCGCGCCGCGGCGAAGACGCTGACGAAGGGCGACATCGCCGGTTTCGGCATGCGCGGCGGCGCCGGCGGCTTCGACAACTGGGGCCCGTTCGTGCTCGGCGGCGGCGCATCCTTCGAGAAGGGCGGCATGGTGTCGGAGGCCGCCTTCGCGGCGAACCGGCGCTACGTCGCGTTTTTCCGCGACGACAAGATCACGCCGGCCTCCGCGCCGACGGACAGCTTCCGCCAGATCGTCGACGCCTTCAAGGCGGGACGCACCGCGATGGCGATCCACCATGTCGGCTCGGCGAACGAGGTGGTCGCCGCGCTCGGCGACAAGGTCTCCGCGGTGCCCGTGCCGCGCGGGCCGGACGGCAAGGGCTGGACCTATTTCGGCGACGAATCGAACGCCGTCTTCGCCGCGAGCAAGGCGAAGGAGGCGGCCTTCAAGTGGATCGCGTTCCTATCGACCGCCGAGAACAACATCGAACTGAACAAGCTCACCGGCCAGCTCCCGATCGCCACCTCGGCGGCGGCGAACTGGACGGCGCATCCGAAGCGCTTCGTCGAGGCGAGCGCCGCCTCGATTCCCATCGCCGCCTCCCTGCCCGATCATCCGAAGACGCCGGACTTCATCGCCCGCATCTGGCCGACCAACATGCAACGCGCGCTCACCGGCGAAATTCCGCCGGACGAGATGATGAAGGCGATCGAGCAGCACTTCCACGGCTGAACCCATTCGCGCGAGGCGGCGTCCGCGCCGCCTCCCCTTTTCCGGATCCGATCCTTGGCAGCGACCGCCGCCTTCAACCGCCACGTCGACTGGACGCCGGCCTATTTCCTGGCGCCGGCGCTCCTCGTCACGGCCGCGGTCGTGCTTCTGCCCGTGGCGCAGACGGCGTGGCTCAGCCTGCAGGACTATCTCCTCTACGAGCCTGACGCCGCGACCTTCATCGGCCTTCGGAACTTTTCGGCGATCCTCGCCGATCCGGTGTTCTGGATCTCGCTCCAGCACTCGGCGGTCTGGATCGTCGGCGTCGTCGGGCTGCAGTTCCTCATCGGCCTCGCGGCGGCGCTCCTCCTCAACGAGAGCTTCTGGTGGCGGGGCCTTGCCCGCGCCCTCGTCGTCGTGCCCTGGGCGCTGCCGAGCGTCATCATCGGCCTGATGTGGACCTGGATGTACGACTACAACCTCGGCGTCTTCAACGACATCCTCATGCGCACCGGCCTCGTCGATGCGCCGATCGCCTGGCTGGCGCGGCCGGACCTCGCGCTTCCCGCGATCATGCTGGCGCTGATCTGGCAGGGTTTTCCGTTCTTCGCCGTGACGATCCTCGCCGGTTTGCAGACGGTGCCGGCCGAGCTCTACGAGGCGGCGGAGATCGACGGCGCGAACCGCAGGCAGGTGCTGTTCAGGATCACCCTGCCGGCGATTGCCGACGTCATCGCCACGGCGCTCCTTCTGCGCACCATCTGGGTCGCAAACTCGCTCGACGTGATCCTGGTGATGACCGGCGGCGGACCCGGCTACGCGACGCACACCCTGCCGCTCTACGCCTTCATCCGCGCCTATAGCGGCATGGAGTTCGGCTACGCCTCGGCGCTCGCGCTGATCCTCACCGCTTTGCTCATCGTCGTCGTCTGGCTCTACGTGCGCCGGGCGGCGCGGGATCTCGGGCGATGATCGACCACCGGACGCGCGGCCGCCGCATTCTCGAAATCGAGCTGCCGGTGCTCGCCATCATCGCCTTCGCGCTCGCGCCCTTACGTCTGGATGGTGCTGACCTCGATCAAGCCGCAGGCCGAGCTGACGCTCTGGCCGGTGCGCTACCTGCCGTCGAACGCCACCCTCGACCATTACCGCGAGCTGATCGGGCGCACGAGCTTCTCCGGCAATCTCCTCAACAGCCTGATCATCGCCTGCGGCGCCGGAGCGCTGGGCCTCGCCGTCTCGATCCCCGCGGCCTACGCCTTCTCGCGCTTCCGCTTCCGCGGCCGGCGCGCGCTGATGACGGGCTTTCTCGTCATCAACATGTTCCCGATCGTGCTGCTCATCATCCCGCTCTTCGTGCTGATGCGCATCTTCGGGCTGATCGACACCTTCCTCGGCGTCGTCCTCGGCCATTCGACCTTCGCCATCCCCTTCGCGATCTGGATGCTGACGAGCTACTTCAACGCCATCCCGCAGGATCTCGACGAGGCGGCGACGATCGACGGCGCCTCGCGCCTGCAGGCGATCCGCCTCGTCATCCTGCCGCTCGTGATGCCGGGCGTCGTCACCGCCGGCATCTACATCTTCATCACCTCCTGGAACGAATATCTCTTCGCGATGATGCTCTCCGGTCAGGCCGTGCGCACGGTCACCGTGGCGCTGCAGCTCTTCATCGGCGAGTTCACGATCCAGTGGGGCCTGCTCACCGCCGGCGGCACGCTGATCGCGCTGCCGGTCACCATCCTCTTCCTTCTGGTCCAGCGGCGGCTCGTGGGCGGGCTCACGGCCGGCGCGGTCAAATCGTGAGCGACATGAATCCGATCGGCGTCATTTCGATGTTTTACGCGCGGCCGTTCACGCGCGACCATTTTTCGACCTTCGCCCGCATGAAGGCGGCCGGCGCCGACGTCGTCGAGCTTCTGGTGCCGGAACCGGGCGAACTCGATCTCGACGAGACCCGCCGCGCCTGCGCCGATGCCGGGCTCTCGATCGTCCTCGCGGCGCGGGTGAACCTCTCGCGCGATCTGGCAAGCGCCGATCCGGCAGCGCACGCGGCGGGCATCGCCTATCTCGAAAGCTGCGTCGACATCGCCTCCGCGCTCGGCGCGACGATCGTCGGCGGGCCGCTCTACGGCGCTCCCCTCGTCTTCGCCGGCCGCGCGCCGGCGCCGGTCTCCGCTGACGAGCGGCGCCGGCGCATCGACGCCGTCGTCGCGGGCCTTCGCGCTGCCGGCGCGCGAGCCGCGGATGCGGGCATCGTCTTCGGCGTCGAGGCGCTGAACCGCTTCGAGACCGACATCGCCAACACGGCCGGACACGTCATCGAGATCGTCGAGCGCGTCGGCTCGCCTTCGGTCGGCGTGATGCTCGACACGTTTCACATGAACATGGAGGAGTTCGACCTCGCCGACGCCATCCGCCGCACCGGCGCGCGCCTCGTGCATTTCCAGGCGAACGAGAACAATCGCGGCTTCGTCGGCTCCGGGCACGTCGACTGGGCCGGCGATCGCCCGGGCGCTCCGCGACGTCCGCTATGCCGGCCCGATCGTGCTGGAGCCGTTCCGCCGCGACGACGAGGCGGCGGGCGTGACGCTCGCGCAATGGCGCGCGCCGGACAAGGACGAGGACGACAAGCTCGCCCAGAGCATCGCCTACCTCAAGACGGTTCTCACCTTCGCGCGGAGCGCCGCATGAGCGCCGCGCGCATCGGCTGGATCGGCTGCGGCACGCACGCCAACGAGATGCTGCTGCCGCAGCTCACCCGCCACGACGTCGCCATCGCCGCGCTCTGCGACAGCGATCCCGAACGCCTCGCCCGCACGGCGGCGCGCTACGGCGTCGCGCCGGAGCATTGCACGGCGGATTGGCGCGCGATGCTTGCGCGGACCGATCTCGATGCGCTCGGCCTCGCGGTCGGACCGCGGGGCCATTTCGAGATCGGCATGGCGGCGGTCGCGCAGCGCTTGCCGGTCTTCATGGAGAAGCCGCCGGCGCCGACGGCTGCGGAGGCGCAGCTCCTCGCCGATGCGGCCGCAAGGCAGGGCGTGCCGGTGATCGTCGGCTTCATGAAGCCCTATTCGACGGCGAACCGCATCGCGCTCAACGTCGTCGCCTCGGCGGAGTTCGGCCCCGCCGCGAGCTTTCTCGGCGAGTACATGACGGCGCCGACCTATTTTGCGAAGGACCCCGACTATAGCGGCTTCTTCCTGCACCATTGCGTGCACTATTTCGACCTCGTGCCGCGGCTGATGGGCGAGGTCGCGGAGATCGGCGCGCGGCGGCACGAGATGGCGCCGGGCAAGCTCCTGCTGCACGTCGATTTCCGCTTCGTCTCCGGCGCCATCGGCACCCTCGTCGTCGGCACGCACCAGTCCCGCGGCACGCCGATGGAATGGTGGCAGGTGATGGGCGATCATCGCCGCGTCGAGGTGCGCAACGTGCACGAGGTCCGCTACTTTCGCGCGCCGCCGTTCAAGGTCTCCGATCCGGCCGCGACATTGTCCGACGCCGTCGACACGCTGATCTGGGAGCCGAACCTCACCGCCGCCGCGAACGAAGATCACAAGGGCTACCACGCGCTCCTCGGGGCGTTCCTCGGCGCGCTGCGCGGAGAGGAAGGCGCGCCGACCATCGCCGACGGCGCACGGGCGATGGCGCTGCTCGAGCGGGCGATCGGAAGTTAGCGAATGGCGAATGGTTTTTCGTTAGTCGTGCTTCGTTAGTCGTGCTTCGTTAGTCGTGCTTCGTTAGTCGTGCTTCGTTAGTCGTGCTTCGTCGGTCGTGCTTCGTTAGTCGTGCTTCGTCGGTCGTGCTGCTTCGTCGGTCGTGCTTCGTTAGTCGTGCTTCGTCGGTCGTGCTTCGTCGGTCGTGCTTCGTTAGTCGTGCTTCGACAAAGAGCGAGTACCGTCATACCGGGGTCGCGAAGCGGAGCCCGGGACGACGGGGCGGTGGAGATGGCGGAAAGCGCCCTCACGATCTCACGACCGACGATCTCACGACCGACGATCTTACGACCGACGATCTCACGACCGACGATCTCACGACCGACGATCTCACGACCGACGATCTTACGACCGACGATCTTACGACCCACGATCTTACGACCGACGATCTCACGAAGTACCATTCGCCATTCGCCACTCACCCGCTGTTGCGCAAACCCGCGGCGATGCCGTTGATCGTCAGGTGGATGCCCTGCACGACGCGGTCGTCCTGGTCGCCGCCGCGGTGGCGCTTCAGGAGCTCGATCTGCATATGGTTCAAGGGATCGAGATAGGGGAAGCGATTCTTGATCGAGCGGGCAAGGAGCGGGTTCGGCTCGAGCAGGGCGGACTGCCCGGTGACCGCGAGGAGCATGTCGATTGAGCCCTGCCATTCGGCGCGAAGCCGCGGAAAGATCGCGGCGCGCAGCTCCGCGTCCGAGACGAGCTCGGAATAGCGCGAGGCGATGGCGATGTTGCTCTTCGCCAGAACCATGTCCATGTTCGACAAGAGCGTCGCGAAGAACGGCCACTCGCGCGCCATGCCCTGCAGCATCGGCAGGCCGTCCGAATGCGCGTCGAGATAGGCGCGGACGGCGGTCCCGAAGCCGTACCAGCCGGGCAGCATCAGCCGGCACTGCGACCAGCCGAACACCCAGGGGATGGCGCGCAGATCCTCGATCCGCCGCGAATTGGTGCGCGAGGCCGGCCGGCTGCCGATGTTGAGATTGGCGATCTCGCCGATCACCGTCGAATCCCAGAAATAGCGCTCGAATCCCGGCGTCTCGTAGACGAGGCCGCGATAGGCCGCGTAAGCCGTCTGCGAGAGTTCATCCATGGCGGCGAGGTATTCCGGCTTCGGCGCGGCCTCCTCGCCGTGCAGGAGGCTCGCTTCGAGCGTCGCGGCGGCGAGGATTTCGAGGTTGCGGCGGCCGAGTTCGGGGGTCGCGTACTTCGCGGCGATGACCTCGCCCTGCTCGGTGATGCGGATCGAACCCTGCACGGCGCCGCCGGGCTGCGCCAGGATCGCCTGGTAGCTCGGCCCGCCGCCGCGGCCGACCGAGCCGCCGCGGCCGTGAAACAGGCGCAGCGTCACGGCGTGCTTGCGGAAGATCTGGACGAGGGCGATCTCGGCCTTGTACAGCTCCCAGCCGGAGGTGAGAAAGCCGCCGTCCTTGTTGCTGTCGGAGTAGCCGAGCATCACCTCCTGCACGCGGCCGCGGCTATCGAGAAGCGCGGCATAGGCGGGCAGGCAGAACAACTCGTCCATCAGGCGCGGGCATTCGCGCAGGTCCGCGATGGTCTCGAAGAGCGGCACGATGTTGAGTGCAAGGGCCTGGTCCTGCGGCTGCAGCAACCCGGCCTCCTTGCACAGGACCGCGACCTCGAGGATGTCGGAGACGGAACTCGCCTTCGAGATGACGTAGTTCGGGACGGCCGCCGGCCCGAAGCGGCGATGCGCCTCCCGCGCCCTGTGCACGATGGCGAGTTCGGAGCGCGTCTCGTCGCCGTAGTCGATATGCGGCGAGGCGAGCGGCCGCGGCGTCCGCAATTCGGCGACGAGGCGGGCGACGCGCTTGTCCTCCGGCATGTCGCGATAGCCGGTGCC
Organism: uncultured Alphaproteobacteria bacterium; assembly: GCA_963754975.1. Classification (GTDB taxonomy): domain Bacteria; phylum Pseudomonadota; class Alphaproteobacteria; order Rhizobiales; family Beijerinckiaceae; genus Microvirga. The sequence continues at coordinate 290,256 of CAVWII010000009.1, read as the reverse complement.
GGGCTCGACCCGTTCGAAGAGCTCGGCGAGCGTGCGCTCGTGCACGTCGGAATTCTGGCGCAGGTCGACGCCGGCGAGGTGGAAGCCGAACACGCTCGCCGCCCGGCGGAGCCGGCGCAGGCGGCCGCGGGCGAGAGTCTCGGAGCCGTTCGCGACAAGGGAGCGGTGGATCGCCGTGAGATCGGCGACGAACTCGTTCGCGCTTGCGTAGGGCGGCGCATCCCCGATCGCGTGCCGCGGAACCTCGCCGTGGCCGAAGGCATGAGCGGTCGCGGCGAGCCTCGCGTAGAGGCCGGAAATGGCGCGGCGATAGGGCTCGTCCTGGCGGTGGCTCGAGCGGTCCGGCGAGCGCGCGGCGAGGTCCAGAACCTGGTCCGAGACGCTGACGATGCGGCCGTCGAGGGAGAGTTCGCCGCCGAGGAGATGGACCTCGTCGAGGAGGTGCGTCAGGGCGCGCCGGCTCTGCAATTGCAGGGTCTGGTGGAGCACCTCGCCGGTGACGAAGGGATTGCCGTCGCGGTCGCCGCCGATCCAGCTTCCCATGCGCAGGAACGAGGGCAGCTCGGCGTTCTCGCCCGTCGAGCCGAGCTCGTCCTCGATGGCGGCGTAGAAGCGCGGCAGCTCGCTCAGAAACGTGTAGTCGTAATACGAGATCCCGTTCGTCACCTCGTCGATGACCTTCAGCCGGGTGCGGCGCAGGATCGAGGTCTGCCAGAGGATCAGAATCGCCCGGCGCAAGGCCTCCATGTTCGCCGCCTCCTCCTCCGGGGTGAGGCGGATGCGGTCGCGCTCGGCGAGGAGTTGCGCCACCTCCATTTCGCGGTCGATGGTCGAGCGCCGGCGCACCTCGGTCGGGTGCGCGGTCAGCACCGGCACGATCAGCGCCTTGCGGAAGAAGGCGGCGAGCTCGGCCCGGGTGAGCCCGGCCTGCTCGGCATGGGCGAGCGCCGCGGCGATGGTGCCCTCGCGGGGCGCCGAGCCGGCCCGGGCGTGGGCGCGGGAGCGGCGCATCCGGTGCTGGTCCTCGGCGATGTTGGCGAGGTGCGAGAAATAGCTGAAGGCGCGGATGATCTGGCTGGCGCGGTCGCGGGACAGGCTGTTGAGCAGGTCGGCGAGCTCGGCACGGGCCTTCTCGTCCTCGTCGCGGTGGAAGCGTATCGAGGTCTGGCGGATGCGCTCGACGATGTCGAAGGCCGCCGCCCCCTCCTGGACCCGCACCGTGTCGCCGAGAATGCGGCCGAGCAGGCGGATGTCCTCGCGGAGCGGAAGGTCCTTGTCGGGGGCGTCGAGCTGGTTCATCGCTTCGATCCGTGGCGCGTGTTGCAGCGCAGCATAGGACGCAAGATCCGGGCCGTCGAATCGAAACGCGGAGGGCGCCGCTCGCCGCTCCCCGCTGGCGGGGCCAGCGGATTTACCCATCGTCCCGGGACGACCCGCAACACGCTCAGGAGCTTGCCGCAGGATCGGCTCCGTTGACGGCGCGTCCTGAGTCCGGACCGGGTCCGCAGGCGTCCGCAGCCCATTCTCCCCACCATCGCCGGACTCCCTCCGCTGGCGCTCCCCGATGCTCGTGGCCGCCCTCCCGCTGGGTCGCGATGTCCGCAAAGGCGCGCCACTTGAGACCGTTCAGCTGGTCGACGATCTCTTTCCGACGTTCGGTGCTGACCGGCCTGTATTCCTTCCAGATCGCGACGCCCGCATCGACCAGCGCCTTGACCAGCGCCGGGACCGCGGCGATCACCACCGGCAGGACAGGCTTTGCGCCCTGCGTGTTGCCGATCACGTCCTCGCCGACGAAGGACGTGAAGGCGATCCGCTTCCTTGCCGCCGCGTCGAGCAGCTCCATGAATTGCGGCGATGCCGCAGGATCGCGCCCCGCTCCGACCTCCGCCTTGAGTTCCTCGATCAGCCCGTCGAACTCCGCCTTGGCATCGGCATAGAGCTGGATGCCGCGGACGTAGCGCGAAACGTCCTTCTTGCCGTGCGTGTCGAGCAGGACCGCATAGGCTTCGGCGGCCGAGCGCCCGCGCGCGAGAACCCGGATCGCCTCGGAGAACGCTGCCGGAGCGGGAGCAGCAGGCCGGGCTCCGCCGCTCTGCTGGGCAAGCACAATCGGGGCTGTACCGAAGCTCCTTGCCGGCGCATTCGCAAAACCCGGCGACGCCAAAAGCAGCGGCGCAGCCAGAACGAGGCGCGCCACCGGGTCGCTTGGATCGGCACGGATGGCCCCCTGCTCGTCTCCCAAAGTAGCCGGGCGGAGTTCCCAGCCCGGCTGGAGCCCGTCTCAGAACGGCCGGTACACCTCGATCTTCTCGTCGAAGCCGTCGACCTCGTAGGCGCCGAGGGGGGTCGGGTTGCCCCAGAGGTGCTCGACGAAAGACTTCGACATCAGGAGCGGCTCGGAGAGCGACTTGTTGAGCTTGGCGATGCGGCTCGCCAGATTGACGTCGCGGCCGATGACCGTGAAATCGAGGCGCTGGCCGGAGCCGACATTGCCGTAGGCCGCGTCGCCGTGGTGGAGCGCGATGCCGATCGTCACCGGCGACGGAAAGCGGTTTTCCTCGTTCGCCGCGTGGATGCGCTGCAGGGCCTTGATGGCGGCGCTGAGCGCGGCCTGGGGCGCGCCGCCGGTGTCGTCGCCGCGGTCGCGGAAGATCGCGAGGAGGCCGTCGCCGAGATACTTCAGGACCTCGCCGCCCTCATCCTCGATCGGCGGGACGAGGCAGTCGAAATAATCGTTCAAAAGCTCGACGGCCTGCTCCGGGCTGAGCTTCGAGGCCGTGCGGGTGTAGCCGCGCATATCGGCGAACAGGATCGCCGATCGGATCCGCGTCACCTGCCCGCGCAGGATGGCCCCGGAGAGGATAGCCCGATGCGGCTCGTCCCCGACGTAGATGCGCAACACGTCGTCGAGCCGCTTCGAGACGGCGCGCAACTCGGTCACCATGGCGAAGGTCGGCATGATGAAGCGCAGCACGGCCATGGCTTTCTCGTCGAACCCTTCCGGTGCGCGGGTGGCGAGGGAAAGCCCGTTCTCGGCCCCGATCGTGAAGCGGATCGGGATCGTCAGGTAATGCTTGTAGCCGCCGGCCTTCAGCTCGGGCACGATCGGGAAGAGGTCGTCGGCGGTGCGTTCGAGATCGAGGTGCAGCCACTCGCCGGTGCGGTTCACATGCGCGAAGGGGCTCGTCTTGTAGACGGTCTCGCGCCTCATCCCGTGCGGCAGGAGCCGGACGCTGGCACCGTCCTCGCGGGTCCAGGAGCGGCCGATGCCGGCATACTCGGAATGCAGGGCCTCGATCGCCGTGGCGATCCGGTCGACCGGCAGGCCGAGGGCGTTCAGCCGCTCGGCAAAGCCGGTCAGGACCTCGCCGCCATCCTCGATCTTCGTCGAATTGGCGATCAGCCACTCGCGAAGGTCCAGCACCCCCGGCAGGACGGCCGGGTCGATGCCCCTGATCGCAGGGCTCGCGTCGGGGCGGAGCGGCGCTTCGGGTTCGGCGAGGGCAAGGTCCGACATCTGGCCAAGGTGGGCGCGGCAAGGGCCGGTTGCAACCCGTTTCAGCATCATTTCAGGGTGAGTCACGGGAAGGTCTCGCGGCCCGCCGGCACCGCCAAGCCAGGTCATTCGGAGGGCGGCCGCACGCTCAAGAAGGCCGGCTGAGCCGCCCTTCCCGCCCCCCGCTTGCCATCGCAGTTGCCATCGGCCGGCCGGCGGCTTAGAGCGCCGGAATGGCCAGCATCGAGACGCTCTTCGTCACCAAGGTCTACCGCGCGGAGCTGTCGGGGCGCCGGGCGGCCAGACTCAACGCCGACCTCGAGACGGCCTGCCTCTCGATCGCCGCCGACGACCGGGCCGGGCAGCGTTGGTGCGCCAAAAATGGCTATCCGGGCTATACCTCCTACGCCTCCCTCGACGACCTGCCCTGGCGGGCGCCGGTCTTCGCCGATCTCGTGCGCAGCCTCGACGGCCACGTCGCAGCCTTCGCGAAGGCCGTCGATTTCGACCTCGGCGGCAAGTCGCTTGCGCTCGATTCGCTCTGGATCAACGTCCTGCCGAACGGCGGCGTGCACACCTCGCACATCCACCCGCACTCCGTCGTCAGCGGCACCTACTACGTGACCGTCCCGGCCGGCGCGAGTGCGCTCAAGCTCGAGGACCCGCGGCTCGGCCTGATGATGGCGGCGCCGCCGAAGAAGGCCCGCGCCCGTCCCGAAAACCAAAGCTTCGCCTATCTTGCGCCGCAGCCCGGCACCGTGCTGCTCTGGGAGAGCTGGCTGCGCCACGAAGTGCCGCTCAACACGGCCGAGGGCGACCGCATCAGCGTGAGCTTCAACTACGCCTGGCGTTGAGACGACCCGCTATTCCTCGTCCTCGCGGAAGATGATCTTCACGACCGGGATGACGCTGTCGTCGCCCTGCTGCCGGCGCTCGAACTTCAGGAGGTCGTAGTAGGCGCAGCGGGGCCGGTCGGGGAAGGCGCGGCAGACGGCGGGGCGGCCCTTGTAGATTGTGCAGCCGCGGGTCTTCTGGTCGAGGAACATGCAGGTTTCCTCGAAGATCACATCCTTGACCCGCTTGAGGACGCGCTCGTCCTCGTAGTCCGTCGTGTAGCGCTCCCGCGCCTGCTCGTAGGTAACCCCGAAATGCTTCGCGAGGCGCGTGATGTCCCGGGGCTTCACCTCGACCCGCTCGTAGATCGAGCAGCAGAACGCCGGGCACTTGCTGCAATCGTAGGAGAGCCGGGGGCGAGTTTCCTTGGTGAAAATCGGGGGCATGGACACTCCTGGTCGGGTACCGAGGTTCGCGCCGACCCTAGCACGCCGCCTGCGCGCGATCCGTGCGTCCGATGGCCCTCGGCCGCAATTCCCCACCGGATTCGCAACGGGGCGACCGCGCTCCGCTTTCCAATCTGAAATGCATCGACTGCGTCGGCCCCGAAGCGACGTCCGGGCGGACAGCCGGACACGCCCTACGACCGTGCCAAGCAGGCGATGATGCTCCAGTCCGACCGGCCGCGCGCGCTGCGCGAGACGATCGGCGTCTGCCGCCCGGCCGGAGCGCTCTCGGTCCGGGGCGTCCCATGCGGCCTCATCGACAAGGTTCCCTTCGGCGAGGCGTCGAGCGAGGCTTTACCTTCCGCTTGGGGAGCTGGGCCGGCGAAGGTTTTCGGGCGGCGATCGGGCCGCCCGGTCCACCGCCAGGGGCCCCTCGAGGATGCTTTCGGACTTGCTTTCGCCCCATCCGTCCTCCTGAATTGGCCCGATGGACTTTGGTCATCCGGTCCGGGGGGACGGCGCCGGTCGGTTCGGTCCACAGAAAAGCGAGGGTTGGGGATGTCGCAAGCGAGCGCCTACGAGCAGTACATGCTCGAACTCGTCAATGCCGAGCGTAAGAAGGTCGGGGCGCAGCCCCTCGCCTTCGACGGCGATCTCAACGAGGCCGCCGACGCCCACAGCAAGTGGATGATCGCCGCCGACAAGTTCGCTCACGAAGGGATCGGCGACGGCGACCCCGGCGACCGCATCAAGGCGGCGGGCTACGTCCTCTCCGGAAGCTGGACCTGGGGCGAGAACATCGCCTGGATGAGCATGAACGCCGGCGCCCTCAACGACGAGGTGCTGCAGCTTCACAAGAATCTGATGAACAGCCCCGGCCACAAGGCCAATATCTTGAAAGTTGCTTTCCGCGAGATCGGCATCGGCATTCAGACCGGTGACTATCAGGGCTGGAAGGGAGCGTTCGCGACCCAGAACTTCGCCAAGACCGGGACCGATCTGTTCGTCACCGGCGTCGCCTTCGACGACAAGGACGGCGACCACCGCTACGATCCGGGCGAAGGCCTCGGCTCGCTCAGCGTCAAGGCGGTGAAGTCCGGCGGCGGCGCCGTCTCGACGACGACCGGCAGTGCCGGCGGCTACGCCCTCGCCCTGTCGGCCGGCACCTACGCCGTGACCTTCTCCGGCGGCGGCTTCGCCACGACGACGAAGGCGGTCACGGTCGGCAGCAAGAACGTGAAGGTGGATCTCGTCGATCCCGTCGGCGTTCCCGGCGTGTCGAAGACCGGCACCGTCGCGGCGGACTATCTCAACGGGGCCGCCGGCAACGATACGCTGAAGGGCGTCGGCGGCAACGACAAGCTCACCGGCAGGGGCGGCAACGACAAGCTCTACGGCGGCGACGGCGCCGACAAGCTCTACGGTCACGCCGGCCGCGACACCCTCGACGGCGGCGCCGGCAACGACATCCTCAGCGGCGGCACAGACCGCGACGTCTTCCGCTTCCGGGACAACTGGGGCAGCGACCGCATTGCCGATTTCCGCGACGGCGACCGCATCGACCTGCGCAGCAACGGCCTCGATTTCTCCGACCTCTCGATCAGGCAGGGCGACGTCGACAAGGACGGCCGTTCCGACGACGTGACGATCCGCGCGCACGGGCACACGATCGGGCTTCTGAACGTCAAGCTCGCGACGATCGACGCGGGCGATTTCGTGCTCTGAGGCCTGCGGACCGTCACGCAGGCTCGCGCAGGCGGTATCCGACTCCGGTTTCGGTAAGGATGTAGTGCGGCCGTTCCGGGTCGCGCTCGAGCTTCTGGCGGAGCTGCCGGACATAGACCCGCAAATATTGCGGATCGGACGCGGTTCCCCACACCGCCTGAAGCAGGAAGCGATGCGTCAGCACCTTGCCGGCGTGCTGCACCAGCGTGCGCAGAAGCTCGTATTCCTTCGGCGACAGCTTGACCTCGTCGCCGCCGACCTTGACGGTGCGGCGGACGAGATCGACCGAGAGATCGCCGAGCCGGAAGACGGGGCGCTCTCCCTGCTGCTGCAAACGGTGGCGCAGGGCGGTGCGGATCCGGGCCAGGAGCTCATCGATCCCGAACGGCTTCGTGACGAAGTCATCCGCGCCGAGGTCGAGCGCTTCGACCTTGCCGGCCTCGTCGCCCCGGCTCGAAAGGACGACGACGGGAATCGTCACGCCCTCTGCGCGCCATTGCCGCAACAGGTCGAGGCCCGGCACGTCGGGCAGGCCGAGATCGAGGATGATCAGGTCCGGCTTGTCGCCGACGCGCTCGAGCGCCGTCTTTCCGTTCGGCGCCTCGATCACCTTGTGCCCGTGCGCCTCGAGGCCCATGCGCAGCAATTTGCGGATCGGCGGCTCGTCATCGACGACGAGGATGCGCACCGGCGGCGACGTCATGCCGCCCGCTCCAGAGGTGCGCTCTCCTTCGGCACCGGCAGCGCGATCGTTATGACGGCGCCGCGGCGATCCGAGCGGTTGGCGGCGGTGATGGTCCCGCCCATCGCCTCCACGAAACCGCGGGAGATCGCGAGGCCGAGGCCGGTGCCGGCGCGGACGCGATCGCCCTTCTGCACGCGGTGGAACTTGCCGAAGATCGATTCGAGCTCGTCGGGCGGGATGCCGTCGCCCTCGTCGAGGACTTGCAGGCACACCGTCGCGCGCTCCCGGAAGCTCCGGATGCCGACGGTCGAACCCGGATCTGCGTATTTCGCCGCATTGTCGAGGAGATTGAACAGGACCTGCTCGAACAAGACCGCGTCGAGCGGCAGCATCGGCAGGTCGGCGGACAGGTCGACCTCGACGCGGTGCTCGGAGAGGATCTTGCTCGCCCGCTGCAGGGCGGTGCCGACGATCTCGCCGATATCGAGCGGGACCACGTTCGGCGCCACGGCGCCGGATTCGAGGCGCGTCATGTCGAGGAGATTCGCGATGAAGCGGTTGAGCCGCTCGGCCTCGTCGACGATCGTCGCCACGAGGTCCGCCTTCGCCACCGGATCGAGCGCATCCGAAAGGTCCCGCAGGGCCGTGCCCGAGCCGAGGATCGCCGCAAGAGGCGTTCGCAGATCGTGCGAAATCGAGGTCAGCAGCGCCGAGCGGAGGCGGTCCGCCTCGGCGAGCCGGCTCGCCCGGTCGAGGTCCTCGACGAGATGAACCCGCTCGATCGCCAGCGCCGCCTGATCGGCGAGGGCATCGAAGAGGCGGCGCTCTTCCGGCGTCAGCGGCGGTCCCGGCTTGTCGCCGTCGATGCCGACGACCCCGACGGCGCCGCGTCCCGTGCGCAGCGGAATGAACAGGCGCTTCGCGCCCGGCAGCGTGTCCGCGCCGCGTCCCGCCGCGCGATCGTTCTCCCAGGCCCAGGTCGCGGCGGCGAGGTCGGCCTCGTCGAGCCGGTCTTCCGGCGGGTAGCCGGCCGCGACGGCGATCGCGCCGCGGTCGGGAAGGAGAAGCACGACCCGCACCCGCAGCATCGAAGCGATCTGGTAGGCGGTCGCCCACAGGACGTCGTCGAGCGTGCCGACGCCGGCGAGCTTGCTGCTGAACGAATAGAGCGCTTCCGTCGTCCGCGAGCGGGCCTGGGCCGTGAGAGCCTGGCGGCGCACACCCGCCGCGACGTTCGAGACGACGACGGCGACGATGGTGAAGAAGACGAGGGCCGCGACATTGGTCGGCTCGGCGATGCTGAACGTGTAGAGCGGCGGCAGGAAGAAGAAGTTGTAGAAGAGCGAAGCCGCGAGCACCGCGACGAGCGACGGCACGAGCCCGAAGCGCACCGCGACGCCGATGACTCCGGTGAGGAAGACGAGGTCCGCGTTCTCGACGCCGATGTAGGGCTGCACGAGCTTGCCGACGCCGAGGGCGATCACGGCGCTGAGCACCGCGATCGCGTAGGCGAGAGCGTTGCCGCGGTCCGTGCGATCCGCGATGCCGGCCGCTTGTCTCGCCGCCGGCGTCGCTTCTGTGTCGTCGCCGGCGATGACGTGAACGCTGATCGTGCCGGCGCGGCGGACGAGATCGTGCACGACCGATCCGTGCAGGATCTCAAACCAGCGCGGGCGCGCCGACTTGCCGATGATGATCTCGGTGACGTTGGCGCTCCTGGCGAAGTCCAGGATGTCGTCGGCGATCCGGCGTCCGCCCCCGGGGCTGCTGCGAACCTCGCCGCCGAGCCGCTCGGCAAGGCGCAGAGTTTCGGCAATGCGGTCGCGCTCCGCTTCTGAGAGCCGGGCGCTGCGCGGCGTCTCGACGTGCAGCGCCGTCCACGGCGCGTGCAGGCGATCGGCGAGCCGCTTCGTGAAGCGGACGAGGCCGGCGCTCTTCGGATCCTCGCTGACGCAGACAAGGACGCGCTCGCCCGCCGGCCAGGGACCGCGGATAGCGTGCGCCTGCATGTGCGTGAGCAATTGCTCGTCGACGCGCTGCGCCGTCCGTCTGAGCGCAAGCTCGCGCAAAGCCGTGAGATTGCCCCGCGAAAAGTAATGGTCGAGCGCCGCCTCGGCGGTCTGCGGAACGTAGACCTTTCCTTCCCGGAGCCGACGCAGGAGATCGTCGGGCGTGAGGTCGATCAGCTCGATCTCGTCGGCGCGGTCAATGATCGAATCGGGAACCGTCTCGCGCACGCGCACCCGGGTGATCTGCGCGACGACGTCGTTGAGGCTCTCGACATGCTGGATGTTCACCGTCGCATAGACATCGATCCCGGCCTCGAGCAGTTCCTCGACATCGAGATAGCGCTTCGGGTGCCGGCTTTCGGGGCCGTTCGCGTGAGCAAGCTCGTCGACGAGGGCGAGCTTCGGCCGCCGCGCCAGAATGGCGTCGAGGTCCATCTCGGAGAGAACGCGGCCCTTGTAGGCGACCTCGCGGCGCGGGACGACCTCGAGCCCGCCGAGCAACGCCTCGGTCTCGGCGCGGCCGTGCGTCTCGACGACGCCGACAACGACATCGACGCCCTCGCGGCGGCGGGCCTGCGCCGTCAGGAGCATCTCGTAGGTCTTGCCGACTCCGGGGGCGGCGCCGAGGAAGATCTTGAGGCGGCCGCGGCTCGGGCTCTCACGCTCGGCGGACAGCAGCAAGGCTTCCGGCGAGGGACGTCTTTCGGAGGCCGATCGACGACCGGGCATGGACGCACCCGCGACCGCTGTCGCGCCGCTCTCAGGGGGTCAGGCGGTCGAGCGCGAGGTTGAGAGCGAGGACATTGACCCGCGGCTCGCCGAGAGACCCCAATATGCGGTGTTGCAGATGATCGTCAACCAGCCCGCCCGACGCGCTTCCCAGGCAAGCCTCGGACGCGGGCCGCCCGATCGCGGGCCGCGGCGAGCGGGATGTCCGGATCGAGGCTCGAGGCCGAGCCCGTGACGAAAATCGGCTGGCGAGACCGCCGCGCCCTACAGATAGAAGTCCTTCGCCGTCAGCGCATGTGAGCCGAGGACCCTGATCGCGAAGTCCGCGCGCCCGTCGCCGTTCACGTCGCCCTGGACCGTTCCGAAGGCGAAGCGGAGCTCGCCGTCATGGCCGCTGAAGGCGTGATTGCCGATGAACTTGAAGGCCTGATTGCCGGCCGTGTCGCGATCCGCATCGATCCGCGACAGATCGATCTTGTCGGCGCCGTGCTTGAAATCCCTGATCGTGTCGCGGGCGGACAGAGTCGAGTCCGAGATCTTCTCGAAGCGGAAGCGGTCGTGGCCCAAGCCGCCCGAAAGCATGTCGCGGCCGGCGCCGCCGAAGATGAAATCGTCGCCGTTGCCGCCGTTGATCCGGTCGTTGCCGCCCTGGCCCTTGAGGATGTCCTTGCCGTTGAAGCCGTCGATGAGGTCGGCGCCGGAATCGCCGATGATCGTGTCCGCTCCGGACAGAGCCGCGCGAAACAGCGCGATGTCGTCGGCGTTCGACGGGGTCTGCGCGACCGCGAGAACGCTCGAAACGGGGATCCCCACCTTCGTGACCGAGATGGCGAGGCGGCCCTGGATGACGGCCTGGTAGGAGGTGACGACTCCGCCGTTCGGCAGGCCGGCGGCGTTGTACGCGAAGCCGTAGCCGCCGAAGAGGTCCGTCGTTCCGCCGCCGTGATTGACGTAGAAGGTCGAGCTCGTCGCGGTGATCACAGTGCCGTTATAGGCCTGATCGAAGGCAAGGCGCGTCAGATCGTAGGCGAAGCCGTGTTTCGTCTGAATGTATGCCATGGGGTTGCGACTTCTAATCCGGATGAGGAGAAACTGTTCCTTTCTGACGCCAATGCTATTCTGGTGCAAGTGGAGACAAGTCTTACGACGGAAGTGCGCGTGTTGGCCGTCGGCGGTACCGACGCCTCCGGATTGCCTCGGGTCGGGCGCCGGATGCATCCGCCGGGCGCGCCTTCCCGCCCCGGATCGGCGCCCGCGCACCTCCGAACGAGGTAGCCGCGCCGCGCGGTTTGACACGCTCCCAGAACCGGGGAAGGCTGGTGGCGAGGCCGGCCCAGTTGACGGTGCGCCGCAGACGCGCACGCCGGGAGCCGGACTGCCAGGGAGGATAGACATGCACTACCGTCGTTTGCTCGCGGTTGCTCTCGTCGCCGGGACGGCGCTGATCGGGACGATCCCCGCCGCCACAGCCGAGGAAGTCGTCGTGAAGTTGTGGGCCCGCGCCGACCGCTCGGGCCCGTTGCGAGCCGGCAACATCGTCGCCGCGGCCGAACCGCTGAACGCCGCCCTGAAGGCGGCGGGCTCGGACAAGACGGTCAAGGTGGTGGTGCAGGAAGGGCCGGCGAACGGCTACGACGCCGACGCCCTCGACATCCTCAAGGCCTTCGCGGTGAACCAGGGTCCGGACGTCTACGTCGCCGCGCACGAATGGATCGGCGAGTTCGCCAAGTCCGGCTACGCCATGGACCTCGAGGACTTCGTCAAGAAGAACCCGTGGGCCTTCGCCGACGTGATCCCGGTGCTGTGGGACGCGACGAAGTTCAAGGGCAAGATCTACGGCATCCCGCAGGATTCCGAGATCCGCATGGTGTTCTATAACAAGGACATGCTGCGCAAGATCGGCAAGGACGAAGCCTTCATCGAGGGCCTGCCGGCACAGGTCGAAAAGGGCGAGTTCACGATGGCCGATCTGTCGAACCTCACCAAGGAGGTGATCGACAAGGGCGCGGCCCAGATGGGCATCCTGCACCGGCCCAATCCCGGTCCCGACTACCTGATGATGTTCGCGTCCTTCGGCGCGAAATTCGTCGATCCGGCCTCGGGCCAGCTGATGCTGCCGAAAGCGGAGATCCGGCGCGGACTCGAATGGTACGCCAACAACGCCGCGAAGGGCGTCACGCCGAAGAACAACACCGCGATGTCGTGGGACGAGATCCAGGGCGCCTTCAAGACCGAGAAGGCGTTCGGCTATCACCAGGGCGTCTGGGCGGTGACGGAATGGATGGTCGGCGACCAGAAGGGCGCCACCTGGCCCAACGACCGCAAATGGTTCTTCAACAAGATCGGCTGGATGCATGCGCCGGCGGCGGACAAGGGCGGCCAGCCCTCGAACCTCTCCCACCCGATCGTCTACATCGTGAATCCGAAATCGAAGAACGCGGATCTCGCGGCGATGCTGACCGCCTACGCGTCCCTGCCCTACTACAACACCAAGCACGCCGTGACGACGGCGCACACCGCCATCGCCAACGGCCAGAAGAGCATGCCGGACTACGCGAACGCCTGGTATCTCGACGCCGCGACGCCGATGCTGGCGCGCTCCACCTTCATTCCGAACCATCCTGATTTCGGCCGCTACAACGGCATCCTGTTCAAGGCGCTGCAGGGCGTCGAGACGGGGCGCCTGACGCCGGCGCAGGCCATCGAATTCCTCGAGGACGAGATGACCAACGAATTCAAGGGCGGCGTGAAGGTCGTCGAGAAGCTGAGCTGAGCCGGACGATCCCGGGCGGCCGCGCCGCCCGGAATCCTCCCACCATGGCGAGCGCCGCAACGCAGCGGAAGACATTTCTCGACCGGGCCCTCTTCCTGGGCCCGGCGAGCCTGCTGCTGTTCCTGTTCTTCGTCCTGCCGGTCATCGTCGACATCGGCATCGCCTTCAGCGACATGGGCCGCGACCTCAAGGTGACCCGCTTCACCACCGAGAACTTCCAGCGCATGCTCGGCAGCGACAGCCGGCTGTCGACCGTCATGATGACGACGTTGATCTACGTCGTCTTCACCCTCGCGATCTTCAACGTCGGCTACGGCCTCCTGCTTGCGCTGCTGACGACCGCGCTGCCGGACCGGGCCGGCGGCTTCTTCCGGGCGATCTGGTTCCTGCCGCGCATGAGCCCGTCGGTGGTGTATGCGCTGCTGTGGAGCTGGGTCGTGGCGCCGACCGATTTCGGGCTCCTGAACCAGGCGCTCACCGGCATCGGCCTGCCGCTCGCCGACCTCAAGAGCAACCGGCCGATGCTGGTCGTCATCCTCGCCAACGGCTTCATCGGCGCGTCCTTCGGCATGATCATCTTCACGAGCGCGATCCGGGCGATCCCGCAGCATCTCTTCTGGGCCGCCGAGGTCGACGGCGCCGGCCGGCTCGCGATCGTGCGGCACATCACGCTGCCGTCGATCCGCTGGCAATTGAGCTTCGTGACGATCTACCAGGCTTTGGCTTTGCTCGTCAGCTTCGAATACATCTGGCTCATCACCAACGGCGGCCCGTTCTACGACACCACCGTCTATGCGCTCTACGTCTATCGCCGCGCCTTCGAGAACGGGCAATATGCCTACGGCGCCGCCCTCGCCCTCGGCCTCGTCGCGGTCGGCGCGGCCCTCGCCCTCGTGCTCTGGCGCTTCTTCGACATGCGCGCGCTGCTGCAGCGGCCGCGGATCGAGGTGACGTGATGGACGCGGTCCTCGCCCATCCGCCCCTCGGCGGCGCGACCGACTGGGAGCGGCTCGCCGCCCGCGCGCGGTCGCGGCGGCGCGCTACGACGGCTCTCCTCTACGCGGTCCTGATCGTCGGCTCGCTGCCGATCGTCGTCCCCTATCTCTGGCTCTTCACGGTCGCGCTCTCCGGCCGCACCGGCGCCTCGACCTTCGTCCTCTGGCGCACCCTTGCGATCGTCATGCCGGCGCTGCTGGCCTGGTCGGTCCTGCGCGTCGCCGTCGCCGACCGGCGCAGGCGGCTTTGGCTCGAGATCGCCCTCCTCGCGGCGACCGCCGTCGCGCTCGCGATTGCGACCGCTCCGCATTTCAACCCCGCCAACTGGCGCTTTCTCTGGGAGGCCGATATCGCCGACCGGCTCAAGGGCTCGGCCGGCGTCGGCGGCAAGTATCCGAGCGTCTGGGCCGCGTTCGGCAACTCGCTCTTTTTGGCGATCACGCAGATGGTGCTCGTCGTCGCCGTGGCCACGCTCTCGGGCTACTATCTCTCCCGCTTCGATTTTCGCGGCCGCGAGGGCTACCTCAAGGGCCTCCTCGTCCTGCACGCCTTTCCGGCGATGACGCTGATCATCCCGATCTTCCTGATGCTGCACTGGATCGGCCTTCTCGACACGCTCACCGGCGTCATCCTCGTCGTCGTCGCGCTGGAACTCCCCTTCGCGATCTTTGTCATGAAAGGCTTCTTCGACGCGGTGCCCTGGGACATCGAGATGAGCGCGATGACCGACGGCGCCTCGCGCCGGCAGGCGTTCCTCCTCGTCGTGCTGCCGCAGGTCAAGGTCGGCATGCTGGCGATTGCCGTGTTCGCCTTCCTGCGCGGCTGGGAGGAATACGTCTTCGTCCGCACGCTCCTGTTCCAAAGCCGAAACTGGACGATGAGCCTTTATCTGTTCTGGATGTCGGACGACGTGATGGGGACCGATTACGCCATGGTCTCGGCCATCGGCGTCTTTTACGTGCTTCCGTCCCTGATCCTCTATGCGATGTGCCAGAAGTACCTGACGCAGATGTCGGTCGGCGGAATCAAAGGGTGAGACGTGTCTCGGATTGAGCTCGATGCGGTCGCAAAGCGCTGGGGAGCGGTCACCGCCGTCGAGCCGACGGACCTTCGCATCGGCGACGGCGAGTTCGTCGCGATCCTGGGGCCGTCGGGCTGCGGCAAGTCGACGACCCTGTTCATGCTCGCCGGCATCTACACGCCATCCGAGGGCCGCATCCTCTTCGACGGCGCCGCCGTCAACGACGTCGAGGCGCGCGACCGCAATGTCGGCATCGTCTTCCAGTCCTATGCGCTCTACCCGCACATGACGGCGCGCGAAAACATCGCCTTCCCGCTGCGCTTCAAGGACGTCAAGGCCGCGGAAGGCCGCCGCCGCGTCGAGGCGACGGCGAAGCTCGTCCAGGTGAGTGACCTCCTCGACCGGCGGCCGTCGCAATTGTCGGGCGGCCAGCAGCAGCGCGTCGCGCTCGCCCGCGCCCTCGTCAAGGAGCCGCAACTCCTCCTCCTCGACGAGCCGCTCTCGAATCTCGACGCCTCCCTGCGCCTGACGATGCGGAGCGAGATCCGCGGCCTGCAGCGCAAGCTCGGCGTCACCACGATCCTCGTGACGCACGACCAGATCGAGGCGACGACGATGGCCGACCGCGTCATCTGCATGAGCAAGGGCCGCATCGAGCAGATCGGCACCGCGGACGATCTCTACCACCGGCCCGACAGCCTGTTCGTCGCCTCCTTCATCGGCTCGCCGCCGATCAACCTCGTCCGCGGCGTCGCGGCGGGCGGCGTTCTCGCCGTCGGCGAGGCGCGGCTTGCGGGCGCGGACGGCGCCGCCGGAGAGGTCGTGCTCGGCGTCCGGCCGGAGGCGATCCGCCTCGGCGAGGGCGATCTCGACGGCCGCATCGAGGACCGCGAGGCGCATGGCCGCGAGACGATCTACCAGCTCGCGACGCCGCTCGGGCCGCTGCGCGCCCTCGAGCCCGGCGCGGTCGCGCGCTTCTCCATCGGCGACAGCGTCCGCTTCGCGATCCTGTCGAGCCTCCTGTTCGACGCGCAGAGCGAGCGGCGCATCGCCGGTGCAGAGGTGCGCCCGTGAGCCGACGAGCGCCGCGCCTCAAGTGGCACATGCTGCGGCGAAGGCGGAGCGATCCCGCCTTCCTGCGCGAAAATCTCGACGCCGCGCTTCGCGCCGGCGCCGCCTGCGAGGTCGACATCGTCTTTTCCGCCGACGGCCACGCCCTCTGCCTGCACGATCTCGACCTCGACCGCGAGACGACCGGCCGCGGCTCGGCCGCCGGCGCCACGCGAGCGCAGATCGAGCGCCTGAAGCAGCGCGGCGCGCGGGGCGAGGCGCTCGACAGCGCGCCCCTGTTCCTCGACGAGATCGTGGCGCGGGCGAAGCGTGCCGGCGCGAGCGCGCCGGGCGCGATCCAGCTCGACGTCAAGGCGCCGCTTGCGTCGCTCGGCGACGACGTCCTTTTGCGCCTGCGCGCGACGCTCGGCGACCGGGCCCCGCTCTTCATCGCCGGCGGCTACGATTGGCAGGCGATCCTGCGCCTTCGGGACGCCATCCCCGGCCTTGCAGCGGGCTTCGATCCGCTCGCGCTCTATCCGCGCACGCTCGGCCTCGACGCCGACGCCTGTCGCGCCCTCGGCGAACGGACGCTTGCGATCGCGCCCGACGCGTCGACCTTCTATCTCGAAGGAGACCTCGTCCTTGCGGCGCTCGATCGCGGCGTGAACCTGATCGAGACGGTTCGCGCCAATGGCGCGGCCGTCGATGTCTGGACCTTCGACGCGGACCGGCCGAACCTGCATCGCGACCTCGGCCGCGCGATCGAGGCCGGCTGCGACCAGATCACGAGCAACGATCCGGACGCCCTCGCCAGCCTCATCGGGGATCTCGCCGCGTGATCGTCACCCGCACCGTCCAGAACCTCGCCGCCCCGGCCGCAGCGGCCCGCCAGGCGATCCTTTACGCGCCCGTCGAAGCGTCGAGCTTCGAGACGGCCTTCGCGACGCTCGAAGCGCTGCACGCCGTCGAACTGCGCGAGCCGCCGCAACCGGTCACGCTCGGCCCTGCGGCGCGAGATCGTGTTCTGGAACGCGGAGCGGTTGAAATACGCGGAACCGTCGCGGGCGATGCTGGCCGCCGCGAATGCCGATATCCTCATCCTCTGCGAGCTCGACTTGGGCATGGCGCGCACGGGCAATCGGCATACCATTGCCGACCTCGCCTCCGCGCTCGGCGCCGGCTTCGTCTTCGCTGCCGAGTTCGTCGAACTCGGTCTCGGCGATCTGCGCGAGCAGGCGGCCTTCGCCGGAATGGTCAACGCGGCTGGCCTGCACGGCGCCGGCTTCGTCTCCAAGGCGAGCCTGTCGCGGCCGGCGCTCGTCCGTCTCGAAACCTCCGGCCGCTGGTTCGACGGCGCCTTCGACGAGCGCCGGGTCGGCGGCCGCATCGCCGTCCTCGCCGAATGCGCGCTTGCCGGTCGCCCGGTCGTCTTCGTCTCGGCGCATTACGAGAGCCACACCGACCCCGCCGACCGCGTCGAACAGACCCGCGCCATGCTCGACGCGATCGACGCGCATGCGCCAAAGACACCGGTGCTGATCGGCGGCGACTTCAATACCAGCACGTTCACCCTCGCCGGAAAGCGCAACGCCGCCGCGGTCGCGGCCGCGATCGCGGCCGACCCGAAGCGCCTCGTCCGGCCGGAGCCCTACGAACCGATGTTCGAACTTCTGCGCAGCGCGCGGCTACGACTGGTCGAATTGCAACGTGCCGCTCGCGCCGACGCAGCGCACCCGGCCCGACGGCACGCCGCCGCCGCCCTTCGGCAAGATCGACTGGCTTTTTTCGCGCGGGCTCCGGTGCACGGAGGCGGCGGTGATTCCGGCGGTCGATGGGGCGGGCGTCGCGATCTCGGACCATGAGGCGCTCGCGGTCACGATTTGCCTCGACGGGAACGCGCCGTGAGCTACCGGCCGCTCGCGGCGAAGGCCGGACGCATCCATATCTGCGGCCATCGCGGCGACAGCGTCGCGGCGCCGGAGAACACCCTGCCGGCGCTCGAGGCGGCGGCGGCGAACGGCGCCGACGCCTGCGAGATCGACGTCGTGCTGACCGGCGACGACGAGATCGTGCTCCTGCACGACGAGATCCTCGACCGGACGACGAACGCGAAGGGCCGCGTCGCCGACCGCACCGCGGCGGAGGTCGCGGCCCTCGACGCCGGATCGTGGTTCGATCCTCGCTTCGCCGGCACGCGCGTTCCGACCCTGTCGCAGACCCTCGAACTCTGCCGCGACCTCGGCCTGGCGCTGCATGTCGAGATCAAGGAACGGCAGCGCCCCGACATCCTCATCGAACGGCTCTGCGCTCTCGTCGAGGAGGCCGGCGCCGCGGACGACATCCTCGTCATCTCCTTCGATCACCCCTCCCTGGTGCGCCTGCGCGAACGCCTGCCGAACCTGCGCACCGAGCTCATCACCCATGCCCGCCATGTCGATCCGGCCGGGATCGCCCGGCGCGCCGGCGCGGCGAGCGTCGCGATCGAGTGGGACATGTTCCACCCGGACGATGCGGTCGCGCTTCACCATGCCGGCATCGCGACACGCGTCACGATCCCGCGGCCGGAAAAGATCGCGCTTCGCCGCAGCTACGGCCTTGGCCCGGAATTGGTGGTCGCGGGCGCGCTCCGGGCTGGGCTGATCGACATCCTCGCCGGCGACGACGTGCGCTATCTCGTCGAATGGGCGGCCGCGCCCGCCTGACGCTGCCGCTCAGCGCAGCGCGCGCTCGTCGGCCCACGGGGCGGGAGGCGCGGTCGATTTATGTCGGCGTGAGATTCTGCTTAAGGTCCGGACGCTGCCGAGGTCCGCGGCGCCCGCCTCTCACCCCAGGGCCATGCGCGCCGCGCCTTCTCGAAACAGCCGCTCGCCCTCCGCATCGAACTGCATCGCGGTGAGAAAGTCGTCGAACTCGATAGTGCGGCAGCGTGCGATGGATCGCGGCGACATAGCTGCGGGCCTCGTCGAGGCGACCGGCGAGCGCCAGCGTGTAGGCGGCGATCGCCAGGATCTGCGCGTGCGCGTTCGGGCGCGCCGCCGCCTTGACGCCCCAATCGGCCGCCTCCTCGAAGCGGCCGAGGCGGACGAGGGCCATGGCGCGGGAGCCGAGCATGCCGAACAGCATCGGATCGAAGGGGCTGAGCGCGCGCGAATGATCGGCGGACGAGATCGCGACGCTCGCATCGCCGGCCTGGGAGTGCACGAAGGCAAGGGTGTAATGGCCCTGCGCGAAGTTGGGGCTGAGCTCGATCGCCTGCTCGAGCTCGACGACGGACTGATCGTGGCGGCCGTGCAGCCACAGGGCTCGTCCCATCGCCCAGTGCGCGGCGGGATCGCGGTCGTCGACCATGAGGCTCTGTCCGGCGGCGGCGTAGGCCCGCTCGATCTCCGGCCCGCGCGGCGACCAGCCCTGAAAGGCGTTCTGGAAATGCGTGAAGGAGAGGCCCGCATGAGCGCGCGCGAAGGTCGGATCGAGCCGCAGCGCGATCTCGAAGAAATGCCGGGCGCGCTCGTTGTCGGCCTTGTTGAAGCGGTACATGTGCCAGAGGCCGCGATGATGCGCCTCCCAGGCATCGAGGGAGTTCGGTGGCCGCAGGATGGCGCGGTTGCGCTCGATCGCCTCGATTTCATTCGCGACCGAGGCGACGATCCTGTCGCCGATCTCGTCGAGCACGAGGAAGGCGTCGTCCGCCGTGTGATCGAAGGTCTCCGCGAAGACGATCCGCGCCGTCCGGGTTTCGGCGAGCTCGACCGCCACCGCGAGACGCTTCCCGTGCCTGCGCACGGAGCCGCTGACCACGTAATCGACGTTCAGCATCCGGCCGGCCTCTTCCGGGCCGATGCGGCGCTCGTGCAGGGCGAACACGGTACCCTGCGCAATGACGAAGAGGCTGCGCAGCTTGGCCAGTCTTGTGATGACGTCGTGCGCGAGCGCGTCGGCCGCTCCGCCCGGATCGCCCGCCTCGGCGGACGCGTCCGCGAAGGGCATCACCGCGATCGAGGCGCGGCGCGACGGAGCGGGCGTGGCTTCGTCGGGCCGGACGGCCGGCGCCGGCGCAGCGGCCCGCGCGTGCTCGCGCTGCGCGCGCGCCGCGCGCCACGCGTCGCGGATCGGCGCGTCGTCGAGACCCTCGGTCTCGAACAATCTGACGGTCGCCGCGACGTGCTCCTCCCCCTCGCGAATGCGACCGCGCCGCGCCAGCGCGTTGAGGAGCAGTTCGTGCACGCGCCGGTCGAAGGGAGCGAGCTGAAGCCACGTCTCGAGAGAGGCGACGCCCTCCTCGTCCGGGACGCTGCGGACGAGATGCTCGAGCAAGGCCGCCCGGCAGCCTCGGAAGCGGCGTCGCTGCGCGGTGAGCCAGCCGCTGAAGGCCGGGCTGCGGTCGACGTCGAGACCGTCGAGGCTGTCGCCGGAATACAGTGACGCGAGGGCCCGCAGACGTTCCGGCGCGAGCGCCTCGATGCCCTGCTGCGCCGCGGCGGCGACCTCGATCGCATCGACGAAACAATCGGAAAGATCGAGACGGACGGTATCGCCGCGCGTCTCGACTCGTCGCCGTCCGGGCTCGTCGACGAGGCCCCTGATCTTGCTGAGGCACCAGCGCAGTTCGCCGCGCGGATCGTTCGGCACGTCCCAGAGAAGCTCGCAGAGATGGCTCCGCGAGACGGCGTGCGGCGTCAGCGCGAGATAGGCGAACAGGGCCCGCACCTTGCGCGATGCCGGCAGGGGCAACGTCACATCGTCGCGCATCACCGTCAGCGGCCCGAGCAGGCGCACCCGGAGTGCCGCACGAGGGTCGGCGCCATTCGGTCTTCCCGATTCCACGACCATTTCCACGCCGGCTCCCACGCTCTCCCCCACGAACGGCGTCTAGGCTGAGAATCGAGGGCTCCCGGCGGTGCGACGCCGGTTCGGGCCACCGTCCCTGCTCGGCCATGCGACAGCATAGCAGAGAAGCCGTCCCCAAGGAGTGTGACCATCATGACATCCGCCGCCGCTCTCAGCCCGACCCGCGCCCCCGAGCCGGTCGACTTCGAAGCGATCAAGGCCCGCCAGCACGGCGCCTGGTCGTCGGGCGATTATGCCGTCGTCGGCACCACCCTGCAGATCGTCGGCGAAAGCCTCTGCGAGGCGCTCGACCTGCGAGCCGGCCAGAAGGTGCTCGACGTCGCCGCCGGCAACGGCAACGCCTCCCTCGCCGCGGCGCGGCGCTGGTGCGAGGTCGTCGCCACCGACTACGTTCCGGCCCTGCTCGACCGCGCCCGCGAGCGCGCCGAGGCCGAGCGGCTGACCCTCGCCTTCCGCGAAGCCGACGCGGAGGCGTTGCCCTTCGCGGACGGCAGCTTCGACGTCGTCGTCTCGACCTTCGGCGTGATGTTCACGCCGAACCAGGAGCGCGCCGCGGCCGAGCTCGTCCGGGTGTGCCGGCCGGGCGGCAAGATCGGCCTCGCCAACTGGACGCCGGACGGCTTCATCGGCCAGCTCTTCAAGACCATCGGCAAGCACGTCGCGCCGCCGCCCGGCGCGAAATCCCCGGCTCTGTGGGGCACCCGGGCGCGGATCGACGAATTCTTCGCGCCGCACGCGGCCGAGATCGTGGCGGAACCGCGGAACTTCGTCTTCCGCTATCGCTCGCCGGACCATTGGCTCGACGTCTTCAGGACCTATTACGGTCCGTTGCTGAAGGCCTTCGCCGCTCTGCCCGCGCCGGCGCAGGCGGCGCTCGAGAACGACCTCGTGGCCCTGATCGAGCGCTTCAACCGCTCGGGCGATGCGACGATGGTGGTGCCGAGCGAGTATCTGGAGGTGGTTGTGGTGAAGTCGTGAGGAGTGGGGCGTAGGACGTGGGGCGCAGGACGTGGGGCCGTGAGGATGAGGGGGAATGTCGCCCCGCGTCCCACGTCCCACGTCCTCACCCCTGAAAGATCAACAGCACGAACGCCAGGAACAGCAGCAGGTGCACGATGCCCTGCAGGACGTTGCTGCGTCCGCTGGCGAAGGTGACGACGCTGACGCCGAGGGTCAGGAGCAGCATCACCATGTCGGCGTGCTCGACCCCGAGCGTGATGGTGCGCCCGGTGAGTGCGCCGATGACCAGCATCGCCGGCACGGTGAGCCCGATGGTCGAGAGCACCGAGCCGAGGAAGATGTTGACCGAACGCTGCATCTGATTGGCGAGGGCCGAACGCACCGCGCCGACACCCTCCGGAGTCGCGACGAGAACCGCGATCAGCACCCCGCCGACCGCCGCCGGGACCTGCACCTGCTCGACGAGAAAGTCGATGGGCTTGGCGAGCTCCTCCGCGAGGTAGACGACCGGCGCGAGATAGGCCGTGAGCATCAGGGCGTGAAAGAGTGTGTGGCGCGGACCCGCGTTCTCGTTCCGCTCCGCGGCGGCCTCGTTCTCGCCGCCGATCGCGAAGTAGCCGCGATGCCGGCCGGTCTGCACGGCGAGGAAGGCGGCGTAGAGGCCGAGCGACATGATCGCGAGGACGCGCGCCTGGCCGGCGGCGAGCGTCGGCCCCTCCGTGGTGACGGTGAAACCGGGCAGGACCAGCGCCAGCACGGCAAGCGGGATGATGACGCCGAGATAGGTGTTTGCGCCCTGAAGATTGTAATGCTGCTCCCGGTGCTTCCAGCCGCCGACGAGCAGCGAGAGGCCGACCATCCCGTTGAGAATGATCATGATCACCGCGAGCATGGTGTCGCGGACGAGAGTTGGGTTGTTGTCCCCATGCAGCATCACGGCCGAGATGCTCATCACCTCGATTGCGGTGACGGAGAGGGTGAGGATCAGCGTCCCGACCGGCTCGCCGAACTCCGCCGCGAGATGCTCCGCATGACGGACGACGGACAGGGCCGAGCCGAGCACGATTCCGAACAGCCAGCCGATCACCGGCATCAGGACGAAGGGGTTCGAGAACCCCGCCTCCATCCGGTCCCCAAACGCGGCGAAAACCAAGGACGTGACCGCGCTGAGGCCAAAAAACCACTCGGCTCTCGCCGCCGACGCGACGCGGCCGCCGACGCTCATGCGGGCACCCTGGCCGGCCGGCGGATCAGGGCAATGGCGACGACGCCGAGCGCGAGCGCGACAACGCCGCCGAGCGCATAGACGGCCGCGAAGGTAAGACCGAGATCGCCGACGAGCGGCCCGACGCCGAACGCCGCGATGCCGTAGCCGACAAGATAGGAGCAGATGAGCTGGCCGGACATCGTCGCCGCGCGGCTCGGGAACTCCCCGCCGCCGAAGCTGATGCTGAGCGGCATGATGGCGGAGCAGGCAAGGCCCGCCGCGGCGAAGGCCGCGATGCCCGACGCGGCGCTTCCGGCACCGGACGCGAACAGGAACGAGGCCGCGAGCAGAAACGGCAGAACGACAAAGATGAGCGCCGGCCGCACGAACCGCGACAGGAACGCGAAGAGGATACGGCCCAACGTGAGCGCGATCCAGAACGCCGTCAGGGCGAAGGAGGCGGCCTCGGCGGAGAGATGCCGTTCCTTCGAGAGGTAGATCGTCGCCCAGTTGCCGGGCAGCGTCTCGACGATGCCGTAGAGCACGAGCGCGGCGACATAGACCCAGAAGCGCGGCGGCATTCCGCTCTCGCTTCCCGCCGCTTCGTACGGCAGCCGCAGGGGCGCGCGCAGGGCGGCGAGAAGAAGCCCGCACAGAAGGAAGCCGACCAGCACGGGCAGCGCCCACCAGGCGCCGAGGCGGCTGAACGCGGCGGCGAGAACCGGCGCCAGCGCGTTGCCGAGGCCGACGAGCGCGTTCAGGCTGAGCACGGCCGCGTCGGCGCGCGCCGGGAAGTAGCCCTCGACAAAGGTGTTCAGCGCCATCACCGTCGCGCCGAACCCGAGCCCGACCGCTCCCGTTGCGATGCAGAGCAGGACGAAGGCGGCGCCCGATCCCATCGCGAGCGCGCTCAAGGAGAAGAGGAGCATGGAGAGGACGTCGCTGCAGAG
The DNA here is from genome assembly GCA_963754975.1 of uncultured Alphaproteobacteria bacterium. Classification (GTDB taxonomy): domain Bacteria; phylum Pseudomonadota; class Alphaproteobacteria; order Rhizobiales; family Beijerinckiaceae; genus Microvirga. Next base: position 266,521 of record CAVWII010000009.1, on the reverse strand, counting down.
CCCGATCAGGAGCACGGCGCGCAGGCCGAGCCGGCGCGACAGGCGTGGGCCGAGGGACGACGCGAGAATCGCCATCGCGACCTGCGGGACGAACATCGCGCCGTATTGCGTGCCCGAAAGAGCGAAACCGTCCGGGCTGACGAGGATGGCGCTCGCGGCCGGGAAGCTGACCAGCGCGAGCCCCTGCAAGGCGGCGGCTGCGTAGAGAAGACCGACCTCGAAGCGGCTCGCGGCTTGCGCCATCGGTGCGGCTCAGGCGAGGCGCTGCTGGAGGTGGTCGCCGACCCGAAGCGCGTTGGCGATCGCGGTGAGCGACGGATTCACGGCGCCGATGCTGGGAAAGAAGCTCGTGTCGACGACGTAGAGGTTGTCGATCTCGTGCGCCTTGCAGTTCCGGTCGAGAACGGAGGTCTTCGGATCGTCGCCGAAGCGGCAGGTCCCGGCCTGATGCGCGCAGCCGGCGACCCCGATGTCGCTCTGCATGTAGATGTCGCGCGGGACGAGGTGATGCGGATTGAGGCCGATCATGCCGAGGATGGAGCGCAGCTCCTCGTAGAGCTTCTGCTTCGGGACCTGGTTGTTCGGCGTGTAGCTCAGGGTGAGGCGCCCGTCGCGGTCGACGGTGACGCGATTGCCCCGCTCGGGCAGATCTTCGGTGGTCAACCAGAAATCGACGGCGTGGCGGGCGATCTCGTCGAGGGCGCGAGCCGGCATCAGCGCCGTCAGCACGGGCTTTTCGGCACGGTACATGCCGCCGAGCGTCTTGCCGATCATCTGGATGTTGCCCATCGGATAGGGAAAATCCTTCGTCCCGAAATAGAAGTCGTTCAGCGCCAGCGTCTTCTGGAACATCGTGTCGTTCGCCTCCGTCGAGAGCGCGAGCACCGCCTGGCTATTGTGATACATGTAGTTCCGCCCGACCTGGTCCGATCCGTTGGCGAGGCCGGCCGGGTGCGCATCGCTCGCCGAGCGCAGCAGCAAGGCGGCGGAGTTCGCGGCACCGCAGGAGACGACGATCACGTCGCCGGCAAAACGCGACGGCGTCCCGTCGACCTCGGCGACGACGCCCGTCACGGCGCGGCCGCCGGCATCGGTCTCGAGGCGCAGCGCGCGCGCGTTGCGAAGGAGCGTGACGTTTGCGTGCTCGAGCGCCGGCCTCATCGCGACGACCTCCGCGTCGCTCTTGGCGTGCACGAGGCAAGGAAAGCCGTCGCAGGTCTGGCAGCGGATGCAGGGGCTGTAGGCCATGTCGGCCTCGTCGAGCATCACCGCAGCCGGCGCGTGGAAGGGCCGAAAGCCGGCGGCGGCGAGGTCTTCCGCGAGCTTGGCGATGCGCGGCTCATGCGAGACCGGCGGCGCGGGATAGGGCGTGCTGCACGGCGGCTCGGTCGGGTCGCCGCCGCGCGCGCCGTGCACGCGGTAGAGCCGCTCGGCCTCGCCGTAGTAAGGCTCGAACTCGTCGTAGCCGACGGGCCAGGCGGGGGAGACGCCGTCGTAATGCCGCAGCTCACCGAAATCCTCCTCGCGCAGGCGGTAGAGCGCGGCGCCGAAGAGTTTCGTCGCGCCGCCGACGAAGTAATGGACCTGCGGCTGGAACGACTTGCCGCTCGGCAGGTACCAGGTCTCCGGCGAGACATAGCGATCGTTCCGGAAGACATCCTCGACGCGCCAGTTGCGCGCCTCCCGCGGCAGCCAGTCGCCGCGCTCGAGGACGAGGATCGACTTGCCCGAGGGCGCCAGCCGATGGGCGAGGGTGCCGCCGCCGGCGCCGCTGCCGATGATGACGACGTCGTAGCGCCCGTCCGCCACGGCCCTAGAGCCCGACGCTCATCTGCATCATGCCGCCGTCGGCGAAGATCGTCGTCGCGGTGAGGTAGCTCGCGCCGTCGCCGGCGAGGAAGACGACAAGGTTCGCGATCTCCTCGGGCTTCGCCATGCGTCCGAGGGGGATCGCGTCCTCGAGCCGCTTCATCAGGGCCGGATCCGTCATGGTCGAGAGATTGATCGGCGTCGCGACCGCGCCGGGACCGACGCCGACGACGAGGATGCCGTGCGCCGCGAGCTCGACGCCGGCGGTGCGCGTCAGCATCCGCATGCCGCCCTTGGCGAGGCAGTACGGCGTGTTCCCGGGCATCGGCCAGTCCTCGTGCACCGAAGTGATGTTGACGATCCGCCCGGGTCCGCCCTGCTTGATCATCTGCCTTGCCGCGATCTGGGTGCCGAAGAAGGCGCTCTTCAGGTCGATCGTGAGCACCTTGTCGTATTGCTCTTCGGTCGTCTCGAGGACCGACGTCCGCGTCTCCACGCCGGCGTTGTTGACCATGATGTCGACGCGGCTGAACTTTGCCACCGCCGCGTCGATCAACGCCTGAAGCTCCGCGACCTTGCTGACGTCCGCCTTGAAGGCGATCGCCGTGCCGCCCAGGGCCGCGATCTCCTTTTCGACCGCGTCCGCCGCTTCGGGGTGGCTGACGAAGTCGATGACGATGCTGGCGCCGGCCTTGGCGAGGCCGAGAGCGATCGCCCTGCCGATGCCGCTGTTCCCGCCCGTGACGATGGCGACCTTTCCTTGCAACGACATGCCGGTCTCCTGATTTTCCATCTCTCTGGGTATCACAACGGCTGGTGCCTGGTCGCGAAGTGATTGATGAGGTTCGCGACGAGTCCGGTCCAGCCGGTCTGGTGCGAGGCGCCGAGGCCGCGGCCGGTATCGCCGTCGAAATATTCGTGAAACAGGATCAGGTCCTTGAAGTGGGGATCGGTCTGAAGCTTGGCGTTGTCGCCGTAGACCGGGCGCTTTCCGTCGTCGCCGCGCTTGAAGAGCCCGATCAGCCGCGTCGCGAGAAGGTCCGAGATCGCTTCGAGGGTGAGCTTCTGGCCGGAACCGGTCGGGCACTCGATCGTCAGGCCGGGGCCGTAATAGGAATGGAAGCGCTGCAGGCATTCGACAAGCAGGAAATTCACCGGCATCCAGATGGGCCCGCGCCAGTTCGAGTTGCCGCCGAAGCGAGCGGAGTCGGACTCGGCGGGAAGATACTTCACCACATACCGCATGTTCTGAAATTCGAAGACGAAGGGCTGGTCGAGGTAGGAGCGCGACAGGGCCCGGACGCCGTGCGGCGAGAGGAACTGACTTTCGTCGAGCATGCGCTCGAGGAGCTTCGTCATGCGGAAGATGCGCGCCAGCGACAGCAGGTGCCGGTTGCCGGCGCCGGGATCGTTCCAGCGCGAGACGAGCTGCGCCAGATCGCTGCGCTGCTCGTGGAAATAGCGCATCCGCTGCAGAAGGCCCGGCAGCCGCTCGAGGGATGCGCCCTCGACCACCGCGACGGCGAAGAGCGGGATCAGCCCGACCATCGAGCGGATGCGCATCGGCGAGATCGAGCCGTCGGGCATGCAGAGCTGATCGTAGTAGAAATTGTCCGTGTCGTCCCAGAGACCGGTGCCGCTGGCGCCGGTCATGGCGGCCGTGATGAAGAGGAAATGCTCGAAGAACTTCGCCGCCATGTCCTCGTAGGCGCTGTCGTGCTGGCCGAGGGCGACGGCGATGTGGAACATGTTGAGGCAGTACATCGCCATCCAGGCGGTGCCGTCCGACTGCTCGATATAGCCGCCTGTCGGCAGGGGCGCCGAGCGGTCGAAGAGGCCGATATTGTCGAGGCCGAGAAAGCCGCCTTCGAAGATATTGAGTCCCGCGCGCGTCCTTGCGATTCACCCACCAGGTGAAATTCAGGAGCAGCTTCTGGAAGACGCGCTCGAGAAAGCCGACATCGGGCACGTCGCCGTTCGCGCGGCGGTCATTCTGGTAGACGTGCATGGCCGCCCAGGCCTGGACCGGCGGATTGACGTCGCCGAAGGCCCATTCATAGGCGGGCAGCTCGCCGTTCGGATGCATCATCCAGTCCTGACAGAGCAGCAGGAGCTGGTGCTTTGCGAATTCGGGATCGATCAGCGACAGGCTGACACAATGGAAGCCGAGATCCCAGGCGGCGAACCACGGATATTCCCATTTGTCGGGCATCGAGATGATGTCGGCGGCATTGAGATGGCGCCAGCCGCTGTTGCGTCCGAACTTCCGCGACAGCGGCGGCGGCGGCTGGCGCGGGTCGCCGTCGAGCCATTCGGCGACGTCGTAGCCATAGTATTGCTTGCTCCAGAGCATGCCCGCGAAGGCCTGGCGCTGCACGAGGCGCAAATCCTCGTCGGCGACTCCGGCCTGGAGCACGGCATAGAACGCATCGGATTCCTCGCGCCGCATCGCGACGAGCGCATCGAAACCCGCAAATCCCGGTGTTTTCGCAGCGCCGACGCATAGCCGCACGCGCACGGTGACCGACCCGCCGGGCGGGACTTCGCGCTGATAATGGCCGGCGACCTTGGTGCCGCGCCGCGCCGGATTGATCGCCGCGGCTTTACCCTCGACGACAAAATCGTTGATCCCGTCCTTGTAGAAGCCCGGCGATCCGCCGCTTCCGAAAAGCTTCTGGAAATTCGTGTCGTTGTCGCAGAAAAGCAGGCCGTCCGCCTCCTCGAAGCTCAAGGCGAAGGGCCCGAGCCGGTCATGGGCGCCGACGATCTCGCCCTTGCTCTCTTCCATCATGCGGGGCCGGGCGACGCCATCGATCCAGCTCCAGATGTTGCGGAACCAGGCTTGCGGGAGGATGTGGATCGTCGCCGTGTCCGGGCCGCGATTATGCGCCGTCACCCGCATCAGCGTGTCGTCGGGCGTCGCCTTCGCGTATTCGACTTCGACATCGAAATAGCGGTCCGCATCGAAGAGGCCGGTGTCGATGAGTTCGAACTCGCGCGCATCGCGGCCCTTGCGGCGGGCGTTCTCCTCGAGCAGCCAGCGATAGGGATAGGCCGCCTGCGTCAGCTTGTAGAGCATGCGGCCGTAGGCGTGGCTCGGGATCGCGTCGACATAGTAGTAGAGTTCCTTCACGTCCTCGCCGTGATTGCCCTCCTCGTTGGTGAGGCCGAACAGGCGTTCCTTCAGGATCGGGTCCTTGCCGTTCCAAAGGGCGAGCGAGAGGCAGAGTAGCTGGCGGTCGTCGCACCAGCCGGCGATGCCGTCCTCGCCCCAGCGATAGGCGCGGCTGCGTGCCTGGTCGTGCGACAGGTAATCCCAGGCGGTGCCGTAGGGGCTGTAATCCTCGCGCACGGTGCCCCATTGGCGCTCGCTCACGAACGGGCCCCAGCGGCGCCAGTTCTCGACGCCCTTGCGCATCGCTTCGAGCCGGGTTCGTTCAGGGTCAAGCGGGCTTGGCATCGTTCGCCTCGTCCATGTCGCGGGCCGCCTGAAGATCGTGCCAGGCCTGGAGCGTGCAAGCGACGGACCAAGCCTGGGCCGGGGCGCCGCGCGGCTCGTGCGGGGGATCGCCGTCGAAGATCTCGCCGATCGTGCCGAGGCCCTGATCGGCGAGCGCGTCGCGCATCGGCAGGAGCAGCGCCTGTGCTTCGGCGGCACGGCCCGTCACGCGATAGGTCGCGCGCGCGAAATGCCCGAGGAGCCAGGCCCAGACCGCGCCCTGGTGATAGCCGCCGTCGCGGGCGCGCGACGTCGCCCGCGTAGCGCGGACGATACTCGGCGCTGCCCGGCGCCAACGAGCGCAGGCCGTAGGAGGTCAGGAGGTGGCGCCGGCAGGTGTCGACGACGCGAGCCTGCACGGCGGCGTCGAGCGGGCTGTGCGGCAGGCTGACGGCAAAGATCTGGTTCGGACGAATGCGGTCGTCGGTCCCGTCCGGGCCGTCGATGACGTCGACAAGACCCTCGCCGTCGCGCCGCACGAAGCGCGCGAAGCCGGCGCGGGCCTCCGCCGCCGGCGTGGAATAGGCATCGGATTCGCCGAGCATCGCCGCAAAGCCCGCCATGATCGTGAGCGCGTTGTACCAGAGCGCGTTGATCTCGACGGGCTTGCCGATGCGCGGCGTCACCACATAGTCGCCGACCTTGGCGTCCATCCAGGTCAGCTGCACTCCGGTCTCGCCGGCGCGCAGGAGCCCATCCGCCGGATCGACCGCGATACCGTAGCGCGTGCCGCGGCGATGCCAGGCGACCATGTCGGCGAGGACCGGGAAGGCGGCGCGGAGAGACGACACATCGTTCGTCGCCGCGATGTAGGCGCGCCAGGCCTCGAAAAACCACAGCGATGCGTCGGCGGTGTTGTAGGCGGGCGTCTCGCCGGCGCCGGGAAACACGTTCGGCAGCATGCCCTCGCTGACGAAGGTCGCAAAGGTCTGGAGAATCCGCAAAGCCACGTCGGCCCTTCCCGTGGCGAGGGTCAGTCCCGGCAGGCCGATCATGGTGTCGCGGCCCCAGTCGCCGAACCACGGATAGCCGGCGATGACCGAGCGGCCGTCGGCAACACCCTGCACCGGCCGCGCGATCACGAAGGCGTCCGCGGCGAGAACGAGTTGCTTCACCCAGCCGAGCCGCGACGCCCGCGGAGCGGCCTGCAGCACCGCGTCGTCATGCGCGAGCCGTCGCGCGAGCGCTGCCGCGATGTCCGCCGGCGGATCGGGCGCAAGGCTGGCGACAAGGCCGCACCAGGCGCCGGCGCGCAGCGGCACCTCGGCCTCGCCGACGTGCAGGTGCGAGTCCCGCGAGTCGAGGCCGCGCGCCGCCTCGACGGGCAGGTCGAAATTGCGATACCACTCACGCCGCGCGTCGATGCGGCCGCCGGGGGCGCAAATCGTCAGCGTGAAGCGCGTGCCGTCGGCGACGCGAAGCGTTTCTCCCGAGGCCGAGAGCGCCGGCTGGAAGCCGGCCTCCGAGGTGTCGCCGTTGTGGTCGCGGTCGTTGGCGAGGAGCGTGATGCGCAGCGACAGATCCGGCTCGGCGCCGGCGAGCGGATGCAGGCGCCAGCCGAGCCAGGTCGTATCCGCGCCCGGCTCCATAAAGATCCGCGCCTCGATCCGGTGGCCGCCGACTGCGTAGAACCAGACCGGAACGGTGCGGTCGAGGGCGAAGCTTTCGATCCCGAGCTGGCCCGGCGGCGCGATGTCGCCGCCGCTCCAGCGATTGGCGAAGAGCGGATAGGTCGCATCGCCGTCGACGAGGGTGGCGTCGGCCTTCGCGAAGACGAGCCGCCGGCCGAGGGGAGGATCGACCGGCGCGATCATCAGACCGTGATAGCGCCGCGTGAGCGTGCCGGCGATGGTGCCGGCCGCATAGCCGCCGCGGCCGTTGGCGAGCCACCATTCGCGGCGTTCGGCTTCCGGGAGGCGGCAGCAAACGGCGCGGCCGAACCTGATCGGTTCCAATGTTGCGCCAGTCCCGATGTCGTCCAACCCCATGCCCCATCATGAAAGACGCGCGCATCGAACGCTATCCTCCTTCGGCGGCCGGAGGGCGGATCAGAAGATCGCGTCGCCGAGGAAGTACGTTCCGAGCCCCCAGAACGCGACCCACAGAGCGGCGCCGACGGCATTCGCCGCGACGAAATGGAGCCAATGCATGCCGAGCGCCCCGGACAGGACGCCGTTGAGCTGGCGCAGGACGACGACGAAGCGGGCGGAGGCGACGAGGTAGAACGCGTTCCTGTGGAACAACGCGCTGAATTTGTCGTAGCGCTCGGGCGTCAGTCCGACGCGCGGACCGAGGCGCCGCAGGAGCGGCTGGCCGCCGATGTGTCCGATCAGGAAGCCGGTGCTGTCGCCGAGGACGGCGGCGGAGAAGGCGGCGATCAGCACCGCCGCGAGCGACAGGTCGCCCCGCGCCGCCAGCACGGCCGCGGCGACGAGGGCGCTCTCGCCGGGCAGCGGCACGCCGAAGGATTCGAAATAGAGGATGACGAAGAGCGCCAGCGCGCCGTATGTCCGCAGATAGGGTTCGATCTCTGCGAGACCGTGCTGAAGAAGGCCCAATGCGCCGCTCCGTCGAGGGTTTCGGAACACCCTCCGAGCGAGGACGTCTGCGCGTCAATCTGCACCGAACCGCGATCGCCGTGTAGGCCGAAGCGATGGCGGGCCGGCGAGATCGAGGAGGATCGGCCGCCGCTCGCGCCCGGCCCGGGAACCAGTCGTTAACGGCCCGGTTGTTCTTATACGGAACGTCGAGGTCCCGCATGCTGGTTCTGACGCTGTGGCTTGCCTGTCTGGCGCTGTTCCTTGAACAGGCCTACCGCGCGCCCGTCCTCGCCTGGCATCGCTGAGGGGACCCGGCTAGGCCGGGAGAAGCGGCTTCACCCGCTCGGCGATCGCGGCGACGGCCTCCTTCGGCGTCTTTCGCCCGAGGACGGTGAGCTGCACCTCCTCGACGAAGATCGCCTGCGCCCGCACCGCCTCGGGAAAGGCCGGCAGCGGCACGCGGGCCCGCTTCAGCGCTTTCGATTCGACGTCGGCGAGGGGCTGGGAAGCCGCAAAACCCGGATCGGCGTACGTCGAGACGCGGATCGGCCCGTTCCCGTTGCGCGCCGCGCCGAGGGTGACCGCCTTGCTCGAAAAATTCTGGATGGCGCTCCAGGCGAGGTCCTTGTCGCGGGCGTTGGCGGGAATGCTCATCGCCCAGAACTCCGTGACCGGCGCCATCTCGACCTTGCCCTGCACGGTCTGCGACAGCGGGAACTCGATCGCCTTGATGCGGCCCGGATATTTCGACTGGTCCTGCCGGTTCAGTTGCGCGAAGCGGGCAAAGGGCAGGACGGTGAAGGCCGCCCTGCCCTGCTGCATCCAGGTCACCTGATCGTCGTTCGTCGTCGTCGCGTAGCCGCGCGGCAGCGCGCCCGCCTCGAAGAGGCCGCGCAGCGTCGCCAGCGCCTTCTCCATCGCTCCCGGGTCCGGCAGGACCTTCATGTCCGCCGAGATGAAGTCGCCCCCGAAGGCGCGGGCGAAGGTCACCGGAAAGACCGAGAGCTCGCTCGCCAGCACCATGCCGGTGACCGAGCGCCCGTCGTCGGAGCGGAAGGTCAGGCGCTTCGCCTGATCGACGAGGTCCTCGAGGCTCGCCGGCGGCGCCTTGATGCCGCGCTCCTCGAGGAGGGCCTCGTTGTAGAAGAGTCCGATCGTGGCGTGCCGGACCGGGATGCCGATCATCTTGCCGCCGATCGTCATGGCGGCGACGAGGCCCGGCGCGATGTCCGAAAAATCCTCGATCGGCAGTTTGGCCTGATAATCGTCGAGGGGATGCAGCAGGCGCGCGACGTTCGAGGTCGCGCGGCTGTTGACGAGGTAGCCGACGCCGAAGTCGGTCGCGTCGAGACTCGCTTCGCGGAAGAGGCGGTCTTGCAGCGCGTCCGTATCGAAGGTCGTCCAGGTGATCTCGGCGCCGTTCTTGTCGCGCCAGGGCTGAGTCAGGTCGCCGGCGGCGCCCGTCGTGAGGCAGAGCTGATGCACCCGGTGGCAGAGCACGTTGAGCTTGCGGTCGGCGGCAAGGCCCGGCCGCGCGCCGGCGAGAAGCGCCGTGCCGGCGAGAGAGCCGAGGGCCTGGCGTCGTGTCAGTCCGTTCGTCATGGTGTCCTCCCAGGGGTCGGGGTCTTCGCCCCGGATTTCCGTTTTGGATCGCCGGCCTCAGGCCGGCGACGAAGCGCAAGCGCAGATGCCGACGCGGCGACCGGTAGCGCGGTCGCCGCGTCGGCTGCGATCGTCCGAGGCCCCGTGCGCATCGCGCGCACGCGCCGTCAGGCGGCCTTGCTTTCGGGAGCCGTCCAGGCCTCGGGCGGCGCCGCCTGCACCGGCGGTCCCTCGACCGTCGTCCGGTACATCACGCGGCGATAGCTGGCGTAATCGTTGATGGCGGTGTGCAGGACATACGGGTTCGCCCAAAGGGCCAGCGTGCCCTGCTCCCAGCGCAGGCGGCAGTGGAACTCGGGCCGGATGGCGCAGGACATCAGGAAATTGATGATCGGCTTGCTCTCCGCCTCGCTCATCCCCTTGAAGCGCGCGAGCACGCTCGAGACGAAGACGTAGCGGCGCCCGGTGGCGGGATGGACGCAGATCACCGGGTGCTCCGTCTCGATCTCGTCGACCTCGCTCGCGCCGGGGCGCGTCAGGCCCTTGTGCGCGGCGTTGATCGCGAACACGCCCTTGCCGCTGTGCACGCCGATGAGGCCCGAGAGGATCGCCTTCATGCGCGGCGTCAGCATCTTGTAGGCGAGCTCGAGGCTGGAAAAGACCGTGTCACCGCCGACCGGCGGGATCACCTCGCCGTAGAGCATCGTCACGCCCGGCGGCCTCGGCAGCCAGGCGAGATCCATGTGCCACTCCTCGCCGATCACCTTGCCGGTGTCGTCCGGCTCGCGCGCGAAGCGGACGATCTCCTCGAGGCCTTCCATGGGCTGGTGCACGGGATTGCCGCTGAAGGGGCCGAAGCGCCGGGAGACGTCACGCAGGCGGTCGGGCGTCAAGCTCTGCCCGCGCACGGCGACGACGTGGTAGCGGTCGAGCACGCCCTTGACGTCGGCGATCGCGGCGTCGTCCGCCTTCAGAAGATCGATGCCGCGAATGTCGGCGCCGAGGGCGCCGGTGATGGGATAGACTTCAAACCGTTCGAATTCGGCGTCGCGCTTCATAAACTCTCCTCCCGGGAGCGGAATCGGTATTCGCGGCCTGGAGACCGACTTACTTGCACGTAAGTCAGAGTGATCCCCATTCCCGCCCCTGTCAAGGTCGTTCGCCGGTCAGGCGCCCTTGCCCTGACGCTGCCCCGGTGCCTTGCGGCCGGCACCCCAGGCCTCCGCCAGAATCCGCTCGACCGCCGCAAAGAGCCGCTCGATCTCCAGGAAGCGCCCGCTGTCCTGGGTCATGGGCGGGCAGGACAGAAGCGTCACGCGCAGCATGCGCACGATCTCCTCGAGGGGAGCGGCGGGCGCGAGTTCGCCGGCGGCGACCGCCTCCGCGAGGGCCTGGCGCAGGCACGAATCGTAGACGCGGTTGACCCGGTCGAGCGCTTGCACCGCGGGCTCGCCGAGAGCCGGCAGATCGAGGCGCAGACGGGAGACCGGACTCCAGACGTTGCGGTCGCCGGCCTGCGGATTGAACTTGTCGTAGAAGCGCCTGAGATCCTCGAGCTGCGCGCTCATGCGCTCCGAAAAGGTGAGGCCCGGCCGCGACCAGTGCTGCTCGATCCTCGCCTGCGCATCGGCGGCAAAGCCCTCGATCAATTCGATCATCAGCTTCTGCTTGTTGCCGAAGTGATGATGGATGTTCGCCCGGGTGGTGCCGATGACCTCGGCGATGTCGCCGAAGCTGAAGCCGTCGTGCCCGCGCCGAACGTAGAGGTCGCCGGCAATCGCCCGAATCCTGTCGCGGGTCGGCGCAGGCTGCGGCGTGGGGGAGGCGGGATTTGGCAAGGAGGCGATCCGGATCGGCGGCCTATAGCTGCAACGAACCGAGCCTCCCGTCCAGTCTCTCGGCGGTCCGGGCGTTGGCCGCGTGAGGGGCGGCCGACTTCGAGGGGCGGCGGAACGTGGCTCGGCGGCTCGCGTTGGAAGGCATGGTCAATGCCACGCGACACCTCCTGACGCGCCTCGGCGTCTTCACGGCCCATCCGGCCGCGTTTCTCGTTGTCTTCGTCTACGCCGCGCTCTGGGCGATCTTCGAGCCCGAGCAGTTCGACTGGCACGGCGTCGCGACGCTCGCGACCTGGGTCATGACGCTCTTCATCCAGCGCGCCGAGCACCGTGACACCCAGGCCCTGCACGCCAAGCTCGACGAGTTGCTCCACGTCCACGGCCGCGCCAGCAACGCGCTCACCCGCCTCGACGACAAGGAGCCGGAAGAGATCGAGAAGCATCGCGAAGAGGCCCGCACCGGCGACTAGGGCGCATACTCATGAATTTCGCGAGCTTGATCAATCCTGTATCCCAGTCACCTCTTGCCGTACTCCGTGAAGACGTAATCTCGTGTCTCCACGACCGTGTGGCACGCGAACCCGCACTTGGCGTCGTTCGCCTGCGGCGGCACGTCAGCCTCGGTGCCGGGCGTGAACTTGTCGGTCGCTGCGTCATACTTGAACACGGCATATCCCCAACCGCCGCTATCCGCGAACCTCTTGCTGTCCTTTACCATGAAGTCCACGTCATGCTGGGTGCCCGGTATCGTCGTATCCGGGAAGTACTGGTTCTTTTTCGGATTCCAATGGATCTTCGCCATCTTGGCACCGTCGGGGAAAGGCTTGCCGTTGTCGGGAATGCCGGCCCGGAAGGCGTCGATCATCTCGGGGTTGGCGAGGATTGCAGCGACCAGCTTGTCGTTCCCACTGGTGGAAACAATCTGCCAGCCTTCGTATCCCCTGAACTCGGAGAACGCGAGACCACCCGGCACTTGCAAGGTGTACTTGTCCTGCTGCGCAAGGGCCACGCCGCCCAGGACGGCGAGCACCAAACCGAATCCGGCGGCCGAAATGGCTCGTGACCGGCGGGATGGCGAAGAAGGCCTTTCAAGCATGGCTCTCTCCTGATGGTGGCGCTTTGGAACGATGCGCGTCTTTCATCGCGTCATATATCAGAACCCTTGTCTTCAATCCACTGCCGAGCTACCGAGCGAAGTGCAATAAGTCGGCGCAGCGGCCTTCCTTCTCCGGGACCTAATTCAAGCGCACGTCCTACTCCAGGACGGCCGCCTCCGGCGCCGCCGGTCGCTGCGCGCGGCGGAGCAGAAACACGAATGGCACGGCCGCGAGCGCGACGATCATCATCAGCTTGAAGTCGTTCGAATAGGCGATGATCGTCGCCTGACGGGTGACCTCGCCGTTGAGCGCCATGCGGCCGGCGATCGTCGCGAGGTTCCAGAAGTGCACCACGTTCGGGTGCCTGAGCGCCTCGTTGAAGGGCGTCACGTGGGCGGCGATCTCGGCGTGCATGATCTGCGTGTTGCGGCTGAGCAGGAAGTACGACGAGGGAGATGCCGATGCTCGAGCCGATGATTGCGCATCAGGCTGAACATCGCCGTCCCCTGCGTGCGAAACTCCGGCGCGAGCGTCGCGAAGGTGATGGTCGAGAGCGGGCACGAAGATGAAGCCGAGGCCGAAGCCCTGCATGACGCCGGTGCGGACCAGCGTCCTCTCCGAGACGTCCGGCGTGAAGCCGGTCATCTGCCAGAGCACGAAGGCGGTGAGCGCGAGCCCGAGGAAGATCAGCGCCCGCGGATCGACCCGGTTGATGATGCGCCCAACGATCATCATCGCCACCATCGTACCGATACCGCGCGGCGCGAGCACGAGGCCCGCCGTCATCACCGGATAGCCCATCAGGTTCTGCAGGTAGGGCGTGAGCAGCGCGAGCGTCGCGAGCAGGATGATGCCGACCATGAAGATGAAGATGAGGCCGACGGTGAAGTTGCGGTCCTTGAACATGCGCGGATCGATGAAGGGACGATCCGGTCGTGAAGGTGTGCACGAGAAACAGGTAGAGCCGCGAGCCCCGCGAGCGCCGCTTCGAGAATGATCTCGGCCGAAGAGAACCAGTCGAGCTGTTCGCCGCGGTCGAGCATCATCTGGAAGCGACGCCGATGGCAATGCTGAAGGTCGCGAAGCCGAACCAGTCGAAGGCGAGCTTCGAGAACTTGCGTCTCGGAGAGATAGGCGGAAAGTCCAAGGAAGGTCAAAAGCCCAACCGGCAGATTGATGTAGAAGACCCAGCGCCAATTGTAGGATTCGGTGAGCCAGCCGCCGAGCGTCGGCCCGAGGATCGGCCCGACCATCACGCCGACGCCCCACATCGCCATGGCCGAGCCGTGCTTCTCGCGCGGGTAGCTGTCGAGGAGGACGGATTGCGACAGCGGCACCAGCGGCGCGCCGAATACGCCCTGCAGCAGGCGGAAGAGCACCATCTGCTCGAGCGACTGGCGCCGCGCCGCAGAGGATCGAGGCGCCGGTGAAGCCGGCGACGGCGACGAGAAACAGCTTCTTGCGCCCGAACCGGGCGGCGAGAAAGCCGGTCACCGGCGTCATGATCGCGGCGGCGACGATGTAGGAGGTCAGGACCCAGTTGATCTGGTCGAGGGTCGCCGAGAGCGAGCCCATCATGTAGGGCAGCGCGACGTTGGCGATCGTTGTATCGAGCGCCTGCATGATCGTCGCGAGCATGACGCAGACCGTCAGCACGCCGCGGTGCTGCGCGCCGCCGTCGGCCATGGGCTTAAGCTCCGATCCAGTACCGGACCGTCTCGACGAGGTCGTACCAGCGAGCGCCTGTGCCCGGTGTCGATCGAGACCTCGACGCTCATGCCCGAGCGCAGGGGCGGCGCGCCGTCCGGCACCTCGACGCGCAGCCGGACCGGCACGCGCTGCACCACCTTGACCCAGTTGCCGGACGCGTTCTGCGCCGGCAGAACCGAGAATTCGGCGCCGGTCGCCGGCGAGATGCTGGCGACGGTCGCGGGCCATTCCCGGTTGGGATAGGAGTCGACGGAGATCTCGGCGGGGTTGCCGGCGGCGAGATAGGTGAGGTCCGTCTCTTTCGGGTTGGCCTCGACCCAGACGTGATCCGTCGCGACGAGGTTGAACGCCGTCTGCGCCGCCGGGAGATAGGCGCCGACCTGCAGCGCATCGACATTCGCGACGATGCCCGGCATCGGCGCGGTGACGATGGTGTGGTCGAGATCGCGCTTCGCCTTGTCGACGCCGGCCTGCGCCTGCCTCACGCGCGGCTGATTCTCGACCGCGCCGTCGAGGTCGCCGCCGAGCTGCGCCAGGGTGGCCTCGGCCTGGCGCTCGCCGACCCGGACGCGCTCCAGCGCGGCGTCAAGGTCGCGCTTCGCCTGATCGACCGCCGCCTGCGTGCCGGCGCCGCGACGGCTCAGTTCGAGCTGACGCTGGTAGGTCGTCTGGTAGAGCACGACATCGGTCTTCGCCTGCTCGATCTGCGCGAGGTTCTGGCGGTAAGTCGCCTGCAGCGTCGCAACCTCGTTGCGTACGGTGCCGAGGTTCGCCTCGGCGCCGGCGAGCGCGATCCGGAACGGTTCGCCATCGAGGCGGAAGAGCACGGTGCCCTTTTCGACGCGCTGGTTCTCGTGCACGGCGACCTCGGCGACAATGCCCGACACGTCGGTCGCGACGGCAAGCTTGTCCGCCCGGACGTAGGCGTTGTCCGTCGAGACGTAACGCCCGCCCGCGAGGAAGATCCAGGCGCCGAGGGCGAGGACGACGAGGGGGCCGAGCGCAAGCAGGATGCGGCGCAGACGCTTCCTGCGGTCCGGCGACGGTTCGCCCCCGGGCGCCGCGGCGACGGCCGCGGCAGGCTCGGCCGTCGGCCGCAGGGCCCGGCCCGTCTCGGCCGTGCGTTCGCGCAGGGGCCTCACCTTGTCGTCCTGATCGGGAAGGACCGGGTCGTCGTCGCGGCGGACGCGAATGTCAGCCATGACGGACATTCCTCTCCCCGGCCGGCGCCTCGGTGTCGTTCAGGAGATTCGATTTCATCTTCGACAGGATCTCGATGAGGCGTTCGCGGTCGGCTTCGGAGATGCCGGCGAGCGCCTCGGCCTTGGTAACCGCCCCGATCTCGCGCATCCGCTCGAGCGGAGGGCGCGCTTCGGGGCGCAGGTACAGCAGCCATATCCGCCGGTCCTTCGGGTGCGGCCGGCGCTCGATCAGGTTCGCCGTCTGCAGCCGGTCGAGGATGCGCACGAGGGTAATCGGCTCGACGTCGAGGAGGTCGGCAAGGGCGCTCTGCTGGATGCCCTCGTTCTGCGCCAGATGCGCCAGCACCTGCCACTGCGACCGGGTCAGCCCGAGATCGCGGGCATTCTGCTCGAAGCGCTTGCGCAGGAAGCGGGCGACGTCGTGCAAAAGGAAGCCGAGGGTGCGGTCAGGCTTGTCCAAGGGAGACTCTGAATGGTTATAGGCCGACTTAATATAAGCATGCTTATCGATATTCAAGGCCTCCGGGGGTGCGCGTTCCGTCGCAGGCGGGACGGCGCCGGCCCTGCGGAAAAAAGCGGCAAAGACCGCCCCGATCCGATGCTTACTGCCCTTTGCTGAATTGTTGACATCGCGAAGCTCGGGCGTTCAACTTCCTTTACGCCATGTCGCTGACAGTCCTGGGCCCCGAGCGACTGGCTCCAAGAGGAACGAGCGATGAGCACGAGGCGCACGGCAATCCAATCGATGGCGCTCGCGGCGGTTTCCGTCCTGGCGATCGCCGCGGGTGTTCCGGCCGAGGCCGCGAACAAGGAATTGAAGATCGGCTTTGTCGGCGTCACCAGCGGCCCGGCCGCGGCCTGGGGCACCTCCAACGTCCGCTCGATGCAGACCCGCGCCGCCTGGCTCAACGAGACCGGAGGCGTGAAGATCGGCGACACGACCTACGACATCAACATCGTCACCTTCGACGACCAGAAGGACCCGAAGCGCGCCATCGCCGGCATGGAGAAGATGGCGCAGGAGGGCATCCACTACGTCGTCGGCCCGAACGTCGACGACGGCGCCGCCGCCGTGCGCCCGGTCGCCGAAAAGGCCGGCATCATCTACTTTCCCTATGCATTCCCGAAGGAGCTCTACGTCAAGCCCGCGTCGAACGCGGTCCTCGGGATGATCGCCAACTACCAGTCCGGGCCGGCGATCTACAAGTTCCTGAAAGAGAAGCGCGGCGTGAACACTGTCGCTTTCGTCGCGGCGAACGAATCCGATCCCCTGAGCCAGCGCGACAGCGGCGTCGCCGCCGCGAAGGCCCTCGGCCTCAAGGTCGTCGCCGAGACCGACACCTACCAGAACGACACGCGCGACTTCACGCCGGTGCTGACCCCGATCGTCAAGCTGAAGCCCGACCTCCTCGTCCTTTCCGGCGTCGCGCCGGGCAACGCGCCGCTCCTGATCCGCGCCGCGCGCGAGCTCGGCTACAGGGGCCTGATCTCGACGGAGACCGCGCAGGACGCCAAGGTGCTGGAAGAAGGGGCGGGCGACCTCGCCAACGGCTTCATCTCCGTCGGCGGCGCCTCGACTCCCGAAATCCGCTCCCCGACGATGGACGAGTTCATCGCCCGCTACACCAAGAAGTTCGGCGAATACAATGACGAGTCGAACACCAAGGTCTACGCCCTCGACTATATCCTCGAGACCCTGAAGGCGAACCCGAAGGCGATCGAAAACGTCGACGAGTTCAAGAAGACCATGGACTCGTTCTCGGCAGCGAACCCTTACGTGAAGGGCGACGGCAAGCTGAAATATGTCGGCTCGACCTCCTTCGGCCAGAAGCGGCAGGTCGCCGTGCCGATGGTGGTGAACGAATACAAGGACGGCAAGTTCACGACCCTGTTCGTCGGCGAAGTCGACTGAGCGCTTCCCTTCCCGCCACTTCCGGGCAGGCCGTCGCGAGACGGCCGCCCGGCCAATGGGTCGCGCCATGGAACAGGTGATCGCGAACGGGCTCTATCTTGGCGCGCAATATGCGCTGATCGCGCTCGGGCTGACGCTTATCTTCGCGCTCATGAACGTGCTCAACTTCGCGCACGGCCAGATGTACGTGTTCGGCGGCTTCGTGACCTATTACGTCTACGGGCAACTCGGCCTGCCCTTCGCCGTGGCGCTCCTCGCCTCCGGCGTGACTCTCGCCGCGGTCGGCGCGTTCGTCGAGAAGTTCCTCTTTCGCACGGTGATCCGGCGCAGCGTGCGCGAGGAGAGCACCATGCTCCTCGCCGCCGCCATCGCCTTCTTCCTCGACGCGGTGATCCTGCTCGTGTTCGGCGAGAAGCAGCGCGGCGTGCCGAAGATCGTGAGTGGCGTTTTCGTCTCGGACGCCGTCATCATGCCCTACGACCGGCTCCTCGTCGGCGCCCTGGCGATCGTCTTCATCGCCGCCTTCATCCTGTTCATGCAGTACAGCAAGCCTGGCCGCGCGATGCGGGCGCTCGCCCAGGACCGGGTCGCCGCGCAGCTCATGGGCGTCCGCGTCGACCGCTACTCGATGATCGGCTTCGCGCTCGGCGCCATGCTCGCCGGAACCGTCGGCGGCCTCCTCGTCGCCATCACCGGGCGTCAATTCCGGCATCGGCGGGCCGATCTCGGTGAAGGCGTTCATGATGGTGATGATCGGCGGCGCCGGCGTCGTCGGCGGAGCGATCGCCGGCGGCTTCATCCTCGGCATGCTCGAATCCGTCGGGCTCACCGTGCTGCGCGCCTACGGCGACGTCACCTATCTCGTCATTTTCGCGGCGTTGATGGTCTTCCTCAGCGTCCGCCCGAACGGGCTGATGGGCAAGCCCTGGGGTTGATCGCGCATGGCGCCGGCACAGAGACTTATCTCCGTCTCCGGCCTCGTATCGGCCGCGGCGTTCCTCGCCCTCACCCTCGTCGCGGTTCCGTGGCTGATCGCGGCGACGCAGCGCTCCGACCTCTACTACACCCTCACTTCCGTGGCGCTCCTCGCCATCGCGAGCGGCGGCGTCTGGCTCACCTTCTACATCGGCCGCATCAACATCGGTCAGGCGGCCTACGCGCTTCTCGGCGGCTATTGCTCGGCGATCCTCGTCGTCGCGCACGGCGTGTCCTTCTGGCTGACGCTCCCCATCGCCGGTTTTCTCTGCGCCGCGGTCAGCATTTTGGTCGGCCTGCCGATCCTGCGCCTGCGCGGCGTCTACTTCGCCATGGTGACCCTCGTGCTCACGGAAGTCGCGCGGCTTCTCGCCTTGGCGCTTCCGGTCACCAACGGCGCGAAGGGCCTCGTGAGCATCCCCGCCCCCGGGCCGATCGGGCTCTTCGGCCTAACGCTCGTCCCCGATTTCGCGACCCTGCCGAACCCGCGCTACAGCTTCTACATCGTCGCCGTCGTCCTGCTCGCGCTCTCCTACGCGGCCCTTTACCGACTCGTGCATTCGCGGCTCGGCCGGCTCTGCCTCTCGCTGCAGCAGAACGAGGAGCTCGCCTCCTCGATCGGCGTCAACATCGCCTATCTGCGCATCGTCATCTACGCGATCTCGTCCTTTCTCGGCGGCATCGCCGGAGCGATGTTCGTGGCGATCTCGCAATCGATCTATCCGTCGAGCTTCACCATCACCGACTCGATCAACTTCATGCTGAACTGCTTCCTGGGCGGTCTCGGCTACGTCTTCGGGCCGGTGCTCGGCACCTTCGTCCTCTATTTCGGCTGGGACCTTCTGTTCCAGACCGGCCAGTTCCAGCTCCTCATCTTCTCCTCGGTCCTCATCGCGCTCATGCTCATCCTGCCGAACGGCCTCTTCAGCCTCCGCCTGCCGAAGGGGCGGAAGGGCTGAGCGATGGACGATCTCCTTCAGGTCTCGCACCTCAGCAAGCGCTTCGGCGGCCTCGTCGCCGTCAACGACGTCTCGTTCTCGGTCCGTGAGGGCGAGATTCTCTGCGTCATCGGTCCGAACGGAGCCGGCAAGTCGACGCTGTTCAAGCTGATCTCTTCCTTCCTGCGGCCGACCGGCGGCGAAGTGCTCTTCAAGGGCGGTCGCATTTCGGGCCTCGCCCCGCACATCGTGGCGCGCCGCGGCGTCGTGCGCACCTTTCAGGAGACGACGATCTTCAAGGGCATGACGGTCCGCGACAACGTCATAATCGCGCATCACCTGCGTTCGCGGGCGAGCCTGCTCGGCTTCTATTTCGGCTCCGGCCTCGCCCGCGAGGACGAGGCCGACTTCGGCCGCTCCGCCGACGAGATCCTCGAATTCCTGGGACTCTCCGGGACCCGCAACGAGCCGGCCGTCACGCTGCCGCACGGCCACCTGCGGGCGCTCGGCATCGCCATCGGTCTCGCCACGAATCCGAAGGTGCTTTTGCTCGACGAGCCCTTCGCCGGCATGAACCGCGAGGAGACGAAGCGAGCGGTCGAGATCGTCCGCGGGGTGCGCGAGCGCGGCGTCACCGTGCTTCTCGTCGAGCACGACATGCCGGCGGTGATGACGATCTCCGATCGCATCGTCGTCCTGAACTTCGGCGAAAAGATCGCGGAGGGAACGCCGGCCGAGATCCAGCGTAACGACAAGGTCATCGAGGCCTATCTCGGCATCGAGGACGAGACGATCGGGCTGTGAGCATGGCGAAGCTTCTCACTTTCGCGGACGTCCAGCTCTTCTACGACCATGTCCACGCGCTGAAGGGCGTCTCCCTCGACGTCGCGGAGGGCGAGACCGTCGCGCTGATCGGCGCGAACGGCGCCGGCAAATCCTCGATCCTGCGCGCCATCACCGGCCTGCGCAGGATCAAATCCGGCGAGATCGTCTTCCAGGGCACGCGCATCGACGGCCGCCCGCCGGACGAGATCGTCACGATGGGCATCGCCATGGTGCCGGAGGGCCGCCGCGTCTTCCCGTACATGTCCGTGCGGGACAACCTCCTGATGGGCGCGTTCACGCGCAGCGACAAGGCCGGCATCGCCGAGAGCCTCGAAAGGATCCTGACGCGCTTTCCGCGTCTCAAGGAGCGCTATGGCCAGGCCGCCGGCACGATGAGCGGCGGCGAGCAGCAGATGCTCGTCATCGGCCGGGCGCTGATGGCGAAGCCGCGCCTCCTCCTCCTCGACGAGCCTTCCCTCGGCATCGCACCGAAGCTAGTGCAGGACATCGCCCGCTCGATCGTCGCCGTCAACCGCGAGGAGCGCGTCAGCGTCCTCCTCGTCGAGCAGAATTCGCGCATGGCCTTGCGCATCTCGCAGCGCGCCTACGTGCTCACCACCGGCGAAATCGCGCTCGCCGGCCGCTCCGCCGACATGCTCGGCGACGAGCGCGTCAAGCATCTCTATCTCGGCGGCGAATTGTAGGGCCGCGATGCGCATCCTCGTCGTCAACCCGAACACGACCGCCTCGATGACCCGCAAGATCGGAGCGGCGGCGCAGGCCGTCGCCTCCGCAGGAACAAAGGTCGTCGCCGTCCAGCCCGAATTCGGGCCGCCGAGCATCGAGGGCTATTTCGACGAGGCCTTCGCGGTGCCAGGCCTCATCGAGGAGATCCGAAAGGCGGGCGATGTCGATGCAATCGTCCTCGCCTGCTTCGACGATACCGGCCTCGACGCCGCCCGCTCGATCGCCGACGCGCCGGTGATCGGCATCGGCGAAGCGGGGTTCCACATGGCGTCGCTCATTGCCGGCCGCTTCGGCGTCGTCACCACGCTGTCGCGCTCGGTGCCGGCAATCGAGCACAACCTCGTGCGCTACGGCCTCGCGGCGCGTTCGACCGGCGTGCGGGCATCCGACGTGCCCGTGCTCGACCTCGAAAAGCCCGGCTCCGGCGCCCGCGCGCGCATTTCGGCCGAGATCCGCCTGGCGATCGAGCACGACCGCGCCGAAGCGATCGTGCTCGGCTGCGCCGGCATGGCGGATCTCGCCGCGGAGCTTGCGGCCGAGCACGGCGTGCCCGTCGTCGACGGCGTCGCCTGCGCGGTCAAGCTCGCCGAGGGCCTCGTCGCCCTCGGCCTCCGGACCTCGAAGGCCGGCGGCTATGCAGCGCCCCGGAGCAAGAGTTTTTCAGGACTCTTTGCGCGCTTCTCGCCGGAGGAGAGCGGGCGGTGAGCGCGGATCGCGGTGACGTGCGCCGTCCTATGGCGCGAGCTCGCCATATGGGCCGTCCTTCCAGACGTAGCGGACGCATTTCGGATCCTTGACATCGGCCTTGGCGTCGAAGGTCAGCGACCGAGCATCGCGTCGGCGCTGCGAGCGCACGCAATCCTCGATCGCAGCCGCGGAAGGGCCGGCGCGGAACCTGGCGGCCAGGGTCGCGTTACCGTTCCATGCACCATAACGGCACCACCGGAGGACGGCGAAGGGGCCGGCGAGCATGCTGCGTGCTCGCGGCGGGCGCGCTGCTCACGCTCGCGACGCCGACCGTCGCGCAGGATGCCGCGTCGGGCGACGCGGGACGCCTGCTTTTCAACAACGCCTGCCGCACCTGCCACTCGCTGAACGACGGCGACAACCGGCTCGGACCGCATCTCCACGGCGTCGTCGGACGCAAGGCGGGATCGGTCGCGAATTTCGCGTACTCGTCGGCGATCAGGGATTCCGGCTTGACCTTCGACGAGGCGACCCTCGACCGCTTCATCGCCTCGCCCGATCAGGTCGCGCCCGGCAACGGCATGCGGCCCTTCTCCGGCATCTCTTCCGCGGAGGATCGGGCGAAACTCGTCGCGTTCCTGCGCGCCACGAAATGACGCCGCGGGGCTAGCGACCGGCGAGATGAGCGGCGACCTCTCGCGCGGCACGCTGGCCGTCGAGGGTCGCGCCGCCGACTGTCATCGCGGCGCCGCCCGCGCAAGCCTCGCCCGCGATCCAGATCCGTTCGCCGATCGGCTGGCGCAGCCGTTCGCGCGCACCCAGGCGTCCGGGCCGGACGAGGGAATAGGAGCCCAGCGCAAACGGATCGGCCCACCAGCCGGCGAGGCGCGCGCCCGTCACTGCTGCGCGCACCCGCTCGCCGAGCATCCGTGCGAGGCTCGCCGCGACGGCGTCGCCCGCGGCGCGTTCGCCCGCCGTACAGAGAGCGCGTGCGCGGTCGCCGCCGAGGTGCGCGAGGACGAGATTGCCGCCGTCGGGCCAGAATTCGAAACTCGTGATCGCGCCGCCCTCTTCCACGTGCACGAGGTCCGTCGCGGCGAGCGGACCGAGCCGCGCACGGTCGAGGCGCAGGGCGATCTTCGTCAGAGCGCCCATGTGCAGGCCGTCGAGGGCCGCCGCGATCTCGCCCGGCAGATCCGGATCGAACGCGAGGCCGCCGCCTTTCAGCACGCCGACGGGCGCCGTGAGGATCGCCGCCTCGCTCGTCAGCGTGCCCCGCGGCGTCTCCATCGCGACGCGCCCGTCGCCCCAACGCAGCCGGCTGACGGGCGTGCCGAGGCGGACCGGCATGTCGGCCCCGTAGCGCGCAACGAGGGCGCCGTAGCCTCCCGCGGGCACGAGATTCTCTCCGTCCCAAAGCTGGTCGTAGTCGCCGATCGAGACGCGATCCGGCTCCTCGCCGAGGGTGAACAGGGAGACGCTGCGCGCAGCGTCGGCGAGTTCCGGCGCCTCGCCGCCGACAGCGTCCGCAAAGGAGCGGTCCGCGGCACCCTTGGGCGCGAGGAGCGGCCAGATCCGGGCATAGGCATCGCGCCGGCGCAGACGATCGTCGTCCGGCAGCGGACGCCCGTCGCGATAGATGCGCATGCGGTCGCTCGGATCGTCGACGAGCGCAACACCGAGATCCGCCGCGATCCCGCGCCAGGGGTTGCGGTCGTTCCAGTGGATGTAGTGAGCTCCGGCATCGAACGGATCGCCGAGGCTTGCGTCCGTGAAGGCGCGGCCGCCGATGCGCTCGCGCGCTTCGAGAACGACCACGGTCAATCCGCCCTGCCGAAGGGCCTTCGCAGCGGCGAGCCCCGCAGCGCCGGCGCCGACCACCGCGACGTCGACGTCGTTGGCGCGCGTCCGCCGCGGCACGAAACCGAGGGCCGTGCCGGCAAGGAAGCCGCGTCGCGAGACGGTCATGCGGCACTCAAGCCGCGGCGCTTCAGCGCGCGGCCGAAGGCAGCGGTGTCGGCCCCGCAGACTTCATTCGACGCATCGCAGAAAGCGTCCATGATTCACCTCACAGATCGAGGCGCCGCGCAGGACCACCATGCGCGGTCCGGGCCTCGCTGCAAGGACAACGGCCCGAATTGGCGCCTCGCCGAAGCAGCGGTCTCATCTGGGAGGATACCATGGCCGGCTTTCTCGCGCTTCTCTACGGAGTCGCGGCCTATGCCGTATTCCTAGTCACATTTCTCTACGCCGTCGCCTTCGTCGGAAACCTGCCGGTTCCCAAGACCATCGACAGCGGCACGGTCGGGCCGCTCGCGACGTCCATCGTCGTCAATATTCTGCTGCTCGGCCTGTTCGCGGTCCAGCACAGCGTCATGGCGCGGCCGGGCTTCAAGCGCTGGTGGACGCGCTTCGTGCCGCATGCAATCGAGCGCACGACCTACGTCCTCCTGGCAAGCCTCGCGCTGCTCCTGCTCTACTGGCAATGGCGGCCGCTGCCGATGCCGGTCTGGACGGTCGAGAACCCGCTCTGGGCAGGCGTGATCCAGGCATCGTTCTGGCTCGGCTGGGCGCTCGTTCTCGCGAGCACGTTCCTGATCAACCATTTCGAGCTGTTCGGCCTGCACCAGGTCTATGCGCGGCTGCGGGGCAGCACGCTTCCGCCGCCGAGCTTCCGGTCGCCGCTCTTCTACAAGCGCGTTCGGCACCCGATCTATCTCGGCTTTCTCCTCGCCTTCTGGTCAACGCCGGAAATGACGGCCGGACATCTCCTCTTCGCGCTCGCCACGACGGGCTACATCCTGATCGGCATCTGGCTCGAGGAGCGCGACCTCGTCGCCCTGTTCGGCGACCAGTACCGCCGTTACCGTGAGCAAGTCTCGATGCTCGTCCCGCTGCCGGGCCGCCGGTTCAGCGACGACGCCGTAGAGCCGCCGCAAGCGTTGGAGCCGCGTCCGCGCTGACGGCGCAGGCAAGCGCCGATCAGCGACTCGCGCCGTCGTATTGCGTGACCGAAAGCGTCGAGAGGTCGAGACCATCCATGCAGCGCAGGTTGATCTCGACCATCGCCTTTCCGTCCGGCGTGCTGCCTTCTGCGAAGGGCGCGCAGCCGCACTTCTTGCACGATTGATGCCGGATGGCGTGGTGATTGAAGGTGTAGACCTGGAGATCGTCGCGCGATCCCTTGAACGTGAACTTTTCCGGCGCCGTGAAGTGATGCAGATAGCCCTTCCGGCGGCAGATCGTGCAGTTGCATTCGATCGCCTTCGTCGGCGGATCTTCCTCGACCGTGTAGCTGATCGCGCCACAATGACAGCTGCCCTGGAAACTCATGGTCGCGTCTCCTCCCGACGTCGAGGCATCGTCGCACGAGCACGCCCGCCGCAAAAGGGCATGTTCCATCAAGGCGAAATTTCCGGGAGGGACGCTCAGGATGCCCGCACCCATTTCCGCATGAGATACGCATCGAGCTCCTCGAGAATCTCGTCCCAACCCTGACGCCGGTCTTCCGGGCGCTCGCCGCGGCCGAGGAAGGCGGACTGATCGGTCAGAATGAGGCGGGTCCCGCCGCCCTCCGGATAGATCGGGCGGTTGCGGATTCATGGAACTCGCGTCGCGGGCGTGACGTAGATCACGTTACGGAAGGCGAAGCTGGACTATGCCCACGGCGAAAGCCGAAGCATGCGAAGGACGGGAGGTCGAGGTGGTCCAAAGTCCCGAACCGGAGGAGATCGACCGCCGCCTCTCATCCCTGTCGGAGGCATTCGGCGCCATGCTGCTGGCCGTGACCGCCCTCGGCTTCCTCATCGCTTTGGCGCTCGCATAGGGCGGCCCCTCAGCCCCAGACCTCCTCGGCGATCTCGACGATCAGGCGAAGCTTCGCCCATTGCTCTTCTTCGGCGAGGTAGTTGCCCTCCTCCGTCGAGGCGAAGCCGCATTGGGGGGAAAGGCAGAGCCGGTCGAGGTCGACGTATTTCGTCGCCTCCTCGATCCGCCGCTCGATGTCGCCTTTCTTCTCGAGCGTGCCGGTCTTCGAGGTGACGAGGCCGAGCACCGCGGATTTGCCGCGCGGCAAAAGACGCAGCGGCTCGAAGCCGCCGGCGCGGTCGGTATCCCATTCCATGAAATAGCCGTCGACGGGCATCGCGTTGAAGAGCGTGTCCGCGACCGGCTCGTAACCGCCCGAGGCGATGAAGGTCGAGCGGAAATTGCCGCGGCAGAGATGCATCGTGATCGTGAGGTCGGCAGGCTTGTCCTTCAGCGCCTCCCGGACCATGCCGGCATAGATTTCCGGTTGTCGTTCGGGATCGTCGCCGCGCCGGCGCAGCATCTCGCGCTGCTCGGGATCGCATAGATAGGCGAAGGAGATGTCGTCGAGCTGCAGATAGCGGCAGCCCGCGTCGTAGAAGGCGCGCACCGCCTTGGCGTAGGCGGCGGCGAGGTCGGCATAGAAGGCGTCCATCTCGGGATAGACACCCATGTTCATCATCTTCCGGCCGCCGCGGTAGTGCAGCATGCTCGGACCCGGAATCGTCATCTTCGGCACGCGCTTCGTGTTCTCTGCGAGGAAGCGGAAATGCTCGAGCATCGGATGATCCGAGAAGCCGATCTTGCCGGTCACGCGCAGCGCCTTCGAGATGGTGACGCCGCCCTTGAAGTTCATGCCCGAATTGGCCTCGACGGAGGTGACGCCGTCGAGATGTTCGAGGAAGTCGAAGTGCCAAAAGGCGCGGCGGAACTCGCCGTCCGTGACCGCCTGGAGCCCGATCTCCTCCTGCTTCTTGATGAGCGCGCGGATTTCGCGGTCCTCGACCGCCTTCAGGTCCGCCGCGGCGATCTCGCCCTTCGCGAACTTTTCGCGAGCATCCTTGAGAGCTTGGGTGCGGAGAAGGCTGCCGACCATGTCGGCCCGGAACGGGGGCTTGCTGCGCTGCATGGGAGTGTCATCCTGTCGATGCGATTCAATGCCGAAGCGGGCGGCCGGTCTTCTTCCGGCCGGTGACGCCGAGATGCTGTTCGAGGGGCGCCGGATCGGCGATGAGCGAAGCGCTCGATCCGGCATGCACGATCGTGCCGCGGTCCAGAATCACCGCCTGATCGGTGACGGCGAGGATCTTCTGCGCGTGCTGCTCGACGACGATGGCGGCGAGGCCCTCGTCGCGAATGATGCGCTTCAGCGCGGACAGGAGTTCCTCGACGATGATCGGCGCGAGGCCTTCCGTCGGCTCGTCGAGCAGCATCAGCGACGGGTTGAGCACGAGCGCGCGGACGATCGCGAGCATCTGCTGCTCGCCGCCGGAGAGCTGGTTGCCGAGGTTGCAAGCGCCGCTCGCGCAGGCGCGGGAACAGGTCGTAGACCCGCGCCACCGTCCAGGGCCCGGGCCGGGCCACGGCGGTCAGGTTCTCCTCGACGGTGAGCGACTTGAAGATGTTGCGCTCCTGCGGCACCCAGCCGATGCCGGCGGCGGCGCGCTGATCGGGCCGCAGGCCGGTGACGTCGCGCCCGGCGAGCGAAATCGTGCCGCCGCGATGGCGGGTGACGCCGATGATCGTGTTGAGGAGCGTCGTCTTGCCCGGTGCCGTTGCGCCCGAGCACGCGCCAGGGACTGGCCGGCGGCGAGCGAGAGGTTCACGCCGGACACGACGATGGCCTCGCCGTAACCGGAAGAGACGTCGCGAGCGAGAGGAGGTCAGACATCCTCGCTCTCCCCGAGATAGACCGCCCGCACGCGCGGATCGTTCGCGACCTCCTCGACGCTTCCTTCCGTGAAGCAGCGCGCCGTTGACGAGCACGGAGATGCGATCGGCGAAGCTGAAGACGAGGTCCATGTCGTGCTCGATCAGGAGCACCGAGACGTCACGGGGCAGCGCCGCGACCGTGGCGAGGAGATCTCGTGCCGCTCCGATTCCGGCACGCCCGCCGCCGGCTCGTCGAGCAGGAGAACGCGCGGTCGACAAGCGAAGGCGACGGCGATTTCGAGCAGGCGCTGCTTGCCGTAGGCAAGGCTCGCCGTGCGCCGGTCGAGCACGTCGCCGAGCCGGAAACGCTCGGCGATCGCGACGACCTCCTCGACCACGGCGGCGTCGCTGCCGATCGGGCGCCAGATGTCGCCGCCGGCGCCGAGGCGCTCGGAGATCGCGAGCGTAAGCGTTTCGAGGGGCGTCATCGCGGCAAAGAGCTGGTTGATCTGGAAGGTGCGCGCGAGCCCGCGGCGCACACGCAGCTCGGGACTGAGCCGCGTGATATCGGCGCCTTCGAGCAGGATGCGCCCGGAGGTCGGCGCGAGGACGCCCGTGAGCAGGTTGATGAAAGTCGTCTTGCCGGCGCCGTTCGGCCCGATCAGGCGTGCCGCGCGCCGGCTTCGAGGCGGAACGACACGTCGTCGGTTGCGGTGAGGCCGCCGAAGCGCTTGACGAGGTTTGCGGTCTCGAGCGCGACGGCCATGTCACGTCTCCCGCACGGCCGGCTTCGCCGCGCGGCTCCAAAGCCCGCGTACGCGCTCGGTCATGCGCTCGCGGCCGGCGAGGACGAGCACGACGAGGATGAGGCCGATCCAGAACTGCCAGTATTGCGGCGTCCACCCGGAGAGGAGATCCTGCAGGACCTTGAAGACGATCGCGCCGAGGAGGCCGCCGTAGAGATAGCCGACGCCGCCGATGACGAGCACCAGCAGCACGTCCGCGGAGCGGTGGAAGGCGATCACGTCGAGGGAGACGAACTGCGTCGTCTGCGCGAGCAGCGCGCCGGCGCAGCCGGCATAGAACGGCGGCGATGGTGTAGATCGCGACGAGGCGCCGGTTGACGGCGATGCCGACTGCGCGGGCGCGCAAGGGATTGTCGCGGATCGCACGCAGGGACAGGCCGAACGGCGAATGCCACGATGCGGCGGGCGACGACGAACAGCACGAAAAGCACCGCGAGGCTGTAGGCGTAGGCGACGTGTGGCCGAAGATGTCGAATTCGAACAGTCCGAGGACGGGACCCATCGTGATGCCCTGCAGGCCGTCGGCGCCGCCGGTGAGCCAGGACGCCTGGTTCGCGACCTCGGCGAGGACGAGCGCGACGCCGAGCGTCACCATGAGGCGCGTGAGATCGGTGCCGCGCAGGACGAGAAAGCTCGTGACGAAGCCGAGCGCTGCCGCCGCGAGGCCGCCCGCGACGAGCCCGAGGAGCGGATCGCCCGTGACGTTCTTCGCGAGGAGCCCCGCCGTATAGGCACCGAGGCCGAAAAAGGCGGCATGGCCGAGCGAAACGATGCCGGCATAGCCGAGGATGAGATCGAGGGAGACCGCGAACAGGCCGACGATGGCGATCTCGTTGAGAATGAGATGGCGTTCCGGGAGGAGAAAGAGCGTTGCCGCGGCGGCGAGCCAGAACAGGATCTCGGGAATGCTCCAGCGCCCGGCGCGGCGGAGGCTGCGGGTGACGGCGTCTGCGGCGAGGATGAGGGGCCATGCTCACCGCGCGCGTCGCGAAAAGCCCTTGCGGGCGCAGGACGAGGACGACGATCATCAGCGTGTAGATGACGAAGGCACCGAGGCTCGGCACGTAGTACTTGCCCGCGACGTCCGCGATGCCGAGCAGGAGCGAAGCGAGGAACGGGCCGGTGATGCTGGTGGTGCCGCCGACGGTGACGACGATCAGAAAGTAGATCATGAACTTCAGCGGGAAGGTCGGATCGAGCCCGAGGATCTCGGCGCCGAGCGCGCCGCCCGAGGCCGGCGAGGCCGGAGCCAACGGCGAAGGTCGCGGCGAAGATGAGGCCGACATTAATGCCGAGCCCGCGGGCGACGCGCGGATCGTCGACCGCTGCGCGCAGCCGGCTGCCGAAGCGCGTGCGGCGCAGGACGAGCTCCAGCGCGACGACGAGAACGCCGCAGACGACGATGATGAAGCTGCGATAGAGCCCGACCTGGACGCCGAGGACGCTGACGCGGCCGCTGAGCCAGGACGGCAGCGTCACGAGCTGCTGCTGCGAGCCCATCGTATAATCGACCGCCGCGACCGCCATGAAGACGATGCCGATCGAAAACAGCACCTGGTCGAGATGAGTGCGGCCGTAGAGCCGGACGTAGAGCGTGCGCTCGAGGAGGAGGCCGATCGCGGCGGGGATCAGGAACGCGAACGGGAGCGTCGCGAGGAACGGCACGCCGAGGCGGTTCATCATGATCGCCGTGACGTAGCCCCCCGCCATCGCGAAGGCGCCGTGCGCGAGGTTGACGAAGTTCATCAGCCCGAGGGTGACCGCGAGTCCGCAGGCGAGCACGAACAGGAGCATGCCGTAGGCGATACCGTCGAAGAGGATGGTCAGCACGGGCGCTCCGAGAGATGCGGGAGCGCCAAAAGAGGGCGCCCCCGAAGCCGCACCACGATCAGTTCGATTTCGCGGCCTTGACCGGATCCTTCACGTTGGGGATCGTCGCGAACTCGACGTTGTAGAGCTCGCCTCCGGCCTTCTCGACCTTGCGGACATAGATGTTCTGGACGATGTCGCGGGTCTGAGGATCGATCGAGACCGGGCCGCGCGGGCTCGTCCAGCTCATGCCTTTCATGGCATTGACGAGGGCTTCGCCGCCGACGCCGTTGGTCTTCTTCAGGCCTTCGTAGAGGAGGTGCATGCCGTCGTAGCCGCCGATCGCCATGAAGTTCGGGCGCAGGCCCCTGTTGGCCTTCTTGAAGGCGTCCACGAATGCCTTGTTCTCCGGGCTGTCGTGGGCGGCGGAATAGTGGTGCGTCGTGATGGTGTTGAGAGCGACGTCGCCCATGCCGTTGAGGATGTCGTCGTCGGTCACGTCGCCCGTCCCGATGAGCTTGATGCCGCTCTTGTCGAGGCCGCGCTCGACGAACTGCTTCATGAATTGCGCGCCGACGCCCGAGGGCGTGAAGACGAAGAGCGCATCGGGCTTCGCGTCGGCCGCCTTCTGCAGGAAGGGCGAGAAGTCCGGGTTCTGCAGAGGCACGCGCAGGTTCTCCACCTGCCCTCCGGCCTTGGTGAACGTGGCCGTGAAGGCCTTCTCGGCGTCGATGCCGGGGCCGTAGTCGGAAACGAGAGTGACGACTTTCTTGATGCCGTTCTGCGCCGCCCAGTCGGCGAGCGGCACGGTCGCCTGCGGCAGGGTGAAGCTCGTCCGCACGATGTAGGGCGAGGCTTCCGTGATGGTCGCTGTGGCGGCCGCCATCACCACCTCCGGCACCTTCGCCTGCGTCGCGAGCGGCGCCGAGGCGAGCGCGAGGGGCGTCAGCCCGAAACCGGCGATGGCGCCGACCTTGTCGTTGACGATCAGCTCCTGCGCGAGGCGCTTCGTCGTGTCGGCGACGCCGCCATCGTCCTTGACGATGAGCTCGATCTTCTTGCCGCCCGCCATCGTGCCGTTCTGCTCCATATAGAGTTTAACCGCCGCCTGGATCTGGAGGCCGGTCGTGGCGAACGGGCCGGTCATCGGCAGGATGAGCCCGATCTTGAACGCCTCCTGCGCGCTGGCCCCTCCGGCGAAAGCCGCAAAGGCGCAGGCCGCGCCCGCGGCCAGCATGAACGTTCTGCGCAGCATGTCTGTCTCCCTCCCTTATCGGCTCTTCGGCCGTGTCGCCTCGTTCGATGCCGAGGGCGTCCGCATTCCCGTGCGCGCCTCGGCCTCTCGTCCTCCCGCCCGCAGCCGGCGCCTGATCAGCGCGGCTCCCGGCACGAGCTCCATTCTCTGGTTCGCGAAGGCGCGCTCCAGGTTGCGGTGTGCGAGCCGCGCGTGCTCGCGCATGATCGCCTCCGCGCGGCCGCTCTCCCGATGCACGATGGCGTCGACGACGCAGCGGTGCTGGTCCTGTGCCACGGTCAGGATGCGCTGCGCCTCCGGCGTGCTCGATTGCAGCTGCACGAGCGCGCTCGGCGAGGCGAAGGGAAGCGCCGTCGCCCGTTCGAGCTGGCGCGCCAGCGTCTGGCTGCCAGACAGCCCGACGAGAATGACGTGGAACTGCGCGTTGAGCTCGACATAGGCCGAGACGTCCTCGACGGTCTGCCGGTCGTGGCGGAGGACGCGGTCGATCGCGTCGAGGCAGGCCGTCGCGGTCTCGATCCCCGCCTCGTTGACGCCGCGCTCCGCGGCGAGCCGCGCCGCGAGGCCTTCAAGGGTGCCGCGGATCTCGATCGCCTCGAAGACCTCGCGCTCGGAGAAGGCGCGGACGGCAAAGCCCCCCGACGGAATCGCCTCGAGCAGCCCCTCCTCCTCGAGCCGCACCAGCGCCATCCGCACCGGCGTGCGCGAGACGCCGAGGCGCTCGACCATCTGCAGTTCTGAGACCCGCTCGCCCGGCTCGAGTTCGCCCGCGACCACGAGGTCGCGCAGCGCGAGCTGCGCTTTCACGGTCTGCGACGCGGAGCGTTCGCCGTTCCTGTCCGTGGCCGCCACGAAGGCGCCTCCCTTCGCCGATCCTCTGTCGTCTCGGTCGTTCGGGGACTGTATACACACCGTCCGGACCGTCAATGGAGCGAGGGCGAACAACGGCGGCCCGCGCGCTTCGACTTTTGCCCTACGGGAGCTTTCTGTACACAGGGCATAGGACGTCAGGCGATCCGGTCCGGCGTGTCGACCGTGATGCTGCCGCCCACGACCCTGGAGACGCAGGTGCAGAGCTTGCGGCCCTCCGCCTTTTCGGCCTCGCTGAAGAAGACGTCGCGGTGGTCGATGACGCCCTCGCAGCTCAGGACATCGAGGGCGCAGAGGCCGCATTCGCCGCGCCGACAATCGAAGATCATCTCGACGCCGGCCTCCTCGAGCGCTTCGAGCATCGAGCGGTTGCGCGGCACCGCGATGGACAGGCCGAGGCGCGGGATGCGGACGTCGAAGGCCTCCGTCGCAAAGCGCCCGCCCGTGCCGAAAGTCTCGAAATGCAGCGAGCCCACCGGCCGCCCGCTCGCCTGCCAGAGGCGCCGTCCGTCCTCGAGCAGTCCGACCGGGCCGCAGAGATACAGTTCCCCATCCGGCGCGAGGCGCTCGATCTCGGCCGTCAGGTCGATGCAACTCCCCTCCCCGCTCACGAACAGTTCGAGTCGGTCGCCGATGGCGAGGCGCAGCTCGTCGGCAAGCGCGAGATCCTGCGCGGTGCGGACGGCGTAGAGGAGCCGGAAGCGGGCGCCCGCCTCCATGAGAGCGAGCGCCATCGTGTAAATCGGCGTGATGCCGATGCCGCCGGCGACGAGGAGATAGTCCGGCTTGCCGAGGCCGAGCTCGAAATGATTGCCCGGAGTCGAGAGCAGCACCTGCGCTCCCGGCGCGAGCGTCCACATATACGCCGAACCGCCGCGGCTTTCCGGAAGCCGCTTCACGGCAATCCGGTAGACGCCGTCGGCCGAGGGCGCGACGATCGAATAGGAGCGCGTGTCCGGCCTGCCCTCCGGATAGACGGTGACGTTGATATGGCTGCCCGGCGACGGCCGCACGAAGGCGCCGGAGGGCTCGAACGCGAAGAGCCGGATATCCGGCGTGAGATCCCGGATGGAGCGCAGCCGCGCGCTGCGCCATTCCACGGCTTCGCGCATCGCCGGCCTCCCACGCTATTCGGCGGCGGCGCTGGGCGCCGTCTCGCGAGCCTCGGCCGCAAGCATGCGGTCGATCATCCGGCGGGCCCAGAGCGCGCCGGCATCGATGTTGAGGTTGTAGAAGGGCATCCGCGGATTCTTGTCGATCGCCCGCTGCTGCGCCTCGAGAACGGTCGCGTCCTGGTCGTAGAGGCCCTTGCCGTCGTTGACGTGGGCGAGATTGATGGCGCGGGTCAGTTCGGCGTCGTCGCGGCGAAAGCCGCGCACGAAATTCCAGAAATAGTGGCAGGTCTTCTCGCTTTCGGGCGTGATCGCCGCGAGGAAGAAGCCGTTGACGCCCTGCGAACGGTCGCCTTCCGGCGCGCCCGTCCCGACCGGCGCGACACCGACGTCGCCCGCGACCACCGAGGGCGCCTCGAAGCGGATGATCTGCCAGCGGTCGACGAGGCCCGGCTTGCCGAGCTGCTTTGCCCAGAACGGCGGCGGCTCGATCGCCCGCATCCAGCGCGTCACGGTCGCGGTGCGGTCCGTGTGCGTGACGTCGAAAGGCGTGTCGGTGATCGCGTCATGCCCGATGCTGCCGGCATGGACGTAGGTCTCGTGGGTGAGGTCCATGAGGTTGTCGATGATCAGCCGGTAGTCGCACTTCAGCGAATAATAGGTGCCGCCCTCGCCGGTCCAGTCCGTGCCGTCGTTCCAGTGGAAGTCCGGCACCAGGGCGGGATCGGCGAGGGCCGGATCGCCCGTCCAGACCCAGACGAGGCGGTGCCGCTCGACGACGGGATAGGCGCGCACGCAGGCCGACGGATTGATGGTCTTCTGGGCCGGCATGTAGGTGCATCGCCCGGCCGCGTTGAAGACGAGTCCGTGATAGCCGCAAACGACCTGATCGCCGTCGAGCCAGCCGAGCGACAGCGGCAGAAGCCGATGCCAGCAGGCGTCCTCGAGCGCCGCGACCTCGCCGTCCATTCGACGGTAGAGCACGATGTCGCGGTCGCAGATCGTGCGCGGCGAGAGCGCATGAGCGATCTCGTGGCCCCAGGCCGCGGCATACCAGGCGTTGAGAGGGAAAGCTTTCTCGGTCACGGTTCCTCTCCTGAAGCGGCGTTCCCCATTGGCGGCGAGCGACACCGGATCGAGGCCGGCACGCCGGCGAGGGCGCCCGGTCCGCTGAGCCGGCCCCCAGATCGGGCTTCCGACCCCTTCGAACTCGGAATCCTGTTTTTGCTGTATACAGAAATCGGCGCGGCGGTCAAATAGAGACTGCGGCGCAGCCTCGCCCTGCGGGCCGGGCGGCGTGGCTTTGTATACATTACCCGCTCGCCGGCGGAGGACGCCTGTTGCGAACCCGACCGCTTCGGGCCGCCGCCAGCCAATTGGCAGGCGCCAGCGCCTTCAGCAGTCCCCACCCGGAACCCGCGCCGCCGCCCGCTCCGGGCTCGTCGCACAGGATTGACCGAGAAACGCCGGCCTCCTAAGGATTGCGCCCGCCGGAGACGTGGCCGAGAGGCTGAAGGCGGCGGTTTGCTAAACCGTTATAGGGTCAAAAGCCCTATCGAGGGTTCGAATCCCTCCGTCTCCGCCAGCCCATGCCGCGGCCTTTGCTTCCTGAGCGACGAGCCAGGCCGCGATCTCCGCCTTGGGCAACCGCCAGTCTCGGGACTGGCTCAACGAGATCAACCGCCGCGACAGAACCTGCGTCTCGCGGGCGATCGTGCGGCCGCCGTTCTTCGTCGGGTTGAACCCGTCGAGAGAGAGTGAGCGTTGGCCTGGGCGAGCGGGCAGATGGGCGCAATGCCAAGGCCGAGCACGAAGAGCCCGACCGCCGCTTCGACCGGCCAAAGGATGGCGCAATGAATGTGGAAATCGAAAAGGCAGGCGCCGCGCTATCTTGGCCACTGCGGCCAATCCACTAGAATTGAATGTGGCTATGTTGACAAAAGGGCGTCGTGTTAAGCCACACGGTTATGTAACACAATAGAATGGCACAATCTTTGCCGAGATAGGGTTTTGAAACGCAGCGGAAAGGAAACGCCTGATGCCAGCTTTGAAGAGTGTCAACTACGTCGTCTGGGCGGCAATGTTGGTCGTTGCGATCGCGGTGCAGCCGTCGCCCGTGCGCGCTCAAGGATCCGCCGTCGAAGCGTTACAGAAAGCCCAGGTGCTCGAACGGCTGGCCGCTCGCACGCCCGGCGCAAAGACAGGCACGACGCCTGGCTTCGTGCTCGACCCGGCTTGGCCCAAAGTGCTCCCGAACAACTGGGTCATCGGCGACGTCGGTGGCATTTACGTCGACCCGAACGACCACATTTGGGTCTACCATCGCCCGCGCGCCCTCAGCCAGACCGATGCCGGTGCGGCCGGCATCGTCGGCAAGGACGCGAAGGGGCAGCAGGTCAGTGGGCTCGGACATGCCCGCACCGAAGATCGGCGCTCCAACTGCTGCGTCCCGGCTCCGTCCGTCCTCGAGTTCGACAAGGGCGGAAACTTGCTCCAGGCGTGGGGCGGCCCGGGCGATCCTGGATTCCTCGAGAAGAAGTGCCGGGCTGCGGAGGGCTGCCACTGGCCGGGGCGCGAGCACGGGATCACCGTTGACCACAACGACTTCGTCTATATCTCGGGTAACGGTGAGGTCGCCCGCGGCACCAATTCGGGCGAGTACCCCTGGGCCGCGAACTTCGGCGGCAACGATTCTCAGATCTTGAAGTTCAGGCGCGATGGCACGTTCGTGTTTGCGATCGGCACCCAAGGCATGAAGGGTCCGAACAGCAACGACACCAACGGCGGCCTCAACGGGACGCCCCAACCATATTTGGTAGCCGATATGGACGTCGACCCGAAGTCGAACATCCTGTACGTCGCCGACGGCTACGGAAACCGCCGCGTGCTGATGGTGGACGCCGCGACCGGGAAGTACCTCGGCCACTTCGGCGCCTATGGGCAGAACCCGGTGATCGGCGAGAGCACTGATCCCGCGTACGGAGGGGCCTGGCTTGCCGATTACCGAAAAGGGCAGCTTCCCAAGTACTTCCGGAGCCCCCTGCACTGCGCCAAGAACACCGACGACGGCCTCCTCTACGTCTGCGATCGCGGCAACAACCGGATGCAGGTATTTAAGACCGCAGAAGTCGGTAAGCCGTGCGCCAATCCGAACGGCGAGGTCGGCAAGTGCGGCTTCGTCGGCGAAGTGATCGTGGCAGGCCCGACCGCCGGCGGCACCGTCGGCACACTGGAGTTCTCGCGCGACCCGCAACAGACGTGCCTCTATCTGGGAGATCTCTCCAACTTCACCATCTACGTCCTGAACCGCTCGAACCTTCAAGAACTGACTCGCGTTGGCACCGGCGGCCGGCAGGCCGGCCACTTCCACTGGCCGCACGCGATGAGCACCGACTCAGAAGGCAACATCTACATTGGAGAAGTCGACACAGCCGGCCGCGTGCAGAAGTTCCTCCGCTATGGCGCAACTGGCTGCAGCGGAAACGGCAGCGCCACGGTCGGCGATTATCGCCAATAGGACTTGCAGGAAGATCGGGATAGCGCGGCTACGGGCACTCAGTCGTGCCCGTAGCCGCCCTCGCCCGCGGCTTTGCGAGGCACGAGGTTATGGCTGAGATCAGCTGGCTTTGCGATGCGAGCGCCCGCTGCCCGTTTGAAAGATTGTCGGGCCGATCTTTTGAGCAAATTGCGTGTCCAACTGGATTGGGCCAGCCGCGCGCGTGAGCTGTAGCCCGTGCGGCCTATTCCGGCTCCGCCTCGGTTCTCGGAATGACGGCGATGTCGTCGACCACGCGAGTGCCGAGCGCGCCCAAATCTGTTTCCGCGGCACGAACTGATCTTGCTGCCGCATTGTCCGACGCGAACCCGCAGGACTTCGGTTCGTCCTTATAGGCAGGCGCCCGCTGCGCTGCCGTAGAGCCCGTCGGACTGTGAAAGGAGAAAGATAACTAGAGAAATTCTAAGGTATCAGATGCATTCTTTGTTTTCAATTGTTCTAATTACAAAACACTTGAAGCCATTTCTCTATTGGATACAGGGTCCCTCGCGGATTATTTACCGCGTTGCTTTGCTGATCGAGAGGATTTATCTGTCCGGGGAACTTCCGGTCCGTTGACGCGAGAGAATCCCCGATGTGCGCTTTCTTGACGTTTAATGCAGTTCGGATCCGGTCGATGCGCCTTCCCTTATTGGCGAAAACAAACTCCTTGATTGCGCTGTCGCTGTTCATGCTCGTGGGAACCGCGGGATTTGCGGCGAGCGACACGGTTGAGGTGCTCGAACTCGCGCGGCAGGAGTGTTCAAATCCAGCGCCCGGTAAAGAGCGTCGCGATCTTTCCGCTCCCCATCCCGGAGGCGATGATCGCAATCGATGGCGGAACAAGCCGGCTGACGGCGATCAACCCTCGCGCCAAGACCGCCTTGTTGAACGGCGTTATTGGTCAGCTCTTCCCCGAAATCGGCGGCATAAGCACCGATCTCGTCGCCGGAAACTTCACGCCCAACGTGGAGGAAATCCTGCGCGTGAAGCCTGACGTCATCGTGCAATGGGATACGAATGCGGGCGTGCGCGTGGAGCCGATGGAAAACGCGGGCTTGAAAGTGGCAACGGCCAGCTCTGCAAACCGGGAAGCGCGTCGGGCCTACATCACGATGCTCGGGAAGGTGCTCGGCAAGGAAGATCGCGCGCAGAGCTTCCTCGACTGGGATGACGCCACCTTCGCCGAAATCGCAGCGACGTTGAAGGAGGTGCCCGAACCGGACAGGAAACGCATCGTTTTCATCGACAGCATGAGCGGCAACGAACTGGTCGTGTTCGGTCAGCAGCAAGTCTATTTCGAGGCCGGCGGCCTCAGGAATGCGGCCGCCGAAGCGGGCCTCACCGACGGTTCGGTCAAGGTCGGCGCGGAAACGTTGCTCGCCTGGAAACCCGACATCGTTCTCGTCAACTATTACAACGACAGCATCAAGCCCGAGGACATCCTTAATCATCCCGTGTTGGCTGGCCTCGATGCCGTCAAGCGTGGGCGGGTCTACAAAACTCCGGCCATCGACCCGGCGACATCCGCTGGCGGCCAGCTGACATATCGGTGGTTCGCGGAAATAGGGTACCCGGAACTGTTTCACACCGATGTCCGGTCGGCCATCTTCGATGGCTTCACGCGCTTGTACAATGCGAAGCTCACCCCTGCTCAACTCGACGCGCTTCTGCAGATGAATTGGAACGGAAAGAGCGCCGGCTATGCGGCGACCTTCGGCGCCAAGCCATAGCATTCGCGAATTGATGCGTGGGTAGAGATCGGCGGCCTTTGCGGGGCCTTCGCCAGTGCTCGGTCAAGGTGATCAAATGAAGGACATCGGTTTCGTGACGTCGGGGGACGGCGCACAACTTAAATGCTACTCCGATTATTCGGCCTATCTCGACGACCGGATCTATCTGTGGACGCTCGACAGGACCGATCTTACAAGCTATCGCGCGATCGTCATCCCAGATTTCTCCAACCAGGTCCTGCTGACGAAGCACGCCCGCCAGATCAACGACTATCTTGCGAGCGGCGGCTTCCTGATCGTCTTTGAGCCGAACCGCATGAATCGATGGCTCGACGTTGTCACCGTGCCCTGGTTTGAGCGCGAAACGGAAAACTGGAAGTGGTGGCTGATCCCCGGTGGGCGTCTGGAGGTCTATCAACCGGAGCCCAAGCACTCAATGGCGCGGGCCATCGGTCTCGATGCGATGTGTTGGCACTTCTTCGGAGCCTTCCGCTTCGTCGACGGCGCGGTCCCCATCCTGAACCTCGACAACGATGAGGGTTGCATCATGTACGACCAGTGCCTGACGACCGGTGGCCGGCTGATCGCATCGACGCTCGATCCGCATACTCACCACGGTCGTGGATTCATGCCAGCGACGACCCGATTCCTTAACGGCTTCTACCCTTGGCTGAAATCCGAGGTAGCCCGCCGTGACTGAGGCTATGGCAACATATCGGGGCGGGGACAGGCCGCATTTGTTGTACCTTGTCTGCCACGGCACCTATAAGCCGGACCGTGTCGGCGGCCTCGTACCGCAAAATTGGCGTTTCAGCACCCGAGATATCTATGATCTCGAGGCCGTTGCCCTCGACGACGTCGATGTGCTTTTGGTCCCCGATACGCATGATCAGCTATTTATGAGATCGATCGAACCTCGGCTCCATGCGTATTTGGCCTCTGGCGGTCATTTCTTCATCAACGGCCATCTGGTCCTCCCGTGGCTGCCCTGTCTCTCGCCTTTCAGGGCAGTGAAGCCAAAGCCGTTCTCGAACTGGATGATCAGGCCCGCAAATCCAGGTCGTTATTTCGGGGGCATGGAATTTGAGAACTTCCATCGCTGGGAAGGCGTCCTCGGTCAGTATGCCCGGGGATACTCTCCTGCGCCTCCCGGTGCGCAGCAGCTTTGCCTGATTGGCGGCGTGGATGACGAAGGGCCCGTTGATTGGGTTTGGCGCATGCCTGCGGGCGGAAAAGTGTTCATGCATAATGGCGACAATATCGAAATGTTCTGTTCCGATCCGCGCCGAAAACCAAACCTCTTCCAAGATATCCTGAACGCCCTGGTCTTCTCCGACGAGCCCGCTGCCGAAGCGCCGCTGCCCGGGCAATACGGGCGTGGCTGAGGTCGAGACCCGTGCCCCAAGATGGCTGGCAAGTGCTATGCCGAGTGGAAGGTCGCGGCCGCTTTTCGCCATTCACACCGGACTGCTTGCGCTTTTGGCCGCTGCGGTTGTCGCCGCGCTCGCCATGGGGCGATTTCCCGTGGGATTCGCGGACGTTTTTACATTGGCACTTGGCTGGATCGGAATCGGGCCCGGACGCGACGGCGTCCCTGAATCGGTTTGGCGCGTCGTCGAACTCGTTCGCGTACCCCGCGTGTTGATTGCGAGCTTCGTGGGTGCGGGACTTGCGCTGTCGGGAGCGGCTCTGCAAGGGATTTTCCGGAACCCACTTGTCGATCCGCATGTCGTCGGAGTCACCTCCGGCGCAGCGTTCGGTGGTGTATTGTCGATCCTATTGGGCCTTGGCGCGTTGGCGCTTTGGTCGATGGCCTTCTCATTCGGTCTTGGAGCAGTGCTCCTCGTCCTTCTCCTAAGCCGGAAGGCGGGGCGATCATCGATTCTCATGCTGGTGCTTTCGGGAACAGTCGTCGCAGCACTCTTCGCGGCGCTGGTGTCACTGGTGACCTATTTCGCCAATCCAAACGACACCCTCCCGGCGATCGTATTCTGGCTCATGGGCTCGTTCGCGGGTGCCACTCCCGCGCGGGCAGCCTTGATGCTGCCTACCATCGCCGTGTTCGCCCTCCCACTGCTGGCAATGAGATTTCGAATTAACATTCTATCTTTGGGCGACGAGGAAGCGCACGCACTCGGCATTCGAGTTGAGCCAACGCGGTGGCTTGTCCTTGGATCGGTCACCGGAATTGTTGCCGCCAGCATCGCCAATTCGGGCATGATCGGATGGGTGGGATTGGTGGTACCGCACTTCGCCCGCTCCCTGGTTGGCCCGGATCACCGCAAGTTGTTGCCAGCGTCCGCGCTGCTGGGAGCAAGCTACATGCTGATCATCGATACACTGTGCCGCACTCTCGTTTCGGCCGAGATTCCCCTCGGCGTCCTCACAGCCCTGATCGGCGCGCCCGTCTTCGCGCTGCTGCTGCATCGAAGCCAGGGCCAGGGATGGTATTGAATGCTGAGAGCACGAGATCTCGGATTTCGGTTTCATCCAACAAGCAAGTGGCTGTTTCGCAATCTTTCGTTTGTCCTCCCGCGGGGCGAGATATTGGCGCTGCTCGGGCCCAACGGGCGGGGAAAGACGACATTGCTGAAGTGCCTGGCCGGACTGCTTGAACCAACCGAAGGTCGTGCCAATCGTACCGGCACCATCGGATATGTGCCGCAGCAATTTGTGACGCCTTTCGCCTATTCGGTGCGTGAGATCGTGCTGATGGGGCGCGCCCGTCATATTGGCGTTTTTTCGAACCCGACGGCCTTGGACCGACAAGTCGCCAATGACGCACTCGCTATGCTTGGCCTCACCGATTTTGCCGAGCGAACCTTCACCACCTTATCCGGCGGTGAGCGTCAGATGGTGTTGATGGCTCGGGCGTTGGCCTCCGGCGCAGAGATCATGCTGCTCGACGAAC
Source organism: uncultured Alphaproteobacteria bacterium (assembly GCA_963754975.1). Classification (GTDB taxonomy): domain Bacteria; phylum Pseudomonadota; class Alphaproteobacteria; order Rhizobiales; family Beijerinckiaceae; genus Microvirga. The sequence continues at coordinate 225,430 of CAVWII010000009.1, read as the reverse complement.
CGACCTCGGCGCTCGATTTTCGCAATCAGGCAATCCTCCTTCTCGCCCTGAAGCGAATCGCGTCGGAACAGGGCCTTACAATCGTCATCACGACGCATGATCCGACCCAGGCTCTGGAGGTCGCCGACCGCGCACTGCTGCTTCACGGCGTAGATCGTTATGAGGAGGGTCAGGTCAAGGACGTCCTGGTCCCCAACAACCTCTCTCGACTTTACGGTGTCACGATGCGGACCATGCGTTCGGAGGACGGCGGCACGCCAGCGATCGTACCGGACTTTGGATCCGTTCTTCCCATCTGAAAGTTGACGCTGCGCCGCCTCAGCTTCGCGACGGCTTCGCGGCCGCGGGGCGTGCAGACCGGTCGTAAGCTCGTCTCGATCGCACTTCCGTTCTCGCTTCTCGGCGAACAGGTGGAGGTCGGCCTCAAGTGCAATCCAGTGCCCTGGTTGACCGTGAACGCATCGATCTACGCCACCACGGCGGCGGCGGTATGTCGGCCAGTCCTGGCGGCCGCGAGGTCGGCTGCCGTGAGTGGGGTCAGGTCTGGCCGGTGACGCGCGAAACCGTGGTCTCGTTTCTCTACAAGCTGCACTATAGCGTGGGACCGCCGATCCTCTATTTCGATGCGCGGGACCGCCGCCTCCTCGGCGAGCGGCTGCCTTGGCAGGGCACGTTTGAGCTAAATCGGGCTCGGAGCGGTCGAGGCCGGAAGGCGTCGGAGGCACAGACCCTCACGGCTTGGCTCGGTTCGATCGGGCCCGGACGGGAACTCCGCCATCACAGCCGTCGCGACAACATTGAATCCCAGATTTCGTCATTGGTGCAAACGTTGCTGACGCCGAAGGCGAGCTCTTCGAAATAGTGGCCGGCCTCCTTCGGCGGCTCCTTATACGAGAGGTCGACCTCGTCCGGCGCGCCAGCCTCCTCGCGAACCCAATGGACGGCTTCATGCAGGAACGTCGTGGTCAGCCGGTGTTCGTTCTTCGGTCGGTCAGCCATCGCCCCCGATTCCACCCCGTCGAACCAAAAGGATGTGATCAATATCTTGGATTTGGCTTTGGGATTGAAGGCCTTGTCGAAGCTGGAATGGTATCCGCAGGCATGACCGATCTCGCCGCCGCCCGTCGGAACCGTCAGCAGCCCATCCTTCACGACGATCGACGGTCCGGCTCCCCACTTCAGCGCCTGGGTCAGTGCGATGGTCCTTGCCGCTGCCGGTTTCGGTGCGCCCGCCGAGCAGGCGGTGAGGAAGGCATCGAGGATCTTTGTCTTGGTCAGCTTGATCGGCAGGGTTTTCAGCAGCTTAACGCACGTCGGATACTGGCTCACGAAATCCGGGTGCATCCACATGGTCGGCTCCTGCGCTCGCAAGCGGTAGCTTTTCCGGCTTTTCGGGGAACCGCAGTGATCTGGTTCACGCAACCGGCTCGGAGGGCGAAGCGGCACAGGAGAGGAATACCGTCCTCGAACGTCGCCTTGAGCGGTCTTGTCCCGCTCGCACGGCCGTCGTGGCCCCGCATACGACTCAGGTTCTGGTTTTGCGCTTCGCGCGTGCGGATACACCCTCGGCGGTCAATGCCAGTTCGAGCAGGCGCCGGACCGCCTCCGATCTGTTGACGAACCCCGGCTGGCGGGACGCCCAGGTTTCGATGCGCGCAATCAACGCCTCCGGCACCTTGATGAGCAGCCGGGTCGTCTCGGACGTCTCGTCGAGCTTGGGACTCATTCAGCAGCATCGCGTGCCTGGCCGGAGCTTATCCAAAAAAGGTGGTACTGCCTATGGCGCGGACGGCGCGCGCCGCCTATCGAGGAGCGGCCCGGGGCGAGGACAAAGATCACGGTCGTAAGCCGTTGCGGGCGCAGATCGCGACGAGCGCGCGACGGCCGGGCGCTCGCCCAAAGGCGACTGGAAGGGGATACCGTTTGCCAAAACGGCACGGTTTGCTATCGTCCGACGGACCGACTCCACCTCGAAAGCGCGCATGACAGACGACCGGATCGACTCGCATTCCGACGAGCACGACGACATCCTCTATCCGCAGGCGATCCCGTTCGTTCTCGTCCATCTCGCCTGCCTGGGCGCGATCTGGACCGGCATCACCCTGGAGGGCGTCGTCGTCGGCATCGTCCTCTACTGGCTGCGCATCTTTGCCATCGGAGCCGGCTACCATCGCTACTTCTCGCATAGATCCTACAGGACGAGCCGGGCGTTCCAATTCGTCCTGGCATTTGTCGCCCAGAGCACTGCCCAAAAGAGCGTCCTGTGGTGGGCGGCAAAGCACCGCCATCACCACCTCCACTCGGACACCGAGGCCGACGTGCATTCGCCGCGTCACAAAGGCTTCGTCTATTCGCATGTGGGCTGGATCTTTTCACGCAAGCACGACTCGGCCGACCTGGCGAAGGTCGGCGACATCGCGCAATACCCGGAGCTGATGTGGCTGCACCGGTTCGAATTGGCCCCGGCGATCGCCCTTGCGATCCTGACCTTTTTGCTTGGGGGCTGGCCCGTTCTCGTCGTCGGCTTCTTTTGGAGCACGGTCGCGGTCTATCACGCCACGTTTTGCATCAATTCCCTTGCCCATGTGCACGGGCGGACGCGCTACGTGACCGGCGACGACTCCCGCAACAACTGGGCGCTCGCCTTCTTCACCATGGGCGAGGGCTGGCACAACAACCACCACGCCTACCAATCCAGCGTGCGCCAAGGCTTCAAATGGTGGGAGATCGACCCGACATACTACGTTCTGAAGGGCCTCTCAGGGTTGCGCGTCGTGTGGGACCTGAAGGTCCCCCCCGCGGCAGTGCTGCAAAATCAACAGCGCCTCGGCCGAAAGGTGATCGAAAAGGCCGCGGCCGATCTCGCAGCAACCTTCAACACCGAGAGTATCTGCACCGCTCTGCGACAAGCCCTTGCCGGGACGCCGAACCTGGCGGACCTGCGTGAAAGGCTCGGCGGTGCTCATCACCGCGCCGCCGACATCCTGGCCGGCATGCACCTGCCGCACTTGCCGACTCGCGAGGAGGTCCGGACGCGGGCGTCGACGATGTTCTCCAAGACTCCCTCCCTCGACGATATCGTCGGGCTCGCCCATCGGATCGTTCTGGACGCAGTCGGAGCACGTCTCGCGCTCGGCTCGTGAGCCGACGGCGGCGTTCGCCTTCGCATTTCAGTCGGCTCCGCCTCGCCAGGCCTCGGTCTCGGTGCAGGCGTAGGTCCGCATGACCGTCGTTGCGACGCCAGGCGATGTCGTGTTCCGCGCGATCGCGGTCGCGAACTCCTTGAACGCCTTCTCACAGCTCTCGCGTGTGCTGTGGTGAGAGATGACCACGGGCACCGGATAATACTGCCCGCTGATCACGACGAGGACGAACATGGTCTTCAGCATGGGACCGAACTCCGGGATCAGGTTGCCGACGAAATCACCGTTACGCCTGTTTCGGAAAGCTGAGAATGCGCTCCGAAGCGGATCGGCAGCGTGAGCCGGCCCACTCGACGGCACGGGCGAGCGCGTTTGGAAGCGCGATCGGCCCCGTCCCCCTTGCGCTAGCTTATGCACATATCGTGCTCAACGGCTCGAACCCGACGGCGTGGAACGCGCTCGGAGGACGCGGCCTGCGAGCCTGCCCAATCGGGGAGTAGCGGCAGCGGTCGCGATCGGCACAATGGCGACGAAACCCGGAGGTCCCAATGTCCGCACCGGTCGACCGGTCAGCCCTGCAAGTCCTTTCCGAGGCCTTCTCGGACATCGTCGCGTCCGCGGCGCCCCACGTTGTGTCCATCCACTCCGGCCGCTCGCGATCGTCGGGGATCGCCTACAAGCCCGGTCTCGTCGTCACCGCCGACGAGGCCCTCGCGGAGGAAGGCGAGATCGGGATCGAGGTCCCGGGCGGCGACCGCACCGCGGCGACCGTTGTCGGACGCGATCCGACCACCGATATCGCGCTCCTGCGGATCGATCGAGACGACCTCGCTCCCCTTCCCTTCGAGACTGCCGCCTCCGCGAAGGCCGGCGGTGTCGTCCTCGCCGTCGGGGCGAGGGACGGCGGCCCCGTCGCCGCGTCCGGGATCGTCTCCTGCGCCGGCCCGGCCTGGCGATCGCTGCGCGGCGGCGAAATCGACGCGCGAATCGAACTCGACCTGTCCCTGCGCCGGCACGCGGAAGGCGCTGCCGTCTTCGACGCCGGCGGCCGTGCCCTCGGCATGGCCGTGTTCGGACCGCGCCGGCGCGTGCTCGTCATTCCGGCCGCGACGATCGTCCGCGTCGCGGCGCACCTCGAAACGCATCGGCGGGTGGCACGCGGCTATCTCGGGCTCGGGCTGCAGCCCGTTCGCCTCGACCTCGGCGGCGGCACCGGCGCGATGGTCATGAGCGTCGACGCCGGCGGTCCCGGCGCCTCCGCGGGCATCCACCAGGGCGACGTCATCATCGCCTTCGCCGGCGAGCCGATCCGCGGGCTGCGCGCCGTGGTGCGAACCCTCGGTCCCGACAGCATCGGCCGCAGCGTCCCCTTGTCCCTCCGTCGCGCCGATCGCACGATCGACACGACCTTGACGATCGGCGAGAGGCCTCACGCTTGAGCGAAGGCGCTGGACCTGGCCGCATCGTCGTCGCGATCGAAGTCGACGATCCGGCTCTCTCCGACCGGATCGCCGAGATGCTCGCCGCCGTGCCCGGCATACGGATCGCTACAGCCGACGAACGCGCGGACGTGACGATCGTCGGCGCCGCCGCGCCGGCCGACGGCGCCGGCCTCGAGGAACCGCTGACCGCGCGCGAACTGCAAGTGCTGGCGCTTCTGACGGAGGGCGCCTCCAACAAGACCATCGCGCGCCGGCTCGGCATCTCGATCAACACCGCCAAGTTTCACGTCGGCCGCCTCATCGACAAGCTCGACGCGACCGGCCGCACGGATGTCGTCGCCACGGCCGCGAGACTCGGCGTGATCCACCTTTGACCAAGCGGCCCGTGGGAGATTCTTCCATGTCAGAGCGCATGACCATCTCCGCCGAGGCGATCGGGACGGTCTCGGCCATCCTGCAAGTGCCGTCTCGCGCACGGGCCTGCTTCGTGCTGGCGCACGGCGCCGGCGCCGGAATGACCCATCCCTCCCTCGAAGGCCTTGCAGCGGACCTGCACGATCGCGGAATCGCCAGCCTGCGCTTCCAGTTCCCGTTCATGGAGCGCGGGACGAAGCGGCCGGATCCTCCGGCCATTGCGCGGGCGACCGTCCGGGCGGCGGTTGCGACCGCCGCGCAGCGCCTGCCGGAGCTTGTCCTGATCGCCGGAGGCCGCTCGTTCGGCGGGCGCATGGCATCGCAGGCGCAGGCAGCCGCGCCGCTGCCGGGAGTCCGCGGCCTCGCCTTCGTCGGATTCCCGCTGCACCCTGCGAAGCGGCCGTCCGCCGAACGGGCGGCCCACCTCGCCGGCGTCGCGATTCCGATGCTGTTCGTCCAGGGCACCCGGGACGACCTCGCCGACCTGCAGCTGCTTCGGCCGGTCTGCGAGGGGCTCGGCAGCCGCGCGAGCCTGTACCTGATCGACGACGCGGATCATTCCTTCCATGTGCGAAAGCAATCCGGTCGAACCGACACAGAGGTCCGCGGCGAGATCGCCGACGCGATCGCCGGCTGGGTCGCCACTGAGGCGGCGCGACCGGCCTGAGCCCGCGCGGCGCCCTCACGGCCGATCGGCGGCAAAGTCGCGGTCGATCGGGCGACTGAGGAGCCAGGGAGACAGGATGCCGGGAATCGATCCGCTGCTCGCAGCGGGCATCCTCGTGGCTACGGCGGCCACCGACGCGGCCTACGTCATGTTCACGTCGGCGGTGGCAGCGCGCAAGCGCGTGCCGGCGGCGAGCTGGAGCAGCATCTGGTATGTGCACTCGTCGTTCGCGGTCATTTCCTACGCGAACAACTGGATCTACGTCGTCTTCGCGGCCGTCGGCTCCTGGATCGGCGCCTGCCTGACCATGACTTTCCTGCACGGCGGCCCGAGCCACCCGCTGGCGCCTCTCAAGCCTTCGCCGGCCGGCGACGTCGAGCGTTGACGCCGGCCGATCGGTTTCTCACCCCATCGTGGCATGGCGGCCAAGGACGAGAAGGGTCGCGAGGGCGGCGAGCACGAAGACGGCATCGCGCCCGCGCGGACGCGGCGCGTTCATGATGGTGCGCGGCCCGTCCGGCGAAAGGCCGCGCGCCTCCATCGCGATCGCAACGCGGCCGGCCCGTCGAATGGCGAAGGCGAGGAGCGGAATGACGAGGCTTGCGGCCTCGAAAGGTCCGACGAGCCGCCGCGGGCGCCGGCCCGCAACGACGGCGCGCGCCATGCGCAGCTCGTGGGCCTGCATCGCGAGGTCCGGCGCGAGCTGAAGCGCCGCGAACAGAGCATAGGCGACTCGCGGCCGGACCCACCCCGCCGCCAGCAGGGCGCGCACGAGCGCGCCCGCATCCGTGGTCGATGCGAAGAAGAAGGAGATCATGCCGCAGGCGACGGCGCGAAGAACGAGCGTCGTGCCGGCGGACCCTGCCCCGGTCGCGAACACGGACTCGTGCGCGACCCGGAGCGCGTACGCGCTCTCGCGGCGAAACAGCAGCTGCGTCGTGAGGAAGCCGGTTCCGAACAGGATGAACGGCACCGACACCGCGAGCAGCGTCAGGGGCGAGGTTCGGTTGAGAGCCATCAGCGCGAGGCAGGGAACGGCGATGCAGGCGGCCTGAAACCCGACATCGAAGATCAGCACCGACGCGAAGAGCCAGACAAGACAAACGGCGAGCTTGCCGATCGGGTGAAGCGACTTCAGCACCCTTCGACGCTCCGCAGCCAGCGCCTCGCCGGCCCGATCGCCGGCTCCGTCAAGCCGGCGCGGCGCAGGAGGTCCCGATCCTCGAGGAGCGTCTGCGTCGCTCCCTCGGCCACGATCCGCCCCTCGCCGAGGACGATGCTGCGCGGGCACAGGCGAAGCGCGAGGTCCATGTCGTGCGTGATCAGCGCGATCGCCTTGCCCTGGAGCGTCATGGCCTCGATGCGCCTGACAAGCCCGGCCGCGCCCCGGGCGTCGAGGCCCGCGAGCGGCTCGTCGAGGACGAGAAGGGGCCAGCGTCCCTCGTCCACGGTGAGTGCGGCGAGCGCAAGCCGCCGCTTCTCGCCCTGCGAGAGTTCGAACGGGTGACGCCGGGCAAAAGCCGTCAGCCCCCATTCGCGCAAGCACGCATCGACGTGGGCCGCAGCCGCATCGGCCGGCATGGCCTTCGGCAGCGCGGCCGCGATCTCGTCGAAGACAGTGGCGGCGAGGAGCTGGTTCTCCGGCCGCTGAAAGGCGACGCCCCCCGGCTTCCCGCTCCGCCTGCCAGCCTTCAGCCGCAGGAGGCCGGCGAGAGCGAAGCCGAACGTGGATTTCCCCGCGCCATTGGCGCCAAGAATGCCCACCGTTTCCCCTTCACGCACGCTGAAGTGGACGCCGCGCAGGACCGTCGGCCCGAGGAACGGCGCGCAGTCGGCGCCTTCGAGACGGGCGACGACGGGCGCCTGCGGAGCGCATCCCCGTCCTGGGCAGGAGGCGTCGGCGAGATAGCGCTCGACGACGGCGCGCGCCCTGCGAATCCGAACGCGCTCCTCCTTGCCGGGCACGAGATGCTGCAACGCCTCGCCGATCGACAGCGGCGGCTCCGGCGGCCCGACGCCGGCAGCGAGGAGCGCCGCGTCGAGGGTGCTCGCGGCCGGGGTCCAGACGCCGGCCGCCGCGAGCGCGGCGCGGCATTCCCGGAAGAGCTGCCGCGGCGCTGCCTGCGCCAGCACGCGGCCATCGGGGCCGAGCGCCGTCACCCGGTCGATGCGGCCGATCATGCCGTCGAGCCGATGGTCGACGACGAGGACGCTGCGGCCGTCGCGGCGCCGCATCAAGAGCGATTGCAGACGGCGCGCAACCCGCGGCGCGAGATGCGCCGTCGGTTCGTCGACGACGACGAGCGGGGCGTCCTGGACGAGCACGGCAGCGAGGGCCGCGAGCTGCTTCTCGCCGCCGGACAGGCTCGCGACCCGTCGCCGACGCATCGCCTCGGGCAGCCCGACGGCCCGCATCGCGCGCGTCACGGCGGCGGCGATGGTGGCCGGCGGAACAGCGCGGTTTTCGAGGGCGAAGGCGATCTCGTCCTCGATCCGCATTCCGCAAAGCGTCTGGTCGGCGTCCTGAAAATATTGCGCGACATGGGACGACCACTCCCAGGGTCGGCGCGCCTGCGCAGCTTCGCCGAAGAGGCGGATGCGGCCGCCGACGCGCGCCGGAATGCTGTCGGGAATGAGCGCGGTCAGGGTCAACAAAAGCGTCGACTTGCCCGATCCGGACGGGCCAAGGAGGAGGACGCGCTCGCCCGGCCGCACGCGGAGCTCGACCGGGCCGACCGCGTCGGCCGTCGCGAACGGATACCGGACTGCGACGCCGTCCCAGAGAGCGGCGTCAGGCGGCGATGCGTCGGTCATGATCGATGGCGAGCCCGGACAGCGCTCCCGTCCGGTAGAGGGCCTCGACCACGATCGAGCCGAGCCAGCCGCCGAGGAGAGCGCCGCTGGCACAGCGCAGGACGAACATCGCGGCGAGCACCGTCGGCTGCAGCGCGCCGTAGTCGAAGCGAATCCAGGTATAGGCGAACGAGAACACGGCGGCGCCGATTCCGGCGGCCATCAGCACCGGCAGGTCGTAGCGGCGCCAGCGCGTCGCGGCGAAGACGAGTTCTGCGCCGGCGCCCTGAACGAGGCCGGTGACGAGCAAGAGCAGGCCCGCGGGACTGCCCAGCAGGATCTGCACCGCCGCCGCGAGAACCTCGGACGCAAGCGCAACGCCGGGCTTGCGGACGATCGCCGCCGCGACGATCGAGGCGATGAACCAGAAACCCATCACCACGTCCATCGTCAGGGAGCCGAATGCCGCCTGGGCGACGAGCCAGACCTGCACCCAGCCAAGATAGAGGACCGCGAACACGGTTCCGAGCATCGCGACGATGAGTGTCTCCCGCAGCGTCCAGGATGAAGAGTTCGCCATTTCGACCTCCCGTCGATTGCGTTGCCCGGCGAGCCGCGTCATGCGGTGCTCGGGCTGTTGGCCGAGACCTTCAAATCGAGCGCGACATGGCCCGCCGGCGCTCCGAAGCGGAGAAAGGCTTCGGCGAGCGTCGCGAAGACGGGTCCGGCGTCGCCGCGCAGCTTCGTGCAGAAATTCTTGGAGCGATCGAACGTGCCCGAGCGCTTCAGGAACGCGATGCAGCCGTAGATCTCGTCCATGTGCTGCGCCGCGCCCAAGGGATAGAGCGAGAACTGCGCAGCGACCGCCTGGCCGGTCGCGGGCGCCGCGGCGACGCGCGCCAGCGCCGCGCCGATGCGTTCGTCGAGCGGCAACCGGAGCGTCCCCGGCTCGGCGGGCGTGCAGATCGGATCGTCGGGCTCGCCGGGGCAGCCGCGCGACACGGTCGCGGCAAGCACGCAATGGACGCCGCGTCCCGCAGTGGCGACGAAGAGGTCGCGCATCGCCAAAAAGAGCTCGTCCGGCGGGCCGACGAGCAGGGTCGACAGGTCGTCCGTCTCGATCCTGAAGCGCGGCCGATAGGGATCGAGCGCCGCGATCGCGCCGAGGATGACGGGAACGAACGCATCCGTCATCGGATACAACGACACCTGCGCTCCGGAGAACATCCTCGCCTCGCTCCGCTGGCATTACCCAGATCAGCTTGAGGGTCCGGCGGCATCCGGCCGCCATCTCAGCCCCGCGACTACGGAGCACCCCTGTCTAACGCAGGCTATGTAGCATCGCGGCGGCCCGCCGCGCAAGGGTCCCTGCCTCGCCTCGGATCGCGGTCAGCGACACGACCGTCGCGAAAGCGCCCAGGACCGTGTAGAGAGCGAATCGGCCCCGACGGCAAATCTGCGGCGAGAGTCTTCAGAAATGTCCCGTGACGACGCGATAGCCCGTGCCCTCTATTCCTTCCACGGCGGCGCCTTCCGCGCGCAACTGGCGCGGCTGGTCTCGATGCCGACCGAGAGCCAGAATCCCGATCGCGCCTCGACCCTGCGCGACTACCTGGACAACGGGTTGAGCCCCAGCCTCGAGGCGATGGGCTTTGCCTGTCGAATCCTGGCCGCGGGCGAGTGGCCTTTTCTTTTCGCCGAGCGCATCGAACGCCCGTCTGCGCCGACGGTGCTCGGCTACGGTCACGGCGACGTGATCCGCGGCCTGGACGATCGCTGGTCGGACGGCCTCTCGCCCTGGCTTCTGAGCGAGCGCGAGGGCCGCTGGTACGGCCGCGGAGTCGCGGACAACAAGGGGCAGCACGCCATCAATCTTTTCGCGCTCCGCGCGGTCTTGGAAACGCGCGGCGCACTCGGCTTCAATGCAAAATTCCTGTTCGAGATGGGCGAAGAGATGGGGTCGCCGGGACTGCGCGCGTTTTGCGCGTCGGCGGCCGACATGCTTCGGGCCGACGTCCTCATCGCCTCCGACGGCCCCCGGCTCGCGGCCGATCGCCCGACGATCTTCCTGGGGTCTCGGGGCTGCATCACCTTCGATATCTGGATCGATGCGCGCGAAGGCGGCCAGCATTCGGGCAATTGGGGCGGCCTTCTGTCGGATCCGGCGATCCAGCTGGCGCATGCGCTCGCGTGCATCGTCGGATCCTCCGGCGAGATTCGGATTGCGGAATGGCTGCCCGAAGGCATTCCGGACGGCGTCCGTCGCGCGCTTGCCGATTGCCCGGTCGAGAGCGCAGCGGGGGCGCCCAAGATCGACCCGGCTTGGGGCGAGCCCGGACTCTCCGCTGCCGAGAAGGTGTTTGGCTGGCCATCCTTCACCGTGCTCGCGATGGAGAGCGGATATCCGGCAGCGCCGGTGAACGCCATTGCGCCCCGCGCCTGGGCGCGGGGCCAACTCCGCACCGTCGTCGGAATCGACGAGGCGCAGGTTCTGCCGGCCTTGCGCCGCCACCTCGACCGTCAGGGCTTTCCGCAGGTCGAGGTCGCTGCCGCGCGCGGCGAGACGTTCCGGGCGACGCGGCTCGATCCCGATCACCCCTGGGTCCGCTGGGCCGCGGACTCCGTCGTCCGTACGACGGGGCGGCGGCCCGCAATCCTGCCCAATCTCGGCGGCTCCCTGCCGAACGACGTCTTTGCCGAGACCCTCGGCCTGCCGACGGTCTGGGTGCCGCATTCCTATCCCGGCTGCTCGCAGCACGCGCCGAACGAACATCTGCCGCTCGAAATCGTCGGCGAGGGACTCGCCATCATGGCGGGCCTCTACTTCGATCTCGGCGAGCCGGGCTGCCCCGCAAGGGCCGGAGCTCGATAATCGGGACGAAACAGCGTCACTTGAGGCCTGCTTGGCGCGCGCAGCCCTGCGTAATTGCGGGGATCGCCACTCTCTGAGATGATCAAGCGGGCATCGGGGCGCATTGCCGACTTGTCTTCCGGGTCGTCCCCTGCAACGCGCATTTCAGACGAGGCCCGTCGCGAGTCATCGAAACGCGTTCGGAGGGTGAGACCGATTGGGCAATAGCGGCCGAACTGCCCTGAACGTCGCGACCGCCGGCGGCCGGCGGCTGCGGTTCCTGCTGTCGTGGACCTCGATCGCAGCCGCGGTGGCGCTCGGGGGCTGCACGTCGGGAATTCTCGATCCTCAAGGCCCGGTCGGGGCGGCCCAGCGAACCATCCTGCTCAATGCTCTCGCCATCATGCTCGCGATCGTCGTCCCGACGATCGCGGCGACGCTCGGCTGCGCGTGGTGGTTTCGCGAGTCGAACCCAAGAGCGCGGTTTCTTCCGGACTGGGCCTATTCGGGACGCATCGAACTGGTCGTATGGTCGATCCCGACCCTCGTCATCCTGTTTCTCGGTGGGATCACCTGGATCGCTTCGCACGAGCTCGATCCTGCGCGTCCCCTCGAGTTCGGAGGTCCGGCCGCTGAATGTGCAGGTCGTCTCTCTCGACTGGAAATGGCTGTTCATCTACCCGGACCAAGGCGTCGCGAGCGTGAACGAGCTCGTCGTCCCGGCGCGGACGCCGATTCGCTTCGACTTGACGTCGGCGAGCGTCATGAACGCATTTTTCGTGCCGCAGCTCGGCAGCATGATCTACACGATGAACGGAATGACCACACGATTGAACCTTGAATCCGACCGCGAAGGCGACTTCTACGGCCGGTCGACCCAATTCAGCGGCGACGGCTTTCCCGGAATGCAGTTCATGCTGCGCGCCGTATCGACAGACGCTTTCGAGGCCTGGAGCCGGGCGGCGCGCAACTCGGCCGCCATGCTCGATCGTGACGAATACGCAAACCTGACGAAGCAGAGCATGAGCGTGCGCCCGACCACATATCGGCTTGCGGACATCGACCTGTTCCGGTCCATCGCGACGCAGGCGCTTCCGCCGGGACCGGGTCCGACAATGGGGCGGCCGACACCGGACGTCTCGCCGCGGTCGGGCGGCTGACATGTGGGGCAAGCTGAGCTGGGAGGCCATTCCCTTCGACCAGCCGATCCCGATGGCCGCTTCCGGGATCGTGGCATCGGTGCTCCTCGCCGTGCTCGCCTGGATCGTCTTCGCCGGACATCTCCCTTATCTCTGGCGAGAGTGGATCACGAGCGTCGACCACAAGCGGATCGGCATAATGTATGTCGTTCTCGCCCTCGTCATGCTGGTGCGTGGATTCGTCGATGCAATCATGATGCGCTCGCAGCAGGCCATCGCCTTCCAGGCACCCGGCTATCTGCCCCCGGAGCACTACGACCAGATCTTCTCGGCGCACGGGACGATCATGATCTTTTTCGGCGCCATGCCCTTCGTCATCGGCCTGATGAACTTCGCGGTGCCGCTGCAGCTCGGCGTGCGCGACGTCGCCTTTCCGACGCTGAATTCGGTCAGCTTCTGGCTTACCGCGACCGGCGCGCTGCTCGTCAACGTCTCGCTCGTCGTCGGCGAGTTCGCGCGAACCGGCTGGCTGCCTTACCCGCCGCTCAGCGAAATCACCTACTCACCCGGCGTCGGCGTCGACTATTACCTCTGGGCGATCCAGATCTCCGGCGTGGGAACGCTGGTCACAGGAATCAATTTCGTCACCACGATTCTCAAGCTGCGCGCACCGGGAATGAGCTACCTCCGGATGCCGATGTTCTGCTGGACCTCGCTTGCCTCCAGCCTCCTTATCGTCGCGGCCTTCCCGATCCTCACCGCGACCCTCGCAATGCTGCTTCTCGACCGCTATTTCGGCTTTCACTTCTTCACCAATGAAGCCGGCGGCAACATGATGATGTTCGTCAACCTCATCTGGGCGTGGGGACACCCGGAGGTCTACATCCTGGTCCTGCCTGCCTTCGGCGTCTTCTCGGAGGTCATCTCCACCTTTTCGAGGAAACCGCTCTTCGGCTATCGCTCGATGGTGATCGCGACGCTTTTCATCTGCATCGTCTCCTTCATGGTCTGGCTGCATCATTTCTTCACGATGGGAGCAGGCGCCGACGTCAACGCGCTGTTCGGGATCGCGACGAGCATCATCGCAGTCGGCACTGGCGTGAAGATCTACAACTGGCTGTTCACGATGTACGGCGGCCGCATCCGCTTCGCGACGCCGATGCTCTGGTCTCTCGGCTTCATGGTCACGTTCCTCATCGGCGGCATGACGGGCGTACTGCTGGCGGTTCCGCCGGCCGACTTCGTCCTGCACAACAGCATGTTTCTCGTCGCGCATTTCCACAACGTCATCATCGGCGGCGTGCTATTCGGCGCCTTCGCGGGCTATACGTACTGGTTTCCGAAGGCGTTCGGCTTCACCCTTCACGAGGGTTGGGGCAAGGCCGCGTTCTGGTTCACGCTCGTCGGGTTCTATGCCACCTTTATGCCGTTCTACGTGGCCGGTCTCCTCGGCATGACGCGGCGCATGCAGCATTACGACGTGGCGGAATGGCATCCCTGGATTCTCGCGGCGGGCGTGGGCATGGTGGTGGTCTTCGCCGGCGTCGCGTGTCAGGCGATTCAGCTTTTTGTCAGCATCCGGCGCCGCAATGAGCTGCGCGACGCGACGGGCGATCCTTGGGACGGCCGATCCCTCGAATGGGCGACGCCGTCGCCGCCCCCGGTTTTCAACTTTCCGGTGCTGCCGCACGTCGAAGGGGCGGATGCCTACTGGAACATCAAGCAGCACGCCCATGCGCAGGCCCGCCTGCGCACTGCGCCCGAATACGAAGCGGTCGAGATGCCGCGCAACAGTCCGACCGGCTTCGTCTGCGCCTTCTTCGCGACGGTGATGGGCTTCGCGTTGATTTGGCACATCTGGTGGATGGTGGCGCTCGGGGCCTTCGGCGCATTCGCGACGTTCGTCGTCTTCGCGTGGCGCGACAAGGCCGACTTCATCATCTCCGCCACGGAGATCGCCCGCATCGACGCGGCCAATCGCAGCGCCCGCGGCGCCGCGCTCGCCGCCCACCTGGGATCGCGACCGTGAGCGCCGCGGTCGCTCAGGCGCTGCCGGCCGATCCGCATCGTCTCGGCCGCAGCCGCGCCGGCGGGCGCGGCGATGGCGGCCCGGCCTCGAAGCGCATCGTGGTCGGCTACGGCTTCTGGATCTTTCTTCTCAGCGACATCGTGATGTTCGCGGCCTTTTTTGCGGCCTATGCGGTGCTGTCGGGAGAAACGGCGGGCGGTCCGACCGGCGCGGAGCTGTTCAACCTGAGCAACACAGCCATCGAGACGGCGTGCCTGCTCGCGTCGAGCTTCGTCTGCGGCCTGGCGAGCCTCGCGGTCGAGGCGCGGCGAAAGGCCTGGTTCTATGCCGCGATGGCGGGGACCTTCGCCCTCGGCGCCGCGTTTCTATTGCTTGAACTGCGCGAGTTTTCCGGTTTCGTCGCCCGCGGCGCCGGGCCGACGCGGAGCGCCTTCCTGTCCTCGTTCTTCACGCTCGTGGGCTGTCACGGCCTCCACATCACCGCCGGCCTCCTCTGGCTTCTGACGATGATGGCGCAGATTTTCGCCAAGGGATGGAGAGCGGACATCCTGCGTCGATTCCTGTGTTTCAGCCTGTTCTGGCACGCCCTCGACATCGTCTGGGTCGCCATCTTCACGGTCGTCTATCTCATGGGAGCGCAAGCATGAGCAATACGGACGACGATGTCTCCGCTGCCGACACGGCGCCGGGGGACGAGTATCGACCGGATGGCGACATCGCGTCGGGCTTGCGCAGCTATGTGATCGGTCTCGCTCTGGCGACGCTGCTCACGTTCGCCTCCTTCTCTCTGCCGTCGAGCACCCTCGTCTGGGGACCCGGAATTCCGGTGGCTCTGGTCGTATTCGCCATCGCCCAGATGGGTGTGCACCTCGTCTTCTTCCTGCACATCACGACCTCGCCCGACAACACGAACAACGTCCTGGCGCTCGCCTTCGGCGTGCTGATCGTCGTGCTCCTGATCGGCGGCTCGCTGTGGATCATGGCGAACCTGAACCGCAACATGATGCCGATGGAAACCATCATGCAGATGCAGCGCTGACCGGTGGGCAGCGATCTTTCCCGCCTCGGACCGCGCCGCCGATCCGGATCGGGATAAGCGCGGGTTGACGGTTCGGCGGGCCCGATTTCTGGTACAATCGATGATCCGTTTCCGACACGGTCTCGTGCAGGCAGGGGGCCATTTCCATGACGACCAATCCGACATCCGGCGGGCGTTGCGGTCGCGGCGTTTCCGTTGCGGCTGCACTTCTCATGCTCGTGTTCGGCGCCGGCGACGCACGGGCGCAGGGCGTCTCGCTGCTCGTCGCCAACCCCGCCCAGCCGCCGAATGTCGGCGACGCCATCGTCGCCGCCGCGGCCTACAAGGAATCCGGCGCCTATGATCGCGACGTGGCCGCCGTTGCGCAGCTGGCGGCCGCCTGGATCGGCGAGCGGGCCGCCTCCGCCGCCAGGCCCGCCATCGTCCTCGACATCGACGAGACGGCCTTGTCGAACTGGGAGGTCATCACGCGGGACAATTTCGGACGGCCGATCGCCGGACCCTGCGATCTCGCCATCGACGGCCCCTGCGGCTGGGCCGCCTGGGACCAGCTCGGACGCGATCCGGCGATCGTCCCGACCCTGCGCATCTTCGAGAAGGCTCGGGCCATGAACGTCGCGGTCTTCTTCATCACGGGCCGCCCGGAAGATCAGCGCGAGGCGACCGAGAAAAACCTCGCGGCGGCCGGGTACGGCGGCGCCGAGAGGCTCTACATGGTCCCGAACGGCGCGCGCTTCGCGTCCGCCACGGATTTCAAGGCGCCGATCCGGGCCGAGATCGAGCGGGCCGGATTCACCATCATCGCCAACATCGGCGACCAGCCGTCGGACCTCTTCGGCGGTCACGCGGAGAAGATGTTCCTTCTCCCGAATCCGTTCTATCGCGTACGCTGAGACGCCGTTCGGCCGCTCCCGAAAAGGCCGGTCTCACGATCTCCGTGCAGGATTCTCGCGCCGAGGAAACGGCGCGAGACGTTCGCACCGGGCGGCCGCTACCGGATCCCCAATTCGATCAGGGAGACGAGAGAGTCGATCGTCTTCGGGGTTACGACGCCGGCGCCCGTGTTCACGCTGATGCCGGGCATCTTGTACTTCGCCGACATCACGCATTGGAGCACGGGAACGAAGCCCTGGAGGTAGAGGAGCTGGTCCAGGGTGACCGAGACGTAGCCGGATTTCAGGCCGTCGATCGTCGCGGGTGCGAGATCGATTCCGCCGACGGTGATCTCGCCGGGCTTCTTTCCGGCCCGTTTCAAAACGTCGGCGAGGACGCTCGTGATTCCGCCGTGCTGCGTTCCGATCGCCTTGAGGTCGGGGTTTCGTTGAACATAGGCCGCGAGCACGGGCACCGCGAGCGACGCGTCCGAATTCGCCTCCTGCGTGATCTCGAGGCGGTCGACCTTGAGACCGGCCTTCTCGAGCGTATCCGCGAGGCCCTTTTCGGATTGGCCGCGCTCCGCCTGGCTGAAGACGCCGTACACCATTGCCTTGTCGCCCGATTTGAGGCCGCCGGCCTTGATCATCTCCTGCGCGGTCAGTTTGCCGCCCTCGTAGAGATCGACGCCGGCATAGCCGAAGCCGTGGGGGCCGTGGGCCTTCTGCAAATCGCTCAAGGGGGCGTTGCCGTGAGTGACGACAATTCCCTGATCCACCGCCTGCTTGACGAGGTCGGCGAAGGCTTCGTTGCCCGGATGCCCCATGATCACGATGCAGCTCGGCTTCGCCGCCAGAGCCTGCTTGAACTGCTCGATCATCTTCTCCGGCGCCCAAGCCGAGAACTGCTCGTTCAGCCGGTCGACGCCGAGCGCCTTCGCGGCGGCATTGGCTCCGGTCTGCCGGGCGAGCGTCGCGCCGTCGCCCGGGTTGCCGCCCATCTGCATGTAGATCGATACGCCCTTGCCGGGCGTCTCCTGTGCGCGCGCGGCCGGAGCCGCGCCAATGAGGGCCGTCAGCGCGACTCCGATAAGAATCCGTCCTGTTGACATGGCAGTCCTCCCTTCATGCTGCGTTGCCCGTCAGCGGCTTCGTGCCGCTTCTGCGGTGGCTGAATCGGCCTTCGAACGAAATCGGTCGTCCTCGCGTCGGAACCGCGCGAGGAGCGCTTTGCGGCGGTGCGGCTCGTCGACGTAGAGATAGAAGACGATGGCGATCAGAAAGACGAGGCCCTGGACCGTCCGCACCCACGCGCCGGTCAATCCGGAGGCGACAAGGCCGGCTTCGATCATGCCGATGACGAAGCATCCGAAGACCGTGCCGACGAGGGTTGCACGGCCGCCGAAAATCGACGTCCCGCCGATCAGCACCGATGCGATCGCCGTGAGGAGGTAGCCCTGGCCCTGATTGCCGAAATAGTTCCGATTTTCGAGGGTCAGGAACATGGCGGCGATCGCGGCGAGCCCGCCCATCAGGGTGAAAAGCCGGATCTTCTCCCAGGTCACGTCGATGCCGACGACCCGCGCAACGTCGTTCGAGTCGCCCATGAACAGGACGTGCTCGCCGAAGCGATGCCGGTTGAGGACGAACCAGAGAAACACGATGACGCCGAGCGTCCACGCGGCCTGAATCGAGACTTCGTTGAGCCAGGCGAAAGGAAGGTCGAAGCGACCGACTGCCCATTGCCAGACCAACGTCTGGTCGGCGCCGCGCAGCGCATAAGACTTTCCGCCCGAGAGGACGGTCGCCATCCCGGCCCAGAAGAACTGGGTCGCCAGCGTCGCAATGAAGGAAGGGATGCCGACCACGGCGACGAGAACGCCGTTGACGAGCCCGACGAAAAGACCCGAGACGAGGCCCGCGCCGACCGCCCACCAGCCGAGCCCGTAATCCTTGAAAAGGACCGCGAACACGAACCCGGAGAAGGCGATCACCGACGGAAACGAGAGATCGATCTCGCCGGCGCCGATCACGAACGTCAGGCCCACCGCGAGCAGGATGAGCGGCGGCAGCGTCGACAGGAAGGTCGTGTAGATGTTGTGGGAGAGGAACACCTCCGGGGCGGTGTACATGAACAGGCAGATGAGGAGGCCGAACACGAGGATGATCGGCAGCCCCTCCATTCGAGCGATGGCGGCAAGGGGGCGCTGGAGAACCATCGGCGGCCTCTCTTTCCCTCAGCGCTTCTGCTGCAGATCGACGAGATACTCGGTCAGGTCCGTGACGGACATGTCGCGGGGCGCGATTTCGGCCACGACCTCGCCGCGGTCGAGCACGACGAGCCGATCGGCGACTTCGTGTACATGGGCGAGATTGTGTTCGATGTACAGGCAGGCGCGGCCTGAGTCGCGGATGCGCCGCACGAAATCGAGCACCTTGCGAACCTCCTTCACGCCAAGCGCCGCTGTCGGCTCGTCGAGCACGATGAGGTCGGCCTTGAAGTGCATCGCACGCCCGATCGCGATGCCCTGACGCTCGCCGCCTGAGAGATCCTTGACCGTCGAGTTCGACCGATATCCCGGCGCCCCTGAATCCGATGGTGCCGAGGAGGATGTCCTGCGCGATCGCCTTCTCGCGCTTCACGTCGATGAATCCAAAGCGATTGGTGATCTGGCGGCCGACGAAGAAGTTGCGCCAGAGCGGCTGCTTCTCGCCGAGCGACTTGTCCTGGTAGACGGTCTCGATCGAAAACCTGTGCGCCGCCTGGACCGAGTAGTCGGACAGGTTGATCGCCCGATCGCGGACGTAGATCCGTCCGGAGCTCGGCTTCATGACGCCGGTCATGACTTTGATCAAGGTGGACTTCCCCGCACCGTTGTCGCCGATGAGACCGACGACCTCGTTCCGCCCGATCGCCAGATTGACATTGCGCAGGGCATGAATCGATCCGAAGAACTTCTGGACGTCTTCGAGGCGGACGATGGAGCGAAAATCCTCGTCGGATGCGGCGACCTCAGTCATGAACGCGATCTCCGCGCGAGGCGCCGGTCGAGCCGCGGAACGCGTTCCAATGCCGCGCGGCGGCTCCCTGCCGCCAGATCGTCCGGCCGGTGTGGCCAGGATCGTCGGAGAAAGCCGGACGGGTGTCAACGAAGCGGCGCGCCTTCCTCGCTCGCCGGCAGCCCGCCGCCAGAGGCGATCAGGCAACGAAATCACATTCTTGGCACAGTCACCATCCCCGGCGCTTCGCAGCCCCTGATATCCAGGCTCGCACGCCCGCTTCGTCGCGCGGAAATGCTAAGGGGGCGGCCGCAGCGCCGGCTCGGCGCGCGCTCAGTCCTGCCGCTTCCCTGTCACGCGCCAGATCGCGTTGCCGACATCATCTGCCACCAGCAACGAGCCGTCGGGGCCGATCGCCACCCCGACCGGCCGTCCGTAGGAGGTGCGCTCGTCGGGGGCGAGGAACCCCGTCAGGACGTCTCGCGGCGGCCCGGCCGGGTGACCGTCGGCGAACGGCACGAAGATGACGCGATAGCCGCTCAGGGTGCTGCGGTTCCAGGAGCCGTGCTGCCCGATGGCCATGCCCTCGGGAAAGCCCGGAAGCGTGCCCGCGGGCAGCCAGCAGAGGCCGAGCGACGCGGTGTGGCCGCCGAGCGCATAATCCGGCTTGATGGCGGTTGCGACCGCGGCCCGATCCTGCGGTACGCGATCGTCCACGGTCTGTCCCCAGTAGCAATAGGGCCAGCCGTAGAAGCCGCCATCGCGAACCGAGGTCAGATAGTCGGGTGGCGTCTCGTCGCCGAGACCGTCGCGCTCGTTGACCACCGTCCAGAGCGCGCCGGTGCGCGGCTCGAACGCGAGGCCCACGGGGTTGCGCAGCCCGGAGGCGAAGATGCGGCTCCTGCCGCTTGCAAGGTCGAGCTCGTAGATGGCCGCCCGGCCGTCCTCGAGGGCCATGCCGCGCTCGCCGATATTGCTCAGCGAGCCGACACCGACGAAGAGCTTGCGGCCATCGCCGCTCGGCAGCAGGCTTCGCGTCCAATGCCCGCCCGCCTTGAATTCGGTCAGCTTCCGCCCCGGACCAGCGATACGGCTTGCGCCCGCGGCGTAGGGGAAGGCGACCACGCCGTCGGTGTTGCCGACGTAGAACGTATCCCCCACAAGGGCCATGCCAAACGGCTGGTTGAGCCCATCGAGGAAGGTTTCGCGCCTCTCGGCCACGCCGTCACCGTCCGCATCTCGCAACAGCGTGATGCGATTCGGGCTGACGCCCAACGCGGCTGCGCGCCTCATCGTGCTGACGATGGCGTAGTCGAAGGCGGTCTTGATTCCTCCGGCGACGGTGAGGGCCTCGGCGACGAGCACGTCGCCGTCGGGCAGCACGCTGATCCAGCGTGGATGCTTCAGACCGGTCGCGAACGCATTGACCTCGAGCCCGGGCGCCGCGACCGGCGTCTGCCCTTCGGACCAGCCCCGGGCCGTCGGCATCTTGAGGGTCGGGATGCCTTGGGGCTTCGCGGCCGGAATCGCCGGAGCGCTTCCGAGAGCCTGCTCGGGCACGTCGCGGCCGAACCGGCGAACCAGGACCGTCCCATTGCCGATCAGCTCAACAACTCTTGCGAAAACGTCGGATAGGCTCACGTCGCTCCTCCCCTCGCCCGCGCGCTGGCCGAAGGCGATCGACCCTGGAACCGGCGGCTCGAAAATGCGCGTGGCAGATTTCGGTTGCGGCCGCAAGCGCGGGCGTCACGCGCCGGAATCGGCGGGTGGGAAGCGGGCAGCGTTCCTAGGGACCTGGACGAAGCGGCCGCACGACGTTCGTGCAGTCCTCGCCGCGCGCGCAGCGCCTGATGTTCTCGGCGATCGTCTGCTGGCGGCGGGCGATGGTGCCGCGGGTCCAACCTGACATGTGCGGCGTCATGACAACATTCGGCAGCTCGTGAAACGGGAACGCGGACGGCGCCGCATCGGGATGTCCAGGCGTCGGGTAGCGATACCAGGTGTCGATGACCGCGCCGGCGATGCGCCGCCGCAGCAGGGCGTCGTAGAGCGCCGCCTCATCGACGGTCGCACCTCGACCGACGTTCACGAGCAGCGCGGAGGGCTTCATCCGCGCGAACGCATCCGGCCCGACGATGCCCGTCGTTTCGGGGGTCAGCGGCACCGAGACGACGATGAAATCCGCTGCACCCCAGAAATCGGCCAACCGCTCGAGCGTCAGCGAGCGATCGACCGGATCGGATATGGGCACCGGGCTGCGGTTGGCGACGAGGACCTCCATCTCGAACGCCTTCGCGCGCCGTGCAATCGCTTTTCCGATGTGGCCGAAGCCGAGGAGGCCGATGGTCTTGCCGGCGACTTCGTCGTGGACGCGGTCGGCCGCGCCGGCCCAGAAGGCCCAATCGCGCTCCCGCAAGCGGCGATCGGCATCGACGAGGGGAACGTGCCGGGCGAGCAGGGCGGCCATGACGTATTCGGCGATGGCCTGCTCGTGGCCGAAGCAGTTGCAGACGATCGCCTGCGGCGGCAGCGCGTCGAGGTCGACGCTGTCGTATCCGGCGCCCGGGACATGAAACAGCTTCAGGCCACGGGGATTCGGCAGGCTTGCATCGAATTTGGTTCCGACGATGACGTCGGCCGAGGAATAGGCGAGCCGATCGGCTTCGCTCGAGAGAGTGTCGGAAAGGAGCGCGATTTCGGCGTCGAGGCCGAGCCGGTCCCCGAACCCGGCGCTGAAGGAGCCGGCATTTTCTCCGTGAAAGACGATGCGCATTGACAATCCTAGCGTTCCGGGATCGCGAGAGGCTCGAGGCTGCAGTCGAGAAGGGCGGGATCGATTTCCCGTTCCATGACGTCGAACATGCCGTCGACGAACGCGATCAGGTTGTCGGAGGCGACGACGGCCCGGTCGGCGTGCCGGTTGGCGATCGCGTTGAGGACCGCGAGATGGCAGTCGATCGTCTTGCGGACGCTCGCCTCGCCTGCGGTGTGGTTGTGGTGGATCCAGCCGATGCGGCGAAAGATCGTATGCAGCGGGCGCAGCGTGTGTTCGAGGAAGGGCTCCCCCGCCGCCATGAGGATCAGCCGGTCGATGCGCCGGTCGAGCCCATTGAACTCGCCGATCGTCAACGTTTCGCGCCGATCCCGCAACAGCCGCTCGAGGTGCAGGAACTGGTTGCGGTGCGACGGGCCGGCGCGCTCGGTCGCGAGGCGAACGACGAAGCGCTCGATATCGCGCCGCAAATGCAGGAGCACGCGCTCCCGCGCGAGATCGATCGGTGCGATCTGCACGCCGTGCCGGGGGCGGACGAGGATGAGGGTGTCATCCGCGAGTCGGCTGACGGCCTGGTGCACCGGCGTCCGGCTGAACCCGGTGATTTCCTGCAAGTCCTGGATCGAGAGGAAGCGACCGGGCTTCAGCTCGCAATGGACGATCAGATCCTCGATGCGCTCGTAGGCGAGTTCGAAGAGATTGACGCGGTTGCGCCGGTGACGCACGGCTTTCGACGTCTCGCCGACGACCGCGAGCTTGGTGCGGGCGCGACCCCGAGCTGCCATGGCGGCCTCCTTGCCCGGTCAACGTAGCACGATCGAGCACGGCTTCCTTAAAACATGTTGTGATATTTTACAAGCGGTGTATAGTCGCTGCCGACTTGGCGAACCCGTAGGCGCCAGCTCGCCGCGCGGGCGCCGCAGCGGCCGTCGCAGCGCGGCCCGGGAGAGACACCAAGATGAAAATCACCTCGATCGAGACCCTGAGAACCGAGGAGTTCGCCAACGTCCTCTGGGTCCGCGTTCACACGGACAGCGGGATCATCGGTCTCGGCGAGACGTTCTACGGCGCGGGCGCGGTCGAGGCGCATATCCACGACACGCTGGCCGGACGCCTGCTCGGCCGCAATCCGCTCCACATCGAGGCGATCCATCGCGACATGGTGAACCTGCCGATGGCGCAATCCTCCACCGGCGCGGAATACCGCGCGGCCTCCGCCGTCGACATCGCGCTTTGGGATATCTTCGGCAAGGTCTGCGACCAGCCGGTCCACCAGATGCTCGGCGGCCTCTGCCGCGACAAGCTGCGCATCTACAACACCTGCGCCGGCTACAAGTATGTCCGCTCGACCAACATCAAGCCGGTCTCGAACTGGAACCTCGGCGAAGCCGGCGGACCGTTTGAGGATCTCGACGGCTTCATGAACCGCGCCGACGCGCTGGCAGAGAACCTGCTCGAGAGCGGCATCGCGGCCATGAAGATCTGGCCGTTCGATCCTGCGGCGATCGAGAACCAGGGCCTCTTCATCTCCGCCGCGCAGATGAAGAAAGGCGATCGAGCCGTTCGAGAAGATCCGCAAGGCCGTCGGCGACAAGATGGAGATCATGGTCGAGTTCCACTCGCTCTGGAACCTGCCGGCGGCGAAGCAGATCGCGCAAGGCGCTCGAGCCCTACGCGCCGACCTGGTTCGAGGACCCGATCCGCATGAACTCGCCCCAGGCGCTGGCCGAATATGCCCGCTCCACCGACGTCTGGGTCTGCGCCAGCGAGACGCTCGGCTCGCGCTGGCCCTACAAGGAAATGCTCGAGCGCGACGCGACGCATGTCGTGATGGTGGATCTGTGCTGGACCGGCGGCCTGACCGAAGGCCGCAAGATCGCGGCCCTGGCCGAGACCTGGCACCGTCCCTTCGCGCCGCACGACTGCATCGGCCCGGTCGGCTTCGCCGCCGCCGTCCATGCCTCGTTCAGCCAGCCGAACACGCTGATCCAGGAATCGGTGCGCGCCTTCTACACGGGCTGGTACAAGGAGCTCGTCACGGTCGTGCCGACGATCAAGGACGGATATGTCTATCCGATGGAGGGACCGGGCTTGGGCATCGAGCTCCTTCCCGCCGTCTTCGAGCGTCCCGATCTCACCATGCGCCGCTCGGCGGCTTGAGGCGTGCATCATGTCCATCGAGCTATTTTCGCTGAAGGGGCGGACGGCCCTCGTCACCGGATCCTCCCGCGGCCTCGGGCGGGCGATGGCCGAGGGAATGGCCGCGGCCGGCGCCGCGATCGTCCTCAACGGCGTCCGATCCGAGGCGCGCTGACGGCCGCCGTCGGCAGAGATGAAAGCGGCCGGACATCGTGGTCCACGAGGCCTGTTTCGACGTCACGGACGAGGCCGCCATCCTCGCGACCTTCGAGCGCCTCGACGACGAGGGCATCGCGATCGACATCCTCGTCAACAACGCCGGCATCCAGTTGCGAAAGCCGATGGTCGAGCTTCGCCACCGCCGAGTGGCAGAAGGTCATCGACGCGAATCTCACCAGCGCCTTCGTCATCGGCCGCGAGGCAGCGAAGCGGATGATCGCCGCGCGGCCACGGCAAGGTCGTCAACATCGGCTCGCTGACGAGCGAGCTCGCCCGCGCCACCGTCGCGCCCTACACGGTCGCGAAGGGCGGCATCAAGATGCTGACCCGGGCCATGGCGGCCGAATGGGCCGCCCATGGCATTCAGGCCAACGCGATCGGCCCCGGCTACATGCTGACCGACATGAACCAGGCGCTGGTCGAGAACGCCGCCTTCGACGCCTGGGTCAAGGGCCGCACGCCGGCCAAGCGATGGGGCAAGCCGGAGGAACTCGTCGGCGCGGCGGTGTTTCTCGCCTCGTCGGCGTCGGACTACGTCAACGGCCAGATCATCTACGTCGACGGCGGCATGCTGGCGGTGCTCTGAGCGTCACGGCCGCGAACGCAATCGTGCCGGGCGAGAGGAGGAAACGACAATGCGTGGCGTCATCATCCATGCCCCGAAGGACCTTCGCATCGAAGACGTTGCGCCCGAGCCGCTCGGGCCGCGCGACGTCCGGGTGAGGATCGAAGCCGGCGGAATCTGCGGGTCCGATCTCCACTACTATCATCACGGCGGCTTCGGCACCGTTCGCCTGCGAGCAGCCGATGGCGCTCGGGCACGAGATCGCCGGCACCGTCGACGACATCGGCGCCGAGGTCTCAGGCGTGGCGCCGCGGCACGCGCGTCGCGGTCAATCCGAGCCAGGCCTGCAATGCCTGCCTGCTATTGCCGCGCCGGCCAGCACAACCAGTGCCTCGACATGCACTTCATCGGCAGCGCGATGCGCTTCCCGCACGTGCAGGGCGGTTTTCGCCAGAGCGTCACGGTCGACGAGGCCCAGGCCATCCCGATCGCGCCGACGATGACGATGGCCGAGGCGGCGATGGCGGAGCCGCTCGCGGTCTGCCTGCACGCCGGCGTCGCAGCGCCGGGCCGCTCCTCGGCGCGAGGGTGCTGGTGACGGGCTGCGGCCCGATCGGAGCGCTTGCGATCATCGCGGCCCGGCTCGCCGGCGCGAAGGAGATCGTCGCGACGGACGTCGAGCGACTACCCGCTCGTCCCTTGCCGCAAGAGTCGGAGCCTCGGAAACGATCAACGTCGCCAGGGACGCCGGAGCGGCTGGCGCCCCATGCGGCAGGACAAGGGCACCTTCGACGTCCTCTTCGAGGCCTCCGGCAACGAGGCCGCGCTGCGCGGCGCCCTCGACGTCCTGCGGCCCGGGCGGGATCGTCGTGCAGCTCGGCCTCGGCGGCGAAATGAAGCTGCCCGTCAACACGCATCGTGACGAAGGAGCTGCAGCTTCGCGGCACGTTCCGCTTCGACGAGGAGTTCCGGCTCGCGGTCGATCTGATGGGCAAGGGGCTCGTCGACGTGAAGCCGCTCCTCACCGAAACCGTGCCGTTCGAGCATGCGGTCGAGGCGTTCGACCTTGCCTCCGACCGCTCCCGCGCCATGAAGGTGCAACTCGCCTTCTAGGGTACGTCAGGGACGCCCCAGACCGGGAGGACTTACGCGGCCTTGAGCCGCTCTCCGGTCGACGGAGAAAACAGCACGGCATTTGCGAGCGTGATGCCGACGGCGACGGGATCGCCGACCTTGAGCTCGCTGTAGCCGGGCGTCGTCGCCATGACGCCGGTCTGCTCCTGGTCTTCCTCCTCCGCGACATGCGCGGTTTCGGCGTGCTTCGGCCTGACCGCGATCAGGGACTCGGAACCGATGTGTTCGACGAGCGCGACTTCGCCGGCGAGGGAGCCCGGCGTCTCGTGCGGCGCGATGGTGAGGTCCTCCGGGCGAATGCCGAGGAGGACCTCCTGCCGGCCGCGCGGCGCAAAGGGTGCGAGGTGGGCCGGCAGCGGGAACATCGCCTCGCCGACGCGGATCTGGCCGTCGTCGATCGTCGCCTTGACGAGGTTCATCGGCGGTGTCCCGATGAACCTTGCGACATAGGTGTTGGCCGGATTGGTGTAGATATCCCGCGGGCGTCCGAATTGCTGGACGACGCCCTTTCGCATCAGCGCGATCATCGTGCCCATGGTCATGGCCTCGACCTGATCGTGCGTGACGTAGACGAAGGTGCCGCCGACGTCCTTGTGCAGCTTCGTGATCTCGGCCCGCATCGACGTCCTCAGCTTCGCGTCGAGGTTCGACAGCGGCTCGTCCATCAGGAAGACCTCCGGCTGCCGCACCATGGCGCGGCCGAGGGCGACGCGCTGGCGTTGGCCGCCGGAGAGCGTGCGCGGATAACGGTCGAGCATCTCCGTCAGCGCCAGGATCCTGGCGGTGCGCTCGACAAGGGTCTTCACCTCCGGCGAACGCTCGATGCGGCGCTTCGCCATGCCGCCGATCACCGGCAGGTGAAACCACCACTTGAACTGCCGCATGATCAAGCGGAAACGTGATGTTCCGCCGCACGGTCATGTGCGGATAGAGCGCGTAGGACTGGAAGACGAACGCCATGTCGCGCGCACTCGGCGGCAGCCGATCGACGCGGCGACCTTCAAGATGGATCTCGCCGTTCGAGACGGTTTCGAGCCCCGCCAGCATCCGCAAGAGGGTCGACTTGCCGCATCCCGACGGGCCGAGGAGGACGAGGAATTCGCCGTCCGCCACCGCAAGGTCGACGTCGTTGACCGCGGGCACGCTTCCCCAGGACTTGGTGACGTGCTTGAGAGTGATCGAGGCCATCGGGGTTCCGATCCTGCTGTCAGCCTTTGACGCTTCCGGCGGTCATGCCGGCGACGACGTAGCGCTGGGCGAATAGATAGAGAACGACGGCGGGAAGCGTGTAGATCAACCCGATCGCCATCACTGAATGCACCGGCGTGCTGAGCTCGCCGACGAAGCCCGCGAGCCCGACCGAGGCGGTGCGCAGCTCCTGGCTGCTGACCAGCGTCTGCGCAAAGACATACTCGTTCCAGCCGTGGAAGAAGGCGATGACGGCCGCCGCGGCGAGGGTCGGCCCGACGAGGGGGATCACGACCGACAGGACGATATCGATCTGCGAGCAGCCGTCGATTCGCGCCGCCTCCTCGATGTCGATCGGGACGCCGTCGATCGCCCCTTTCAGAATCCAGGTGATCACCGGGACGGTGAAGGCCGCGTTGGCGAGGATGAGGCCCGTAAGCGTGTTGAGGAGCGCGAGCTTGGCGAAGATCGCGTAAAGCGGCACCACCAGCATGGCCTCGGGCAGCATCTGGGTCACGAACAGGGCGAAACCGAGCAGGCCCTTGCCCCTGAAGCGGAAGCGGGACAGCGCATAGGCCGGCAGGATCGCGAGCGCGATGCTCAGGGCCATGGTTCCGGTCGCGACGATGGCGCTGTTTGCGAGCCACGTCGTGACCGGGATCGTCGAGAAGACCTCCTTGTAGACACCGATTTGATCGAGCGTCGGCAGGAAGCGGGGCCGCGCCGCGAACAGATCCGCCGAGGGCGTGAGCGACGTCACGAGCATCCAGTAGATCGGGAAGGCGGCGCTGGCGAGCAGCGCGAGCACCGCGAGCATGCGCAAGGCGTGCTGTCGACCGTGAGCGCCCATCAGCGTTGCCCTTTTGCTTTCTCGGCCTGCTGCGTGAAGCGGAAGTAGATCAGCGTCACGACGAGAGCGATCGACAGGCCGATCATACCGACGGCGGCCGCGAGGCCGAGCTGGCGATAGACGAAGCCCTGCCGGTAGAGCTCGATGACCAGGGTGTTCGTGGCGCCGATCGGTCCGCCCTGGGTCATCAGCCAGATGAGGTCGAAGCGGCGCAGCGACCAGATCGTGATGAAGAGGGCGAGGAGCGCGACGGTCGGCTGGATCGTCGGCCAGACGACGGCCTTGAAGACGCTCAGGCGGTCGGCGCCGTCGATGACGGCCGCTTCCCGCAGCTCGCTGGACACGCCCTGGAGCGCGGCGAGCAGGACGACGGATGCGAACGGGAAGATCTGCCACACCGTCGTCAGGAGGATCGCCGGCAGCGCGAGGCTCGGATTGTCAAGCCAGTTCTCGTGACCCGTCGGAAGGCCGACGGCCCGCTGGGCATAGTTGAAGACGCCGTACTGCGCGTTGAAGATCCAGGTGAAGATGAGCGCCACCGCGACGGACGGCGCCGCCCAGGGAATGGTGACCGCGGCGCGCGCCACGCCTCGGCCCTGAAACGGACGGTCGAGCAGCAGCGCCGCCGCGAGGCCGAGGCCGATCGACAGCACCACGCAGGCGATGGTGTAGATCGCGGTGATGAGGATGGTGTTGTGGAAGTCGCTCGTCTCCAGAAGCTCGCGATAGTTGTCGAGCCCGACCGGCACGTTGTCCTGCGGCGACAGGAGCGACGTCGACGTGAAGCTCAGCAGCAGCTCCTGCACCAGAGGGTAGCCCTGGAACAGGAGCAGGTAGACGGCGATGGGCGCGATGTAGATGTAGGGTGTCCAGGGACTGCCCTCCAGCCGCGCCGTCTCGGATGCCGACTTCGCCATGGGGATCGAGCCTCGTCAGAGTCTGCGATGCGGGGCGCGCGCGCTATTTGCGGAGCACGCGCGTCTGGACCATCTTCTGGGCGTCGTCCATCGCCTTCGCCGGATCGGCGCCGCCCTGGAGCACCTTGAGGACCTGCTCGAGGATGATCTGCTGCATCTCCGGCGTCTTCGTTTCGTGGCCGGCGACGAGCTGGGGAACGCTGTTCGGCGTCTGCTCGTCGTAGACCTTCAGCCAGGGCTGCTTGGCGAGAACCTCGGGCGAGCGCTCGACGACCGTCGCGACGTTGCTGGCGCCGAGGAGATCCTGAAGATCCTTCTGGTTCTCCGGCTTCAGCGCCCATTTGACGAAGGTGAACGCCGCCTCCTTGTTCTTGGTATTGGCGTTGACCGTCAGCGGCGCCAGGATCAGGCCCTGGGCGCGCGTCGGAAACGGCGAGGGCGCCGCGGCGAGGGGCAGGTCCGGCGCCTGCTGATAGAAGATGCCGGCGACGCCGCCGTTGTCGACTTCCATCGCGAGCTTGTTCTCCCAGAACATGCGCCGGTAGGTCGCCGCATCCGTGCCCTTGGGAGTGGCGCCGAGATCGTACATCTTCTTGTAGGCCGCGACGCCCTCGACGACCTTCGGGCTGTTGATCGTCAGGTTGCCGGCATCGTCGCTCCAACGGCCGCCGAAGCCGAAGACGAAGTTGCAGAGGTCCTGCCAGAAGCCCGGCCGCTCCGCCATCGTGGCGCGATAGGCGAAGCCGAAGACGCCGTTCCCCGTCGCCGCCTTCGCGGTCTCGAGGAATTCGTCGAAGTTCGCAGGCGCCTTGCCGTCCTTGACGATGCTCTTGTTGTAGAGAAGCACGTAGTTGCTGATCTCGAAGGGGATGCCGTAGCGCTTTCCGTCGACCTTGAGATACTTGTCCGGCGCGGTGAACTTATAGTCAGCCTCGTTGATTTCGCCCTCGAAGGGCAGAATGCGCTTCGCGGCGACGGCCGCGTAGAAGTCGATCTGATCGAAGCGTACGAGGTCCGGGCCGGCGCCGCCGCCCATCTGCGTGAAAACGGTGTTCGCCAGCGTCGCGAAGGGAAGCGCGACGGGCTGCACCTCGATCTTGTCCTGGCTCTTGTTGAACTTTTCGACCCAGGCCTTGAGCCTGTCGCCGCGGCCGGCTTCGGAGAACGTCACGCCCGCGAACGTGAGGACCTGCTTGCCCTGTGCGAAAGCCGGCGTGAAACCGGTCGAGGCGAGCAGCGTCGCCGCGATCGCTGCGGAGACGAGAAACCGGCGATGAGGATGTGGACCCATGGTGCGTAGCCTCCCGTGCTAGGCCTGTTTTTCGATACAAGTCGGCGGGAGGTGGGGCCGGGCAGGCTCGTTCCTCCTCGCGGTGTAGCAACGCGGGCCGAAAGCCTCCGCGGGTCGCTATCGTTGCATGGTGGTGTATTGTGATATTTCACCAATGTCAAGACCCTGAGAGCCGGGTCAGGTCCTGACTCTTTCGAAATCCTCTTCCGCAGCCCGCTGCGCAGCGGTGCGACGCCGGCCGGATGGCTATTTCGGGGCTCCGGGAACCACAGGATGGTCCTGTTCGATGAGGTCCAGCCCGGTCCCGCAATCGGTGCCAACCGTTTGCAGGGAGCGATCGCGACCGCCCGACGGACCCGGAGACTGGCGCCCCCGCGCCTGACGCACCGCCGACCGGCCACCCCCTCGGCCGCGGGGCGGCCGGGCAGGTGTCATTGGATCGTTACGCGAATCTGGGAATGCTTGCCGCGGCTTATGTTGGGAAAGGGGCCTCGTGGCGGAGACCGTCGAACCTGTCCGCGTCCGGACGCTCTTCCTGTCGGACGTGCATCTCGGAACCAAGGGATGCCAGGCGGGAATGCTGCTCGACTTTTTGAGGCATTACGATGCCGACACGATCTACCTCATCGGCGACATCGTCGATGGCTGGCGGCTGAAGAGCGGCTGGTATTGGCCGCAGCCGCACAACGACGTCGTCCAGAAGATCCTGCGCAAGGTGCGCAAGGGGACGCGACTCGTCTACGTGCCGGGCAACCACGACGAATTCCTGCGCGACTACCTCGGCACGAATTTCGGCGGCATCGAACTCGCCGAGGAGATCGTGCACGTCGCCGCCGACGGCAAGCGCTACCTCGTCATGCACGGCGACCGCTTCGACCTCGTCGTCCGCCACGCCCGCTGGCTCGCGCTCCTCGGCGACGGCGCCTACACGCTGGCGCTGTTCGTCAATACCCACCTCAACGTGGTCCGCCGCCGGCTCGGGCTGACCTATTGGTCCCTTTCCGCGTGGGCCAAGCTGAAGGTGAAGAACGCTGTGAGCTATATCGGTCGCTTCGAGCAGCTTCTGTCGGCGGAGGCCGCGCGGCACCGGGCCGACGGCGTCGTGTGCGGCCATATCCATCACGCGGCGCTGCACGACACGTTCGGCATCCGCTACGCTAACACCGGCGATTGGGTCGAATCCTGCACGGCCATCGTCGAGCACTACGACGGCTCCCTCGAATTGATCCGCTGGGCCGATCGGGTGCGGGCGCGGCAGGGTTCGGCCCGGCCCGCCGCCGTCGCCGGGGGCCGGCCGAAGGAGTGGGCTGCCGCCTGATGCGTCTCCTCGTCGCGACGGATGCCTGGCGGCCGCAGATCAACGGCGTCGTGCGCTCGCTCGAAGCCATGGCGGCGGAGGCGCCGCACTTCGGCGCGACCGTCGCGTTCCTGACCCCGGCCGCCTTCGGCTCGCTGCCGATGCCGAGCTATCCCGAGATCCGCCTCGCGCTGGCGCGCCCCGGACAGGTGGCGCGCCGGCTCGCGGCGTTCGCGCCGAGCCACGTGCACATCGCTACCGAGGGGCCGATCGGTTTCTCCACGCGGCACGTCTGCCGGCGCGAGAAGCGCCCCTTCACGACGAGCTATCACACCCGCTTTCCGGAATATCTGTCAGCCCGCGCGCCCGTGCCGGAGGGCCTCACCTACCGCGTGCTCCGGCGCTTCCACAACGCAGCCGCGACGACCCTCGTCTCCACGCCCTCCCTCGAGCGCGACCTGCGCGCGCGCGGTTTTCGTCGCATCGCCCGGTGGGGACGCGGCGTCGACACGGCCCTGTTTCGGCCGCGGCCTGGCGCCGATCTCGGCCTGCAGCGACCGGTGTTTCTGTTCGTCGGCCGGATCGCCGTGGAGAAGAACCTCGACGCTTTCCTTTCCCTCGACCTGCCGGGCACGAAGGTCGTCGTCGGGGACGGTCCGGCGCAGGAGACGCTTACCGCGCGCCATTCCGACGTGCGCTTTCTCGGCCCGCGCGCGGGCGAGCCTCTCGCGGAGATCTATTCCGCCGCGGACGTCTTCGTCTTCCCGAGCCTCACCGACACGTTCGGGATCGTTCTTCTCGAGGCCCTCGCCTCGGGTCTTCCGGTTGCCGCCTTTCCGGTGACGGGGCCTCTCGACGTCATCGGCGCCAGCGGCTGCGGCGTGCTCGGCCGCGACCTGCGGGCCGCTGCGCTGGCGGCCCTCGCCATCCCGAGGGAGCGCTGCCGCGCCTACGGCGAGGGCTTCACCTGGCGCGAGAGCGCGCGGCAATTCTTCGGCGCCATCGCCGCCGCACATGCCCGTCCGGACGACATCGGATGATCCGCGCGGGCGGATGCGATTCAGCTTGAACGCGCGTCGCCGCCTGGGACGGCGGCCCCGAGGATCGCGTCGACGAGGCGCTGCGACGTGAGCGCCTCTTCGCCGGTCACGACGGGTTGGCGGCTGTGCACGATGGCGTCGATAAAGTCGCCGATCAGGGCGCGGTGAGCGTCGTGCGGAAAGTCCATGATCGCCGCACCGCTGCCGGTGCTGCCCTCCGCCTCGACGATCTCGGAGCGGCCGTCGAGGAAGGCGAGTTCGAGCCGGCCGCCGACGAGGGCGGCAAAGCCCTTCCTGGCGACGATCTCGATGCGCTCCGGATGGCCGGGATAAGCGGCGGTGGTCGCAACGAGAGTCGCGGGGGCGCCGTTCCCGGTTTCGAGCAGGGCGGAGGCGTAATCCTCCGTCTCCATCCGGTGCAAGGCCGTCGTGCGTACCTGCGCCGCGATGATCCGCGACACGCCGACGAGGGAGCGGAACAGGTCGAGGGAATGGATCGCCTGCGTCAGCAGCACGCCGCCGCCGTCCCGGGCGAGGGTGCCGCGTCCCGGCTCGTCGTAGTAGGCCTGCGGCCGCCACCAGGGCACGTGCAAGAAAGCCGCCTCGACGGTGCCGAGTTCGCCGCCGTCGAGCGCCGCCTTGAGGCGCAGGCTCGCCGGCCGGAAGCGGTGCTGAAGGACGACGCCGAGCGCCTTCCCGGAGCGGCGGGCCGCTTCGACGAGGCGCGCGCCGCGCTCGCTCGTCAGTTCGAGCGGCTTCTCGACGAGCACATGCTTGCCGGCTTCGAGGCAGCGCGCGGAGACATCGAGATGGCTGCTTGGCGGCGTCAGGACGATCGCCGCCTCGACCGACGGATCGGCGAGGACAACTTCGAGGTCGGTCGCGACTGGAAAGGGGAACTGCGCCGCGAAGGCCGCCGCGCGCTCCGCCGTGCGGCTCACCGCGAAGCGCACGT
The DNA here is from genome assembly GCA_963754975.1 of uncultured Alphaproteobacteria bacterium. GTDB lineage: Bacteria > Pseudomonadota > Alphaproteobacteria > Rhizobiales > Beijerinckiaceae > Microvirga. Next base: position 191,673 of record CAVWII010000009.1, on the reverse strand, counting down.
CGACCCGCTCCGAAAGGTCGAGCAGGCTCTTCGCATGCGGCTGCGAGGCCGGCCCGAGGCCGACGATGGCGACGCCGATCTTGCGGGTCATGCGGCGAGCCCCTTCACAGATCCTCGTCCGGCCGCCGCGCCAGGCACGCTACTTCGGCGCGTGCCCGACGCCGACCTCCTGATCCCAGCGCCGGAAGGCCGCGACGAGGCGCTCCGGCGTCAGCGGCGGCCGAGTCGGCAGCTTGGCAATCAGGTCGTCGTAGCTCGGACGGCCGAACTCCTTGATCACGTCCTGACTTTCCTTCGGCGCCATCGCGAGCGTGACGCCCTTCGCGGCGGGACCGGGATAGAAATAGCCCTTGTCGAAGGTCGCGGCCTGCGCCTCCGGCTTCAGCATGTAGGACATCAGCGCGAGGAGAGCCAGGATCTTCGGCTCGGGCGTGCCCTTCGGAATGCACATGAACTGGGTGTCGGGAATCCAGTGCGTGTTCGCGAGGGTGAACACGGCCGCTTCCTTCGGCACGATGCCGAGCGCCCGTGGATTGATGTCCCAGCCGAGCGTCGAGACGATGACATCGCGCGTGCCTTCGCCGAGTTCCTTCATCGTCGCCGCGGTGCCGCCGGGATAGTAGTCGATGCCGGTGCCGAGCTCCTTCAGATAGGCCCAGGTCTTGTCCCAGCCTTTCATCGGGTCGCTCGGGTCGCTGTCGCCGAGGATCCAGGGCAGGCCCTGGAGGAAGGTCCAGCCGGGGCCTGAATTGACCGGGCGCGCATAAGTGAAGCGGTTCGGGTTTGCCTTGACGTAGGCGAGAAGCTCCTCGGCGGTCTTCGGCACGGCCTTCAGGCGCTGCGGATCGTATTCGAACAGCGGGCCCGACGGCGAGTAGGCGACGGCGACGCCTTCGTTCTGGCCGAAATTGCGCTGCATCATGAGCGCCTGCTCGTGATAGACGTCCTCAGCCTTCGGCAGGCGCTCCGCATAGGATTTCCAGACGTCGACCCAGAGCCCTTGCTGGATGCCGTCGGACATCGCGCCGGGCCCGGTCAGAACGAGATCGATGTCGACCCGGTTCGCCTGCTGTTGCGCCTTGATCTTTGCCGGCAGCTCCGGCGACGGGGCGCGGGAGAAATTCAGCCGCGAGATCACCTGGGGGTTCGCCTGCGCGAAGCGCTCGATCGACGTCTGCGTCAGTTGCAGGTTGCCGGCGACGTCGATGATGTTAAGCGCGACCGGGCCCGCTGGCGCCCCTTGCGCGAAGGCCCGGGTGCCCTGGAGCGCAGCCATGCCCGCGACGCCCCCGATGACGTGGCGGCGTGTCAGTTGTGCCATGAATTCCTCCTCGGATTCGAACGTTCGTGCCCGCCGGCTTCCGCACCGTCAAGCTTTTGTTGGTATGCTAGTATGTCAACGCTCCGCGTGGCAAGGGGCCCTTCAATCCCGTCCCGCGGGGGTTGAGGGTCGCCGCGCCCGCCTCCGCAACGTGCGATGGACACGGCGCCGAAACTGACGCAAAACGCCCTCGGCCTGCGGGGTGCCGCTCCGGACGATTCGCGCCGCCCGGGAACGGGCCGGGAGACGGGGACCATGGCCTATCGGTTCGTCCACGCGGCGGACATCCATCTCGACTTACCCCTGCGCTCGCTCGCGTTGCGCGACGAGGCCCTCGCGGATTCTGATCGGCACCGCGACGAGGCGCGCTTTCGTTCGCACTGTCGAGCTTTGCCTCGACGAGAAGGTCGATGCGCTCCTCCTCGCAGGAGACCTCTACGACGGCGAGCAGACGTCGATGAAGACAGCGCGGTTTCTCGCCGAGCAGATGCGCCGGCTCGACGGGGCCGGCATCCGCGTCTTCGTGATCCGAGGCAATCACGATGCACTGTCGCGGATCACGGCGGAATTGACCTTGCCGGATTCGGTGAAGGTTTTCGGCGGCCAGGCCGAGGCCGTTGCCGTCGACCGGCCGCGCGGCGCGGCGCCTATCGTCGTGCACGGCCTGAGCTTCGCCCACCCGCACGCGCCGGAGAGTCTCGTCGGCAAGTACGGGCCCCCGGTCGAGGGCGCCGTCAACATCGGTCTCATGCATACGAGCCTTGCGGGCGCGCCGGGCCACGACCTCTATGCGCCGTGCAGCCTCGCCGACCTCGGCGCGACGGGCTTTCGCTATTGGGCGCTCGGCCACGTGCACAAGCGCACGATCGTCGAAGGCGATTGCGCCGTCGTGATGCCCGGCATTCCGCAGGGCCGCGACATCGGCGAAGCCGGCCCAAAATCCGTGACGCTTGCGACGATCGGCGACGACGGTTCGATCCGGATCGAGGAGCGACATACCGGCATCGCGCAGTTCGAGCGGGTGGCGGTCGACGCGACGGGCCTCGACGAGTGGCGCGACATCGTCGACGCGATCGCGCGCAGCCTCGAAACAGCCCGGGACGCGGTGGCCTCGGAGCATCTCGTGGCGCGCCTGCGCATCGCCGGCGCAACGCCGCTCGCGTGGCGCATCCGCCGCGACCTCGACCGCCTGAAGGCCGAGGCGGACGACCGGGCCTCCGCCGCCGGCCGCTGCTCGATTGAGAAAGTCGAGGTCGAGTGCAGTCCCTCCGCCCTGCCGTCGGCGGAGGCGAGCGATCCCCTCGTCGAACTGCGCCGCCTCGTCGGCGACGAAATCACTGCGTCGGGCGCGTACAGGAAGGAGATCGCGTCGATCGTGGAGAAGCTGCGGGCGCAGCTCCCGCCCGAAGCGAGGGACTGTCTCGGTGCAGACGAGGCCGGCTTTGCCGCCGTGCTCGACGAGCTTTCGCGCGAGGGCGCCGAGGACGTGCTGGCCCGCCTCGACACGCGCGCGGCATCCGGGGTCGCGTGATGCGGCTCAACCGTCTCGACCTCACCCGCTACGGCAAGTTCACCGACGAGCGGATCGATTTCGGCGAATCCCGGTCTGGCGTGCCCGACCTGCACGTCGTCTACGGGCCGAACGAGGCGGGCAAGTCGACGGCGCTTGCGGCCTATCTCGACCTGCTCTTCGGAATCGACCTGCGCAGTCCCTACAACTTCGTCCATCCCTACTCGACCATGCGCGTCGGCGCGGCGATCGAGACGGCCTCGGGCCTTCGCGAGATCGTGCGCGTGAAGACGAGGAAGGACAGCCTGCTCGACGGCCAGGAGCGGCCGATCGGCGACGGCGCGCTCATTGCGGATCTCGGCGGCCTCGAACGCGCTTCCTACAACACGATGTTCTCCCTCGACGACAAGAGCTTCGAGGCCGGCGGCGAGAGCATTCTCGCGAGCCAAGGCGATCTCGGCCAGCTCCTGTTCTCGGCCAGCGCCGGTCTCGCCGACCTCGGCCGCGGCCTCGCCGCCGTGCGCGAAGAGGCGGATCGCTTCTACAAGAAGAGCGCCCGGAGCGGCGCCTTGATCGAACTCAAGGTCCAGCTTGGAGCGCTGAAGCAGAAGCGCGATGAAATAGACACCCGCGCCTCCGCCCATGCCCAGCTCGTCGAGGAGCGCGACCGCGCCGGTCGAGACTACGAGACCGGGAATGCGCTGCTCGGGCGGCTCGAGGCGCGCAAGGAGGACCTGCGGCGGCGGCTCGCTGCCCTCCCGCGGCTTGCCGAGCTGCGCGAGATTCGCATCCGCCTGATTCCCCTCGCCGACCTCCCCGCCGCGCCGCCGGGTTGGACGGACGATCTGCCCGGGCTGCGCGACGCCGAGATCAAGCTGGCGACGCGGGCGGAGGAGACCGCAAGCGAGGTCGGGCGTCTCGAAGGTGAGATCGGGGCGATCGTCGTCGACGCGTGCGCCTTGCGCTTGGCGGCGGAGGCCGACCGCCTCGACGATCTCCGCGCGCGGTACACCACGGCGGACCGGGACCTCCCGGAGCGTCGGCTGCGGTTGCGCGAAGCGGACCTCAAGGTTCGCGATATTCTTGTCCGCATCGAGCGGCCGGACGAAGCCGACCCGCACCGCCTCATCCTCGGAGCCTCGATCGTCGGTCAGTTGCGCGACTTCATCGAAGAGCGCTCCGGCATCGAAGCGAGGAAGACCGCGGCGCTCGCGGAGTACGAGGCGGCGCGCCACCGCCTCGACGAAGCCGAGGCCGCGCTCCGCAACGCCGGCGACGGGTCGGAGACCGCCGAGAACCACGCCGCAATGTCGCTTCTCGCCACAACGCTCGCGGCGCTGCGGGCCGACGACCACGCCGCCCGGCGCCGCCTCGCCGAGCGCTCCCGCGCCAAGCATCGCGCCGAACTCGACGAGCGCCTGGGCGCGCTGCGGCCCTGGACCGGCGATGCCGGTGCGCTCGCCGGCCTCGCCGTTCCCCAAGCGCCGGACCTGGAGCGCTGGAAGACGGTCTTGGCCGCCGCCGAAAAGCGTCTTTCCGCCTGCACTGCCGAGGTCGATGGGCTGACCGCGAAGCACGCCCGAATGGAGGCCGAGCTCGTCGCCATCGGCTCCGTCGGTCACTTGATCGGGGATCGCGAGGCGACCACGATCCGCGCCGGGCGCGAAAAGGCCTGGTCGAGCCATCGTCGGACCCTCGATGCGGCATCGGCCGACCTTTTCGAGGCCGCCATGCGCGAAGACGATATCGTCACCAATGCGCGGCTCGGCCATGCGGCGGAAGTGGCCAAGCTCAATCGGCTGCGGCAGGACCTCGCGGCCGACGAATCGACGCTCGCCCGGGCGCGGGACCTTCAGGCGGCCGCGGCGGCCGACGTTTCGCGCGTTCGCGGCGAGATCGCCGCCGCCGTGGCGGGCGCGCTGCCCGGCTTTGCCGGCGACACGCTGCTGCCGCAGCTCGAAGCGTGGCTCGGCCGCCGCGAGAAGGCTCTGGAGACACGAGCAGCCTTGCGCGAGGCGGAGCACGAACTTCATGCCGCCGATGCCGACGCGGCCTCCGCGCGGGAGCGCCTCGCAACGGCACTTGCCGCGGCCGGGATCCCGCACGACGTCGCGTCCGGCTTCGACACCCTGTCGGCCGTGGCGCTATCGGCGCTCGATCGCGAGACGTCGCTTCGAACCCTGCGCGAGGCCGTCGAGGGGTGCCGCCGCGATGTCGCGCGCCGGGAACGCGGGGCGAAGGACGCTGGCCGCGCCGACGACGTCTGGGCCGCGGGCTGGAAGCACGCCTGCGCAGGCTGCTGGCTCGGCGAGGACGGGACGGCGCCGTCCCTCGCCACCGTGCGGGAATCCCTCGACGTCATCGCCGGTCTCGGTCCCGCGCTCGACGCGCGCGCGGGCCTCGCCGACCGCATCGAGAAGATGGAGCGCGATCAGGCCGCCTTCGCCGCGCAGGTTGCGTCGGCGGAGGCGGCGCTTGGCCTCGCGGACACATCGTCGCCCGTACTACAGCGGGCGCAGGCGATCGCCGAGCGTATCGAGGAAGCGCGGGACGCGCGCGCCAGGAAGGCGGAGAAGGCGAGCGACCTCGAGCGCATGCGCGGGCACCAGCGCAAGCTCGCCGTGGAACGGGACGAACTCAATCGCCGCAAGGCGGCGATGACGGCGCATTTCGGCGTCGATACCCTGGCGGAGGTCGACGCGAAGCTGCGGGACATCGCGCACAAGGCCGGACTCGAAGGCCGCGCTGAAGCCGCCTCGCGGGATATCCTCCTCGCCCTCCCGAGCGCCACGATCGCGGAGGCCGAACAGGCTCTCGATGCTGCCGACCGCATTGCGCTCGAAGCCGACCTCTCGGCACTGACGGCTCAGGCCGAAGACCAGCGGCAGCGCTGCCAAGAGCTCTTCGCGGCGCACGTCAAGGCGAAGGATCGAGTCGATGCCATCGGCGACGACGACGCCGTTGCCGCCCTCGAGGAGCGGCGGCGCACGACGCTGCTCGAGATCCAGGAAGGCGCGCTCCGCTATCTTCGGCTCCGCGCCGGCGCCGAGGCGGCGGAGCAGGCGCTGCGCGTCTATCGCGAGCGACACCGCAGCTCGATGATGGCGAAGGCGTCGAATGCCTTCCGCACCATGACCCGCGGCGCCTATGCGGGCCTGACGACGCAGCGGGACAAGGACAGCGAGGTCCTGATCGCCGTCGGCGCCGATGGCGGCTCGAAGATCGTCGCCGCGCTCTCGCGCGGCACCCGCTTCCAGCTCTATCTCGCGCTCCGCGTCGCGGGCTATCACGAATTTGCCCGCTCGCGCCCGACCGTCCCCTTCATCGCCGACGACATCATGGATCCCTTCGACGAGCTCCGCGCCGAGGAGGCGTTCCGCCTCTTCGCCGACATGGCGGAGGTTGGGCAGGTCGTCTACCTCACCCACCACCGCCACATCGCCGAAATTGCGCAGGCGGCGTGCCCGGCCGTCAGGCTGCATCGGCTCGGGATGCCGGCCGGCTGAACCGGCGAGCGCCGAACCCGAAATCGCCCGCCCGGCCGCTCCGAGCCCTTACCGAAGGGCGCGGAATGACCTAGTTTAGCTCCGTGGCCCTTCGGGAGGAGCGGACATGGCGATGCGAGGACCCCTCGAGACGATGGGCGGATTGGGCTTCGAGATCCGCGATCCGCAGCGTTTCGCGAGCAACATGGCGCGGCTGATGCAGGAGACCGGCAAGGCCGCGATGGCCCTCGCCGCGCCGCATGCGACAGGCCTGCCGAATGCGGCCCTTGCGGAGGACATCGTCCCGATCGCCAAGACCTTCGCGCAGGTGCAGCAATTCTGGCTCACCCAGCCGATGAAGGTGCTCGCAGCCCAGACGCGGCTGTGGCAGTCCTACGCAGACCTCTGGAACGCCTCGTTCCAGCAGATGGTCGGCGCCGAGCGCAGCGAGGTCGCGCCGTCGAACCCGAAGGATTCGCGCTTCAAGGATCCGGCCTGGTCCGAAAGCCAGTATTTCGACGTCATGCGGCAGGCCTATCTCATCACCTCGCACTGGGCCGAGAACCTGATCGAGGACGTCGACGGGCTCGAGCCTGAGACGCAGCAGAAGGCGCGCTTCTACATCAAGCAGATCGTCAACGCGATCGCGCCGTCGAACTGGGTGTTCACGAATCCCGAACTGCTGCGCGAGACCTTCGCTTCGGACGGCGAAAACCTCGTGCGCGGCATGCAGCTTCTGGCCGAGGACATCGAGCGGGGCAGCGGCACGCTCAAGATCCGCCAGACCGATCCAAGCAAGTTCGAGATCGGCGGGAACATCGCGGTGACGCCGGGAAAGGTCGTCTACCAGAACGAACTGTTGCAGCTCATCCAGTACGAGCCGGCGACCGAGACGGTGCTGAAGCGTCCCCTCCTCATGGTCCCGCCGTGGATCAACAAGTTCTACATTCTCGATCTCAATGCCGAGAAATCCTACATCCGCTGGGCTGTCGAGCAGGGACACACGGTCTTCATCATCTCCTGGGTGAACCCGGACGAAACTCTGGCCGACAAGAGCTTCGAGGACTACATGCGCGAGGGCCTGTTCAAGGCCCTCGACGCCGTCTGCGCGATCACCGGCGAGAGCGACCTCAACGCGCTTGGCTATTGCGTCGGCGGCACGCTGCTCTCGGCGAGCCTCGCGTACATGGCGGCGACCGGCGACACGCGCGTGAAGAGCGCGACGTTCCTGACGACGCAGGTCGACTTCAAGCACGCCGGCGACCTGAAAGTCTTCTCGGACGAGGACCAGATCAAGGCGATCGAGCGCGAAATGGCGGAGCGCGGCTATCTCGACAGCAGCAAGATGGCGACGATCTTCAACCTCCTGCGCTCGAACGACCTGATCTGGCCGTACATCGTCAACGTCTATCAGAAGGGCAAGGAGCCCCTGCCCTTCGATCTGCTGTATTGGAACTCCGACGCGACGCGCATGCCGGCCGCCAATCACAGCTTCTACCTGCGCCATTGCTATCTCCAGAACGACCTCGCCGAGGGGCGGATGGCGTTCGGCGGCACCGTTCTCGATTTGTCGAAGGTGACGATGCCGATCTACCATCTCGCCGCGCGCGAGGATCACATCGCGCCGCCGCGCTCGGTTTTCGTCGGCGCGCAACGCTTCGGCGGCGAGGTCAAGTTCGTGCTCGCCGGTTCGGGTCACATCGCAGGCGTCGTGAACCCTCCTGCAAAGGGCCGCTACCAGCACTGGATCGGCGGATTGCCGCGCGGCACGCTCGAGGGCTGGCTCGAAGGTGCGAAGGAGCACCAGGGCTCGTGGTGGCCCGACTGGCAGGCATGGATCGACGCGCAAGGGAGCGAGCGCGTCGCCGCGCGCAAGATCGACCCGAAGCGCGCGATCGAGGACGCGCCCGGAAGCTACGTCCGCGTGCAGTAGCAGGCGGCGGCCTCAGCCGTCGCGCCATTTCCGCTCGGCCTCGTCCCAGGCGGCGAGCGCTTGCAGGTCGGGCACCCAGGCGAGGCCGGACTTCGCATCGGACGAGACCGCCTCCGGCGTCACCACGACGTCGATGAGGGCCGGCCGGTTCGCGAGCCCGCGCGCGAGGGCGCCTGCGAGGTCCTCGGCGCGCTCGACCCGCTCGGCATGCATGCCGAAGGCCCGCGCCATCGCGGCGTGATCGGAAAATTGCAGGCGGGTGCCGACGACGCGGCCGTGCGTTTCCGTCTGATCATGGACCTCGATCTGCCAGGCGCCGTTATTGGCGACGACGATGAGGACCGGTGCGCGATGCCGCACGGCGGTGTCGACCTCGATGGCGTTGAAGCCGAAGGCGCCGTCGCCGGTCGCCACCACCACAAGGCGGTTCGGAAACGCAAGGCTCGCGGCGATGCCGAACGGCGTGCCGATGCCGATGCAACCGAACGGGCCCGGATCGAGCATCGTGCCCGCCGACAGGCCGACCCTCGCGAAGCTCAGGAAATCGCCGCCGTCGACGACGGCGATGGCGTCGGCATCGAGCGTCGCCTGAATCGCGGCGAGGAGACGGTTCGGATGCATGCGCCCGTCGTCGCCGGGCGGGGCCGAAGCCATGGTTCGGCGCAGCTTTTCGGCACGCTCCGCGTGCGCCTTGCGAAGGCCCTCGGCCCAGTCGCGGTCGACGGCGCCGACCCGGTTGCCGGCCGTCTCGACGATCGCCGCCAGCGCCGCCGCCGGACGCGAGAGGATCTCGACGTCGCCGCGGCGATTGTCGCGCAGTTCGGAGGCGGCATCGGCGATGCGGAGAAAGCGCGCCGGGCCGAAGATCGCGGGCGAGCCGAAAGCAAGCTGGAAGTCGAGTTGGCGGCCGACCGTGACGACGAGATCGGCCTCGCGCATCGCGACCGCGCGCATCGCGGAGACCGACGCGGGATGGTCGTCCGGCACGAGGCCGCGGCTTTCGCCGGTGTCGAGGTGGACGGCGCCGAAGCGGTCGAGCAGCCGCACAAGTTCGGGCCCGGCTCCCCGGGCGCCGCGCCCACTGATGACGAGCGGCCGGCGCGCGGAGACGAGAAGGTCGGCCGCGCCGGCGACGGTTGCGGGATCGGGCAAAAGCAGCGGCCGCTCCTTTGGCCGAAAATGCTCCGCGAGCTGCACGGCAGCGGGCACTACCCCGCGCAGCGTGTCGGTCGGAAAATCGAGATAGACCGGGCCGGGCTCGCCGCCTTCGCCGAAGGCGCGCGCGACCGCCTCGTCGAGTTCCTGCAGCACCAGGGCCGGCTCGCGCACGGTGCGGGCATAGCGCGTGATCGAGCGCAGGAGCTCGACATGCGACATGTCCTGCAAGGCGCCGCGATTCTCCTGCGGCCCCGGCGGCGTGCCGGAGAGCACGAGCACCGGCGCTCGGCTCGCATGGGCGTTGGCGATCCCGGTCATCGCGTTCGTGACGCCGGGCCCGGCGGTGACGAGGGCGACGCCGAGGCCCGACGTTACCTCGGCATGGGCGTGCGCCATGTGCACGGCGGCGCGCTCGTCGCGCACGTCGACGATGCCAATGCCCTCGGCATCGATGCGCATCCAGATCGGCATGATGTGGCCGCCGCACAGGGCGAAGACGCGCTCGACGCCCCGGGCCTTCAGGAAGCGTGCGACGATGCCGGCGGCGCTGTCGGCGGATGGCCGCATGAGGCTTCCTCCCGGTCGGGTCCGCGCGCCCCGCCGTCAGTCGAATTCGAGTTCTTCGGCGATCGGCTGAAAGTGAGCTTCGATCCGATCGCTCGACAGCGCTTCGATCGTCGCGGGATTCCAGCGCGGGGCATTGTCCTTGTCGAGGATCACCGCGCGCACGCCCTCGTAAAAATCCGGCCCGCGTACGATGTGATCGGCGATCCGCAACTCGAGCCTCATGCAATCTTCGAAATCGAGGGCCGCGCCCCTGCGCACCTGCTCGAAGGTGACGGCGACGCTCGTCGGCGAGCGCGCGCGGATGCGGGTTTCGGTCTCCCGGGCGAAGACGCTGCCCTTCGCCGAGGCATCGGCCAGGGCCGCCAGCACCTCGGCGAGGCTTTTTCCGCCGAACAGCCGGTCGATCTCAGGCGCCTTTTCCGCGAGCGCGGAGGGACCCGGCGTGCGCGCGAACGACTTCAGCACCGGCAGCGCATCGGATGTGCCGGCGAGCGCTTCGGTGAGCCGCGGCAGCTCCGCCGATGGAACGTATTGCGTGACGAGGCCGCACCAAAGCGCGTCCGCGACGCCGATGCGCTCGCCGGTCAGCGCGAGATACAGGCCCGTCCGCCCGGGCAGGCGGGGCAGAAAATAGGTGCCGCCGACATCCGGAAAGAAGCCGATGCCGACCTCGGGCATCGCGAACATGAGCTTTTCGGTTCCGACCCGATAGGCGCCGTTCACGGAGATGCCCGCGCCGCCGCCCATGACGATGCCGTCGATCAGCGCGATATACGGCTTCGCGTAGCGCTTGATCATGCGGTTCATGCGGTATTCGTCGCGGTAGAAGCCCATCATCTCGTCGAAGCGGCCCGCCTTGCCCGCGTCGTGCTGGACGCGGATGTCGCCGCCGGCGCAGAAGGCCCTCTCGCCCGTCTGCCGGACGACGACATGCGCCACCTCCGGATCGGCGCCGAAGCTCCACAGCGCCTCGACGATGCCGTGGACCATGCCGAGGGTCAGCGCGTTCAGCGCCTTCGGCCGGTTCAGCGTGATCACGCCGGCGCGGCCCCGCCGCTCTGAGAGAAGGTCTTCGGAAAGCATCGTCGGGTTCCGCGGGTTCGCCGGGCAGGGTCAGGCCTCGAGCAGTTCGGGCCAGGGCACGATGGTGGACTTCACGGTGCGCATCGCCATCGCATCCGGCACCGCCTGTCTTCACGCCGGTCTCGTCGAAAGGATAGAGCGTCTGCATCTCGAACCAGGGGTACTTGTCGCGCGCGTGGTCGAGCATCTGCACGCCGAGCGCCAGGTCGTTCTCGGTAAAGGCCCAGGACCCCATGATGGTGATGTCCTTGGCGACGAAGCGGTGCCAGTTGGTCTCGATCGCCCCGGCATCGGTGAACTGTCCCATCTCGATGAAGAAGCCGGAGTCGCGCAGGAACTCGATGCCCTCGGGACCCGCCGTCGGATGGCCGGTGCAGTCCATGACGAGGTCGGCGCCGTAGCCGCCGACGATCTCGCGGACGCGGGCGATGCGCGCCTCGGGCGTCCGTGTACTCCTCGATGTCCACCGTCGCCTCGGCGCCGAACTTGCGCGCCAGCTTCAGGCGCGGCTTCTCCGGCGCGCCGACGCAGATGACGCGGCCCGCGCCCATCTCCTGCGCCGCGGCGATGGCCAGGATGCCGATCGGCCCGGAGCCCTGGATGACGACCGTGTCGCCCCACTTGAAGCCGCCCATGCGCTGCGCGCGGGCAAAGCCGCGGATGCGTCGAGGTGATCGGCTCCGACAGCGCGCCGAGGCGCAGCGGCATGGTGTCCGGCAGCTTGTAGATCTTGGTGCCCGGCAGCATCTCGAGATCGACATAGACGTATTCGGCCCAGCCGCCCCAGAGATGCGGCGGCTTGTCGAAGCCGAGATAGCGGCCGTAGTAGACCGGCGTCTGGCAGCGGTTCGAACTCTCCGGATAGTGCTTGCAATAGTAGCAGTCGCCGCAGGGCATGAAGGGCGGGATCATGATCTTCGAGCCGACGTCGATCGGCTTGTCCATCCAGTCGGTCTTCAGATCCGGGCCCTTCTCGACGATGATGCCGGCCATCTCGTGGCCGAGCGTGAAGGGCCAGGGCAGCGGCTTCGGCCAATGGCCCTTCAGGATGTGCAGGTCCGTGCCGCAGACGCCGCAGGCGCCGATCTTGATGAGCGCGGACTTCGCCCGACATCTTCGGCCAGGCACTTCGCGGATGACGGGATCGGCGCCCGGTCCGTCGAAGGTGGCGACGCGGATCTGTTCCATGGCTGCTTCCCCGTTTTTTCGGTCGCGGCCGCTCATCGCCGCGGCATGACCATCTGCGTCTGCGTCACGATCGCAGCGAGCTTGCCGTCCTGACGGATGATCTTCGTCTGCCACACCATGGTGGTGCGGCCGCGGTGCAGGGGCGTGCATTCCGCGACCGCCGTCGCGCCGACCGGGATCGCGGCGAAGAAATTCGTCTTGCTCTCGATCGTCGTGGTGATGACGTCCGCGGCGAGGTTGAGGAACGTCGCGGTGCCGCCGAGATTGTCCGCGAAGGCCATGATGGCGCCGCCGTGCAGCACGCCGTTGCGGTTCGCGAGTTCGGGGCGGACGACGAGCTCGGCGACCAGCCTGTCCTTGCTGTATTCGATGAGCCGCGCGCCGAGAAACTCCGCGAAGGGCGGCTGCTCCTGCGCGACGATCCGCAGGCGCTCCTCTTCTTCCGCCGCCGGGGATTTTGTGCGCGGCGCGGTCGCTTCGCTCAAGGCTCGAACTCCCAGTCCAAGAGGATCCAAATCGCCGCCTTCTGCCAATGCAGCCCCGCGTGCAGGCTGGCATAGACGCCGCCAGGCAGAGCGCCCTCGACAACGAACTTGAGGGCGTTCAACCCCGGAACTTCGTAGCGCCGGACGGTGCCCGGAACAACCCTGTTGAGAACCTGCTCCGCGGTCTCGGCCGTCAGCGCCGCCGCGAGCACGGCATAAGCGTCCGAGTCCTTCGCGACGAGCGTCAGGTCGAGGGTGCTGCCCTTGTCGCCCGCGCGGCCGACGGCGATCGAACCGACCCTCACGGCGCCGTCTCCCAAACGAGGCGCGTCTCGACGAGGTCGCGGTCGATGAGGCCGTCGACGACGTCGAGGCGCGGCCGCCGCTCGCTGCGCACGCTGCCGCCGCCGGCCGGGCCGGAGAGGGTAAGGGCATAGACCTCATCCTCGACCCATTGCGCCGTCTCGGCATCGGTGCAGCGGGCGGAGACGTGAACGCGCGCCTCGGCGGGGCCGGGCGCCCGCAGCGACGCGGCGCCGAGGATCGAATTGACCCCGACAATGTCGATGCGGATATCCTCGTCCCCGAAAGCGTCGAGCCGCATCGCCAGCGCCTGCGCGGCGACTTCGGCCCGGCGCAAGGCGTGCGTGCCGGCAAAGCCGATTTCGACATCGGCGATGAAGCCCGAACCCTCGACGAAGCCCGAGACCTTGAGCCGGTCCGGCCGGCCGCGCGCCCGCGCGCCGGTCATGCGCACGCGGTTGTGGCCGACCTCCTCAAAGCGGACACCGGTGAAGTCGATGACGACGTCGGGCGTGATGTAGGCAGCCGGATCGTGCACCTCGTAGAGAAGCTGGAGCGTGCAGGTGAGCCGGTCGACCCGCCCCGGCGCACCCTCGAGGAGCCCGATCTCGGCGCTGCCGTCCGGCGCGACCTTGGCGATCGGGAAGCCGAGCCGCGCGAAATCGCTCGCTGACAGAAGCTCCCCGTCGAGGCCCTCGAAATTGCCGCCGGTGATCTGGCCGGAGCATTCGAGGAGATGCCCGACCGTGACCGCGCCGGCGAGCGCGTCGGGATCGTTGCCGAGTATCGGCATCGCCTCCGCCGCGAACAGCACCGAATCCGCCGCCCGTCCCGTCAGCACGACATCGGCCCCGGCCTCAATCGCCTCGACGAGGCCGTCGGCGCCGATATAGGCGTGCGCGCCAAGGAGTTCGCCGGTGAAGGGCTCGTTCCAGGAGACCCGGTCGAGTCGATCCATGACGTCGTCGCCGAGGACGCCCGCGACGCGCAGTCCGGACAGGCCGAGTTCGCCCGCGAGCGCCGCCGCGCGCCGCGCCGCGGCCGCCGGATTGGCGGCGCCGAGATTCGAGATGATGCGGCAGCCCTTGTCGCGGGCGACCGGCAGCAGCGGCGTCAGACGGCGGCGCAGGCGCGGATCGCTGCCCGCGCCCGGATCGGTGCGGCGTGCGCGCAGGCCGGGCACGAGGGTGCGTTCCGCCAGGCATTCGAGCACGACGGCATCCGCGGCTCCGGAACCCGCAAGCGCGACGGCGGGGTCGATCCGGTCTCCGGCGAAGCCGGCGCCGCAGGCGATCGTCTTGGTCATGCGCCCGCCGCCGCGAGGGCGCCGCGCGCGTTTCGATCGAACGTCGCTTCCGTCATACCGCCCTCACAGGCCCATATAGGTTTCTTGGATCGCCCGATCCCGTCCGAGCTCCGCCGCCTCGCCCTGACGCACGATGTGGCCGTGGTCGAGGATGTAGGCGCGCGCTGAAACCTCCAGCGCCTCGGCGACGTTCTGTTCGACGATTAGCACGGCGAGCTTCTCGCGTTCGGCGAGCGCCTTCACGGTCTCGAAGACGCGGCTGACCATCAAGGGCGACAAGCCGACGGAGGGTTCGTCGAGGGCCAGCAGCGTCGGCCGGCTCATGATGGCGCGGGCGACGGCGCACATCTGCCGCTCGCCGCCGGAGAGTTTGCCAGCGAGCTGCTTGCGCCGCTCGCGCAGGACCGGGAAGATATCGAACATTTCGAGCATGCGCTCGCCGCGGCTTGCGCGCACCCCGGCCGGATAGCCGCCGAGTTCGAGATTCTCCTCGACGGTCATGAACGGGAAAAGCCGGCCGCCTTCCGGCACGAGGGCGAAGCCGCGGCCCGGCAGCGCCTGCGCGGGCACGCGCGCGATGTCCTCGCCCTTGAAGCGGATGGTTCCCTTCGTTGGGTGGATAAGGCCGGCGAGGCAGGACAGCAAGGTCGTCTTGCCGGCGCCGTTCGCGCCGACGACAGCGACGATCTCGCCGGCATCGACATGGAGCGAGACATCGTGCAGGACGGGCACGTCGCCGTAGCCGGCGTCAAGCGCCTGCGCTTCGAGAAGGGCGCTCATGAATCGCGCTTTCCGACATAGGCCTCGATGACGACCGGGTCGGCGAGGACCTCCTCGGCCGTGCCCTCGGCAAGCTTGCCGCCGCGGTCGAGCACGATCACGCGCTTCGAGAACACCCGAACGACCTTGAGATTGTGTTCGATCAGCAGCACGGTGAGCCCCTGCTTGATCAGGCTCTGGACGAGACGGATGACGTCGTCGACCTCGGTCTGGTTGAGCCCGGCCATGACCTCGTCGAGGAGAATCATGCGCGGCTCGAGGGCGAGCGCGCGCGCCACTTCGAGGCGCCTTCTTTCGCTCAAGGTGAGCGCGCCCGCCTTGACGCCGGCCCGGGCGCCGAGGCCGACGCGATCGAGGATCGCCTGGGCATGGCGCGCCGCATCCTTGAGGCCCGCGTGCTTCAGGAAGGCGCCGACCATCGCGTTTTCGAGCACCGTCAGCGTCGTCAGCGTCTGCGAGATCTGGAAGGTTCGGCCGAGCCCGAGCCGGGCCCGACGGTGCGGCGGCAGCGCGCTGATGTCCCGACCGTCGAGAAGCACGCGGCCCGAAGTCGGTGCGAGCTGCCCGGTAAGGAGGTTGAACAAGGTCGTCTTGCCGGCCCCGTTTGGGCCGATGATGCTGACGAGCTCGCCCGGCGCGACGTCGAAGCTCACGTTGTCGACCGCGGTCAGGCCCTGGAAGCGCTTGGTGACGCCGTTGATGGACAGAAACGGCGCGCTCATCGCTTCGCCCTCCCCCGGCGCGCCAGGGCGTAGAGATCCTCGGCGGCGCCGACGAGGCCGCGCTTCATGAACAAGGGCGCGAGAACGAGAATGGCGCCGAGGACGATGAGGTGAGCGCCGGGAATTTCGGCGCTGATCGAGGCGCGCAGCCAGTTCTCGAGGGGAACGATGAGAAGCGCGCCGAAGACCGGGCCGTAGATCGTGCCGACGCCGCCGATGAGCGCGATCAGCGCGAACTTGACGCCGACGTCCGACAGCGTGAGCAGCGTCGGCGGATCGGCGATGCGGACATACATCATGAACATGGCGCCGCCGATGCCGGTGAGCGCGGCGCTCACCGCCATGCCGGCGAGCTTCGTGCGCGTCACGTCGATGCCGCAGGCGCGGGCCGCTTCCTCGTTGTCGCGGACGGCCTGCAGCGAATAGCCGAGGCGGCTGCGGTAGACGACGATCGAGACGATCAGGCAGACGACGAGGAAGCCGAGCATCAGGAGCGCATAGGACATCCGATCGCGAAAAATCATGTTCGCGAGGCCGATGCGGAACGGGACGGAGAGCCCGCGGGCGCCACCGGTCAGGCTCTCGAAATGGTTCGCGAGGACGTAGGCGACCTCGTTGAAGGCCATCGTCGCGATGGCGAAGAACGGGCCCCGCAGCCGGAAAGTCGGCCAGGAGATCGCCGTCGCGACGAGGGCCGCGAGCGCCGCGGAGGGGATGAGGGAGAGCCACGGGGAGATTTGGGCATAAAGAAAGAGATTCCCGGTCACATAGGCGCCGACCGCGAAGAAGACCCCGTGCGCGAGAGAGAACTGACCGCCGAAGCCGCCGATGATGTTCCAGGCCGTCGCGACGCCGGCGTAGAGAAAGGCGGCGGCGAGTATGTTGAGCACGAACGGATCGGAGCGGAAGAACGCGATGATGACGCCGAGGAGCGCCAGCACCACGATCAGCCGCGGCAGCTCGGACAGCGGCGTCGCGACCTTCGGCGTCACCTCGCGGGCGGCGGCGGGCATGGCAAGCTCAATGCTGTTCACGGAGGCCGACCTCCTCTGCTCCGACATGGCCGAACAGCCCGGACGGCCGGACGAGAAGCATGACGATGAACACGCTGAACCAGACGGCGTGCTTCAGCGCCGGATCGATGTAGAACCCGGCGATCGCCTCGGTGAAGCCGACGACGAAGCCGCCGATGAAGGCGCCGGTGACGCTGCCGAGCCCGCCGAGGACGACGACGGCAAAAGCCGCGACGATGAAGTTTCCGCCGATCTGCGGCGAGAGCGTATAAATCGGCGTCAAGAGCGTGCCGGCAAGGCCCGCGAGCGCGGCGCCGATGCCGAAGGTCAGCATGAACGTGCGCTCGACGTCTATGCCCATCAGCCGCGCCGCGCGCCGGTCCTGCGCGACGGCGCGGATGGCGCGGCCCTGCAAGGTGTTGTGCAGGAACCAGCCGAGCCCGAGCGCGACGAGGGCAGCGGCGGCCAGGGTAACGAGCCGCACGAGGCTGACCTGGATCGGCCCGACGGAGACCGTCAAGCTCGAGATGGGCGCGTTGATGCTGAGCGAGGCGCCGCGGGTCATCGCCAGCACGATGTTCTGCAAAAGGATCAAGAGCCCGAAGGTCGCGAAGATCTGCATCATCGGCTCGTTCTGCAGAGGCTGCAGAAGGAAGCGCTGAACGACGACGCCGAGCAGGAACAGGGCGGGCAGCGTCAGGACGAGGGAGACATAGGGATCCATATGGAGCATCGTTACGGCCGCGAAGGTCCCGTACATGCCGAGCATGACGAACTCGCCCTGCGCGAAGTTCACGATCCGGATGACCCCGAAGATCAGGTTGAGCCCTATGCTGACAAGGCTGTAGATGCCGCCGAGCAGGAGGCCTACGACGAGCACGTTGAGGAGGTCGGTCATGGCTCGCTCCGCAGGGCGGAGACCGCGCGCGGCGGCCTCCGCATTCCGATCGTCACTTGCGCCGCATGTCCGCGAGCTTCGCCCCCTCGGGCGTCGCATCGAGGGGGAATACGGTCACCATCTTGCCGTCCTGCCACTGCGCGACGACGGGGAAGGCGCGGGTGTTCTGGAAGTTCTGGTCGAACTTCACGCCGAACCCGGTCGCGTAGGTGCCGAGCGGCTTGTCCATTTTCGCAGCCGCGGCCCTGACCTTCTCCATCTCCGTCGAGCCGGCCGCGTTCAGCGCTTCCATCATGATGCTCGCGCCGACATAGGCCGCCATCGCCTGAGGCGCGATCGGGTCTCGGTTGTACTTGGCGCGGTAGGCGGCGAGGAACTCGGCCGACCCCGGGCCGTATTTCGGGTTGATGTCCGGGCGCGGATAGGACACCACCATGATGCCTTCGAGGAATTCCTTGCCGAGGGCGTCGAGGGTCTCGAAGGTGTCGCCGGTGCCGACGAGGAGCATGGCGCCGGGCTTGAAGCCCTGGTCGCGGGAGGTCCGCAGGAGCAGGTTCGTATCCGGGATGTAGCCGGTCTGGATCCAGACGTCCGGATTGGCGTTCTTCGCGCGCAGGATCGAGGGACTGAGGTCGATGGCGCGGAAGTTGTGCGCGCCGACGCCGACGACCTGGGCGCCCGCTTCCTTGATGAACTTCTCCTGGTCCTTGGCGATCGAGGTGCCGTAGACCGAATCCTCGTGCTCGATCCAGACCTTGAGATCCTTCGTCTCCTTGCCGAGGGTCTTGGCGATGAGGTTCAGCGTCGCGTCGGCGGATTGCCGCGCGAACGTCCCCGACCAGGGCCCGGAGCGGATGTAGTTCGGAAGCCCGCGCGCCGTCAGCTCGGCCGCCAGCGCGTTCGTATCCCAATAGAGCTTCTCGTTCGACAGCGCCGCTTCGCTCGCGGCGCCCGCCACGGCACTGATGTAGCTGCCGATGAAGGCGTCGACCTTGTCGCGGTTCGCGAGCTGCTCGACCGCGGCGATGCCCTCCTGCGGGCTGCTCGCGTTGCCGCGTACGATCACGACCTTGCGGCCCATGACGCCGCCGGCGGCGTTCGCCTTGTCGGCCGCAAGCTCGTAGCCGCGGTTGAGCTCGTCGCCGTAGAGCGCAAGCGCGCCCGAGAGCGGGTTCATCGCCCCGATCTTGATCTCCTGGGCATGCGCGGCCGACGCGGTCAGCGCGGCCGCCGCGAGCATTCCGAGTGTTGATCTCTTCAGTGACATCGTCTTCCTCCCTGCCTTGAACGTGGATCGTCTCTCTTCGTGGGCCCGCCGATCAGGCGAGCCGGAACCGCGGCAGCGCGCGGTCGTGATCGCGCTCGATCGACAGCGCGCAGCGCCGGTCGACGAGGTCGCCCTGGCCGACCGGCTCGATCAGGTTCGTCACGAGCCGCGGGCCTTCCTTCAGCTCGACGACGGCGACGTTGTAGGGCACCCGGTCCTTGAAGGCCTCGTGGAAGGCGGTGTGGAAGACCACCCAGCTCACCACCCTACCCTCGCCGCTCGCCTCCTCCCAGACCCATTCCGCCGACCAGCAGCGCGGGCATTCCGTGCGCGGCGGCAGCCAGGTATCGCCGCAAGCGGCGCAGCGCTGGAAGCGCAGCTTTCCGTCGTCGAGGCTCTTCCAGTAGGCGTCCCTCGGGTCCTCTGCCTCAGCGCTCATGTCGTTCCCTCACTGGCCGAGGATCAGGGTAGAGTGCGTATGCATGATGCCGCCCTGGTTGCTGACGATGCAGGTCTTTGCGCCCGGAACCTGGTTCGTCGACGCGCCGCGCAACTGGCGCACGCCCTCGATGACAAGTTGCATGCCCGGCATCCCGGTCTCGGCGAGGAGGCCGCCCGAGGTGTTGAGCGGCAGCCGCCCGCCAACCGTGAACGCGCTCTCCGACGCGAAATCGCCCGCCTGTCCCGGCGGGATCAGGCCGTAGGCCTCGAGCGTCATCAGGACCGTGATCGTGAAGCAATCGTAGATCTGCGCGACGTCGATATGCTCCGGCCCCATCCCCGCCATCGCGAACGCGGTCTGCGCCGCGGTGCCGGCCATGGTCTGCGTGATGTCCGGGCGGAGCGGCACGTCCCAGGACGATTGGCCCTGGCCGAATCCGAGGATCGGCACCGGCGCAGGGACCTGAAGCTCCCGCGCCCGCTTCGCCGACATCACGACGACGGCGGCGGCCCCGTCCGAGATGAGGCAGCAATCGTCGCGCCGCAGCGGCTCGACGACGTAGGGCGCATTCATGTAGGCGTCGAGGCTCAGCGGCAGGCGGAGCTGCGCGTTCGGGTTCGCGGCGCCGTGCTTGCGGCAGGCCATCGCGACGGCGGCGAGGCGCTCCGGCGTGGTGCCGAAATCGTGCATGTAGCGCCGCGCGATCATGGCATAGCTCGCGACGACGCTGAACCAGCCGAAGACCGCATCGTCGCCCCAGGCCTTCTCGTAGGCCTGCCGCGTGCCGGTGCGCGGATTGTCCGCGAGGGTGACGAGGGCGACGTCGCATTGCCCGGCCTCGATCGCCATCGCCGCGAACGAGATCATCGAGACGTTCGAGGCGCCGCCCTGGTCCCAGACGCCGCCGACGCGGGGCATCAGGCCCATCGCCTCGGCGAGCTTCTGGCCGTACATCATCTCGACCTTCGAGGTCGGCACCTTGACGAAGAGCGCGTCGACATCCTGCGGCGTCAATCCGCAATCGGCGAGCGCGTTGCGGCAGGCCTCGATGTTGAGCGAGACCGTCGACCGCCCGGGCAACTTCCCGAAGGCGGTGTGGCCGATCCCGGCGATGACGGCGCGGCCGCGCATCAGAACGCTCCCGCCTTGCGATGCGCGCCGAAGGCGGCCTCGTCGAGGCCGAGCCAGTCGCGGAAGATCGCCTCGTTGTCGGCGCCGAGCTCCTTGCTCGGCTCGATCGGCGGCGGCTCGGCGGAAAACCGCATGGCGCCCGTCGGCAGGATCACCTCGCCGAGAAGCGGATGATCGAAGCGCTGGAGCGCGCCCCGCGCATGCAGGTGCACATCGTTCGTGACCTCGGTAAGGTCGCGCACCGGCGCGCAGGGCACGCGATGGCGCATGAGCAAGGCGAAAAGCTCCTCCTTGGTGAAGCCGCTCGTCCAGGCCGAGACGACCTCGTCGACGACGTCCATGTTGCGGACGCGGTCCTTCAGGGTGGCGAAGCGCGGATCCTCGGCGATATCCGGCCGCGCCATCGCGCGCAGAAGCGACGCCCAATGCGCCTCCGTCACGCAGATCAGCGCCAGCCAGCCGTCGGAGGCCGGATAGACGTTGTAGGGGGACTCGGCGAGGCCCCCGTGCCGGTTCCCGGTCCGCTCCGGGCTCTTGCCCTGCGAGCCGAAATGCAGGCCGAGACTCGAGGAAAGCGAGAAATAGACGGATTCGAGCATCGAGACCTCGACGAAGCGCCCGACGCCCGTGCGCTCGCGCTCGAACAGGGCCGTCGTCACGGCGCCGTAGAGATGCACGCCGGCGAAGAAATCGCACAGCGCCGGTCCGGCCTTCGTCGGCGGCCCGTCGGGATAGCCGGTGGTGTTCATGACGCCCGACATCGCCTGGACCGTGAGATCCATGGCCGGATAGTCGCGGTAGGGGCCCGACCAGCCATAGCCCGAGCCGGCGGCGTAGATCAGCCGCGGGTTTTCGCCGCGCAGCCGCTCGGGGCCGATGCCGAGCCGGTCCATGACGCCGGGCGCGAAGTTCTCGATCACGACATCGGCCTTCTTGGCCAGGGCGTGGAAGAGCTCGATGCCGCCTTCGCTCTTGAGGTCGAGCGTGACGAAGTTCTTGTTCGAGTTGAGCATCGCGAAGGGCAGCATGGCGCCGCCGACGACGCCGCGACGGCGCATGTTCTCGCCGCCCGGCGGCTCGATCTTGATCACCGTCGCGCCGGCCCGCGCCATCAGGAATGTGCAATAGGGGCCGTTGTAGATCTGCCCGAGATCAAGCACGACGATGCCGTTGAGCGGGCCGGGGATCGCATGCGGCACGGCGCTCACCTCCCCTTGAAGCGGGCCGGCCGCTTCTCCGCAAAGGCCGCGGGTCCTTCGACGGCGTCCTCGCTGAACTGCAGCATCCGGTTGACGAGCTGCTCGAGGCGCAGCCCCGAGACGAGGTCGAGATCGCGGCTGCGGATCGCCAGCTCCTTCGCCGCCTGCACGGCGAGCGGCGCATTCTTCGCGATGCGCCGCGCATAGTCCATGGCGGCGTCCATCAACTCGCCCGCCGGCACGACCTTGTTGACGAGGCCCCAGCGCGCGGCCGCCGCCGCATCGATCGAATCGCCGGTGAGCAGCATCTCCATGCCGATCGCATGCGGCAATTGCCGCAGGACCCGCTGCGTGCCGCCGTTGCCGGCGATGATGCCGCGCTTGACCTCGGCGAGGCTGAAGGTCGCGTGCTCCGCGCAAACGCGGATGTCGGTCGCGAAGAGAAGCGTCATGCCGCCGCCGAGACAGAGGCCGTTGACCGCCGCAATCACGGGCTTCCAGACTTCGAGGCCGCGGTTGAGGAGCTGATCCTTCTGCGTGAGCCAGATCTCGCCGAGGCCGGAGGGGTTTGCGACGAAGCTCTTGATGTCCGCGCCGACCGTGAAGGCGCGCTCTCCCGCCCCCGTGACGATGGCGACGCGGACGGCGTCGTCGTCGCGGACGCGGCACCAGGCCTCGGAGAGGCCGCGGTAATGCTCGGCGTCCATGGCGTTCAGCCGCTCGGGGCGGTTGATCGTCACGACGGCGACGCCGTCCTGAAGGGCAAAGTCTATCGACATCAGGCGGCTCGCGTCCTCTGCCCGCCGAGGAGATCGCGGGCGATCACCATGCGGTGGACCTCCGACGGGCCTTCGCCGATACGCTTGATCCGGAGTTCGCGGTACCAGCGCTCGAGCGGCAGTTCCTTGGCGATGCCGAGGCCGCCGAAGATCTGGATGCAGCGGTCGACGACCTTGCCGGCGATCTCCGTCGCGTACAGCTTGCACACGGAAGCGTCGACCTTGATGTCGAGCCCCTGGTCGGCCCGAGCGGCGGCCTGCTGCACGAGGAGCCGCGCGGCACGGATCTCGACGCTCGAATCCGCCACCATCCACTGGATCGCCTGTCGGTCGGCGAGGGCGGCGCCGAAGGTGTGGCGCTGCTTCGCCCAGTCGATGGCGAGCGCGAGCGCCGCTTCGGCGATGCCGAGCACGGCGGCGGCGTAGGGTACCCGCGCGTGCACGAGCCAGGTCTCCGCGAGCTTGAACCCCTCGCCCTCCCCGCCGAGCCGGTTTTCCTCCGGCACCTCGCAATCCTCGAAGCTGATCTCGTAGGGCGAATAGGCCCTGATCACCGGGATCGGCTTGTAGCTGAAACCCTTGAACTTCTTCTCGACGATGAACGCCGTGATGCCGGCGCGGCCCTTGTTCGGGCCCGTGCGCGCGAAGACGAGCCCCCAGCTCGCCTCGCCGACGCCGGAAATCCAGGTCTTGGTGCCGTTGAGGACGTAGCGGTCGCCCTTCTTCTCCGCACGCGTCTGCACGGCGCGGCCGGGATCGGAGCCGCCGCTCGGCTCGGAGATGGCGACGAAGGTTTTTTCGCCCGCATCGAGGGTCGGCACGGCGTATTTCTCGATCTGGTCGCGGCGGCCTTCGAAGATCGCGTTCGGCGGATCCCAGCCGAAGGCGTGGCAGGCCGGGATGTAGGCGCCCATGCGGCACTGCGAGGCTTCTTCGGCGACGACCGCCTGCCCGAGCAGGCTCAGCCCGCCGCCGCCCCATTCAGCCGGCGATTCGACCTGCCAGAGACCGAGCTTGCGCGCCTTTGCCTGCAGCGGCTTCAAAACATCGGCGGGAAGCTTCGTCGCGTCGTGGACCAGCTTGTCCTCGGCCGGCTTCACTTCCTGCCGCATGAAGCGGCGGGCGGTTTCCCGGATCAGCCGCATGTCCTCGGGAAGATCCCAGCCCGGTTGGGAATCTGCGTCGTGCGAGACCGCTGCCGAATGCATCAGGCGTGCTCCATCGTGGACTTGCTTTTCTGCTGCGATTTGGTCCTCAGCGACTTGCGGCGCTCGGCGCTCGCGGCGGCGTCGAGGCGATATCGCGACCGGCCGCCTTCCTCGACGACTTCGGCGATGACGACCCCGAAGGACGTCTCGGCGGTGGCGCGGCTGATGTAGCCGAGGTTGAGATCGTGCTCGACGTCTCCGAGATCGCGCGTCAGCGGATCGCCGAAGCCGCCGCCCCCCGGCGAGGCGACGCGGATTCGGTCGCCCTTGCGCAGGAGCTGCTTTTCCTGCTTGCCGCCGTATTCCGGCGACCAGGAGCGGCCGTCGGTGGTGAACTCAACGACGCTCGGCGCCGCCTCGCCGCCGCCGGCGACGCCGAACGGTGCCGACCGCGTGCGGTCGCCGAGAACGGAGACGATGCAATCGGAGAGGGCGGCGATCGAGTAGGTCGTGCCGCAGCCGCCGCGATGCCAGCCCGCACCGCCGGAATCGTCGCGCAGCGCGTAGTTCTCGAAGCGGATCGGGAAGCGATGCTCGGAGAGTTCGAGCGACATGAAGTTCGCCATGGATTGCGGCGGGTTGCCGTTGACGAGCCCGTCGCTCTCCCGGGAGGCGCCGTAGCCGCCGGGATAGGGGAAGACGCCGACGAAATAAGCATTCGTCTTCGGATGCGTGCCGCTCATGGTCAAAACGCCGACGGTGCCGAAGAAGGCGGCGGGCACCTTGTCGGGGATGGCCTGCGCGAGGGCACCGAAGACGAGGTCGATGATGCGCCCGACCGGCTCGAGATAGGCGCCGACCGCGGCCGGATAGGAGGCGGCGAGCATGCTGTCGTCCGGCACCGTGAAGCGGAACGGCCGGAAGGTGCCGCCGTTCACCGGCACGTCCGGAAAGATGTGCTTCAGCGCCACGTAGGCGGTCGAATAGGTGGTGTTGCGCGAGATGTTGAGCGGCCCGCGGGTGCGGCCGGAGGTGCCGGTGAAGTCGAGGTGCATGTCCTCGCCGGAGACCGTCACGGTGAGCTTGATCGGCACCGGCTCGTCGGTGATGCCGTCGTTGTCGAAGACCTCCTCGCAGGAATAGGTGCCGTCCGGGATCTCGGCGATGTAGGAGCGGATCTGGCGCTCCGAGCGCTGCATCATCTCCTGCACGCAGGCCTCGACCGACTGCGTGCCGTAGCGCCGCACGAGATCGGAAAGGCCGCGCTCGCCGACGCTGAAGACGTTCTTCATGGCGGCAAGATCGCCCGCAATCTGATCGGGCAGGCGCACGTTGGCGCGGATCATGGCGACGAGGGGCTCGTTGAGGCGGCCGCCGTCGACGAGCCGCACGGGTGGAATGACAATGCCTTCCTGATGGATTTCCGTCGCTTTCGGGGCCCAGCCTCCCGGAACGTTGCCGCCGATGTCCATCCAGTGGCCGGTCGTCGCCATCAGCGCGAACAGCTTGCCGTCGACGAAATAGGGCGCGACGAGCTGCACGTCCTGGAGATGGCTGCCGCCGAGATAGGGATCGTTCATGATCCAGACGTCGCCGGCCCGGAAGCCGCCCTGGCTGTTCGCAACCACGATGACGCTCTGCACGGCGAACTGCATGTAGGCGAGGAAGACCGGCAGGCCGTAGCGGCCCTGCGCGATCGTCTCCCCGGTCTGCGCGTGGAAGATCCCGTTCGCGCAGTCGTTCGTCTCGGAGATGATCGGCGAGATGGCGGCGTGAATGAGATGGAGGTCCATCTCGTCCGCGATCTGCTCGAAAGTGCCGCGCACGACGGCGAGAGTCACCGGATCCATCATTTCACCCTGACGAGAAGATTGCCGTCGCGATCGACTTCGAGTTCCATGCCGGGCTCGACGACCGTAGTGGTGTCGCTCTGCTCGACGACGGCGGGACCGACGAGCCGATGCCCGGGCGCGAGGTCGTCGCGGGCATAGATCGGCGTGTCGTGCCAGCCGCCGAAATAGACGGGGCGGCGTTCGATCGGCGCGACCGCGCCCTGGGCCGGAGCCCGCTCTGCCGCCGGCGGCTCCCGATGGCGCATTCCCGTGGATGTGGTCCGCGCGTTGACGACGACGACCGGGATGTCGCCGAGCGTATTGCCGAATTCCTGCCTGTAGCGCTCGGCGAAGGCTTCCGCCATGCGCTCGGGCCGCCAATCGGGCTCGACGGGCACCTGCAGGGAATGGATCTGCCCGAGATAAGCCATGTCGGCGACGTGGGAGAAGCCGATCTCGGTGACCGCGATGTCGCTCTCGCTGAGCTTTGCCTCGCCGTCGACGCGCTGGCGCTCGAAAACCGCTTGCAGCTCACCCGGGCCGATCTGATCGAGGCGACGCTCGATCGTCTGCGATTCGTCGTAGCGCAGATCGGCGATGGCGCAGCCCAGGGCACAAAGCACGCCCGGATAGAGGGGCACCAGCATCGTGCCGATGCCGACCTCCCGGATGAGGGCGCAGCCGTGCACGGGGCCGGCGCCGCCGAAGGCGACCATCGCGAACTCGCGCGGATCGAGGCCGCGTTCGATGGACAGCAGGCGGATGCGGCCCGCCATGCGCTGGTTGACGACGGCGAGGATCGCCTCCGCCGCCTCTTCGACGCCGAGCCCGAGCTTGGCGCCGAGATCGCCGACGGCCTTGCGCGCGCCTTGAAGGTCGAGGGTTGTGCCGGGGCCGCCCATCGGGCTGTTCGGATTGATGCGGCCGAGCACGACGTTGGCGTCGGTGACCGCGGGCTCGGTGCCGCCGCGACGATAGGCGACGGGCCCCGGCACGGCGCCGGCGCTGCGCGGCCCGACCTCGAGGACGCCGCCGCGGTCGATCGCGGCGATGCTGCCGCCGCCGGCGCCGATCGTGTGGACGTCGATCATCGGCAGGCGCAGCGGTATGCGGAAGTCGAGATTGGTCAATTCGGCGACCTTCGGCTGGCCCTGGATCACGACCGCGACGTCGAAGCTCGTGCCGCCCATGTCGGCGGTGATGATGTTGTTGAACCCGGCCCGGCGCGCGATCTCCGCGGCCGCCGTAACTCCCGCCGCGGGCCCCGAGCGGACGATGTGCGCCGAGCGCTGGCCGAGCTCGGCGAGCGGCGCGAGGCCGCCGTTCGACTGCATGATCAGCACGTCGCGGGAAAAGCCCCAGTCGGCGAGCTTTTCCGAGAGGTTGCGCGCATAGCGCGAGACGAGCGGTTGCAGATAGGCCTGGACGACCGCCGTGCTGGTGCGCTCGAACTCGTAATACTCCCGCACGACGCTGGTCGCCGTGACGATCTCCCAGTTCGGGTTGACCTCGGCCAGGATCACCCGCGCCCGCTCCTCGTGGGCCGGATTGGCGTAGGCGTGGAGGAAGGAGACGACGACCGATTGCACGTCGAGCTCGGCGATCGAGCGCGCAACGGCTCTCAGCTCGTCTTCGTCGAGGGGGGTCAGGACGGCGCCGGTGTGGTCGAGCCGCTCGGTGACCTCGTAGCGCCGGTCGCGCGGCACGAGGGGCACGTGGACGCCGGTCAGCCCGTACATCTTGGGCCGGTCGCGGCGCCCGAGTTCGAGGACGTCGCGAAAACCGCGCGTCGTGATGAGGGCGCACGAGGCGCCGCGGCGCTCGATGACGGCGTTCGTTGCGATCGTGGTGCCGTGCAGGATGGCATCGAAGCTCGTCGGCGCGAGGCCGACGGCGTGCAGCGAGTCGAGGAGGCCGATCGATGGATCGCGCGGCGTCGACGGGACCTTCAGAATCCGGTGCGGGGTGGTATCGTCGCCGGAATAATAGAGGTCCGTGAACGTGCCGCCGACGTCGATCCCGACAACTCCTCCCATGGTCGCTTCCCCTGGTCTGGGCGGCTGACGGCGTAGCCGCTATCGTTATGATCGGTGCCGAAATCCTCCTCCAGGAGAAAATCGACCGAGCCAGCTTTTAAATGGTTGACCAATTTCGATCTGGCGTCAATATTAAATGTCAGACCATTTGAATTTGCTTCAATGTAACAGCCGGGATTGAACGGCACAGTGAGCAGGGTGGAGATGTCGAAGAACAAAGTCATCATCACATGCGCCGTCACCGGCGCGATTCACACGCCGAGCATGTCGCCGCATCTGCCGGTGACCGGGAACGAGATCGCCGAGGCGGCGATCGGCGCGGTCGAGGCCGGCGCCGCCGTCGTCCACCTGCACGCCCGCAACCCGGAGACGGGTGCCCCCGACCAGAGTCCGGAGGCGTTCGGGGCCTTCCTGCCGCGCATCAAGCAGGCGACGAAGGCGGTGGTGAACCTCACCACCGGCGGCTCGCCCTTCATGACCGTCGACGAGCGCATTCGTCCGGCGACCGTGTTCAAGCCGGAGGTCGCCTCGCTCAACATGGGCTCGATGAATTTCGGGCTTTTCCCGATGCTCGCCCGCTACAAGGACTTCAAGCACGCCTGGGAGCGCGAGCATCTCGAGAAGAGCCGGGACCTGGTTTTCAAGAACACCTACAAGGACATCGAGTACATCCTGGGAGCCTGTTCGCAGAACGGCACGCGCTTCGAGTTCGAGTGCTACGACACGAGCCACCTCTACAACCTGCACCATTTCCTCGAGCGCGGGCTCGTGAAGCCGCCGCTCTTCGTTCAGACCGTCTTCGGCATCCTCGGCGGCATCGGTCCGGATCCGGAGGACATCATGCACATGAAGCGTACGGCCGACCGGCTCTTCGGCGACCAGTACGTCTGGTCGGTGCTCGGCGCCGGTCGCAACCAGATGAAGATCGCGGCCATGGCGGCGGTGATGGGCGGCAACGTCCGTGTCGGGCTCGAGGATTCGCTTTGGGACGGACCCGGCCGGCTCGCCCGCAGCAACGCCGAGCAGGTCCGCCGCGCCCGCCAGATCATCGAGGGTATCGGCCTCGAAATCGCGAGCCCCGACGAGGCGCGCGAGATCCTCGCCCTCAAGGGCGGCGACCAGGTTGCGTTCTGAACCCTGAAACCGAGGCCGGCCGAACCGGGAACCCGGCCGCCGCATTGATCCTGTCACGGCCCGGGCGAAGCCGGCGCCACACTTGCGAGGAGCTGCGACCATGAGCCAACCGATCCGCGTTCTCCTCGCCAAGGTGGGGCTCGACGGACACGACCGCGGCGTCAAGGTCGTCGCCCGGGCCCTGCGCGACGCCGGCATGGACGTCGTCTATTCGGGCCTGCATCGCACGCCCGAGGAGGTCGTGACGGCGGCGATCCAGGAAGACGTCGACGTCCTCGGCGTCAGCCTGCTCTCGGGCGTCCAACTCACGGTGTTCCCGAAGATCTTCGGCCTCCTCGACAGGCATGGCGCGCGGGACATGATCGTCGTCGCGGGCGGCGTCATGCCGGATGAGGACGTCGCCGCGATCAAGGAGATGGGCGTCAAGGAAGTGATGCTGCAGGACACGCCGCCCCAGGCCATCATCGACCGGCTCCGGCAACTCGTCGCCGAGCGCGGGCCACGCTGAGGCGGCCGTGGAGGACTGGTCCTTCCCCCCATCCTACGACGAGGCCTACCGGCCGCCGGCGGACAGCCGCTACTGGTTCCCCGTTCGCGAGACGATGCCCGCTGCGGACCGCGAGGCGGCGATCCTCGAGCGCCTGCGGCAGGTCTGCTCCTACGCCTACGAACACGCGCCCTTCTACCGCCGCCGCTGGGACGAGGCGGGCTTCCATCCCTCGCATTTGAGGTCGCTGGAGGATTTCGAGGAACGGGTCCCCGTCGTCCAGAAAAAGGACCTGCGGGCCTCGCAGGCGGCGCATCCGCCGTTCGGCGACTATGTCTGCGTGCCGGACGGCGAGATCTTCCACGTCCACGGCACGAGCGGCACCACCGGACGGCCGACCGCCTTCGCGATCGGCCGCGACGACTGGCGGGCCTGCGCCAATGCGCACGCCCGGATCATGTGGGGCATGGGTATCCGACCCGGCGACATGGTCTGCGTCGCCGCCATCTTCAGCCTCTACATGGGAAGCTGGGGCGCCCTCGCCGGGGCGGAGCGGCTCGGCGCCAAGGCTTTCCCTTTCGGGGCGGGCGCGCCCGGCATGACGGCGCGCTGCGCGCAATGGCTCGATTCCTTGAAGCCCGCGGCCTTCTACGGCACCCCCTCCTACGCCATCCACCTCGCCGAGACGGCGGCGCAGGAGGGGCTCGATCCGCGCAAGTTCGGCCTGCGCGTCATGTTCTTCTCCGGCGAGCCGGGCGCCTCGGTGCCGGGGGTGCGCGACCGCATCGAGGATCTCTTTGGCGCACGTGTGTTCGATTGCGGCTCGATGGCCGAGATGACGCCGTTCATGAACGTCGCCGGCACCGCGGAGACGCCCGGCATGCTCTGCTGGCAGGACGTGATCTACACCGAGGTCTGCGATCCGGCGACGATGCGGCGGGTGCCCTACGGCCAGCGCGGCACGCCGGTCTACACCCACCTCGAGCGCACCTCGCAGCCGATGATCCGCCTCGCCTCCGGCGATCTCACCTTGTGGATCGACGGGCCGAACCCCTGCGGCCGCACCTATCCGCGGCTGCCGCAAGGCATCTTCGGGCGCATCGACGACATGTTCACGATCCGCGGTGAAAACGTCTATCCGAGCGAGATCGACGCCGCGCTGAACGAGATCCCGACCTATGGCGGCGAGCACCGCATCGTCATCACCCGCGAAGCTGCCATGGACGAACTTGTGCTGCGGGTCGAGGCGGATGCCGCGACCATCGCGCAGGGCGCAGAGGCGATCGCCGCCTTCCGCACTCTCGTCGGGCACAGCGTCCAGAAGCTTCTCGGCCTGCGCGCGCTCGTCGAGGTCGTCGGGCCCGGCTCGCTGCCGCGCACCGACTTCAAGGCGCGCCGCGTGATCGACGACCGCGCGGTGTTCCAGGACCTCAACGCCCAGATCCGCGAGGGCTCGTCCCGATGAGCGGCTACGTGCCCTCCCTCGACCTCGTGCCCCGCGTCGCCCGCGGCGAGACGGCGGCGATCGGCCGCCTCATTTCCCGCGCCGAGGCAAGCGTCCCGGAAGCTCGTCCGGCCCTCGCCGAAATCTATCGACGTGCCACGCGCGCGCATGTGATCGGCATTACGGGTGTTCCCGGGTCCGGCAAGTCGACCCTCGTCGGCAAGCTGGCGCAGGCGCTGCGCGCCGAGGGCGGCAAGGTCGGCATCGTCGCGGTCGATCCGTCGAGTCCTTATTCCGGCGGCGCGATCCTCGGCGACCGCATCCGCATGTCCGAACTCGCCCTCGATCCGGGTACCTTCATCCGCAGCATGGCGACGCGCGGCGAAACCGGCGGCCTCGCCCGGGCGTCGCTCGATGCCGTCGACATCCTCGATGTCGCGGGCTTTGACACGGTCATCATCGAGACGGTCGGCGTCGGCCAGGACGAGGTCGAGGTCGCCCGCGCCGCGCACACCACCGTCGTCGTCTCCGCGCCGGGGCTCGGCGACGAGATCCAGGCGATCAAGGCGGGCATCCTCGAGATCGCCGACATCCACGTGGTCTCGAAGTGCGATCGGTCGGATTCGAATCGCACGATCACCGATCTCAAGCACATGCTCGCCCTCGGTGCGCACGCTTCCGCCCGTCCGGAATGGAACGCGCCGGTGATCGGCGTCAGCTCCTACAAGGACGAGGGCTTCAAGGAACTGATGGCGGCGCTCGCGCGTCACCGCGCCGCCTCCGATGGCACGAACTACGGCCGTCGCCGGCGCCTGCACATCGCCGAGTTCCGCCTGGCGCGGATCGCCGAGATGCTGGTGCTCGAACGCTTCGAATCGTCCGCGAAGGACCTGCGCAAGAATCTCGCCGCCCGCCTCATCGACCGTGAGAGCGATCCCTATTCCCTGGCCGAGGCGCTCGTTGCCGACGCCTTGAATGGAGCGAAGATCCATGAACGTGCATGACCGCAGCGCCCCGAACACCTCCGGCCAGGATATCGCCGACTGGGAAGCGAAGGAGGTCGCCGCCTTCCTGAAGAAGCAGGCCGAGCGCAGAGACCAGTTCTTCACCCTCGGCGGCATTCCGGTGAAGCGCGCCTATACCGCGGCCGACGTGGGCGAGACGCCGCTCGAGGACATCGGCCTGCCCGGCCGCTATCCCTTCACGCGGGGTCCCTATCCGACCATGTACCGCGAGCCGATTCTGGACGATGCGCCAGATTGCCGGCTTCGGCATCGCCGAGGACACCAACAAGCGTTTCAAGTATCTCATCGCGCAGGGCCAGACGGGTATCTCGACCGACTTCGACATGCCGACCCTGATGGGCTACGATTCCGATCATCCGATGAGCGACGGCGAAGTCGGCCGCGAGGGTGTCGCCATCGACACGATGGCCGACATGGAGGCGCTGCTGGAAGGGATCGACCTTGAGAACATCTCGGTCTCCCTGACGATCAATCCGACCGCCTGGATCCTGCTCGCGATGTACGTCGCGCTGGCGGAAAAGCGCGGCTACGACCTCAACAGGCTGTCGGGGACCGTGCAGGCCGACATCCTGAAGGAATACATGGCGCAGAAGGAGTACATCTATCCGGTCGCGCCGTCCGTGCGCATCGTGCGCGACATCATCACCTACTGTGCCAAGAACATGAAGCGCTACAATCCGATCAATGTGTCGGGTTACCACATCTCCGAGGCCGGCTCCTCGCCGCTGCACGAGGCGGCTTTCACGCTGGCGAACCTCATCGTCTACGTCGAAGAAGTCTTGAAGACCGGCATGAGCGTCGACGAGTTCGCGCCGCGGCTCGCCTTCTTCTTCGTCTGCCAGGCGGATTTCTTCGAAGAGATCGCGAAGTTCCGCGCACTGCGGCGCTGCTACGCCAAGATCATGAAGGAGCGTTTCGGGGCCAAGAACCCGGAATCGATGCGGTTGCGCTTCCACTGCCAGACCGCCGCGGCCTCGTTGACGAAGCCGCAATACATGATCAACATCGTGCGGACGACTCTCGCAGGCGCTCTCCGCGGTGCTCGGCGGAGCGCAGTCCCTGCACACCAACGGCTACGACGAGGCCTTCGCGATCCCGACCGAGGACGCGATGAAGATGGCGCTTCGGACGCAGCAGATCATCGCCGAGGAATCGCACGTCACCGACGTCGTCGACCCGCTCGGCGGTTCCTATTATGTCGAAGCGCTGACGACGGACTACGAGAAGCGGATCTTCGAGGTGCTGGACGAAGTCGAGCAGCGCGGCGGCGCCATCAAGCTCATCGAGGAGGGCTGGTTCCAGAAGCACATCGCCGACTTCGCCTACGACGTCGCCTTGCGCCGGCAATCGGGCGACAACCCGCTGATCGGCGTCAACCGCATGGTCGAAAGCGACGAAAAGTTCGATATCGAGCTGCACCATTACGACCCGCTGACGGCCGAACGCCAGACGTCGCGGACGCGGCGGGTACGGCGCGAGCGCGACGACGAGAAGGTTCAGGCCTTGCTGAAGAAGCTCGTCGAGATCGCGAAGGACGACACGCAGAACATCATGCCCGTCACGATCGAGCTCGTCCGCGAGGGCGCCACGATGGGCGATCTCGTCGAGACCCTGAAGACGGTCTGGGGCACCTACCGCGAAAACCCCGTCTTCTGAGCGTGCGCGCGCCGATCCGAGGAACGAACCGATCATGACCGACACCGTCGCCGACACGCCGCTACTCGTGCTCCCGTTCCGCGACATAGAGCCGGATTTCGCGAAGCCGCCGCGACACGCGGGCCGGATGAGCGCCATCCTGGGCCGCGTGACGATGGGCGCCGGCGCCTGGGTCGGGGACGACACGATCATCCGCGCCGACGGACATTTCGTCCGAATCGGCGATGATTTTCGAACTCGGCTCCGGCTCGACGGTGCACATTGCGCACGATGTCTATCCGACAAAAATCGGCGACCGCGTGGTGGTCGGCCGCAATTCGGTGATCCATGCCTGCACGGTCGGCGCCGATTGCGTCATCGGGGACAATGTCGTGATCCTCGACGGCTCGGTCGTCGAAGCCGGCAGCATTCTCGAGAACGATTCCCTCGTCTATCCGCGCACGCACCTGCCGGGAGGCCAGCTCTATGCCGGCCGGCCCGCCAAGCCCGTCCGCCCGCTGCGCGACGGCGAGATCGAGGAGCGCGCCAAGCGGCTCCGCGCGAGCGAGGAAACGGAGCCGCCCCTGCGCCAAGAATGGTCCGGTGCGCGGGAGCATCGCGGCGATGTGGCCGACGACGTCTTCATCGCGGCGACGGCCCGTGTCAGGGGCAAGGTCAATCTTGCGCCCTCGAGCAGCATCTGGTTCGCCTGCGACGTCGACGGCGGCGCTCACGGCGTCACGGTCGGCCAGGGGGCGAACATCCAGGACAACACGATCATCCGCTGCGAGCGCATGCCCTTCGTCCTCAGCGCCGGCTCGGTGATCGGCCACAACGTGAAGCTCGGCGGCTGCACCATCGCCGAGGCCTCGCTCGTCGGCATGGGCAGCACGATCGCCGAAGGCACGATCGTCGATCGCGACGTGCTGGTTGCGGCGGGCACGGAGACGACGCCTGGCCAGCACCTCGAAACCGGCTGGCTGTGGGGCGGAAGCCCGGCGCGTCCGCTCTCGAAGATGAACGAAGGTCGTCGCGGGCTGATCGCGACGACCGTCGAAACCTACATGCAGTATGCGGCCACCTTCGCGGAGGCGCAGCGGCGTCTCGTCCGGCGATCGGCCTGAGCGGCCGCCCGCGGCGCCGCTCATTCCTGCTCGGCGATCAACTCGCGCGCGAGGTTGCTGTAGGCGCTGACGTGCCGCTCCATGCGGGTGAAGGCCGCCTTTGCGTCCCGCCGCTCGATCGCCCGCAGGATCCAGGCGTGGGTGCGCACGGCCTCATCGCGGGCGGCGTCGGTCGTGACGCTGTGATAGCTGCTCGCCGCGAGGATCGGCTGGGCGATCGCCTCCATGAAGGCGATCAGCGGCTCGTTGCCGCTCGCCCGCGCCACGGCGAGGTGCCAGTCGAGATTGAGCTTCTTGTAGCGCGCGATGTCTCCGACGGAGGCGGCGAACTGCTCGTGGATGGTCTTCATCTCGGCGAGTTGCGTTTCCGTGTGCTTCTGCGCCGCGAGGGAGGCGAGCAAGGGCTCGACGCCGATGCGGCATTCGAGCAGCGCCTCGAGGCGCACGCCCTGGCTGCGCACGAACAATTCGAGGGAGCGCGCGACGGAGGCGCGCCCCGGTAAGGTCACCGTCGAGCCGCCGGAGCGGCCGACCCGCGTCGAGATGAGCCCCTCGACCTCGAGGACGCGCAGGGCTTCGCGCACCGAGGCGCGGCTGAGTCCCGACTGCGTCACGAGCTCGCGCTCCGTCGGGAGCGAGTCCCCAGCCGGGACTCGTCCCGACAGGATGAGGTCGCGTAGCTTGGCAGCGAGGATATCCGACGCCCGCGGCACGAACACGGGCTCGACCATCCCCGACAGGACGTCCTTGCGATCGGCGGATGCTCCCTCGTTGTCCATGACTCTCAGGCTCCAGGTGTTCGGGCCGCGACGCGACGAGACCGCACACGGCCCGCACGGCTCTCCGCGCAACGCGCCGATTTACGACGCCATTGCTCAATGGTCAGACCATAATACCAGAGCACGCATTCGTCCAGTGCGACCGCTTCCAAAACCTCGGGTGGAAGACGGCGCTCGGGGGACGGCGTGCAGCGCCTTCCGGTCAGGCCTTCAGCGGTATTCCGGTCTGCAGCCGCTCGACGATCGGCCGCAATTCGTGCTCGACGGCGTGAGGATCGGGCACATGCCGGTACTCGATCGCCTCGACATGCGGCGGCAAGAGGCCGAGCGCCCGCTCGGCGCCGGTCGCGTAGACGACCACGTCGACCCGCCGGAGGAACGCGTCGAGGCGGGATCGTCGACGAGGGCCGCCTCGACGCCGCGGACATGCGGCGTGAAGCGCAGCACGCCCGGCTTCATGAGGGCCAGGAACTCCGGGAACACCGAAAGGATGCCAAGGCGCGCCACCGGGTCGACCGCCGCAAGCCGGGTGCGCGTCGTCTCCGACGGAATGAAGCTGACGCTGACCACTGGGCGCGCCGCCTGGACGAGGGTTTCGACCTCCTGGCGCCGGTTCGCCAGGGTGACGTAGAGATCGGCCCCGTCGACGTGCGCCTCCGGCGGCGCGCAGATCGTCGAGGGTCATCGCCTCGATCGCCGTCCTCTCCCCGAGCTGCCGCGCGATGTCGGCCGCGTAGGCCTCCGTCGCGTCGCGAAAGACGCCGACCATGACGAGCCGCAGCGGGCGCGTGCCCCGGGCGCGGAGGCGCGCGATGCGGGCGTTGAGCGATCGCGACGATGTCGCCCGCCTCGAGGTTCATCGAGCGTCGGCGTCGAAAGATGAGGCCGTCGACCCGCCGCTCGAGGCGCCGCATGGCGTCATCGGGTGCCGGCCGCATCCGCGGTGGGCTCGGCGACGAAGGTTCCAGCTCCCGGACGGGTCACGATCAGGCCCGCATCGCGCAATTCCGTGTAGACGCCGGACACCGTCATCGGCGCGACGCCGCCCGCCTCCGCCAGCTCGCGTACCGAAGGCAGCCGCGTTCCGGGCGGCAATTCTCCGCAGGCGATGCCGTATTCGATGAGGCCGCGGAGCTGGACACCGAGAGGGACCGGCAGGCGTCCGGTCGAGGGCGCCGGCGAGATTGCCCAGGACCCGGGCAGACGGCCGCTGTTCCAGGCGGCTGGAACGCAGCTTTTGTGCAGGTGCCGCCCCGCTCATGCGCAGCCGCCGCCTCGCTTGTTGACTTCCCCGGTTTCGCGCACCTAGCATCCTAGTCCGCTATAACACAAGGTCGCATCAACGCGGAAAGGGGAACCTCCATGGCACATCACACTTTCCGGTGGTTCGGGCTCGCCGCGGCGGGGCTCGCGGCCTCGCTCCTCGCCTCGGCGGCGGCGGAGGCGGCGCCCACGCGCGGCGGCAAGATGATTTACGGCCGCTATGCCGATTCGCTGTTCCTCGACCCGGTGCTGAACGACGCCAACGTCGACATCTGGGTGCTGACGAACCTCTACGACACGCTGCTGAGCCC
Organism: uncultured Alphaproteobacteria bacterium; assembly: GCA_963754975.1. Classification (GTDB taxonomy): domain Bacteria; phylum Pseudomonadota; class Alphaproteobacteria; order Rhizobiales; family Beijerinckiaceae; genus Microvirga. Next base: position 154,885 of record CAVWII010000009.1, on the reverse strand, counting down.
GACCCAGGACGGACAGGGCGTGCAGCCGGGCCTCGCCACGAAGTGGGAGCTGACCGACGACGGCAAGTCCGTCATCCTGACGCTCCGGCCGGGCGTCAAGTTCGCCGACGGATCGGCGCTGAGCGGCGACGACGTGAAATGGTCCCTCGACCGCGCCCGCGACCCGAAGGCCGGCGCCTGGAACTCCTCCCTCGCCTCGATCGACTCGATCGAGGTCCGCGACCCCGGAACGGTGGTCCTGAAGCTGAAGCACCCCGACCCGACGCTGCTGCCGGCGCTTGCGACCTTCAACAGCGCGATCCTGCCGAAGAAGCTGTTCGAGGCGGCGCCGGGCGCGACCCGGAGGACAAGGCCAAGGCCTTCGCCGAGAAGCCGATCGGCACCGGTCCGTTCATCATGACGGAGTGGAAGCGCGGCGTCTCGATGACGCTGAAGCGCAATCCGTATTACTGGAAGCAGGGCGAGGACGGCAAAGCGCTGCCCTATCTCGACGAGCTCGAGTTCCAGATCATCCCCGACGATGCGACGCGGCTTTTGAAGCTCAAGGCCGGCGAGATCGACGGCACCGAGTTCGTGCCCGTACGCCCGCGTGCAGGAACTGAAGAACGACCCGAACCTGCGCATGGAGCTGTGGCCCTCGACGCGCGTCGCCTATCTGACCATGAACGTCCGCCCGACCTTGAAGGACGGCAAGCCGAACCCGCTGTCGAACGCCAAGGTGCGGCAGGCGCTCAACTACGCCGTCAACAAGGACGCGATCATCCAGATCACCACCCTCGGCCTCGGCAAGCCGATGCGCTCCTTCATGTCCTCGACGACGCCCCTGTTCTTCGGCCCGGCGCCGCTCTACACCTACGATCTCGCCAAGGCGAAGGCGCTGCTCGCGGAGGGCGGCTTCGGCAACGGCTTCGAGATGTCCTGCCTTGCGCTGTCCGGCAACGGCGACGATTCCAACAATCTCACCGCCGTGCAGCAGATGCTGGGCCAGATCGGCGTCAAGCTGCGCATCGACCAGGTCGACAACGCGACCCGCACGGCGCGCTACCGCGAGGGCGATTTCCAGTGCCGCACCTCGGCCTGGACGAACGACATCTCCGATCCGAGCCAGATCACCTCCTACTTCGCCTATTTCCCGAACATCGAATCGCTGCATTCCGGCTACCAGGACAAGCGCATCGACGAGCTCTTCCTGAAGAGCCAGCAGGAGAACAACGCGGAGACGCGCGCGGGCGCAGTACAAGGAGATCCAGGAGACCTACAACGGCGCCGCGCCGATCATGTATCTCTACGAGACGCCCTATCCGGTGGCGTTCCGCGCAGAAGGCCAAGGGCTTCGTGCAGATCCCGCTCGGCAACAACATCTTCGAGGCGGCCTACGTCGAGAAGTAAGGCAGTGGCCCGGGTCAGCGACGCGGCGCCAACCCGTCCGGAGGCGGAGGTGCCGGGTGAATCGGACGCGACTACGTCGCAACAGCGGCTGTTGCAGATGATCCCGACCCTCATTCCTTGATCGGGATCGCCGTCTTCGTCATCGCCCGGCTGCTGCCGGGCGATTCCGTCTCAGCGCATGCTCGGCGACCGGGCGACCGACGAGGCGGTGCAGCGCACTCACGCGGCAGCTCGGCCTCGACCGCTCGATCTTCGCCCAGTTCCTCACCTTCCTCGCAGGCGCTCGTGCGCGGTGAGTTCGGCACCTCCCTCGCCTTCCGCGTCCCCGTCACGACGCTCATCGCCGAGCGGCTGCCGGTGACGCTCTTCCTCACCGGCCTCGCGACGCTGCTCGCGATCCTTCTCGCGGTGCCCGCTCGCCTTCGTCGCGGCGCTCAACGCCAACCGCTGGCCGGACTCTCGTCATCCGCTCCGTCTTCCAGGTCGGCCTGTCCTCGCCGGTCTTCTTTGTCGGGCTCGTGCTTCTGACCGTGTTCGCCGCCTGGTTGCGGCTCTTCCCGGTCGGCGGCTACGGCGAGCGGTTTCCTCGACATCCTGCATCACCTCTTCCTGCCGGCGCTGACGCTGGCGCTGAGCTTCTCCGCCGATCATCATGCGCAGCCTGCGCGCCTCGATCCTGCACGTGCTCGAGGCCGAGTTCGTCGACTTCGCCCGCGCCAAGGGGCTCTCCGCGCCGCGTCATCCTGATGCGGCACGTGATGCGCAACGCGCTGATCGCGACGGTCACCCTGATCGGCCTCCATATCGGCCAGCTCCTCGGCGGCGCCGTCATCACCGAGAGCGTCTTCGCGGTGCCGGGCGTCGGCCGGCTCATGGTCGACAGCATCTTCGCGCGCGACTACCCGGTCATCCAGTGCCTGACGCTCGTCCTGGCGCTCCTCGTCTCGATCGCCTTCCTCGTCACCGATCTCATCCAGAGCTGGCTCGACCCGCGGGTGAGCCGATGAGCGCCGCCGCCCTGAGGCTGCCGCGCGCTCCAGCGGGTGCCCGCGCCGATCGTTTCTCGGCGCCTCGATCCTCGCCATCGCCCTCCTCTGCGCCCTCGCGCCGGAGCTCGTGGCGCCCTACGATCCCCTCGCCTTCGACTACGGCGCGCTGCTGCAGCCGCCGAGCCGGGCGCATCCCTTCGGCACCGACCAGTTCGGCCGCGACATCCTCTCGCGCGTCATCGCCGCCTCGCAGATCGACCTGCAGATCGCCTTCTTCGCGACCATCGGCCCGCTCCTCGTCGGCAGCCTCGTCGGGCTCTGCGTCGGCTATCTTCGGCGGCGCGCTCGACGCGATCTTCGGACGGCATCGTCGATCTCGTCGTCACGTTTCCCGTTCCTCGTCCTCGTCATCGCCATCGTCGCGGTGCTCGGCCCCGGCCTCATCAACATGTACATCGCCATCGGCATCGTCGGCTGGGTGTTCTATGCGCGACTGATGCGCGCCGAGGTGCTCGTGCAGCGCCGCAGCGACTACGTCGCCGCCGCCCGCGTCCTCGGCTACGGCGACGCCGCGGATCCTGTTCCGTCACATCCTGCCGAACGCGATCCGCCCGTCCTCGTCTACTGGGTGACCGACATGGCGCTCGCCATCCTGCTCGGATCGAGCCTCGGCTATCTCGGGCTCGGCGCGCAGCCGCCGACCGCCGAGTGGGGCGTGCTCGTCGCCGACGGCAAGAACTTCTTCACGCAGGCCCCGTGGATGATGCTTCTTCCCGGGCCTCGCGGTCGTGCGTCTGCGGCCTCGGCTTCAGCCTCACCGGCGACGGCCTCGCCGATCTCCTCGACGTGAAGCGATGATGCTCGCCCGTCGAACCGCTCCTTCGCGTGCAGCGACCTCACGTCACCTTCGAGACCGCGCGCGGCGCGCTGCGGGCCGTCGATGGCGTCGATCTCGACGTGCGGCCGGGCGAGATCCTGGGTCTCGTCGGCGAGTCGGGATCCGGGCAAGAGCGTCACGCTGCGCGCCGATCGCCCGCATCCTGCACGCCAACGCGCATGTCCGTGGCCGCGTCTCTGGCGCGGCGAGGACCTCTGCGCGCATCGCCCGCGCGCCTGCGAGCCGTCCGCGGCGCCGAGATCGCGATGATCTTCCAGGAGCCGATGACGGCGCTCAATCCCGTCCTGACGATCGGCGCTGCAGATCGACGAGAGCGCTCGTCGCGCATACGGCACTCGAGCCGGAAGGCGCGCCGGCGCCGCGCGCCGTCGAGCTTCTCGACCTCGTCGGCATTCCCTCCGCGGCGGCGCGGCTCGACGAACTATCCGCACGAGTTTTCCGGCGGCATGCGCCAGCGCGCGATGATCGCGATCGCGCTCGCCGGCGAGCCGAAGCTCCTCCTCGCGGACGAGCCGACGACGGCGCTCGACGTCACGATCCAGGATCAGATCCTGAAGCTGCTCCTGCGGCCTCGTCGACGAGCTCGGCATGGCGATGGTGCTCGTCACGCACGATCTCGGCGTCGTCGCGGAGACCTGCGATCGCGTCGCGGTCATGTATGCGGGCCGGATCGTCGAGACCGGCCCGGTCGACGCGATCTTCGCCCACCCGCGCCATGCCTACACCCAGGCGCTCCTGAACTCGATGCCGGACGGCGGCGCCGTCCGCGCATCCTCTGCAGCCGATCCCCGGGCAGCCGCCACGCCTCGACCGGCCGATCCGCGGCTGCCCATTCCTGCCGCGCTGCGGCTTCGTCGAGGAGGCCTGCCACGCGCGGCCACCGCTCAGGCCCGGTCGGCCCCGATCACGCCGCCGCCTGCTTCGCCGAGGACCGGCTGCCGCGCCGGAGCATGGCCGCATGAGCGCGCCGTCCGACGTGCTGCTGCGGGCGGAGCACCTCTCGAAGGCCTTCGCTCTGCAACCGCACGTGGCTCGATACGATCCGCGCGCGCGCCGCAGCGGCTCCTGCATGCGGTCGAGGATGTCAGCTTCGATCGTCAATCGCGGCGAGACGCTCGGCATCGTGGGCGAATCGGGCTGCGGCAAGTCGACTCTCGCCCGCTGCCTCGTGCGGCTCTACGAGCCGGATCGCGGCACCCTGCGCTTCGAGGAGCGCGACGTGCTCTCCCTCGAACGGCCGAGGGCGGCGCGCCTACAACCGCCGCGTCCAGATGGTCTTTCAGGACCCCTACGGCTCGCTCAATCCGCGCCTGCGGGTGCGCGATTGCCTCGCCGAGGCGCTCGCCGTGCACCGCGTCGTGCCGCCGGACCGCATCGGCGCGCGCGTCGAGCGCCTGCTCGATCTCGTCCATCTGCCGCGCGACGCGGCGGACCGCTACCCGCACGAGTTCTCCGGCGGGCAGCGCCAGCGCATCGGCATCGCGCGGGCGCTCGCGGTCGAGCCGCAGGTCATCATCGCCGACGAGCCGGTCTCCGCCCTCGACGTCTCGGTGCAGGCGCAGATCGTCAACCTGCTCCTCGAATTGCAGAACGAGCTCGGGCTCACGCTCGTCTTCATCACGCACGACCTGCGCCTCGTGCGCCACATCGCGCACCGCATCGCCGTCATGTATCTCGGCCGCATCGTCGAGATCGGCCCGACCGACGCGATCTTCGGCGCCCCGCGGCACCCCTACACGCGCGCGCGCTCCTCACAGCCGTGCCGCGCCTCGTGCCCGGCCGCCGCGCGCGACGCCGCTGCGGTGCGCGGCGAATTGCCGAGCCCCCTCGCGCCGCCGCCGGGCTGCACCTTCCACCCGCGCTGCCCGCATCGCCGAGCCGGTCTGCCGCCGCTCCGCGCCGGCCCTGGAGCCGCGCGGCGGCGAGTGGCCCTCGGCCTGCCACTTCGCAGATGCCCTGAGCCGGCCGGCGGAAGCGAGGGCGTCAAGCCCCGGCTGACGAGGGCGGACGCCTCCGGGCGGTTTTAGATTTGTGTGCCGGTGCGTGGTTCGGGTCACACCTGGAAGGGCCACTCCGGCGTTATCGTTGCGAATGCCTCGGAGGAGGCCATCGCCATGACCCTGACCGTTCTCGATCCGCGCACCGGGCGCCGCGTCACCATCAACGTTCCGCAGAGGCCGCGGACCTCCCGCGCCCGGCGCTGGGTCCTTGCCCAGCTCGACCGCACGCAGGAAGCCGCCGACTCCCAGCGGGGCTGAGGCCCCGATCAGCTCTTCTTCTTCGAGCCGATCTCCTCGTCCCAGCGCCGGAAGGCGATCACCATCTTGTCGGGAGTGAGGGGAAGCTCGATCGGGTTGCCGGCGATAAGCTGAGCATATTCCGGCCGGCCGAACTCCCGGATGATGTCCTGGCTCTCCTTCGGCGCCATGGAAATCGGCACGTTCTTCACCGCAGGCCCCGGATAGAGATAGCCTTCGTCGTAGGAGAAAGCTTGGCTCTGCGGCGTCAGGAGGTGCTTCATCAGGTCGAGGAGCACGGCGAGCTTGTCGTCGGAGACGCCCTTCGGCACGACCATGAAGAACGCATCCGAGACCCAATGGAACCCTTTTAGCGTACCGATCTTCGCTTCCTTCGGCACGATGCCGAGGGCGCGCGGATTGATGTCCCAGCCGGTGGTCGAGATGATGATGTCGCGGGAGCCTTCGCCGAACTCCTTCATCGTCGCGCCGGTGCCGGTCGGGTAGTACTCGATGGCCGGGTTGAGTTCGGCGAGATAGGCCCAGGTCTTCTCCCAGCCGTTGACGGGATCCTTCGGATCCTTGTCGCCGAGGATGTAGGGCAGCCCCATCATGAAGGTGCGGCCCGGTCCCGAATTCGCCGGCCGCGCATACATGAAGCGTTTCGGATTGGCCTTCGCCCAGGCGAGAAGCTCCTCCGCCGAGGCGGGCGGAGCCTTCACCCGCTCCGGCGCGTATTCGATCAGCGGCCCCGAAGGATAGTAGTTGATCACGACGCCGAAGCCCTGGCCCTGAGCCTTGTGCAGGTTGAGGGCCGCCGGCTCGTAATTCTCCTCGAGGCCCGGAAAGCGGTCGGCGAAGGTCGGCAGGAGCTTCAGCCAGAGATTCTGGTCGAGGCCGGCGGCGAGGCCGTCGCTGCCGGTGAGGACGAGGTCGAGGTCGATCCGCCCGGCATCCTGCTGCGCCTTGATCTTGCCGGCGAGTTCCGGCGCCGGAGCCTTCACGTAGGCGATGCGGGAGACGCGTTGCGGGTTCGCGGCGCGATAGGTCTCGAACGCCTTCTGCATCAGGGCCAGCGCGCCGCCGACATCGATCACGTTGAGGGCGACGGGCGAATTCGGCAAAGCCGGCCCCTGCTGCGCCCGCGCGCCGGTTGCGGCGAGCGCGGCCAGACCCGCCGCGCCGCCGAGAATCCCACGCCGATTGACCTTCGGACCTTCATCTTTCATTGCCCGTCTCCCCTTTTCGTTACGCCGAAGCGCGTTCCCCGTCATAGTGACGCTCGATGCCGCCGACGCCAACACGGCGGACGTGCAAATCCGGCGACCAGTCCACGGCGCCTTCCTCGATACGGACCGCGAATGCGGTCAAGGCCGGCGCAAGAAGCGCGCGCGGGCGATCGGACGCCATCGCAACCGCCTCGACGGCCGTCGCGATGCCCCAGGCGACGAGATTGCGGACGGCCCGGTCCATCGTGAGGGCGGAGCCGGCAAGCGAACGGCCGCCCGGCACGCGGACGGAACCATCGGCCGCGTGTTCGACCTCCATGTCCGCGAAGGGATAGCGCCCGGGAGGCGCGGCGGCGGCCGCGACGGCGTCCGTGACGAGGAGCGAGCGTTCGAAACCCTTCGCCCGGATGAGGCTCTTGAGGGCCTGCGGCGGCAGATGGATGCCGTCGGCGATGAAGGAGGCGGCGAGCCGGTCCTCGCCGAGCTGCGCGAACAGCGTGTTGTCGAGCTTCGGCAGAAGCTGGGGCAGGCCATTGCCGAGATGCGTCGACAGGCTGGCCCCCGCCGCGGCCGCCGCGGCGACGGTCGAAAAATCGGCTGCGGAATGGCCTACCGCGACGATGCGGCCGGCCTCGCGCATGGCGCGGACGAAGCGCGGCCCGCCGGGCAGTTCGGGTGCGACGGTGACGAGGAGAATCGGACGCGACAGGCCGGCGGCGAGGCGCGCGACGAGGGCCTCGTCCGGCGCGGCCATGGCCTGCGGCGGATGGCAACCGGCATAGCCGTCCGCCGCGTTGAGGAACGGCCCTTCGAGGTGATAGCCCGGGACCATGGCCCGGCCGAGGCGGCTCGCCGCAACGGCCCGATCGAGGGCGGCAAATCGCGCCGCGAGCGCATCGGCCGTCGCCGTGATCAGGGTCGGCAGGCAGGCGGTGACGCCCGTGGCAAGCATGGCCTCGAGAGCATGGTCGAGCGCCGCGACGTCGATGCTCTCCGCGTTGAAGTCGACTCCGGCGAAGCCGTTCACCTGAAGATCGAAAAGGCCGGCCGTGCGCATGGCGCGCCTCAGGCCGCCCGCGAGCGCGTCAGCAGCGACGCGGAAGGCGGGTCGAGGTAGAGCGTGCAATCGCCGTGCTGCTGCACGATCGAGGCCGGAAAGTCCGGCGAGACGGGTCCTTCCACCGCCGCCTTGACCGCCTTCGCCTTTCGCTCGTCGGGCACGGAGAGGACGAGCGCGCGGCTCTTCACGATCTGGCGGATGCTCATCGAGATGGCCGTCTCCGGCACGGCTTCGAGGCTCGCAAACCAGCCCTCCCCCATCTGCTGGCGCCGGCAGGCCTCGTCGAGGGTGACGACGATGTAGGGCTCCTCGGTCGAGAAATCGGCGGGAGGATCGTTGAAGGCGAGATGGCAGTTCTCGCCGATCCCCGCAAAGCAGACATCGACCGTTCGGCCGCGGAGGAGCCCGTTCAGGCGATCGACCTCGCCGCGAAGGTCCGCCGCGTCGCCGTTCACGGGAACGAAGGCCCGCAACCGCGGCAACCGGTCGACGAAGCGCTCCCGAAGATACTTTCGGAAGCTTGCGCCGTGCGTGGCCGGGACCCCGACATATTCGTCGAGGTGAAAGGCGGTCACGCCGGACCAGCCGATGCCCGGTTCCGTCACGAGCGCGTCGAGCATCTCGAACTGGCTCGCGCCCGTCGCGACGACGATGGTGCACTCGCCGCGCACCGCGAGGGCGGCCCGGATCGCTTGCGCGCCCTGGGCAGCGGCGCGAACGCCGAGGGTCGCCTTGTCGGGAACGATGTCGATGCGCATGGCGGCCTGCCTTTTCCGACGATATGCTCCACCATACGGGGGGACGCCTCCGCGGCAAGTGCGAGCGAACGGTCCCCATGCGTGCAAGGCTGCCCTCGATTGAGGGCGAAGCGGGCCGATCCTCGAGCGCAGCGGTTGCAAGCCGCCCTCGGAGCCTCAACAATCCGGCCGCCGGCGAGCCCGGCCGACAAGCCGTCATTGGGAGAAACGCATGAATTTCGAACGCCGATCGATTTCGTCCGCCACGCGACGCGTGGCGCCGCTCCTCGCCGCCCTCGCGCTGTGCGCGGCTCCGCTTGCGGCCGTCGCGCAGACGGCGCCCTGGATCGCCACCTGGACCGCGAGCCAGCAGCCCCCGCGCGGGGTGATGCCGGCGAGCTTCACGAACCAGACGGTCCGGCAGATCGTCCGGGTCAGCATCGGCGGCAGCAAGGTCCGCATCCGCCTCTCGAACGAGTTCGGCACCAAGCCGGTTCTGATCGGCGCCGCGAGCGTCGGGCTTGCCGGCGAGGGCTCGGACATCCAGGCCGGGGGACCGCGTCCGCTGACGTTCGGGGGCTCGAAATCGGTCGTCCTCATTCCCGGGGCGCCAGCCCTGAGCGATCCGGTCGACCTATCGGTGCCGCCGCTTTCGGACCTCGCGGTGAGCCTGTTCCTTCCGGCGGCGACGGACCTCAACACCGTCCATCAGGTCGGTCTCCAGACCGCCTTCATTTCCTCGGCGGGCGACTTCACCGGCAAGTCGGAGTTTCCAGCCGTCGACAAGGTCGCGAACCGCTTCTTCCTCGCGGGCGTCATGGTCGAGCCGACGGCTCCGGCCAAGGCGATCGTCACATTCGGCAATTCGATCACCGACGGGACGAATTCCACCGTCAACGCGAACAACCGCTGGCCCGACATCCTGGCGCGGCGCCTGCGCGATTCCGGCGCGCAGATCGCGGTCTTGAACCAGGGCATCAGCGGCAACCGGGTCCTCAGCGACGGCGCCGGCGTCAGCGGGCTCGCGCGGTTCGAGCGCGACGTGCTGAGCCATCCGGGCGTCACCCATGTCGTGATCATGCTCGGCATCAACGACATCGGCTGGCCCGGGACGGCGATCGAGCCGAGCGGCATCTACCGCACGGCGGACGAGATCGTCGCCGGCTACAAGCAGATGATCGACCGGGCGCATCTGCGCGGCATCCGCGTCATCGCAAGTCCGCTGACGCCCTTCGAGAACGCCTTCGCGGGCGCCGCGAACCAGGGCTATTACACGCCGGACAAGGAGGCGAAGCGCAAGGCCGTCAACGACTGGATCCGCACCGGCGGGGCCTTCGACGGCATCATCGATTTCGAGCGCGCCGTCGCCGATCCGGCCCGCCCCGCGAGCATCCTGCCCGCCTACGACAGCGGCGATCACCTGCACCCGAACGATGCCGGCTACAAGGCGATGGGCGAATCGATCGACCTGAAGCTGTTCCAGTAGCGGGCCGGCGGGCGTAAAAGGACCGCCGGGAGGAATCGCGCCATGAAAGCGCTCGTGCTCGAACGCAAGGATGAGATCCGCCTGCGCGATTTCCCCGTGGATGAAAGGCTCGGGCCCCGGGACGTCCGCATCGCCCTGCGGACGGTCGGGGTCTGCGGCAGCGACGTGCATTACTATACGCACGGCGCCATCGGGCCGTTCGTGGTGCGCGAGCCGATGGTGCTCGGGCACGAGGCGGCGGGCGAGGTCGTCGAGGTCGGCGCCGAGGTGACGGAGTTCAAGACGGGGGACCGGGTCTGCATGGAGCCGGGCATTCCCGATCCGGCGAGCCGGGCGACGCGCCTCGGCCGCTACAACCTCGACCCGGCGGTGCGGTTCTGGGCGACGCCGCCGGTGCATGGCATTCTGCGCCCGACCGTCGTCCATCCCGCCGACTTCACCTTCAAGCTGCCGGACCATGTCAGCTACGCCGAAGGCGCGATGGTCGAGCCGCTGGCCGTCGGCGTGCACGCGGCGACGAAGGCGCAGGTGCAACCGGGGGACCTCGCCGTCGTCATCGGAGCCGGGCCGATCGGCCTCGTCACCGTGCTCGCGGCGCTCGCGGCGGGTTGCGCGCGCGTCATTGTCAGCGACGTGCACGAGCCGAAGCTCGCGCTCGCGAGGACGCTCGGTCCCGTGCGACCGGTCGATGTCCGCAGCGAAAGGCTCGCCGACATCGTCCGCCGCGAGAGCGACGGCTGGGGCGCCGACGTGATCTTCGAATGCTCGGGCTACGCGCCTGCGGCCGCGGAGATGTTCGACCTCGTCTGCCCGGGCGGCAAGGTGTCCCTCGTCGGCATCCCCCTGGAGCCGTTTGCCTACGACGTCAGCAAGGCGCAGGTGAAGGAAGCGGTGGTGCAGAATGTCTTTCGCTACGCGCACGTCTATCCGCGCGCGGTGGCGATGCTCGCCTCGGGCAAGATCGACGTGAAGCCCTTGATCACCGACCGCTTCGCCTTCGCGGAGAGCGTCGAGGCCTTCGATTTCGCCAAGAAGATGCCGCCGGCCTCGGTAAAGGTGCAGATCGAGATGCCGCGGGTGTGAAGGTTCGCGGGACGGCGCGGGAACCGCGACAGGCCTCCCTACCCTCCTCCGCAACGGGCGCGAAACGCCCGGTGTTCGAAGATGCGGATGCAAGGTTCTTTCAGTGGAGCGACTCCGCGAAGGCGGACGTCAAGTCGCCGTAGAGTCGCTTGAAGAGCGCGCGCCGCGGCTCGAGGCTCTCGGCGAGATCGGCTTCCGGCTCGACGACGTAGGCGAGCGGCGGCGGCGGGCAGGCTTCGCCGAGGCTGACGCCGCCGCTGGCGAGCCAGGCGAGCCGCGCCGCGCCGAGCGCGGGGCCGACCTCGCCGCCGCGCGTGGTACTTCAAGGGCCGTCCCAAAGCGGAGGCGAGGATGCGGCCCCACAGCTTCGAGCGGGCGCCGCCGCCGATGACGGACAGGCTCTCGATTGGACCGCCGCCCGCTTCGAGCGCTCGCAGGCCATCGGCGAGGGCGAACGCGACGCCTTCGAGAACGGCCCGGCCGAGATCGGCGCGGGTCGCCGTGCCGTCGAGGCCGAAGATGACGCCTGCGGCGTTCGGATTGTTGTGCGGCGTCCGCTCGCCCGAAAGATAGGGCAGAAAGACGAGCCGGCTCTGCGCCGGCGCCGCGATGCCGGCGGCCTCGACCTCGGCGAGAAGCGCGGCTTCGTCGGCGGCGCCGCAAAGACGCGTCGCGAAGGTGAGCGCGCTCGCGGCGGACAGGATCACCGCCATCCGGTGCCACAGATCCGGCAGGCAATGGCAGAAGGCGTGCACCGCCCGTTCCGGATCGGTCTTCAGCGTCTCATCCGCGACGAAGATGACGCCCGATGTCCCGAGCGAAAGAAACGCCGAGCCCGGATGCACGACGCCGATGCCGACGGCGCCGGCCGCATTGTCGCCCCCTCCCCCGGCGACCGGGATTCCGGCTTTCAGTCCGAGCGCTTCGGCCGCCTTCGCGGAAAGCCGGCCGGATACCTCCGATCCCTCGACGAGGCGCGGCATGTGCCGTTCGTCGAGCCCGGTCGCGGCTAGCATGGCGGGCGACCAGGCCCGCCGCGCGACGTCGAGCCAAAGCGTGCCCGCAGCGTCTGACGGTTCGCTGACGGCTTCGCCCGTCAATCTTAGCCTGATCCAGTCTTTCGGCAGCAGCACCCGCGCGGTGCGCGAAAACAGGTCGGGCTCGTGCTGCGCGACCCAGATCAGCTTCGGCGCCGTAAAGCCGGGCATCGCGAGGTTGCCGGTGATGCGGCGGCTGTCCGGTTCGCGGCGCTCGAGCTCGGCGCAGGCGGCGCCGGCGCGGCCGTCGTTCCACAGGATCGCCGGACGCAGCACCGCATCGCTCCGGTCGAGCAGCACGGCGCCGTGCATCTGCCCGGACAAGCCGATCCCGGCGACCGCATCGAGCCGGCTTCCCGACGACAGCGCGCGCACCGCGTTCTGTGTCGCGCGCCACCAATCGTCGGGGTTCTGCTCGGACCACAACGGGCGCGGGCGGGACAGCGTGAGCGGCGCCGAAGCCTCGCCGACGAGGGCGCGATCCTCGTCGACGAGGATCGCCTTGACGCCCGACGTTCCGAGATCGATGCCGAGATACATCCGCCGCGCGCCTTAAGCGGGTCCGCCGTTCAGATAGCGCTGAAGCGTGGGCCTCGTGCCGTCGCGCCAGAGACTCTGCAGCGCGCTCGCGAAGGGTGTCCGGAAGGCGGGCGCGTCGGCGACGTCCCCGAAGATGTCGCGCAACCCGAGGAACACGGCCGGATCGTTGCGGGCCCCGCGCGCCGCGGTGCTGAGGCGGGTTGCGTTCTCGTCCTGAAGCTCGATCGGCGTGCCGTCGTCGGCCGTGCCGGCGCAATAGCGGCACCACAGGGCCGATTCGAGGGCGAGGCCGGTGACGTCCCGCCCCTCCTTCAGGCGATCCCGGGTCGACGGAAGGATGAATTTCGGCTGCCGGTTGGAGCCGTCGAGGCACAGGCGCGGGATGGTGTCTCCGACCTCCGGATTCGAGAAGCGCCGCGCGATGAGCTTGTAGTATTCGCCAAGATCGACGCCTGGCACCGGCGGCACGCAGGGCACGATCTCTTCCGTCTCCAGCTTGTCGAGAAAGCCGCGCACATGCGGGTCGGCCATCGCATCGGAGACGAAGTGGATGCCCAACAGCGCCGCGGGATAGGCGATGGTCGCGTGGCCGCCGTTGAGAATGCGCAGCTTCATCAGTTCGAAGGCCGCAACCTCCGGCGTGAAGGTGACGCCGACATCCTCGAGCGCGGGGCGCCCGGCGGTGAAATGGTCCTCCAGAACCCATTGCCGAAACGGCTCGCAGAAGACGGGCCAGTTGTCCTCGATGCCGAAACGCTCCTTCAGCATCGCGCGCTCGCGGTCCGTCGTCGCCGGGGTGATGCGGTCGACCATGCTGTTCGGGAACGCGACCTCGTTGCGAACATAGGCGCCGAGGTCCCGGTCGACGAGATCGGCAAGGCCGGTCACCGCATCCTGCGTTACGTGCCCGTTGCCGGGAATGTTGTCGCAGGACATGACGGTGAAGGGCAGCGCGCCGCGCGCCCGGCGGCGCTTGAGCGCCGCGACGAGGACGCCGAAGACGCCTTTCGGCGCGTCGAGATGCGCCGCGTCGTAGCGGATCTCCGGATGCTCGGGATTGAAGGTACCGGTCGCAGGATCGATGCAGTAGCCACCCTCGGTAATCGTCAGCGAGACGATCCGGAGGGCCGGATCATCGAGAGCCGCGACGATCGCGCGCGCGTCCTCGCCGATCGGCAGGAAACCCGCCATGGAAGCGCAGATGCGCGCGGCGTTGGCGCCGGGCTCAAGCTCGACGACGGTGGTCAGCCAATCCTGCGGCTCGAGGGCGCGGCGCATGGCCGCGTCGCCGGGCCTCAGACCGGCGCCGAGGAGCGCAAAGTCGCGATTCTTGCCGGCGTTGAAGAGGTCGTCGAGATAGACCGCCTGATGCGCACGATGAAAATTGCCGACGCCGATATGCAGGATTCCGGCGCGCAGCGCGTCACGGCCGTAGCGCGGCTTGGCGACGGCGGACGGCAGGGAGCCGAGGCTCGCAAGATTCAAGGGCTGGCTCATGTCGGGACCCGTTTGCGAAGGGGGCGGTCGGATTGCACGGCGAAGGAGCCGATGCTCATGACGAGGTTGGCCGCCTTGTCGGCGATGGCAAGCACCGGCGCGTTGGTGTTGCCGCTCGGAATCGACGGCATGATCGAGGCGTCGACGACGCGCAGCCCGTCGACGCCGCGCACCTTGAGATCCGGCGTCACGACGGCCTCGGGATCGGAGGCGCGGCCCATCCGGCAGGTGCCGACGGGATGATAGTTGGTCTTCGTCGTGCGTCGGCAATGGGCGGCGAAATCGGCATCCGACACGGTCGTGGGTCCCGGCAACAATTCCTTCGCGATCATGTCTCGCACGGGCTTCGTTGCCAACACCTCGCGGGCGTAGCGCAGGCCGGCGATCGTCAATCGCAGGTCGTCCGGATCGGCCGAAGAAGCGCGGATCGATCAGCGGCGGCGCGAACGGGTCGGCGGAGGCAAGACGCACCGAGCCGCGCGCCTTGGGGCGCAGAAGGCACGGATTGAGCGTGACGCCGTGCGTCGGTGCAAGGCCGAGCACGTCGCGGTCGAGATAAACGCTCGGCACGCAATAGAGCTGGATCGTCGGGCGCTCGCCGCCGTCGGGATCGATGAAGGCGCAGGCCTCGACGCCCGTCGTCGTGACCGCGCCGGACTTGAAGAGCAGATATTGCAGCCCGTGCCCGAGCATGGCGAGGCCGCGGTCCTGGCCGAAATAGCCGTAGGCGCCGTTCGTCGCGGCGACGATCGGCGCCTCGTGATGGTCCTGCAGGTTCTTGCCGACGCCCTGCAGGTCGGCGGCGACGGCGATGCCATGCTGCGAAAGCTCGTCCGCCGGCCCGATGCCGGAGAGCATGAGCAGCTTCGGCGAGGCGTAGGTCCCCGCCGCGAGAATCACCTCTCCGTCGGCGAAGGCGCTCGCGGCGCCGTCGCGGCCGCGCAGGTCGATGCCGACGGCGCGGCCGTTCTCGATCCGGATCCGCGTCGCGGTCGCGTCGGTCATAAGCGTCAGCCGGCCGTTGGATAGCACCGGCCCGAGGAAGGCGTCGACGGCGTTGCAGCGGCGCCGCTTCGTCCAATCGATCGTGTGCTGCAGGAAGCCGACGCCAGCTTGCGCGACGCCGTTGAAGTCGGGCGTGTAGGGCACGCCGCGCGCCTGGAGCGCCTGCACGAAGGCGCGGCTCATCGCGCAGTGCTGGCCGAGATGCGAGACCTTCAGCGGGCCGTCGACGCCGTGCAAGGGCGGGCCGAGATGGTCGTTGCCCTCCTGCTTGATGAAGTGCGGCAGCAGGTCGGCGTAGCTCCAGCCGGCGCCGCCGAGCGCCTCGTCCCAATCGTCGTAATCCTGCGCCTCGCCGCGGATATAGACCATCGCGTTCACGGCGCTGCCGCCGCCCAGCACCTTCGCCTGCGGGACGATCGGAGCGCGGCCGTCGAGCTGCGGCTGCGGCGCGACGCGGTGCATCGTCAGATAGGTGTCGCGGGCGAGATACTTCATGTAGCCCGCCGGCATGCCGAGGATCGGGCTCGACCGGCGCGGGCCTGCCTCGACGAGGAGCACGCGGGCGCCGCTGCTCCGTGACGAGCCGGCTCGCGACAACGCAGCCGGCGCTGCCGCCGCCGACCACGATGTAGTCGTAACGCGTTGAGGCCATGGCGCCCCCGCCCGCGTCAGCTCGGCTTGGCGCCCACCTTGCGGGTCGGGAGGCGGCGCAGATTCGCGAGTGGATGGCGCTGGGTGCGCTCGAAGGCGAGGCCGTCGCCGCCGAAGAGATGGCAGGTCGCGGGATCGAGCTTGACGGTGATGCGATCGTGCACGCCGGTCGGGATCTCGCCGTCGGCCTGGATGATGATCATCGCGCCGTCCTCGAGCTGCGTGTACAGGAAGGTCTCCCCGCCAAGCCGCTCGACCACCATCACCTCGCCGGAAACCTCGCCCGACGCCGCCGGCCGCATGTGCTCGGGGCGAACGCCAAGGGTGACCTTGTCGCCGGGCTTCTGGCGGCCGGGCTTGACGGCGACGTTGAGGCTCGCGCCGCTTTGAAGCTGCACCATCGTGCCGCTCTCGTCGGCGCCCTTCACCGTCGCCGGCATGAAGTTCATCTTCGGGCTGCCGATGAAGCCGGCGACGAACAGGTTGTGCGGATGGTGGTAGAGCTCGAGAGGCGAGCCGGCCTGCTCGACGATGCCGCCCTGCAGGACGACGATCTTGTCGGCCATCGTCATCGCCTCGATCTGGTCGTGCGTGACGTAGATCATCGTCGCGGCAAGCTCGTCGTGGAGGCGCGCGAGCTCGATGCGCATCTGCACGCGGAGCGCCGCGTCGAGGTTCGAGAGCGGCTCGTCGAAGAGGAAGACCCTCGGCTTTCGCACGATGGCGCGGCCGATGGCGACGCGCTGGCGCTGGCCGCCCGAAAGCTCCTTCGGCTTGCGCTCGAGCAGCTTGTCGAGGTGCAGCACCCGCGCCGCCTCCTCGACCTTGGCGCGGCGCTCGTCCTTCGAGGCGCCGGCGAGCCGGAGCGAAAAGCCCATGTTGTCGGCGACGGACATATGCGGATAGAGCGCGTAGGACTGGAACACCATCGCGAGGCCGCGATCGGAGGGCGGCACGTCGTTGACGCGCTGGCCGTCGATCATCAGATCGCCCGAGGAGATCTCCTCGAGACCTGCGATCATGCGCAGAAGCGTGGACTTGCCGCAGCCCGACGGGCCGACGAAGACGCAGAACTCGCGATCTTCGATCGACAGGTCGACCCCCTTGATGACATGCACGGCGCCGTAGCTCTTCTCGACGTTCTTGAGGGTGACGGTGGCCATGGCGGAACTCCCGATTACTTGACGGCGCCGAAGGTGAGGCCGCGCACAAGCTGGCGCTGGCTCAGCCAGCCGAAGACGAGGATCGGCGCGATCGCCACCGTCGAGGCGGCGGAGAGCTTCGCCCAGAACAGCCCTTCCGGCGCCGAGAAGGAGGCGATGAAGGTCGTCAGCGGCGCGGCGTTGGAGGTGGTGAGGTTGAGGGACCAGAAGGCCTCGTTCCAGCACAGGATGATGGAGAGCAGTGCGGTCGAAGCGATGCCGGGCAGCGACAGCGGCAGGAGCAGCATCCAGACCTCCTGCTTCGGCTTCGCGCCGTCCATGCGCCCGGCCTCGAGGATGTCCTTCGGCACCTCCTTGAAGAAGGTATAGAGCATCCAGACGACGATCGGCAGGTTCATCAGCGTGTAGACGACGATGAGGCCCCAGCGGGTATCGATGGCGCCGGTGTCGCGGAACAAAAGATAGATCGGGATCAGCACGCCGACGGCCGGCATCATCTTCGTCGACAGCATCCAGAGCAGCAGGTCCTTGGTCCGCTTGCCCGGGAAGAAGGCCATGGCGTAGCCCGCGGGCACGGCGATGATGGTCGCAAGAAGCGTCGCGCCGACGGAGATGATGACGCTGTTCAGGGCGAAATGGACATAGTCGGCGCGTTCGCGGACGGTGATGTAGTTCTCGAGAGTCGGCTGGAAGAACAGCTTCGGCGGCGTCGCGACGGCCTCGACCTCGGTCTTGAAGCTCGTCAGGACCATCCAGAAGATCGGAAAGAAGATGATCGCGGCGACGACCCAGCCGACGACGGTGAGGATGAGCTTTTCGCGGGTCTTCGGGTGCATGGCTGGCCCTTCAGTCGGCGATGTTCTTGGCGATCGACCGCACCAGGAAGACGGCGACGATGTTCGCCAGGATCACCGCGATCACGCCGCCGGCGGAAGCGCCGCCGATGTCGTATTCGCGCAGGGCGCGCAGATAGATGAGGAAGGCGAGGTTCGTCGAGGCGAGGCCGGGTCCGCCGGAGGTCGTGACGTAGATCTCGGCGAAGACCGAGAGCAGGAAGATCGTCTCGATCATGATGACGACGCTGATGGCGCGTCCGAGATGCGGCAGGATGATGAAGAAGAACATCGAGAACGGCCCGGCGCCGTCCATGCGCGCGGCTTCCTTCTGCTCGCTGTCGAGGGACTGGATGGCGGTGAGCAGGATCAGGAGCGCGAAGGGCAGCCATTGCCAGGCGACAATGATGATGACGGAGGTCAAGGGCAGGTTGCCGAAGAAGTCGATCGGCGGCAGGCCGAGGGAGCGCGCGAAGAAGGCGAACAGCCCGTTCACCGGGTGCATCAGCATGTTCTTCCAGATCAGCGCGCTCACCGTCGGCATGACGAAGAACGGCGCGATCGCGAACAGGCGCGCGACGCCGCGGCCGTAGAATTCCTGGTCGAACAGCACCGCGAGGAGCGTCCCGAGACCGACCGTGATCGCCAGCACCCAGAAGACGAGGAAGAGGGTGTTCGCCATTGCCGTCCACAGGGACGGGTCGGTCAAAAGGTAGGTGTAGTTGTCGAAGCCGGCGAAACCGCCGACGGAAGGATCGAGCAGATTGTAATATTGGAACGAGAACCACAGGGTCATCGCCAGCGGCACGATCATCCACAGGAACAGGAGGACGACCGAGGGTGCGATGAGGGGCAAGGTGTTGACATTGCGCTGGCTGCGGGGGCCTGCCGCCGTCGCGCCGCCCGAAGCCGGACGGTCGGCCGTGGTCGTGCTCGCCATTGTCAGTCCTCACGGCTCGATGGGACGGCCGGCGGGCTATTCCCCGTCGGCCGCAGGACGATCGGCTGACGCGACCGGCCTATTTCGGATAGCCCGCCTGCTTCATTGTACGCTCCGTCGAGCGCTGCGCCGTCTCGAGCGCCTGATCGACGGTCGATTGCCCCGCGAGCGCCGCGGCGATCTGTTGCCCGACCACCGTGCCGATGCCCTGGAACTCGGGGATCGCGACATACTGGATGCCGACATAGGGAACCGGGTCCTTGGTCGGCTTCGTGATGTCCGCGTTCTTGACCGAATTCGTAGACCACCTTCGCGAACGGCGCCGCCTTGACGTATTCGGGATTGTCGTAGGTCGACTTGCGCGTGCCGGGAGGCGCGGCAACCCAGCCGACCTCGCCGCCGACCATCGCGATGTAGTCCTTCGAGGTCGCCCATTTCACGAACGACTTCGCCGCGTCGACTTTCTTCGAGGAGGCCGGGATGCCGAGCGACCAGGCCCAGAACCAGCCCGAGCCGTTCGCCGTCACCTGGATCGGCGCCGCCGTGAAGGCGGTCTTGTCGGCGACCTGACTCTCCTTCGGGTTATAGATGTAGCCCGCGGCCGAGGTGGCATCGACCCACATCGCGCAGTGGCCGGTCGCGAAGAGCGCCCGGTTCTCGTTGTGCCCGTTCGCCGTGGCGCCGGGCGGGTCCGTAGGCGTTCATGTTCTTGACGTAGTAGGCGACGGCCGCCTTCCACGGCGCGCTCGTGAGCTGCGGCTCCCACTTCTCGTCGAACCAGCGCCCGCCGAAGGAGTTCACCATCGGCCCGACGAAGGCCATGTTCTCGCCCCAGCCGGGCTTGCCGCGCTGGCAGAAGCCGTATTGCTCCTTCGACTTGTCGGTGAGCTTCGCGGCGTATTCGGCGATCTGGTCGTAGGTCGGCTTGTCCGGCATCGTGAGGCCGGCCTTCTCGAACAGGTCCTTGCGGTAGAAGGTGAACGAGCTCTCGGCGTAGAACGGCACCGCGTAGAGCTGTGCCGTCGTACGGAGAGGCCGCTCTTCACCGAGCGGGATGATGTCGGCGTAGTCGTAGTCGGCGCCGAGATCGTCGAGGGGCACGAGCCAGTTCTGCTTGCCCCAGATCGGCGCCTCGTAGGAGCCGATGGTGATGATGTCGAACTGACCGCCCTTGGTCGCGATGTCGGTCGTCGCGCGCTGGCGCAGCACGTTTTCCTCGAGCACCACCCAGTTGAGCTTGTTGCCGGTGGGCTGCTCCCACTTGGGAGCGAGCTTCTGCATGATGATCATGTCGGCATTGTTGACCGTGGCGATGGTCAACGTCTGGCCCTGAGCGAACGAATAGCCGGTGCCCGCGACGAGCAGGGCGACGGCCGGCAGCACAGCGCGATGTGGCTTCATTTTCTTCCTCCCGGGCGCGATGGACATTCATTATTTGTACGACTTTGGACTAAATACTCTCACGGGCATCTTTGGCCGTCAATTGCGCTGCGGGATTGCGTTTTTCGGTTTGGAACCTGCCGTCGCAATCTGCAAAACCGGCCGGGGCATCCTCCGAAAGAAGGCGACCTCAGCCGGGCCTTTTCCGGGAGCGGCAATCTAGAAGGATTCGGCGAGGAGACGGGCGAAATCGTCCTGCCCGAGGGGGCGCGGATTGGTCGCCGTCGAATGGTCGGCGAGCGCGGCCGCAGCCATGGCCGGCAGGACCTGCCGCGGCACGCCCATCTGCGACAGGCTCGCCGGCAGGCCGAGGCGGCTGTTGAGCGTGGCGATGAACGCGGCGGGATCGCCGCCGGCGCCGAGGCCCATCGCGGAGGAGAGCGTCTCGTATTTGCGCCCGGCAGCTGGGCGGTTGTAGCGCAGCACCGCCGGCAGCAAAACCGCGTTCAGCGTGCCGTGATGAAGCCGCAGCTCCCTCAGGCCGCCGAGGGCGTGCGACAGGGAGTGGACGGCGCCGAGGCCCTTCTGGAAGGTGAGCCCGCCTTCGAGGGCCGCCATCATCATCTCGCCCCGCGCGTCGCGGTCGGCGCCGTTCGCGACCGCCCGTTCGATGTTCGCGATCGCGCGAAAAAGCCCGTCGAGGGCGATGGCCTCCGCCGGCGGGTTGTCGCGCGGGCTGAGAGAGGTCTCGATGCAATGCGCGATCGCGTCCATGCCGGTCGCGGCGGTGAGCGCCGGCGGCAGGCCGAGGGTGAGCTCGGGGTCGCAGATCGCGCGCCTGGGGATGAGGTGCGGCGAGATGAAGCCGAGCTTGCGGCCGTCGGAGAGCGTGATCAGCGCGGCGCGGCCGACCTCGCTGCCGGTGCCGGCAGTGGTCGGAATTGCGATCGTCGGCGCCACCGTCGGGCCGATGCGCGGCACGCCGCCGAGAATCGCGGCGTAGCGCTCGAGCGGGCCATCGTGCGTCGCGAGCAGGGCGACGCCCTTGGCGAGATCGATCGGCGAGCCGCCGCCGATGGCGACGACGCCGTCGCAGCCTGCCTCGCGATGGAGCGCGAGCGCGGCGGCGACGGCCTCCTCGGTCGGGTTCGTCGGCGTCTCCTCGAAGAGCGGCGCGCTGCGCAAGGACGCAACAGCCGCGACGACCCGCTCCACGAGCCCGGCCTTCACGACGCCCGCGTCGGCGACGACGAGCGGCTTGCGGATGCCGAGTTCCGCCAGGTCGTCCTTCAGGTTCGCGACCTCGCCGAAGCCGAAGCGGATTGTCGTCAGGTAGGAGATGATGGCCATCGCACGCTCGCTCTTGGCCGGCCGCGGTCCGCGCCGGCCCTCGCCCGCCCGGCGAGCGCCTCGTCCGAAGGCGGCACGTCGGTGCCGATCGCCGCCGCCGCCGCGATCACCGCCGCCCGGATCTTTTCCTGCCGGTCCGGCGAAGCGCCGGTCAGGAACGGCACGCTCAAAGCCGCGATCATGCGGCCGTCGGGATCGACGATCGGCGCGGCGAAAGCCTGGATGCTCGGCGCATACTCGCCCTTGTCCTGCGCCCAGCCCTGCCGACGCACCCTTGCCAGCTCCCGCGTCAGGCGCTTGCGGTCGACGATCGTCCGAAGCGTGTAGTGTGCGAGTTCGCTGCGCATGAGGGCCGAGCGCTCGGCTTCCGGCATGTGCGCAAGCAGGATCTTGCTCGCCGCGCCGGCATGCAGCGGCAGCCGCTGGCCGGGCCAGACGGTGAGAGCGTATTCGCGCTTGCCCTGGACGGCGGCGACGCACCAGCGCATGCCTCGCCGTCGAGGACGCTGACCTTGCAGCCTTCGCCAAGGGTCTCCGAGAGCTGTTCGAGATGCGCCAGCGCGAGCGAGACGAGATCGTAGGCCGGGCCGCCGCCGCCTCCGACCCGCGAGGCGAGCGCGAGGAGGCGCGGACCGAGGGTATAGGAACCCGTCGCCGAGCGGCGCACGACGTTGTGCGTCTGCAGGGTGTTGAGGATGCGGTAGATCGTCGTCCGCGGCACGGCGATCGCCTCGACGAGATCGCTGATCGACGCCCCGGCGGCGCGCCCGGCGAGCACGTCGAGCATCTCCATCATGCGGTCGATCACGGGGATCCGATGCCGGCTCGCGGCGTCTGTCTCGTTTCGCATGGCGGCGACCTGCCGGCGGCGCCCTCGTTGACACGGCCGAGAACCCCCGTCTATCATCCATTCCTGAACCGTAGAAGTTCAAATCTGAACGCCTCACGGCGTCGACGGGCCCCGTCGCCGGCAAGAACGGGCGCCCGCAGGGACGGGAAACATCGCCATGAAGAGCATCATGGGGATCGGCCATGTCGCCATCCGCGTGAAGGACATCGACCGCACGCTCGACTTCTACGTCGGCAAGCTCGGCTTCCCCGAGATGTTCCGGCTCGATCGCGACGGCAAGCTGTGGATCGTCTACCTGCGCATCACCGACGACCAGTATCTCGAGGTCTTTCCCGAGGCGGTCGGCGACCGCGCGCCGGAGCGGCGAGGCGAACGGCGTCAACCACATCTGCCTCGAAGTCGACGACATCGATCGCGTGCGTCGCGGAGCTCGAAGGCGGGCGTGCCGCTGACCGCCGAAGAAGATGGGCGCCGACGACAACTGCCAGGCCTGGATCGAGGACCCGGACGGCAACCGCATCGAGCTGATGCAGATGGCGAGCCGACTGCATGCAGGTCGAGCCGCGATCACAGCGGCTGCAGCGAGCGCGCGTCATGACCGCGCAGATGCGAGCTGGGCCCGGCCATGAAGATCGTCGGCCAGAAGATCTTCGTCGCCAACGCCTCGCGGACGAACTTCGTCTTCGTCAAGCTCTACACCGACGACGGCATCGACGGCGTCGGCGAGGCGACGCTCGAATGGCGGACGAAGACCGTCGTCGCGGCGCTCGAGGAGCTGGAGCGCGTCCTGATCGGGAGCGACCCGTTCGACACCGAGCCATCGTCGAGACCCTGCACCGCGATTCCTACTGGCGGACCGGCGCGGTGTTCCGCAGCGCGCTCGGCGCCATCGAGGCGGCGCTCCTCGACATCAAGGGCAAGGCGCTCGGCGTGCCGGTCTACGAGCTCCTCGGCGGCAAGCAGCGCGACCGCGTCAAGTGCTACGCCAACCACTGGTTCTTCGGCGCCGAGACGCCGGACGACTACGCCGCGAAGGCGCGCGCGCGCCGTCGCGATGGGCTATCCGCGCGCTGAAATGGGACCCGTTCGACGACGCCTGGCTCGAGATGGACCGCGCCCAGCGCCGGCGCACGATCGAGATCGTCGAGGCGGTGCGCGACGCGGTCGGTCCGGACATCGACCTGATGCTCGACGTGCACGGCCGCCTCAACGTGCCGACCGCGATCGCCATGAGCCGGGAGCTCGCGCGCTTCGACCTGACCTGGATCGAGGAGCCGACGCCGCCGGAGAGCATCGACGCGCTGGCCGAGGTGCGCGCCAAGAGCCCGGTGCCGATCGCGGCCGGCGAGCGCTATTTCGAGCCGGAGCGCTTCGCTCGAGCTGATCGCCAAGAGGGCGGTCGACATCCTGCAGCCCGACGTCTGCCATGTCGGCGGCCTGCTGCGAGACGAAGAAGATCGCCGGCCTGGCGCACACGCGCCTGCTGCCGGTCGCGCCGCACAATCCGACCGGGCCGGTGATGAACGCGATGACGCTGCACCTTGCGGCCGCGATTCCGAACTTCTCGATCTTCGAGACGGTGATGATCGACGTGCCGTGGCGGCAGGAGCTGGTGCGCGAGACGCTCGCCTTCGAGCGCGGCGACTGCTCGTGCCGACGGCGCCGGGCCTCGGCGTCGAGCTCAACGAGGAGGCCTGCGCGCGCTATCCCTACGCAGCCCTACGACCTGCCGATCTTCACCGGCGCCATGAACACGAGCGGCGTCGCCGACGGCGCCCCGTCGTCGACGGCGCGGGAGAGCCGCGATGAGGGTCGGGCTCACCCTCGCCGGCAGCCAGCTCAACCGCGACGGCGCGGGCTTTGCCGCGCAGCTCGGCGTGCGCGACGTCGTCGTCCACCTGACCCGCTACGCGCACAACGCCGATCCGACCCGCTATCTCGCGGGCGAGGTCGGCCCGGACCTCGGCGACTGCTCCGACGATCCGCTCTGGACCTACGAGGACATGGCGGGCATCGCCGCGATGCTGCGCGAGTTCGGCATCGCGATCGCCGCGCTCGAGAATTTCTCGCCGAACTTCTGGTCCGACGTGCTTCTCGACGGGCCGCGCCGCAACGAGCAGATGGAGGGCCTGAAGCGCCTCGTGCGCGATGCCGGCCGCGCCGGCATTCCGTGCATCGGCTACAATTTCTCGATCGCCGGCGTCTGGGGCTGGAGACGCCGCCCGATCGCCCGCGGCGGCGCCGTCACCGCCGCCTTCGACATGAGCGCCTTCGATGCCGAACGGCCGATCTCCGGACGGCATGGTCTGGAACATGCGCTACCGTCCGGCGCGGGACGACGCGCCACCGCTCTACGTCTCCGAGACGGAGCTCTGGCAGCGCCTCGAGCGGTTCCTCGACGAGCTCGTGCCGGTCGCCGAGGAGGCCGGCATCCGGCTTGCCGCGCATCCCGACGATCCGCCGGCGAGCGCCTGCGCGGCACCGCGCGGCTCGTCAACGCGGCCGAAAAATACGATCGGCTGCTCGCCATCGTCGACAGCCCGGCCAACGCGCTCGAATTCTGCATCGGCTCGCTGCAGGAGATGCCGGACACGGACATCTACGCGACGACCCGGCGCTTCGCGCGCCAGGGCCGGATCGCCTACGTCCATTTCCGCAACGTCCGCGGCCGCGTGCCGGACTATCACGAGACCTTCGTCGACGACGGCGACGTCGACATGGCCGAGATCGTGCGCATCCTGCGCGACGAGGGCTTTGCGGCGTGCTCGTCCCCGACCACGCGCCGGAGCTCGTCCTGCCCGGCGCCGTGGCACGCCGGCCACGCCTACGCGATCGGCTACATGCGCGCGCTGATCCCGAACGCCGACGCGCTCGGCCCATCCTGCACGGCCGCGCGCGACGCAACCGCGTTTCGCACTCGATCACCTGAAGACCCAGCACCGATTCGGGCAAACACGAAGCAAGACGGGAGGAGATCATGACACGCAACCATCAAGCCGATCCTGGCCATTCCGTCATGGCCGCGGCCATTCTCGCTGGGCGGCCGGCTGCCTCGCAGCAGACGTCGTCTGGTGGGCCCCGAACTGGGGCCAGGCGCGCGCCAAGGAGCTGGCGAAGAAGTTCGAGGCCGCCAACCCCGACATCAAGATCAAGATCGAGATCACCGTCTCGGACGGCCTGCCAGAACCGCGTGCTGACCGCCCTGCGCTCGGGCTCGCCGCCGGACCTCATCGAGATCCAGCACGGCTGGATCATCCCGATCGCAGCGACCGGGACAGCTCCTGCCGCTCGACGACGTGCTACGCCAAGAACAAGTCGACCAGGACGATTTCGTCCAGGCGGCCCTCGACCTGTCGCAACGAGACGGCAAGATCTACGGCATCCCCTACCGCGTCGAGACGCACGCGGTCTTCTACAACAAGGGCGCGTTCAAGGAGGCCGGGCTCGATCCCGCAAGCCGCCGAAGACCTGGACCGAGCTGGTCGAGGTCTCGACGCAAGCTCACCAAGACGGTGAACGGCAAGCCGCAATACGGCTTCGGCATCACCGGCGGCGGCGAGTTCGGCAACACCGTCTTCCGCAGCCTGCCCTTCATCTGGATGAACGGCGGCTCGATCCTCTCCGACGACATGAAGAAGGCTACGTCATCGCCGAGAAGCCGGCGGTCGACGGCGGTCACCTTCTACACGAACTTCCTCACGAAGGAGAAGCGTGTCGCCGCCCTCCACGCTCCAGAACGACGGCACCGCGATGCGGCGCCTGTTCATCGCCGACACCGTCGCGCAGTACCAGTCCGGACAGTTCGACCTCGCCTCGATCAAGAAGGAGAACCCGAGCATCGACATCGGCGTCATGCCGATCCCGGCTCCGGACGGCAAGAAGACCGCGGCGATCCTCGGCGGCTGGAGCTTCATCATCCCCGCCTCGGCGAAGAACAAGGAGGGCGCGCAGAAATTCCTCGCCTTCCTCGCCGAGCCTGCGAACATGGGCTTCTACACCGACACCTTCCCGGCCCGCGTCTCGGCGATGAGCCTGCCGCGCTTCGCCGATCCGGATCTCGCCGCGTTCAAGGAGATGCTGCCCTACGCGCCGGCCGGCGCCGCCGCACAAGAACTGGCTGCAGATCACGCAGATCTACTTCAACAACGTGCAGCGGGCGCTGATCGGCGACGCGACGCCGCAGAAGGCGATGGACGACGCGGCGGCCGAGATCAAGCCGCTGCTCGACTGAGCGCTCAAGCGCGGTCCCGCCGGCGCACACCGGCGGGACCGTTGGCGGAAAGGCGAGCCCTTGCCGAGGCGACCCCGCAATGCAGGCTTCCTCTTCGCGCTGCCGGCGCTCCTCGTGCTGGCGGCGCTGATCGTCTTTCCGCTCGGCTACACGATTCTGCTCAGCTTTCAAGACGATTCCGGCCGCTATGTCGGGATGCGCAATTTCGAGCGGATCGCCGCCGCGCCAGCGACGACGCTCGCGCTTTGGAACACGATCGTCTACGTCGGCGGCTCGATCGTCTTCCAGATCTCGATCGGCACCGCGGCCGGGATCGCGCTCAATCAGCGCTTTCGCGGCCGCGGCGCAGCGCGGTCGCTGATGCTCATTCCGTGGATCGTGCCGGGGATCGTCGCGGCGACGACCTGGGCCTGGATGTTCCACTCGGAGTTCGGGATCATCAATTACGGCCTGTCCGAAATCGGCCTCGTCGACGAGCCGGTCGGCTGGCTGACCGACCCCGAGCTGGTCCTGCCGGCGCTCATCGCGGTGAACGTCTGGAAGATGTTTCCCTTCGTCGCCGTGATGGTGCTCGCCGGACTCCAGGCCATCCCGGAGAGCCTCTACGAGGCGGCCCGCGTCGACGGCGCGACGTTTCTCGACGAGGTCCGCTACGTGATGCTTGCCGCAGCTCCAGCCGATCCTCGCCTCGATCACGCTGCTCCTCCTGATCTGGGGGCTCAACGGCATCACCATCATCTACGCGATGACGAAGGGCGGCCCGGCAAACCGCTCGCTCATCACGCCGATCCAGATCTACAAGCAGGGCTTCGAGTTCTTCCGCTTCGGCGAGGCGGCGGCCCTGTCGGTGCTCTTCTTCGCGGTCGTGCTCGTCTTCGTCGCGATCTACATCCGCGCCTTCGGCCGCCGGGAGATTGCCTGACATGAACCCGGTCGGCTCCTCCCCGCGCTTCGTCTATCCGTTCGTCGGCCTGCTCGTCGCGATCGGCATCTTTCCGTTCGCCTGGATGGTGCTGTCCTCGATCAAGACGCTCGGCGAACTCTACACCGTGCCGCCGGCCTGGATTCCGAAGGCGCCGACGCTCGCGAACTACTGGAACGTGCTCACCGTCTCGAACATCCCGCGCTACTTCATCAACAGCGTCGTCATCTCCGCAGGCTCGACCCTGATCGCGCTCTCCCTCGCGATCTTCGCGGCCTATGGCTTCGCGCGCTTCCGCTTCACGGGAAAGCCGTTCTTCGAGGCCTTCATCCTCGTCGGCCAGCTCATGCCGACGGCGGCGATCATCGTGCCGCTCTACATCGTGCTGAGCTGGCTTGGCCTGATCAACACCTGGTTCGGGCTGATTCTCGTCTATCTCATCCTCACCCTGCCGCTCAGCGTCTGGATGCTGATCGGCTATTTCAGCACGATTCCGCTCGAACTCGAGGAATCCGCCATCGTCGACGGCTGCTCGCGCCTCGGCGTCCTGATGCGCATCACCCTGCCTCTCTCGCTGCCCGGGATCGTCGCCGTCGTCATCTATTCCTTCGTCACGACCTGGAACGAGTTCATCTTCGCGCTCTGCCTCGCCAGCGACAGCCGCTCGAAGACGCTGCCGATCGGCCTTGCCGAATTCTCGACCGAGTTCAACACGGATTGGGGAGCGGTCATGGCCGCTTCGGTGATCATGACCCTGCCGATCTGCATCCTGTTCTTCGCCATGCAGAAGCTCTTCATCGGCGGCCTCACCTCCGGGGCCACCAAGGGCTGAACCCGCACGAGCCATTTGCAACGCCGCGCCCGGCGAAAGCCCTGGAGATCATCATGTCCGACACGCTCAACGGCATCCCGACGCTCGGCCTCGGCACCTACGGCCGCACCGGCGAGGAGGGCGCTGCCGCCATCCGCACCGCGCTCGAACTCGGCTATCGCCACATCGACACGGCGCAGAGCTACGACACCGAGGAGAACGTGGCCCGCGCCATCCGCGAGAGCGGCGTCAGGCGGGAGGACGTCTTCATCACGACCAAGGTGGCGACCGTCAATCTCGCGCGGAAGACCTTTTTGCCGAGCGTCGAGGAGAGCCTGCGCCGCCTCGCCGTCGACCGCATCGACCTCACCCTCGTACATTGGCCCTCGCCGAACGACGCCGTGCCGTTCGAGCACTATGTGGAGGACATTGCCGCGGTGCAGGAGCGCGGCTATTCGCGCCTCATCGGCGTCTCGAACTTCCCGATTGCGCTCCTGAAGCGGGCCGAGGCGCTGATCGGCGCGGGGCGGATCGCCGCCGATCAGGTCGAGGTGCATCCCTATCTCCAGAACCGCGCGCTGCGCGCCCATTGCGGCGAGGCCGGCATCGCGGTCACGGCCTATATGCCCCTCGCCAAGGGCAAGGTCGCGCACGACGCGGTGCTGCGGCGCATCGGCGGCAAGCACGGGGCGACGGCGGCGCAGGTCTCCCTCGCCTTCCTGATGCTGGAGGGGCTGATCGTCATCCCGGCCTCGAGCCGCCGCGAGAACCTCGAAGAGAATCTCGGCGCCCTGAGCGTGAAGCTCGACGACGAGGATCGCGCCGCGATCCGCGCCCTCGACCGCGGCGAGCGCATGATCAACCCCGCCGTGCCGCCGAAATGGGACGCATGAGCGCGCCTCTAGTCGAAGAACCCCGCATCCGCCTCGTCGAGGTAGCGGCGCGCCTCCTCGACGCGAAAGTCGACGCCCATGCCGGGCCGGTCCCACACAGTCGATCATGCCGTCCTTCACGATCGGCTCGGGCAGCCCCTCGACGATGTCGTACCACCAGGCCGGATCGCCGATCGGATATTCGAAGGCGATGAAGTTGTGCGGCAGGGTCGCGCAGACCTGAACGAGGGCCGCAAGGCCCGAAAGGCCGTTCGCGGTGCCGTGCGGGGCGATCAGGATGCCGTGCAGGTCGGCATATTCGGCAATCCATTTCAACTCGGCGATGCCGCCGACGTCGCAGGGGTCGGGGCCGACGACGTTGACGGCGTGGCGTTCGATCAGGTCCTTGAAGTTCTGGCGCAGGTAGATCTGCTCGCCGGTGTGGATCGGCGTCGCGGTGCTGCGCGTGACCTCGCGATAGACGTCGGCATTGACGAAGGGCACGTAGTCGCCGGTGATCAGGTCTTCGAGCCACATCAGATGGACCGGCTCGAGGGCGCGGGCGAGGCGGATCGCGTCCGGCACCGTCCAGCCGGGCCCGCAATCGAGGGCAAGGCCGATCTCGTCGCCCAGAACCTCCTTCATGGCGCAGACGCAGTCGACGACGTGCCTCAGCCCCCGCTCGGTGACGAGCCCCCGGTCGAGGGCGCCGTGGCGCCGACGCGGGAGGGCTCGCCGAAAAAGAAGTCCGGCACCTCGCGCTTCATCGGGCTGTGAAAGCCGATCGGCTGCTTGACGATCGTGAAGCCCTGCGGCAGCGCCTTCATGCGTCGCGCATCCTCGGCGTAGTCCTCCGGCGCGTAGCCCGTGAGCGGCGAGCGCACCGCGCCGTTGTAGACCCGCACGCTGTCGCGCACCTTGCCGCCGAGGAGCTTGTAGACCGGCACGCCGGCGGCCTTCCCGGCGATGTCCCAAAGCGCCATCTCGATGACGCTGACGGCGCTGCCCCACGGCTTGAAGGCGCCGCGCTGGCGGATCCGCAGCATGACCCGCTCGACATCGGTCGGGTCCTCGCCGACGAGCTGCATCGCGGAACGCGAGGATGTGCGGCTTCAGGAACGGCTTCCAGAACTCGACCTGCCCAAAGCCGCTGATGCCTTCGTCGGTGACGATGCGCACGATCGGGTTCTTGCCGATGACCGCGCATCTCAGATCCGTAATTCTCATCCGATCCTCTCATGGAAGGCTGTGCGAGGCAGGCGTCCGATTGACTTCGTCGAGCGCCGAATTCTAATCTACGAGATGAACTGTTGCAGTTCAAATATGAAAATCGACCGATGACGCGCGCCGGCGGCGGCGGACTTGGCGCGGGGATCGGCGCGGGGATCGGCGCGGGAGGATGAGCATGATCCAGACGAACGATATTGTCCGCCCCGCAAGGGAGCTCGTCGACGGCCTCGCCAGGATCGGCAGCGCGACCGCGAGCGCCGAATTGTGCCGTCTCGGCATCCGCGACGCGCATATCCACGGCCCGGTCTCCTTCTCGCCGGGCGTCTCGATCGCAGGCCCGGCGCTGACGCTGCAATTCATGCCGAAGCGCGAGGATCTCTACGACGTCGACGAATATGCCGAGCCCGAAAAGCAGCTGCACCGGCACGTCCTCTATCACGCGCAGCCGGGCGACGTCGTCGTCGTCGACGCCCGCGGCAATATGGCGAGCGGCGTCTTCGGCGAGATGATGCTGACCTATTTCAAGGGCCGCGGCGGCGCCGGCGTGGTGGTCGACGGCTGCATCCGCGATTTCGCCGAGGCGAAGAAGCTCGGCCTCGGGCTGT
Organism: uncultured Alphaproteobacteria bacterium; assembly: GCA_963754975.1. GTDB lineage: Bacteria > Pseudomonadota > Alphaproteobacteria > Rhizobiales > Beijerinckiaceae > Microvirga. Next base: position 123,860 of record CAVWII010000009.1, on the reverse strand, counting down.
GGCTGCGCGGCACGACGCCGAACTTCCATTCGCAGACGACGATCTTCCCGATGGCCGTCAACGTGCCCATCGCCTGCGGCGACACGACGGTGCTGCCGGGCGACATCATCGTCGCCGACGACGACGGCGCCGTCGTCGTCCCGGTCACCCTCGCGCCGGCGCTCCTCGAAGCGGCGAGCAAGCACGTCGAGTGGGAGGACTTTTCGCGGATGCGGCTCGCGCAAGGGGGCGACCTGCGCAAATACTACCCCCTCTCCCCCGAAGCCTGGCCGGAATACGAGGCCTGGCGCGCAGCGCAGGGACGCTGAGCGGCTCCCCTCAGCCGGCGCGCTTGCGCACCGCTTCGTAGGTCTCTTGCGGAGCCGGGCCGGTGGTGTCGCGATCGAGCAGCGTCACCGGCAGCCGGACGCGCCATTCCGCCGGGCTCAACTCGTTGCGGATCAGCTTGAGGATGGCCTCGGCGCCGGCGCGGCCGAGCGCCTGCAGCGGCTGCCGCAAGGTGGTGAGCGTCGGCTCGGCGTAGTCGGCGAACTCGCTGCCGTCGAAGCCGATCACCGAGACGTCCTCCGGGACGCGCAGGCCTGCCGCCCTGACGGTCTTGACGAACGCGACGGCGCTCTCGTCGCAGGCGGCGAAGATGCCGGTCGGCCGCCGGCGCAGGCGCAGGAACGCCTCGGCTGCGGCGACCCCCGCCGCGAAGACGAAGCGGCCCTCCCAGCGCACGAGGTCCGCCTCGCTTAGCCCCGCCGCGGCCGCGCCCTTGCGGAAGCCGGCGTAGCGCTCGCCCTCGATCACGTTGCCCGGAGGCCCGGAAACGTAGCCCAGGCGGCGATGGCCGAGGCGGACGAGATGCGCCACCGCCGCCTGGGCGGCCTCGCGGTCCTCGACGGTCACGGACGGCATCGCCGCGCCCGGGACGGCGGCGCAGAGCGCGACCATCGGCAATGCCGCCTCGCCCATGCTGCGGCGGCCATCGGCCGGGATGCGGCCGCTCATCAGGAGGACGCCGTCGATGCGCCGCGAAAGGGCGAGGTCGACATAGCGCGCCTCGCGCTCCTGCCGGTTGTCCAGGTTGCCGATCACGATGCCGTAGCCGGACTCCGACAGGGCGTCGTCGATGCCGCGCAGAATCTGGGCGAAGACCGGGTTCGCGAGGTTGGGCACGACCGCGAGGATCATCATCGTGCGCCGAGTGCGCAGGTTCCGCGCCGTGCTGTTCGGCGTATAGCCGCTGCGGCGCACCGCCGCCATGACGAGGGCGTGCGTCTTCGGCCTGACCATGCCGGGATTCGCGAGAACCCGGCTCACCGTCGCGGTCGAGACGCCGGCGAGGCGCGCGACGTCGGCGATCCGCGTCGCCTTCTCCGTCCGCGAGCGCGTCCGGCTCATGCGGGTCACCCCCCGGTCCCGAAGATGAGACGCGGCCCGGTCGACAAACCGCGGCCCGGCCGTTTTCAGGCTTGACTTATGAGCGGGCCGATTGCAACCTCCCCGGAAGATGTAATCGATTACAAAAAGCGTCGTAAACGCTGACCGGGAGGAAGTCATGGGCCTGAAGACACGTGTTTTCGCGTATACCCTCGCCGCCGCGCTCATCTCGAGCACGGCCGCCCTGGCGCAGACGAAGGCCGAGGTGCTGCACTGGTGGACCTCGGCCGGAGAGTCCGCCTCCGTCAAGGTCTTCGCCGACCAGTTCACGAAGGCCGGCGGCACCTGGGTCGACAACGCCATCGCCGGCGGCGCCAACGCGCGCGCGGCGGGCATCAACCGCATGGTCGGCGGCAACCCGCCGACGATGACGCAGTTCAACACCGGCAAGCAGTTCGACGAGCTCGTCACGGCCGGACTCCTGCGCGACGTCGAGAGCGAGGCGCAGGCCGGCAAGTGGCGTCAGATAATGCCGAAATCGATCGTCGACGCGGCCGTCCGCGAAGGCAAGTTCTACGCCGTTCCGGTCAACATCCACGGCCAGAACTGGCTGTTCTACAACACCAAGGTCTTCGCCGATGCGGGCGTCGAGCCGCCGAAGACGTTTCCCGAGCTCATTGCGGCCGGCGAGAAGCTGAAGGCCAAGGGCATCATTCCCCTCGCCTTCGGCGGCCAGCCGAACTGGGAGCACGCTCTGTTCCGCGCCGTCCTCGTCGGGCACGGCGGCCCCGACCTGTTCCGCAAGGTATATGGCAGTCGCGACCAGAACGCCGCGAAGAGCGAGGCCTTCAAGAACACCGCGGAGGTCTTTGCCAAGCTGCGCGGCCTCGTCGATTCCGGCAGCCCGGGACGGAACTGGAACGACGCGACGTCCCTCGTCATCACCAACAAGGCAGCGATGCAGTTCATGGGCGACTGGGCGAAGGGCGAGTTCACCGCCGCCGGCCAGACCGCCGGAAAGGAATACGGCTGCACCCTCGTCGGCGAGGGCGGCGGCAAGCTCGTCATCGGCGGCGACGTGTTCGTGTTCCCGGCGACGAAGGACAAGGCCCAGCTCGCGACGCAGGACAAGCTCGTCCAGGTCCTGCTCGACCCGACGAGCCAGATCGAGTTCAACAAGAAGAAGGGCTCGATCCCGGTCCGCCTCGACGTCGATGTCTCATCGATGGACGCCTGCGCGCAGAAGGCGCATGCGGTGCTGGCCGATGCAGGAAACCAGGTCGAGGCGATGGAGCTCCTGGCGACGCCGAACTTCTCCGGCGCGATGCAGGACGCGGTCACGCAGTACTGGAACACGCCGAGCATGACGGTCGACGTCTTCGTCGGCAAGGTCGTCGCCGCGATGCGCGACGCGAGCTGATCCACGACCATACGCACGGGCTCGCCCGGCGCCCCGCGCCGGGCGGGCTCTCGCCACCCGAGAGGGGCTCGCGCCATGGCCATCGTCTCGATCGAAGCGCCCGCCGCCGCCGGCCCCGCGCAGGGCCGCAGCCGCCCGCGTCTGACGACCCGGCTGCCGGCGGCGGTGGCGCTCCTGCCGACCATTCTCGTCGTCCTCGTCGTCTATATCGGCTGCATGCTCTGGACCGTGCGGCTCTCCTTCACCAGCTCGACGCTGCTGCCGCGGCTCGATTGGGTCGGCACGGCGCAGTACGCCCGCCTCTTCGTCAACGACCGCTTCATCATCTCGGCGGAGAACATCGTCATCTTCGGCGTGCTCTTCATCTCGGGCTGCCTGATCATCGGCTTTCTCCTCGCCGTCTTCATCGACCAGAACATCCGCGGCGAAGGGCTCTTCCGGACGCTGTTTCTCTATCCCTACGCGATGTCCTTCGTCGTCACCGGCGTCGCCTGGCAATGGTTCCTCAACCCGGCGCTCGGCCTGCAGAAGCTCGTCCGCGATCTCGGCTTTCCGAGCTTCACCTTCGACTGGATCGCCAGCCAGACGATGGCGATCTACACCATCGTCATCGCCGGCCTCTGGCATGGCTCCGGCCTGACCATGGCGATCCTGCTTGCCGGGCTTCGCGGCGTCGACGCCGACCTTTTGAAGGCCGCCCGCGTCGACGGCGTGCCGACCTGGCGCTATTACCTTTCCGTCGTGCTGCCGCTGCTGCGCCCGATGATCATCACCGCGACGGTGCTGCTGGCGACGAGCGTCGTGAGGCTCTACGACCTCGTCGTCGCCATGACCCTCGGCGGCCCGGGAATCTCGACGGAGGTGCCGGCGAAATTCGTCATGGACCATCTCTTCGAGCGGAACAACATCGCTCTCGGTACGGCGGCTGCGACGGTGATGCTCGTGACCGTCGTTTCGATCCTGGCGCCGTGGGTCTACGCGACCTATGTGCGGCCACAGGGGAGGCGGTGATGACCGCGGTCGTGCCGCAGGGCCGCCGCCCGCGCCGGCTCACCGTCGGCCGCATCGGCGTCTACGCTTTCCTCGTCACGGCGGCGTTGTTCTTCATGATCCCGCTCTGGATCATGGTGATGACCTCGCTGAAGCCGATGGAGGAGATCCGCCTCGGCAATATCGTGGCGCTTCCCGCGGCGCTCACCTTCGAGGCCTGGAGCAAGGCGTGGTCCTCGGCCTGCACGGGTCTTGAATGCAACGGCATCAGCGTCGGCTTCTTCAACTCCGTGCGCATCCTGATCCCGTCCGTCATCATCTCGATCGCCATCGGCGCGGTGAACGGCTATGCGCTCTCGTTCTGGCGCGTGAGGGGCGCAAATCTGATGTTCGGCGCGCTTCTCCTCGGCGCCTTCATTCCCTATCAGGTCTTCCTCTATCCGCTGGTGCGCATCTTCTCCCTCGCCGGCATCTACAATTCGCTGCCCTGCATCGTGATCGTTCACGTCATCTTCGGCCTGCCGACGATGACGCTGCTCTTCCGCAACTATTTCGCCGGCATCCACATCGACCTGTTCAAGGCGGCGCGGATCGACGGCGGCGGCTTCTGGACCATCTTCTTCCGCGTCATGCTGCCGATGTCGACGCCGATGCTCGTCGTCGCGACGATCCTGCAGGTGACCGGCATCTGGAACGACTTCATCTTCGGCCTCACCTTCGCCGGCCGCGAGAACCTGCCGATGACGGTGCAGCTCAACAACATCGTCCATTCGACGCAGGGCGAGCGCGCCTACAACGTCGACATGGCGGCGACGATGCTCGCCGCCCTCGTTCCGCTCGTCGTCTATTTCGTTTCCGGACGCTGGTTCGTCCGCGGCATCGCCGCGGGCGCCGTAAAGGGGTGAGGCATGGCCGCCGTATCCGTCCGCGACGTCTCGGTTGCCTTCGAGGCCCTTCGGGTGTTCGACGGCCTCTCCCTCGACATCGAGCAGGGCGAGTTCGTCGTGTTGCTCGGTCCGTCCGGATGCGGCAAGTCGACCCTCCTCAACGCCATCGCGGGCCTCCTCGACGTCGCCTCCGGACAGATCTGGATCGGCGGCAGGAACGTCACCTGGGAGGAGCCGAAGGACCGGCGCATCGCCATGGTTTTCCAGTCCTACGCGCTCTACCCGCGCATGAACGTGCGCGAGAACATGTCCTTCGGCCTGAGGATGGCGAAGACGCCGCGCACCGAGATCGAGCGCCGGGTCGCGCAGGCGGCGGACCTTCTCCAGATCGGACATCTCCTCGACCGTCGGCCGGACCAGCTTTCCGGCGGCCAGCGCCAACGCGTCGCGATCGGCCGTGCCCTCGTGCGCGACGCCGACGTCTTTCTCTTCGACGAGCCCCTGTCGAACCTCGACGCGAAGCTGCGCAACGAGTTGCGCGTCGAGATCAAGCGCCTGCACGCGCGCCTCGGCAACGCGACGATGATCTACGTGACCCACGACCAGATCGAGGCGATGACCCTCGCCGACCGCATCGTCGTCCTGCGCGAACAGCAGATCCAGCAGATCGGCAGCCCGGGCGAGATCTATCGCCGGCCGGCGAACCTGTTCGTCGCCGGCTTCATCGGTTCGCCGCAGATGAACTTCGTCAAGGGCCGCATCGAGGCGAACGGGTCCGGCCCGGCCTTCGTCGCCGGCGGCCATCATCTTCCGCTCGCGGCCTACGATTTCGCGGGCAGTCCCGAACCCGGACAGGACGTCGTGCTCGGCGTCAGGCCGGAGCATCTCGAGATCGGCGAGGCGGGCACCTCGGCGGCGGGCCTTTGGCCCGGCTTCACGATCGACATCGTCGAGCCGATGGGCGCCGACACGGTGATCTGGTGCAGCGACGGCACCGAGACGCTTCAGGTCCGCACCGGCGGCACGCGCAAGGCAACGCCGGGAGACCGCCTCGCCCTCGGGCTCGATCCGAGCCAGGTTTCGCTGTTCGCACAAGACACCGGCGATCGGCTGTGACGGACGGCACCATTCGCGACCGGCCGAGGTGTCGGCCGGGCCGGTTCCGCATGTTTTTCATCCAGGGGACATCATGAGCGTCACGGACACCCTTTCGATTCAGCTCTACACCCTGCGGTCCCTCGAGGATCTCGACCGCATTCTCGACGTCGTCGCGGGCGCCGGCTATCGTTTCGTCGAGACGGTCGGCTCGCATCTCGACAAGGCCCCCGAGGTGCGCGCGAAGCTCGATGCACGAGGACTGAAGACCTCGTCGAGCCATGTCAGCCTCGCGGCTTTGCGCGAGAAGCCCGAGGCCGTGGCCGATGCCTGCCGCACCCTCGGCCTCACCGACCTCTTCATGCCCGCCGTGCCCCCGGAGCAGCGCGACATGGACGCGGACGGCTGGCGCGGGCTCGGCCGCGAGCTCGGCGGCATGGCGGACGCCTTCAAGAAACAGGGCATCCGCCTCGGCTATCACAATCACCACTGGGAGCTGAAGCCGAAGGACGGCGCCAAGACCGCCCTCGAGCTGATCTTCGAGGCGGCGCAGGGCAGCGCGCTTGCCTGGCAGGTCGACGTCGCCTGGCTCGTGCGCGGCGGCGCCGATCCGAAGGCCTGGATGAACCGCTACCGGCCCCTTGTCGCCTCGGCCCACGTCAAGGACATCGCGCCGGCCGGACAGAACGAGGACCAGGACGGCTGGGCCGATGTCGGCGCCGGGACGCTCGATTGGCGCGATCTCTGGCGCGCCTGCCGCGAAGCGGGCGCCAAATGGATGGTGGTCGAGCACGACAAGCCGGCCGACCCCACGAAAACCGCGCAGGCGAGCTTCGCCTATCTGCGCACGATCGAGGGATGAGCACTATGGACACCCTGAACGTCGGCGTCGTCGGCTGCGGCGTCATCTCCGGCATCTACTTCCAGAACGTCCGCGGCTATCGCGGCCTGACGCTCAAGGCCTGCGCCGACGTGCGACCCGAAGCGGCGCAGGCGCAGGCGAGCCGCCACGGCATCGAGGCGCGGACCGTCGACGAGCTCCTCGCGAGCAAGGACATCGACCTGATCGTCAACCTCACCGTGCCCGGCGCGCATTTCGGCGTCTCCCTCGCGGCGCTGCGCGCCGGCAAGCACGTCTTCTCCGAAAAGCCCCTCGCGGTCGATTTCGAGCAGGGCCGCACGCTCGTCGCCGAGGCCGAGGCGCGCGGCGTCCTCCTCGGCTGCGCGCCCGACACCTTTCTCGGCGCCGGCGGACGCCTCGCGCGCAAGCTCGTCGATGAAGGCGCGGTCGGGCGCATCCTGTCGGGCACGGCCTTTCTGATGTCGCACGGCATGGAGCATTGGCATCCCGACCCGGAATTCTTCTTCAAGCCGGGCGGCGGCCCGATCCTCGACATGGCGCCCTATTATCTGAGCGCCCTCATCAATCTCATCGGGCCCGTGAACCGGGTCATGGCGATGGCGAGCGTCGGCTTTGCGGAGCGCATCGTGACGGCGGAATCGCCGCGCAAGGGCCATCGCATCGCCGTCGAGACGCCGACGCACGTCATGGCGCTGCTCGAATTCGCCTCCGGCGCGAAGGTCACCTTCTGCATGAGCTGGGACGTCTGGAAGCACGGTCATCCGGCGATCGAGCTCTACGGGACCGACGGCTCGCTGCGCGTGCCCGATCCGAACTTCTTCGGCGGCGACGTCGAGATCACCGAGCGCAACGGCGACTGGAAGCGCGCACGATTCCGCCGCGATGCCGCTCGGCACGCCGAACTGGCGCTCGCCGAACTGGGCGCCGGAGGCGCCGGACCGCGCCAACTACCGTGCGCTCGGCCTCGCCGATCTCGCCGATGCGGCACTCAACGGCGCGCCGCACCGCTCGACCGGACGGCTCGCGCTGCACGTGCTCGAGGTCATGCACTGCATCCTCGAAGGCGCGGCGGACGGGCACCCGCGTGCCGTCACGACGACGCTCGAGCGTCCGGCCGTGTTCGCGGAGGATGTCGTCGGCGCCCTCTGGAAAGGCCTGCCGCAAACGGCCTCGGCGGCGTAGGGTCCCGTGCGCCCGCTCCCGATCGCGCGGGTCGGTCTTTTCCCGTCAACCCCAAAAAAGGCGCTTCTCGCCTCTCCCCGCTTGCGGGGAGAGGGCCGCCGAAGGCGGCAAGCCTGCGCAGCAGGCGAGGGTGAGGGGGTGGCGACGAAGGAGGCCCTGCGGCAGGGAAGGCGCCTCTTCCTGCACCGCCCCCTCACCCCCGCTTCGCTTCGCTCCGCTTGTTCGGCCGAAGGCCGAACCCTCTCCCCGCAAGCGGGGAGAGGCGAAGCCGCGCCCTTCGCCGACATGTGTGCATACGCTAGCATCCTTCGAGACGCCTCGTACCTGCGGTCCGGGGCTCCTCGGGATGAGGTCGCGAGGGGCTGCAAATTCATAGCCCGGACATTGAGGAAACCCTGGTCATGACGCCCTATACAGCGCCGGAGGATCGCTACGCGACGATGAACTATCGCCGCTGTGGCCGCAGCGGCCTGAAGCTTCCGGCGATCTCGCTCGGGCTCTGGCAGAATTTCGGCAGCGTCGACGTCTTCGAGACGGGGCGCGCCATCGTGCGCCGAGCCTTCGAGAGCGGCGTGACGCATTTCGATCTCGCCAACAATTACGGCCCCGTGCGCGGCTCCGCCGAAGAGAACTTCGGCCGCATCCTCGCGGACGATCTGAGGCCGTACCGGGACGAATTGATCGTCTCGACGAAGGCGGGCTACCGGATGTGGCCCGGACCCTACGGCGAATGGGGCTCGCGCAAGTATCTCCTGGCGAGCCTCGACCAGAGCCTGAAGCGGATGGGGCTCGACTATGTCGACATCTTCTATTCGCACCGCTTCGATCCCGACACGCCCCTCGAGGAGACGATGGGCGCGCTCGATACCGCCGTGCGCCAGGGCAAGGCGCTCTATGCCGGCATCTCCTCCTACTCGCCCGAGGCGACGCGGCGCGCGGCGGCGCTGCTGAACGATCTCGGCACGCCTTGCCTCATCCACCAGCCCTCCTATTCGATGCTCAACCGCTGGGTCGAGGACGGGCTCCTCGACACGCTCGGCGAACTCGGCATCGGCTGCATCGCCTTCTCGCCGCTGGCACAGGGCATGCTGACGAAAAAGTATCTCGACGGCGTGCCGGAAGGATCGCGGGCGAGCCGCGGCGGCTCCCTGTCGGAGCGGCTCCTGACGCCCGACAATGTCGTCCGCATGCGCGCCCTCGCCGGCATCGCGGAGCGGCGCGGACAGTCGCTGCCCCAGATGGCGCTCGCCTGGGTGCTGCGCGATCCGCGCATCACCGCGGCGCTGATCGGCGCGCGCAACGTCGAGCAGCTCGTCGATTCCCTCGGCGCGCTCGATTCGCCCGGATTTTCGGACGAGGAGCTGCGCGAGATCGACCGCTCCGCGACCGAGGGCGGCATCGACCTCTGGCGCGCCTCCTCGCAGGCGCGCTGACTTCATCCTGGGGGCCCGCCCGCAAGCGCCCGCATCGCCGCGCCGAAGGCCTCCTCCGGCGTCACGAAGGAAAAGTCCGGGACCTGGTGGCGGAAGAAGGTGAACTGGCGCTTGGCATAGGCGCGGGTGTCGGCCTGGCCCTTGGCGATCGCGCCCTTGAGGGAGAGGTCGCCGGCAAGATGCGCGATGAGGCCGGGCACCCCGTGGGCGCGCATCACCGGCAGCATCGGATCGAGGCCGCGGGCGGCGAGCGCGGCGACCTCGGCGAGGGCGCCCGCCGCCATCATGGCCTCGAAGCGCGCATCGATGCGCGCGCGGAGGACATCGCGGTCGGGCGACAGGAAGAGCTTGACGAGCGGCCGGCCGGCAAGCGGCCCCGGCTCCCGCTCGCCGTGGAAGGCGACGAGGGGCTGCCCGGAGGCGGCCAGAACCTCGAGAGCCCGCTGCACGCGCTGCCGGTCCGACGGAAGCAGGCGGGCGGCAGTTTCGGGATCGCGCGCGGCGAGGCGCCGGTGCAGGTCCGGCGTCGCGACGCCCTCGCTGTCGCGGCGGACGCGCTCGCGCACCGCATCGGGAACGGCCGGGATCTGGGACAGGCCCTCGGTGAGAGCCTTGAAGTAGAGCCCGGTGCCGCCGGCGAAGATCGCAAGGCGCACCGTCCCGATCGCCGCGAGGGCGGCGGCTGCGTCGCGGAGATAATGGCCGGCGGAATAGTTTACGGCGCCATCGACGAAGCCGAACAATCGGTGTGGCACCCGCGCCTCCTCGGCCGGATCGGGCCGCGCGGTGAGGATGCGCAGGTCCCGGTAGACCTGCATCGAATCGGCGTTGACGACGATCCCGCCGGTCGCCTCGGCGAGGCGGATCGCAAGCGCCGACTTGCCCGAGGCGGTCGGCCCTGCAATGAGGACGGCGCCCGCCGCCGCGCCGCCGCTCTCCTTCGGGACCCGCATGCCCTCCCCTCGCCTCGTCGCCACGCTCGTCGCGAACCCGGACCGCCCGGTCCTCGACGCGGCGCTCATCGCCGCCGCCGCGCTGTCGCTGGCAGATCGCCCGGAAGCGGTCGTCCTCGCAAGGGGGGTGGCGGCCGATCTCTTCACCGCGACCGGCGACATGCGGCAGGTCGAGGCGAGCCTGCGAGCGGTCCTCGGCCCCGCGCCCGTCGACGTCATCGTCCAGCCGGCGGAAAGCCGGCGCAAGCGCCTGTTCCTGGCGGACATGGATTCGACCATGATCGGCCAGGAATGCATCGACGAGCTCGCCGCCTATGTCGGGCTCAAGGCGGAGGTCTCGGCGATCACCGAGCGCGCCATGCGCGGCGAGGTCGCCTTCGAGCCGGCCTTGCGCGAGCGGGTCGCGCTTCTGAAGGGCCTGCCGGTCGGCGTCGTCGACGCCATCCTCGCCGAGCGCATCGTCCTGACGCCCGGCGGGCCGGAACTGGTGCGGACGATGCGCCGCGACGGCGCCTACACCTGCCTCGTCTCAGGCGGCTTCACCCTCTTTACCGGTCCCGTTTCCGCGCGGATCGGCTTTCACGAGCACCGCGCGAACCGCCTCCTCCTCGACGGCGAGAGCTTTTCGGGAGAGGTCGCGGAGCCGATCCTGGGCCGCGAGGCGAAGCTCGCGACGCTGATCGAACTGCGCGCGCGCCTGCTTCTCTCGCGCGCCGACACGCTCGCGGTCGGCGACGGCGCCAACGATCTCGCGATGCTGGCCGAGGCCGGCCTCGGCGTCGCCTTCCGGGCAAAGCCCGCCGTCGCGGCGGCGGCGCACGCCCGGATCGAGCACGCCGACCTGACGGCGCTGCTCTATGCGCAGGGATATCGGGGGGAGGAGATCGCGACCGCGGCGTAGGGCGTGTCCCGGCCCCGCCTCTCCCCGCTTGCGGGTCGGCTTCGCCGAAACATGCGGAGCGAAGCGAAGCGGGGGTGCGGGGGCGGTGCAGAATAAGGCGCCTTCGCCGGCGCAGCGCCTTCTTCGTCGCCGACCCCTCACCCTCGCCTGCTGCGCAGGCTTGCTGCCTCCGGCAGCCCTCTCCCCGCTTGCGGGGAGAGGTGAATCGCGCTCTGCCGCCCTACTCGATCGACACCGCCACGAACCGCACCTCGCCTTGCGCGTTGGCGACCAGGAGAAGCGCCGACTTGCGGCCGTCGCTCTTCAGCTGCGTCGATGCGCTTGGTCATGTCGGCCGGGGTGGCGATCGGCTCCTGTCCGACCTCGACGATGATGTCGCCCGGCTGGATGCGCTTGTCGGCGGCGGCGGAGTTCGGGTCGACGCGCGTGACGACGACGCCCTTCTGGCCGTCCTTGATGCTGAAGCGCCGGCGCAGGTCATCCGTCATGCCGGACACCGTGAGGCCGAGGGCCTGGCGGGTCGCGGAGGGCGCATCCGTCGGAGGCTGCTGCAGGGCCGCCTGCTGCTGCTTCTCGCCGTCCTCGAGGCGCCCGAGGGTGACCTGCCTCGTCTCCTCCTTGCCCTTGCGCACGACGAGGACGTCGACGGACTTGCCGACCGGCGTCGCCGCGACGATGCGCGGCAGGTCGCGGGAATCCTTCACCTCGCGGCCGTCGAAGCGGACGATGACGTCGCCGACCTCGAGGCCCGCGGGCTTAGCCGGACCCTTGTCGTCGATGCCGGCGATGAGGGCGCCCCGGGGCGCACCGAGATTCAAGGCCTCGGCGGTCGAATCGTCGACGTTCTGGATGCGCACGCCGAGCCAGCCGCGGCGGGTCTCGCCGAACTGCCGGAGCTGTTCGATGACCGGGCTTGCCGTCGAGGCCGGCACCGCAAAGCCGATGCCGACCGAGCCTCCGGTCGGCGACAGGATCGCCGTGTTGATGCCGATCACCTCGCCCTTCATGTTGAAGAGCGGGCCGCCGGAATTGCCCTTGTTGATGGAGGCGTCGGTCTGGATGTAGTTGTCGTAGGGGCCCGAATCGATGTTGCGGCCGCGGGCGGAGACGATGCCCGCCGTGACCGAGCCGCCGAGGCCGAATGGGTTGCCGATCGCCAGGACCCAGTCGCCCGGCCGGATCGAGTCGGAATCGCCGAAGGGCACCGCCTTCAGGGGCTTGTCGGACTTCACCTTGAGGACGGCGAGATCGACCTTCGAGTCCTTGCCGACGATTTCCGCCTTGAGGCGGGTGCCGTCGGAGAAGATCACGCTGATGTCATTGGCGTCGCCGATCACGTGATTGTTGGTCACGACGATGCCGGACGGATCGATCACGAAGCCGGAGCCAAGGGAATTCGAGCGCCTTTGCGTCTGCGGCGGCCGCGGGGCGTTGTCGCCGCCCTGGCCGCGCCGGTTGAAGAACTCCTCGAAGAGGTCATCGAAGGGCGTCCCTTGCGGAATCTGCGGCAGGGTGCGGTTGCGCGCCTCGACCGTGGTCGAGGCGGAGATGTTGACGACGGCGCCGGTGACCTGGTCGGCGAGGTCGGCGAAAGATTCCGGCGCGCCCCGGGCGGCTGCGGGCAGCGGCGCCAGGGTGACGGCGAGGGCCGCCGCGGCGATAAGGCCGGCGAAGCGGCGCCTTGCGGACGGAGCTTCGGCCCGGGGTGATGGGTTCGACAGGGGGGCCATCGGCATTCCTCTCTTATGGTTCGACGCACGCTCGGCCGACGATCGACGTTCGGCGCGGCCGGGCTTGGTCCCAAGGCGGCATTCGGCGGTAGATGTCATTATAGATCGTCCACACTAACTGTCATTCAAGCATCGAATGAGGCGGAACCGCGGCGCTTCACGCAAGCGCCCGGGCGCCCCAGACGATCAGCACGCCCAGAACCGCGCAGACGATGCCGACGAGCCGCATCCGCTCGCTCGGGGTATGGGCGGCCTCGTACATGGCGCGCCGGGCCCCGTCCGGGAACGCCGCAAACAAAAGGCCCTCGACCGCAAGAGCGAGGCCGAGGGCTGCGACGAGGTCGAACATCGGGCGCCGGCGCCTATTGCGCCGGTGGAGCCGGAGCGGGCGCAGGCGGCGGCGGTGCCGCGGCGGGGGGCGTGCCCGCCGGCGGCGCGGGGCCGATCCCGCTCCGCCCGGCCGGGTCGTTGAAGTAGCGGAAGAAATCCGAGGTCGGGCTGAGGACCATGCGCGTCTCGCCGGGCTTGAGACCGTTCTCGTAGGCCTGCATGGAGCGGAAGAAGGAGAAGAAGCCGGGGTCGCGCCCGAAGGCCTCGGCGAGGATCCGGTTCTTTTCCGCGTCGCCTTGGCCGCGCAGCTCCTCGGACTTTCGGTTCGCCTCGGCGCGGATGACGATCGCCTCGCGCTCGGCCCGGGCGCGGATGATTTGCGCCTGCTGCTGGCCGTTGGCGCGCAGGTCCGCCGCCTCCCGCTCGCGCTCGGTGCGCATGCGCTGGTAGACGGCTTGGCTGTTGGCGGCCGGCAGGTCGACTCGGGTCAGGCGCAGGTCGATGACCTCGATGCCGAGGCTCGCCGCCTGCTTGTTCACGTCGTCCTGAATGCGGTTCATGAGCTTCGCCCGGTCCGTGCGCACGATCGCGTCCCGGGAGGCGCGGGCGAGATTGTTTCGCAGCGACGAATTGGCGAAGCTCGCGAGGCGCTGGTTGGCCAGGGTGACGTTGTTCGCGGCCTGAAAGAAGCGCAGCGGATCGACGATGCGGTAGCGCGCGAACGCATCGACCTCGAGGTTCTGGCGATCGGCGGAGAGCACCGTCTGCACCGGCAGGTCGAGATCGAGAACGCGCTTGTCGAAATAGATCACGCTGTCGACGAAGGGCAGCTTGAAATGCAGGCCCGGATCCCGGACGTCCGCCTGCACGGCGCCGAAACGCAGCACGAGCGCATATTGCGTCTGGTTGAGGATGTAGGTCGACGTGAAGAGGCCGATCGCGACGATCGCGACGACGACGAGGAGGATCGTTCGCAGGGCGGAGCTCATCGGGTCGCTCCCGGCTGCTGGGGCGGGTTCGCGGGCGGCTGTCCCTGCGCCGGGCGGCGCAGCAACTCGCTCAGCGGCAGATAGGGAACCACGCCGCCTCCTGACTGTCCGTTCTGATCGATGATGACCTTGTCCATGCCGCTGAACACGCGCTCCATCGTCTCGAGGAAGATGCGCTCGCGGATCACGTCCGGCGCCTTGCGGTACTGCTCGTAGATTTGGGAGAAGCGGGAGGCCTGCCCGGTCGCGTCGGCGGTCGCCTGCTCGCGATAGGCCTCGGCCTGCTGCACCGCTTGAGCGGCATCGCCGCGCGCCTCGGGCACGATGCGGCTCGCGCGGGTCTCGGCCTCGTTCTGCACGCGCACCGCATCCTGCTGCGCGGCGTTCACGTCGACGAAGGCCTGGCGAACCTCGGCCGGCGGCTGCGCCGCCTGGAGCTGCACGACGTTGACGAGCACGCCGGCGGCATAGCCGTCGAGGGTCTGCTGCATGATCTGGCGGACCTCCTGCACGACGCTCGACTGCTCGATGGTGAGGATCGCCTGGATGTTGCGGCGGCCGACGACCTCGCGCATCGCGCTCTCGGCGACGGCCTTGATGGTGCCCTGCGGGTTCTGAAGGTTGAAGACGTAGTCCTGGGCGCGGGCCGGGTTGACCTGCCAGACGACGTCGAAATCGAGGTCGATGATGTTCTCGTCGCCGGTCAGCATCAGGCTCTCTTCGGTGACGTCGCGGGGACGGCCCTGGCCCGGCGCCGAGCGGTAGCCGACCTCGATGCGCTGCTGCGAGGTGACGTCGGGCTTCTCGACCTGGCCGATCGGATAGGGCCAGTTGTAGCTCAGGCCCTCGCCGGAAAGCCCGGTGAAGCGGCCGAACAGCATGTTGATGCCGACCTCGTTCGGCCGCACCGTGTAGAAGCCGGTCGCAGCCCCATCCGATCAGCACGAGCAGGATCAGGATGGCGATGCCCTTGCCGCCCATCGAGCCGCCGCCCGGAATGAGGTCGCGGATGCGGTCCTGGCCGCGGCGCAGGATATCCTCGAGATCGGGCGGCGTCTCCGCCTCCCTGCGGACCCGAGCCCCAAGGGCCCTTGCCGCCCGACCCGCGCTGGCCCCAGGGTCCTCCCCCGCCGCCGCTCTGGTTGCTCCAAGGCATTGATCGCCTGTCCCTCTGGTTCGCTCAATCGGCCCTGGGCGGCCGCGACGTGAGGCGGTTGTGGTTTTGGTTCGACCCGCCTGTCAAGGCTGCGAGGTGGGGACGATGCCGAGATTTCGTCAACGGGATGCGGCCCGCGGACGGCGTACCAGGTCGACGAAGGCGAAGGCGTGCTCGTCGTCCGGGCCGGCCGGGTGAGGGACCCGCCGCACCTCCCGGAAGGCCGCCCGGCCGAAGGGCGGAAAGCGGGTGTCGCCCTGAGGGGAGGCCGTTACTTCCGTTAAGTAAATGCGGTCCGCTTCCGGCAAGGCGAGGGCATAGATATCGGCTCCGCCGGCGATCACGATCGCGTCCGCGCCCATGCCGGAGGCGAGGCGGTCGGCCGCCGCAACGGCCTCGGGCCAGGTGTGGGCGACATGGATTCCGGCGGCGGCAAAGCCCGGATCGCGCGTCAGCACGACGGTTTCCCGGCCCGGCAGCGGCCGGCCGATCGACTGGAAAGTCTTGCGCCCCATGATCATCGGCTTGCCCCAGGTCAACTCCCGGTAGCGGCGCAGATCCGTCTTCAGGCGCCACAGCAGCCGGTTGTCGTCGCCGATGACGCCGTTCTCGGCGACAGCCGCGACGATCATCAGGGGGCGGGTCAAGGCGATCCCGGCTCGACGAGTGGTTCCGAGTGAACCGCTTCGACAAGGCGGCGATTCAGCCATGCAAGCGCACGACCAGGGTGTTCTCCTTCGCTCATTGCCCAAGTCTCCCATGGCCTTTTCCCGGTGGCACGCGCCTATCGGGTTGAGCCCGAGATGGAGACCCACGGAGCGCTTGCAACAGGTCCGTTTCCAACCTCCTCAAGGAGGTTGGAAGATTTTTCGTCACAATGAAATCTCTCAGGCGGTCTCGTTTGCTTTCTGCCGCGTCCTGCTGCTGGCGTCAGTCTTTTCCTCTGTTTGTGCCGGTGTGTGTGCAGCCTGATTGCACTACCCGACACACTGAGCATGGCATCCGAAGCGCCGCTTCATCCGATACAATCACTTGGCGAGTTCATGCAGAGACTCCCCGTCGCTTCTTCATGATTTTGCGCGCGACTTCCCTATCGGCCTCGAACGCCGGATCGTGCGGCGAGAGCTCTACGCCGTGTCTGGTCTCGTGCAGGAACAGCTGGTCCCCTTCCACGACCCGTAGACGCGACAGAACCTCCTTCGGCAGCACGACGCCGACGGAATTCCCGATCTTGCGGAGTTTGCGCGCAGTCATCTGAGCAATGTCCCGAGCGGTGCGGCGATAACTTTGGTTATAACGAATTGCCTTCCGCGGTAAGCGGCGCCTGCGCCAGCCGCTCGAGTGCCTCGCCCGTGACCCGCTGCACGGTCCATTCGTCCATCGGCACGGCGCCGAGGGATCGGTAGAAGCGCAAGGCGGGCTCGTTCCAGTCAAGCACCCACCATTCGAGGCGCGGCAGGCCCTCCGCGAGGCAGCGCCGGGCGAGGTGCTGCATCAGCCCCCGGGCGATGCCCCTGCCGCGGAAGGCCGGCCTGACGAACAGGTCCTCGAGGTAGAGCCCGTGCCGGCCGCGAAAGGTCGAGTAGTTGTAGAACCAGAGGGCGAAGCCGGCGGGCTCGCCGCCCCACAGGGCGATCTCCGCGAAGGCGCGGGGCCGCTCGCAGAAGAGGGCCTGCGCGAGGTCGGCCTCGGTCGCCTCGACCTCATGCGACAGCCGCTCGTATTCGGCGAGCTCGCGCACGAAGGCGAAGACGAGGGCCGTATCCGCGGACGCGGCGGGGCGGATCGTGAGCGACATCGGAGGGCCCCTGAAGGAACCGTGCCTCTTAGCAGACCGCACGCCCGCTCAGCCACGCGCTTCGTCCTCCTCTCCCGAGATGCGCCGGGGCGAGCCCCATTCGGCGAGACGGTCGTTCATGTCCTCAAGGACGAAGAAGCGGGCGCTGTCGACGTCGTAGCCCTCGTCGAGGAGCCGGTCGTATTCGGTGAAGCGGTGGCGGGCATAGGCCAGCATCGACAGCCAGATCGCGTTCTCGGGCGTCGCAAGGCGCAGGCCGGCGCTCGTCAGCGCATGGTCGAGGATCGATTCGAACTCGTGGCCCGGAATGCGCGGCGCCAGCACCCGCAGGGCGGATTCGAGCTGCTCGCGCCGGTTCATGACCCGCCTCAGACGGCGACCGGCGCCCGGATCGCGGGGTGGGGGTCGTAGCCCTCGACGGCGATGTCCTCGTAGCGCAAGTCGAAGAGCGAGCGGACGTCCGGATCGAGCCTCAGGCGCGGCAGCGGCCGCGGCGTGCGGCGGAGCTGCTCTTGCGCCTGTTCGAGGTGGTTCAGGTAAAGATGCGCGTCGCCCGAGGTGTGCACGAAGTCGCCGGCATCGAGGCCGGTCGCGTGCGCGATCATGTGCGTCAGGAGCGCATAGGAGGCGATGTTGAACGGCACGCCGAGGAAGGCGTCGGCCGAGCGCTGATAGAGCTGGCAGGAGAGCCGCCCATCGGCGACGTAGAACTGAAACAGGCAATGGCAGGGCGCGAGCGCCATCCGGTCGAGATCGGCCGGGTTCCAGGCGCTGACGACGAGGCGGCGCGAATCGGGGTTGCGGCGGATCTCGTCGAGCACCCAGCGCGATCTGGTCGACGGTGCCGCCGCCCGGCTTCTCCCAAGAGCGCCATTGCTTGCCGTAGACCGGCCCGAGATCGCCGCGCCCGTCCGCCCATTCGTCCCAGATCGTGACCCCGTTCTCCTGCAGATAGCGGACGTTGGTGTCGCCCTGCAGGAACCACAACAGTTCGTGCACGATCGACTTCAGATGCAGCCTTCTTCGTCGTCACGAGCGGGAAGCCCTGCGACAGGTCGAAGCGCATCTGGTGCCCGAACACCGAGAGCGTGCCGGTGCCGGTGCGGTCGTCCTTGCGGACGCCCTCGCGGAGGATGCGGCGGAGGAGGTCGTGATAGGCCTGCATGGTCGGTCGCTGTGGAGTCGGGCGCATTAAATCCGCAATAGCTCGGCCGCGACAGCGCCCGCGTTATAGATCATGTGGAGGATCATGCACGGCAAGGTGCTGCCGAGGCGCTCGCGCGCATAGCCGAGGACGAGGCTGACCGGCAGGACGAGGAGCGGATAGAGCCAGGCGCCGTCGTAATGCCCGGCGGCGAAGAGGAATGCCGTAAGGATCAGCGCAAAGGGGACCGGCAGGGCGCGCCGCAGCCGCGTGTAGAGAAATCCGCGAAATACGATCTCCTCGACGATCGGCGCCGCCAGCACCACCGAAGCGATGAACCAGGGCCGAATCGCCGGCGACGAGGGCACCGTGAAGAGGTCCTCGAGGACCGGGAACATCGATTCGAGCCATTCGGACGCCGCGAGAACCGCAAGGAGCGCAGCGAGGCAGGCAAGGAAGCCCCGGCCCGGCGTCCACGGCACGAGGGCCAGGGCTTCGCGCCACCCGCCCGGCGATAGGATCGCCGCGACGCCGAAGACGAGGCCGCCGGAGGCGTAGACCAGGAGAGGACCGAACGCCCCGACGACCGCCTCGTCGTCCACGAGGTCGACGGTCACGAGAGCGAGGACGAAGGCGACGCCGGCGACGAACGCCAGCGCGGCGAGAAGCGCAGTCGAGAAGCAGGCTCCTCAGCGCCGCCCCGATGCCGCCGGGGCGCGAAAGCCCGATCGCCCCCGCGGGCTCCCCGTCCGACCCATCCACCCGAGCCCCCACCGTTGCCAAGTCGCAACTATGTATCAGTCCAGAGGAGCCGCTGCAACGGGTCGGGCTTGCAAAGATGAGCGATCCGCCGGGGCCGCCCGCCCCGAACGCCCTTCTATTCCGCCGCGAGCGTGCCTATATTGGCCCTGCCGTCCGCAAGGCCGGCTATGGCGATAAACGGCCATCGCAATAAACCATTCGGACCCGGGGGCGGTACCCGGCGCCTCCACCCAAGCTCAGGCAAAAGGCCTTGTGCCGCCTGGGTTTCGGCGGGGGCGAAATAGGATCGACGAGGGTGTAAAGGGTGGGCTTTTGCTCGGCATGGTTCCGCCGTTATCGGGCCAACTCAATAGTTGCCAACGACAACTATGCTCCGGTTGCGGTGGCCGCGTAAGCGGTCCCTGACGCCGATCCAAAGTCCTGACGGGTAGCACCGGCAGGCGGGGTTCGGAGGCACCTGGCAACAGAAGCCTCCACTTCCTTTTTCGAGGCGCAGGGCTCAGAACTGACGGGATGGCCGGCAAAGACCTGATCCGCTACGACCTCCTCGTGCAGGACGCGCTCAAGGGCGTCGTCCGCAAGATTCTGATCGACACCGCCCGGGACGGACTCGTCGGCGATCATCATTTCTACGTCTCGTTTCGGACCGACTTTCCGGGCGTGCGCCTGTCGAACCGCCTGCGCGAACGCTACCCGCAAGAAATCACCATCGTCCTCCAGCACCAGTTCTGGGATCTCGGCATCACCGAGCACGCCTTCGAGGTCGGGTTGTCCTTCGCGGGCGTCCCCGAGCGGCTCTTGGTGCCGTTCGAGGCGCTGACCGGCTTTTTTGACCCATCGGTCGAGTTCGGGCTGAAGTTCGAGATCAAGGGCGAGGAAGAGGAGGCCCCCGCCGAGGCGGCGCCGGCCCCGGTTCCCGCGCCGGCGCGGGCCACCCGCGGCGCCGGTTCCGAGCCCGTCGAATTGCAACCGAAGAAGCCGCCGGCGCCCGCGGCGGAGGCCACGCTCGCGGAGGAGCGCAAGCCCGAGTCCGAGGTGACGGCCGAGAAAGTCGCCCCCCCGGCGAACGAAGCGCCCGCGGCGGAGATCGTCAGCCTCGACGCCTTTCGGAAGAAGAGCTGAACGGGCTCGCTTCTTGCCGGGGACGGCGCGCTCGCAGCCGTTCACGACGCCCTGCCGGCCCTGCGGAACGGAGCACCTCTATTTAATGCCGGCCATAACATGGCCAGCCGGAGCGCCTTCCGTCGATGGCCGGGCCGGACGGTATGAAGGAGCCAGAATTGGATCGGGCCGAGCGGGTCCACGCTTGCAAATGCGAGTTTCGTGCCGCCGCCTCACATCGTCGCCGAGCAGGCCCTCGGGGACCTAGAGAAATTCTTACACAGCGAAGACTTTGTACCGCCCCTCGTGCGGATCGGCCTTGCCCATGCCCAGTTCGAAACAATTCATCCGTTTCTCGACGGCAAAGGCCGAGTCGGCCGTCTACTCATTACATTTTTCTTATGTCAATGCGGTATACTCAAGAATCCTGTACTATATCTCTCACATTACTTCAAGAAAAATCGACAAGAATACTATGATAGACTGCAAGCTGTGCGTGACCGCGGCGACTGGGAAGGTTGGCTGAAGTTCTTTCTCCGGGGCGTCGCCACGGTGGCGGCCCAGGCGACCGAAACGGCACACGAGATCGTCGGCCTGCGAGAGGCACACCGAGCTCTCATCCTCGATCATTTCGGCGGCGCTGCCGGCAAAGCAATGCAAGTGCTCGAGTCCCTCTACACGCGCCCGACGACGACAACCAACCAAATCAAAGATCAACTCGACGTGACCTTTCCAACCGCCGCGTCGATCATCGATCGGCTCGCCGAACAGGGCATACTGAGCGAAATAACGGGGCAGGCGCGCAACCGGGTCTTTGTCTACGAACCCTATGTGGCGTTATTCCGAAAGCCCTGAGCGGCGCCGGACGGTCGGCGCGGATCGCCGAGCGCCCCTCACCCGCGCAGGCTCAGCCGCATCGGCAGTCCCCCGGCGGGCCGGAGCGTGACCTTCACCACTGGGCGGACGGCGTGCCCCGGGACGAGGTCGAGGCGCGCGGCGCGCACGGCATGGGCGAGAACGATCGTCGCCTCCTGGAGCGAAAAGCTCGAGCCGATGCAGACCCGCGGGCCCGCGCCGAAGGGGAGATAGGCGAAGCGGTCGATCGCGCCGCGGTTCTCGGGCAGGAAACGCTCGGGAATGAACGCGTCGGGCTCCCGCCAGAGCCGCTTGTGCCGGTGCAGGACGTAGGGCGGGATGCTGACGAGGGAGCCGCGCGGGATCTTGAGCGTTCCGATGCGGTCCTCGGCGATGGCCGCCCGAGTGATGAAGGCGGCCGGCGGATAGAGCCGCATCGCCTCCTCGATGACGGCCCGCGTGAAGACCAGCCGTTCGAGGTCGGCGGCGGCGAAGGGCCGGTCGGCGAGAACACAATCCACTTCCTCCTCGGCGCGCTGCCGCGAAACCCGGTCCTGCGAGAGCAGGTAGAGCGACCAGGACAGGGCGTTCGCCGTCGTCTCGTGGCCGGCGCCGATGAAGGTCACGATGTTGGCGCGGACGGCATCGTCGCCCAGGCCCTGTCCCGTTTCCGGATCGGCCGCCTGGAGGAGCAGTGTCAGGAGGTCGTTCGGCGCCGGCTGCCCCGTCGCGAGAACCGCCTTCCGCGTCGCGATGAGCTCGCCCACGACCTCCTGGAAGAAGCGGATCGCCGGGCGGGCGCGGATGCGGCCGATCCGCGGCAGCCAGTCCGGCAGGCCGAGGACATCGAGGGGATCGAGGGGACCGAGGGCCTCGAAATAGCGGGTGATGGCGCGCCCGAGCGCATCCGGATCCCGGGCCAGGCCCTGGGTGAAGATGGTGCGCTCGAGGACGTCGAGGGTGACGCGGGTCATTTCGAGGGAGATGTCGAGCACCCGCCCCTGCGGCCGCCGCCGCCAGCGCCGCACGAGCCGCTCCGCCGCCGCGATCATGGCGGGCACGAAGCCCGCGACGTGCCGCGGCGAGAAGAGCGGCGCCAGGCTGCGGCGCTGCAGGCGCCATTCCTCGCCCTCGGCGGAGAGGAGGCCGTTGCCGAGCCCCGGCGCGAGCACCCGGCGCTGGAGATCGTCCTTCCGGTAGTTCGCGGCGTTGTCGACGAGGATGTGGCGGATGGCGGCCGGATCGCTCACCACGGTGACGCGGCCGAGCACCCCTTCGCCGGCGACGATGGGTTTCTCGAAATGCTCCGTCGTCCAGGTCGTGATGAGGTTTTCGCGGGCCGCCTTGAGGAAGTCGAAGAGGTCCGGCGGGCGGCGCCGCGGCGCCGGCGCGGGCGGGCGGAACGGCAAGGTGGCAGGCCGATCGTCCATGACGCCCTCCCCGAGGCGGTGCTGCTGGAATATCTATGAACTCCGTCCCGCCGCAGGAGAGGCCAGATGTCGCGAGAGACCCGCACCGAAACCGACACTTTCGGCCCGATCGAGGTGCCCAGCGAGCGGCTCTGGGGCGCACAGACCCAGCGCTCCCTCGAAAACTTCCGCATCGGCGGCGAGCGCCTGCCGATTCCCCTCGTCCACGCCCTGGCCCTCGTGAAGCAGGCGGCCGCCCTCGTGAACAAGGATCTCGCGCTCCTGGAACCGCGCCTCGCCGACGCCATCGCGCTCGCTGCGGCGGACGTGGTGCAGGGCAAGTACGACGACGAGTTCCCCCTCGTCGTCTGGCAGACCGGCTCGGGCACGCAGTCGAACATGAACATGAACGAGGTCCTGGCGAACCTTGCGAACGAGAAGTCTCGGCGGCAGCCGCGGTCAGAAGGCGCCGGTCCATCCGAACGACCACGTCAATCGCGGCCAATCGTCGAACGATTGCTTTCCGACCGCCATGCACATCGCGGCGGCGCGCGAGATCCAAGGCCGCCTCCTGCCTTCGCTCCGCCACCTCGCAATGGCGCTGGCGGAGAAGGCGGAGGCCTTCGCCGACATCGTCAAGATCGGCCGCACGCATCTCCAGGACGCGACCCCGGTCACCCTCGGCCAGGAATTTTCGGGCTACGCGATGCAGGTCGACCTCGGCATCGCCCGCGTCGAGGCGACGCTGCCCGGCCTCTACGCCCTCGCGCAGGGCGGCACGGCGGTCGGCACCGGGCTCAACACGCATCCGGATTTCGCCGAGCTGTTCGCGCTCAAGATGGTGCAGCTGACGGCCCTGCCCTTCGCCTCCGCGGTGAACAAGTTCGAGGCCCTTGCGGCGCACGACGCGCTCGTCTTCACGCATGGCGCGCTGACCAGTCTTGCGACCGGCCTCTTCAAGATCGCGAACGACATCCGGCTGATGGGATCGGGCCCGCGCTCCGGGCTCGGCGAGATCAGCCTGCCCGAGAACGAGCCGGGCTCCTCGATCATGCCGGGAAAGGTCAACCCGACCCAGGCCGAGGCGCTGACCATGGTCTGCGCGCAGGTCCTCGGCAACGAGACCACCGTCGCCTTCGCCGGCAGCCAGGGGCATTTCGAGCTCAACGTCTTCAAGCCGGTCATCGCCTTTGCGGCGCTGCAATCGATCCGCCTCCTCGCCGATGCGGCGTTGAGCTTCGCCGACCGCTGCGTCGCCGGCATCGAGCCGAACCGCGTCCGCCTCGACGAGCTCCTCAACCGCTCGCTCATGCTCGTCACGGCGCTCGCGCCGACGATCGGCTACGACAGCGCCGCGGCGATCGCCAAGGCGGCGCATAAGAACGGCACGACCCTCAAGGAGGAGGCCCTGCGCTCCGGCAAGGTCAGCGCGGAGGAGTTCGACGCCGCCGTCCGCCCGGAGACGATGCTGTCGCCGCGGTGACGGGCAGGTTTGCCCGTGACAGCGTTGCGGGATAGGATCGGGGTCGAGGACGGGGCGATGGACGACGGGGCTCGGACGAAACTCGAACTGAACGTCGATCGGACCCTCGTCGCGAGCCCCGAGGAGGCGGGCCTCGATGTCGTAGGGATCGCCGAGAGGGCGGTCAACGATGCCCTGCGGGCGAACCGCCGAACGCCGCTGAGCCCAGAAGACATCGGGGCGATTCAGCGCGAGATCGAATGGTTCGACCGATACGTCGAAGAACATGGATCCTTCGCCGATCGCTGGCGCCGCTTCTGACGAGATCCGCATCTTCGGTACTTGATGATTTTGCAATCCGATTTTGTCCGCGAGACCCGAACCGTGATTGCGGCGCCATTCGTACCCGGCGTGCCCTTCGTTCCGCGTCTCAATCCGTCGATGGATGTGGCGGGCCGCAGCCTGGCCCTGAATCTGTCGGAAATGGCCGCTATTCCCCGGCGGGCGTTGAGCGAGTCGATCGACAACCTTGCCCGTGAGCGACACCGCATCATCGCCGCCCTCGACATCCTCTTCACCGGGATCTGAGCCATGGCCGAGATCGTCAATCTGCGTCGCGTGCGCAAGGCGAAGGAACGGAGCGGCAAGGAAGCCGAAGCCGAGCGGAATCGCGCCGCCTTCGGCCGCACGAAGGCGGAGAAATCCCTCGCTGCGGCGGAGAAGGACTTGACGCAAAGCCGCCTCGATGCGCACAGGCGCGACGACGGAAAGACATGAACGCCGGCATCGTCAAGCGCTCGCTCGCCATCGCCGGGCACCGCACCAGCATCTCCCTCGAAGAGCCTTTCTGGGTCGCCCTGCGCGAGATCGCCACGGCGCGCGGCCTCTCCGTTCAGGCGCTCGTCGGCGCGATCGACGCGGCGCGCGGCGCGCAGAACCTCTCCTCGGCGATCCGCGTCTTCGTGCTCGACGCGGTCAGGACCGCGAGCGAACCTAGCCTCCCGGACGGGTCTGGATCGGCGGCGGAGGCCTGAGGTCGATCGGCGGCGGCAGCTCCGGCAGCGCCGACGGCGAAGGCTGCATCGCTTCCGGCGCATTGCGGCGCTCGCTCTCGCGGCGCTCCGCTTCGAGACGCTGGCGCTCCTGCTCGTCGCGCAGCCGCGCCTGCCGCGCCGCCTCCTCCGCGGCGATACGGTCGCGCTCGCGCTGGCGATCGAAGTCGCGCAGCTGCGTCCGGCGCAGGCGCTCGTTCGCGTCCGCCTCGAAGGCCTCGACCCGCTCGAGTTCGCGCTGCAGCACGATCGCGGCGAGCGCGTTCGACAGCACGCCGGAATCGATCTCGCGGACCGGCTTGCCGAGCGGACCCTTCCAGGCGATTCCAACCGAGGGCGGAGGGCCGAGCCAGAAGCGTGGATTGGCTTTCGCGGTCAGCGTGCCGCGGGCGTCGAGCGTCAGCGTCTTCAGATCGAAGCCGACCGCACCGCGCCAGACCGCATCGCCGCCGTCGACGATGACGGGCGAAAGGCGCAGCGCGCCCGCGACCACGGCGATCTGCGTCGCGACGACCGGTGCCGTGAGCGGCCGCTCCGCGAGTTCCGCCGCGAGCACGGTCTCGGCCCGCCGCGGCGCCAGCGGATCGTCGCCGGCGAGAAGCTGGTCGACGGCGCGCGTCAGGCCGGCGGGGTCGGCGCGGGGCGCCTGCAGGTTCGTCAGGCGCGCCTCGCCCGAGCCGCCGAGATTGGCGACGAGGCCGGCGACCGTCTCCGCCGTCGCGCCCAGCCTCAAGCTCCCCGAGAGACGCGCCGCAAGGGTCGTCGGGCCCGCGAAGGCCGCCAGCGGCACCTCGTCCAGGCTGCCTTCGGCGACGACAGAGGCGAGACTGCCCTGCCGCGTCATGGCGAGCGTGCCCTGCAGGCGGCCGCCGTTCAGCGTCGCGTCGAGATTGCGGACGGTCAGGCCCTCCGGCGTCGCCACCGCCTTGAAGGTCGCATTGTCCGCAAGGATGCCGCGGCCGAGGTCGAGCTGCCTGACGCGGAACGCCGCCTCGCCGCCGGCGACGAGCCGCGCCGTCTGCCCGAACCGCGCCGCCGGCCAGATCGCGCCCGGCTTCGCGTCGGGGCTTGCGTTGAGGGCGAGCGCCGAGGCGAACCACGGCAGCGAGAGGCGGTCGAGATCGACGGTTCCGGTTACGTCCGCACGCGAACGAACGGCGAGCCGCGCATCGAGATTTCCGCCGCCGGCCTTGCCGCCGACGCGCAGGAGCGTCGCGTCGTTCTCGCGTCCGAGGACGACGCGGGCGTCGACCGGAACCGGCGCCGACGCGATCGCGCCGTCCCCGAGCAGCGCCAGGAATGGACCGATATCGGCGGTCGAGATCTGCGCCTCGCCGCTCTCGATGACGTCGTCGCCGGCGCTGAGCGCAAAGGGACTCGTCGTCGCGATCCTGACGCCGGCGACGTCGCCCGAGAGCGTCACGTTGAACTGCCCCGAGCCGACCCGGGTGCCGTGCAACAGCGCCGAGGAGCGCCGGCGCAGGGATGCGAGGTCGGCGCGTCCGATCCAGCGGCCGGTATTGTCCGTCGTCAGCATGACGTCGAGGGTCTGCGTCAGCCCGTCGAGGGTCAGGACCTCCGCGTCGAAGCCGCCGCCCGCCGCGCGACCCCGCGCGGTGGTTTTCAAGCGCAGTTCGGACGGCCCGCGCTCGGGCGTCGCGCGTTCGGTGACGATGTCGAGATCGAGGTCGCCTTCGCGCAGGAAGTCCGGCACCAGCTTCGAGACGCCGCCGATCCAGACCGTGCCGAGGAGATCGACGAGCGGCGCCGCGCGGGGCGCCGTCACCTTGCCTGAGATGCGGCCGGAGCCGTCCGGCAGGATGCGCCCGCTCACCCGCGCATTGGCGCCGGCGAGATCGACGATGTCGAGGCTCTCGACCCGCAGCGCCGGGCCGTCGGAGACGATTCGCGCGGCGATCCGCCCCGCCCCGCTGCGCGGCCCGGCGCGGACGTTGCGGGCGTCGACCGAGAAGGCGATGTCGAGATCCTGCGTCGCGTCGAAGATCGACGAGACGCCGGGAAGCTGGTCGAGGTTCAGGCCCTGCACGGCAAGCTGCGCCTCGAGGCGCCCGCGGGCGCCGCCGACGGGCGCGCCATAGCGCCCACTGCCGGTAATCGTCGCCTCGCCCGCCTTGAAACGCACGTTGCGGAAGGCCGCATCCGGCAGATCGATCGCGACATCGGCCGCGGCGTCGACCGGCCGGCCGTCGAGGAAGCGCAGCAGCGGTCCCTCCGCGCCGAGCTTTTCGAGAAAGCGCGCGAAGCGATCCGAGGCAGCCGCATTCACCGTGACGCGGCCGGCGAAGCCCGGATCGCCACGATTGCCGGAGAGGCCCTCGACGGACACCCTCGTCTCGCCGGGGGCGACAAGATCGAGCCGATCGAGCGTCCCGCGCCCGTCGACGAACGAGGCGCGCAGGACGACGTTCGCGAGTTCCTCCTGCGCGAAGCCGACGCTCGTCAGGGAGAGGTCGAGATCGAGCGGCACGCCGCTTTCGGGCACGGTCTCGCCGGACAGGCGGCGCAGGATGTCCGGCAGGCTCGCGCCGCCCGCGAAGAAGGTGTCCGCATCGAACCGCCGGGCTTCGAGCTTCAGGACGACGCGCGGATCGTCGAGGTCGATGCGGCCCGTCCCGGTGAGGCGCAGCGTCGAGGCGCCCTCCCCCGCCTCGACCGTGACGGGATCGAGTTCGAGCGCACGCCCGACGGTCCTGAAGCCCGCATCGGCCGAGATCGCGACCGCCTGCCCAGAAGGCTGGCCGAACTGGATTCGGGCCTTCCCGGCAAAGGTCGGCGACGTGCCGCCACCCGCTGCCTCCGCCAGGGAGAGCTTGCCGTCGACGTCGAAGCGAGGCGTCGCCTCGCCGCCGCCGACCACCTTGACGCTCACCGTCCGGTCCGGGCCGATCTCGCCGGTGACGAGCCGGAATGGCACGCCGGAGGTCGCGCCCTCGAAGCGCCAAGGCCCGGCGAGTTTCTGGCCTTCGATCGCGACCTGCTCGGCATAGGCCTGATCCGTCCGGCCGGTCGAAAGGACCTGCGTGGTCACGAGAAGTTGCGCGACGAGCAGGCGGTCGACGGCGAAGTCGCGGCCTTCGCGCCCGCCGAGGAGATCCGGCGGCAGTCGCCAGCCGCCATCGGGGCCGATCGGGATGCGGATGTCGGCCCGCCCGACGCGGGTCTCGAGAAAGCGGACCTCGCCGCGCAGGAGCGGCGTCAGCGCAACCTCGGACCAGACGAACTCGGCGTCGAGGGACGGCCCCTGATCGCCGGCCCGGCCGAGCCGGAGGCGATCGAGGCGCAGCCGCGGCGTCGGCAGGAGCCTGACGCCGATCCGCCCCGCGGTGTGCGCCTCGGCCCCGGTCGCCTGCGCGATCGCCTGGTC
This sequence comes from uncultured Alphaproteobacteria bacterium, assembly GCA_963754975.1. Lineage (GTDB taxonomy): Bacteria > Pseudomonadota > Alphaproteobacteria > Rhizobiales > Beijerinckiaceae > Microvirga. Next base: position 95,596 of record CAVWII010000009.1, on the reverse strand, counting down.
GACGATGTCGCGGCGGGCCTCCCAGTCGATGAAGGGCGGCGCGACGATGGCCGTCCCGAGGACCAGGATCACCAGGCACGCGAGGACCGTGAGGATGTCGCGCAAGAACCGCCCTTCTCAGCATTGTGCTCCCGCCGCTTTACCTCAGGCGGGGCGGAAACGGGAGCGTGACAGAGTTGTCGGCCATGGCTGTCGTCGGCCATGGATGTTGTCGACCATGGATCGCCGCACCGCGGCCTTTCTGGGCGACGCCCGGCCTCGAATCACCGCCACTTTCGCGGCGGGAATTCTTACACCGCAAGAACCTTGCCGGGATTCATGATGTTCTGCGGATCGATTGCGCGCTTCAAAACCCGCATCAGTTCGAGCGCTTCCGGCCCGTGTTCGGCCTCAAGGTACTTCATCTTCTTCTGGCCGACGCCGTGCTCGCCGGTACAGGTGCCCTCCATGGCGAGCGCCCGCTCGACAAGGCGCTCGATGAAGGCCTCCACGGCGGCGACATCGTCGGGATCGTCCATGTCGACCAGGGGCTGGACGTGGAAGTTGCCGTCGCCGACATGGCCGACGATGGGCGCGATCAGGCCCGCCGCCTCGATGTCCCTCTTCGTCGCGTCGACGCATTCGGCGAGCCGCGAGATCGGCACGCAGACATCCGTCGCGACCGATTGAGCGCCCGGCCGCAAGCCTTTGGCGGCCCAGTAGGAATCGTGGCGCGCCTGCCACAGCCGCGAGCGCTCCTCGGGCTTCGTCGCCCATTCGAACGGACCGCCGCCGTATTCGGCGGCAATCTCGCCGAAGCGTTCGGCCTGCTCGCTCACGCCGGCCGCCGTGCCGTGGAATTCGAGGAGGAGGAGCGGGCTGTCGGGCAGGCTCAGCTTGGAATGGGCGTTGACGGCCCGGACCTGGACCTCGTCGAGCAGCTCGATGCGCGCCACCGGCAGGCCGGTCTGGATCGTCACGATGGTGGCGTCGCAGGCGGCCTTGACGCTTGGAAACGGACAGATTCCGGCCGAGATCGCCTCCGGAATGCCGTGAAGCTTGAGGGTGATCTCGGTGATGATGCCGAGCGTGCCTTCCGAGCCGACGAAGAGGCGGGTGAGGTCGTAGCCGGCCGAGCTCTTCTTCGCGCGCCGGGCGGTCTTCACGACGTCGCCGTTCGGCATCACGACGGTCAGCGACAGGACGTTGTCCTTCATCGTGCCGTAACGGACCGCGTTGGTGCCGGAGGCGCGGGTCGCGGCCATGCCGCCGATCGAGGCGTCGGCGCCGGGATCGATCGGGAAGAAGAGGCCGCGGTCGCGAAGGTATTCGTTGAGCTCCTTGCGTGTGACGCCGGGCTCGACCACGCAGTCGAGATCCTCGTCGTTGACCGCGACGACCCGCTTCATCATCGAGGTGTCGACCGAGACGCCGCCGTAGGGCGCGTTGATGTGGCCCTCGAGGGAGGTTCCGGTGCCGAAGGGCACAATCGGCATGGCGCAGGCGGCGCAAAGGCGCACGATCGCGACAACGTCCTCCGTCGATTGCGGGTAGACGACCACGTCCGGCGGCTGGTTCGGGGCCCAGGTGAGCGTATGGCCGTGCTGCTGGCGGACCGCCTCGGAGGTGACGGCCCGGTTGCCGAACAACCGGTGGAGGTCCGCGACGAAGGCCGCGACAGTGGCCGCGTCGGGGCGGAAACGGGGGGTCGGTTCGGGCGCGTTCATGACCAATTCAGCGGGTTTGGGTTGAGTTCGGCCAACTTGGACCCTTCGGGACCCTTTGCAAGCACGTTCTGTTCGCCGAGGATGCCGGATCAAGGACAGCGGCGCTGGTGGACGCGGGATATACCTGTGCTAGTCTTGGGCCGCTGTGCGGCCGCCCGATTGCTCTCAGGTGCGCGCTGCCGCGTCCAAGAACGACAGGGAGAGAGCGGATGACGGACGAACGGGCCGCCCCGATCTTCTTTTTTGCCCCGTTCGTCTCCTCGACGATGCGGGTCGAGCCGTCGTGGATCGACTATAACGGCCACATGAACATGGCGTATTACCATGTTCTCTTCGATCGCGCGGTGGAAGAAGGCTTCGGCGTCGTCGGCCTCGGGCAGGATTACATGGAGGCCCGCAACGCCTCCTACTTCGCAGCCGAGGTGCATACGCTCTACAAGCGCGAATTGAAGCTCGGCGACGAGGTGCGGATCACGCTTCAGCTCGTCGATTTCGACGAGAAGCGCCTGCATTTCTACATGGAAATCCGCCATGTCGGCGAAGGCTGGGTCGCTGCCACCTGCGAGAACCTGTCGCTGCACGTCGACATGGCGACGCGGAAGGTGATTGCGTTCCCGGAGGACATTCTCGGCAATCTGACGGTCATGAAGGCCGCCCATTCCCGCCTCGCCCGGCCGCCGGCGCTTGGCCGCGCGGTCGGCATTCCCGGCCGCCGCCAGGCTGTCCCGGAGCCGCTGCTCGCCATGGGCACCCGTCACTGACGGGTCCGCCTCTCCCCGCTTGCGGGGGGAGGGATTTGGCCTCTGGCCGAAACAAGCGGAGCGAAGCGGAGGTGCGGGGGCGTCTTCGGAGGCGGCCGGCCAAAGCCGCCGCGCCTTCTTCGTCATCGCCCCCTGACCCTCGCCTGCTGCGCAGGCTTGCCGTCTTCGGCAGCCCTCTCCCCGCAACGGGAAGAGGCGAACCCGCGCCTCTTATCAGAAAGCTTCACAGGCTCTGGGGAGGGTCGGACCGCAGGTCGGAGCCGTCTCGAAGGACGGGGTCGCGGGAGGACGACCGAATTACGAGTCGGACACTCAGCAGCCGAGCTGTCCCGGGGCGCAGATGCGCCCGGGGCGGATCGGAGGTGTGAGATCCGGCGCATTGCGCTGCCGCGAGAGGTCCTGGCGGAGCTGGTTCGCCTCGAACTGGTTGCTCTGCTGCTCGCGCAGATTGCGCTGCTGGCTTTCGATGGAGCGGTTGATGTCTCGGATCTGCTGCTCCGCCCGGGTCTGGGCGAGGACCGGCATCGCGAAACAGCAAGCGACCGCGAGAATGACGAGGGCGCGCATGGGACATCTCCCGGCGGAGAAAGCGTGACTATGGGGAATCAATCCGGCCGCCTCAAGTCGGTTCCACCGCTGCGTCATGAGGGCTGGGGACCGGCCCCCCCGCGACCTCGACGCCGTTCGCGTTTTGATCCATGGTCCGGCCGATGAACCAGCCGAAACAGGCTCCGCGGCCCGAGGAGCCGGCACCGCCTTCGCTGAGCGCCCGCGCGCGGGCCGCGATCGTGCCGCAGGCGGCCTATCTTTCCGGCCTCAATCCCGAGCAGCGCGCCGCCGTCGAGGCGACGGAGGGGCCGGTGCTCGTCCTCGCCGGCGCCGGCACCGGCAAGACGCGGGTCCTGACGACGCGGATCGCGCATCTCATCGCGACCGGGAAATCGGCCCCCTACGGCATCCTCGCCGTCACCTTCACCAACAAGGCCGCCCGCGAGATGCGCGCCCGCGTCGGCGCCCTCATCGGCCCGACCGCCGAGGGCATGCAATGGCTCGGCACCTTCCACTCGATCGGCACCAAGATCCTGCGCCGGCACGCCGAGCTCGTCGGCCTGCGCTCCGATTTCACGATCCTCGGCACGGACGACCAGATCCGCCTCATGAAGCAGGTCATCGAGGCCGAGAACATCGACGAGAAGCGCTGGCCGGCGCGCCAGCTCGCCGGCATGATCGACGGCTGGAAGAACCGCGGCCTCACGCACGAGCAGGTTCAGCCCGGCGAAGCCGGCGCCTTCGCGAACGGCCGCGGCGGCAAGCTCTACGCTGCCTACCAGGCGCGGCTGAAGGTTCTCAACGCCGCCGATTTCGGCGACCTCCTGCTCGAATGTCTGCGCCTCTTCCGCGAGCATCCGGACGTGCTCGCCGCCTATCAGCAGCGCTTCCGCTACATGCTCGTCGACGAGTACCAGGACACCAACGTCGCGCAGTATCTCTGGCTGCGCCTCCTCGCGCAGACGCGGCGGAACCTGTGCTGCGTCGGCGACGACGACCAGTCGATCTACGGCTGGCGCGGCGCCGAGGTCGACAACATCCTGCGCTTCGAGCACGACTTTCCCGGCGCGACCGTGATCCGCCTCGAGCGCAACTACCGCTCGACCGGCCACATCCTCGCCGCCGCCTCCGGGCTTATCGCCAGGAACGAGGGGCGCCTCGGCAAGACGCTGCGCACCGAGGACGTGCCCGGCGAGAAGCCGACCATTACCGGCGCCTGGGATTCCGAGGAGGAGGCGCGCCTCATCGGCGAGGAGATCGAGGCTCTTGCCGCGAAGCGCCATTCGATGGCCGAGATCGCGATCCTGGTGCGCATCTCGGCGCAGATGCGCGAGATCGAGGAGCGGCTCGTCACCCTCGGCATCCCCTACCGGGTGATCGGCGGCCCGCGCTTCTACGAGCGCGCCGAGATCCGCGACGCCCTCGCCTATCTGCGCTGCGTCATGAGCCCGGCGGACGACCTCGCCTTCGAGCGCATCGTCAACGTGCCGAAGCGCGGCCTCGGCGATGCGACGGTGCAGGCGCTCTACGGCCATGCCCGCCGCGCCGGCGTGCCGATCATGGAGGCGGCCCGCTTCCTCGTCGAGACGGACGAACTGAAGCCGAAGCCGCGGCATACGCTGCGCGACCTCCTCACCGCGTTCGCGCGCTGGTCGGCGCTGATGCAGCGCACGCCGCATGCGGAGCTGGCGCAGATCGTGCTCGAGGAATCGGGCTACACCGAGATGTGGCAGAAGGACAAGTCCGCCGACGCCGCCGGCCGCCTCGACAACCTGAAGGAACTCGTCCGCTCGATGGAGGAGTTCCCGGACCTGCAGAGCTTTCTGGAGCACGTCTCCCTCGTCATGGAGGCGAACGAGAGCGACACGACCGAGCGCGTCAGCCTGATGACGCTGCATGCCGCGAAGGGGCTCGAATTCGACACCGTCTTCCTGCCCGGCTGGGAGGAGGGCCTGTTCCCGAACCAGCGCGCCCTCGACGAGAGCGGCCGCGCCGGCCTCGAGGAGGAGCGCCGCCTCGCCCATGTCGGGCTCACCCGCGCCCGCCGCCGCGCCAAGATCTCCTTCGCCGCGAACCGCCGCATCCACGGCCTCTGGAACGCCAACGCGCCGAGCCGCTTCGTCGACGACCTGCCCGAGGCGGACGTCGAGGTGACCGAAGCGCCGGCGACCTTCGGCTACGGCGGCTACACCGGCGGCTCGCGCTTCGACGCCATGGCCCCCTTCGCCGCCTCGAGCTACCACACCCCCGGCTGGCAGCGCGCCCAGGCCGCCCACGCCGCCGGCTTCCGCGATTCCGGCCCGGGCCGCTCCGCCCGCCGCGGCCCGGCGCAGATCGACGGCGAACTCGTCGCCAAATCCGCCGGCCCCTCGGGCTTTGCGGTCGGCGACCGCGTCCTGCACATGAAGTTCGGACCGGGCAAGCGTCGCGGCCGTCGACGGCAACAAGCTCACGGTCGATTTCGACAAGGCCGGGCGGAAGATGGTGCTGGACAGCTTCTTGGATCGGGTGGGGTAGCGAAGCCCGTGGATACTCGGAACAAGCGCGTCACACGGCACAGCGAAACAAAGACTCGGCTATTCATCCTGCGGCCGCGAAGCGGATGTCCGATTTTGGCCCTTGATTCCGTGATGCAAAGTAAACGATGCCTTGGAGCGGCCAGTTGACTCCATCAGCGCACCCTCGGGTTCACGGACTCGCTCGTGAGCGTCAGCGGCTGCGGCGCCCCGAGATGACGCGGTTCGGAAGTGACTGCAGGCCCTGCGACGGATGCCCCTCACTCGATTACAGCGTGTTCGACTGAGCGCCGCCAATGACCCACTACATCGCCGTGATCCATAAGGACGCGCACTCCTCCTACGGTGTCTCGTTCCCGGACGTCCCAGCCGTTCACGCTGCAGGGGAAACGCTGGAGGAAGCCATCGCGCAGGCGGCGGAGGCGCTGGCCTTCGCTGCGGAGGATTGGCGTTCGCTGACGGGCACGGATTTTCCCGCACCACGCACAATCGACGATCTCCGCGACGACCCGGTCTTCGCGGCATCCGCGCAGAATGCCATCGTCGCCGCCATTCCCTTCGACGACACGCGTCTGCCGACCGCCGCCGAGTAGGCCGTGACCCCGGCCTTCGCCGGTGCTATCCCCCGCCGATGCTCGAAGGCCTGCATCCCAACCGCCCGACCCATGTCATGCGCCTCGCCACCGACGAGCGCTCGGCGCGGGCGATGACCGATCTCATCGGGGAGATTTTCGATCCCGGCGAGACCGCCGTCGCCGCCTTCGAGACCGAGGACGGCGGGCCGTGGCTCCTCGAAGCGTATTTCGCCCGTGAGCCCGACGAGAAGGCGGTGCGCGATCTCGTGCGACCGATCGTCGGCGCGGTGGCGGACGAGGCCGTGTTCCTGCCGCTCGCGCCGCAGGACTGGATTGCGGCCTCCCTCGACGGGCTGCATCCCGTCCGGGCCGGGCGCATCCTCGTGCATGGCGCGCACGACCGCGACCGCGTCAGGGCGAACGACGTCGCAATCGAGATCGAGGCCGCGCTTGCCTTCGGCACCGGGCATCACGGCACCACGAAGGGGTGCCTGCTCGCCTTTGCCGATCTTCTGGCGCGGCGCCGTCCGCGCCACGTCCTCGACGTCGGGACGGGCACCGGCATCCTCGCCTTCGCCGCGGCGAAGAGCCTGAAGCGGACGGTGATCGCCGGGGACATCGACCCCGAGGCGGTGCGTGTCGCGCACGGCAACGCGCGCCAAAACCGCGTCGGCGGGCTCCTGCGGTTCTACGTGGGACCCGGCGTGCGCAGCCCGCTCGCCAACCGGGCAGGCCGCTTCGACCTCGTCTTCGCCAACATTTTGGCGCGGCCGCTGCGGCTCCTCGCGCCCGATCTGGCGCGGGTTGCGGCGGCGGACGGGCGCCTCGTTCTGTCCGGGCTTCTCGCCCGGGACGTGCCCGGCGTGCTGTCGGCCTATGCGGCGCAGGGCTGGCGGCTCGGCCGCCGCTACGACGGCGACGGCTGGGCCGCCCTGGTGCTGTCCCGGGGGGGAGGGAAGCCCCGCCCCCGGCGCAGCTTTATTCGTGGCCGGCGCCGGGGTAGCGCTTGAGGAGCTTGCGCCGCAGGCGCGTGGCCTCGCAGAGGACCTCGCGGACGGCGCGCAGGACGCTGAGAACGATCATGAAGGCTCTTTCCGGTTCAGAGGGTGAAGGGCAGGCAATCGGCCGGGTCGAGACGGATCGGCCGGCTGTCGCCGAAGATCAGGGTGCGCTCAGGGGCGACGGCCCCGCGCCGGCGCAGTTCCGCCGCGGCCTGCCGCGCGCGGCTCGCCGCGACGGCGTTGACGAAGGCCCTGATCCAGCGGGGAATGTGGGAAGGACGCGCCGCGCTCGGCGCGAAGGCGGGAGACAGCGTAGTGGTTGCCATAGGTCCATCCTCCGGTTTCGGACGGCCCTTCAGCGTTCCTCGTACTCGTTGCCTGGAGAGGTAATCGCCGTGGGCGCGGGCGGTCAGGCTTGAACCCGCATGGATGCTATGACGGTGACGCGCATCACCTTTGCCGTTTGTTAAGAGAACGGGCTGTGACGCACAGCACGGAAGCATTCTGCTGAAGGAGCGCGCATGATTTCTTTCGGCAACGATGACCTGGCGCAGCGCCCATCATGCTTTAGCGTCGTGCCCCACGCGAATGGATAACCCATGGCCCAGTTTCAGAGCTTCGAAGACGCCACCACGCCCGCCCAGGGGCCGGCCCGAATCGCCCGCCTGCGGGAAGAGCTGCAGCGCCGCGGTTTTGACGGCTTCATTGTGCCGCGGGCGGACGAGCACCAGTCGGAATACGTGCCGAAGAACGCCGAACGCCTCGCCTGGCTGACGGGCTTCACCGGCTCGGCCGGCACGGCGATCGTCCTCGCCGACAAGGCGGCGCTCGTCGTCGACGGCCGCTACACGCTGCAAGCGGCCGCGCAGACGGACCCGGCGGCGGTGACGCCGGTGAAACTCGCCGACCAGAGCACGGAGGATTTCATTGCCGCGAACCTGCCGGCGGGCGGCGTCCTCGCCTACGATCCCTGGCTGCACACGAGCGAAGGCCTGAAGCGCCTCGAGGGCGCCGCCGCGAAGGCCGGCGCAAGCCTCGCCCCCGTCGACATCAACCTCATCGACGTGATCTGGAGCGACCGCCCACCGGCGCCCGTAGGACCGCTGCGACCGCACCCGATCGAATATGCCGGCGAGAGCACCGAGGCGAAGCTGGCGCGCCTGCGCGAAAAGCTCGCCGCATCGAAGGACGACGCCCTCGTCATCTCGGACCCGCACAATCTCGCCTGGACGTTCAACCTGCGCGGCGCCGATGTCGGCCACACGCCGATTTGCTTCGGCTACGGCCTCGTGCCCCGCGAGGGACGGGCGACGCTCTTCGTCGACCCGGCCAAGATGACGAACGAGGCCGGCGCCGCCGTCGGCGACCTCGCCGCCTGGCGCGACCCGGCGACGTTCCTCTCCGTCCTCGACGAGGTGGCGCGCGGCGGGGCGAAGATCCGGCTCGACCCGGCGACGGCGGCCGTCGCCCTGGCGCGCCGCATCGAGGAGGCCGGCGGCAGCGTCGACCTCGCCGCCGATCCGATCAGCCTGATGAAGGCCGCCAAGAACCAGGTCGAGATCGAAGGCTCGCGCCGCGCTCACCTGCGCGACGGCGTCGCGGTGACGCGCTTCCTTGCCTGGCTCGACCGCGAGGCGCCGAAGGGCGCCCTCACCGAGATCGACGCGGTCGAGGCGCTCGAGCGCTTCCGGCTCGAGACCGGCCTCCTCAAGGACACGTCCTTCACGACGATCTCGGCGGCCGGGCCGAACGCCGCCCTGCCGCATTATCGCGTCACGGCGGCGACAAATCGGCCGATCGAGCGCGACCGCATCTTCCTGATCGATTCCGGGGCGCAGTACGAGGACGGCACCACGGACGTCACCCGCACGGTCATCGTCGGCTCCGCTTCGGAGGAGATGAAGGACCGCAACACCCGCGTCCTGCAGGGCCACATCGCCATCGCCGTCGCGGTGTTCCCGAAGGGCACGACCGGCGCCCAGATCGACGCCTTCGCGCGCCGGCCGCTCTGGGAGGCCGGGCTCGATTTCGACCACGGCACCGGCCACGGCATCGGCAGCTACCTGTCCGTCCACGAGGGCCCGCAGCGCATCGCGAAGACCGGCACGACGGCGCTCGAAGCGGGCATGATGATCTCGAACGAGCCCGGCTTCTACAAGGTCGGCTCCTTCGGCATCCGCATCGAGAACCTCGTCCTCGTCGAGCCGCGCGACATCTTCGGCGCCGACCGCCCGATGCTCGGCTTCGAGACGCTGACGCTCGCGCCCATCGACACCCGCCTCGTCGAGCCTGGCCTGATGACTCCGGAGGAGATCGCCTGGCTCGACGCCTACCACGCCCGCGTCAAGGCCGAGATCGGCCCGAAGCTCGACGCCAGGGACCGCGCCTGGCTGGACGAGGCGACGAAGCCGCTCGGGCGCTGACCCGCCGCCCCTACGCCATCGCCATCCGCAGGAGAACGATCGCGGCGACGCCGACGGCGACCGTGGCGAGCAGCGGCAGACGGGTCGCGGCGAGGACGGTGACCGCCGCGGCGGCGGTTTCCGCCGGGCCCGTGGTGAGCGCCGTCGGGGCGATCACGGCGACGAGCACGGCGGGCGGGATCGCGTCGAAGGCCGCCTTGGCGCGGCCGGAGAGGACGAGCCGGTCGGCGACGAAGAGGCCGGCGATGCGGGTGAAATAGGTCACGGCGGCCATGGCGAGGATCGCCGCGAAGGTGATCGGGTCGAGGCTCATGGCGCGGCTGCTCCGGACGGGCGGCGAGATAGGCGGCGGCGATCCCGGCGAGGGCCCCGCTGGCGACGTGCCAGGGCGCGCCGATGAAGGCGTGGACGAGGGCCGCGACGATCGCGCTCGCGGCCACGGTGATGAGGGTGATCCGGGCGCGGCCGAAGCCGGCGATAAGGCCGATGAACAGGGCCGTGAAGGCGAAGTCCGCTCCGAGCCGCGCCGGATCGCCGAGGAACGAGCCGAGCACCGCGCCGAGGAACGTCGAGCCGATCCAGGCGAAGGGCAGCATGGTCGCGACCGAGAGCCAGTACGCGGGCGTGATCGGCCGCTCGAGGGCGCGGCGCTCGGACAGGGCCCAGGCCTCGTCGGTGAGAAAGAAGAAGCCGACGAGCTTCTGCGGCAGGCTCGCCCGCATCTTCGGCGACAGCGAAGCGCCCATCAGGATATGGCGGGAATTGATCAGGAAGGTCGAGAAGGCGAGCGCCAGGATCGGCGCCGGGAAGACCCAGCTTTCGATCGCCGCGAACTGGGCGCCGCCGGCGAAGACCATGATCGACATCAGCGTGACTTCGAGGGGCGACAGGCCCTTGCCCACCGCCACGGCGCCGAACAGGAGGCCGATCGGGATCGCCGCGATGGCGGCGGGCGCGATGTCCTTCGCGCCGGCCCGCATCTCGGCCACGCGGTCGATCCGGAAGGGGTTGGTCACGTCCATTCTCGTCTCCTCGGGCCGGATATGGCGCGGCCCGGGGCTGCGGTCTTGGACGGAAGTGCTCTTCTCGGCCTCAGGCGGCTCGATAGGCGCCGGGGGTCACGCCCATGCGGGCCTTGAAGACCCGGTTGAGGTGGCTCTGGTCGAAGAAGCCGCAGGCGGCGGCGACCTCGCCCGGCGCCTCGCCGCGTTCGAGGAGGCGGCTCGCATCCCGGAAGCGACGGTCGAGCTGGTAGGCGTGCGGGGTCAGGCCGGTCTCGCTCCGAAAGGCCCGGATGAAATGGCTGCGCGACAGTCCGGCCACCGCGGCGAGTTGCGGAAGATCGACCTCGGCGGTGAAATGGGCATCGAGATAGTCGCGGGCGCGGGCGATGTTGCGCCGGTCGGGCTTTGCCAGCGGCGGGGCGTCGAGATCGGCCCAGCGGGCGATCAACCGGCCGAGGAAATCGACGAGGCAGGTGTCCTGCTCGAGGATCGAGACGCGCCTTCCGTCGAGGCTCAGGGTGGCGTGCAGGTCCGTGAGCGCCCGCATCAGGTCCGGATCCTCGATCACCGAAAGCGGGAAGAAGGGCGGCCGGGCGAGGGGCCGCCCGGCGATCTCCTCGGCGATCTCGAGCATCAATTCGGGTGTCGGATAGAAGGTGCGGTACTCGAAGCCGCCGCCGTGCGGGGCGCCGTCGTGCAACTCGTCCGGGCAGACGACGGCGATCGCGCCCGCCGGCGCATATTGCTGCACGCCGCGGTGATAGAAGGTCTCGCAGCCCCGCATGATCCCGGCGACCGCGTAAGTGCCGTGCGTGTGCCGGGCGTAGGAATGGCGCCGGAAGATGGCGCGCAGGCAGTCGAGCCCGTGATGGCGCTTCACGCGCCAGAACAGGGTGACGTCACCGGCCGCGGCGAGGTCCGGCGGCAGGACGACTTCGGGACTGACCATCGCCATCGGCGCCAATCTGGCACGGGCTGTGGGCGAAGTCTTGGACGAAAGTCCGGCCCCCCGGGGGCCTCCCGTCAGGTCTGTCCCGGCCGCAGCTTGTAGAAGACGTGGCGGCCGATGACGTCCATTTTCTTCAGCCGCCGGGCCCAGTTCGGGCGGACATAATCGGCGTGGTAGTGGGTCGCGCCACCGATATCCGCGAGGTAGGTGCGGCCGTCGAGGACGGCGCCGGCGATGCGCTGCGCGGTGAACCAGGAATCCCTGTCGGCGATGCGCAGCGCCCTGCCCTCGCAGGCGAAGGTGAACTGGCAGGCGAGATGGCGGTGCCGGTTCTGGTAGACGACGCCGCAGATCGAGGTCGGATAGAGCCCGCTCTTCACCCGGTTGAGCACCACCTGCGCGACGGCGGCCTGGCCGTCCTCGGGCTCGCTGCGGGCCTCGAAATAGATCGCTTCGGCGAGGCAGCGGCTCTCGCGCCCGGCGTTGTCCGGCGTGACGAGGTCGGCATAGCGGAGCCGGTCGGCGCCGTTCCTGCCCAGGATGCCGACGTCGCGGTCGAGACGCGGCGAGACCGGTGCGGCGGCGATCTCGAGGGGCGTCTGGTCGGCCGGCGCCGGGGTCGTCGAGGAGAGCACGACGGCGCGGGCGACGGTCGGCGTCGTGCGGCCCGCGGCGGCGCCCGTCGAACCTGCCGCCGCCGCGGCGGGCGACTGTAAGGAACTCGTCTGCTGAGTGGTGGTGAAGTCGGCCGAGCTCCACGGTTCGAAGACCTGGCCCTCGGCCTCGGGCCCCTCGACCTTGCCCTCCATCAGAACGGTCGGCGGCAGCAGCACCTCGTCGTGGGTGAAGACGATGTGCTGCGTGCGCGCCGCGAGGAGGCTGCGGACCTCGGCCGCCCGCCGCGAAAGGCTCGGCCCGAGCGGCACGGCGGGATCGCCCTTCGCCGCCCTCTCGACCTGCGGCAGCGGCGGCGCGCCGGCCTTGAGATCGGCCCGCGGCGCCTGCCCATCGAGGTCGCGGGGATCGCCGGACGACAGCCCCGACGCGAAGCCGAAGCCGGCGATCGCGGCGCCGGAGGGCACGAGGTCGCCGGGGTCGAGGAGGCGGCCAACGGCGCTCCGCGCGGCGGCGCTGATGCCGGCCTTCGGATCGTTGTTCGCCTCGGCCGTAAAGGAGACGAGAAGCCCGACCGCCAGGGCCCAGGGCGCCGTCGTGGCGCAGATCCAGCCTATCCGGGATCGGCGAAGGCGCACGCGGAAAGCCTCGGACGGAACGAACCCCGGCACCGGACAGCGGCGCCTCCGAGGCCATGGTATGCGGGCCTATGGTTGAGGGAGGGTTAAGGGGCGGCGCGGCAGCGACGCCGAGGCAGGCACCCATCGCCTCTCCCCGCAAGCGGGGAGAGGCGATGGGCGCCTATTCCTCACGCCTCACTCCGAGCTCACGCCTGGCTCGCCGCGTCGCTCCCCAGCGCCGCCTGCGCGGCGGCGAGGCGGGCGATCGGCACGCGGAAGGGCGAGCAGGAGACGTAGTCGAGGCCGACGGTCTCGCAGAACGCGATCGAGGCCGGATCGCCGCCGTGCTCGCCGCAGATGCCGAGCTTGATGCTCGGTGCGCGTCGCGCCGGCCGCGCTCCGCCGCGATCCTGATCAGCTCGCCGACGCCCTCCTGGTCGAGGGTCACGAAGGGATCGGCCGGCGAGGATGCCCTTGCTCGATGTAGGCGCCGAGGAAGCGATGCCGCGTCGTCGCGCGAGATGCCGAGCGTCGTCTGCGTCAGGTCGTTGGTGCCGAAGGAGAAGAACTCGGCGCGCCTCGGCGATCTCGCCGGCGCGCAGCGCAGCGCGCGGCAGCTCGATCATCGTGCCGACCTGGTAGGCGACGCTTCACGCCCGTCTCCTTCGAGCACGCGCCTCGGCCATGGCGACGATGCGCGCCTTGACGAGGTCGAGCTCGGCGCGCGTCATCGACGAGCGGGATCATGATCTCCGGCACGCACCGGCGTGCCGGTCGCGTCGGCCGCGCTCGACCGCCGCCTCGAAGATCGCGCGCGCCTGCATCTCGGCGATCTCGGGATAGGTGATGGCGAGGCGGCAGCCGCGGAGGCCGAGCATCGGGTTGAACTCGTGCAGCTCGCGCCGCGCGGCGCTTCAGCTTCTCGGCGGACACGCCGAGCGACGTCGGCGACCTCCTGCGATCTCCGCCTCGCGTGTGCGGCAGGAACTCGTGCAGCGGCGGATCGAGCAGGCGGATCGTCACCGGCAGCCCGTTCATGATCGTGAAGAGCTCGACGAAGTCGGCGCGCTGCATCGGCAGGAGCTTCGCGAGCGCGCGCGCGGCGGCCCGTCTCGTCGTCGGCGAGGATCATCTCGCGCACCGCGACGATGCGGTCGCCCTCGAAGAACATGTGCTCGGTGCGGCAGAGGCCGATGCCCTCGGCGCCGAAGCTGCGCGCGGTGCGCGCGTCGAGCGGCGTGTCGGCGTTGGCGCGCACCTTCATGCGCGCGCGCCTTGTCGGCCCAGCCCATGAGCGTCGCGAAGTCGCCGGACGAGCTCCGGCTCGAGCATCGTGCACCGCGCCGTGCAGCACCTGCCCGGTCGAGCCGTCGATGGTGATGACGTCGCCCTTCTTGAGCGTCTCGCGCCGATCGACGGTCAGCGTCTGCGCTTCGCGTAGTCGACGCGGATCGCGCCGGCGCCGGAGACGCAGGGCTTGCCCATGCCGCGCGCGACGACGGCCGCGTGCGAGGTCATGCCGCCGCGCGTCGTCAGGATGCCCTCGGCGGCGTGCATGCCGTGGATGTCCTCGGGCGAGGTCTCGACGCGCACGAGGATGACCTTGCGTCGCCGGCCTTCTGCGCCGCTCTCGGCTTCGTCGGCGTGAACACGATCTCGCCCGACGGCGGCGCCGGGCGAGGCGGGCAGGCCGGTGGCGAGCGACGTGCCGCTCCGCCTTCGGATCGAGCGTCGGATGCAGGAGCTGGTCGAGCGCCGCGGGATCGACGCGGCAGCACCGCCTCGTCCTGCGGTGATCAGGCCCTCGCTCGACCATGTCGACGGCGATGCGCACCGCCGCCTTGCGCGGTGCGCTTGCCGTTGCGCGTCTGCAGCATCCAGAGCTTGCCCTTCTCGATCGTGAACTCGATGTCCTGCATGTCGCGGTAGTGCTTCTCGAGCATGCCGTAGATCGCGACGAGCTCCGCGTAGGCCTCGGGCATCGCGGCTTCCAGCGAGGCTTGTCGGAGCTCGACGCCTTGCGCGCCGTCTCGGTGATGGCCTGCGGCGTGCGGATGCCGGCGACGACGTCCTCGCCCTGCGCGTTGATCAGGAACTCGCCGTAGAGCTCGCTTCTCGCCGGTCGACGGATTGCGCGTGAAGGCGACGCCGGTCGCGCGAGGTCGTCGCCCAGGTTGCCGAACACCATCGCCTGCACGTTGACCGCCGTGCCCCAGCTCGCGGGGATGTCGTTGCAGCTTGCGGTAGGTGATGGCGCGCGCTGTTCATCCAGAGCCGAAGACGGCGCCGATGGCGCCCCAGAGCTGCTCCTGCGGATCCTGCGGGAACGGCGTCGCCGAGCTCGCGCTCGACGATCTTCTTGTAGGTGCCGATCAGCGCGCGTCCAGTCGTCGGCCGTGAGGTCGGTGTCGAGCGCGCAGGCCCTTGCGCGTCCTTGTAGTCGTCGAGCGCCGCCTCGAAGATGATGGTGGTCGACGCCGAGCACGACGTCGCCGTACATGGTGATGAAGCGGCGGTAGCTGTCGTAGGCGAAGCGCGCGTCGCCGGCGTCCTTCGCGACAGCGCCTCGACGGTCGTCGTCGTTGAGGCCGAGGTTGAGGACCGTGTCCATCATGCCCGGCATCGAGGCGCGGGCGCCCGAGCGCACGGAGACGAGCAGCGGATTCGTCGGGATCGCCGAAGGTGCGGCCGGCGAGCTCGACCGACCGCGAGCGAGAGCCGCGTCGACCTGCGCCTTCAGGTCCGTCGGGATAGGAGCTGCTCGTGGTCGTAGTAGGAGGTGCAGACCTCGGTCGTGATGGTGAAGCCCGGCGGCACCGGCAGGCCGAGATTGGTCATCTCGGCGAGGTTCGCGCCCTTGCCGCCGAGGAGGTTCTTCATCCCCGCCTCGCCCTCGCGCCTTGCCGTCGCCGAAGGTGTAGACCCACTGCGTCATCGTCCCGGATCCTCTCGTTGCGTGGGACGTAGGACGTGGGGCGTAGGACGTGGCATCGTCAGTCGTGAGATCGTGCCTCGTGCGGCCAGAACTCCTTGGCCATCCCCTTGCGACGATCTACGATCTCACGATTCCACGTCCTACGCCCCACGTCTTACGTCCTACGACCCGCGATCTACACCCTCCAGCGGCCGTTTCGCCGCACCAGCACCGTCGTGCCGACCGGAACGCGGTTGTAGAGGTCGAGGACGTCCTCGTTGAGCATGCGGACGCAGCCGGACGAGACCTGCTCGCCGATCGACCAGGGCTCGTTGGTGCCGTGGATGCGGAAGAGAGTGTCGCCCCCGTTCTGGTAAAGGTAGAGCGCACGGGCGCCGAGGGGATTGTCGAGCCCGGCGGCGCGATAGCGGGGCAGCTCCGGCTTGATGCCGACCATGGTCTTCGTCGGCGACCAGTTCGGCCAGACGCCCTTGCGGCCGACCGAGGCGACGCCGTGCCAGGAGAAGCCCTGCCGGCCGACGCCGACGCCGTAGCGGATCGCCTCGTTTCCGGGCTGCACGAGATAGAGATAGCGCTCGTCGATGTCGACGACGACCGTGCCGGGCTTCTCAGGCCCGGGATAGGCGACCATCTGGCGGGCGAGGTCCGGCTTCATCCGGCGCCGGTCGACGAGCGGGATGTCGAACGGCTCGTCGTCGAGGGAGCCGACGTACCAGCTCGCATCCGCGTCCGAGGACTGCCCGAACCGGTTGGCCGTCTGGCAGGCGGCAAGCGGGGAGGCGGCGAGCGCGACGAGAACGAGGCGGCGGCTGATCATCGAACGTTTCTGAGAAGAACCTACCTGCCGTAGCAGGAGTGCCCCGCGGAAACTGTCGCTTTGCGGCAACAGCCGCCTCCGATCGTCCTCGGCCTACTCGGCCGCCTGCTTCGGCCCGTAGCCGAGCCGGCCGTTAAGGTCCCGGATGAGGTCGGCCGCGGCGTCGGCGATGACCGTGCCCGGCGGAAAGATGGCGGAAGCGCCGGCGCCCTTCAGCGCCTCGAAATCCTGTGGCGGGATGACGCCGCCGACGACGATCATGATGTCGTCGCGGCCGTAGCGGGACAGCTCCGCCTTGAGCTCGGGGACCAGGGTGAGGTGCCCGGCGGCAAGGGAGGAGACGCCGACGATGTGGACGTCGTTCTCGATCGCCTGGCGGGCCGCCTCGCCGGGCGTCGCGAAGAGCGGCCCGATATCGACGTCGAAGCCGAGATCCGCGAAGGCCGAGGCGATGACCTTCTGGCCGCGATCGTGGCCGTCCTGGCCCATCTTGGCGACCAGGATGCGCGGGCGGCGGCCGTCGTCGTGCTCGAAGGCCTCGACGAGCCGGCGCACGCGCTCGACGCTGTCGGACATCTGTCCCACCTCCCGCTTGTAGACCCCCGAGATGGCGCGGATCTCGGCCCGGTGCCGGCCCCAGACCTTTTCGAGCGCATCGGAGATCTCGCCGACGCTCGCCCGCGCCCGCGCCGCGGCGACCGCGAGCGCGAGGAGATTGCCCTCGCCCGATGCCGCGCTCGCCGACAGCGCCGCGAGCGCCGCCTCCACGTCGCCGTCGCGGCGCTCCGCACGCAGGCGGCGCAGCTTTTCGATCTGGCGTGCGCGCACGGCGCCATTGTCGACCTTGAGCAGCTCGATCGACGCTTCGTCCGTCGGCCTGAAGGCGTTGACGCCGACGATCGTCTGCACGCCGGAATCGATCCGCGCCTGCGTGCGCGCGGCGGCCTCCTCGATGCGCAGCTTCGGGATGCCGGCCTCGATGGCGCGGGTCATGCCGCCGAGCGTCTCGACCTCGGCGATGTGCGCGCTCGCCTTCCGCGCGAGGTCGTGGGTCAGACGCTCGACGTAATAGGAACCGCCCCAGGGATCGATGATCCGCGTCGTGCCGCTCTCCTGCGCGAGGAAGAGCTGCGTGTTGCGGGCGATGCGCGCCGAGAAATCGGTCGGCAGCGCGAGCGCCTCGTCAAGCGCGTTCGTGTGCAGCGACTGCGTGTGGCCCTGCGTCGCCGCCATCGCCTCGACGCAGGTGCGCATGACGTTGTTGAAGACGTCCTGGGCGGTGAGCGACCAGCCGGAGGTCTGCGAATGCGTGCGCAGCGCCAGCGACTTCTCGCTCTGCGGCTTAAAGTCGTTGACGAGCTTCGCCCAGAGGAGGCGCGCGGCGCGCAGCTTCGCCACCTCCATGAAGAAGTTCATGCCGATCGCCCAGAAGAAGGACAGGCGTGGCGCGAAGCGGTCGACCGCGAGCCCCGCGGCAAGGCCGGCGCGCAGATATTCGACGCCGTCGGCGAGCGTGTAGGCAAGCTCGAGGTCCTGCGTCGCGCCCGCCTCCTGCATGTGGTAGCCGGAGATCGAGATCGAGTTGAACTTCGGCATGTGCGCCGAGGTATAGGCGAAGATGTCGGAGACGATGCGCATCGATCCGGCGGGCGGATAGATGTAGGTGTTGCGCACCATGAATTCCTTGAGGATGTCGTTCTGGATCGTGCCCGAGAGCTTTTCCGGCGGCACGCCCTGCTCCTCGGCGGCGACGATGTAGAGCGCCATCACCGGCAGCACCGCCCCGTTCATGGTCATCGAGACGCTCATCTTGTCGAGCGGGATGCCGGAGAACAGCGTCTGCATGTCGAGGATGGAATCGATCGCGACCCCGGCCATGCCGACGTCGCCCGAAACGCGCGGATGATCGGAATCGTAGCCGCGATGCGTTGCGAGGTCGAAGGCGACGGAGAGGCCCTTCTGGCCGGCGGCGAGGTTGCGGCGGTAGAAGGCGTTCGAATCCTCGGCCGTGGAGAAGCCGGCATATTGCCGGACCGTCCAGGGCTGGTTGACGTACATCGTCGGATAGGGCCCGCGCAGGAAGGGCGGCAGGCCCGGAAAGGTGTCGAGGAAGTCGAGCCCGGCCCGGTCGGCGGGGCCGTAGACGGACTTCACCGGAATGCCCTCCGGCGTCATCCAGGGCGCGCCGGACGGTGCCGGAGCGGGCGCGGCCCGAGCGGGTGCGAAGGCGATGGTGGTGAAGTCGGGGATCGCGCTCATGCGGCCCTTTCGCGTCGGCGAAGGCCATTCTAGGGCAGCCCGCCCGGCGATGAAATGGGAGTTCCGTTTCGAGCGAATTGAAGAGCGCTTCTCACCTCTCCCCGCAGGCGGGGAGAGGGCTGCCGGACCTCGGGTCTACCCGAGGTCCGTTCTTCGGTGCGCAAGCCGGGAACACCCGGCTTGCGAAGGCAGCAAGCCTGCGCAGCAGGCGAGGGTGAGGGGGCGGCGACGAAGAAGGCGCTGCGTCGGTGAAGGGCGCCTCTTCCGTCACCGCCCCCTCACCCCCGCTTCGCTTCGCTCCGCTCGTTCGGCCGATGGCCGAACCCTCTCCCCGCGGGCGGGGAGAGGCGAGAAGCCGAGCTCAGTGCCGCCGCTCGGCGTTCCAGAGGCCCCGGCACCGGCGCGAGCCGGTCATCGCCCAGAGGCCGGAGCCGGAGCCGCCGGAGAGGCGGCCCTTGAAGTCGGCGCGGTCCTGGCCGCCGGCGATGGCGCCCGCGACGGTGCCGTCCGGCCGCACCCGCGCCGAAAGCTCGAACGCCTCCGGCCCGGCATAGCGGGCGACGCCGTTCTCGACGACCATGGCGTACCGGTAGGCGCGGTCGCAGGCGCCCTCCTGCGTGACGACCTCGACGCTCCAGTTGCCGTCGAAGCGCTTGCCCTGCGCCGCCGCGGGCCCGGCAACGAGCAGGAGGGCGGTCGGCAGCGCAACGGCGCAGGCTTGGGCGAAGCGCATGGTCGCTACGCCATCCCGAGCGCCTGCATGTAGAGCTCCAGCACCGCCTCCTCCTCCTGGCGCTGGGCGTAGTCCTTCTTGCGCAGCGAGACGATCTTGCGGATCGCCTTGGTGTCGAAGCCGTTGCCCTTCGCCTCGCCGTAGATCTCCTTGATGTCGCCGGCGATGCCCGCCTTCTCCTCCTCCAGGCGCTCGATGCGCTCGATGAGGGTCTTGAGCTGGTCGGCGGCGACGGAATCGGTGCTGAAGGCGGCGTCGTCCATGAATTGCCCCTGTCCTTGAAGGCCGCCCTTTTTCGGTGCGGCGCCGGTGTTTGCGAAGAGCCTAGCGGCCCGGTTTCGACGTCTCGAAGGCGGCGCGCTGGGCCGGCGACGCTTCGGCCTGATGGTGCGCCTTCCACTCCTCGTAGGGCATGCCGTAGACCCATTCCCGGCTCGCGTCCTTCGAGAGCGGGACGGCGCGGCCGTCCGCCGCCTCCTGCAGCCAGTTCGAGAGGCAGTTGCGACAGAAGCCGGCGAGATTCATGAGGTCGATGTTCTGCACGTCGCCGCGCTCGCGCAGATGCTCGACGAGCCGCCGGAAGGCGGCCGCTTCGAGCTCGGTCCGGGTGGCCCGGTCGATCTCCGTCATGTGACGCTCCGTCAATGGCGGCGCAGGCGCTCGCGCGTCCGCGTCGGATGGGGGGCCGGAACCCGCAGGGCCGGATCGGCGAGAACCGGCTCGAGGAGCCGCGCGAAGCGCGCAGCCCATGCCCTCGCCCCCTCATCGCCGGCGATGAGATCCTGCCGGATCTCGATCAGCGCGTTGGCGAGGCCCCGCCCGGTTGCATGGCGATCGACCGTGTCTCCCGCCAGCGCGCCATCATAGGGCTCGTTGTCGCCGACGACGAGGCCCTCCTCGGCGCGCAGGCCGGCAAGCAGGGGATTGGCGAAGCGGGCGTCGAAATCCCAAAGGATTCCGGCATGCCAGGGCCGCGGCCTGCCGCGCCAGATGGGGGTAAAGCTGTGGATAGCGATCAGGCACGGCGGCGCGCCCGCGCCGACCGCGCGCTCGATCGCCGCCCGGATGGCCGCGTCGTAGGGGTCGTAGAAGCGGGCGATGCGGCGCCCGATTTCGGCCGCGTCGACCTGCGCGTTGCCGGGCACGACGGCGCCGTCGGAAAGGCGCATCACCAGGGTCGGATCGTCGCGGCCGCGGTTCGGATCGATCACGAGGCGGGAGAAGCGGGTCAGGATCGCCGGCGCGCCGAGGGAAGCGGCGAGCGCGCGCGTCACCGCGGCGGCGCCGATGTCGTAGGCGATGTGGCGCTGGAACTCGACCGCCGGCAGGCCGAGATCGCCGAGATCGTCCGGCACCGCGTTCGAGGCGTGGTCGCAGAGGATCAGCGCCCCCGATTCGACCGCCCCCGGAACGATCTCGACCGGATGCGGCGCGAAGGCCGGTTCGGCCGCTGAGAGGGCTGCGGAGGCGTTCATCGGTGCGGGGAGGAGGCTTGCGGGTTGAGGCGCGGCTTAACCTGCCATAGGAGGTCTGGCAACGCGACTTTCCGCGCGGACCCGGTCTGATCCGATGCCCACCTCCACCGCCCCGGCGATCGCTTCGCAGCGGGAGATTCTCCGCGAGGCCTTCGACGCCGCGGTCGCGGCGGCCGATCCCGCCCGGATTCTGGCCGCGCACCTGCCCGATCCGCCGCCGCATGGCCGGCTCGTCATTCTCGCCGCCGGCAAGGCGGCCGGCAGCATGGCGGCGGCGGCCGAGCGCTTCTACGCCGAACGGGGCGTCGCCGAGAACCGCATCGCCGGGCTTGCCGTCGCCCGGCACGGCTACGGCGCGCAAACGAAGGTTATCCGCATGGTCGAGGCCGGCCATCCGGTCCCGGACGAAGCGGGCCTTGCGGCGACCCGGGACGCCCTCGCCCTCGCCGAGGCGGCAGGTCCGGAGGATCTCGTCCTGGTGCTGCTCTCGGGCGGCGGCTCGGCCAACTGGATCGCGCCGGCCGGCGACCTCACCCTCGCCGAGAAGCAGGGCCTGACCCGTGCCCTGCTGCGCTCGGGCGCGGGCATCGGCGAGATCAACACGCTCCGAAAGCACCTCTCCCGCATCAAGGGCGGGCGCCTCGCGCAGCGCGCCAGCCCGGCGCGGCTCCTCACCCTCGCGATCTCGGACGTGCCGCACGACGACCCGGCGGTGATCGCCTCCGGCCCGACCGTGCCGGACCCCTCGACCCTTGCCGATTGCGCCGCCATCGTCGCCCGCCGCGGCCTCGACCTGCCCGCCTCCGCCCGCGCCCTCCTCGCCGATCCGGCGATGGAGACGCCGAAGCCCGGCGATCCGATCTTTTCGCGGGCCGAATACCGCATCGTCGCGCGGCCGGCGGACGCCATCGCTGCCGCAGCCGCCGCGATCGCCGGACGCGGCTACGAGCCCATCGTCCTCGGCGCCGATCTCGAGGGCGAAGCCCGCACCGTCGCCGCCGGGCAGGCGCTCATGGCCCGCGATCTCGCTGCCGCCGGCCGGCGAGTCGCCCTCGTCTCGGGGGGCGAGCTGACCGTGACGATTCGCGGCGGCGGGCGCGGCGGCCCGAACCAGGAGTTCATGCTCGCCCTCGCCCTCGCCCTCGACGGCGCCCCCGGGATCGCGGCCCTCGCCGGCGACACGGACGGCACCGACGGCGGCGGCGGCGATGCCACGGACCCGGCGGGCGCCCTCGTCGACCCGACGACGCTGGCGCGGGCCCGGGCGGCCGGCCTTGATGCGACTGCCCTTCTCGCCGACAACGATTCGACACGATTCTTCGCGGAATTGGGCGATCTCCTCGTCACCGGACCGACCCGAACGAACGTCAATGACTGCCGGATTTGCCTTGTCGGCTAGGCGGCTGCGCCTCGCCGCGCTGCCTCTTCGTCCTCGCGCCCTTCGCCCTCGCGGCGCCGGCGCGGGCGGACCTGCGCCTGTGCAACATGACGCCGAGCCGGGTCGGCATCTCGCTCGGCTATCACGACGCCTCCGGCTGGGTCACGGAGGGCTGGTGGAACCTCAACGCCCGCGCCTGCGAGACCCTGCTGAAGGGCGTCCTCGCCTCCCGCTTCTATTATATCTACGCGGTCGACTATGATCGCGGCGGCGAGTGGACGGGGCGCTCGCCGATGTGCACCCGCGATCGCGAATTCATGATCCGGGGGGTCGAGGATTGCCTCGCCCGCGGCTTCGACCGGAGCAGCTTCTTCGAGATCGACACCGGCGAACAGAAAAGCTGGACCATCCAGCTCACGGATCCGAACCGCCCGGGGGGGTGACATGTTGAGACGCGCCCGACGCACCAAGATCATCGCAACGTTGGGGCCGGCCTCCGACACGCAGGCGATGATCGCGAAGCTCTTCGAGGCGGGCGCCGACGTCTTCCGGCTCAACATGAGCCATCTGCCGCGCGAGCGCCTGCGCCAGCAGGTCGAGGCGATCCGCGCCGTCGAGGCGAAGTACAACCGGCCGATCTCGATCCTCGCCGATCTGCAAGGGCCGAAGCTGCGCCTCGGCCAGTTCGCGGAGGATGCGGCCGTCCTGAAGAAGGGCCAGACCTTCACCCTCGACGCGAACACCGATTCGGGCGATGCCAAGCGCGTCTTCCTGCCGCATCCGGAGATTCTCTCCTCCCTCGAGCCGGGGCACGTCGTGCTCATCGACGACGGCAAGCTGCGGCTGAAGGTCAAGGAGGTGAAAAAGGGCAAGGCGGTGACGACCGTCGAGGTCGCCGGCCGCATCTCGAACCGCAAGGGCGTCTCGCTGCCGGACACCGTGATCCCGATGGCGGCGATGACCGAGAAGGACCGCAGCGATCTCGAAGGCGCCCTCGACGCCGGCGTCGACTGGATCGCGCTGTCCTTCGTGCAGCGCCCGGACGACATCGCCGAAGTGCGCAAGGTCGCGCGCGGCAAGGCGCTCGTGATGGCGAAGCTCGAAAAGCCGCAGGCGCTGGCGCGGCTCGACGAGATCATGGACGTGTCGGACGCCTTGATGGTCGCGCGCGGCGACCTCGGCGTCGAGATGCCGCTGGAAAAGGTGCCCGGCCTCCAGAAGCGCATCGTCCGCGGCGCGCGCCGCCTCGGCAAGCCCGTCGTCGTCGCGACGCAGATGCTCGAATCGATGATCGCCTCGCCGGTGCCGACGCGAGCCGAGGTCTCGGACGTCGCCACCGCCGTCTACGAGGGCGCCGACGCGGTGATGCTGTCGGCGGAGAGCGCATCGGGCCAGTATCCGATCGAGGCGGTCGCCACCATGAACCGCATCGCCGAGGCCTGCGAGAGCGATGCCATCTACTGGTCGATCATCACCGCGCAGCGCAACGCGCCGGAGGCGACGGGCTCCGACGCGATCGCCGCCGGCGCGCACCAGATGGCGGACACCCTCGGCCTGAAGTCGATGGCGGCCTGGACCTTCTCCGGCTCGACCGCCTTCCGCCTCGCCCGCGAGCGGCCGAACTCGACGGTGATCGCGCTGACGCCGAACATCGACACCGCGCGCCGCCTCGCCCTCGTCTGGGGCGTGCACTCGATCCGCACCAAGGACGCGAGCGACGTCGACGACATGGCGTTCCGGGCCTGCAAGTTCGCGGTGCGCGAAGGCTTTGCGCAGGTCGGAGACCGCATCATCATCGTCGCCGGCGTCCCCTTCGGCACGCCCGGCGCCACGAACATGGTGCGCATCGCCTTCATCAGCCAGGAGCACGCGGCGAAGGCGTGAGCGGCGCCGCGAAGGGCGAAGCTGGGAAGCGCGTCGGCGAGCAAAGCGAAGCGCCCCGCCTCTCCCCGCTTGCGGGGAGAGGGCCGCCGAAGGCGGCAAGCCTGCGCAGCAGGCGAGGGTGAGGGGGCGGCGACGAAGGAGGCGCTGCGTCGAGGAAGGCGCTTTTTTCTGCACCGCCCCCTCACCCCCGCTTCGCTTCGCTCCGCTTGTTCGGCCGAAGGCCGAACCCTCTCCCCGCAAGCGGGGAGAGGCGAATCCGCGCCTTTCGCCAGGATGTATGCATCCGCTAGCCCCGCAAGCGGGGAGGGGCGAAGGTTTGCGTTCTCAGATCACCAGGAAATCCGCGAGCGCGAGCTTCGCCTTGTTTGCGAGAACCGCGAGCTTGATCGCCGCGATCTTGCCGCTGCCGTCCGCATCGTAGAACAGGTTGCCGCTCGCCGAATCGTAGACGATGCGGTCCTCCGCATCGTGCGCCTTCTTGCCGGCGAAGAAGGCATCCTTCGCGAGCTTGCCGTTCTTGCCGATCGCCTTCATGACGGCGTTGTCGAGCCAAACGGTATCGTCCGCGACGGAGAAGTCCGCGAGCACGTCGACATTCGCCGAAGCGGGCGCGGCATCGAACACGAAGGCGTCCTTGCCCGCGCCGCCGGTGAGCGTGTCCTTGCCGACCCGCCCTTCAGCACGTCGCCGCCGGAAAGACCGAACAGCGCGTCGTTGCCGGCAAGCCCGGCGAGCACGTTCGCGCCGGCGTTGCCGGTGATCGCGTTCGCGGTCACGGAGCCGGTGAGATTCAACGCCGTCGTCGCGGCGGCATCGTAGGACCGCAAAACCTCGATCTCGGCCGAAGCGGACAGAACATGGCTCGCGAGCGCCAGCACCGTGTCGACGCCGCCGCCGATGTACTCGACGACGATGTCGGCGTCGGTGGAGGAAATTGGCACACCCTCCTGCTCGGGTCCTGTGCCTTCGACAATGAAGGTGTCGTTCCCGAAGCCGCCGATCAGCGTATCCTTCCCTGTTCCGCCGTCGATGCGGTCGCTCCCGTTTCCGCCATCGCACACATCGTTTCCCGCTCGACCGAATATTCCTGGCTTTATCTCACCGAAGGACAACCCAAAGATCGATGCACCGGACTCGTCCCCATCCCCCCCATAGAGGACATCGGAGAAACGCGTTCCGGTCACCCAATCGCGACCCGGGCCGCCGTCGGCTGTCCCAAGAGCGCCATCGATGAGATAGAGAGCATCGTCCCCGGCTCCTCCGTACAGAGCATTCTTGCCAACGGCGCCGTCGAGGCTTCCAAGGACGGCGTCGTTTCCGTCGCCGCCGAAGGCGATCGCGGACGTGCCCGGCACGATGTTCGCCCTTAGATAATCATCTCCCGAACCGCCCCAGAGGTGCACTTCCCCGGGTTTGGCCGCCCGCAGGTAGTCGTTGCCGGCGCCGCCGTACATCTCGTCGAACTCCACGATGGAATCGACGTCGTCATTGAAATCCTTTCCGACAAATATCGGCATCGCATCCCTCCGCCTGTCCCGCGTGTTGTGTCGAACACGGTTTCACGATTTTCGGGGATGTTGTAACATATAAGAGATCCGACGAAAAGCGCGCTCAACGCGCAAAACCCTCGCTCACCGTTGCGGCGGTGCTTCCCCGCACCCGCTCCGCGAGGGCCTCGATCTCCGCCGCTACCGCCTCCGCATGGGTGTGGTGCGGCATGTGCCCGGCGCCCGGCAGGATGACGAGCTTCGCTCCGGCGACCGCGCCGGCGAAGGCGCGGCCGTGCAGGTCCGTCGAGACGATGGTGTCCCGGTCGCCGCCGAGGATCGTCGCGGGGATGCGGATGTCGCCGTAGCGCGCCGATTGCGCGGAGACGGCCGAATGCAGCGCGGCGACGTCGTCGGCATTCGCGCGGAACACGGGCGGACGCAGGACGAGGGCGATCTGCGCCTTTTCCGCATAGGCCGCCGGCGCCGCCTGCGGCGCGAACACGGTCTTGACGGTTGGACCGATCAGCACGCTGCCGAGCGGCGCCGTCAGCGTCCGGGTGAACAGCCAGCCGAGGGCCGAGGCGGCGGAGGTGTAGTACCAGCTGATCGCCTCGCCCGGCCAAGGATGCGTCACGCCGGCGACGATCAGGATTGCGCCGGTGACGTCCGGGTGGTCGAGGGCGAGGTGCGGCAGAAGCGAGCCCGCGTAGGA
The DNA here is from genome assembly GCA_963754975.1 of uncultured Alphaproteobacteria bacterium. Taxonomy (GTDB): domain Bacteria; phylum Pseudomonadota; class Alphaproteobacteria; order Rhizobiales; family Beijerinckiaceae; genus Microvirga. The sequence goes on along the minus strand of CAVWII010000009.1, from coordinate 69,194 downwards.
GTGCCCCACCACGACCGCCTTGGCGACGTCGAGCCGGCGCAAAGCCTCGGCGATCGCCGTCGCCTGGCGGGCCGGGCTCGCCGCCTCCGCACCGGGAATACGATCGCTCCAGCCGTGGCCGGGACGGTCGAACGCGAGGACGCGGTAGCGGTCCGCGAGCCGGCCGCCAAGGGCGAGCATCGGATCGGCGGCATTGGCCGAGGCGCCGTGGAGGAGCACCACCGTGCCGCGCGCCCGCCCGTCCGGCGGCCCGGCCTCGAGATAGTGCAGGCGCCCGCCCGTCACCGGCACGAAGCGGCCTCCGGGCGGAAAGCGCGCCTCGATCCGACGGGCGATGATGAAGGTGGCGAGCGCCCCGAAGGTGAGGATCAACCCGATCGCGAGGACGAGAAGGCGGAGAAGCAGCATCGCGGCCGGATCAGAGGTCGAGCCCGTCCACGGTGGTCTTCAGCCGGTCGACCAGGGTGACGACGGCGCCGAGCTTCGGATAGATCGCCAGCGCCTTGCGGTAGGCGGCGAGGGCCCGCGGCTTGTCGTCGGAATTCATGTAGATGTGGCCGAGCCCGGTCCAGGCCGCATAGTGGCGGGGCTCGCGGGTGAGGACCTGCTTTAGGTCGGCCATCGCGTCGACCGGGTCGTCCATCTGGAAAAAGATGTTGGCGCGCCGGTACCAGGCCTCGGTCCATTGCGGTTCGAGCGCCACGACCCGGTCGAGCAATTCGACGGCCAGGGGAAACTCCTTCGCCTCCGCCGCCTCGTTGGCGCGGCTCATGAGGAGATCGGCCGTGTCCGAGCCCGAGCGGGCGAAGCGGCGTTCGATCAGCCCGGCGATGCCCTTGGCCTCGGCCTCGTCCGTCGCCTTGCCGAGGCGCTCGAAGAGCTCGTCGAGGGTCGACGGCCGTGGCGCTTCGGGCTTCGTCGCGGGCTTGCCGTCGGACTTCGCATCGGGCGCCGGGGCGCCTCCCTGCTGCGCCGAGGCCGGAGCGGCCGCGGCGAGGGACAAGGCCAGGACGAGGGCGAGTGCGCGCATGAAAGGGATCATCGGGGATGCCCGCGCGGCCCGTCAATTCACGGTTTCGTCGCGCCCGCGACGTGTCCCGGCCGCCGGGCCGGGCGTCATTTCGCGGCCCCAGCGTGAAACGTCCCACGCTGCCGCCCGCCTCCCCGGCGCTCAATGACGCCCTGCCGCGGGCGATTCGGACCTGCCCGGTCCTACCCGTTCCCAGCAGAATCGGTTGAGTGCACGGAGGACGGAGCGATGGACCATGCGCCCGAGTTCGACACGTTCGGCGGCGCCGGCGACATCCTGAGCCGGGACAAGTCCGAGAGCGCGGATTCGACGCTCCTCGGGCTCGTGGCGTCCGCGGCTGCCTTCGAGATTCGGGTCGAAATCTGGACGAGCGCCCGCATCTACACGGCGACCCCCGCCTTCTTCGGCCCCGCGCCCTGGAACGGAGACGCGCGGGACCGGCGGCGGGCGGCCCTCGACCGTGAGGGACCGGGCGGCGTCTTGGACGGCACGAGCTTTGCCATGTGCATCCCGCGCGACCGCGCCGGGGTGATGCGCCTGCTGCACAAGAAGGGGCACCGGGTCCCCTACGTCATGGCGTCGTTCTGGAGGCGGACCCCAAGGCTCCTGCACGCCAAGCTGATGCTGGCGGACGCCATGGTCCTCACCGACGGCGAGGTCCGGGACTACAGCCTCTACGGCATCGTCTATCGGGCCGGCCAGTGGCTCGTCCCGCCGTCCTCGGCCGCTGAGCCGGGCGGGAGCCGAAACGGAACACCCGGCCGGGATCGCGTCGCGGCCGGGTGCGGCAAGGCGGCCCGGCCGGGCCGCCGGATGGCGCGGTCTCAGCCCTGGCGGGCCTTGTAGCGCTTCTGGGTCTTGTTGATGATGTAGACTCGGCCCTTGCGGCGGACGAGCTGGTTGTCGCGGTGCCGCCCGCGCAGGGACTTCAACGAGTTGCGGATCTTCATGGCCGGTCTCCAAAAGTCCGAGACGATCGCCGACCGGCCGGACGAAAAACGAAAGCGGGCGCAGCGGGGACCGAACGAACGGCCTCACCCGTGGCTGCACCCGTCGAGGCGGCTCCTATAAGGGGAAAGGCGGCCTTTCGCAACCCGAATCCCGGGTCGGCCACCCTTCCCCACGGGGCTACTGCACTTTCTTGCCGCTGGCGTCGAACTGCTTCAGGTAGGCGACGAGATCGTTGACCCGCTGCTCGTCCTTGACCCCGGCGAAGACCATCTTGGTGCCGGGCACCTTGGCGCGGGGGTCCTTGATGTAGTCGCGGAAGGTCGCCTCGTCCCAGGTCAGGCCGGAATTCTTGTTCGCGGGAGAGTAGCTGTAGCCCGCGACGGAGCCGGAATGGCGGCCGATGAGGCCGTTGAGCTCGGGGCCGACGCCGTTCTTGGCGGTCTCGCCGATCTGGTGGCAGGCCCGGCACTGGACGAACACCTTCTCGCCCGCGGCGGCATCCTGGGCCTGGGCGCTCGCGGCGCCGGCGAGAACGAAAGCGGCAGAAAGCAGGAAAGAACGCATGGAGGTCTCCTCGATCGTGACGGGTCATCGAGTCCGGCGGGTCGGTCTCGGCCCGAGTTGGCAAAGGCCGGCGCGGACAAGCCATTCATAGGGGAATGAGCGCCAGCTTAAAGGGGTCGGGACGATCGGCGTCGCCCGGAGGCCCTGGCATGTCGCTCCGAAACGTTGCTACAAAGCGTTCGATCGCGCGGAAACGCCAGGGAGCTCGTCGTCCTCCCCGCGCCGGAGCAGCTGTCCGGCGTCCCTGGGTGAGGCCTCGCCCGATCGGGAGAACACAACGATGTGGTGGTATTTCCTACCGCGCATTCGCGTGTCGGTCCGCATAAGAAAAAAGAGGGCCAGATACGAGCTGGTCCTCTCAATCATCCTCACCTGACCGAAGAGGGGGCGGGAAAACCCGCCCTCTCAACCCCGCTACAATAGCACCGAAGGGGCGAACGTCAAAGCCGCCGGTCCGTCGCCAAAGCCTGAAGCGCCGGCGTTCCGCTAGACTAGGGCGGCACCACCTCGAATTCGATCGAGGCGTAGAAGGCCGCGAGGTCGGCGATGTCGGCGTCGCTCAGATCCTTCGCGACGATGGTCATGGCGTCGTTGCGGCGCTCGCCGCCCCGATAGTCCTTCAGCGCCTTGTCGAGATAGCTCTCGATCTGGCCGGCGAGGTTCGGCGCTTCCGGGTTTTTCGACAGCCCGTCCATGCCGTGGCAGGCTTGGCAGTTCCCGGCGGCCTTCTGGCGCCCGGCCCTGGCGTCGGCCGCCCCGGCCGGCGTCCAAAGCGCCAGCCCGAGGCCGAGCACGGCGCCGCAAAGCCCGGCCGATGTCCGCTTCCGCACCCGCCCGCTCCTCCCTGAGGCCGCGGGAGCGCTCCGGCCGGAGCGCTCCCGCGGATTGAAGCGCCTTCCTACTGGCCGTAGGAGATGCGGTAGATCGCGCCCGCGGTGTCGTCCGAGACGAGCAGCGAGCCGTCGAGGAGCTGCGCGACGTCGACCGGGCGGCCGATATATTCGCCCGTCTCGGTGAGCCAGCCGTCGGCGAAGACCTGCGGCTTGTCCGCGGTTCCGTCGGGCTTCACCGGCGTGAACATGATGCGGGCGCCGACCGGCCTGGTCCGGTTCCAGGAGCCGTGCTGGGCCGAGAAGATGCCGCCCTGGTACTGCGCCGGGAACATGCTTGCCCGTGTAGAAGGTCATGCCGAGATCGGCGGCGTGCGGCGCCATCTCGGCCTGCGGCGCACACGGTGCCGGCCGGCACCGGCTCGTCCTTGTATTCGGCAGTGCGCACGGTGCCGCCGCCGTAATACGGGAAGCCGAAATTCTGGCCGCGCCTGGGTGGCGCGGTTGAGCTCGCCCGGCGGCTGGTCGTCGCCCATGCCGTCGACCTGGTTGTCGGTGAACCACAGCGTCTTGTCGACGGGATTGAAGTCGATGCCGACCGAATTGCGCACGCCGGTCGCGTAGACCTCCCGGTTCTTGCCGTCCTGATCCATGCGGATGATGCCGCCGATGCCGGTCTTGCTTGTAGAGGTCCAACTTGTCCTTCGCCGGCACGTTGAACGGCTGGCCGAGCGCGATGTAGAGCTTGTTGTCGGCGCCGATCCGGCAGACCCGGGCGGTGTGGTTGTAGCTCTCCTCGGTCGGCGGAATGAGCTCGCCCTGCTTGACGACCTGGAACGGCGGCGACGTCCGGGCCCTCGTAGAAGAACTCCGCCGCCGGGAATTGCAGCACCCGGTTCTGCTCGACGACGTAGAGGAAGCCGTCGCGCGAGAAGCAGACGCCGTTCGGGAGCTTGAACTCCACCGACGGCGCGAACACCTTGACCTCGTCGGCGACGCGGTCCTTGTCGCGGTCGGTCACCGCGTAGACGTTGTTCTTGCGCGTGCCGACGAACACGACGCCGGCATTCGGGCCCGACCGCCATGTGGCGGGCATCGGGCACGATGGCGTAGAGGTCGATCTTGAAGCCCGGCGGCAGCTTGATCCGCTGGAGGTTGCGGCGGATGGCGTCCGCCTTGCGGCCCTCCTGCGGGATCGGCTTCGGTTCGACCGTGCCGGTGACCTGGAAGGCCCCGAGCCGCTCGAGGTTGCCGGTCGGCGATTGCGGCGCCGGCTGCGCCAAGGCGGGACAGGCGAAAACGACGAGTGAGACGGCACCAAGCCACGCGCTCTTCATGATTTCCTCCGCATGCGATCCGGTTGAACCCGGTTGTCGGCGCGGGGATCGTGGCGCGACGCATTGCCGAGTCAAGCGGATTAACGCCGACTTCGGAATTTCTTCTTTATTCTATGAGAACTCTAAGGCAGGGGCCGCGTCGCGCTCGGGGTCAGCCCCGATCGTCGGGCTCGGGATTTCCCATCAGGCGCAGCGCCGCGGCGATGGCGAGGATCGTCGCCGGCTTGATCAGCGCGTGCCAGGTCAGTTGCTCGGCCTCCGCGAAATCGGTCGCGGCGTCGACCACGAGATAGACCAGGATCACCTCGATCATCGTGTGCTTGAGTTCGCGCAGGCTGCCGACGCGCATCCATTGCGGCAGGCGCGCCCGCGTCCCCTCCGCGCGGTCGAACACGAAGCCGAAGGCGATCGTGAGGGCGAAGATGACGAGGACAATGCCGAAGAGGAAGGCGTCGGTCGCGCCCATGACATCGGTCGTGGTCGTGCGCGGGTCGAGCGGTCCCGTAATGAGAAGTCTGGTGGCGTGGGCGAGCTTCGCCAGGCCGAGGACGAACATGACGGCCGCGCCGAAAATGCCGCCGACGGAGGCGACGAGCATCAGGTACCGGCACGACAGGAGGATTCGGGTCATGAGAAGCGCAATGGAAGGGCTGAGCTTGTAGCAGGCCCCGCTCCGTCCCGCCACGCACGCCTCGCTTCTCCCCGCTTGGGCGGCCCAGCGTATGGCGCATCGCGGGCCGCGTTCGGGCGATTTGTAGAGCGCGATTTACCTCTCCCCGCTTGCGGGGAGAGGGCTGCCGGAGGCAGCAAGCCTGCGCAGCAGGCGAGGGGGCGGTGGCGGAAAGGTGCGGTGGCACGGGAAGGCCGCTTTTCCGGCACGGCCCCCTCACCCCCGCGTTCGGCCAAGGCCGCACTCTCTCCTCGCAAGCGGGAAGAGTCGGATTTGCCCGTGTCTGCGCAATGTGTGCCCCTGGCCCACCAGCGGAGAGCGGCATTGAAGGGCTCTCAGCCGCGCAGGTTTACCTTCTTCTGCTCGCCGAGTTCCGTCGGCGGCTTGCCGGTGATGGCGGCCTTCGCATAGCCGTAGAGGTAGTAGATCGAAGCCGACGGGCTGTCCCAGTATTCGCCCTTGACGGGGTGGACGCGGATGAGCGCGATCGAGGGGTCGTCCTTGCCCTCCGGAAACCAGACCCGCATCGGCTCGCTCCACTTCTCCTCGATGCGGGCGCGGTCGCGCACGATCTCGGCCTTGCCGGAGACGGACACGTAGTGCTGCTTCGAGGGGTGGGAATAGGCGAGGTTGACCTCGTTGTCGCGGGAGATTTCGGCGAGCTTCGGCGAGGCGAGCTTGGTGAAGAACCAGAGGTCGCCATGCTCGTCCGCCTCCTGGCTGTACATCGGGCGGGCATGCATGGTGCCGTCCGCGTCGACCGTGGTCATCATGGCGATCTTCACGTCCGCGATGAGGTCGTAGAGCTTCTCGGCGTCGGGGTCGTTCCGGCCGTGCTGGTGCATGGGCGCTCTCCTCGATGGGCCGCACGAAAGCGCGCCGAAAAGCGGTCGGCGAAAGGCGGCCCTGGTTGAAGGTCCGGGGACAACGGACGAGCCTCCGATTTGTTTCGGGACCCGCGGCCGATCCGGTTGGCGCGCGCGCCGCTCTGTGCTTGCATGGCGGCGAGACACCCGATGCTCGACCGCCGCTCCTTCCTTGCCGGCCTTTCCGCCGCCGCGGCGCTGCCCGCCCGCGCGGCCGTGTCGCTGGTGCGCGATTCGGCCGGCCGCATGGTGCCGATTCCCGAGACGGTCGCGCGCATCTTCCCGGCCGGGCCGCCCGCCGCCATCGTCGTCTACACGCTCGCGCCGGAGGCACTCCTCGGCTGGCCGCGGGCGAACCGTCCGGAGGAGCGCGAATTCCTCCTGCCCGACGTCGGCGCCCGTCCCGAACTCGGTCGGCTGACCGGGCGAGGCGACACCGCCAATCTCGAAGTCGTGCTCGGGCTGAAGCCCGACCTCATCGTCGACATCGGCACGATCTCCGACACCTACGTCTCCCTCGCCGACCGGGTGCAGAGCCAGACCGGCATCCCCTACGCGCTTCTCGACGGCCGCTTCGCCGCCGCCGCCTCGACCTACCGCACCCTCGGCGACCTCACCGGCCGCCGCGACGCCGCGGAACCCCTCGCCGCCTTTTGCGAGAAGACGGTCGAGACGATCCGCAGCCGCATCGCCGCCATCCCCGAAGAGCGGCGACCGCGGGTCTACTACGCGCGCGGGCCGCGCGGCCTCGAAACGGGGCTCGCGGGCTCGATCAACGTCGAGACGCTCGAATTCGTCGGCGCCCGCAACGTCGCTGGCGAGCAGCGCGGCGGTCTGTCGACGGTGTCCCTGGAACAGGTGCTGGCCTGGGCGCCCGAGGTCATCGTCACGATCGACCGCGACTTCGCGGCGTCCGTCCGCAGCGATTCGCTCTGGGCGTCGGTGCCGGCGGTGCGCGACGGGCGCGTGCACCTGTCGCCGAAGCTGCCCTTCGGCTGGGTCGATTTCCCGCCCTCGGTCAACCGCATGGTCGGCCTCTGGTGGCTGGCAAAAATCCTCTACCCGGAGCGCTTTCCGGAGGACATCCGCCCGATCGCCCGGGATTTCTACGCGCGCTTCTATCACGTCACCCCGACCGCCGAGCAGCTCGACCGGGTCCTTGCGGGGCGCGGATGAGTTTTTCGCCGAGGGCCTCGCGCCGGATTCCGGGCGAGGCGGTTGCCGTCGCCGTCCTCCTCGCCGGTGCCGCCCTCGCCTTCGCCCTCGGGCGCTTCTCCGTCTCGCCGTCCGAAATCTTCGCGGTTCTCCTCGGCAAGCTCGGAGGGCCGGCGGCGGAGGTGCGGCCGGGGGTCGAGGCGGTGGTGCTGCAGATCCGCGGGCCGCGGGTCGTCGCGGCGATCTTCGCCGGCGCGGCCCTCGCCGTCGCCGGCACGGCCTTTCAAGGCCTCTTCCGCAACCCGCTCGTCTCGCCGGACATTCTCGGCGCTTCCTCCGGAGCGGCGCTCGGGGCGGTGATCGGCATCTATTTCTCCCTCGGCGTCTTCGGCATCCAGGCGCTCGCCTTCGCCGGCGGGCTTGCGGCCGTCGCCGCCGTCTACGCCATCGGCTCGGCGCTCAGGCGGGACGACCCGATCCTCGTCCTCGTCCTTTCGGGCATCGTGCTCGGATCGCTCCTCGGCGCCGGCGTCGGGCTCATGAAGTATCTCGCCGACCCCTACGAACAGCTTCCGGCCATGACCTTCTGGCTGCTCGGCAGCCTCGCCGGCACGACCGCCAAGGACCTCGTGCCGCTCCTCGTCCCCGTGCTCGTCGGTTCGGCGATTCTGCTGGCGCTCCGATTCCGGCTCAACGCGCTCTCCCTGCCGGACGAAGAGGCCCGCGCCCTCGGCCTGCCGACGGGACTCCTGCGCGCCGTCGTCGTCGTCGCCGCGACCCTCGTCACCGCCGCGAGCGTCGCGACGGCGGGCGTGATCGGCTGGATCGGCCTCGTCGTGCCGCATCTCGCCCGCCTCCTCGTCGGACCGGATTTCGGACGGCTGCTGCCGGTCGCGGCGCTCCTCGGCGGCGGCACGCTTCTTCTCATCGACACGGTGGCGCGGACGGTCACCCGGGTCGAGGTGCCGCTCGGCATCCTCACGGCCGTGATCGGCACGCCGTTCTTCCTCTGGCTGTTGGCAAGCGGCCGGAAGGGCTGGTCGTGATCCTCGAGGCGCGCGACCTGTCCTTCGGCTATCGCGGCCGCACGATCGGGCGCGACCTCTCGATGGCGGTCGAACCCGGCCGCGTGCTGGCGCTCCTCGGCCCGAACGGGGGCGGCAAGACCACGCTCCTGCGCACCCTTCTCGGCCTCCTGCCGGCGCTCGGCGGCGCCGTGCTGCTCGACGGCCGGCCCCTCGCGTCCGTGCCGATCCGCGAGCGCGCGCGGGCGATGGCCTATGTGCCGCAGGTCCACACCGGCACCTTCGCGTTCTAGCGTCGCCGACGTCGTGCTGATGGGCCGCACCGCCCATGGCGGCCTCTTCCGCCGCCCCGGCGCCCACGACCGCGCCGTCGCCGCTGCGATGCTGGACCGGCTCGGCCTTTCGGCCCTCGCCGAGCGGCCCTACACGCTGATCTCCGGCGGCGAGCGGCAGCTCGCCCTCGTCGCCCGGGCGCTGGCGCAGGAGCCGCGCATCGTCATCCTCGACGAGCCGACCGCGAGCCTCGATTTCGGCAACCAGGGCAAAGTCATGCGCACCATCCGCGCCCTCGCCGCGGACGGCCTCGCGGTCGCCTTCACGACGCACGACCCGAACCAGGCCCTGCGCTTTGCCGACCGGGCGCTCCTCCTCCGGGACGGCGCCCTGCTGGCGGAAGGTCCGGCCGCGACCGTGCTCGACGAGACGGTTCTCGCCGCGCTCTACCGCGCCCCGGTCGAGCACGTGACGGACCCGGCCGGAGGGCGGGCGTTCCTGCCTGGGTGAGGGCGTGGAAAGTGAAGAAGGCGAATGGCGAATGGTAAGTGGTGGGCCGTTAAGCTCAACGTTTCTTGCACCGTCGCAATTTAGAGCAAAATCCCGTTCAAGATGACCCATCCCCCGGCTCTGTCATCCCGGGGCTGCGAAGCAGAGCCCGGGATCCATAAACGCAACGACACAGACGGCGCGCGACGGTGCGGAAACTGCGGTGTTCATGGGTTCCGGGCTCCGCTTCGCGGCCCCGGAATGACAGCGCTTGAGCTTGATTCAATATGAACGGATGCTGCTCTAGTCTTGTGCTATATTCGCCATTCGCCACTCCCCTACCCCATCTCCGGCGGAAACAAGTCCGTCACCTTGAAGCCGCGGCGCTTCAGGCGGTCGGAGAGGATGCGGCGGTGGCAGTTCTTCGGATCGCGCTCGAAGCAGAGGAGGCACACGGGCTGCCGCGCGGCGAGTTCGGCGATCGCGTCGAGGGCGTCCTTTGCCGCAACGGTGGTCAGGACCTCGTCGCAGAAGATCTCGTACATGCGCGCTGCGTCGCCGGCGCGGGCAGCCTCGCGGCCGGCTTTCGGCGTGCCGAGCTCGCGGAAATGGCGGTAGCCGATCTCGTCCTCGGCGAGGGCATCGCGCAGGACGTTCTTGGAGAAGCCGCGCTTGCGCGACAGCGCCACGGCGCGGACGTCCGCGAGGAGCGTCACGCCCGCGTCCTTGAGCGCAGTGCGGAAGCTGTCGGCATCCGAGCCCTCGTAGCCGATGGTGAAAAGTTCCGGCATCGCCGCCCTTAACGGATCGCGGCCGAGCCTATAGATGAGCCGAGGGCGCGCAAGGGCGCCCGGCAGGACGGCGCGCGTGACGATCACCAGGGACCATGTGCTGCAGGCCCTCGCCACCGTGCCGGTGCCGCCGGGCGGGGCGAGTCTCGTCGCCTCCGGCCGCCTGTCCGAAGTGGTCGTCGACCCGGCCGCGCGGGTGATGTTCTCGATCGCCGTCGAGCCGGCGGAAGCCTCGGCCATGGAAGCGGTGCGACAGGCGGCGGAGGCCGCCGTGAAGGGCCTGCCCGGCGTCAAGGGCGTCTTCGCGAGCCTTACCGCCGACCGCCCGGCGGCGAAGGCGCCCGCGACGACGCCCCAGCCGACGCCCGGCCGGCCGCAGAGCGCGCCCTCGCCCAAGGCGCAGGCGCTGCCGGGCGTGAAGCACGTCATCGCCGTCGCCTCCGGCAAGGGCGGCGTCGGCAAGTCGACGACCGCCTGCAACCTCGCCCTCGGCCTGCAGGCGGAGGGGCTGAAGGTCGGGCTCCTCGACGCCGACATCTACGGCCCGTCGATGCCGAAGCTGTTCGGCATCCGCGGCAAGCCGAAGGTGCTGAGCGGCCGCATCCTCGAGCCGATGGACGGCTACGGCATCCGGGTGATGTCGATCGGCTTCCTCATCGACGAGGAGGCGGCCATGATCTGGCGCGGACCGATGGTGACATCGGCGATCACCCAGATGCTGCGCGAGGTCGCCTGGGGCGAACTCGACGTGCTCGTCGTCGACATGCCGCCCGGCACCGGCGACGCGCAGCTCACCATGGCCCAGGCGACGCCGCTTGCCGGCGCCGTGATCGTCTCGACGCCGCAGGATCTCGCCCTCATCGACGCGCGCCGCGGGGTGCAGATGTTCCGCAGGGTCGAGGTGCCGATCCTCGGCATCGTCGAGAACATGGCGAGCTTCGCCTGCCCGCATTGCGGCACGGTGTCCCCGATCTTCGGCCACGGCGGCGCGCGGCACGAGGCGGAGCGCCTCGGCGTGCCCTTCCTCGGCGAGGTGCCGCTGACGATGCAGATCCGCGAATGGTCCGATGCCGGCCGGCCGATCGTCGCCCTCGATCCGGACGGACCGGCGGGCCGCGTCTACCGGGACATCGCGCGCAAGGTCGCCGCGACCCTCGCCGGCGGCGGCGCGGGGCGCGCGGCGCCGCGGATCGTCATAGAGTAGCGCGGCCCGGCCGCGCGCATTACGTTGCAGGCATGGACGAGCCCCGCGCCGCCTTCCCGATCCGGCCCGACCCGGACGATCCGCGCCTGACGGAGACCGTCGCCGGCGTGAACGAGCGCGGCGAACGGGTCGAGACTTCGGTGCCGGTCGAGCGGGCGCTGACGCTCTACCTCAACGCCCAGGAGATCGTCACGATGATGACGATCGGCGACTACCCCGACTACCTCGCCATCGGCTATCTCCTGAACCAGAACATGCTGCGGCCGGACGACGTCGTCACCGGCGTCGACTACGACGAGGACCTTGCGGTCGCCGTCGTGCGCACGGAGCGGCAGACCGATTTCGAGGACAAGCTCAGGAAGCGCACGCAGACGAGCGGCTGCGCTCAGGGGACCGCGTTCGGCGACCTCATGGAGGCGCTGGAAAAGGTTGCGCTGCCGAAGGCGAGCTTGAAGACCTCGTGGCTCTACCGCCTGACCCATGCGGTGAACACGACGCCCTCGCTCTATCTGCGCGCCGGCGCCATCCACGGCTGCGTGCTCGCGCAAGAGGATCGGCCCCTCGTCTACATGGAGGACGTCGGCCGGCACAACGCCGTCGACAAGATCGCAGGCTGGATGTTCCGTCACGGCGAAGGGGGCGGCGACAAGATCTTCTACACGACCGGACGCCTCACCTCCGAGATGGTGATCAAGTGCGTGCGCATGGGCATCCCGATCCTCGTCTCGCGCTCCGGCTTCACCGCCTGGGGCGTTTCGCTCGCCCGGCAATGCGGGCTGACGCTGATCGGCCGCGCCAAGGGCAAGCGCTTCCTCGCCCTCGCCGGCGAGGATCGCATCGTCTTCGACCAGGACCTCTCCTACGTCGACGAGGAGAGCGCGAAGCACCGGCGCAAGGGGGATGGGGATGATTGACACGCGATCGTTCGGCAGGGGCGAGAAGCTGATCTGGTCGGGCCGGCCGAGTCCGATCGCCTATGCGCGCCGGAAGGGGACGAGGACCTTTCTGCTCGGCATTCCGTTCCTCGCCTTTGCGCTGTTCTGGGTCGCCAAGGCGTCCGAGGCGCCCGGCGGGTTCTGGTTGTTCGGCATCCCGTTCGTGCTGATCGGATCCGGCCTCGTTTTGTCGCCGCTCTGGTTCTATTTCCGCGCCGGCCGGACAGCCTACGCGCTGACCAGCACGCGGGCGATCGTCGAGATGGCGCCGCCCTTCGCCAAGAAGACGAGCTTTCCGCTCGCGTCCATCCGGTTCGTCGAGATCGACGGCGCGTCCGAACGGGCCGGACATGTGCTCTTTTTCGAGACCATGACCCGAAATCGTCATGGAACCACGACCGTCCGCGACGGCTTCATCGCAATCGCCGACCCGGAGCGGGTCGACGGCCTCCTGCGCGCCGCCGTCGACAATGCCGCGAAGCAGCCGGCGGGCGAGGCGGCGTGACCCAAAAAACCCTCGGCGTCATCCTCGCCGGCGGGCTGGCGCGGCGGATGGGCGGGGGCGACAAGCCGCTGCGGAGCGTCGCCGGGCGCACGATCCTGTCGCGCGTGATCGCGCGCCTCGGGCCGCAATGCGACGGGCTCATCCTCAACGCCAACGGCGACCCGGCGCGCTTCGCCGATGCCGGCTTGCCGGTGGTGGCCGATACCGTGCCGGATTTCGCCGGGCCGCTCGCCGGCATTCTCGCGGCCCTCGACTATGCGGCGGCGAACCGGCCCGAGGTCGCCTTCGTCGCGAGCGCGGCGGCGGACACGCCGTTCCTGCCGCGGGATTTCGTCAGCCGGCTGCATACCGCGCGCGAGGCGGCCGGCACGCCCCTCGCCTGCGCCGAATCGGGCGGGCGGACGCATCCCGTCAACGCGCTCTGGCCGATCGCGATGCGGCAGGATCTGCGCCGCGCCCTCGTCGAGGAGGACATTCGCAAGATCGACGTCTTCACCGCCCGCCACGGCGTCGCGTCGGCGGCGTGGGAGATCGGGCCGTTCGATCCGTTCTTCAACGCCAACGCGCCCGAGGACCTTGTCGAGGCCGAGGCGCTGATCCGCCGCTATGGGGAGCTGTAAACCCTTGAAGCCGGGGCGGTTTCGGGACACATGTTGAAGGCAGACGGGAGAGGATGCGATGAAGATCATCACCCTGGCGACGGTCGCCGCCTTCGCGATCGCCACGGTCGCCTGGTCCGTCCTGAGCACCGAGCAGCGGCCCGCCTACGAAGCCTTCGTCGGCTCCGGCGCCGACGTCCGCGACCCCGGCCACAACCTCGTCGGGCCGACCTGGAACGGGCTCAACCGGGAAACCAATCCGGCGAGCTGAGGCGGACGCGCGTCCGACCCATCGACCCGCATTCACCCCGCGCCCTCGTTCCTGAGGGCCTGTAATCTTTCCGATAGGAGGCGCGGGTCCGCCTCTCCCCGCTTGCGGGGAGAGGGCTGCCGAAGGCAGCAAGCCTGCGCAGCAGGCGAGGGTGAGGTGACGAAGAAGGCGCGGCGGTTTCGGCCGAGCGCCTCTTCCGGAGAAGCCCCCTCACCCCCGCTTCGCTTCGCTCCGCTTGTTTCGGCCGAAGGCCGAAACCCTCTCCCCGCAAGCGGGGAGAGGCGAATCGCGCCTTTCCCCCGAAGGATTCACACGCTCTCAGGCCAGACTTCTCAGATCAGGCTCGCGTAGGGTAGAAATCCGACAGTCTCGCCCCGCTCAACCCGCGTAACCTCCTCGGGCAGTTCCACGAGCCCGTCCGTTTCCGTCAGCGAGGTGATGACGCCCGCGCCCTCCCGCGGGTGTTTTTGCGCGACAGCGCGCCCGGCTTCGTCGCGCAAGAGCCGCGCGCGCACGTATTCGCGCCTCCCCTCCTTCTTGCGGTAGGCGAAGCCGGCGGCGACGGGCAAAGGCTCGGGCGGCGCGAAGGCTTCTCCGGAAAGGCGCGCGATCAAGGGCCGGGCCACCTGCACGAAGGTGACGAAGACCGCAACCGGGTTGCCCGGCAGCCCGATGAACGGCGTGCCGCGGACGGTTCCCATGGCGACCGGCCGGCCGGGCTTGATGGCGACGCGCCAGAAAGTGAGCGAGCCGGCGCTCTCGACGGCCGCCTTGACGTGATCCTCCTCGCCGGTCGAGACGCCGCCGGACGTAAGAATGAGGTCGTGACCGGCCGCGGCGCCGGCGAGGGCCGCGGCGACGGTCTCGCGCCGGTCCTGCAGGATGCCGAGATCGGTCACGGCGCAGCCAAGCCGGCGCAGGAGCGCCGCCAGCAGGAAGCGGTTCGCGTCGTAGAGCGCCGCGGGCCGGAGGGCGGCGCCGGGTTCGACGATCTCGTCGCCCGTCGAGAACAGCGCGACGCGCAAAGGCGCGTGCACCTCGACCGCGTCGAGGCCGAAAGCGGCGAGGAGCGCGATGTCGCCCGGCGTCAGGCGGCGGCCGGCCCGAAGCGCAACGGTCGTGCGTGAAAGATCCTCCCCCGCGAGCCGCCGGTTGGCGCCGCACTTCAGGCCGGGCGGGAGGACCACGCGGCCGCCGCCGGCCTTGACGTCCTCCTGCATGAAGACTGTGTCGAACCCGGGCGGCATCGGCGCGCCGGTGAAGATGCGCAGCGCGACGCCAGGTCCGGGCGTGCCCTCGGCCGGCGCGCCGGCGGCGATGCGGCCGCCGAGCGGAAGCTCCGTCGCGCCCTCCGCGGCGAGGTCGGCGTGGCGGACGGCGTAGCCGTCGACGGCGGAATTGTCGAAGGGCGGCAGGTCGATCGGCGCCACAAGATCGGCGGCGAGGATGCGGTTGTCGGCCTCGGCGAGGCCGGCCCGCACGGCGACGGCGACGGGTGCAATGCGCTCGGCGAGAAAGGCCCGCACCTCGAGAAGGGTGAGCAGCGGGCCGCCGAAGGCGAAGCAATCGTCCGAGAGTTGGGCCATGGCCGTCCGTTTCGCGCCGGTCCTTGGTGGAAGCGGCGCGGGCGCGCGTCAAGCCGGGGCGGCTGCCGCCTCGAGGCGGGCGAGGACGGCCGCGAGCGGCTCGGACGCCGCGATCATCGCGTCCGCGACGGCGGCGATGTCACCGAGGGGAATGACCGGGAGGGGCACCTCGCCGAGAGCGGCGTCGGTGGCGATGGCGCGGATCTGCGGCAGCTCGCGGAAGAGGAGCGGCTTGCCGTTCGCCTGCCGGTGCACCTCGATCTTCGGATGCGCGAAGGCCTTGTAGCCCTCGACGACGACGAGATCGACGGGGGCGAGCCGGCGCAGAAGAACCGCGAGCCCGGGCTCGGGCTCGTCGCGCCATTCGCGCATCAGGGCGAAGCGGCGGCGCGACGCGATCAGCACTTCGCGGGCGCCGGCCTCGCGATGCGCATGCGAAATCCTTGCCCGGAATGTCGACGTCGAAGGCGTGATGCGCGTGCTTGACGGTCGAGACGACAAGGCCCCGGCGCGCGAATTCGGGAATGAGCGCCACGAGAAGCGTCGTCTTCCCCGCCCCGCTCCAGCCGGCCAATCCGATTACGCGCATCCGCAGGTTATAGGAACGTTCCGGGATTCAGGCAAAGCAGCGAGTCGAAGGGCGCGGATTCGCCTCTCCCCGCTTGCGGGGAGAGGGTTTCGGCCTTTGGCCGAAACGAGCGGAGCGAAGCGGGGGTGAGGGGGCTTCTCCGGAAGAGGTGCTCGGCCGAAACCGCCGCGCCTCTTTCTGCACCGGCCCCTCACCCTCGCCTGCTGCGCAGGCTTGCCGCCTTCGGCGGCCCTCTCCCCGCAGGCGGGGAGAGGCGAATCCGCGCTTTCCATCTACTCCGCAGGCATCGGTCTCGCGCCGACTTGCGAACCGCCGGCGTTCTTGGCGAGCTCTTCCTCGACCCACAGGCTGTGGTGCTCCTTCGCCCAGCCGAGGTCGACCTCGCCCGTTCCCATGGCGTCGTAGGCGCCCTCCATCCCGAGGGTGCCGATGTAGATGTGGGCGAGGATGATCGCGATCAGAATGACTCCGACCGTCGCGTGAACGTATTGCGAGATCTGCATGCCGTTGACGTCCGTCACGGTGAACGGGAACAGCATGACGAGGCCGGACGCCGACAAAGCGAGGCCGCCGAGAACGACCGACCAGAAGATCCCCTTCTGGCCGGCGTTGAAGCGGCGCGCCGGCGGATGCCTGTGCCCGACGATGCCGCCGCCCTCCTTCAGCCAGCGGATATCGACCCGGTCGGGGATGTTGTCGCGGATCCAGACCACGAGCATGAAAAGGATGCCGACCATGAACGGCCAGGAGAGAAAATTGTGCGCGTATTTCGCCCATTGCGAAAAGGCGGCGAAGGTGTCCGGGCCGACGAGCGGCATCAAAAGGCGCTTGCCGAAGATGTAGTTGAGGCCGGAGAGCGCGAGCACGATGAAGCTCGCCGCGGTCATCCAGTGCGTGAAGCGCTCGAAGGCGTTGAAACGCGCGATCTTGCGGCCGGCCGGATCGCCGTGCTCGAGGCGGATGCGCCCGCGGATCAGGTAGAACGCCGCGCAAGCCGCGAGCATGCCGAGGACGAAGAGGCCGCCGATCCAGGGCAGCGCGCCTTCGCGGAAGCCGCGGTATTCGCGGCCCTGCGGCTGCTCGAGGGTCGCCGCCCTCGCATCCGGAATCGTGATGCGCCCGGTGAGCTTGTCGAGATGGCGGAAGAGCTGCTCCTCGCTCACCGCGCTCGCGGTCGGGTTCGAGCCGCTCGCCGGCCCGGTGACGGCGTTCGCGGTGTTGCCGCCGGCATTCGCCGCACCCTCGGACGTCGCATTCGTCCCTTGCGCGAAGGCAGGCGCCGCGAGAGCCATCGCCGCGACGAGGGCAAGGGCTGCCAAGGCTCCCCGCATCGTGCCAGACGTCATCGGTTCTCTCCCTCCTCGTTGGCCGTCCCGTCGGGCCGATCAGATCGCAACCGTCTCGCGATAGGCGGTCTTCCAGCCCCAGGCGCCGGAGCCGTAGCCGCGCTTGACGACGCGCTCCTTGTAGATCTGCGCGATGATCTCGCCGTCGCCGGCGAGCAGCGCCTTCGTCGAGCACATCTCGGCGCAGAGCGGCAGCTTGCCCTCGGCGAGACGGTTCGCGCCGTACTTCACGTATTCCGCCACCGAGCCATCCGCCTCCGGTCCGCCGGCGCAATAGGTGCACTTGTCCATCTTGCCGCGGGTGCCGAAATTGCCGACGCGCGGATATTGCGGCGCGCCGAACGGGCAGGCGTAGAAGCAATAGCCGCAGCCGATGCAGAGGTCCTTCGAGTGCAGCACGACCGCGTCGGCGGTGGTGAAGAAGCAGTTCACCGGACATACCGCGGCGCAGGGCGCATCCGTGCAGTGCATGCACGCCATCGAGATCGAGCGTTCGCCGGGCTTGCCGTCGTCGAGGGTGACGACGCGCCGGCGGTTGATGCCCCAGGGCACCTCATGCTCGTTCTTGCAGGCGGTGACGCAGGCGTTGCATTCGATGCAGCGGTCCGCGTCGCAGAGGAACTTCATGCGTGCCATGTCGAACGATCCTCCCGCTCACGCCGCCTTGATCTGGCAGAGCGTACATTTCGTCTCTTGCATGTTGGTGACCGGGTCGTAGCCGTAGGTCGTGAGCGTGTTGACGCTCTCGCCGAGCACGATCGGATCGGTGCCTTCGGGATAGCGCGGCCGGTTGTCGGCGCCCTGGTACCAGCCGGCGAAGTGGAAGGGCATGAAGGCGACGCCCTTCGCGACCCGGTCCGTGACGAGGGCCTTGACCCGCGCCTTGGCGCCGTTCTCGGCGCCGGAGACCCAGACCCATTGCCCGTCCTTGATGCCGCGATCGGCCGCGTCCGCCGTGTTCACCTCGACGAACATGTCCTGCTGCAGCTCGGCGAGCCAGCGGTTCGAGCGCGTCTCCTCGCCGCCACCCTCGTATTCCACGAGGCGGCCCGAGGTGAGAACGATCGGGAAGTCCCTGGCGATGTTCTTCTCGACCGCCGCCTTCTGCACCGAAAGCCCGATATTGGGCATGCGGAACTGGCGCTCGTCCGGCCGCGTCGGGTATTTGGCGACGAGGTCGGGACGGGGCGAGTAGATCGGCTCGCGATGGGTCGGGATCGGATCCGGCAGGTTCCAGGCGATGACCCGGGCCTTGCCGTTGCCGTAGGGCGTCACGCCCTTGTCGAGACAGACGCGCTGGATGCCGCCCGAGAGATCCGTCGCCCAGCTCACGGCATCGACCGCGTTGCCGCCGATCCTCGCGATGATCGCGAGCTCGTCCGCGGTGAGATCCTTGTCCCAGCCGAGCTTCTTGAACACGCCCATGCTGAATTCGGGATAGCCGTCCGTCAGCACCGAGCCTGCCGAGAAGGAGTTCTCGGCGAGCAGGGTCTGGCCCTCGCGCTCCGTGCCGAAGCGGGCGCGGAAGGTGCCGCCGCCGTCCTTCACGTGGAGCGCCGTGTTGTAGAGGACATGCGAGCCGGGATGGCGGACCTCCGGCTTGCCCCAGCACGGCCAGGGCAGGCCGTAATAGTCGCCGCCGACCTCCGGATCGTCCTTCGGCGCGCGCAACGTGACGAGGTCGAACTTCGACTGATTGCGCATATGCGCCTTCAGCCGCTCCGGCGACTGGCCGGTATAGCCCGTCGACCAGCCGCCGCGGTTGATCTCGCGCAGGATATCCTCCGGCGAGGGCCGGTTGTTCTCGACCTTGATGTTCTTGAACATCCGATCGGCGAGGCCGAGCTTCTTGGCCAGCAGATACATCGCCTCGTAGTCGTCCTTCGATTCGAAGATCGGCTTCACCACCTGCTCGCCCCATTGCAGGGAGCGGTTCGAGGCGGTGCGCGAGCCGTCGGTCTCGAAGCTCGTGCAGATCGGCAGAAGGTACGTGTTGTCCTTGCGCGACGACATCGACGCGTAGGAGGTCGGATGCGGATCGGCGACGACGAGGAGGTCGAGCTTCTCGATGCCGCGGATCGCATCGGGGATGCGCGTCACGGTGTTGCCGCCG
Source organism: uncultured Alphaproteobacteria bacterium (assembly GCA_963754975.1). Classification (GTDB taxonomy): domain Bacteria; phylum Pseudomonadota; class Alphaproteobacteria; order Rhizobiales; family Beijerinckiaceae; genus Microvirga. The sequence continues at coordinate 50,065 of CAVWII010000009.1, read as the reverse complement.
TGGCCGAAGACGATCATCGCCCGGATCAGGTTGCGCTGGTCGACCTGATCCTCGGGCAGGAGCACCGCATCGAACCAGCGCGTCGAGGTGATGCCCGGCGTCTCCATGTTTTCCTTGCGATTCCGGGCCTTGCGGCCGGCCTTCGCCGGCACCTCGTCGAACTGGCCTTGCAGGTACTCGTACTCGCACCTCCCAGACCCGCGCCCAATGCTTCCAGGCGCCCTCGGTGAGGCCGTAATAGAGCGGCAGGTTCGAGATATCGAGGCCGAGATCGGTCGCGCCCTGGACGTTGGTGTGGCCGCGGAAGATGTTGGCGCCGGTGCCGGGCTTGCCGACATTGCCGGTCAGAAGCAGCGCGATGCAGGAGGCGCGCACGTTGGCGGTGCCGACGGTCTTCTGCGTCTGGCCCATGCACCAGATCAGGGTCGCCGGCTTCTCCGTCGCGAATTTCTGCGCGACGCGCTTCAGCTGCTCGCCGGGCACGCCGGTGATGCGCTCGACCTCCTCCGGCGGATACTTCTCGATCTCCTTGACGAGCTGCTCGACGCCGTAGACGCGCTGGCGGATGAATTCCTTGTCCTCCCAGCCGTTCTTCACGATGTGCCACATCATCCCCATGAGGAACGGAATATCCGTGCCGGGCCGCAGGCGCACGTATTCGGTCGCGTGCGCCGCCGTGCGCGTGAAGCGCGGATCGGCGACGATGAAGTTCGCGCGGTTCAGTTCCTTGCCGGCAAGGAGATGCTGGATCGAGATCGGATGCGCCTCGGCCGGATTGCCGCCGAGGAGGAGCATGGTCTTGGCGTTGCGCAGGTCGTTGTAGGAATTCGTCTGGGCGCCGTAGCCCCAGGTGTTGGCGACGCCCGCGACCGTCGTCGAGTGGCAGATGCGGGCCTGGTGATCGACGGAGTTCGTGCCCCAATAGGCGGCGAACTTGCGGAACAGATAGGAGCCCTCGTTGGTGAACTTCGCCGAGCCGAGCCAGTAGACGGAATCCGCGCCGGAGGCCTTTCGGATCTCCATCATCTTGTCGCCGATCTCGTTGATCGCCTGATCCCACGAGATGCGCTGCCACTGGCCGCCGACGAGCTTCATCGGATATTTCAGGCGGCGGTCGCCGTGCACGAGCTCGCGCACGGAGGCGCCCTTGGCGCAATGGGCGCCGCGGTTGATCGGGCTTTCCCAGGACGGCTCCTGGCCGATCCAGACGCCGTTCTGCACCTCGGCGGTGACCGTGCAGCCGACCGAGCAATGGGTGCAGACGTTCTTCTTGATCTCGACCTTCGCGCCGGGCGCTGCCGGCCCGGCCTTCGCCTTGCGCACCGCGCCAAGCTCGATCGATCCCAAGGCCGCGAGCGAGCCGACGGCGAGCCCGGAGCGCTTGAGGAAGGTGCGGCGATCGACGGCCTCCGCGGTCAGGCCCGCGGCGAGATTCTGAAGCCGGCTGCGGCCCGATTCGCCGCCCTTGCGCTTGATCAGCATCGGCTGGTCCTCACTTCTTGAGCGTCTCGTACCCGTTCGTGCGGTAGAACGCCTTGACGTGCTCGGTCTCGCGGTACTTCGCCTTCGTCTCGTCCGGGCCCGGATCGTAGGCCTCGGCCTGCGTCGCCGCGATCGGCGAGGCCGCCGCCGCGACGGCGGCCGTCGAGGCGCCGACCGTGCGCAGGAAGCGGCGGCGGTCGATCGCCGTGTCGGTCTTCTCCGTCATCGAACCCTCCCTGCGGCGGCCGGCCCTACGCGTCGAGCGCGAAGGCCTCCGCCTCGATCTCCATGAACAGGCGCCCGACCGTGCCGGCCGCCCGGTAGAACCGCGCCTTCGGCGCCGTCTCGCAATCGGCGAAGAAGCGCGCGGCCCACGGCTTCAGATGCCTCTCGAAGACCGCGCGGTCGGCGCCGGGGTCCGCCCCGAAGCGGTCGGCCGCAAGGCCCGCCATGGCGTCGCAAAGAATCGCGACGTGATCCTCCGGATCGCGCAGGCTTTCGGCGCGCTCGATGCCGAACCGCGAAAAGTCCTCGCGCACGCGGGCGAGCGGGCGCTCGTGCAGAAAGCCCGTCAGGTAGTACGAGGCATAGGGCACGAGTTCGCCCCGGGTGACGCCGACGAACAGGTCGAAATATTCCCGCGAGGCCGCATCCGGATCGAGTCGTGCGGCGGCCTGGGCGAGGTCGATATGGGCGAGCCCGAGGGGACTGGCGTCGCCCTTGAGCTCGGCGAGCCGCGCCAGCACTTCGCGGGTCGGAGCGCGGCCGAAAAGGAGGGCGAGGAGCGCGTATTCGTGCGAGCGCAGGAGGTCGATCTCGTCGACCTCGGCGACCGGTGCGGCGGCGTCGGGATAGAGGTCCGGGCGGAGGACGCTGCGGGCGATCCCGGTCAGAGCCTCGATCGCGAGGATGCGTTCGGCGGGGATGCGCCGCCAGCTCGACACGGCGGGCTGCGAAATGCCGAGGCCGCGGGCCAGCGCACCGATTCCGCCGGCCGCCCGGATCGCCTCCTCGAGACCGATTTCTCGCATAACCACCCTGGTACCGGTACCGCTTATGAGGCCCAGCCCAGGCCTCTCTTATTGGGGTCGGATCATAGAACCCAATGGGCTCCTGGCAAACATACTTTGTACGTATTTCAAACTGGCCGGGCGCGGCCGTGCCGCGCCGGGCGCAGCGCTGCCGCACCCGGCGCCGCCGTTGCCTGTTGCGTTGCAACAGGTTCCTGCGACTCCGAGTTGTCGCGGTCGGGCGGCGGCGGCGACGAATCGTTCGGCGGTTGCAAAGTCGCCGCTTCTTTCTGTTGCGCTGCAGCAGCATCGGCCCTCGGCGGCGGTCGCTCCTCGACGCTTTCCGGAGCTTGCGAATCCTGTGCCGATTCGCCGCTCTCCCGTGCCGGTCCGCTTTGGGTCTCCCCGAAAACCTGCCGAAGCATCGATTCGACGTCGTCGGTCGGCAGCAGCGGGCCATTGCCGGGGACGCCGCCGGCGACGTTCCAGTCCCAGGCATAGTCCCGGGCCGGGCCCTCGAAATCGCGGATCGCCGGATCGAGCGACCACATCCGCCGCAGGGCCGCGTTGCGGAGCAATTCGGGCACGCCCTTGCGGAAAAAGGCGGCGAGGTCGGTCTCCGCCGTGATCTCCTCCGGCTTCGGCAAAGCCGCGAGTTCCTCGGGCGTGATCTCCGGCTCCTCGGGCGCGGGCGCGGCCGCGGCGGGGCTCGCCGGCGTCTGCCGGGCCTCGCGCTTGCGCCGCGACCAGCGCGACAGGAAGTCGCCGCTCATTCCTCCTCCAGCGGCGCCCGGCCGCGCCGCCCGAGCGGGTCGGGATCGGCGCGGTCGCGCTGTCGTTTGACGAAGGCGCGTTCGACATGGAAGGCGTCGTAGAAGGCGGCGAGCCAGGCCCGCACGGCGGCCGGCATCGGCGCCGTCTCGACGATGTCGCCGATGCTCTCGGCGAGGGCCTCGCCCTCGTAGGGGTCGACGGTCGCGCTGACGAGCTCGACGTCCTCGCCGACCGGACGCAGCACGACCCAGACGGTCGGCTGCGCCGAGGCGAGATTGTCGCGGTAGTGCCCGGTTGCCTGGGCGTAGATCGAGAGTTCCGCGGCACCGGCATAGAAGGTCTCGTCCTCGCCCTGGCGGCCGAGGGGCGTGCCCGCCGGAATCGCGGGCGCGTCCGGCAGCACGGCCGTCGCGACGAAGGTGTGGCTCGCCCACGGACCCGAGAGGGGCCGCTTCGCGACGACGATGCCGACGGTTCTGAAATCGCGCATGGCGTCCCTCATGCCGCCCGCGCGCGGCCGAGAAGGGGCAGGCCGGCGACGAGGTTTTGCGGCTTCACGCGCACCATGCGCGCGCCATCCATGGCGAGAATGAGATAGATCGGATGGCCCGCCGCGCGCGCCTCGACCGGCGCGTCCGCGGGCAGCGCGAGTCTGAAGAGCGCCAGCACCCGCGCGGACAGGTCCGGGTCGACGGCTTCGCCGCTCCAGAGCGCGTTGCCGATGCGCGTCGCCTCCGCATCGAGGCCGACAAACCAGCGCCAGTCCCGATCCTCGATCCGCTCGACGGGCTCGACCGCCGCGGCGAGGCCGAGAAGGTGGCGAAGCCAGATCTCGGCGACCCGGGCGAAACCTTCGCGGCTGCGCGGATTCGTTCCGAGATTAAGGGCCATCGTGAAGGCGTCGGAGCGGCTCCAATAGCTCCACGCATTCCGATCGTCGAGCACGTCGAGGGAAGGGGCGGCATCCTCGCCCAGCATCGCGACGAGCGGCGAGGCGGCGCGCGAACTCTCCATCGCATCGACGACCTCCGCATCGGCGAGAAGAAGCACGCCGTCGTGCGTCGAGACCCGCTGCGGGCGGAAGAAGAGTTCCGCCGCGCGCAGCACATAGGGGTCCTCGCAGCCGTCGAGGGCGTTGCGCAAGATGAGATGGACGAGCTGATTGAGGAAGAGCGGCGGCAGCGCGGCGCCGTCCCGCACGAGGCCGAGATAGGCCGCCTCGACGCTGCGCGCCGCGACGAGCCGGTCGCGAAGAGCCATCATCACGGTCCAGTTCTCGCGCGCATCCGGATCGGCGATGCGTTCGACCTCATGCGGCGGAACGGGCCGCCGCGGTTCGCCCAGCAGGCGCGCATACAGATCGCGTTCGGCGTCGCAGGCATCTCCGGGCGGCACCAGTTCCGGCCGCGCGAGATAGGCGAGGAGCAACTCGTCCGTCACCGCGAGGCCGCCGCCCTCCGTGCGCCGGGTCAGATGATGGCCGGAGGAGACCCAGAACTCGCGCATCAGCCTTTGCCTATCGTGCCGAGGAGGTCGACGCGCTCCTCCACCTCGCCCTCGACCTCAACGAATTCGAAGGCGCGCGCGAAGGCGTGCAGCCGATCGGCGCCGGACACCGACGCCTCGCGACGGTGCAGCGTTCTGAACTGCTCACGGATCGCGCCCGCTTCGACGATGCGGCGCATCGCGATCGTCGTACCGGGCGGATGCTCGGCGCAAAGGGATTCCGCGAAGGCGAGCTCGTCCCGCGCCGCGGCGCGGGCCGTCTCGCGGTCGGGGGCGCCGCATTCCGCGATCAGCCGGTCCGCGAGCGATCGGCTCAGCGCATCGAGGTCTTCAGGCGCGACCTCGGCGACCTCGACGAGAGTCGAGAAACCGAAACTCGCGATGCCGAGGAAGCCCGAGCGGAAGGCGGCGCGCAGCTTCGGCGGCATTGTCTCGATCGCGCCCGCATCGAACAGGCCCGAGCCGGCGACGGCCCATTCGCCCGGCTCCGCGGCGCGTTCGAAGACGAAGGTGTCGGAAGGATCGAGGCGAAGGGTGCGCGGCAGCTTGCGCATGGCTCAGATCCGCGGCAGCCGCGTCGCCGGATCGTACCAGGCGGCGGCGGCGAGGGCTTCGAGAAGGGGGCGGCGCTCGCGCCGGCCATCCCGATGGATGAGAAGGTCGCCGTTGCCGTCGAGGCCGCAACGGCCATCGCGGGGTGCCTTTTGCAGCCGCGCGAGATAGCTCTCCGCCACCGGATCGAAGCCGCGCTCCTGCCAGGTGTCGAAGGCGAGCAGGAGATGGCGCGAGAAGCCCTCGACGATCGCGTCGGTCTCCGCCGGGTCGAAGCCTTCCTCGACGAGAAAGGTCGCCTCCGTGCTGCGGCCCGGGTTCGCACGGTCGCGCGGCGCGGCCAGCAGCATGCCGCCGAAGACGAGCCAGGCCGGCACCGCCCCCTCGGCGCAGTCCTCCGGCCAGGCGAGCCGGGCGCCGCCGAGGCGGCCGCCGTCGCACAGGACCGTCGCCGGCCAGGAGAAGGCGATCGGCTTTTCCGGCGGCGCCGCCGCCGAGAGCGCATCGGCGAGGGCGACCATGCCGGCGAAGACCGCCCGCCGCGCTGTCGCGAGCGGCTCCTCCGGCTCGAGCGCCACCGCGAACGCGAGGACGTCGAAGCGCCCGGTCGCGACGAAGGTGCCGGCGCCCTCGTCCGGGGCGCGCCGAACCGCTTCCGCGAAAGCGTCGCCGCCCTCCCGCAAGGTCACCAGCCGATAGGCGGGCGGCAGCGCGAAGCGCGGAGCGGCGGAGGACGGGGCGGAGGCGGCCATGGCGATAAGGCGCAAAACTCGTGCGACGGATGGTCTATGTCGTTCCTTCGAACCTTTCTAGTATAGGTGGGGCGCGCTGAGACACGAGAGGCGTCAAAATGCCTCCAGCCGAGGTTCCGACGCCGTGATTCGTCCCGACCGCATCGTCGTCGCCTGCTCCTGCGAGGGCACCATGCCCCTCGATTCGGGCGCCCTGGCGCGGGGTTGCGGCGACAGCTTCCGCACCGCCGACAACCTTTGCCGCCGCCAGCTCGACCTCGCGAAGCGCCTTCTGGCCACCGGCGCGCCGCTGACCATCGGCTGCACGCAGGAAGCGCCGCTCTTCACGGAGGTCGCGGAGGAGCTCGGCGCGGCGGACCGCGTCGTCTTCGCCAACGTCCGCGAGCAGGCGGGCTGGTCGAACGAAGCGGCCGCCGCAGGGCCGAAGATGGCGGCCCTCCTCGCCGCCGCGGCGGAGCCGGCCGAGCCCGTCGGCCTCGTCGCCATGCAGAGCGAGGGCGTCGCCCTCGTCTACGGCCGCGACGAGACCGCCATCGAGGCGGCGCGGCGGCTCGCCGACCGGCTCGACATCACCGTGCTCCTGACGAAGCCCGGCGACGTCGTGCCGCCGCGCGCCACCGATTTCCCGGTGCTGAAGGGAACGATCGTCGCCGCAAAGGGACATCTCGGCGCCTTCGAATTGAAGGTCGACGATTACGCGGTGCCCGCGCCCTCCTCGCGCCGCGCGCTCGTCTTCGAGGAGCCGCGGAACGGCGCCGCCTCGACCTGCGATCTCGTGGTCGACCTTTCCGGCGGCCTGCCGCTGTTTCCGGCGCACGACCTGCGCCCCGGCTACCTGCGCGCCGATCCGCGCGACGCGACCGCCGTCGCCCGCGTCCTGTTCGAGGCGGCGCATCTCGTCGGCACCTTCGACAAGCCGCGCTACATCGCCTTCAGCGACGGGCTCTGCGCCCATTCGCGCTCGCGCATCACCGGTTGCACGCGCTGCCTCGACCTCTGCCCCACGGGCGCGATCGCGCCGGCCGGCGACCACGTCGCGATCGACCCTTACGTCTGCGCCGGCTGCGGAGCCTGCGCCGCCGCCTGCCCGACCGGCGCCGCCTCCTACGCGCTGCCGCCCGCCGATGCGCTGCTGCGCCGGCTGCGCACGCTCCTTACGGCCTATCGCGAGGCCGGCGGCAGCGATGCGATCGTGCTCTTCCACGACGGCGATCACGGCGAGCCCTTGATCGATGCGCTGGCGCGCTTCGGCGACGGCCTGCCGGCCAACGTGCTGCCGGTGCGCGTCAACGCGATCGGCCAGGTCGGGCCGGAAGCCGTCGCCGCGCTCTTCGCCTACGGCGCCGCCGGTGCGCGCCTCCTCGGGCCCGCGCGGCCGCAGCACGACATGACGGGCCTGCGCCGCACGCTCGACACCGCAAACGTCCTCCTCGACGCCTACGGCTACGGCGCCGGCCTTGCGGGCCTGATCGAGACGGACGACCCCGATGCGCTGCGCGCGGCGCTCGACGGAATTGTCCCCGGCACGCCGACGCCGGCGCCGGCGAGCTTCCTGCCGGCCGGCGGCAAGCGCGGCGTGCTGCAAATCGCGATGCGCGAACTGCACCGCGCCGCGCCCTCGCCCGTCGGCGTCGTGCCGTTGCCGGCCGGCGCACCCTTCGGCGGTCTCGCCTTCAAGGCCGAGGCCTGCACGTTGTGCCTGTCCTGCGTCGGCGCCTGCCCGGCCGACGCGCTTTCCGACAATCCCGACAAGCCGATGCTCGCCTTCACCGAGAGCCTTTGCGTGCAGTGCGGGCTCTGCGCCGCGACCTGTCCGGAAGACGCGATCGCCCTCGTGCCGCAGCTCGACATGACCGCCTGGGAGGCGCCGCGCCGCGTTCTGAAGCAGGAAGAACCGTTCCACTGCACGTCCTGCGGCAAGGCCTTCGGCACGCGGGCGGCGATCGAGCGCGTGATGGCGAAGCTCTCCGACAGGCACTGGATGTTCTCGGGCAGCGGCGGGCAGGACCGCCTGCGCATCCTCACGCTCTGCGACGATTGCCGCGTCGAGGCGGTGGTGGCGGACTCCTTCGATCCGCACGCCGGGCCCGAGCGCCCGAAGCCGCGCACGACGGACGATTATCTCCGCGAACGCAAGAGCGGCGGCAAGCCGAGCTGATCTGCCACCCTCCGCCAGGTGAGCCAAGTCACACGTACGCCTCGGGTTTTCGCTGCGCGGCAGCACCGCTCCGGTTACCATGCGAAGGTCGACGGGTGACGACGGAGCTAATCGCGATGCAGGTCTCGCAGCGGATGTGGGAGCACTTTCCGGAATTGTGCAAATGGATCGAGCACGAGATTCCGAAGGTGCGCAACAAGGAGAAAGTCTGGGCTGCCTTCATGAAATACAGCGAGCTCTCCGCGAAGCATGCGCTGCGCGCAGTCGAATTCAGCCCGCACCCGCTCCTCGACTTCAAGGTGATGACGAACGCGAACGGCAAATACAACGGCAAGAAGGAACCGAACGTCATCTATATCGACCGCGGCATCTGCCGCCGCTTCGAGAACAAGGACTCGAAGGAGCCGAAGATGCACCTCCTGCTCGAATCGACGATCCTGCACGAACTCGTCCATTGGGGCGACGCGCAGGACGGCCGCGATCAGGATGGCGAGGAAGGCAAGAAGTTCGAGAAGGCCGCCTACGGCAAAGACATCGACCGCTACTGGTAGCCCGATGCGCTCGTCCGGGCGTTTCCTCGTCATCGCCCTCGTCGTCGCCGCGCCGCTGGGCCTCGCGCCGCGCGACGCCCGGGCGCTAACCCCCTCGCGGCCGCAGACACAGGAGAAAAAGATGAGCGTCGATACGCGAAGCGCGACCGCCGAAATTCTGCGCCTCGTCCTCGCGCACGAGGATCTCGCCGGCTATTTCCATGTCGACACGATTCCGGAACGCAAGCCCCTCGTCGTCGTCGCCGACGTCGATCCGTCCGTCCTGTCGTCCTTGAAGAAGTTCGGCGAGCCGGTCGTTGCGCGGCGCACGAAGCCGGCTGGCGACGCGCCCTGCTTCGAGGTCACCGCGCTGACGATCGACGGCAACCGCGCCTCCATCGGTTTCCGGTACGCGCCGGAGGGGGTCAGCGGCACCGCGGCCCTGCGCCGCTTCGGCGGCCGCTGGACGATCGCCGACTTCGATATCTGGGAAGAGTGAGGCCTACCGCGTCGCCTTCTCCAGGAATCGCACGAGGGCTTCGCGATCGGCCGCATCGCCGATGCGCTGCTCCGGCATCTTCGTGCCGGGCGTGTATGCGTTCGGACCGACATCGAACAGCTTCGCCACGGTCTCCGGCGACCAGACGATGTCGAGCCCCTTCAGCGCCGGGGAGAAGTTGTATCCGGGCAGGCTCGCGATGCGGCGGCCGAAGAGGCCGTGCAGGGTCGGGCCGGCCCGGTTGCCGCCGTCCGGCGTCAGGGTGTGGCAGGCGGCGCAGGCCTGAAAGACCTCAGCTCCGCGGTCGCCCTTGAAGGCGGAGAGAAAGTCCTCCGGCTTTGCCATCGCCACGGCGCCGATATGCTGGCCGTCGCGCATGTCCCAGCGCCGCACGAGCCGGTCGGCGCCGCCGGTGAGAAGCTCCAGTCCGTCCGGGCGGAAGGCAAGGGACCAGACCGGCAGCCCGGGCCCGACAAGGACGAAGAGCGGCTTCGCGGAAGCGCGGTCGATGATCGTGACGGCGCCGCCGATGGTCGCCGCGGCGATCCGGCTGCCGTCGGCGGACAGGGCAAGCGCCGGGACCGGCGTCTCGCCCGCCGAAATCCGCGCGCGCACCGCGCCGTCGGCGGCGAGAAGCGTGACGCTGCCGTCCGCGCCTGCGGCGACGATCTCGCCGTCCGGCGCGGCCGCGACGGCGTTGAGCGGCAGGCCGAGCGAATGCACCGTCGGATCGCCCCCGGCGGACCAGAGACGCAGCGTGCCGTCGTAGCCAGCGGTGACGACGCGGCCGTCCGGAAGGAAGGCGACGGCGTTGACGTTGCCGACATGGCCCGACAGCACCCGCGCCGAAGCCTCGCCCGAGAGCGGCGCGACCCGGGCCGTGCCGTCCCAGGAGGCCGACGCGAGGGCGCTGCCGTCGCGGGCGACGGCGAGGCCGACGATCGGACCCCTATGGCCCTCGATGACGCGCTCGGGTGCGCCCGCCCCCGGACGCCAGAGGGCGATGCGCCCGTCCTCGCCGCCGGTCGCGAAGCGGCCGTCGGGCAGCGCAGCGACGGCGTTCACCGCGCCCTCGTGGAAGCGCCAGACGGCGAGGGCCACGCCCTCGTCGATCGCCCACAGGATCGCCGACTGATCGAACGACCCGGAGACGGCGAGCCGGCCGTCCGCAGAGACCGCCAGCGCCCGCACGGGACCGCCGTGACCGCGCATCTCGGCCGCCGCCGGCAGCGCGAGGAGGACAGCGCCGAGGAAGGCAAAGACGCGGATCACGGCACGTCCGCGGGGATGAAGCCGAGGGCGCGCAGACGCTGCCGGGTCTCCTCCTCGCGCAGGAGCGCAAGGAAGGCCGCAACCCCCGGCCGCTCGCGCGCCACGTCGCGGAGAGCGAAATCGTAATGTTCCTCGGAGAGCGGCAGGAAGCCGAGGCCGTAGGCCCGCGCCACGGGCTCGATCGCGAGGCCCCAGTCGCCGCGCTCCTGCGCCACGGCGGCGGCGACGGCGTTGTGCGATTTCGGCTGGTTCCAGTAGCCCTCCGGGCGCGCCCCGGCGAGGAGCCGGTCGATCAGGATGCGCGTGCCGGCGCCCTGGTTCCGGTTCACCATCAGGCAGTCGGGATCGGCGACGGCCTCGCGCACCGCCTCCGCCGCGGCCTTGCCCTCGAAGCGCCGGTCGCCCGGCCGGAAGACGACGCCCTGCATCCGCCGCCACCCCGGCACGAGGGAGAGGCCGGCCGCGAGGAACGGCGCGTTGTAGGTGCCGGATTGCGGATCGAGCAGGTGGATCGGCGCGAGGTCGCCCTCCCCGCGCCGCAGGGCCGCAAGGCCGCCGGTCGAGCCGACGGCGAGGAGACGGGCCGAGAAGCCGCGTTCCGCGAGCCGGTCGGCGACGGCGTCGAGGCCGGTGCAATGGCTGCCGATGACGAACAGATCCGGCGGCCGCAGGTGCGGCGTCAGCAGCGTCACCGGCACCGCGGCGCCGGCCGGCGCGTGGTCGGCGAGGGCCGGAATCGAGAACATCCCGTCCGCCTGCGAAAAGGCGGTGACGGAGCCCGAGCCCTTGGCGGTCGGATAGGCGACGAGCCCGTCCCCACCCTCGACGAGGGAGGCGAGCACGAACTCGGTGCGGCCGATTTCCGAGGGAACGCGCAGGGGCACCACCGCCGTGACGACCGCCTCCGTCCGCTCCGGCAGCCCGGCCATGCGGCGCAGGACCGGCGCGACGATGTCGTGGAAGGTGACCATCGCCGAGGTCGGGAAGCCGGGCAGGATGACGACCGGCTTGCCGTCGCAGACGGCGAGGCAGAGCGGCTTTCCGGGCTTCAGCGCGACGCCGTGGGCGACGATGCCCGGCGCCCCCAGGCGCGAGACGATGCGATAGGTGAGATCGCCCGCCCCCTTGGAGGTGCCGCCGGACAGGATGACGGCGTCGCATTCCGCGTGCGCCTGCCGCAGGGCGGCTTCGAGCGCCTGTTCGTCGTCGCGGACGATGCCGAGGGGAACGGGCTCGCAGCCGTTCTCGCGCAGGGCCGCGGCGACGATCGGGCCGTTGGCGTCGTAGAGCGCGGCTGGCCGCAGCGGCACGCCCGCCTCGACGAGTTCGTCGCCGGTCGAGAGCACGCCGACCCGCGGCCGGGGATGGACCGGCACGGTCGCGAGGCCGCAGGCGGCGAGCATGCCGATCTCGCGGGAGCCGATCGCGGTGCCGCGGCGCAGGAGGGTCTCGCCGCGGGCGATGTCCGAACCGGCGAAGGCGACGTTTTGTCCCGGCGCCGGCGCGCGCCGCACCAGAAGCGCGCCGCCCGGGCCCCGTTCCGTGTGCTCGATCATCGCCACGGCGTCCGCGCCGCGGGGAATTGGGCCGCCCGTGGCGATGGGCGTCGCCGTCCCGGGAGCGACCGGCAGGCGCGGCGCGGTCCCGCAGGCGACGATCTCGCCGTTGAGCCGGAGCGAGGCGGGGCGGCCCTCCCCCGCCTCGGCGACGTCGGCGGAGCGCAGCGCGAAGCCGTCGACGCCGGCGCGGTCGAAGGGCGGCACGTCGGACGGCGAGGCGAGAGTTTCGGCCAGCACCCGCCCGAGGGCCTCGGCCAGGGGTACGCTTTCCGCGGCCCCGGGCGCAGGCGCGAGCGCCTCGACGAAGCGGCGCAGGGCCTCGTCCCGGGGCAGAACCGTGAGGAACTGATCCTGGCGGAGGGCGTCGGTGGGCGGGGTCGCCTGGTTCATGAGGCCTTATACCGCCAGCGCGGCGACGATGCTGCCGTCGGGAAGGCCCTCGCTCTCGGGCGGAACGACGCAATAGCCCTCCGCCCGCGCGAGCGCCCACAGCGGCAGGGTGCCGACGGCCAGCGGCTCGAGCCCGTCGCCGCTCTCGCGCAGAAGGGCGATCTCGGTCCAGCCGATCCGGGACGGGATCTTTCTGAGCAGCGGCCCGCGCCGCCAGGCCGGAACGGGCGCCCGCCCGAGCAGACGGTCGAGGAACGGCGCCACGACGGCGCGGGCGAGCGCGAAGGCGGCCGCCGGCCGCGCCGGCCCCTCGAGGACCGGGGAGCCGCCCTCCTCGCGCAGCCGCCAGCCCTCCGCCTCCGAGAGGGCGATGGCGCTCCATGCGGGATCGTGGTCGTCAATGCGGCCGAGGGCGATCGTCAGATCGGTTTCGGCCGCGGCCTCGAAGCGCAGGATCGCGCCGTGGACGACGGGGGCGAAGATGGCCGCGATCCAGGTCCGGTCCTCCTCCGCGCAGGCGATCGCCAGAGTTCGCGCGGCGCACCGGAGCGTCGGCCAGTCCGGCAAGGCGGGCGAGGGCGGCGTCGAAGGGCCGCACGATTTCGCCGGCGCGGCGGACGATGCCGCCCGGCGCGATGTCCTCGCCGGCGCGGCGCGCGTTCTCGCCGGGCGAGGCCGTGAGCCCGATTTCCGCGAACCCGCCGACAAGGCTCACCGCCTCCGCCGGAAGGACGGCGTCGCACCCGGCCGGCAAAGCTTCCCCCGCCCGCACGGGCGGGGGCGGGGCGGCAAGGACCGCCGGCGAATAGGGCGAAGCGCCGACAAGGTCGTGCGCCGCCACCGCGACGCCGTCGACGAGGGCGACGGCCCGGCTCGGCACCGCCGCGCCGGCGACGAGGTCCTCGGCCAGCACGCCGCCCGTCGCCGCCGCGAGATCGAGCCGGACGGGCGCGGGCGTGGGCCGCACGGCAAGGCGGTCCAGGACCGCGGCGACCGGCAGCAGGAGACGGGAAGACGGCACGCCGGCGGGACAGGACGGTGTTGCAGGATGGGAGCGCGCAGTGTTGTGTGGGCGGAGCCGATTGTCCAGGGAACACCGCCTCCGCCGCGATGGCTGAAACCCGCCTCGACCTGTCCGGGCTGAAATGCCCCCTGCCGGCCCTCAAGACGCGAAAAGCCCTCCAGCGCCTCGCGCCCGGGGACCGGCTTGTCGTCGCCTGCACGGACCCGATGGCCGCGCTCGACATCCCGAACCTGATCCGGGAAACCGGGGACGAACTCGAATCGCAGGACGGGTCCGGCGGCGCGCTCGTCTTCTCGATCCGCAAGGCGGCCCGCTGACGGCGCTCAGAGCGACAGCTCGATCTCCCGGATGAGCTGGCGCAGGGGGCCGATCACCGCCTCGCGGGTGTCCTCGCCCGAGAGCACCGCATCGGCGGCGACCTCGACCTCGAGGGCGACCTCGCCGATCTCCGGAAAGCCGAAGGTGCCGGCGGCGCCGGCGAGGGTGTGGGCGACCTTCCGGATTTCGCGCACGCCGTCCGCGCCCGAGGCGATGAAGCCGCTGCGCGCCTTGACGAGGCTCGCCTGATAATCGGGCAGGCGGGCGCGAAAACTCTCCCGCAGGCGGCCGAAATGCTCCTCGAACTCCTTCTCGTCGGTCATTGCGGCCTCATGGCGCGGGCAGGAAACGCCGCACCGTCGCGGCGAGGGTGACCGGATTGAAGGGCTTCGGGACGATCCCGGCCGCGCCGAGGGCTCTCAGTTTCTCAGCGTCGCGTGTCAGGCCGCGGGCCGAGACGAAGACGACCGGCGGCGTGCGCTCGCCGTGCGCGGCGCGGATGCGCGCGAGCACTTCCGGCCCGTCCATGTCCGGCATGACGACGTCGAGCAGCACGAGGTCGGGATTCCAGCTTTCGAGGAGCGTCAGCGCGTCGTCGCCGGACGCGCAGGCCCGCACCTCGAAGGACGGCTCGCGCCGGAGGGACAGAACGGCGATCTCGCGCATGTCGGGCTCGTCGTCGACGTACAGGATACGAAACGTGCTCATCGCCCTCCGCAACGACGGGGCGCGGTCGATGGTGTCACGAAAAGGAATTGTCTGGCAATCGTCGCGGCATCCCGATTTCGGGTGGGGTGTCCGGAAGCGGCAGGAAAGCTGGCTGTCAGCATGGATTGTCAGGGCCCAACCGGTTCCGGCCCGGGATTTGCCGCCCGCTTGAACTTGCGAGGGGGCGGAAGGCTCAATCCCGGCCGCGGAGCGATGCAGAATTGCTCCATAGTCCGGAGGAAGACAATGCTCAGGAGGACGTTTCTCGCCCTCGCCGCGGCCGTCGCCACCGTCGGCCTCGGCGCCGCCGCCTCCGCGCCAAGGCCTTCGAGACCCTCGCCCGCTACGCCAAGGGCGACAAGATCGGAGCCTGGGTCGTGAACACGGACCGCTTCTTCGACAAGGCGAACGCGGCGCAGCTCATCGGCGACGCGTACTAGGCGCGGGCGCTCCGGCCCTCGCCGGCGCGTCCCTCGAAGTCGCACGCGGCGAGGTCCACGCACTGAGCGGCCAGAACGGCGCCGGCAAGTCGACGCTGATCAAGATCCTGACCGGCTGTTACGGCCGCGACGGCGGCGAGATCTGTTCGACGGCGCGCCCGCTTCCTTCGCCTCGCCGCAGGCGGCGCAGGCCGCCGGCATCGGCACGATCTATCAGGAGATCAACCTCGTCCCGTGCGCTGCTCTCGCGCTTCGACGTGCATGTCGACGTGCGCCGCCCGGTCATGAGCTATTCCACGGCGATCCGGCAGATGGTCGCGATCGCCCGCACGATCGGCTTCAACGCGAGGCTCGTCGTCATGGACGAGCCGACCTCCTCCCTCGACGAGCAGGAGGTCACGGTCCTCTTCGACGTCATCCGCCAGCGCAAGGCCTCGGGCGTCTCCGTCGTCTTCGTCAGCCACAAGCTCGACGAGCTCTATGCGGTCTGCGACCGCGTCACGATCATGCGCGACGGCCGCACGGTGCGCGTCGCGTCGGCATGACCCTCGTCATCGCGACCGGCGCCATCGACCTCTCGGTCGGCGCGACGCTTGCGGGCGTGCTGCTCCTCGGGCTGATCTTCAACATCCTGAACTTCGAGAACGGACTCGGCTGGATCAGCCTCCCGGCCTCGTGGCAATCGGTCGTCCGCGGCGCCTTTCTCCTCGCCGCCGTCGTCCTCCAGGCGCGCCTCGTCGCCCGCACGGAGGAGGCCGGCCAGGACCCCGAAACCGGTCTCGCCCCCTTGCGGCGGCGGCCGTTCTGTTGAACCTTCGGCCCTCCTCCCGCCCAGCCCCCCGCCGGCCCTCGCGAAGAGCCCGCGGCGCCATCCCGCGACAACGAGAACGACAGACCCCCGGAGAAGCGTCCATGCCCTCGCCCGCCCAGCGCCCCTACCGGGGCGTCTTTCCCGTCGCTCCGACGCCGTTCCATTCGAACGGCGACCTCGACCTCGAAGGCCAGCGCCGGGTGCTCGACTGCATGGTCGACCAGGGCGTCGACGGGCTCTGCGTCCTCGCCAACTATTCCGAGCAGTTCCTGCTCACGGATGCCGAGCGGGACATCCTGACCGATCTCTGCCTCGGCCACGTCGCCGGGCGCGTGCCGACGATCGTGACCGTGAGCCATTTCTCGACCCGCATCGCGGCCGAGCGCGCCGCCAAGGCGGCGAAGGCCGGCGCCAGCCTCCTGATGCTGATGCCGCCCTATCACGGCGCCGGCCTGCGCGCCGACGAGACCGGCATGATCGAGCATTTTTCCCGCATCGCCGAAGCCGGCGGCATTCCGATCATGGTCCAGGACGCGCCCTTGAGCGGCGTGCCGCTGCCGGTGGCGTTCCTGGCCCGGCTCGCCCGGGAGGTGCCGCTCGTGCGCTACTTCAAGATCGAGGTGGCGGGCGCCGCCGCGAAGCTGCGCGGCCTCCTCGCGGCCGGCGGCGAATTGATCGAAGGTCCGTTCGACGGCGAGGAATCGATCACCCTCATGGCCGATCTCGACGCCGGCGCGACCGGCACGATGTCGAGCGCCCTGCTGCCGGACCTGATCAAGCCGGTTCTCACGCACCACTTCGCCGGCCGCCGCAAGGAGGCCGCGGCGCATTACGCGAAAATCCTGCCGCTCATCAACTACGAGAACCGGCAATGCGGCCTGCGCGCCACCAAGACCGTGATGGCGGCGGGCGGCGTCATCGGCAGCGACGCGGTGCGCCACCCCCTCGAGCCGCTGCATCCGGCGACGCGGGAAGGCCTCCTCGAACTCGCCCGCGAGCTCGACCCGCTGGCGCTGCGCTGGGGCCGCTGACCGCCCTTCCCAAGCTCCCCGTGACGGGCCAAGGTGCGCCGCCCGAAAAAGAGGAAACCGCCGTGATCGACGTCTCTGCCCAACGAACCCTCCCGGACGACGGGACCCGCGGCGCTCTCGCGGGTCGGGTCTGGCGACCGGACCAGGGCGGGCCGTCGGTCGTCGCGATCCGCGAGAGCGGCGTCGTCGACGTCTCGCGCACGTTTCCGACCATGCGCGATCTTTGCGAAAGCGCCGATCCGGCTCGCGCGCTTCGCGCCGCCGAGGGCGAGGCGATCGGCTCGCTGGAGGCGATCCTCGCCAACACCGCCGCCGACGGGCGCGATGCCGCAAAGCCGTGGCTGCTCGCGCCGATCGATCTGCAGGCGGTGAAGGCGGCCGGCGTGACCTTCGCCGTCTCGATGCTCGAGCGCGTGATCGAGGAACGGGCCCGCGGCAATGCCGATGCGGCGGCGGAGATCCGCACCGAGGTGCAGCGCCTCGTCGGCGACGACCTCTCGCGGCTGAAGCCCGGCTCCGCGGAGGCGATGGCGCTGAAGGACGTGCTCGTGCGCCAGGGCGCCTGGAGCCAGTATCTCGAGGTCGGCATCGGCCCGGACGCGGAGATCTTCACGAAGGCGCCGCCGATGGCCTCCGTGGGCACCGGCGCCGATGCCGGCCTGCATCCGAAATCGAGCTGGAACAACCCCGAACCGGAGATCGTCCTGGCGGTGGCCTCGTCGGGGAGAATCGTCGGCGCGATGCTCGGCAACGACGTCAACCTGCGCGATGTCGAGGGCCGCTCCGCGCTGCTCCTCGGAAAGGCGAAGGACAACAACGCCTCCTGCGCGCTGGGGCCGTTCCTGCGCCTCTTCGACGCGACCTTCTCCCTCGACGACATTCGCCGCACGACGGTGACGCTGACGGTCGAAGGCGAGGACGGGTTCAAGCTCGAAGGCTCATCCTCGATCGCCAAGATCAGCCGCGATCCGGAGGATCTTGTCGGGCAGATGATCGGGCCGCATCACCAATATCCCGATGGCGCCGTGCTCTTCCTCGGCACCATGTTCGCGCCGGTCGAGGATCGCGGCGCCCCGGGCAAGGGCTTCACGCACAAGACCGGCGACGTCGTCACCATCGCCGCGCCGCTGCTCGGCCGGCTCGTCAACCGGATGCGCTCGACCGACGCCTGCGAGCCATGGACCTTCGGGACCGGCGCGCTGATGCGCAACCTCGCCCGCCGCGGCCTCATCTGAAAGGGATTCCTTCGCCATGACCATCCACGCGAAAAACTTCATCGGCGGCGAATGGATCGCGGCCGCGAACGCGGCGCCCGATCTCAACCCGTCGAACACGAACGACGTCGTCGGCGAGTTCCCGCGCGCCTCGCGCGCCGATGCCGAGCGGGCGATCGCGGCGGCGAAGGCGGCGCTGCCGGCCTGGTCGCGCTCGACGCCGCAGGAGCGCCACGACATCCTGAAGCGCGTCGGCGACGAGATCATCGCGCGCAAGGACGAAATCGGCCGCCTGTTGTCGCGCGAGGAGGGCAAGACCCTCGCCGAGGGCATCGGCGAGACCGTCCGCGCCGGGCAGATCTTCCTCTTCTTCTCCGGCGAGGCGCTGCGCATGGCCGGAGAAAAGGTCGCCTCCGTGCGGCCCGGCGTCGACGTCGAGATGACCCGCGAGGCGGTCGGGATCGTCGGCCTCATCACGCCGTGGAACTTTCCGATCGCCATTCCCGCCTGGAAGATCGCGCCGGCCCTCGCCTACGGCAATTGCGTCGTCATCAAGCCGGCCGATCTCGTGCCGGCGACGGCACATGCGCTCTCCGAGATCATCGCCAAGGCCGGCATCCCGGCCGGCGTCTTCAACCTCGTCATGGGCCGCGGCTCGGAAGTCGGACAGGCGCTCCTCGAGCACAAGGACGTCAACGCGATCTCGTTCACCGGTTCCGTCGCCACGGGACGGCGCGTCGCCGAGGCCGCAATCGCCTCGGACCCGATGAAGAAGGTGCAACTCGAAATGGGCGGCAAGAACCCGCTCGTCGTGCTCGACGACGCCGACCTCAAGGTCGCGGTCGAATGCGCCGTCAACGGCGCCTTCTTCTCGACCGGCCAGCGCTGCACGGCCTCGTCGCGGCTCATCGTGACGGAGAGGATCCACGACTCCTTCGTCGACGCCATCGCGACGCGCATGAAATCCCTCGTCATCGACGACGCGCTCAAGGCCGGCACGCAGATCGGCCCGGTCGTCGACCAGAGCCAGCTCGATCAGGATCTCTCCTACATCAAGATCGGCTCCGACGAGGGCGCGACGCTCGTTGCCGGCGGCGAGCTCCTGAACCGGGATACGCCCGGGTTCTATCTCTCGCCCGCGCTCTTCACCGACGTGGACAACCGCATGCGCATCGCCCGCGAGGAAATCTTTGGGCCGGTCGCGACGGTGACGCGCGTGCGCGACTACGACGAGGCGCTCGAGATCGCGAACGACACGCCCTTCGGCCTCTCGTCCGGCATCTGCACGACGAGCCTGAAACATGCCGGCCATTTCAAGCGCAACGCCGAAGCCGGCATGGTCATGGTGAACCTGCCGACGGCGGGCGTCGACTACCACGTGCCGTTCGGCGGCCGCAAAGGCTCGTCCTACGGGCCGCGCGAGCAGGGCCGCTACGCGCAGGAATTCTACACCACCGTCAAGACCGCCTACACCTTCGACGGAAACGGCTCCTACGTGCCGAAGGCGCGCTCACGCGAATAGGCGGCGCAGGCGCTGGCGCAAGCGCGCCAGCCTGATCCGCGTCCGCAGCGCGAGGCGCCGCGCGGCCTGAAAGAGCGGCAGCGCGCGGATGCGGTCGAGCACCGCCTCGCGCAGCCGCACCACCGCCTCCATGACGAAGGCGACCCACCGGATCGTCAGGAGATTGGCGCGGCCGGCGTGATAGATGCGCTCGACGATGAAAAACGTCGCCGCATAGGCGACGACGAGCGTCGCGAGGCCGACGGCGAAGCGTCCGGTGCCCATCAGCCAGAGTCCGACGAGCTTCATCGGCTCCGCGACCGCGAACGGAACAGCGATCAGCGCCAGTACGCCGTAAGGCGGCAGGCGCGCGATCGCCGCTTCGATCCGCACGACGAGCCGCAGTCCCGCGACGAGCCGGATCAGCGGCCGGTAGAGCGGGCGCGCGATCTCGTCGAGAAGGAGAACGATCGCGACGAGGACATCGAGGGGCAGCAGCGCGAGGTGCAGGCCCCGCCGCCAGCCGCGCCGCGGCACCGTCGCCGATTTCTCTTCAGCCAAGGCCGTGTCGTCCTCTCGCCGTCGTGCGGCGGCTCGCATTTTTTCGCGCTTTTCGCAAGCGCCGCTCTAGCGCTGCGGGCGTGTTTCGTGTATGGACGCCGCCCTGGCGGGATCCCGCCCTCATCGCCACCAGCAAGAGAGGAGGCGCTTCATGTCCATGCGGATTGCCACGTGCACGCTCGTTCGAACCTCCTTCCCTCTCATTGCGATCGGATACGGCGATGAAAGCCCTCGTCCTCCCCTTCCCCCTCTTCGGGGTCCGGCTCCGCGTTGAAGTTCTGCCGCTGCCGCGGCGGCTTGCCGACATCCGGTCGGCGGCCGATCGCAAGGCGGCGGCGGACTTTCTGTCGCGGGACCTGAACCGCTTCCTGCTCATCGATATCGGGCTCGACGCGAGCCGGCGGGACTGATGTCCCGCCGGCACGCCGCTTGCATCGGCGGGAGCCTTCTGCCGACCTTGAGCGTTGTCGTCCCGACCCTCACTCGCAAGGCGGATTCCTGATGGACATGAAGACGAAAGCGGCAGCGCCGCCCCGCGCGCCCGCGCCTGTCGCCCGACCGCTCACCCGCGGCCGGATCGGCGAAGGCCTGCCCTACCCGCTCGGCGCGACCTGGGACGGTCTCGGCGTGAACTTCGCCCTTTTTTCGGCCCACGCGACCCGCGTCGAGCTGTGCCTGTTCGACAGCGACGGCAAGAAGCAGATCGGCGCGATCGATTTGCCCGAATACACCGACGAGGTCTGGCACGGCTACGTGCCCGAGGCTCGGCCGGGCACGGTCTACGCCTACCGCGTGCATGGGCCGTACGAGCCGACGGAAGGGCACCGCTTCAACCCGAACAAGCTCCTCCTCGACCCCTACGCGAAGCAGCTCGTGGGCCAGCTCGACTGGAACCCCGCCCTTTTCGGCTACACGGTCGAGGGCGGCGACGACCTCACCTTCGACAAGCGCGACAGCGCCGCCTTCGTGCCGAAATGCCAGGTGATCGATCCGGCCTTCACCTGGGGCCGCGAGCGCCGGCCGAACACCTCCTGGGAGCGGACGATTCTCTACGAGGCGCACGTGAAGGGATTCACCAAGCGCCATCCGTCGCTGCGCGAGGAGCTGCGCGGCACCTATGCCGGGCTCGGCGCGGCCGCCGTCGTCGAATACATCCGCACCCTCGGCATCACGGCAATCGAACTGATGCCGGTGCACGACTTTCTCGACGACAGCTATCTCATCGACAAGGGCCTCAGGAACTACTGGGGCTACAACACGATCTCGTTCTTCGCGCCGGCAAGGCGCTATGCCTCGAACGCGGCGAGCGCCGTCTCCGAGTTCAAGGAAATGGTGGCGCGCCTGCACGATGCAAGCATCGAGGTGGTGCTCGACGTCGTCTACAACCACACCGCCGAAGGCAACGAACTCGGCCCGACGCTCTCCTTCAAGGGCATCGACAACGCCTCCTACTACCGGCTCGCGCCGGATCGGCGCTACTACATCAACGACACCGGCACCGGGAACACGGTCAATCTCAGCAATTCCCGCGTCCTCCAGCTCGTGATGGATTCCCTGCGCTACTGGGCGGAGGAGATGCGCATCGACGGCTTCCGCTTCGATCTCGCGACGATCCTCGCGCGCGAGCCGCACGGCTTCGAGGAGGACGGCCGCTTCCTCGACGCCTGCCGGCAGGACCCGGTGCTGAGCCGCACGAAGCTCATCGCGGAGCCTTGGGATTGCGGCCCCGGCGGCTATCAGGTCGGCCGCTTTTCGCCGGGCTGGGCGGAATGGAACGACCGCTACCGCGACACGACCCGCGGCTTCTGGCGCGGCGACGAAGGCCAGCTGCCGGACGTCGCCTCGCGGCTCGCGGCTTCCGCGGATCTCTTCAACAAGCGTGGCCGCAAGCCCTGGGCCACGGTGAACTTCATCACCGCCCACGACGGCTTCACCCTCAACGACCTCGTCTCCTACGACGAGCGCCACAACGAGGCGAACGGCGAGGAAAATCGGGACGGCCACAACCACAACCTCTCGCACAATTACGGCGTCGAGGGACCGACCGACGACGCGGAGATCCGCGCCGTGCGCTTCCGCCAGAAGCGCAACATGCTGGCGACCCTTTTGCTCTCGCGCGGCACGCCGATGATCCTCGCCGGCGACGAGTTCGCGCGCAGCCAGAACGGCAACAACAACGCCTATTGTCAGGACAACGAGATTTCCTGGCTCGACTGGGAGGGAATCGACGCGGACGACCGCGCCCTCGCCGAGTTCACGCGCCTCCTCGTCATGCTGCGCCGGGCTCTGCCGATGCTGAGGCGCGGCCGTTTCCTCACCGGCGACTACGACGCCGAACTCGGCGTCAAGGACGTCACCTGGCTGACGCCGGCGGGCGAGGAGATGGCGCCGGAGCAATGGTCCGATCCGCTCGGGCGCTGCCTCGGCGTGCTGCTCGACGGGCGCGCGCAGGAAACGGGCATCCGCCGCCTCGGCACGGACGCGACGCTCCTTCTCGTCCTGAACGCGCACAATGAGACGGTGCCGTTCCGCCTGCCGGACGGGGTCGGCGGACAGGGCTGGGTGTGTCTTCTCGACACGAGCGACGCGAAGCCGGGCGAGACGGGGCGATTCGCCTTCGGCGACGAGCATCCGGTCGTCGGGCGCTCGCTGCAGCTCTTCATTCTCGAGCCGACGCACACGAACGGCCAGTCGAGCGCGCCGGAGCGCTCCTATCAGCACGTCATGCAATCGTTCGACGAGGCGCTGGCGCAGTCTCTGTCGATGCCCGCGCCGAAGACCGGCGAAGCGCCGCCGAAGTGAGCCTCAGCGCTCGGCGGCGGCTCCGGCCGGACGCCGCTTGCGGATCGAAGCCGGCTTTCCTTCGGCGCTGCCGTTGACCTCGGCGGGAGGGGACATCTTCTTGCGCGGCGCCGGAGATTTTTTCGCCTTCGCCGGAACGGCGATGTCGTCCTGGGCGGCCGGAGCGAGTTCCTCCGCCGCCCGGTGCCAATGCGCTTCGTGCGAGCCCGCCGGGCGGCCCTCGCTTTCCCAGATCGCATAGGCGCGCTTGCGAATCTCCTGCTCCCGATTGTCCATCATCGCGCTCTCCTCTCGAGGCGGCCGCGCCGCTCAGCGCGACCCGGCCGACATGCTTCCTGAGAATCCGAATTCAGGATGCTGTCAATGTCACGAGCGTCCGCCGTCGCTCAAATCTCAAGCAAGTCGCCTGCCACGCGGCCCCGCAACCCTGTGTCACCATGCCGCCCCCCGCTCGGGCACGGCGGGAACAGGAAGCGTGGCCGGAGGTTTAACCTTCATCCCCCTCTCCTCTTGCCGGTGCATCGCCATGCTCATTCCGCTACAGCCGTTGTCGACCGCGGCCCGTCGGGACGGTCCACGGCCCGCCGGCGACGGTCCCGAACCGGCGAGCGACGATGACCGGGCCGCTTCCGGCGCCGCCGCTCGCCTCGTCGTCGTCTCGAATCGGGTTCCGGTTCCGGCGAAGGACGGCAGCGCCGCCGCCGGCGGCCTCGCCATCGCGCTCGAAGGCGCTTTGCGCGAGCGCGGCGGCCTCTGGTTCGGCTGGTCGGGCAAGACCTCCGACCGGGTCGCCAGCACGCCGACCGTCGTCGAATCCGGCAACGTGACGTTCGCCGTCGTCGACCTCCTGAAGAAGGACTACGATCTCTATTACGCAGGCTTCGCCAACCGCGCCCTCTGGCCGGTCTGCCACTACCGGCTCGACCTCGTGCAGGTCGACGAGAGCGAGACCGAGCGTTATTTTCGCGTCAACAGGACCTTCGCCGAAGGGCTCGCGCCGCTTTTGCGTCCCGATGACGTGATCTGGGTCCACGACTATCATTTCATTCCGCTCGCGGCCGAGCTTCGCCGGCTGAACGTGCACAACCGCATCGGCTTTTTTCTGCATATCCCGTGGCCGCCGACGGATGTCGCGAGCGCGCTGCCGTCCTACGAGCGCCTGCTCGAAGGAATGACGGCCTACGACGTCGTCGGCTTCCAAACGCCGCGCGACGCTGAGAATTTCCGGCAATGCCTGATCGGTGAGCATATCGGCCGCGAGGTCTCTCCGAGTATACACGAAATCGAGGGCCGCCGCTTCGCGATCGGCAACTTCCCGGTCGGAATCGATGCGGCCGGCTTCGCCCGTACCGCCGAAGCCGCGGACCGGGCGCCCCTCGTGCGGCGCATGCGCGACAGCATGGGCCGCCGCGACCTCATCATCGGCGTCGACCGGCTCGACTATTCGAAGGGCATCAAGCAGCGCATCGAGGCCTTCTCGACCTTCATCCGCTCCCATCCGGAGCACCGCAACCGCGTCACCTATCTTCAGGTGACGCCGAAATCGCGCTCCGACGTGCCGGAATACAGGAAGATCAAGCACGAGATCGCCCAGATCGCCGGCTCGACGAACGGCGCCTACGGCGAGGTCGACTGGACGCCGATCCGCTATGTCAACCGGACGGTGAGCCAGGTCGGCCTCGCCGGCCTCTACCGGATGGCCCGGGTCGGCCTCGTCACGCCGCTCCGCGACGGCATGAACCTCGTCGCGAAGGAGTACGTCGCGGCCCAGAAGCCGGACGATCCCGGCGTCCTGGTCCTGTCGCGCTTCGCCGGCGCGGCGCACGAGCTGCGCGCGGCGATCCTCGTCAATCCCTACGACACGCAGGCGGTCGCGGCCGCCATCGCCCGGGCCCTCGCCATGCCGCGCGAGGAGCGAATCGCGCGTTTCGAGGACATGATCGTCCGGCTGCGGCAGCATGGGGTGCGGGAATGGTGCCAGCTCTTCCTGCGCACGCTGATGGAGGCGCCCCGCATGGCGCCCGTCCGGCCGGACACCACCGCCGAGGCGCGCCGCAGCGCCCGTCCCGCGCCCTTGGCCGGATGATCGGGACAAACGCCCGTCTCGCACGTTGAAAATCGTCGCCGCCGTCCGGCGGCTTTCTCCGCGCCGGGAATGTACCTATGACTCAAAGCGGGACCGCAACGGGGCGGAAGTCGATGCATGAAGGCGAGGCGCGCGAGCGGCACGGCGAGCTGGGCGCAGGATTGATGCGGCGCGCCCATGCCATGCCCTTCGGCGCCGAGATCCTGCCCGACGGCGTCCGCTTCGCGCTCTGGTCGCCGACCGCCCGGGAGGTGACGCTTCTCGTCGACGGGAGCGAGCGGTCGATGCCGGCCGACGCGCAGGGCTGGCGCCGGCTGGTCGTGCCGGAGGCGCGGCCCGGCTCGCGCTATGCCTTCCGGATCGACGGCGGCCTTCGCGTGCCGGACCCCGCCTCGCGCTTTCAGCCCGACGACGTGCAGGGGCTCAGCGCCGTCGTCGACCCGCGCGCCTACGGCTGGTCGGACGGCGACTGGAGCGGACGCCCCTGGGAAGAGGCCGTCATCTACGAAGCGCATGTCGGCACCGCGACGCCGCAGGGAACCTACGCCGCTCTCGGCGACCGCCTCGCGCACCTTGCGGACCTTGGGATCACGGCGGTCGAGCTGATGCCCCTCGCCGAGTTCCCGGGGCGCCGCAACTGGGGCTATGACGGCGTCCTGCCCTTCGCGCCCGACGCCGCCTACGGCACGCCCGACGATCTGAAGCGCTTCGTCGACCGCGCGCACGGGCTCGGCCTGATGGTTCTCCTCGACGTCGTCTACAATCATTTCGGACCCTCCGGAAACTATCTGAACGCCTACGCGAAAGCCTTCTTCACGGAGCGCCATCGGACGCCCTGGGGCGCCGGCCTGAATTTCGACGGCAGGAGCGGCCGCCCGGTGCGCGACTTCTTCGTGCACAACGCGCTCTACTGGCTCGAGGAGTTCCACTTCGACGGCCTGCGCCTCGACGCGGTGCACGCGATCCTCGACGACAGCGTCGACCACATCCTCGGCGAGATCGCCGCGCGGGCGCGCGAAACGGTCGCCGGCCGCGAGGTTCACCTCGTCCTCGAGAACGACGCCAACGAGGCGCGCTGGCTGCCGCGGCAAGGCGGCCGCGCGACGCTGCACACCGCGCAGTGGAACGACGACGTGCACCACGCCTGGCACACGCTCCTGACGGGCGAGGCGGACGGCTACTACGCGGATTATGCCGACGCGCCCGCCGCGCATCTGCAGCGCTGCCTGTCCGAAGGCTTCGCCTACCAGGGCGAAGCTTCGCGCCATCGCGGCGGGGCGGCCCGCGGCGAAGCCTCGCGCCACCTGCCGCCCGCGGCCTTCGTGGCGTTCCTGCAGAACCACGACCAGGTCGGCAATCGCGCCTTCGGCGACCGGCTCTCGCAGCTCGCCCGGCCGGAGCGCCTGGCGCTCGCCCGGGCCGGTCTTCTGCTCGCGCCGCAGATCCCGATGCTGTTCATGGGCGAGGAATGGTCGGCCTCGACGCCGTTCCTGTTCTTCGTCGATTTTTCCGACGACGAGGCGCTCTCCGCGGCGGTGCGCGAGGGCCGGCGGGGCGAGTTCAAACGCTTCGCCGCCTTCTCCGGCCGCGAGGACATTCCCGATCCCACGTCCGAGGCGACCTTCGAACGCTCGCGCCTCGACTGGACCGAGATCGAGCGCCCACCGCATTGCGGCGCCCTCGACGAGACGCGCGCCCTGCTCGCGCTCCGCCGCGACCGGGTCGTGCCCCTGACGAAGAGCCGCTTCCTCGGCGCCGCGGCGGAGCCGCATCGCGGCTGCGTCGACGTGACCTGGCGCTACGCGGCGGGCGCCTTGCGCTTCGTCGCCAACCTCGCCCGCGGCGAGCACGAGTTCTCGACCGGCGGCGCGGAGGTGATCTGGGCGAGCCCCGACGTGATCCGCGAGAGCGACCGCATCGACCTTACGGCATGGACCGGCGCCTTCCTCGTGGACCCGGCGCAATGACGGGGCGCGAACTCCCGCGTCGCCGAGATCGCGCGGCTCGTCGGTCTCGGCGAGCGCTATACGGATCTGACGGGGCACGTGGTCGAGACCTCGCACGAATCGCGGGTCGCGATCCTCGCCGGCCTCGGCCTCGACGTTTCGAGCGACGGCGGCGCTGGCGCCGCGCTCGAACGCGTGCGGCGCCTGAAAGGCGCCCTCGCGCCGCGCCTCGTCTCCGCCGTCGCCGGTCGCGCCGTCGCCGTGCCGCTGCGCGCGTCGCAGAGGGCGATCGTCGAATGGCGCATCGCCGACGAGCGTGGCGCCGTGCGCGAAGGCCGCAGCCGCGTCGAGGCGGAGGGCGCCACCCTCGCGCTGCCGGCGCTGGGGCCAGGCTACCACCGGCTCGACGTCCGCGCCGGCGGCGAGGAGGCGCATGCGACGGTGGTTGCGGCGCCGTCGCGCTGCTTCCTGCCGAACGCGCTGCGCGACGAGGCCCGGCTCTGGGGCGCGACGGCGCAGCTCTACAGCCTGCGCTCGGCGCGCAATCTCGGCATCGGCGACTACACCGACGTCGCTGAGGCCGCGGAGCGGGTTGCCGCCCTCGGCGCCTCGTTCCTCGGGCTCAGCCCGGTGCACGCGCTCTTCGCCGCGGATCGCGGCAAGATCTCGCCCTATTCGCCGTCCTCCCGCCTCTTTCTCGAAACGCTGTTCATCGATCCCGCCGCCGTGCCGGGCTTCGCCGAGATCGCCGCCCCGATCGTTTCCGATCCCGCCTTCCAGGGCGGGCTTGCCGCCTGCCGCGAGGCGCCCCTCGTCGACCACGCCGCCGTGGCGGCTTTGCAGCGGCCTCTCCTCGAGGCCCTGTGGCAGCAATTCCGCGAGCGGCCCGATCCCGAGTTTGACGGCTTTCGTCGGCGCGGCGGCGCCGCACTCGAGGCGCACGCCACCTTCGAGGCCCTGAGCGAGGCCTTCAAGGCAGAGGGTCTCGCCTGGGCCGGCGAATGGCCGCAGGCCTATCGAAACGCGCGCTCGCCGGAGGTGGCCGCGTTCCGGGCCGAGCATTCCGAGCGGGTCGCCTGCCACGCCTTCCTGCAATGGCTCGCCGACCGCCAGCTCGGCGCCGCGGCGGAGCGGGCGCGGGCGGCGGGCATGGGGATCGGCCTCTATCGCGATCTCGCCGTCGGCGCCGACCACGGCGGCTCGGAGATCTGGACCGCGCCGGAGCGCTTCGCGCAGGACCTCGCGATCGGCTCGCCGCCCGATCCCTTCGGGCCGACGGGACAGAACTGGGGCCTGCCGCCCTTCAATCCGCTCGTCCTCGAAGAAGAGGGCCTCGCCGCCTTTCGCGAACTCGTCGTCGCCAACAAGCGCCACGCCGGGGCGATCCGCATCGACCATGCCTTCCAGCTGCAGCGGCTGTTCCTCATTCCGTCGGGTTTCGCCGCGGCCGAGGGCGTCTACGTGAACTATCCGTTCGAGGCGATGCTCGCGGTGCTGCGGCTCGAAAGCCACCGCTCCCGTTCCCTCGTCATCGCCGAGGATCTCGGCACCGCGCCGGAGGGCTTTTCGGACGCGATCATGCAGGCGGGCCTGCTCAGCTACCGCGTGCTCTGGTTCGAACGCGAGAAGGACGGCGTCTTGACGCCGCCGGCGGACTATCCGCGCTCAGCCCTCGCCACCTTCTCGACGCACGATCTGCCGACCTTCCGCGGCTGGTGGCGCGGCCTCGACATCGACCTGCGCGAAAGCCTCGGCCTGTTCGACCGCGGCCTCGCCGACGCGGAACGCGCGGCGCGGCGCGCCGACGTGCTGCAATTCACCGACGCGCTCGCGGCCGAAAACCTCTTGCCGAACGGCCTGCCCGAGGAGCCGCCCCTCGAGGCGATGATGCGCTTCCTCGCGCGGACGCCCTCGGCCCTCGTCGGCATCCAATTGGAGGACGCGGCGGGCGAACTGAACCAGGCGAACCTGCCCGGGCCCGACGTCGGCCACCCGAATTGGCGCCGCCGCCTCGACGCCGAGATCGGCGCGCTTGCCGGACCCGGCGGCGAGCTCGCGCGCATCGCCGCGGCGCTCGCGGACGAAGGCCGCGGAGTTTCGCCGCGGTCGAGCGCGCTCGCGACGCCGCCGCCGCGGGCCACCTACCGGGTGCAGCTTCACAAGGACTTCACCTTCGACGACGCCGCCGCGATCGTGCCCCATCTGGCGCGGCTCGGCGTCAGCCACCTCTACGCCTCTCCGATCCTCACCGCGCGGCCCGGCTCGACGCACGGCTACGACATCGTCGACCACGATACGATCAATCCGGAGCTTGGCGGCCCCGAGGGCTTCCGGCGCTTGACGGATGCCCTCGCGGCGGCGGGCCTCGGCCTCGTCCTCGACATCGTGCCGAACCACATGGGCATCGGCGGCGCCGATAACCGCTGGTGGCTCTCCGTGCTCGAATGGGGCGAGCTGTCGCCGCACGGCCGCGCCTTCGACATCGACTGGCAACGCCTCGACGCCGGCGGCAAGCTGATCGCGCCGTTCCTCGGCCGCCGCTACGGCGAGGCCCTCGAAGCGGGCGAATTGCCCCTCGCCTACGACGACGCCGACGGCGGCTTCAGCGTCTGGCATTTCGAGCATCGCTTCCCGATCTCGCCGCTCAACTATCCGATCGTCCTCGACCGCGCATTGGCGGCGCTCGCCGACGACGACGTCCCCGGCCGCACGGATCTCCTCGCCGTCAGCGCGCGCCTGCGCACGATCGAGGAGACGGAGGAGCGCAGCCCGGCGCATGTCGAGGAAAGCGAGGCGCTGAAGCGGCGGCTCGCGGAGGCCGTCGCCGGCTCCCCGGCCCTGCGCCAGGCGATCGATCGGGCCCTCTCCCTCGTCAACGGCACGCCGGGCGTCCCCGAGAGCTTCGACACGCTGCACCGGATTCTCGAAGCGCAGGCCTACCGGCTCGCGCATTGGCGGGTCGCGGCAAGCGACATCAACTATCGCCGGTTCTTCGACATCAACGCCCTCGCGGGCCTTCGCGTCGAGGACCCGAAGGTGTTCGAGGACAGCCACGCAACGATCCTTCAGCTCGTCCGCGAGGGCCGCGTGCAGGGCCTGCGCATCGACCACGTCGATGGCCTCGCCGATCCCGAAGGCTACCTGCGCACGCTCCAAAGCGCCGTCGGCCCCGGCTTCTATATCGTCGTCGAAAAAATCCTCGAGCCCGGCGAAGCGCTGCGGCCCTGGCCGGTGGCGGGCACGACCGGCTACGACACCCTGAACCTCATCGACGGCCTGTTCGTCGACGCCCGCGCGGCCGATGCCTTCGAGCGCATCTACCGCTCCGCCTCCGGGCTCGACGGGCGCTACGCCGACCTCATCCGGCGCGCGAAGGTCGAGATCCTGGTGACGAGCTTCGCGAGCGAACTCGAAATGCTCGTCTCGGATCTGAAGCGCTATGCCGACACGGACCGCCGGATGCGCGACTACACCGCCTTCTCGATCCGCCGCAGCCTCGTCGAGATCGTCTCCCGCCTCCATGTCTACCGCAGCTATCTCGGCGAGGGCGAGGCCGCGGCGGAGGATCGCGCCCTGATCGAGGACGCCATCGCGGCGGCGAAGCGCGGCTCGAGCCTGCCGGATCTGTCGGTGCATGAGCTCGTCGGCGCGGCGCTCCTCGACGATGTCGGCCCGAACCGGCCCGGCGCCGAGCTTCTGCGCCGCTTCCGCCGGCGCTTCCAGCAGATCACCGGACCGGTGATGGCAAAGAGCCTCGAGGACACCCTGTTCTATCGCTACGGGCGCCTCATCGCGCTGAACGAAGTCGGCGGCGATCCGAGCCGGTTCGGCATCGGCGTCGAGGCCTTCCACCGCGAGAATCGCGAGCGCGCGCGGACCTGGCCCAATGCGATGATCGCGACGGCGACGCACGACACCAAGCGCGGCGAGGATGCGCGGGCGCGGCTCTACGCGCTCTCCGAGATGCCGGATTCCTGGGCCTCCGCGATCGAGACCTTCATGGCGCTCGCGGCGCCTCTCGCGCGCCGCGACCGCGGCGAGAGCGCGCCGGACGATAACGATCTCGCCATGCTGCTCCAGGCGATTCTCGGGAGCTGGCCGCCGGAGCTCCTCGACGGCGACGACGGGACGAGCCTCGCCGCCTTCCTCGCCCGGATGCAGGCTTTCGCCGTGAAGGCGCTGCGCGAGGCGAAGCGGCACACGAGCTGGGTCAATGTCGACGAAGCCTACGAGGATGCCGCGAAGGACCTTCTGGCACAGCTTCTCGCGCCCGGCGCGGCGTTCCTCGACGCCCTTCGCCCGCTCGCGCGGAGGCTCGCCTGCCTCGGCATGCTCAACGGTCTCTCCCGCACGGTGCTGAAGCTGACGCTGCCGGGGGTGCCGGACATCTACCAGGGCACGGAACTGTGGGACTTTTCCCTCGTCGATCCGGACAACCGGCGCCCGGTCGACTACGCCGTCCGCCGCGCCGCCCTCGATGGCGATCCGGACTGGCCGGCGCTTCTCGCCGGCTGGCGCGACGGGCGCATCAAGGAACGGCTCATCGCCTGCCTGCTCGCCGATCGGGCCCGGCACGCGGCCCATTATGCGCAGGGCGACTACCGGCCCCTCGCCGTCGCCGGAGCCCTGTCGGAGCACCTCGTCGCCTTCGAGCGCGTCCTCGGCGGCGCGCGCCTCGCAGCGATCGTGCCCCGCCTCACGGACAGCCTGTCGGGGGGCGCCGGCGCACCCCTCGGGCCGGTCTGGCGCGATGCCCGCGTGAGCCTCGCGCAGGGTGCCTGGCGCGACGTCGCCACGGGGGCCGACCATGCGGCGGGCGAGGCCGGGACGCCGATTTCGGAACTGTTCGCCGCCTTGCCGTATTCCGTCTTGAGGATGGTTCCATGACCTTCGTCGACCGCAGGACCGCCGGCAGCGCCGAGACCCGCGCCGAGCGCCCCGATGCCGGGCCGCGGATCTACAACCTCTTCCCGCTCCTCGTCGGGCCGGTGCCGGCCTGGACGGCGGAACTGCCGCGCATCGCGGCGATGAATTTCGACTGGGTCTATCTCAACCCGTTCCACGAGACCGGCGGTTCCGGCAGTCTCTACGCCGTCAGGGACCCGTTCCGGCTCGACCCGCGCTTCCGCTCCGGCGACGAGGACGACGAGGCGCAGCTCCGTCGCTTCATCGAGGCCGCGGCCGCTTTGGGCCTCAAGGTGATGACGGACCTCGTCGTCAACCATACCGCAAGGGACGCGCCCCTCGCCGAAGAGCGCCCGCACCTCTTCCGGCGCGACGAATTCGGCGCGCTGCTGAGCCCGTTCGCGATCGACCCCGTCGATCCCTCGATCCGCACCGTCTGGGGCGATCTCGCCGAACTCGACTATGGGCAGGAGGGGACGCGCGGCGAACTGTCCTCCTACTTCGACGGCTACATCGCCGGCCTGCAGCGCATCGGCGTCAAGGGCTTTCGCTGCGACGCCGCCTACAAGGTGCCCGCCGAGACGTGGCGCGACCTCATCGGCGGCGCCAGGTCCCGCGACGCGCGGGTCGTGTTCGCCGCGGAGACCCTCGGCTGCACCCCCGACGAGACGAAGGCGACGGCCCGCGCCGGCTTCGACTACCTTTTCAACAGCTTCGCCTGGTGGGACTTGCGCGCGTCCTGGGCGCTCGACCAGTACGAGGACCTGCGCACCGTCGCGCCGTCGATCGCCTTCCCGGAAAACCACGACATGGCGCGTCTCGCGGCCGATCTCGGCGAAGACCGCGAGCGCATCGCCTCGGCGCTCCGGGCACGCTACGCGCTGGCGGCGTTCTTCTCGACCGGCGTCCTGATGCCGATCGGCTACGAATGGGGCTACCGCCGGCCGCTGCACGTCGTCGAGACGACGCCGCAGCACCGCGAGATGACCGGCATCGACATCTCCGCCTTCGTCGCCGACGTCAACCGCCTGCGCGCCGAATTGCCGACGCCCAACGTCGAAGGCGCGCAATCGTCCATCGCCGGCCCGGATTCGCCGATCGTCGCGCTCCTGCGCATCGATGCGGGGCACCCGGTCGCCGCGAGCCACGCGACGCTCGTGCTCTTCAATCCGGGCGAGGCGCCGCGGGAGATCGCCATCGCGCCGCTCTTTTCGCGCATGGGCGGCCTGTTCGGGCCCCTGCGCGACGTCTCGCCGGGTAGCGGGCCGGCGACCATCGAGCCCGAGGCGACGCTGACCCTCGCGCCGCTCGCCGTGCGCATCCTGTCGGCGGCGCGCGCGGCGGTTCCGAAGCTGCGCCGCAGCGACAAGCCGCCGAGCGGCGAGAACCGCGTCGTCATCGAAAAGGTGACGCCGCAGATCGACGAAGGCCGCTCCGCGATCAAGCGCATCGTCGGCGACGTCGTCGCTGTCGAGGCGGACATCTTCACCGACGGCCACGACAGAATCGCCGCCGCGGTCGCCTATCGGCCGGCCGGCGAGACGGAGTGGCGGCATTCGCCGATGGCCTTCGTCGACAACGACCGCTGGGCCGGGACCTTCCCGCTCGACCGCAACGCCCGCTTTCAGTACGCCGTCGTCGCCTGGCGCGATCCCGTCGAGAGCTGGCGCGCCGAGGCCGAGGCGAAGCGCGCCGCCGGCCAGAACCTGCGCCTCGAAGCGCAGGAGGGACTTTCTCTCGCGCGCGAGGCCGCCGGCCATGCCGAGGGAGCCGCCAGCACGAGGCTCGCCGAAATCGTCGCCGCCGCCGAGGCGGAGCCGGATTGGGAGCGGCAGCTCGACATTCTCCTCGCTGCGGCGAACATCGCCCTGATCCGCCGCCACGGCGAGCGCGAGAACTTGTCGCGCTCGGCCGTGCTGGAGGTCGTCGCCGACCGGCTCGCCGCCCGCTTCTCCGCCTGGTACGAGTTGTTCCCGCGCTCGCAATCGCGCGACGCGAACCGGCACGGCACCTTCGACGACGTCATCGCACGCCTGCCCTACGTGAAGGATCTAGGCTTCGACGTTCTCTACTTCCCGCCGATTCATCCGATCGGCGTGACGAACCGCAAGGGACGCAACAACGCGCTCAAAGCCGAGCGCGGCGATCCGGGCAGCGTCTATGCGATCGGCTCCGCGGAAGGCGGCCATACGGCGATCCATCCGGACCTCGGCACGCTCGACGATTTCCGCCGCCTCGTCGCCGCGGCGCACGAGCACGGCCTCGAGATCGCCCTCGACTTCGCGATCCAGTGCTCGCCGGACCACCCCTGGATCGGCGAGCATCCGGAATGGTTCGACTGGCGGCCGGACGGGACCCTCAAGTTCGCCGAGAACCCGCCGAAGAAATACGAGGACATCGTCAACGTCCATTTCTACGGCGCTTCGCTGCCCTCGCTGTGGCTCGCGCTCAGGGACGCGGTGATGTTCTGGGTCGAGGCGGGCGTGCGCATCTTCCGCGTCGACAACCCGCACACGAAGCCGATCCCGTTCTGGGAATGGCTCATCGCGGACGTGAACGGGCGCCATCCCGATGTCATCTTCCTCGCCGAGGCGTTCACGCGGCCGAAGATGATGCGCAAGCTCGCGAAAGCCGGCTTCCAGCAATCCTACACCTACTTCACCTGGCGCAACACGAAGCAGGAACTCGTCTCCTACATGACCGAGCTCGCCCGTTCCGAAATGGCCGAGTACTACCGGCCGAACTTTTTCGCGAACACGCCGGACATCAACCCGATCCCGCTCCAGACGAGCGGCCGCGCCGGCTTCATCGTCCGCGGCACCCTCGCGGCGACGCTCTCGAGTTCCTACGGCATCTACAGCGGCTTCGAGCTCTGCGAGGGGACGCCGATCCCCGGCCGGGAGGAATACCTCAACTCCGAAAAATACGAGATCAAGGCCTTTGACGACGACAGGCCGGGCAACATCCGGGAGCATATCCGCCGCCTCAACCGCATCCGCCGCGACCACCCGGCCCTTTCCGATTTTCACGACATCCTCTTCCTCAACGCCTGGAACGATTCCATCCTCGCCTATGCCCGGATGACGCCCGAGAAGGACGACGCGGTCCTCGTCCTCGCCAATCTCGATTTCGCGCATCGGCAGGAATGCACCTACGAGGTGCCCCTCTGGGCGTTCGGCCTGCCCGACCACGCGGCCTTGGAGGCCGAAGACCTCCTGAACGGCGGCCGCTTCACGTTGCACGGCAAAACCCACCGAATCGCCCTTGACCCAGCCGAGCGTCCCGTCGTCATCTGGCGTCTCATCCCGCCGGCGACGAGCGGATGAGGCCGACGCGGGAAGCGGCCTTTCGGATCGTCCCGCGAAACCGCGCAGAAGAGCCATGATCGACCGTAGCGACACGCAATGGTATCGCGACGCCATCATCTATCAGCTGCACGTCAAGTCGTTCTTCGACTCGAACGACGACGGCGTCGGCGACTTCGAGGGCGTTACCCGCAAGCTCGACTACATCGAGGGATCTCGGCGTCTCGGCGATCTGGGTGATGCCGTTCTACCCGTCGCCCCTGCGCGACGACGGTTACGACATCGCCGAGTATCGCGACATCAACCCGAGCTACGGCACGATGCGCGACTTCCGGCGCTTCGTGAAGGAGGCGCACGCCCGCGGCCTGCGAGTCATCACGGAGCTCGTCATCAACCATACCTCCGACCAGCATTCCTGGTTCCAGCGCGCCCGCGCCGCCAAAGCCCGGCTCGGCGGCGCGAAACTTCTATGTCTGGTCCGACAGCGACAAGGCCTATGCCGACGCGCGCATCATCTTCATCGACACCGAGCCATCGAACTGGGCCTACGATCCGGTCGCGAAGTCCTATTTCTGGCACCGCTTCTATTCGCACCAGCCGGATCTCAACTTCGACAATCCGCGCGTGCTCGAAGCCGTGCTCGACGTCATGCGGATGTGGCTCGACATGGGCGTCGACGGCCTCAGGCTCGACGCCATTCCGTATCTGATCGAGCGCGAGGGCACGAGCTGCGAGAACCTTCCCGAGACGCACGGCGTCATCAAGAAGATCCGCGCCGCCCTCGACGCGCGGTATCCGGACCGCATGCTCCTCGCCGAAGCGAACCAGTGGCCCGAGGACACCGCGCCCTATTTCGGCGAGGGCGACGAGTGCCACATGTCGTTCCACTTCCCGCTGATGCCGCGCATGTACATGGCGGTGGCGCAGGAGGACCGGCACCCGATCACCGACATCATGCGGCAGACGCCGGAGATCCCGGAGAGCTGCCAATGGGCGATCTTCCTGCGCAACCACGACGAACTCACCCTCGAGATGGTGACCGACAAGGAGCGCGACTATCTCTGGTCCTTCTACGCCAACGAGCGGCGCGCGCGCCTCAATCTCGGCATTCGCCGCCGCCTCGCGCCGCTCCTCGACAACGACCGCCGCAAGATCGAGCTTCTGAACTCGCTGCTGCTCTCGATGCCGGGCACGCCGGTGCTCTATTACGGCGACGAGATCGGCATGGGCGACAACATCTATCTCGGCGACCGCGACGGCGTGCGGACGCCGATGCAATGGTCGCCCGACCGCAACGGCGGCTTCAGCCGCTCCGATCCGGCGCGGCTGTTCCTGCCGGCCATCCAGGACCCGATCTACGGCTTCGATGCGGTCAACGTCGAGGCGCAGCTGCGCAGCCAGAGCAGCCTCCTCAACTGGACGCGGCGGATGATCGCGATCCGCCGCAACCACAAGGCCTTCGGCCGCGGCACCCTGCGCTTCCTCTATCCGGCGAACCGCAAGGTTCTTGCCTATGTCCGCTGCACGGACGACGAATGCGTGCTCTGCGTCGTCAACCTCTCGCGCTCGCCGCAGGCGGTCGAGCTCGACCTTTCCGAGTACAAGGGCGCGACGCCGACCGAGATGAGCGGCGGAGCCGCCTTCCCGCCGGTCGGCGACCTGCCCTATCTCCTCACGATGCCGGCCTACGGCTTTTACTGGTTCGACCTGACGACGGCGCCCGTCGATCGGCCGGCGCCGCAGCCGCAGCCCCTGGCGCCCGAACTGTTCACCCTCGTGCTCACCGGCGGCCCCGAGACGATCTTCGTGGGCCGCGAGCGCGCCGCGTTCGAGCGCACGATCATTCCGCGCTTCGTCGAGACGAGACGCTGGTTCGCGGGCCGCGGCTCGACCCTCGCCTCGACACGGCTCGTGGACTTCGCCGTTCTGACGAGCCGCGCCGGACCGGACGGCTTCCTGCTGCCGATCGTGCGCGCGACGATGAAGAGCGGCGAGGAGCGCGACTATTCGGCGCCGCTCGCCCTTCACGAGAAGGGCGAGCCGGACGAGCTTCTGCCCTTCGCCATCGCCCGGGTGCGCCGCGGTCCGCGCGTCGGTCTTCTCTACGGCGCCGCCTCCTCGGCCGAGTTCGCGCTTTCCGTCGTCGATGCCCTGCGGCGGAACGACGAGATCGCGGCCGCATGACGGCGGCACGATGTGCTTCGAGGGCACGGCCCCCCTTGCCGAGCTCTCCGACCCCGAGGCCGGCGAGGTGCGCCGGCTTTCCGGCGAGCAGAGCAACACCTCGATCACCATCGGCCCGAAGATGATCCTGAAGCTCTATCGCCAGCTTCAGAGCGGCGTGCATCCGGAGGTCGAGATCGGCCGCTTCCTGACCGAGGTCGCGGGCTTCCGCAACACGCCGGCCCTGCTCGGCAGCGTCTCGTACAGGGGAAGCGACGGCAGCCGGACCGCGGTCGCGATCCTGCAGCAGTTCGTGCAGAACCAGGGCGACGCCTGGTCGCGCTCCGTCGAGACGCTGAAGCGCGAGCTCGATGCGGCGGTGCTGCTGCCGGAAGGCGGCCCGGACCATCTCGAGGCGGCGCTCGCGGACTACATGCCGATGGTGCGCGTGCTCGGCCAGCGAACCGGAGAGCTGCACCTCGCGTTCGCGACGACGACGGACGATCCCGCCTTCGCCGTCGAGCCGTTCACGGCGGACGACATGCGTGCCGCGGCCGCGGACGCCAAGGCTCAGGGCGGGCGTGCCTTCGCCGCCCTCGAGCGCTTCCTGCCCGGGACGCCGGAGAGCGCGCGAACGGCGATCGAGGCACTCGTCGCCCGGCGCGAGGAATGCGGCGCCCTGATCGGCCGTCTCGCCGCGACGCCCGTGCCGGGCGCGATCAAGACCCGCGTGCATGGCGACTATCATCTCGGCCAGGTGCTGATCGCGCAGAGCGACGTGATGCTCGTCGATTTCGAGGGCGAGCCGTCGCGGCCGGTCGAGGAGCGGCGGGCGAAGAGTTCGCCGCTGCGCGACGTCGCCGGGATGCTGCGCTCCTTCGCCTATGCGTCGGAGACGGCGGCCCGGGATGTCGGCCAGCGCTTCGTCGGCAGCGACACCGCCCGGGTCGCCGCCCTTGCCGAGGCGGCGCGGCGCGTCGTCGAGGCGACCTTCATGGCGAGCTACGAGGAGGCGGTCCGCGGCACTCCGGTCTTCGTCGAGGACGAGGCGGCGCGCCTTGACCTCCTGCGGCTGCATCTTCTCGGAAAGGCCCTGTACGAGATCAATTACGAAGCCGATCATCGGCCGGACTGGATCGAGACGCCGGTGCGCGGCGTCCTGTCCCTCCTCGACGAGGCCGGAGCGTCCCCATGACGAGCGAAGTCACCATCGCGGCCAGGACCAGCCGCCGGGCCGAAGCCGAACCCTCGCCAGAGCCCGCGCTCGCGCCGGCGGCGATCGCCGCCGTGGCCTTCGCCGATCACGCCGATCCCTTCGCGGTGCTGGGCCCGCACGAGGTCGCGTCCGGAACCTGGGAAATCCGCGCCATGATTCCGGGCGCCGAAGTCGTCAAGGTCGTGCCGCGGGACGGCACCGGCACCCTTGCCGTCGCCGAACGCCGCCACGAGGCGGGGCTCTTCGTCGCCCGGCTCGCCTCCGCCGGGCGCCCGCTCTACCGCCTGCTCGTCGAGCGCCATGGCGAGACGGTTCTGCGCACCGACCCCTACGAGTTCGGGCCGATCCTCGACGAGACGGCCCTCGACGCCATTCGCAACG
Organism: uncultured Alphaproteobacteria bacterium; assembly: GCA_963754975.1. Classification (GTDB taxonomy): domain Bacteria; phylum Pseudomonadota; class Alphaproteobacteria; order Rhizobiales; family Beijerinckiaceae; genus Microvirga. The sequence goes on along the minus strand of CAVWII010000009.1, from coordinate 11,169 downwards.
TCGGCGGCGACGGGCCTTATCGCATCCTCGGCGCCCATGCCCGCGAAGTCGGCGAGACGAAGGGCTTCCTGTTCGCCGTCTGGGCCCCGAACGCCCGGCGCGTCAGCGTCGTCGGCGCGTTCAACGATTGGGACGGCCGCGCCCACCCGATGCGCCTGCGCCACGGCTTCGGGGTCTGGGAACTGTTCATCCCGGATCTTCCCGCCGGCACGACCTACAAGTTCGAATTGAAGAGCCCCGGCGGCCACCTGCTGCCGCAGAAGGCCGACCCGATGGCCTTCGCCGCGGAAAAGCCGCCCTCGACCGCCTCGCGGCTGCACGGCCTGCCGGAGCGCGCCTGGACCGACGGCGCCTACATGGACAGCCGCAACGAGGGCGATCCGCGCCACGCGCCGATGACGGTCTACGAATGCCATCTCGGCTCCTGGGCGCGGGTGCCGGAGGAGAACGGGCGCTATCTCACCTATCGCGAAATGGGCGAGCGCCTGATTCCCTACGTGAAGGACCTCGGCTTCACGCATATCGAGCTTCTGCCGATCACCGAATATCCCTTCGACGGCTCCTGGGGCTACCAGCCGATCTCGCTCTTCGCGCCGACGAGCCGCTTCGGCACGCCGGAGGATTTCGCCGCCTTCGTCGAGGCGGCGCACGCGGCCGGGATCGGCCTCATCCTCGATTGGGTGCCGGGCCATTTCCCGAACGATGCGCACGGCTTCGGCGCCTTCGACGGCACGCATCTCTACGAGCATGCCGATCCGCGCCAGGGATTTCACCAGGACTGGGGCACCTACATCTACAATTACGGCCGCCAGGAGGTCTCCGCCTTCCTCGTCGCCAATGCCCGCTTCTGGCTCGAGCACTATCATCTCGACGGGCTGAGGGTCGATGCGGTCGCCTCGATGCTCTACCTCGACTATTCGCGCAAGGCCGGCGAATGGGTGCCGAACCGCTACGGCGGCAACGAGAACCTCGACGCGATCGACTTCCTGCGCCGCATGAACGAGACCGCCTACGCGGTCGCGCCGGGCGCCGTCACGATCGCCGAGGAATCGACCGCCTGGCCCGGCGTCTCGCATCCGACCTATACCGGCGGTCTCGGCTTCGGCTTCAAGTGGAACATGGGCTGGATGCACGACACGCTCCGCTTCATGTCGAAGGAGCCGGTGCATCGCCGCTACCACCACCACGACCTTACCTTCGGCCTGCTCTACGCCTTCACCGAGAACTTCATCCTGCCGCTCAGCCACGACGAGGTCGTGCACGGCAAGGGCTCGCTCCTCGGCAAGATGCCCGGCGACCGCTGGCAGCGCTTCGCCAACCTGCGCGCCTATTTCGGCTTCATGTGGGGACATCCCGGCAAGAAGCTCCTGTTCATGGGCGGCGAGATCGCCCAGGAGCGCGAGTGGAACCACGACACGAGCCTCGACTGGCACCTCCTCGACGACCCGCTCCATCGCGGCGTGCAGAATCTCGTCCGCGACCTCAACCGGCTCTACCGCGACATCCCCGCGCTGCACCAGCGCGATACGGAGGCGGCCGGCTTCCAATGGCTCGTCTCGGACGATGCCGAGAACAGCGTCATCGCCTGGGCCCGGCGCGGCTTCGCGGAGGACGACATCGCCATCGTCGTCTCGAACTTCACGCCGGTGCCGCGCCGCGGCTACCGCCTCGGCGTGCCGAAGCCCGGCTTCTACCGGGAGGTTCTGAACTCGGACGCGGCGGTCTATGGCGGCGGCGACATCGGCAACAGCGGCGGCGTGACGGCCGAGGCGAGCGAGAGCCACGGCCAGCCCTTCTCGGTCTCGCTGACGCTGCCGCCGCTGTCGACGCTGATCCTGGTGCTGGAGAAGGGCGGCTGATCAGTCGCCGTCGGGCAGCGCGCGTGCCGCCGCGAGCTTGCGGGTGAGCCGGCCGATGGCCGCGGCGAGGGCGCGTCCGGCCTCCGCGAGGTCGGCCGCATGGTCGGCGACGAGGCCGAGGGTTTCCGGCGAGAGGTCGCGCGCCGGGCGGGCCGCGATCGCGGCAAGCGCCTCGCGGTAGGCGGACAGCCCGACGTCGACCTCGTCGGCCGTGTCGGCGAGCGCCGTGCCGAGCACGATGTCCTCGAAATGGAATTCGGCGTCGTCGTCCTTCGCGACCACGGCGTCGTAGCGCAGGCAGAGCAAGTCGAGCTGATGCCGGCACCAGCCGTCCGCCGCGTTCCCGGCGCAGGAGCAGCCCATCCGCACGAGGCCGCCGCGCTTGCGCTCGGCCACGACCTCCTCGCGTCCGGCGCCGTCCTCGACCGTCATGGCGACGCGGTTCCGCGTCAGTTCGCTTCTCGTCAGCATCTCCGCCCCGGGGGTGGAATGGCATTTTGGGTCATGATGCCAGATCGGGCGGCACGATCCATATGACGAAAGCCACACTCGCCGGAATTCGCATGAGCGCGCCTGCGGGGAGAGGCGAACCGGAGGGCGCCGTCACCCCTCCCTCGGGACGTTCCAGATCTCCGCGGCATACTCGCCGATCGTCCGGTCGGAGGAAAACCAGCCCATCCGGGCGGTGTTGAGGATGCTGCGGCGCCACCACGCGGCGGGGTCGCGCCACAGGGTGTCGACGCGGCGCTGGGCGTCCCAGTAGGCGTCGAAATCGGTCGTCACGAGGAAGCGGTCGCGGTGCAGCAGGGCGTCGACGATCGGCGCGAAGCGGCCGGGATCCTCGGGGGAGAACTCGCCGGCGGCGATGGCGTCGAGCACGCCCTTGAGGCGCGGCGAGGCGGCGATGGCGGCGCTCGAATCGCAGCCCCGGGCGACGTGGGCCGCCGCCTCGGGCGCCGTCAGGCCGAAGATGACGATGTTGTCGTCGCCGACGAATTCGCGGATTTCGACATTGGCGCCGTCGAGGGTGCCGATGGTCAGCGCGCCGTTGAGCGCGAGCTTCATGTTGCCGGTGCCGGAGGCCTCGAGCCCCGCCGTCGAAATCTGTTCGGAGAGATCGGCGGCCGGGATGATCGCCTCGGCGAGGCTGACATTGTAGTTCGGCAGGAACGCCACCTTCAGCCGCCCGCCGACGACCGGATCGGCGTTGACGGTCTTGGCGACGTCGTTCGCGAGCTTGATGATGAGCTTCGCCTGCGTATAGCTCGGCGCCGCCTTGCCGGCGAATATCTTCACGCGCGGCACCCAGTCGCGCTCGGGCTCGGCCCGAATGGCGCGATAGAGCGCCACCGTTTCGAGCAGGTTGAGGAGCTGGCGCTTGTACTCGTGGATGCGCTTGATGTGCACGTCGAACAGCGCTTCGGGATCGACCGCGAGGCCGAGGCGGTCGGCGATGAGCGCCGCGAGGGCTTGCTTGCGCACGCGCCTCTGCGCCGCGAAGCGGGCCTGGAAGGCGGGATCGTCGGCGCGGCTCTCGAGCTCGGCGGCGGCGCCGATGTCGTCGAGCACGCGCGGGCCGACCGTCTCGACGAGCAATCGCGTCAGGCCCGGATTGGCCTGATGCAGCCAGCGCCGCACCGTGATGCCGTTCGTCTTGTTGACGATGCGGTCCGGGTAGAGCGTGTTGAACTCGCGGAACACGGTCTCGCGCAGCAATTCCGTGTGCAGCGCGGAGACGCCGTTGACGCGATGCGCGCCGAGGAACGCGAGGTGACCCATGCGGATGCGGCGGCCGTATTGCTCGTCGATGAGCGAGACCGCCGCGAGGTTCTTGTCCGTCAGGCGGCCCTCCTCCTGCAGGGTCTCGAGGTGGCGCCAGTTGACGAGATAGATGATCTGGAGATGGCGCGGCAGAAGCCGCTCCATCAGCTCGACCGGCCAGGTTTCGAGGGCCTCCGGCATGAGGGTGTGGTTGGTGTAGTTCAAGGTCCGCCGCGTCAGGTCCCAGGCCTCGTCCCAGCCGATGCGGTGCACATCGACGAGGAGGCGCAGGAGCTCGGCGACGGCGATCGCCGGATGCGTGTCGTTGAGCTGCACCGCGGTGCGATCGGGCAGGCTCGCGAGGGTGCCGTGCCGGACGAGGTGCCGGTGCAAGAGGTCCTGCAGGGAGGCGGAAGTGAAGAAGTATTCCTGCCGCAGGCGCAGCTCCTGGCCCATCGGCGAGGAATCGCCCGGATAGAGCACCCGCGAGATCGCCTCCGCCCGGGCCTGCGCCGCCTGCGCGCCGACATGCTCGCCGGCGTTGAAGGCGTCGAGCGCGATCGGGTCGACCGCCCGCGCCGCCCAGAGCCGCAGCTTGTTGACCCGCCGTCCGCGCCAGCCCACCACCGGCACGTCGTGGGCGACGGCAAGGACCGTCTCGACCGGGTGCCAGGTGTGCTGGATCGTCTCGCCTTCGGCCTGAAGCTCGACACCGCCGCCGAACAGCACGGGATAGACGACGTCCGAGCGCTCGAACTCCCAAGGATTGCCGCCCTCGAGCCAGCGGTCCGGGGCTTCCTCCTGCCGGCCGTCAGCGATGACCTGCCGGAAGAGCCCGAAATCGTAGCGGATGCCGTAGCCGACCGCCGGAATGCCGGTCGTCGCCATGCTTTCCATGAAGCAGGCGGCGAGCCGGCCGAGGCCGCCGTTGCCGAGGGCGGCGTCCGGCTCGCGGGCGATGAGGGCGTCGAGATCGACGCCGAGGTCGCGCAAGGCGGCCTTCGCCGTCTCGGCGAGGCCGAGATTCCACAGGGCTTCGGTGAGGAGCCGGCCGATCAGGAATTCGAGGGACAGATAGGCGACGTGCTTCTCGTCGCGGCTGTCCGTGTCGGAGCGGTTCCAGAGATCGACGATGCGATCCCGGACGGCGAGCTCGGTGGCGGTCAGCCAGTCGAAATCCGAGGCGGTCTCCGGAAGCTTGCCGACCGAATAGGTCAGCTTCGAAAGGATCAAGGCGCGAAAGGCCTCGATGTCGCGCGGGCGCAAGGCGGGCTCGCCGGCGCGCGGGATGATGGGGACCTCCGGGGCGTCGCCCGGACTTTGCGACAGGGGTGTCTCGGTCGCCCCAAGCTGTTAGCGATCATGTACGGCAGGGCCACATGCAGAGCCGCGACGATGCCCATTCGACCTAATGCGCCAAAGGGGCGCCGTTCCGCTATGTGAGTATTCATGAAGGTCTCCGCAAGCACCCGGCGTGGGTGTCTAAAGAGGTGAACGTGGGCGGAAAGTGCGCGGGGTTATCCAGCCAGCTCGCGCGTGCGCAACCGGCATAACCAATGAATGACGGCGCATTTCCCGCGGGCGGAGAGATCACCAATAAGCGATAACCGCCACATGACCCCACAACCAAGCGGCACAAATCCAGAAGAACTCGCACGGACTATCGTGGAGTTGCGCGGTCAGCGCGTGATCCTGGATCGCGATCTCGCCGCGCTCTACGGCGTCACCACCAAGCGATTCAATCAAGCGGTGAAACGGAATGCCGCGCGTTTTCCTGAGGACTTCATGTTTCGACTGTCAGCCGAGGAGACTGCCGTTTCGAGGTCGCAAATTGCGACCTCAAAAGCCCTCGACAAGGACGGACGCGGCGGCCCTCGATATCGACCCCTTGCCTTCACGGAGCATGGGGCCATCCAGGCGGCAAATGTCCTGAACAGTCCCCGCGCAATAGAGATGGGGGTGCACGTGGTTCGCGCCTTTATCCGGCTGCGACAAATGCTCGCGTCGAACAAAGAGCTGGCCCACAAACTCAATGAACTCGAACGCAAGTATCAACACCACGACAAGGCCATCGCGGCGATGCTCGCCGCGATCCGCGACAATGAACCCATCGCCCAAAAAATGCCGGGGCATCGGCTTCACGGCAAAGGTCGATTGACCCGCAATTCGAGGCATTTGGACGTCTATACAGACACCTACTCCGTTGCCCAGCCCGGTCAATTGCCATAAATCAGCACCGCGTCGCGCCGCATCACGACCGCGTGTACCATTGCGCCCCCTCATGAGCCGCCGCCGCAGCCAAAAGTCGGGTTCGTCAGCCTTGGCTGCCCCAAAGCCTCGTCGACTCTCCGAACGCATCCTCACGCAGTTGCGGGCCGAGGGTTACGAGGTCGCGCCGAGCTACGACTCGGCGGACGTCGTCGTCGTGAACACCTGCGGCTTCATCGACTCCGCGGTGGATGAATCGCTCGACGCCATCGGCGAAGCGCTCGAGCAGAACGGCAAGGTCATCGTCACGGGCTGCCTCGGCGCGCGGCCCGAGACGCATCCTCGAGCGGCATCCGCGAGTGCTGAAGGTCACCGGTCCGCAGGCGTATGAAGACGTGATGAACGCGGTGCACGAGCACCTGCCGCCGAAGCACGATCCGTTCGTCGATCTGGTGCCGCCGCAGGGCATCCGCCTCACGCCGCGCCACTACGCGTATCTGAAGATCTCCGAAGGCTGCAACAACAAGTGCAGCTTCTGCATCATCCCGTCGATGCGCGGGTTGTTAGCCAGCCGGCCCATCGACGACGTGCTGCGCGAAGGCGAGAAAGCTGGCGCGCGCGGGCGTGCGCGAGCTGCTGGTGATTTCGCAGGACACCTCGGCCTACGGCGTGGACATCCGCTACCGCGAAGCGGAATGGCGCGATCAGAAATACGAAACACGATTCCTCGACCTGGCGCGTGGGCTCGGTGAACTCGGCATCTGGGTGCGCATGCACTACGTGTATCCGTATCCGCACGTGGACAACGTCATCCCGCTGATGGCCGAGCGCGGAAGATCCTGCCGTACCTCGACATTCCGTTTCAGCACGGCAGCCCGTCCGTGTTGAAGCGCATGAAGCGGCCGGGCATGGTCGAAAAGACGCTCGCACGCATCAAGGCGTGGCGCGAGGTCTGTCCGGATCTCACGATTCGCAGCACCTTCATCGTCGGCTTTCCGGGCGAGACGGAAGCGGAGTTCGAGGAGTTGCTGGACTGGCTGGACGAAGCGCAGCTCGATCGCGTCGGCGCGTTCAAGTATTCGCCCGTGGAAGGCGCGGCGGCGAACGACGTGGCTCCGCACGTCGCGCCTGAATTCAAGAGGAGCGTCTCGCGCGCTTCATGCAGAAATCGGCGGGCATCAGCGCGGCGAAACTCGCGGCGAAGGTCGGCCGCCGCATGAAGGTGCTGGTGGATTCGCTCGATGGAATACCGCGATCGCGCGCAGCGAAGGCGACGCGCCGGAGATCGACGGCGTGGTGAAGATCGTGAAGGGCGGCAAACTCCCGGTGGGCGAGTTCGTGAACGTGGAGATCACGGGGTCGAGCGATCACGATCTCGAAGCGAAGATCGTGCGGGCGAACCCAGCGACGCATTGAGCGCCGCGTCGATCTACAGGCGTCGCGATTCAGTTCCGCGATGACGTGGCGAAAGGGTTCCGCCTCCGGCGATTCACTCGCATCGTCTTCCGGCCGCAAATCCGGATGTTCGCGCGCAACGCGATCGATGATTTCCACATCGAAAGCGTTGATCACCCTGGCAACGCCGCGCTTGTAGGCCGCGAATTCTTCCGGCGACGCATGCTCTTCGACGGGCGCCAGCGAGGCGATCAACTGATCGATGCAGCCGTTGACGAGCGCCACGATCTGTTCGGCCAACTTGCGTTCCATCAGGCGCTGTCCCCTTTTGCTAGCAAATGAGGACTGTCCCCATTACTCGACGGTGACGCTCTTCGCGAGATTGCGCGGCTGGTCGACGTCCGTGCCCTTGAGGATGGCGACGTGATACGCCAGCAGCTGCAGCGGCATGGTGTACACCGCCGGCGCCTGGAAGTAGCTCACGTGCTTCGGCATCTGGATGACGGTGACGCCGTCGCGAGGGCTCGATGCCGGACTCCGGATCCGCGAACACGATCAGCTCGCCGCCGCGCGCGCGAACTTCCATGCAGGTTCGACTTGAGCTTCTCGAGCAGGTCGTTGTTGGGCGCGACCGTGATGACGGGCATGTCCGCGTCGACCAGCGCCAGCGGGCCGTGCTTCAGCTCGCCGGCCGCATACGCCTCGGCGTGGATGTACGAGATCTCCTTCAGCTTCAGCGCGCCTTCCATCGCGATCGGGTGCAGCGCGCCGCGGCCGAGGAACAGCGCGTGGTGCTTGTCGGCGAAGCGCTTCGCCAGCTCGTCGATGACCGGGTCGAGCGCCAGCGTCTTCTCGATCAGCGACGGGATCTCGATCAGGCGCTGCACCAGCCCGCGCTCGCGTTCGGCATCCGCGGTGCGATGTTTCGCGAGCGCAATGACCAGCATGCTGAGCGCCGCGAGCTGCGTCGTGAACGCCTTGGTCGACGCCACGCCGATCTCCGGGCCCGCGCGCGTCAGCATCACGAGCTCGGATTCGCGCACCAGCGAGCTTTCCGGCACGTTGCAGATGGCGAGCGTGGACAGATAACCCGCCTGCTTCGCGAGCCGCAGCGCGGCGAGCGTGTCCGCGGTTTCGCCCGACTGCGAGATCGTCACGAACAGGGAATTCTTCGGCACCACCGGATTGCGATAGCGGTACTCGCTCGCGATCTCGACGGTGCACGGCAGCTTGCAGATCTGCTCGATCAAGTAACGCGCCACCGAGCCCGCGTGGTAACTCGTGCCGCAGGCGACGATGTGCACGTGCTCGGTGCGCTTGAAGATCTCCGTCGCCGCGGGGCCGAACGCGGCCTCGAGCAAGCGACCGTTGGCCACGCGCTCCGTCAGCGTGTCGGCGACCGCGCGCGGCTGCTCGTGGATCTCCTTGAGCATGAAGTGGCGGTACTGGCCCTTCTCGGCCGCTTCCGCGGACAGCTCGCTCTCGCTTCGCGCCGCTCCACGGTGTTGCCGTCCTTGTCGAGGACTGCGCACGGACGTGCGGCGGATCTCGGCGACGTCGCCTTCTTCGAGGAACATGAATCGGCGCGTCACCGGCAGCAGCGCCGCGACGTCCGAGGCGACGAAGTTCTCGTCGACGCCGAGGCCGATCACGACCGGGCAGCCTTCGCGCGCGAGGATGATGCGCTCCGGATCCGTTTCGCTCACGACCGCGAGCGCGTACGCGCCTTCGAGCTCGGCAACGGTGGCGCGCACGGCCTTGAACAGATCCTTCACCGTTGTGAGGTGGTGATGGACGCGATGCGCGATCACTTCGGTGTCCGTCTCCGACGTGAACTTGTAGCCGAGCTTCTTGCAGCTCTTCGCGCAGCTCTTCGTGATTCTCGATGATGCCGTTGTGGACGATCGCGAGACCGTCGAGCGAGATATGCGGATGCGCGTTGCGCTCGGTCGGCACGCCGTGCGTGGCCCAGCGGGTGTGCGCGATGCCGACCTTGCCGTGCGTCGGATCCGGGTCGAGTGCTTCCTGCAGCATCTTGACCTTGCCGACCGTGCGCATGCGCTTGAGATGCTGCGTGCCGTTGAGCACCGCGATGCCGGCAGAGTCGTAGCCGCGGTACTCGAGCCTGCGCAGTCCTTCCATGAGGATGGGAACGATATTGCGCTCAGCGATGGCACCGACGATTCCGCACATTTAAAATGTCCGGGGGAATTCAGGGGGCGCTAGTTTGCCTGAGAAACGCCCCGGATCGCAGTAGCAAACCCGGCCTGAACGCCCTTCTGATACCTCGCTCACACAAGGTCGCCGCGGGGCCCTGCGGTATTGAAAATCAGTACCTTACGGGCGTGCCTACAGAGGTAGAGCGCCAGGCCACGCCCAGACAGGCGGTCGCGACTGCCAGTACCGAAGACCGGGATGCGAAACCAGTACCGCACCGCCAGCAGCAGGTACACCGCAGCTGAAACCAGCGAGCACCAGCAACACCCAGGGCGAAAGCGAATTCAACGGCCGAGCGCCGCGGCGATGACGCACAACTGCCGCCAAGAACACGGCGCCGAGACTGTGGCTCAAATTGAAGCCCACCCAGCCCTGCCAGACGGTCGATTCCGCCGCGCGTCAGGCGGATCGTCGCATTCTGCATCGCGGTGATGACGGCCGGTCGTCCGGCACGATGCGACGGGCCGAGCGGAGATCGGCCAGGTGTAGCGGCCGTGCGACGTCGCCTGAACGACATAGATAGGCCCGCGATCCTGATGAGTGCGGCGACCATCATCCGCGGGCCCGGCGCGCATGGCACCTCCGCGCTCACGTGCGCGCGAAACGCGGGCCGCACCGACAGTCGCTGGTAGTAACCCTGCACAGCATCCAGCGGCGGCCGGTCGATGGGCGTGTGGAGCCAGCGATGCGTAGAGAGCCCAAGCACCACGTCGGCAGCGTGAAGAACTCGCCGGTGATGAATTGCCCGCCATGCGCGAAGTGCGCATCGAGCATGCCGCATGTGGCTGGTTCCAGTGCTCGACGCTCGTTGGCGATCGCGGCTGCGTCGGTGTGGGCTGGGCTGCTTGCGCGCCAGTCGCGAGAAAGCGTAGCGCCAGGAGGAATTGAGTTCGGTGGCCTGCCAGTCCATCCACTGTTCGACCGCGCACGCGCCGCGGGATCGGCCGGCAATAATGCCGCGCGCGGCTGCTTGCCGACGAGATAACGGCAGATTGCGTTCGACTCCCACATGACGAACTCGCCGTCCTGAATCACCGGAACCTGGGCGTTGGGATTGCGTGCGAGCAGTGCCGAGTCCGAATCCAACGCGCTCGAACGGCAGATCGACTTCGGCGCAGGTCCACAACACCTTGCGCACGTTGATGGAGGACATGCGACCACGATCCGCAGCGTCATGGACCGATACCTCTTGCCGGTCGATGCTCTTGATGCGGCCGTCGACAATAGTGACGACCATGGCCGCCGCGTGCGTTGCCGCGGTCATAGGTCCAGGTCTCCGTGACCGTGTTCGCCCACTTTGATCATGAGTCCGCCATCGTTGGTTGCGCGTCCAGACGTCCTCGGTCCTGCTTTCACGCGAGGTGGGCTCGCCGCATTTCCCGGTGAGTCTGCCACACGTCATGGCACTGCTGACTATCCACTTGCCGCAGCGAAAGGTTTCGTCCGCGGATGCCACAAGCGGGAAGAGCAGAACGGCGGCGGCGGCCAGAACCGAACTTTTCATGGGCCGATGGTAGCACTCACCGGATCGAGGGGCTGTCGCGAAGGTTTCAGGACTCGATGCCGCGATATGCACCACTGGTCTTCGCAAGGAGTGTCGTCGTGATCACCGTCCATCTTCGTGCCGGGACAATTCCGCAGGAACCAGACTGCCTCCTCGCAGGACGTCATCTCCGGGCAACGGGTCCTGCCATCGCAATGAAAGCTCGGCATCGGGGTGCTGGCTTCG
>CAVWII010000008.1:0-142027 GCA_963754975.1 uncultured Alphaproteobacteria bacterium | reverse complement strand
GCTGCGGTTCGGGGTGTTCGCGGCGCCGCGCTGGCGTGCGTATTCGCGGGCTGCGAAGGACACGATTGCGGCGACGCAAACCAGGGCAACGACGAGGGTCAAGGGGACGGCGATGCCGGCGGCGGCCGTCCAGCCGGGCTGCGTGAGGAGCAGCGCCGTCAGCACCGTGCCGAGCGCCAGGATCGAGCCGACCGAGAGGTCGATGCCGCCGATGAGGATGACCATGGTCATGCCGACGGCGACAAGCCCGGTGATCGAGACCTGCCGCAGCACGTCGGACAGGTTGCCCGAAGAGAGAAAGATGTTCCGCCCCCTCGAGGTCACCGGCGAGAAGGCGACGCCGACGAAGAACAAGGCCGCGAGTCCCCAGTAGAGCTTCGTCCGCAGGAGAAGGCGCAGCAGAATCATGGCTCGCTCGCATGCGGCGGCGCGGGCCGCCGCGGCTGCGCCGGCAACGGCGACGGACCGGTTTCGATCGCCGCGGAGCGCCGCGGCGAGGCGAGCGTCATGATCGCCTCCTCCGTCGCCTGCCCGCGGTCGAGAATGCCGGCCTGCCGGCCTTCCCGCATGATCAGGATGCGGTCGGCGAGAAACAGCAGTTCCGGCAGTTCCGAACTGACGACCACGATGGCGATGCCGTCCTCGGCGAGCCGGAAGATGAGGTCGTAGATCTCCTTTTTGGCGCCGACGTCGATGCCGCGGGTCGGCTCGTCGAGCAGCAGGATCCTGGGGCCGATCGCGAGCCACTTGCCGAGCACCACCTTCTGCTGGTTGCCGCCCGAGAGATGCGACACGGCCTGCTCGTCCGAGCGGCAGCGCACGCCGAGGCTCGCGATCGCCTCGCGCGCGACGCGACGCTCGAGACCTGGATCGCGCAAGCCCAGGCGGCCGCGCAGGGGCTGCGACGGCAGCGAGACGTTCTCCCGGATCGTCGCTTGCAGCAGGAGGCCGGTCGCCTTGCGATCCTCCGTCACCAGGGCGAGGCCGTGACGGATCGCGTCGCGCGGGCTCCCGATCTGCACCGGCTCGCCGTCGATGAGGACGAGGCCCTCGCGCTCGCCGTTCGCGACGCCGAAGATCGCTTCGAGGATTTCCGTGCGGCCCGAGCCGAGAAGGCCGGCGATGCCCAAGACCTCGCCCCGTTGCACGGCGAAGGAAACGCCGCGTACGGCCTCCTTGAAGCCGCGCCGGGTCGCAAGGCGCAGGCCGAGCCCGCGCACCGCGAGCGCCGCTGCGGCGCCGGGCGCGGGGCTGCGTTCGGGGGCGACATCGAGGCCGAGCTCGCGCCCGACCATGCTCGCGATGATCCGCTCCGGCGTCAGCGCGGCCATCGGCGCCGTCAGGATGCGCCGGCCGTCGCGCAGCACGGTGACCCGGTCGGCGAGGAGCGAGACCTCGTCCATGCGGTGGCTGATGTAGACGATCGCCACATCGGAATCCGCGAGCTTGCGGATGATGCCGAAGAGCCGGGCGCATTCGGTCGGCGACAACGCCGACGTCGGTTCGTCCATGATCAGGACGCGGGCGTCGAGGGACAAGGCCTTGGCGATCTCGACGAGCTGCTGCTCGCCGACCCTGAGCGAGCCGACCCTCGCGTCGGGGTCGAGATCGACCCCGAAGCCGGTGAGCAGCGCCCGGGCGCCGCGGCTGAGGGCCTTGCGGTCGACGATGAAGCCGGCGCGGCGCGGCTCGCGTCCGAGAAAGACGTTCTCGGCGACGCTCATTTCGGGAATGAGGTTGAGCTCCTGATGGATGATGGCGATGCCGGCGGCCTGCGCCTCCCGGACGTTCAGGAACCGCGTCTCGCGACCGCCGACGAGAAGCGTGCCGTCGTATTCGGTCAGGATGCCGCTGATGATCCTCATCAGCGTCGACTTGCCCGCCCCGTTCTCGCCGACCAGCGCATGCACTTCCCCCGCCGCCACGGCGAAGTCGACATCGTGCAGGACTTCAACGCCGTCGAACCGTTTCGAGACGCCGCGCGCTTCGAGGGCGTCGCCGGCCGATTCCGGCTTTGTCGGGGCCATGCTGCGTTTCCTCGACGCCGGCTGAAAAGTTTTGTGTTTTTTATTTATAGAACACGCTAACATGGCGCATCTGGCGCCACAAGTGGCAGTCGGCGCGACGATGCCTCTCAAGAACCGCGCGCCGGAAAAACCCGTCGCCGGATCCTGATGGCGGGGTCGCCGCGCGACCGACGAGAGGACCATGCCGCGCCCGCGCAACGTGTCGATGAAGGCCGCGAACCTGGCTCTCGACATCATGGCCGCGCTGCCGGTCGGCGCGCCCCTGCCTTCGGAGAGCGCGCTGGCGCGGCAGATCGGCGTAAGCCGGACCGCGATGCGGTCGGCGCTCGACGGCCTCGAGGGCGCGGGGCTCGTCGGCCGCAGCGGCCGGCAGGCCGTGCTGCGGCGCGCGCCCGCCCCCTCGGACTATTACGCGCTCGCGCAGACCGAAAGCCGCTCCGACCTCGTCGAGCGGCGCTTCCTCGAAATGGCGGTCGCGGGCGTGCTGATGCCGGACCGGGCCTTCTCGGAGGCGGAGCTCGCGAGAAATGTCGGCACCAGCACCGTGAGCGTGCGCGAGTTCCTCATCGGATTCTCCCGCTACGGCCTCGTCGAAAAGGCGCCGCGCGGCGGCTGGCGGCTCTGCGCCTTCGACGCCTCCTTCGCCCGCGAGCTCGCCGCCACGCGGCGGACCTTCGAGATCGAAGCGATCAGGCTCTTCGCCGGCCGCGACGGGGACGACCCGATCTGGCGCGAGATCGACGCATTCGCCGCCGCGCATCGCGCGATGGCGGCGGCGGGGGATGAGATCGTCCGCCAATTCCCCGAGATGGACCGCCGGTTCCACCGCTTTCTCGTCGGGCAACTCGAGAACCGCTTCGTCGAGAGCTTCTACGACGTCGTCTCGTTCGTCTTTCACTACCACTATCAATGGCGGAAGGACGACGAGATCGGCCGCTACCGGGTCGCCCTGTCGGAGCACCTGAAGATCCTTGCCGCCCTCCAATCGCGCGCGTTCGCGTCCGCCGAGGCCCGCCTTGAGGACCACCTTCGGACCTCGCTCCGCACGCTTCTCGAATCCGCCATCGGCGCCGCCGAACCGCCGCCGGCCGCGGCGAAGGGCCCGCCGCAATCCGCCGGCCGGAACGCCGTCACCTGACCCCCGCGCCTGCCCGAGGGAGGGCGAACGCCCTCCTCACCTATGGGAAGGTTCGAGGGCCCTTTAGCCGAGAGGAGCGCTTGTTTCGCCGTTTCCGATCGGCTAACACGCCTTAAGCTGCAAATTCACCAAGAACATGCCAGCCATGCGCTCGGGCGCGGGCGGCCCGGCGGGAAGGTCAGCGCGTGTCAGGATTGCTCCAGATCAGCCGCCTGATCGACGGCATCAACGTCCGCATCGGCAAGGTCGTCGCCTGGGCCATCCTGGTGGCGGTCCTCGTCTCCGCGATCAACGCCATCATCCGCAAGGTCTTCGGGACCTCGTCGAATGCCTGGCTCGAACTGCAATGGTACCTGTTCGGCGCGGTCTTCATGCTGTGCTCGTCCTGGACCCTGAAGGCGAACGAGCACATCCGCATCGACATCCTCTCGAGCCGGCTCTCGAAGCGCGGACGGGACTCGATCGACGTCTTCGGACACCTGTTCTTCCTCGCCCCCTTCGTCATCGTCATGGTCTATCTGTCCTTCCCGTTCTTCATCCGCTCCTACCAGTCGGGCGAGGTGTCGACGAATGCGGGCGGTCTCGCAATCTGGCCGGCGAAGGGAGTGATCCTCCTCGGCTTCATCCTGCTCGGCTTCCAGTGCCTGAGCGAACTCATCAAGCGGATCGCGATCATGCGCGGCGACCTCGTCGACGAGGCTGCCGCGCTCGGCCACGGAGCGTCCGCGGAAGCGGAGGCCGAGCGGCTCCTGCAGGAACTCGCTGAAACGAACAAGGCGGGCGAGTTGCCCGGCGACGCCGTGCGCTAGCCGCACGCGCGCCTTCCGCCCTCACCCCGGAGCTGCCCCATGTCTCACCTGATCGCCCAGAACCTGGCGCCGATCATGTTCGCTTCGCTCGTCGTGTTCCTGCTCCTGGGATACCCGGTCGCCTTCGCGCTCGCCGCCAACGGGCTGATGTTCTTCGTTATCGCGGTCGAGCTCGCGCCGCTCGCGCCGGACGTGATCCGCCTCGACTGGCCGCTGCTGCAGGCGCTGCCCGAACGCATCTACCAGACGATGAGCAACGAGGTGCTCCTCGCGGTGCCGTTCTTCACCTTCATGGGGCTGATCCTCGAACGCTCGGGCATGGCGGAAGACCTCCTCGACACCATCGGCCAGCTTTTCGGCACGCTGCGCGGCGGCCTTGCCTACGCGGTCGTCTTCGTCGGCGCGCTGCTCGCCGCGACGACGGGCGTCGTCGCCGCCTCCGTCATCTCGATGGGCCTCATCTCGCTGCCGATCATGCTGCGTTATGGCTACGACCGCCGCCTCGCCTCCGGCGTCATCGCGGCCTCCGGCACCCTCGCGCAGATCATTCCGCCATCCCTCGTGCTGATCGTGATGGCCGATCAGCTCGGCCGTTCCGTCGGCGACATGTACGAAGGCGCCTTCGTTCCCGGCCTCGTCCTGGCAATCCTCTACGCAGTCTACGTCTTCCTCGCCTCGATGGTGAATCCGAAGGCGGCGCCGGGCCTTCCGGTGGATGCGATCGGCTATCGCGAGCCGGACGGCGCCCGCGGCGTCTGGCAGCTCGGCGTCCTGGTGCTCTTCTCGGCGATCGTCGGCTATTGGGTGCTGTCGCAGACCGACACCCGCGCCGGCGCCGATTTCGTCATCCTGACGATCTGCGTCGCCACCGTCGTAGCCCTGATCTGCGCCCTGATGAGCCGCGTCCTCGGAGCGAAACGCCTGATCGGTTCCGTCGTCGTGACCGCGATCCTCGTCGGCATCTACGTGACGCTCCTGCGCTCCGGCTACGCCAAGCTCGGGCTGATCATGGAGATGGTCGCAGCGGGTGCGGCCTATGCGCTCGTCGTCGGCGCGATCGAGCGCTTCACGGGTCTGAGGCTGATGTCGCGGATGGCCGAGCAGGTCACCTTCGTGATGGTGCCGCCGCTGCTGCTCATCTTCCTCGTCCTCGGCACCATCTTCATCGGCGTCGCGACGCCGACCGAGGGCGGCGCGATGGGCGCGCTCGGCTCGCTCATCCTGGCCGCGATCAAGCGCAGGCTCGACAAGAATCCGGCCCGCTTCAACTTCACCATCGTCAAGCAGGCGACGGAAGCGACCGCGAAGCTCTCCGCCTTCGTGCTCTTCATCCTGCTCGGCGCGCGGGTGTTCTCGCTGACCTTCTACGGCGTCAACGGGCACGTCTGGGTCGAGCACCTGCTCACGTCGCTGCCCGGCGGGCAGGTCGGCTTCCTCATCTTCGTCAACATCTTCGTTTTCCTGCTTGCCTTCTTCCTCGACTTCTTCGAGCTCGCCTTCATCGTCATCCCGCTGCTCGGACCTGCGGCGGAGAAGCTCGGCATCGATCTCATCTGGTTCGGGGTGATGCTGGGCGTCAACATGCAGACCTCGTTCATGCATCCGCCATTCGGCTTTGCGCTGTTCTTCCTGCGCTCGGTCGCCGCGAAGGAGCCCTATCTCGACCGCGTCACCGGCAAGCGCATGGAGCCCGTCACGACGGGCCAGATCTACTGGGGCGCGGTGCCCTTCGTGGTCATCCAGTGCATCATGGTCGCCCTCGTCATCATGTTCCCGCAGATGGTGATGCACTACAAGAACTCGGGCGTGCAGATCGATCCGGCGGCGGTGCAGAAGAAGCTCGACGAACTCGTCGTTCCGGGCCTCGACGGGCCCGGCGGCCTGCCGCCGCTCGACCTGCAACCGCCGAAGCCGTAGGAAGGAGCCCGGGAGACCACGGCGCCGTCGGAGTTGGGCTTGTAAATCCCAATCCACCCCAAAGACCTCATCCTGAGAGCTTGTGAACCTTTCCGATAAGAGACGCGGGTTCGCCTCTCCCCGCTTGCGGGGAGAGGGCCGCCGAAGGCGGCAAGCCTGCGAAGCAGGCGGGGGTGAGGGGGCGGTGACGAAGAAGGCGCTGCGGCGCCCAAGTGCGCCTCCTCCGGCACCGCCCCCTCACCCCCGCTTCGCTTCGCTCCGCTCGTTCGGCCGAAGGCCGAACCCTCTCCCCGCAAGCGGGGAGAGGCGAGAAGCGCTCCGCTAGCGGCTGGGGCCTGCGCCCCCCTTCTGACCGTCCCGTCCGCCGGCATCGGCTGCGGGCGGCGCCGGGGCGGCGGTCCCGCCCTCCTTCGCCGGCGGCGCGCCTTCCGGCCTTGCCAGCGGAACGGGCGTCGCCTCGACCTCTGCGGGCGGCGAGGCGCCGCCGAGATCGAGGCCGCGGCCCTGGGAGGCCTGCGTCGCCACCGTTTCGCCGGCGCGCAGGGTCGAGACCTGCCGGCTCAGCCGATCGGTGACCTCGACTTCGCCGCGCGCCACGCTGACGGCCGCATTCCGGCCCGACACGGTCACGCTGAACTGGCCGCTCTTTGCCGAAGCGACGAGAAACGGCGTCTGCACCTCGACGGAGCCGAAGCCGCGGCTTTCCGTGGCGATCTCGACGCGGCCGATCCTGTGGACGAGCCTCATCGTCCCCCAGAACGAGGTGCCCTGCGGCGACAGGGTCGTATTGGGGCCGATGACGATGGTGATATCGGCGCCTCCGAGGATCGCGCGGCCGTTTCCGCCGGTCGAGATCGTGGCGCCGTCCTGGACGGTGACCCCGGCCGCGGCACGGCTCGCGGGCGCCGCCGGGGACGTGATCCAGGCCTGGCCGGACACCTCGGCCACGACCCAGTCGGCGGCCGGCGCGGGATCGGCACCCGCCAGGCTCGCGAGGAAGAAGGCCGTGGCGCGCAAATGCCCCATTCGCGTCATTTCAGAACGGCGCAGGCGACGCGGGCGCCGGAATTGCCGACCGGCTGGCTGAGCTGGTCGTCCTCGCCGGAATGCACGACGAGGGCCGAACCATCGCCCTCGACGAGGCCGTTCGGCCCGAGCATCCGTGCCGCATGGGAGAGCAGTTCCGCCCGGACGGAACCGTCCGGCGCGGCGTAGATGTTCGGCAGGTCGCCCTCCTTGGGCCCGTCCGGATTGAGGAGGCCGTGGCCGCGACCGACATTGTCGACGATCCCCTTCGCATGGGCGAATTGCTCCGGTTCCGAGCAATCGCCGACGGAATGGAAGTGCACGCCATGCCAGCCCGGGGTCAGACCCCCCGCCGCGACGGTGATCCGAATGAGCGTCGCGTTGGCCGTGCCGACGACGGAGACCTCCCCGATCGCCTCGCCGGAATTGCCGAGAAGGGGCGAATTTCGCCGAACGATCGCCCCCTGCGCGGCGGCGACGCCGGCGGCCGAGAGACACAAGATCGCGATCCCGAACCTTCGCATGAAACCCTCGCGGCGCCGCCCCCGGCGGCTCCCGATCGGACAATAGGCTAGCGGCGGAGCGGTGCGAACCACATCTGCGGGAGGCGCCGCGGAGCGACCCGCAAGTCCGTTACGGTTACAGGGCTGACTCGGCCGGTCCCATCGTCACTATCGCCGCGAGCGGGCACGATGAGCCTTCGGGAAGGACGGACCTCATGGACGGAGGCGCCGGGTCGGCGATACGCGATGCCATCCTCGACCTTCAGGCGCGCATCAACCGGGACATCATCGGGCAGGAACGGGTCGTCGAGCGCCTCGTCATCGCGCTCCTCGCCAACGGCAACGTCCTCCTCGAAGGGCTGCCCGGCCTCGCCAAGACGCGGGCGATCAA
Source organism: uncultured Alphaproteobacteria bacterium (assembly GCA_963754975.1). GTDB lineage: Bacteria > Pseudomonadota > Alphaproteobacteria > Rhizobiales > Beijerinckiaceae > Microvirga. Next base: position 134,216 of record CAVWII010000008.1, on the reverse strand, counting down.
GAGCCTCTCGAAGAACCTCGAATCGGACTTCAGCCGTATCCAATTCACGCCGGACCTGCTGCCCTCCGACGTGACGGGCGGCGAGATCCTGCGCAGCGACGGGCAGTTCGAGTTCCGCAAGGGGCCGATCTTCGGCAATCTCGTCCTCGCCGACGAGATCAACCGCGCGCCCGCCAAGGTGCAGTCGGCCCTCCTCGAGGCGATGGAGGAGCGCCACGTCACCGTCGCCGGCAAGCGCTACGACCTGCCGCCGCTCTTCATGGTGCTGGCGACGCAGAACCCGATCGAGCAGGAGGGCACCTATCCCCTGCCCGAGGCGCAGATGGACCGCTTCCTGATGCATGTGCGCATCGACTATCCGTCCGATGCCGACGAGGTGAAGGTGATGCGGCTCGTGCGCGCGGAAAGGCCGCCGCGCCGCAGAACGCCGGCGCCGCGCTTGCGACGATCCCGCAGAAGGTGGTCTTCGACGCGCGCAGCCGAGATCGACCGCGTGACGACGAAGGAGTCGTCGAGACCTACATGGTCGGCGCTGATCGCGGCGACGCGCCGGCCGGCCGAGTTCGGCGACCGGCTCAAGAACTGGATCGCGATCGGCGCCAGCCCGCGCGGCTCGCTCGCGCTCGACAAATGCTCCCGCGTCTATGCCTGGCTGAAGGGGCGCGACTACGTCACGCCCGAGGACGTGCAGGCCGTCGCGCACGACTGCCTGCGCCACCGGATGTCGCTGAGCTACGAGGCGGGCGCCGACGGCGTCGACGGCCGATGCGTTATCGACGAGGTCTTGAAGCAGGTCGCCGTCGCGGCCTAGCGAGGCGCGATCATGGCGTTGATGCGGGAACGAGCTAGCGATCGGAAGGCCGGCGCCGGCTGCCGGGCGCGGCGCGCGCCTTCGTCACGCTCGACGACCTCCTTGCGCCTGAAGCATCGCGCCCGCGGCTTCAGCTTCCTGCCGCGCCAGCCGGTGCACAGCCTCCTCGCCGGCCGCCACGCCTCGCGACTGCGCGGGCGCGGCCTGAATTTCGAGGAGCTGCGCCACTATTTCGAGGGCGACGACACCCGCACGATCGACTGGCTGGCGACGGCGCGGCTCGCGCAGCCCGCATGTCCGCGTCTATTCCGAGGAGCGCGACCGGCCGGTGCTGCTCCTCGTCGACCAGCGCAGCACCATGTTCTTCGGCAGCCGGCGGGCGATGAAATCGGTCGCGGCGGCGGAGGCGGCAGCGCTTGCCGCCTGGCGCGTCACCTCGCTCGGCGACCGCGTCGGCGCCGTCGTCTTCGGCGACGATGGGATGCGTCGAGGTCAAGCCGCAGGCGCGCGACGAGGGCGCCGTGCGCGTGCTCTCAGCGAGGTCGTCCGGCAGAACGCCGCGCTCGCCACGGGCGCGGCCTCCGACGGCGGCCGCGGCGCAGCTCAACGCGGCCCTGCGCCGCGCCGCCCGGATGGCGACGCATGACTGGCTCGTCTGCCTGATCTCCGACGTCGCCGGCGCCGACGACGGAGACGCAGCGGCTCGTCACGCGCATCTGCGCCGCATAACGACGTCCTCGCCGTCTTCGTTCACGATCCGCTCGGAGTCAGCAGCTGCCCGGATGTCGGCGTGCGCCGTCTTCGCCTCCGGGCGAGCGCGCAGATCGAGGTCGATCTGCCTCCGCCACCCTGCGCGCACCGCTTCGCCGAGGAGCAGGCCGACTGGCGCGCGCGGCTTGCGGCGCTGTCGCGCGAGCGCGCGATCCCGGTGCTGCCGATCTCGACCGACCGCGACGTCGCCGATGCAGTTGCGCGAACTGATCGGCCAGCGGATCGAGCAGCGCGCTGCCGCGGCGAGCGGGGCCGGCGCGATGAGCGGCGACCCCGGCAGCCTCGCCAACCTGCGCGATCTCGCCCTGCCGCCGGCGATGTCCGTTCTGGCCGCCGGCGCCGGCCTGTGGATCGTCGCCGCCGGCCTCTTCGCCGCAATCGCCATCGCGGCCTGGCGGGCGATCGAGCGCTATCGCGCGAACGCCTATCGCCGCGCGGCCCTCGCTGAAATCGACGCCATGGCGAACGCAGGCGGCTGCGATCGAAGCAGTTTCCGCCGTGATGAAGCGCGCCGCGCTCGTCGCCTATCCGCGCGAGCGGGTGGCGTCGCTCACCGGCGCCGCCTGGACGCGCTTTCTCGCCGAGACCGGCGGCCGCGACTTCGACGCGGCCGCGATCGGCCTGACGCTCGCCGCCGCCTATGAAGGCCGGTCCGCGCGAGCGCGGAGCGATCCGCGAGACCCTCCTCGCGCAGGCGCGGATCTGGGTCCGCGGCCACGGCGCCGCCGCGCGAGCGGGGGAGGCTGAGCATGCTCGCCTTCGCCCATCCCTGGCTCGCGCTTCTCGCTCCCCTGCCGCATCGCGGCGTGGCTCCTCCTGCCCGCCCATGCGGATCGGCGCGCCGGGCTGCGCGTGCCCTTCTTCGATCGCCTCGTCGCCTTGACGGGACAGGAGCCGCACCGGAGCGGCGTCGTCGCGCGCCGCGGGCACGCCCAGCCTCTGCTCGTCGCTCGCGCTCTGCTGGCTCCTCGTCCTTGCCGGCGCTGATGCGCCCGCAATGGATCGAGCCGCCCCTGCATCGCGATCTGCCGACCCGCGACCTGCTCCTCCTCGTCGATCTCTCCGGCTCGATGGACACCAAGGACTTCGTCGATGCGTCGGGCAAGACGGTCGACCGCCTCGCCGCCGTGAAGCAGGTGCTCGGCGACTTCCTCTCGCGGCGCAAGGGCGACCGGGTCGGCGTCGTCGTCTTCGGCGATGCGCCCTTCGCGCTCGTGCCCTTCACGACCGATCTCGAACTCGCGCCGCACGCTCCTCGACGAGACCGCCGTCGGCATGGCCGGGCCGCGCACGGCCCTCGGCGACGCCATCGGCCTCGGCATCGGGCTGTTCGACCAAGCAGCACGGTCAAGGCGAAGACGATCATCGCGCTGACCGACGGCAACGACACCGCGAGCAAGGTGCCCGCCGGCGGAGGCCGCGGGCGTGGCGAAGGACAAGGGCATCGTCATCCACACCGTCGCGATCGGCGATCCGGCGGCGGCCGGCGAGGACAAGCTCGACGAGAAGGCGCTGAAGGAGGTCGCCGAAGCGACCGGCGGCGGCTTCTTCCGCGCCCTCGACCGCGCCGAGCTCGCGCGACATCTACGCGCGCCTCGACGAGATCGAGACGCGCCACATCGACACGGTCACGCTTCCGGCCGAGCGCGACATCTACTGGATGCCGCTCGCCGCGGCGACTGATCCTCTCGATGCTCGCGCAGGCCGCGCGTCTCCTCCGGCGCCGGCGGCGGCTCGCTCCGGACGCGCCGCCGCTCGCGGGAGCGCCGCCGATGATCGAGGCGCTCGCCGCCTTCCATTTCGAGCGGCCGCTCTGGCTGCTGCCGCTGCTTCCTGCGGCTCGCGCTCTGGTTGCTCGAGCGACGAGCCTCCGACACGCGGCGGACACCTGGCGCCGCGTGATCGATCCCGAGCTCTGCTGCGCCATCTCCTCGTCGGCGACCGACCGGCCGCGCGCGCGATCACGCCGACGGCGCCTTGCTCCTGGCGTCTGGATCCTCGGCAGCGATCGCGGTCGGCGGGCCCGGCCTGGCAGCGCGAGCCCTCGCCTTTCGCCGACGCGAAGCCGCCGGTCGTCGGTCGTGCTGAAGGTGACGCCGTCGATGACTGACCGGCGATCTCGCGCCGACGCGGCTCGACCGTGCGCGCCAGAAGCTCTCCGACCTCCTGGCGGCGCGGGAAGGCGCCGCGACCGGCGCTCGTCGCCTATGCCGGCTCGACGCATCTCGTCCTGCCGCCGACGCCGGACAGCGCGTGCCGTCGCTGCGATGGCCAAGGCGCTGTCGCCGCGAGATCATGCCGAAGGAGGGCGACGACCTCGCCGCGGCCCTCGCCCTGGCGAGCCGCGTGCTCGCCGGCAACGGGCGATGGCGGCTCGATCCTCGTCATGGCCGACGGCGCCGCCGGCGAAGCGAGTCGCCGCCCCGTCGGCGGAGCCGCCGGCTCCCGGTGACGATCCTCGCGATGGTGCCGCCCGAATCAGGATGCGAGCGGCGCTCGCCGATGCGGCGCGGGCGCTTCGATGCCGATCTCGATCGCGACGACGTCGACCAGGGGACGTCGCGACGTCGCCGCGCCGGCTCGACCGCGTCGGGCGCACGGCGCGACATCGCGGGCGAGGGCCAGCACTGGAAGGAGGCCGGCTATTGGCTGATGCCGCTTCTCGCTCTGCTGACCCTGCTCTGGTTCCGGCGCGGATGGGTGCTGCCATGAGAACGCGCGCCGTCACGCTGCCTGGCCCCCTACGTCCGTCGTCGCGGCGGCGACCGTCCTCGCTGCTGCGCCGCCGGCTACGAGTTCGGCTGTGCGCGATCTCTTCCTGACGGCGGATCAGCGCGGGCGCGTGCTGATGGCACGGCAGCGGCCGGCCGATGCGGCGCGAGGCGTTTCGCGATCCGCTCTGGCGCGGCGTCGCGCTGTTCCGCGCCGGCGATTTCGAGGGCGCCGCGCAGAGCCTTCGGCGGCGCCGACACGGCCGAGAGCGCCTACGACCAGGGCAATGCGCTTCGTCATGCTCGGCCAGCTACGAGGACGCCGATGAAGCGCTACGACCGCGCCCTCGCGCTGCGGCCCGGCTGGCCGGACGCGAGCGCGAACCGCGACATCGCCCGCATCCGCGGCGAACGCAAGAAGGCGACGGGCGGCGAGACGGACAACACCGAATCCGACGCCCGACCAGATCGTCTTCGACAAGGACGAAGAAAGGCGGCGAGGAACACGGTCGTGAAGGGCGATGCGCCGTCCATGTCGGACGAAGCCGTCCGTGCGCTCTGGCTCAAGCGTGTGCAGACGCAGGCCCGCCGACTTCCTGAGAGTGAAGTTCGCCTATCAGCTTCAATCGGCGGCGCCTGCCGGCACCGCGCCGCCCCCGCAGGCGAAGCCGTGAGGACGATCGGGCGCGGGCTTCTTCTCCTCGCGCTCCTGGCGCCGCTCGCCGCGCGCGCCGCGCCGGAGCGTGGTGGTGCGCACGACGCTCGACCCGGCGAGCGGCGCCGTCATCGGTCAGCCGGTGCGGCTCCTCGTCGACGTTCTGTTTCCGGGCGCGATGCCGCGGCCGCCGCGGGTCGCGGATCGCGCGATGCGCCGGGCGCGCAGATCCTGCGCTTCGAGACCCAGGCCGTGACGACGACGGACCGCATCGACGGCGAGGCCTATGTCGGGCCAGCGCTTCGAGTTCGTCGTCTTTCCGCGCCGCGGCGGGACCGTCGAGATCCCGGGCGCGCAGGTCACGCTCCTCGACGCGGCGGGCGATCCGGCGGGCGTGGCCTCGGGCGAGAAGGCGCAACTCGCGGTGACAGTCCCGCCCGGCATCGACGCGTCCGGCCCCGTGCTGGCCGCGAACACGGTGCGCGCGGCGCAGACGTGGTAACCCGACCCGGCCGCAGCGTCGCTGGAGCCCGGCGGCGCGCTGACGCGCACGATTCGACGGGAAGCCGCGGGCGTTCCGGCGCTCGGCATGGCCGACTTCGCCTTCACCGCGCCGGACGGCGTCCGCGTCTACGTCGACCCGCCGCAGGCGGAGGACCGGGTCAATCGCGGAGAGGTCCATGGCTCGCGCAACGACAGGGTGACCTACGTCTTCGAGAAGGAGGGCCGCTACGACCTGCCGGCGCTGACGCAGCCCTGGTGGGACCTCGACGACGGGACCGCGCGCGCCGAGACCCTGCCGGGCGTCCGCGTAACAGTCGCGCCCGCCGCGCCGTCCGCGGCGAGGCAGGCGGCCGATCCGGCCACGAGATGGGTGCGGATCGGCGCAGCCGCCCTCGCCGCGGCGGCGCTCGTGCTCTTGCTGCGCGCGCTGGTGCCGAAGCTTCTCGCGCTCGATCGCGAGCGACGGCGCCGCTTCGCGGAATCGGAAGCGTCCGCGCGGGCCGTTCTGTGCCGCACAGCCGTGAGCGGCGGCGCGGCCGCAACCTACCGCGCGCTCGGCGCCTGGCTCGAACGCCTGCCGCCGGAGTCGGGCCGGGCGGTGCGGAACGACGCGCAACTCGGGCCGTTGGCGGATCGCCTCGAACGAAGCCTTTTTCGCGGCGACACCGCCTGGTCGCCGCAGGATGGCGCCGACCTCGCACGCGAAGTCGGGCGGCTGCGGCCTCGCCTCACCTCCGCCGCGACGGCCGGCGCGACGGCTCTCCCGCCGCTCAACCCGGCGTGATGCCTCCGCCCGCCGGCGGCTGGCGTATGCACCCCTCTCTGTTGAACGGGTGCGGCGCGGTTCGAAGCCTCATCCTGAGGACGCCGCGCAGCGGCCGTGCTCGAAGGAGGCTCCAGGAAACGCCGGAACCTCCGACGCCGATGTTCTGCGACGGGCGTTTCCGAGCTTTCTGGAGCCTCCTTCGAGACGCCGCGGACCTGACGGTCCGCCGCTCCTCAGGGTGAGGGCGCTGGGATCGTTTTCGAGAAGCGTGCCCTTTCAGCGAGATGTGTGCATCCGCTGGCGCAAAATCCGTTCAAGATGACCCAGTCCCCGGCTCCGTCATCCCGGGGCTGCGAAGCGGAGCCCGGGATCCCTAAACGCGACGACACAGACGGCGCGCGACGGTGCGCAGACGGCGGTGTTCATGGGTTCCGGGCTCCGCTTCGCGGCCCCGGAATGACAGCGCTTGAGCGTGATTCTAGCGTGAACGGATGCCGCTCTTGCCCCGCAAGGGGGGAGCGTTCGTCAGTCGCCCTCGGCGGCCTTTTTCGGTTTCGCCTTCTTTGGCGGCTGCGCCTCCTCCTCGGCAGCGAGAGCCTCCCTCGCCTTGGCCATCGCAGCGCGCGCCTCCGCGTCGACCGTCGGGAATTTTGGATCGAGCTTCTCGAGGCGGGTGACGATCGTTGCGGCGATGAACAGGCGCGAGAACCACTTGTTGTCGGCGGGCACCACGTACCAGGGCGAGCGCTTCGTCGCCGTGTGCCGGATCGCGTCTTCGTAGGCCGCCATGTATTCCGACCAGAGCTGGCGCTCGGCGACGTCTCCGAGGTTGAACTTCCAGTTCTTCTCCGGCTCGTCGATGCGCTCGAGGAAGCGGCGGCGCTGCTCGCCCCACGAAACGTTGAGGAAGAACTTCAGCACCACCGTGCCGTTGCGCACAAGGTGCTTCTCGAAGTTGCGGATGCTCGCGAAGCGCTCGTCCCAGATCGCGTCCGTGACGAGTTCCGGCGGCAGGTTCTCCCTGTCCAGGATGTCACGATGCACGCGGACGACCAGAAGTTCCTCGTAGTAGGACCGGTTGAAGATGCCGACATGCCCACGCTCCGGCAGCGCGATGGCGGTCCGCCAGAGGAAGTCGTGGCGCAGCTCCGCCACGCTCGGGGCCTTGAAGGGGGTGACGACGCATCCCTGCGGGTTGACGCCGGACATGACGTGCTCGACCACGCTGTCCTTCCCGGCCGCGTCCATCCCTTGCAGCACGACGAGGATCGACCAGCGCCCCTCCGCATAGAGTCGTTCCTGCAATTCGCGCAGCCGCTTCGTCCCCACCGCCAAAAGCTCCTTCGCCTCGTCCTTCTTGATGTCGAGGCCCGCGGTGTCGGCAGCGTCGAAGTCGTCGAGGCGGAACCTGCGGCCGCCCCGGACCCGGAAGCGCTTGACGATGGCGGCGGCATCCATGCTCATGTCTCCGGCGGCCTCTCGACGGCGCACCGGCGAGCTTACCGATGCGCGCGCGGAGGTAAACTAGAAGGTCGCGAAAAAGACCGCGACGCCGCTCACGCGATCGCGGAGGCAACGCAAGCCGCGGCGATTTCGGCAAGGGCATCGATGGTCGCCGCGGCGGGAACGACGTCATCGGCGCGGTCGACGGTGTCGGATCCGCGGACCTCGCCGCTGCGCAGATCGGACAGGAACCAGCCGTAGCGGCTGCCGCCGGCGATTGCGTGCACCGTGACGTCGAGGGCGTAGACGTCGCCGGGGTCGTCGAGCAGCGCGTGGATCGCCTCCCTCGCGGCGACGCGCTCCGGCGGCGGCGGCAGGAAGACGCGAACCCGCCTCCCCACGAGGCGCTTCACGATCGCCTCGACGAGAAGCTCGCCCCGCGTCGCGGCGCAGCGCTCGGCTGGATCGGTCCGGTGAACGACGACGACGGCGCTGCGTCGCGGTCGCGGCTCCGCCGAAAGCTCTTCTGAAACGGCGGTCGTCGCCGGCGCTGCCCATTCGAACTCGGGCATGTAGCTCCCCGGCCGCATCACGATCCTGAGCGCATCCTCGGCGCCCGGGCCGTCGTAATAGGCCGCAAGCGCGGAGCGCAGGCGCGTCGCCTCGATGCGCACGATGGGATCGGTGCCGGGATCGAACGTCTCGTCGCGCCCGAACACGTCGACGCCGATCGCATACGCCTTGATGCGTTCGCCCCGCCCCGCGAGCGTCTCCGCGACGACGAAGGCGAGGAAGCGGCGGTTGCGCTCGGAGAGCCGCAGCGCCCGGCCGGTGACGAGCCCGTCAAGCGCGGCGCGAACCGCATCGGCGGACGGCCGCTCGCGGCGGGGGCTTAGCGCTCGGCCCGAATTCATCGGTTTCCTCGAAGATAGGCGCGCCTCAGGAAATCCGATTCAGGATATCCTCCTCGGTATCTGACGCAAGGTCACGATACTCCGCGGCCCGATCGGGGCCGAGCGGGGGCCGCTCCTTCGCCCAATACTCGGCCGCCCCGCAGGCCGCCTCGTAGGCCTCGCAGAGGGCGAGGAGGTGGGCGTCGTGGGCCGCCTTGCGCCGAAGTTCCGCCCGGCGCTCGGGCCAGCGAAGCATCAACCGCGCGAGGCCGCGCGCCTGGGCGTGCTCCATGGCAGCCTCCTGACGGAGCATCGGCGATCCCTGTCGGGAAGTCGTATGATGCGCGCAATTTCGGCCTTGGGGGGCGGTAACCGCTACGGGCGTGCGCCTGGCTCGAACGGAGCCGCTCCCCGCAACCCGCCCGGAAGAGCCTGCGGCCGCGGTTACGGTTACCGCGTGGCGCGGCCGAGGAGCTGCGAGAGCTGGCTGACGATGGCGGCCGCGTCGTAGGGCTTGCGCACCACCGGCACCGCAACGAACTCCTGCGGGATGATCGAGCGGTCGCCGTACCCCGTCGCGAACACGAACGGGATATCGCGCCGCGTCAGCTCCGCCGCGACGGGCATGGAGGTTTCGGCGCCGAGATTGACGTCCAGGATCGCGACGTCCGGCGTGAAGGCGCGCAGCCGCGCGAGCGCTTCGGTGGCCGAGGCCGCGGTCACGATTTCCGTGACGGCCTGGTCGCCGAGCATCTTTTCGAGATCCATCGCGATGAGCAACTGGTCCTCGACGACGAGGATGCGGGTGCCGCGGAGATCCGCTTCCAGGATGCCGTGCGGCGCCGCTTGCGCCTTCCGGGCCGGGATCGAAGCCGCCGTTCTGCCGGGTGAGACGTGCCGCGCCGGAATCCGGAACCTCGCCTCGACGCCGCCGGGCCGGTAGTGCACCTCGCTCTCGCCGCCGAGATCGAAGGGGATGCTGCGGTCTATCAGCACCGTGCCGAAACCCGAACGGCTCGGCGGCGAGACCGCCGGACCGCCCATCTCCCGCCAATCGATCTCGCAGGCGCCGCCGCCGTCGAAGCGCCAGCGGATCGCGAGCGTCCCGCCGGGGCGGGAGAGCGCGCCGTATTTCGCCGCGTTCGTCGAGAGCTCGTGCAGGACGAGCGCCATCACCGAGAAGGCGCGGGCGTCGAGCCAGACCTGCGGCCCCTCGAGCACGATGGTCGAGCCCGGATCGCGATAGGGCGTCAGTTCGGCGCCGAGGAGGTCGGCGAGGGAGCCGCCGCCGTCGCCGCGCACGACCTGATCGTGCGCGAAGGCGAGCGCCTGGATGCGACCGCGCAGGGACTCGACGTAGCCGGCAAGCGTCTCGCTGTCCCGGCTCGGATGCGTGACGAGCGACTTGATGATCGCGAGGATGTTCTTGACCCGATGGTTGAGCTCCTCGTTGAGGATGCGCTGGCGCAGTTCGGACTTGGCGCGCTCGTCGGCCAGAAGCTCGCTGTGGCGGAGCACGACCTCGACGAGGGCGACGCGAGTCGCCTCCGCGATCTCGCGCTCCTCGTCCGTCCACGGCGCGGATTGGCGGCGCACCGTCTCCTTCCAGATCGCGAAGCTCTTGCGCGGCGTCAGCCGGTCGCCGAGCGGGCCGGTCTCGTAGGATTTTTCCGGGTTCCCGGCCCAGTCGAGGGTGCGCACGAGTTCCTTGCGAAAGAAGAAGAGGTAGTCGCGCGGCCGTTGCGACAGGGGCACGGCGAGCACCCCCGAGGCGGCGGCCGAATAGTCCTCCGCGTCCGGCAGATGCACCGCAAGGCAATGCGTCGCGAAGACGCGGCCCTCGGCGACCGATTCGGCAAAGCGCGTCAGACTCGGAAGGGCGGCCTCCGGCGGCGTCGCGCCGAGGCCGTTCCAGCGCCCGTGCAGCCAAAGGCCGATGCCGTCGCAGGGCACGAGGGTATCGAAATCCTGGAGATTCTCGCGGAGGATCGCGTCGATGTCGCTCGCCCTCGCCGCGAGCTGCAGAAAACGGTCGAGGGATTGCCGGGCCCGCGTCGCCGGCCTCGAGCTTGTGCTTCTGCTTCAAGGCGTTGAGATGCAGGGAGAAGAACTGCGCCGAACATCTCGGCGGCGACGCGCTCGGCCATGGACAGCGTGCGCGGCTCGTAATGGTGGCAGGCGATGAGGCCCCAGAGCGCCCCGTCGACGACGATCGAGATCGACATCGACGCGCCGACGCCCATGTTGCGCAGGTACTCGCAATGGATCGGCGAGACGCTGCGCAGATGCGCGTAGGAGAGATCGAGGGGCTCGCCCGAGGCGTCGAATTCGGGCACGATCGGGATGCGCTTGAAATCGACGTCGGAGATGATGCGGATCGTATTGCGCAGGTAGAGCGCGCGGGCCTGCTGCGGGATGTCGCTCGCCGGGAAGTGCTGGCCGAGAAAGCTTTCGAGATCGCCGCGCTTTGCCTCGCCTACCACCTTGCCGGAGCCGTCATGCGGCGAACTCGTAGACCATGACGCGATCGTAGCCGAGCATCGCCTGGATCAGCCGCGCGGTGTCGCGCAGAAGCCGCTCGACGTTCGACAGCGCGGAGATGCGCCCGATCAGCGCGCGGACGAGCTCGATCGGCTGCGCGATCTCCCCGCGCGCCGGCTCGAGTTCGACGATCGCCGTCGACTTGAAGCGGTGCACGGCGACGTCGAAAGCTCGTCCCGACGGCAGCGCGAGATGAAACAGGAGCGCGGCCCGCGCCGCTTCGGTCGAGCGGGCGAGGGCGTTGCGGACCGCGTGCGCCGCCTCCGCTCCGAGCACCTCGTCGAGGAGCTTGCCGTTCGGATCGCCTGCGATGCCGAGCAGGGCCTCGGCGTTGGCGGAATGGCGCAGCACCGTCCCGCCCGCCGTGTCGCAGGCGAGGAGGCAGCCATGCGGCTGGATGCTGCCCGGAACGTGGATCGGCTCGCGGTCGCAGTTCGTCAGGTCGACGCGGCGGCTATAGTCCATCGGGCCCTTTCGCGAAGGCGCGCTGCGCGCGCGCGAAGGCGGCGTTCGAGGCATCGACCGCGGCCTCGATCTCGATCCGGTCGTGGCCCTCCAGGATCTCGACGAATTGCCGCCAGCCGAGCTTGTCCTCGGCTTGCAGCGCCAGGTGGCGCGCCCCGAAGCGGCTGGACAGCCCCAGCGCCGCGGCCCGCCGGCAGAGGAGCCGCGCGCCGAGCGACGCCCCTTCGAGAACGTAGAGGGTGCCGAGGAGCCGGGACGGGTTCCGCAGCGCGTCGAGGAGGTCGCGGCTCGGAACCGTCGTAGCCGGGGCCTGAAGGGCGAGATCGGCCATGTCGGCCCGGATGTCGGCCGCGATCGGGCGCGGGCGCCAGTCCCGGAGGAAGGCCGGCAGGGCGGTCGCGGCGAGCGCCGCCTCGACCGGCTCGCGGAAGGCGAGGAGGCTCAAGAGGTAGCGCCCGTACGCCGCGCGCGAATTGAAGTCGCCCACGGCGGCATCGAGGGCGGCGTGCGCCATGGCGGTGCGCTCGCGCAGATGGAACCGCAGGGACGGCTTCGGCAAGGTTATCCGGCTCCGACAGAGACCTGAAGGCGCGCCAGGGCGCGCCGCGCGGGGGGATCCGCTGAAGGGAGAACTCCCGAGACGGAATTTAGGGTGCCTCGCCACGACATCAAAGGAGACAATCGTTGCTGCCGGCCGGGGTTCGGCGGCGGTGGCGCGGCCGGGGCGCTGGCGGCGGCGACGGGGTTCATCGACAGGGCCGCATGGTTCACGGTAAGCATGGCGATGCCCCCGCCTCGTGCGGGACAGGTCTTCGTGGAAAGGGTCCGTCGTCGCCACCGGAGGGAAGGCGGTCGGAGGTCCGGCTCCTAGGATCGCCGCCGGAGCGACGTTCATGACAGAGTTTCCGTTCGCCCAGCCGCCCGCGCCGGGTGAGATGGTCGAGGTCTTCGACGGCATTTTCTGGGCCCGGTTCGCGCTTCCGTTCGCCCTCGACCACGTCAACGCGTTCCTGCTGCGCGACGGCGACGGCTTCCTCGCCGTCGATGCCGGCATCGACGATGCGCGCACGCGCGCCGACTGGCAGGCGCTCTTGCAGCGCATCGGCGGGCGGTCGCGGCTTAAGCGGCTGCTCGTGACCCACCATCACGTCGACCATTCCGGCGCCGCAGGCTGGCTCGCCCGCGAGACGGGATGCGAGGTCCTGATGTCGCCGCCGGAGCTTGCGGCTCTGAGGCGGAGCATGGCCGAGGACGCAACCGATCGCACGGAGCGGATGAGAAGCCACTACCGATGGCTCGGCTGCCCCCCGGAGGAGGCGGCGCGGCTTGGGCGGAGCCGCTGGCGCGCGAGCGAATATGTCGGTCCGATCCCGGACAGCCCCGCGACGATCGACGCGGGCGGCGAGCTGACGATCGGCGGCAGGCGATGGCGCGTGTCGACGGGCGCCGGCCATTCCCCCGCCCTCGTCCTGCTCCATTGCGAGGCCGAGGGCATCCTCATCGCCGGCGACCAGATCCTCAGCCGGATCTCGCCCTTCGTCGGAACCTGGGCGGACCAGCTTCAGACCCGGCCCCTGAGCGACTATCTCGCCAGCCTCGACGCGCTCGATCGCACCTTGCCCGATCCGACCCTCGTCCTGCCGGGTCACGGCCTGCCGTTTCGCGGCGCCCGGCAGCGCATCGCGGAACTGAAGGCGCATCATGCGGCGCGCTGCGCGCTCATCGTCGAGAGCTGCAACGGCCGCGAGGCGACGGTCCGCGTGCTCGTCGACCGGCTCTTCAACCGCAACCTCGACGGCGTCATGACCATGGCGCTCGCGGAGACGCTGGCCCATGTCCACGTGCTCCTCGACGAGGGTCGCCTCGACGCCGCGACGAAAGACGATGTGCTCGCCCTGCGGAGCGCGCTCGCCGCCCAAGGCGACGAGGGCGGGGCGTGAGCGCCGGCCTGCCTCAGGCGCCCGCCGGACACGCGGCCCGTGTCGGCTGAGCCTGCCGCCAAGCCGGCGCCGAAGCTCTGGCTTCTGGTGCTGCTCGCTCTCTCCGGCACCCTGGCTATGCACATCTTCGTGCCCGCCCTGCCCGCCGCCGCGCAGGACCTCGGCGCCGGAAAGGCGGCGATGCAATCGACGATCAGCCTCTACATCCTCGGGCTCGCCGGCGGCCAGCTCGTCTACGGACCGCTTTCCGACGGCTACGGGCGGCGCCCTGCCCTTCTCATCGGGCTCGCCCTCTATGCGGCCGCGAGCCTCGGCGCGGCCTTCGCGGGCGGCGTCCAGACCCTCGTCGCGGCGCGCCTGCTGCAGGCCTTCGGCGGTTGCGCCGGACTGGTCATCGGCCGGGCCATCGTGCGCGACACGGCCGCCCCGACCGACGCCGTCCGCCGTCTCGCCATGATGAACCTCGCCCTCACCGTCGGGCCGGGTCTCGCGCCGATCGTCGGCGGCGCGATTTCCGCGACCCTCGGCTGGCGCTTCATCCTCCTCGGCCTCTCGGCACTCGGTGTCGTGACGATGCTGCTCGCGGCGCGCTACCTGCCGGAGACGGGCCAGCCGACGGGAACGCTGAGCGCCCGGATCCTCGCCGACGACTACAGGCGCCTTCTCGGCTCGCGCGCCTTTCTCGGCTTCGCCGTCGGCGGCGGCTGCGCGACGACGTCGATGTACGCCTTCATCGCCGCCGCGCCCTTCATCTTCACCGAGGATCTGCATCAGCCGCCGCAGGCGGTCGGACTCTACCTCGCCGTGCTGATCGTCGGCGTATCGGTCGGCAGCGTTCTCGCAACCCGCCTCGTGCGCGTGCTGCCGATCGAGCGGCTGATGGTCGGGGCGAACCTCCTCAGCGTCTTCGGCGCGCTGACCTTTCTCGTCTCGGTCCTTCTCGGCCATGCGAGCGTGCCGACCGTCGTCGGATCGATGCTCCTGTTCACCCTGGGGGCCGGCATGGCGAGCCCGGCCGCCCTGACGAAGGCGGTGAGCGTCGACCCCAAGGTGGTCGGATCGGCGGCGGGGCTCTATGGTTTTACGCAAATGGCCATCGGCGCGCTCTGCACGTCCCTCGCCGGGCTCGGCGCGGAGCCGGCCTTCGCTTCCGCCGCCGTGCTGGTCGCGGCCGGGATCGTGGCGCAGGTGGCGTTCTGGATCGCGCTGCATGACGACCGGCGGGGGCTCGCCCCCTGAAGCGCACGACGCAAAGACAGGAGACCGTGATGGCAAAGCAGGAGATCGACATCGTCACCGCGGACGGGACCGCGCGAGCCGGCCTGTTCGCGCCGCCGCGTCCGCGCGCCGACGGTGCGCAGGCCGGCGTGATCCTCTACATGGACGCCTTCGGGCCGCGCCCCGCCCTCGACGGCATGGCCGAGCGGCTCGCCGGCGCGGGCTACGTCGTGCTGGTTCCCGACCTCTTCTACCGCGCCGGCGCCTACGGCCCGTTCGACGCCAAGACCACCTTTTCCGATCCCGCCCGCCGCGCCGAGATCATGGGCATGATGCAGGCGACGACGCAGGAGCTGACCCGGCGCGACGGCGCCGCCTTCATCGACGCCCTCGACAGGGCGGGCGCGACGGGCAAGATCGGCGTCGTCGGCTATTGCATGGGCGGCGGCCGCGCGCTCACCGCCGCCGCCGCCTACCCCGACCGCATCGCGGCCGCGGCGAGCTTTCACGGCGGCAACCTCGCGAGCGACAACCCCGACAGCCCGCATCTCGTCGTCCCCGCGATCAAGGCGTTCGTCTATGTCGGCAGCGCCGGCGTCGACGGCAGCTTTCCGCCCGAGCAATCGGCCCGCCTCGCCGAAGTCCTGCGCCGCGCCGAGATCGACCACATCATCGAGAACTACGTCGGCATGAGCCACGGCTGGGCGGTGCCCGATCATGGCGTCTACGACGCGAAGGGCGCCGAACGCCACTGGAAGCGGCTGCTCGCCCTCTACGAGGCGACGCTGGCGTGAAGGGAGCCGGCCTCGGCGCTCCGGCTCTCGCCCCGCCTAGCGCCGGCAGCCGTAGCGCCGCTCGGCGGCCTGCAAGTCCGCGACGATCCGGCGATCCCGGGCCGACAGCGGAACGTCGTCGGGGTCGTCGTACCGGCAGCCGGCATTCCCGAAGCGCCGAATCGCGTCGCTGGTCTTGAAGCAATACCCCGCCGACTTGAAGATCGCGTTGCGCTGCTCCCACAAGGCGTCGCAATCGGCGCGCTGCGCCTGCGCGGCGGTCGCGACGCCGATGGCCAGGACCGCGCCGGATGCCAGAATGCCCGCTTTCATCGCTCAGCCTGCCTCCCGTGGCTGGACACGCGCCGTACCCTAGCGGCCCGCACCCTCCCCGTCGACGGCCAAGGTGGGGTCGGAAAGATTGACTGTTGCGGGCATTAGCCATTCATGCTTTGATCCATCGGTCCGCGGCGGCGTTCGCGGCTCAAGACAAGCGACGCACCGCTCGCAGGGCGCGTGGCGGCCAGCCGTCGCGACAAGGGGAGGACGAGATGCTTTCACGCACGTTGAAGCGGTTCCTGGCCGTGCTGCTTACGATCGCACCGGCATTGGCGATGTCGCACGGGGCGCAGGCGCAAAGGCTCGACGAGATCCTGAAGCGCGGCAAGATCCTGATCGGGATCGACGTGAATTCGCCGCCGTATGGCTTCCAGGACGAGAAGCAGCAACCGACGGGACAGGAAGTCGAGACGGCGCAACTTCTGGCGAAAGACCTCGGCGTGCAGCTCGAGATCGTCCCGACGACGGTGGCGAACCGGATTCCCTATCTCACGACGAATCGCGTCGACATCATCATGGCGACCTTCGCCATCACGCCCGAGCGCGCGAAGTCGATCTGGTTCTCGACGCCCTACGGGACGACCGGCTCGGTCGTGATCGGCCCGAAGACCGTCGCGGTGAAGGATCTCGCCTCCTTGAGCGGCAAGAGCATCGCGACGACGCGCGGCTCCGCCGCCGAACTGGCGCTCAACGCCAACGCGCCGAAGGACACCCAGATCATGCGCTTCGACGACGATTCGGCGGCGACGGCGGCGCTCATCGCCGGGCAGTCGCAGACGCTCGTGACGACGCCGGCCATCGCGGCGACCATCTACAAGCGCTTTCCCGATCGCAATTTCGAGGAAAAGTTCTCGCTCCTGAAGTTCTGGTATGGCGCCGGCGTCGCGCGCGGCGAGAGCGATCTGCTGCAATGGATCAACACCTTCATGATGTTCAACATCCAGAACGGCAACATCTCGCGCCTCAATGAGAAGTGGATGGGCACGCCCCTGACCAACATTCCGACGCTCTAGGAACGCCGGAAGCGATCGCGAAGCGATGACGAAGCTCGCCGGCAAGTGCGCCCTGGTGATGGGCGCGGGGTCGAGCGGGCCCGGCATCGGAAACGGCAAGGCGGCGGCGATCGCCTTCGCCAGGGCCGGCGCCAAGGTGATGGCGGTCGACATCGGCGAGGAGGCCGTCGCCGAGACGCGCGCCGTCATCCTCGCCGAAGGCGGCGTCTGCGAGACTGCGCTCGCCGACGTCTCCCAGGACGGGGACGTGAAGGCCGCCGTCGCGGGCTGCGTCGCGGCGTTCGGCGGCCTCGACATCCTGCACAACAACGTCGGCATCTCGATGTTCGGCGGCGTCGCCGAGGTCGCCCCGGAGGCCTGGGACCGGGTCATCGCGGTCAACCTGAAAGGCATGTACCTCGCCTGCCACTACGCCATCCCGGTCATGGCGGCGGCGGGCGGCGGCGCCATCGTCAATGTCGGCTCGACCTCGGGGCTGCGCTATCTCGGCCTGCCGCAGGCGGCCTACGCGACGAGCAAGGGCGCCATCGTCACGATGACCCGCGCCATCGCCGCGCAGCACGGGCCGCAGAACATCCGCGCCAACGTCGTCTCGCCGGGCATCATCGATTCGCCGCTGCTGCGCCAGGCCGCGACGAAGACGCTGCTCGAGATCTACCGGACCGACGACATCGAGGAGGTGCGGCGCATCCGGGCGAAGACGGTCCCGCTCGGCCGCTTCGGCGACCCGATGGACGTCGCCAACGCAGCCGTCTTCCTCGCCTCGGACGACGCTCGCTATATCACCGGAATCGAGCTCGTCGTCGACGGCGGGCTGACGACGCAGACGCAGTTTCCGATGCATCTCGATTGAGGGGCGCGGCGCTTCGCCTCACGCCGGCTGAATGAGTTCGATCGCGTAGCCGTCCGGATCGACCGTGAAGGCGATCGTCTTTCCGGAGGCGATGACGAAGGGGGCGCGGGTGATGGTGCCGCCGGCCGCCTCGATCGCGACGCAGGCGGCGCGAACGTCGGCAAAGCCGAGCGCGAAGTGGCCGAAGCCGTCGCCCGTCTCGTAGCGCGTCCGCCCCTCATAGGCCGTCAGCTCGATGACGGCGGCGGAGTCCTCCGGGCCGTAGCCGAGAAAGACGTTGCGCCTGCCCTCCTCCGGCGCGTGCCCGCTGCGCAGCACGCTCATCCCCATCACGCGGGTATAGAAATCGATGCTGCGCGCGAGATCGGCGACGTGCACCATGGTGTGGAGATAGCGCCCGCTCAGAACTCATCCCTTCGCCCTCTCCTCAATCGAATGCGAGGCAGACCTTGCCGAAATGGCCGCCGTCGCGAAAGGCCGCGAGTTCCGCCTTCGCGTCCGCGAAGGCGCCGACCCGGTCCAGCACCGGCTTCAGGCGATGCTGCGCGACGGCTTTGACCATCGCCTCGAAGCTGTCGCGGTTGCCGACGCGGATGCCGCGGACCGACACGCCCTTGCGGCTGATCTCGCCGAGATCGAAATCCGGCGCCGTGCCGGAGAGAAAGCCGACGAAGCTGATATGGCCGCCGTTGCGCAGGCACGCGAGCGACTGCGCGAAGGTGCGCGTGCCTCCGACCTCGACGACGCAATCGACTTCGCCGACAAGATCGCGCACCGCCGCGCCCCAGTCCGGCTCGCGCGCATAGTCGACGCCGACATCCGCGCCGAGATCCGCCGCCCGCGCCAGCTTCTCGGCCGAAGAGGAGATGATCGCCGTCCGGCAGCCGGCAAGCTTTGCAAATTGCAGCGCGAACAGGGAGACGCCGCCGGTGCCCTGGATCAGCACCGTGTCGCCGGGCTTCACCTGCGTCGCGACGAAGAGGGCGTTCCAGGCCGAGACCGCGGCGCAGGGCAGGCTCGCCGCCTCGGCGTCGCTGAGGCTCTCCGGAACCGCGACGAGATCGGCGGCGTCGAACACCGCCTCCTCGCGCAGCGTGCCGTCGAGAGGGCCGCCGAGCGTCGGCAGGCTGTCCGCGCGGGGCTGCGGTCCGGAATGCCAGCCTCGCACGAAGACCGGCATGACGCGGTCGCCGACAGCGAAGCGGTCAACGCCCGCGCCGAGCGCAGTCACCTCCGCGCTGGCATCCGAGAGCGGCACGAGCGGACGCGGCACCTCCCGCTGCCCCGAGACAACCTGGACGTCGCGGAAGTTGAAGGCGACCGCCCTCATGCGCACGAGGACCTCGCCGGGACCGGGCGCCGGCGTCGCGCGCTCGACCCATTCGAGATTCTCGATGCCGAAGGCGTCGACGATGGCGAGGGCGCGCATGAAAACTCAGCTGATGTAGGCGACGGGCGGCGGCGTGAAAATCTCCTGGAACGCCTCCAGCCGATCGACGACCTTCGGGCACGAGGAGAGGAGATGGCGGCGCAGCGCCTCCGCCGCCGAGTTCGGCTTGCCGTCGACGATGGCGTCGAGGACGTGCACGTGCTCCTCGATGAAGGGATCGTGCTCCGGCACCGCCATCTCGACGCCGAGCACGTGCTTGCTGACGGTGAGCGTGCAGCGGGTGCGCAAAAGCGCGCCCAGAAGCTCGCGGTTCGGGCAGGCGTCGAGAAGGCGGACGTGGAGGTCGTATTCGAGCTCGTTCATGGCGTTCGCGGAGACGTTCGGATAGGCCTTCAGCCCGGCGAGGAGCCGGTCGCGCATGGCGGCGATCGTCGCCGGGTCGACGTGGCCGATCGCCTGGCGCAGGGCGACGGGTTCGAGAAGCTCGCGCACCTCATAGAGGCTGCCGAGACGCTCGCGGTCCAGCGAGACGATGATCCAGCGCTGGCGCTCGTCCTTGTCGAGGATGCCGAGGCTCTGAAGCCTCGTCAGCACGTCCCGCGCGACCGTGCGCCCGACCTTGTAGTGCCGCGCGAGTTCGAGCTCGTTGACGCGGAAGCGCCCGAACACCGAGCGATGGATGATCGTGCGCTCGACCTCCTCGTAGATGCTCTCCCAGGCAAAGGAGCGGCGGAGCGCCTCGCGCGGCTCGTCAATGGCGAGCATTTCGGGAATGAGCTTGACGCGACGGTCCGCAGCGCCGCCGCGGCCGGCGAGATAGCCCCGCCCCTGGAAGCGCTCGATGAGGCCGCTGTCGAGGAGTTGCGCCAGCGCCTGGCGCACCGGAGCGCGGCTCGAGCCGAGGAGCTGGGCGAGGCGCCCCTCGAGCAGGACCGTGCCGCGCGGCAGCCGGCCGGCCTCGATCGAGCGGCGCAGAATGCGCTCGAAGCGCAGGTACAGCGCCTCTCCGGCGCCGACGGCAGGGCGGTCTCTCCGCCCGCTGCGTATCTTCCTGCGCGCCAACGCAAACCCCAAAATGGCTATTGCGGGCGAAAACCAATCATGTTACGGCTGCCCTGTCAACAAGGGCGGGAACGGCACCGGGCCGACACCCGCCGCGCCGACGTCCGCCGGGAGGGGCAATGAGTTACGTCTTCCAGTTCGGCGAGGTGACGCGATACTGGACGTGGCTTGCTCAAGGCGTCGCCGTGACGCTTCTCTATTCCTTCGGCGCGCTCGTCCTGAGCGTCATGCTCGGCACGCTCTGCGCCGTCGGCCGGCGCTCCCCTTCGCCGGTCGTGAGCGGCGGCGTCAGGCTTTACGTCGAGACGATCCGCAACACGCCCTTTCTCGTGCAGCTCTTCGTCCTGTTCTTCGGCCTGCCGAGCCTCGGCGTCCGCCTCGACGCCTATACCGCCGCGATGATCGGGCTCGTCCTCTACAACGGCGCCTTCATGACCGAGATCATCCGCTCCGGTCTGCAGGCGGTGCACAAGAGCCAGATCGAGGCCGGGCTCTCGATCGGCATGTCGCGGGTGCAGGTCTTTTTCTACGTGATCCTCAAGCCCGCCGTCGAGAAGGTCTACCCTGCCCTGTCGAGCCAGTTCATCCTCCTGATGCTGTCGACGAGCGTCATCTCGGCGATCGGCGTCGACGAGCTGACCTCCTCGGCCGGCCACATCCAGACGATCAATTTCCGCAGCGTCGAAGTCTATCTTGTCTGCATCGTCATCTACTTCGCGCTCACGCTGACGCTCCGGGCCGGCGCGCGGCTTCTCGGCTATGCCCTGTTCGCCCATCGCCGGCACGCGCCGGCCGGGCTCGGAGCCTGAGCGATGGGGTTCCGCACCTTCACCTTCAACGACGTCATCTATCTCATCGAGGCGGCCCGCTGGACGATCCTCCTCGCGCTCATCGCCTTCATCGGCGGCGGCATCGTCGGCGCGCTCGTCACGCTCGCTCGCATTTCGCGCAACCAATTCCTGCGCGGCTTCGCCATCGCCTATGTCGAGGTGCTGCAGGGGACGCCCTTGCTGATGCAGCTCTTCCTCTGGTTCTTCATGCTCAGCCTGCTTCTGCCGGTGAAGCTGCCGGCCCTCGTCGTCGCCGCCATCGCGCTGACCCTCAATGCCTCGTCCTTCTTCGTCGAGATCTGGCGCGGCTCGATCGAGGCCGTGGCGCGCACGCAATGGGAGGCGGCGGCCTCGATCGGCATGACGCGCTTCGAGCAGATCCGCCACATCATCGTCCCCCAGGCCTTTCGCATCGGGCTCGCGCCGACGGTCGGCATCATGGTCGTCGTCCTCAAGGGCACGGCGCTCACGGCTCTGATCGGCTTCGTCGAGGTGACGCGGGCCGGCCAGCTCATCTCCGGCGTCACCTTTCAGCCGCTCGCGACCTTCCTCGTCGTCGCGGCGATCTACCTCGTCCTCTGCCTCCCCATCGCCGAACTGAGCCACCGCATCGAACGGAAAGTGCATGTCAATCGTCAGTCTGGCGTCGGTCCGTAAGCAGTTCGGCCCGCTTCAGGTCCTCAACGACGTCTCGCTCGATGTCGAGCGCGGCAGCGTCGTCGTCATCATCGGCCGCAGCGGTTCCGGCAAGAGCACGCTCCTGCGCTGCATCAACGGCCTCGAGGCGATCCAGGGCGGCCGCATCGAGGTCAACGGCCGCACGCTCTCCCGCGACGAGGCCGCCCTGCGGGCGGTGCGCCAGGAGGTCGGCTTCGTCTTCCAGAGCTTCAACCTGTTTCCGCACTTCACCGTCGAGCGCAACATCACCATCGGGCTCACCGTGGTCCGCAGGATGCCGCTCGCCGAGGCGCGCGAGGTCGCGGAGCGGGCGCTGCGGCAGGTCGGGCTCATCGAGAAGCGCGACGTCTATCCCGATCATCTCTCCGGCGGCCAGCAGCAGCGCGTCGCGATCGCCCGCTGCCTCGCGCTCTCGCCGAAGGTGATGCTTTTCGACGAGGTCACCTCCGCCCTCGATCCGGAGCTGAAGGGCGAGGTCCTGAAGGTCATCGCCGACCTCGCGAAGGAGGGCATGACGATGATCCTCGTCACCCACGAGATGAACTTCGCCCGCTCGGTCGCGGACCGCATCCTGTTCATGAACCAGGGCCGGATCTGGGAAGAGGGCCCGCCTGACGAAATCTTCGGCGCGCCGCGGACGGCCGAGCTGAAGCAGTTCATCGCAACGAGTCTCTGACAAAAGGGGGAGGACACGATGACCCGATACCGTTCCTGGCTTGCGGCGCTCGCCGCGCTCGCGCTCGGCACGTTCGCGACGGCGGCCTCTGCGCAGGCGCCCGAAAACACCCTCGACGCCATCCTGAAGCGCGGCAAGGTCATGATCGGCATGGACATGTCGGCGCCGCCCTTCGCCTTCCAGGACGAGAAGCAGCAGCCGGCCGGCTCCGAGGTCGAGACGGCGCGGCTCATCGCCAAGGATCTCGGCGTCGAGCTCGAGATCGTGCCGACCTCGGCCGCGAACCGCATCCCCTATCTCGTCACCGGCCGCGTCGACATGATGATGGGCGCGTTCTCGATCTTTCCGGATCGGGCGAAGGCGATCTGGTTCTCCTCGCCCTACGGCTCGGTGACCTCGGTCGTGCTCGCGCCGCAGGCGACGGCGATCAAGTCCTACGCCGATCTGTCCGGCAAGAAGGTTTCCGTCTCGCGCGGCACCTATACCGAGCAAGTCCTGATGGCGGCGCTGCCGAAGGAGGCCCAGATCGTGCGCTTCGACGACGATCCGCAGGCCATGGCCGCGATGGCCTCCGGCCAGGTCGACGCCTACGGCGTCGGCAACGTGCCCGGCTCGCAGCTCATCAAGCGCTTCCCGGGCAAGTACGAGATCAAGGTCTCGATCCCGCCGCGCAACTGGTACAGCGTCGGCGTGCGGCGCGGCGACGCCGATCTCCTGCAATGGCTCAACACCTTCGTCTTCTTCCACCGCGAGAACGGCGACCTGAAGAAGATCTACGAGCAGGTGATCGGCGACACGCTGCCGCCGCCGCCGGTCCTCTGAGAACCCGGCCATGGCCGCACCGCACATCCTCGGCGCGCGGAGAAACGCCTCCGCGCGCCAGGCCGATCCGGAGACGATCGCCGCCCTGCGCGCGATCCCGACGGCGCTTCTGAGCGACAACATGCAGGGGCTCGTCGGCACGGGCCTGCTGCGCCCGGTCCATCGCGGCGGCCGCATGGCCGGCACGGCGGTCACGGTGCGCGTGCGCGCCGGCGACAACCTCGTCCTGCACCGGGCGCTCGACCATGTCCGCGCCGGCGACGTTCTCGTCGTCGATGCCGGCGGCGAGACGGCGCAGGCCGTGACCGGCAAGATCATGCTGCGCTATCTCGAGAGCATCGGCGCCGCCGGCATCGTCGTCAACGGCGCCGTCCGCGGCACGGACGAGATCGGGCAGCGGGACTTCCCATGCTTCATCCGCGGCACGACGCCGCGCGGGCCCTACAAGACCGGGCCGGGCGAGTTCAATGTCGCCGTCGCCATCGACACGCTGGCGATCGCGCCCGGCGATATCGTCGTCGGCGACCGGGACGGTCTCGTCGCCTTCCCGCCGTCCGAAGCCGCCGCGCCTCATCGCCGAGGCGCGGGCGCAGGAGGCGCGCGAGGCGGAGGGATTGAAGGCCATCGCGGAAGGGCGCTGGGACCGGAGCTGGATCGCCGCCGCCGAGGCGAAGCAGGGGCTCGCCTGACGCGGGGAGCGAAGAAGGATCGTCATGCCGAAAGTCAAGCTGAAGGACGTCTGCCACGCCCGCTCCGGCGACAAGGGCGACACCGTCAATCTCGGGCTCGTCTGCTACGATGCCCGTGACTACGAGTGGGTGAAGCGCCACGTCACCGCCGACGCCGTGCTGAGGCATTTTTCGCCGCTGGCGAAGGGGCCGGCGCAGCGCTTCGAACTTCCGAACATCGCCTCGTTCAACTTCCTGATCGAGCGCGCCCTCGACGGCGGCGTGACGAAGGCGCTGATGATCGACGGGCACGGCAAGGGCTACAGCGCCATCCTGCTCGAGATGAACGTCGAGGCCGACGAGGCGCCGCACGGCCGGCCGCAACCCTCCGGAGACGCCAAGCCATGACCAAGCGCTCGATCCGCCTCGGCGCGGGCTCCGCCCACGAGGGCGACGATCTCGACGCCGCGGCGCTCCTCGCCGAGAAGGGCAAGCTCGACTACATCGTCTTCGACTGCACCTCCGAGAAGGCGATTTCCCTCGCGCTGATCCGGCGCTCGAACGGGCTGCCGGCCTTCGATGCGCAGCTCGAGGCGAAGCTGCGCGCCGTCGCCCCCGCCTGCATCCGCAACGGCACCAAGATCATCGCCAATGCCGGCGGCTTCGATCCGGTCGGCGCGGCGCAGCGTGCGGCGGAGGTCTGCCGCGACCTCGGCCTCGAAGGCGTGCGCATCGCCTACGCCACCGGCGCCGACGTCTCCGACATCGTGCGCCAGAAGGACCCGCTCGTGCGCGAGACCGGCAAGCCGGTCTCGAGCCTCGGCAACGACATGCTCGGGGCCCTCGCCTATGGCGGCGGCGACGCCATCCGCGAGGCCCTGAAGGGCGGCGCCGACATCGTCATCACCCAGCGCGCCGGCGATTCCGAGCAGTTCCTGGCGCCGATGATGCACGAGTTCGGCTGGACCGACAGCGACCACGACAAGATCGCCTGCGGCCTCGGCGTCGGGCATCTCGCCGAATGCGCGGCCCAGCTCTCCGGCGGCTATTTTTCGGACCCCGGCTACAAGGCGGTGCCGGACCTGCATCGGCTCGGCTTTCCGATCGTCGAGATGGACGAGACCGGCAGCGCCACGATCACCAAGCTCCCCGGGACCGGCGGCGTCATCAGCGAAGAGACCTGCAAGGAGCAGCTCCTCTACGAGATCGGCGATCCCACGGACTACGTGCACGCGACCGGCATCGTCGACTTCACGACGACGCGGATCAGGCAGGTCGGCCCGGACGCGGTCCGCGTCGAGGGCACGACCGGCCGGCCGCGGACGTCGGATGCCCGCGTCGCGCTCGCCGTGCGCGAGGGCTACATGGGCATGGGCCGCATCGTCTACGGCGGCACCGGCGCCTACGCGAAGGCGCAGCAGGCGGCCGAGATGGTGCGGCGGCAGCTCAAGGAGCGCTGCGGCGTCGCCGATGCCGACATGCGCTTCGACTATATCGGCGTCAACGCCCTGTTCGACTGGGGCGTCGATCCCAGCACGGTGATGGAGGTCGAACTGCGCATCGTCGGCCGCTTCCTCACTTTGCCGGAGGCGCGCAAGGTGCAGTACTTCGCCTCGCAGCTGCCCTGCAACGGCCCGGCCGGCGGCGCCTGGGGCCGGCCGATCGACCAGGGCGGCGTCGAGGAGATCATCACCTTCTACTCGACGCGGCTGCCGCACGACGACATCGACTACAAGCTTCATCGGCTGGTTTCGTGAGAATGCGGCCGATGAATTTTCGGGCGGAAGGCGGAAATTCGCCTCTCCCCGCTTGCGGGGAGAGGGTTCGGCCTTCGGCCGAACGAGCGGAGCGAAGCGAAGCGGGGGTGAGGGGGCGTCTCCGGAAGAGGCGCCTCTTCCGGCACCGCCCCCTCACCCTCGCCTGCTGCGCAGGCTTGCTGCCTTCGCAAGCCGGGTGTTCCCGGCTTGCGCACCAAAGAACGGACCTCGGGTAGACCCGAGGTCCGGCAGCCCTCTCCCCGCAAGCGGGGAGAGGCGGACCCGCGCCCTTCTCAACAATTCACATGGATGAGGGGGTTTCTGGTGGGTTCGGTTTACGAGTCAAACTGTGACGGAGGCAACAGCACGCAATCATGACCGACGTGGTTCTCACCGACATCGCCGACGGCGTCCTCAAGGTCACGCTCAACCGTCCTGACGACAACAACCGCATGGACCGGCGCACCATGGCGGCGATCGTCGCCGCGCTCGGGCGCGCCGAGGAAGACCGCTCGATCCGCGTCGTCGTCGTCACCGGCAACGGCGACTATTTCTGCGGCGGCGGGCGGCCCGACGGCCATCCGCACGGCACCTTGCAGCAGCGCAGCGCCTATGCCCTCGGCTTCGTGCAGATGCAGGAGGCGATGGCGCGGGCGAACGTGCCCATCGTCGCGCGCGTCGGCGGTCATTGCGTCGCCGGCGGCATGAGCCTGCTCTCCTTCTGCGATCTCGCGGTTGCGGCCGACGACGTCGAGTTCGGCTATCCGGAGGTGAATTACGGCCAGTTCCCCGCCCTCGCCCTCGCCGTGGCGATCCCCATGATGCCGCCGAAGGAGGCCTTCGACATTCTCTATTCCGGCGACCGTTTCGACGCCGCCCGCGCCCGCGACCTGCGCCTCGTCAACCGCATCGTGCCGCGCGAGCGGCTCGACCCCGAGGTCGACGCCTACGTGCGGATGCTGAAGAGCAAGAACCAGGTTTCCGTAGGGCTCGGTCGGCGCGCCTACTACGCCATGTCGCCGATGACGCCCGCCTCGCGCCTCGAATACGCGCAGACCTTCCTCGCGATGCTCCTCTCCGCCGAGGGCACGGGCCAGGTCCCGCCGCCCACCGCGCCGAAGTCCGCCTGATGCCGGCGCTCGCGGTCCTCGCGGATTTCGCCGCGGCGCTCGACGTCGCCGCCTTGCCGGCGGGCGTCGCCGCGAAGGCGAAGGCCTGCCTCGTCGATGCGATCTGGGGCTGCCTTCAAATCCACGACGACGCCCGCGCGAAGGCCGCGCTGAAGACGGTTCCGCTCGACTTCGATCGGGCGACGGCGCCGATCCTGACGAGCGGCCGGCGGGCCGCGCCGGCGGATGCAGCCTTCGTCGCCGCCCTCGCCTGCGCCGCGACGGACCGCAGCGACACGCACGTCCCGACCGCGACGCATCCCGGTATCGTCGTGATCCCGGCGGTGCTCGCGGCGCTCTGCGGCCGCGGCGGCTCGGGCCTCGATCTGTTGCGCGGAATCGTCGTCGGCTACGAGGCGATGGCGCGGATCGCCCGCGCCGTGCATTCGCCCGGCCTCGCCGGCATCTTCCGTCCGACCGCGATCTCGGCTCCGGCCGCTGCGGCGCTCGGCGCCGCCGCCGCTCTGCGGCTCGATCGCGACGCCATCGCCGCCGCCGGCTCGCTCGCGGCGCAGACGGCGATCGGCTTCAACGAATGGGCGCGCGCCGGCACCGGCGAGCACGTCGTTCATGCGGGCGTCGCGGCGCGCAACGCCGTCGCCTGCGCCTTTCTCGCCGCGGAGGGTTTCGAGGCCGCGCCGTCCGCGCTCGACGGCGTCTCGGGGCTGCTCGCGGGCTACGGTGCACGAGATCGCGCGAGCGAATTGACGCGCGGCCTCGGCGAGCGCTTCGAGATCCTCGACATCGTCTTCAAGCCGGCGCCGGCCTGCTTCTTTGCGCAGAGTCCGGCCCAGGTCGCCGCGAGCGCCGCCGCGCGGCTGCCGCGCGGCGCCGTCGTCGAGTCGATCGAGATCCGCGTCACGTCCGCTGCCGCGACCTATCCGGGCTGCGCCGAGGCGGATCGTATCGCGACCGCGCAGGCGGCGGTGATGAGCATTCCCTTCGCCGTCGCCGCGACGCTCCTCGCCGGCCGCGTCGATCCGGCGGCCTGGAGCGATTTTGCGAACCCGGCGGTCGCGGCCCTCGCCCGACGCTGCACGGTGGTCAGCGACGCCAGCCTGTCGAGCGCCTATCCGGCGCGCTGCGGCGCCTCGCTCGGCATCGCTTTCGCCGGCGGCGGCACCCTCGAGGCCGTGCAGGAGGATTTCGTGTCGATGGACGCGGAAGCGGTGACCGCGCGCTTTCGGGCCGACGGCGCCGCGCGGATCGGCGCCGCCGCGGTCGAGCGCACCCTTGCGGCGATCGACACGCTCGAGTCGCTGCCCGACGCGGCGGCGCTGGCGGATCTCTGCGCGCCGGCCGCGGCGAGCGCGAAGAGGAGGGCCAGCCGGTGGACGTAACCCGCGCTTACATCCTGCTCCATCCCGCCGACAGCGTCGCGACGACGCAGCGGGCGCTCGAAGCGGGCGAGGCCGCCGGAGACGGGCTCATCGCCCGCACCGCCGTTCCGCGCGGCCATAAGATCTGCATCCGGGCGATCGGCGCCGGCGAGCCCGTCGTCAAGTACGGACAGGTCATCGGCTTCGCATCGGCGCCCATCGCGGCCGGGGAGCACGTGCACACGCACAACGTCGAGATGCGCGAGGTCGCGCTGCACCACGCCTTCTGCAGCGAGGCGCGGGAAACCGCGTTCGTGCCGGCCGCGGAACGCGCGACGTTCGAGGGCTATCGCCGGGCCGACGGGCGCGTCGGAACGCGCAACTTCGTCGCGATCCTCTCGTCCGTGAACTGCTCGGCGACGGTTTCGCATGCGGTCGCGGACCATTTCAACCGCGGCGGCGGCCTCGCGGGCTACGGCCATGTCGACGGCGTCGTCGCGCTCACCCATGGCGGCGGCTGCGCCATCAACACCGATGCCGAAGGCTACCGCTACCTGACGCGGACGATCGCCGGCTACGCCCGCCATCCGAATGTCGGCGCCGTCTTGATGATCGGCCTCGGCTGCGAGACGAACCAGATCCCGCGCCTCATCGAGGATCACGGCCTCGCGTCGGGCGATCTTCTGCGCACCATGACGATCCAGGAGATCGGCGGCACGCGCAAGACGATCGCCGCGGCGATCGATGCGGTCGGCGCGATGCTCGGCGCGGTCGACGCCGCGCGGCGGACGACGGTCGACGCGTCGGGCCTCGTCGTGGCGCTCGAATGCGGCGGTTCGGACGGCTATTCCGGCGTCTCCGCCAATCCGGCCCTCGGCCATGCGGCCGATCTCGTCGTCCGCCACGGCGGCACCGCCGTGCTCGCGGAGACGCCCGAGATCTACGGCGGCGAACACCTCCTGACCTGCCGCGCCGCGACGCCGGCGGTCGCGCAGAAACTTCTCGAGCGGATCGAGTGGTGGCGGGCCTATGCGGCGGGCAACAAGGCGGAGCTCAACAACAATCCCTCGCACGGCAACAAGGCCGGCGGCCTCACCACGATCCTCGAAAAGTCCCTCGGCGCCATCGCGAAGAGCGGCACGACGCAGCTCAACGCGGTGTACGAATATGCCGAGCGGATCGCCGAGCGCGGCTTTGTCTTCATGGACACGCCGGGGTACGATCCGGTCGCGGTGACCGGCCAGGTCGCCGGCGGCTGCAACCTCGTCTGCTTCACGACCGGGCGCGGCTCGACCGCCGGCTACAAGCCCGCGCCCTGCCTGAAGCTCGCGACGAACACGCCCATGTACGAGCGCATGGCGGACGACATGGACATCGATTGCGGCGGCATCGTCACCGGCGCGGAGACCGTCGAGGAGGCCGGCGAGCGCATCTTCGGCGCCATTCTCGCCGCCGCCTCGGGCGCGCCGACCCTGAGCGAACAGCAGAATTACGGCGATAACGAATTCGTGCCTTGGCAGGTCGGCGCCGTGATGTAGGCGCGAAAGTCGTGCGTTGACACGGCTCGTCGGACGCCGCACTTCCTTTGCGATGAACCGCCACGACGCACCGCGCGAAGGCTCCGACCCGCCGACCCTGCTTACCCTGTTGAAGGTGTTTCTCGGGATCGGATTGCTCAGCTTCGGCGGCGGGCTTACGGCCTGGATGCACCGGGAGACCGTGGTCAAGCGGCGCTGGCTCGGCGACGACGACTTCATGAACGGCGTCGCCCTCGGCCAGGTCCTGCCGGGCACCAACATCTCCAACCTGACGGTCTATATCGGCCAGCGCCTGCGCGGGGCGGCGGGAGCGGCAACGGCGCTCTTCGGGCTCCTCGTCGGGCCGTTCCTCGGCGTCATCGCGCTCGTCACCGTCTACGAGAGCTTCGCCGGGCTCGCCTGGCTGCACCGGGCGCTCGACGGCGCCGCGGCCGCGGCGATCGGGCTGATGGTCGTCATGGCTACGAGGGGCGCGCGCCGCGCCGCCACGACCTGGAGCTCGGGCCTCGCGATGCTCGCGACCGCCGTCACCATCGGCATCCTGCAATGGCCGATGCTCTGGGTCGTCCTCGTCGTGGCGCCGATCAGCGTCGCGTTCGCCTATGCGAGGACGCCGCGCTGATGCGGGACAATCCCCTTCTCGCCCTCATCGCGGTCTTCGTGCCGTTCTCCCTCGTCTCGTTCGGCGGCGGCGCCAGCATCTTCGCCGCCATGCAGCATCAGGCCGTCGACGTCCGCCATTGGGTGAGCGCGCGCGAATTCGTCGATCTCTTCGCCATCTCGCGGGGCGCGCCGGGGCCGGGCTCGATGCTGGCGAGCCTGATCGGCTGGAAGGTCGCCGGCTGGTGGGGGGCGATCGTCGCGACCCTCGGTCTGTTCGTGCCCTCGTCCCTCATCTGCTTCGGCGTCGCGCGGTTCTGGAACCGTCATCGCGGCAAGCGCTGGCATGCCGCCCTCGAGCGCGGCCTTTCTCCGATCGGCGCCGGGCTGCTCCTCGCCGGCGTCGTCGCCATCGTCAGGATCGCAAATGCCGGCCTTCTCGCGCTTTCGCTCGCGGCCGTCTCCGCCCTCGTGACGGTCCTCTGGCCGCGCCTGCATCCGCTCAATCTGCTCGCGGCCGGCGCCGTCCTGTTCATCCTCGCCGGCTGAGGTCCCTTGCGCGGGCGAGCGCGCGGACGCGCTCGCGATGGGCGGTGTAGATTCCACTCGACGCGATGATGGCGGCCCCGACGAAGGTCCAAAGGTCCGGGACCGCGCCGAAGACCAGATAGCCGAGGCCGCTCGACCAGATCAGCTGCGTGTAGACAAGGGGCGCGAGGACGGACGCCGTCCCCTTGCGAAACGCGAGCACGATGAGCCAGTGCCCGATCGTCGAGGTGATGCCGGTGACGAGCCCGAGGGCGAGGTCCTCGATTCCGAGCGGCGTCCAGACGAACGGCACCAGGGCGGAGAGGACGAGAAATCCGGCGAGCGCCGCCCAGGAAAGGGCCGTGAGCGCCTTGTCCCCGCTCGTCTGCCGCGTCGCGATGAGCGCCAGGGCCCAGCAGGTGGCGGAGACGATCGGGAAGAGCGCCGCGGGATCGAAGGCGCTGGTGCCGGGCCTGATGACGATCACGACGCCGAGGAGGCCGACGAGGACGGCCACCCAGCGCCGGATGCCGACGGTTTCGCCGAGCAGGGGAATCGACAAGGCGGTCACGAGCAGCGGCGATATGAAAGAGATCGAGGCCGCCTCCGCCATCGGCAGGTAGCGCAGGCCGACGACGAAGATCACCGACG
Source organism: uncultured Alphaproteobacteria bacterium (assembly GCA_963754975.1). Taxonomy (GTDB): domain Bacteria; phylum Pseudomonadota; class Alphaproteobacteria; order Rhizobiales; family Beijerinckiaceae; genus Microvirga. Next base: position 102,832 of record CAVWII010000008.1, on the reverse strand, counting down.
ACGTCAGCACGCCCAAGGCGCGCAGGGCCTGGAAATGCGGCCGCTTCGAGCGCAGCACGCCAAGGCCGGAGCCGCTCGCGAGCACGAGGCCGGCCATGATCCCGGTGAAGATCGTGTACCGCACCCAGGCGATCTCGATCGCCGACAGGTTCGCGGTCATGATTTTCGAGGCGGCGTCCGAGCACGAGAAGAAGGCCATCGCCGCGACGAGCAGCGCGATCGCCTTCAGCGGCTCTTCGCGGTGCGCTTCGGAGAGAGCGGGCTCGCCCAGGGCGGCGGTCGCGGCGGCGGAACCGTCCGCCGGAAAGATCGACTCTTCGGCTTCAGACAAGGGCATCTCCGAATCGGTGCGACCGTATAGCACCGCCGGGAGCGGGGCATCGCAGAACAGGGCCGGGCAGCCGCGACCTCCACGCACCCCTCCGGGGCGGGCGCCTCCGGGCGGGTGCCGCCACGAGGGCGCGCTGACAGGAGACGAGACTCGGCCTATCGTCCCGCGCATCGGCGGGGGTCGTCGCAGCGGGGACCGCTCGCTCGCCACCGCAGCCATCCTTGCTGCTGGGGAGCGAGTCGTTGGCGGATGTTCTGGTCGTCGGCGCCGGCCCCGTCGGCCTGACGATGGCGTGCGAGCTTTCGCGGCATGGCGTGCGCTGCCGCGTCGTCGACCGCCTGCCGCAGCCCTCGCCCTATTGCCGCGCCCTCGGCGTCACCCCGCGCACCCTCGAGGTGGGGGTCGTGCGCCCGGACGGCTATGTCGGCTGGCGCGGCCCGACGTGGCGCGACGCGGGCCTGCGCGCCTACCTTGCGCAGGTGTTGGCGTAGCCCGCGCGCTTCAGCCGGCGAGCCTTTTCAGCGCAGCGACCAGCGCCCGCACGGCCACATCCGCATCCGCGACCGTGATCGACTCGGCGGGGTTGTGGCTGATGCCGCCCTTGCAGCGCACGAACAGCATCCCGACCGGGCACAGATGCGCCATCGCCACGGCGTCATGGCCCGCCCCCGAGGGAAGCTGCATCGCCTGAACGCCAAGCGCCGCGACCGCCTCCTCGAAGATCGCGACGAGGCCGGGATCCATCGCGGTGGCGGGCGACTCCATAAAGGGCGAAAAGCCGAACCCGACGCTCCGGCGCGCGGCGATCGCCTCGAAGGCCGCGCGGATTTCTGACACCATGGCGAGGCGGACCGGGTCGTCCGGCGCCCGCGCGTCGAGGGTAAAGTCGACCCGCGCCGGGATCACGTTCACCGCGCCGGGCCTGACCTCCGCGACGCCGACGGTCGCGACCGTGTCGCCGCGGCCGGCGCCGATGCGCTCGGCGGCGGCGATCATCTCGGCGACGGCGGCGAGGGCGTCGCGGCGCATCGCCATCGGCACGGTCCCGGCATGGCCGGCTTCGCCGACGACGTGCGCCCGCGCGCGGGTGATGCCGGCGATGGCCGAGACGATGCCGACGGGAAGGCCCTTCGCTTCGAGCTGCGGGCCCTGCTCGATGTGCACCTCCAGATAGGCGCGGTAGCGGGACGGGTCGCGGGCGAGCGAGGCGACGCCCGCCGGGTCGCCGCCGAAGGAGAGAAGCGCTTCGCGCAGGGCGATGCCGGCCGCGTCGCGGCCGTCGAGCCAGGCGGGATCGTAGCGGCCGGCAAGGGCCGCCGAGGTCGAGAGGTTCGTCGGGAAGCGGACGTTCTCCTCGTCGCCGAAGGCCGCAACCTCGATCGGCGCCGGAAGCCGTGCGCCCTCTTCGCGCAGCGCCTCGACGGCGACGATACCGAGGACGACGCCGAGGGCTCCGTCGAAGCGGCCGGCATCGACGACGCTGTCGATATGCGAGCCGATCAGGACCGCCGGCGCTGCGGGGTCCCGTCCCGCGAGGCGGCCGACGACGCTGCCCGCCGCGTCGATCCCGGCCTCGAGTTCGGCCTGCCGCATCAGCCCGAGCGTCGCCTCCGCCGCCTGCCGGTGGGCCGGTGACAGGTAGAGCCGGGTCAGCCGCCCGGGCTCGTCCGTGAAGCGGGCAAGCTCGTCGAGCAGCGCCATGGCGCGCCGCCCCAGGGCGAGGGCGTCGGAATGCATGGCGGCACGCTAGCGGCGGTGCCGGGCGTACTCAATCGTGAAGGAGGCGACAATCGCTTGCCGGGAGAGGCGAACGCGAGGCCGGCGCCGGGATCAGGACCGGGGCGAGACGGCCGCTGCGGCGGGCCGGGCGGACCGTCACGGCCCGATAGAGCTGCTTTGTCGCCTCGACGACATGCAGGCCCGCGAAGGGCAGGTTGAAGCCGATGCCGATCCGCTCCCAGGCAAAGGCGGTCTGCAGGATGAAGCGGCTGCGGAAGGGCGGCATGTAGAGGGTCTCCGCCCATCCCTCCGGGGAGAACTGGGTCTGCCGCATCAAGGCTTTCAACTGCGTGCGGCTGAACGGCTGGCCCTGGCCGAAGGGCGTGGTGTCGACCCGCGCCCAGACGCCGCGCCGGTTGGGCGCCACGACGATGATGCGCCCGCCCGGGGTCAGAATGCGCCAGACCTCGTGCAGGAGCTCCGACGGGCTCTCGACGGTCTCGAGGGCATGCACGATCAGGACCCGGTCGATCGAGGCTTCGGGCAGCGGCATCATCGTCGGGTCGACGAGGGCCGAGGCCGAGGGGCCGGAACTCGGCCAGTTCACGACCCCCTGTGCCGCCGGCATGAAGGCGAGCGTGCGATCGCATTCCGGGCGCACCGCGGCGAGATAGGGCGTCGCGTAGCCGAGCCCCATCAGGCGCAAGGCTGCGAGCGGTCCCCAGAAACGGTCGATCGTGCGCCCGATCAGGCGCCGCGCCACGCCGCCGAGGGGGCTCGCGTAAAAGGTGCGCAGATCGGTGACGTCGACGCTCATCCGCCCTTCCATGGGACGGCGGCGGGCGCCATGCAAGGGACGGGATGGTTTTGCCCCGCCGGCAGTGCTACCGCAGGGTCGCCTGTTACGATCGGAGCGTCCATGTCGGCCGAGATCCACGTCTTCCGCTGCCTTGAGGACAATATCGGCGCCCTCGTGCACGATCCGGCCACCGGCGCCTGTGCCGCCATCGACGCGCCCGAGGAAGGCCCGATTCTGCGCGCCCTCAACGAGCGCGGCTGGACGCTCACCGACCTCCTCGTCACGCACAGCCATTTCGACCACGTGCGGGCGATCCCGGCGATCAAGGCCCGCACCCGCTGCCGGGTGATCGCGCCTTTCAAGGCCGCCGGACAGGTGCCCGAGGTCGACGCGACCGTGCGCGAGGGCGACACCGTCGTCATCGGCGAACTCCAGGGCCATGTCTGGGAGACGCCGGGCCATTGCGACGACCACGTCGCCTACTGGTTCGCCGCCGATCGCGCCTTGTTCTGCGGCGATACCCTCTTCACTTTGGGCTGCGGCCGCGTCGGCGGCGGCTCCTTCGCCGATCTTTGGCACTCCCTCGAGCGCCTCGCGGCTCTCCCCGACGAGGCGAAGGTTTTTTCGGGCCACGACTATACCATCGCCAACGCCCGCTTCGCGCTCGCCGCCGATGCGCAGAACCCGGCCCTGAAGGCCCGCGCCGCGGAGGCCGAGGCGGCGAAGGCGGAGGGCCGCTTCCTCATCCCAAGCGAGATCGGCATCGAGAAGGCGACGAACCCGTTCCTGCGCGCCGGCGAGCCCGAACTCGCGCGGGCGGTGAACAAGGCCGGCGCACCGGCGGGCGAGGTTTTCAAGGCCTTGCGCGAATGGAAGAACCGGTTCTGATTCGCGCATGACGAGCGTCGGTCCCGCCGCCGAGGACGTCGTGCGCGCCCTCGACCTCAAGCCCCATCCCGAGGGCGGCTTCTACCGCGAGACCTTCCGCGACCGCCGCACGGACGCGGCCGGCCGCGCTGCCTCGACCGCCATCTACTACCTTCTCGCGGCCGGCGAGGTCTCGGCCTGGCACCGGGTCGACGCGGCCGAGATTCTGGCATTTCTACGCCGGCGCCCCGCTCGCCCTCTCGCTCTCCGAAAGCGCAGAAAAAGCTTCGGAGCACGTGCTCGGCCCCGACATCGCGAAGGGCGAGCGGCCGCAGATCGTCGTCCCGACCGGCTACTGGCAGAGCGCGAGGAGCCTCGGCGCCTGGACCCTCGTCGGCTGCACGGTGGCGCCCGGTTTCGTCTTCGAGGGTTTCGAGATGGCGCCGCAAGGCTGGCGGCCGGGCGCGCCCCTGGCGCCGGAGGGCGGAGGGTGAGCGATCCCGCCCTCGTGCTCGGGCTCGAGAGCCGGCTCGTCAATGCCTGGCCGTCCTTCGACTACCAGCTCTACGACGGCTGGCTTTTGCGCCTCGCCAAGGGCTATTCGAAGCGCGCCAACTCCGCCTCCCCGATCGTGCCCGGCGCCGCCCTCGACGACGACCTCGTCGAGATCATGATCCGGCGCTTCCTCGCCGCGAACGTCCGACCGACGTTCCGCCTCACGTCGCTCGAAGCGCCCGCCGTCGACGCGCTCCTGAGCGGACGCGGATTTGCCCTCGTCGAGCCGACACAGGTGCTCGTCGGCCGCATCCCCGACGATTGCAGCGGCGACCCGTCGGTGCTGCTCGAGCCGAACGTCTCGAAGCGCTGGGTGCGCGAGACCGCGCGCTCCTACGGCGGCGAGAAGGCGGACGATACGATCCTCGTCGAGATCGTGTCGCGCATCCGGCAGGAGGCGGCCTTCGCGAGCCTCGATCTCGACGAACGGCATGTCGCCTGGGGGCTCGGGGTCGTCGAGCGCGGCTATGTCGGCCTCTACGACATCGTCGTTTCGCCGGACCTTCGCGGCATCGGCCTCGGCCGCCGCATCGTCATGAGCCTGATGGCGTGGGGCCGCGAGCGGGGGGCGCATTCCGCTTACCTGCAGGTCCGCGAGGACAATGCGGTCGCGCGGGCGCTCTACGAGTCGATCGGCTTTTCGCCCGCCTATCGCTACGCGCACCGAGTCATGCCGGGACGCGGCGCGGCGTGAACGTGGCGACGAGCGCGCCCGCGACGATCAACGCGCAGGCGAGCGCGAGCGAGCGCGTCGCCTGGGCGTAGCCGGCCGCGACGAGAATCAGCGTCGACAAGACCGGCGCCGCGTAGGAGGCGACGCCCAACAGCTTGATGTCGCCGCGCTTCATGCCGACGTCCCAGACGTAGAAGGCGAGCCCGACCGGGCCGAGGCCGAGGGCGAGGATCGCGAGCCATTGCGTCCGGTCCGCGGGCCAGGCCGTCGTCTCGAAGGCGAGATGGCAGAGGAAGGCGAGCGCCGCCGTGGCGAGGCAGAAGCCGGCGACCGCATCGGTCGGCACCGTTCCGAAACGCCGCGACAGCACCGAATAGCCCGACCAGACGAAGGCGCAGGCAAGCGCGCAGAGATAGCCGGGCCAGGCGTCGGCGCGCGCGCCGATCGCCTCGCGCCCGGCGATGAGCGCGGCGACGCCGGCAAAGCCGAGAAGCGCGCCGACGACATGCGCCGCGCGCAGGCGCTCGCCCGGCAGCAGCGAGGAGAAGAGGACGATGAGGAGCGGCCAAAGATAGGCGATGAGCCCGGTCTCGGCAGGCGGCGCGAGGCGCAGAGCCGCGAAGTAGAGCGCGTGGTAGCCGAACAGCCCGCCGACCCCAAGCGCCCAGACGACCGGCCTCTGCCGCAGCGCCTGCAGCCGCTCCGGCCGGACGAGAAAGTTCGCCGCTCCGACGAGACCGCCGACGAGAAAGGTCATCGCCGCGAGCTGGAACGGCGGCACCGTCCCGGACGCCGCCGTGAACAGGGCGAGCAGCGACCAGAGCAGGATGGCGCAAAAGCCGATGGCGGTGGCGCTGCGAATCGACATGGCGAAGGGTTCGCGGGTTGTAGAGCAGGTTGTGTCGGAGATGAAGGACGGGCGCCCTTCATCACCGCCCCCGCATCCTCGCCTGCTTCGCAGGCGCGGCCCTTGCGAGAGATGAGGGTGCGCGATCAACACGTTTATCCCCATTTCGGAGCAGCCCTTGAGCCTCCTCCGCCGGGTCGCCACGCTTCCTGCCCGGCACAAGCGTCCGTGCGTGGAGAACATATCATGAACAATAATCGTCCCGCCGCCGCCGGCCACCGGGCTGTCGGGAAATCCTCAGGGCTCCGGCGGCGCCCCGCCGAGAACGGCGCGCGGCCGGCGCCTGCCGCGGCCGCCCTCGCGCCCGAGGCGCGGCGGCTGCTCGAGGTGCTGGCCGATCCGGCGGCGCGACTCGTCCGCGACCCCTTCGACGCGGAGCGCCTGATCGCGACCCGGCGCGCCGGCAGCGTCTCGCTTCCGGCCGGGCGCTATCGCCGCGAAGCCGGGGAAGCCCTCGTCCGGCACGATCTCGCCCGCTGGGGTTCTTCGGCGCGGACGTCGCTCGCGATCACCGGGGCCGGCGCCGCCTATCTGCGTCGCGCGGCGGCAGGGAGGGCGGAGGACCCGGCCCGCGATCCGTTCCTGGAACAGCACATTGCGAGCGCGGAAGCCCTGGTCGAGACCGCGGAGGGCGTTGCGCGAGTCCGCGTCGACGCCGAAGAGAGTCCCCTCGACTGGCTGCGCCGCCGCCGCGGCCGGGACGGCGCGCCGCTGATCGACGAGGCCGCCTTCGCCGCCGGCGAGCGCCTGCGCCGGGACGTCACCGTCGCCGGCCTCCTGCCGAGCGTCACCGCCCGCTGGGAGGCGCCGCGCGGCGGCGGCGCGGTCGGGCCGGCGGCGGCGACGGATGCGATGATCGCCGCCCGCCAGCGCCTCCGCCAGGCGTTCGTGGCGATCGGCGGCGAGTTCGCGGACCTCCTCCTCGACCTCTGCGGCTTCGGCAAGGGCCTCGCCACGATCGAGCGCGAGCGCGGCTGGCCGCCCCGCTCCGGCAAGGTCGCGATCCGCCTCGCCCTCGCCCGCCTCGCCGAGCATTACGGCCTCGCCGCCGCCGCGAGCGGACCGAAGGCCTCGCGCGGCATCCGGGCCTGGCAGGCGGTGTTGGGGGAGGAGGGGAACGCGCTCATGCAGGATAGCAAGACTTAGAACTAAACGTCAGGATGGGGCGTGAATCTATCGGGCGAAAGGCGCGGGTCCGCCTCTCCCCGCTCGCGGGGAGAGGGTTCGGCCTTCGGCCGAACGAGCGGAGCGAAGCGAAGCGGGGGTGAGGGGGCGGTGCGGAAAGAAGCGCCTTCCCCGACGCAGCGCCTCTTTCTGCGCCGCCCCCTCACCCTCGCCTGCTGCGCAGGCTTGCCGCCTTCGGCGGCCCTCTCCCCGCAAGCGGGGAGAGGCGAGCCCGCGCCTCAGGATGAGGGCGCGAAGGGAGGGCGCTTGGGTTATGCGCGAAGCGCTCCTACGCCGGCGCGACGGCGGCGGCGTCGCGGCGGATGCGGTCCATCATGGCGCGGGCGCCGTTCGAACGCTGCGCGGTGAGGTGATCGCCGATGCCGATCTCGCGAAAGATCTTCAGGGCGTCGATGCCGCGGATCTCGTCGGCGCGATGGCCCGAATAGAGCGCCGCGATGAGGGCGACGATGCCGCGGGTGATGATCGCGTCGCTGTCGCCGTGAAAGTGCAGCACGGGGCCGCCCGGCGCCGGCTCGATGCGCGTGTCGAGCCAGACCTGGGAGGCGCAGCCGCGGACCCGGTTGGCCTCGGTCTTCTCCTCCGGCGGCAGCGGCTCGGCGAGGCGGCCGAGCTCGATCAGGTATTCGAGCCGATCGGTCGAATCCTCCAGGATCTCGAAATTGGCGACGATTTCGTCGACGGGCGGCAGCATGAGGACTCCTCGACCGCCATATAAGGCATTCCGCAACGCAGCGGCAGGGGCGTCAGGGTTTCCCGGCGCGAATCCCGCGCCAGGGTGGCCGCAGGTCGTCGGGGCGGAGCGTGTCGCTCGGCGCCGGCAGGGACGGCGCCGCGGCAGACGCCGCCGCGAGCTTGTCGAGGAGCGCCCGCCGGGCCGGCTCGGGCAGGCTCTGCCAGGCCGCGACCGCGCCGGCGGCGCGGGGCGCGGCGGCGAGGCTGCCGGCGCCCCAGGCGAGGACATCCTCGAGGCGCAGGCCGTCGCCCTCCTGGCGCAGGGGCGACAGGTAGGTGAGGGTGCCGATCACGGCGACGACGCGCAGGGCCCGGAACATGCAGCCGCTTCAGGCCCGGTTGGGCCGACGCGACCCTAGCCCTACGGGCCGGCCCGGATGAAGCGGCCCGCAGCCGCGACCTGCGAACACGATGAACGAATGGTTGCCACCTGAGGCGCCGCTTTCGCCGTGCCAGGCAAACCGCTTTGCCGATTGCCGAAAGCGGCAAGCTCCTTGCCCCGGCAGCGGCCCTCCCCTCGACCTCGTGCCGGTCCGGGACCGGTGGCGACGCCAGCTCTTTTAGCGTTCGCTTAAGCGCTGTCTGCGAGGGTTCCGGGACGGCGGAACGACGCCGGCGAGCCCCGTCGGGACCTGTGACGTTTGCGTAGATTGCTCCCCATGGCCTGGCTCGACGACTGGCTCGACGACGCCCTTGGCGCCGTCGCCGCGGCCGATCCGCCGGCCCGCGCCCGCCAGGAGCGATTTCTCGTCGCCCGCCTCGTCTGCGCCGCCGCGGCGCTTGCCGCGGTGCCGCTCTTCCTCGCCCTCGGCGTCGCGCCGCAGAACCTCGACGGGCTTGCGCTTGCGGCGCTGGCGGCGCCGCTCGCGGCCTTCGCCCTCCTCATCCGCAGCGGCCGTATCGACGCCGCCCAGGCCGTCGTCTCCGCCGCGCTCGCGCTCCTCGCCGTCGGCATCGCGCTGAAGGTCGCGCCGGGCCCCTGGGGCTATGCGGCCCTCGCCGCGGTGCCCCTCGAAGCGCTCTTTTCCGGCTCGCGGCGCGGCTTCGCCGTCGCCACCGGCCTTGCCGTCCTTGGGCTCGGGGTGGCGTTCCTCGGCGCGCTTCCGGGTGAGGCGGCGATGCCGCGGCTGATGTCCCTGCTGCCCGTCGCCATCGCCTATGCCGTCGGTCACGGGGTCGCGGCGCTCGTGCACGAGCGCCGCCTCGCCCGCTTCTTCGCCGAGGCGATGAAGGCCGGCGAGGCGCGCGAGGGCGCGGCCCTCCAGGCGATCGACGATCTCGTCACCTGGCACGACCGCTCCGGCGGCGTCACCCGCGCCAATGGCGCCGCCGTAAGGCTGCTCGCCGCCGACCCCGCCTCGCTGAAAGGCCGCGGCCTCTTCGACCGCATCCTCGTCGCCGACCGGCCGGCTTTCCTCAAGGCGATCAGCGACGCCGCCACGGCCGACGCCCCCGTCGTCGCCACCCTGCGGGTGAAGGCCGAGGCGGCCGGGCCGGCGGCGCAAAGGACCCTCGTCTTCGAGATGCGCGTGCATCGTCTCTCGGGGCGCGGCGACGATGCGAGCCTCGTCGCCGTCAGCCGCGACGTCACCGCGCATGTCGACCGCGCCGAGGAGGGCGAAGCGCGCCTTCGCGAGGCGACGGCGAGCGCCGCAGCGCAGAGGAAACTCCTCGCCGCCGCGAGCCGGGAACTGCGAACCCCCCTCGAGATCATCGTCGGCTATGCCGACCTGCTCATCTCCGGCAAGGGCAGCGGTCGCGAATATCCGGCCCTGATCCGCCACGCCGGCCGGCATCTGCACGGGGTCGTCACGGGCCTCCTCGACCTTTCCGCGATCGAGACCGGCGGCGCCGATCTCGGCCCCGAGGCGATCGACGTCGCCGTTCTCTTAGGCGAGAGCTGCGGCGGCGTCGCCGCGGCGGCCGCACAGGCCGGCGTCGCCGTCGTCGAGGATCTGCAAGGCCCTCTGCCCGCGCTCGTCGCCGACCGGCGAACCTGCCGCAAGATCCTCGATCTGCTTCTGTCGAATGCCGTCGCCTTCGCACCGCGCGGCGGGCGTGTCGTCGTCGCGGCGCGTCGCGAGGGCGGCAAGCTCGCGCTGTCCGTGCGCGACGGCGGTCTCGGCGGCGCCGGCCGCGACCTGTCCCGGCTCGGCGAGCCCTTCTTCCGCGCCGCGACGGCGGGCCCTTCCGCCGGGCTGGCGCTCGGGCTCGCGGGCGACCTCGCTGCCCTCCAGGGCGGCCGCCTGACCGTCGCCAGCACCCCCGGCGACGGCTTCTGCGCCACGGTCCTGCTGCCCCTCGATTCCGGCCCGGTGCCACGCCTCGGCCCGGCGCGGCGCGAGGCCGAGGCGGTCGTGCTGCGCCCGTTCAACCGCCCCGCAACCCGGTCCGGAATCCGGCGGACCAGCACAGGATGACGTCGCTTGCGTGAAGCTCTCGCCGCCCGATCGGACCACGATTTCATCGCCGAGCCCGCGCCGCCGCGCCGCGCCCGGGCGCCGGCGCGAGGCCGGCCCGCGCCGCGCGGCAGCCGCCTTTCCCGGGTGTTCGCCGTCGCCCGCCGCTATCCCCTCGAGATCGCGATCGGGGTCGGGCTCGCGACCGCGGTCTCGGTGATCGCCTACAACGCCCTCGTGCTCCAGACAGCACGCCATCCCGCGCCGTGGTTCATGCGCAAGGCCGAGGCGCCGGTACCGCCGGCCCGGCCATCCGCTCCGGCGCCCGTCGTCGCTGCGCCGGCCGCCACCGCCGCGCAGCCGGCGGCCGCTCCGGCGCCGATGCCGCCCCGCCCCGCATCGCGCGACGCCATCGGCGACCTCATCCGGGCCGGCGATCCGCCGCCCCGGGCGGCACCGCGCGATGCCGCCGGCGACCTCGTTCGCGGAGGCGAACCGGCATCTCGGGTCGCGGCGCTGCCGCCGGCGCCGCCGGCCCGGCCTGCCTCGCCCGCCCGCGATCCGATCGGCGACATGATCCGCCTCGGCGAACCTCCGCCGATCCCGCCGGCACCGGTCGGACGGCCGGAACCTGCCCTGAAGGCGGCGCAGAGCGCCCTGGCCAAGCTCGGCTATCTGACCGGCAAGCCGGACGGCGTCGCCGGTCCGCAGACGAAGCAGGCAATCGAGCGCTTCGAGCGCGACCGCAAGCTGCCGGCCACCGGAGAATTGTCGCCGCGCACGGTCCGCGAGCTCGCCGCCGCGTCCGGCATCGCGGTCGAGTAGTGGCGCGGCTGCGCTCCGACTTCTTCGTGTCCGCCTACCTGCGCCGCTGCGCCGTCGAGGGCATCGATGCGGTGTTGCGGCGCCGCGGGGCGGCCGAGGCCGGCGCCATTTTCGTCAAGGTCGATCACCGCAACGGCACCGCGAGCCTCTACGGTCCGGCGCCTCAGGCACTCATGGGCGAGGAGACCGGCGAGCGCCTCTTTGCGCGCGTCCTCGCCGCCGTGCCGCCGGGCGACATCGAGGAGCGCATGCGCCGCGAGATGCGCTTCGATCCCGATCTCTTCCTGATCGAGATCGACGAGCCCCGCGACCGCCACCTCCTCGCGATCGCCGCGGAGGATTCGTGAATCGCGCGCCTCGGCATCCTTAAGCGTTACTTACGTAACGGATGCACCGACGCGAGCGCCGTACTATGATCGCCGCGGAGGCCAGGGCTTTCGGGGGGAAGGCGCCGAATGGCGGGGCTCGACCAGCATGAGGCCGGGACGCCGAAGGCCGGCTCGGCCTTCGACCGGGCGACCCTGCTTGCCCTCTCCGATCTCGGTCTCGACCTGAAGCGCCGGGTTCTGCGCCGCGGCGAGGTCCTGGTCCGCGAGGGCGAGCCGGCGGACCGGCTCTTCATCGTCATGTCGGGACGCTTCAGCGTCCACACGGACGGATCGGCGACGCCCCTCGCCGAGATCGCGCAGGGCGAGCTCATCGGCGAGATCGGCTTCTTTGCCGATCTGCCGCGGATCGCCACCGTCGCGGCGCTCCGCGATGCCATCGTTCTCGAGGTCGACCGGCCCCATCTCGACAAGGCGCTCGCCGCTCTGCCGCATCTGCGCGACGCGCTTCTCGCCTCTCTCGCGCGGCGCCTCGCAAAGCGGCAATCGGCGGCCACGGGCCTGCGCCGGCTCGCCCCGATCCGGACGCTTGCGGTCGTGCCGGCGGGGGAGAGCCGCATCTCCCTGCGCTTCCTCGATCTTTTTCGGAAGTCCTTCAAGTCCTGCGGTCGCATTGCCATCGTCGCGAGCGCCGAGGTCGACGAGCGCTTTCCCGGCCTCGCCTTGGACGATCCGCACATCTCGAATTGGCTGAACGGGCTCGAGGAGGAGGCGGATTGCGTCCTCTACGTTTGCGACGACCATCTCGGGCCGTGGACGCAGGTCTCGATTCGGCAGGCGGACACCGTGCTGCTGCTGGCGCAGGCCGGCGCCGCGACGGAGCTGAACCGCTCGGAGCGGCTGGCGATGGCGGTGCATCCCGCCGCCGCGCGCCAGCTCGTGATCCTGCACGCGCAGCGCTCGGCGACGGTGACGGGCACGCCCGCCTGGCTCTCGGGCCGCGAGGTCTTCCAGCACCATCACGTCGCCCTCGGCGACCGCGCCGACGTCGAGCGCCTGTGCCGCTTCCTCGCCGGGCGGGCGCTCGGCTTCATCGCCGGCGGCGGCGGTTCGTTCGGCAGCGCGCATCTCGGCGTCTACAAGGCTTTTCGCGAGGCCGGCGCGGTGTTCGACTGCCTCTGCGGCACGAGCGCCGGCGCGGCCATGGCGGCGGGCCTCGCGATGGGCGCCGACGTCGAGGCGATCGACCGCGGCACCGGCAACATCTTCGTGCGCAGCCGCGCCTTCAAGCGCCCGACCGTGCCGCGCTACGCGCTCCTCGACCACAAGGCCTTCGACCGGGCGCTGCATGCCGAATACGGCGACGTGCTGATCGAGGACCTGTGGCTGCCGTACTTCGCCCTGTCGAGCAACCTCAGCGACAACCGGCCCTACCTGCACCGCCGCGGCAAGCTCTGGCATGCGGTGCGGGCGTCGGGCTCGATCCCCGGGCTGCTGCCGCCGTTCTTCACGGCGGAGGGCGACATGCTCGTCGACGGCGCCATCATGGACAACGTGCCGCTCGCGCCGATGAAGGAACTGAAGCGCGGCCCGAACCTCATCGTCAGCTTCGGCGCGACCGAGCCGCGACGCTACCCGGTCGACTACGACAGCATCCCCGGTTCGGCGGAACTCGCCGCGCGCATGGTGAACCCGTTCGGCCGCCGCCGCCTGCCGGAGCTGCCCGGTCTCTTCCAGGTCATCGCGCAGAGTATGCTCGCGCACCGCCCCCTGCAGATGATGCTCGATGACGGAGACCTGCTCCTGTGCCCGCCGATGCCGGCGGATCTCAGCTACATGGACTGGACCCGTCACAGCCACGTGCTCTCGATCGCCTACCGGGCGGCGCGGGACCGGATCGCGAGCGGGCTCGCCGAGGCCGACCCGCGCCTGATGGCGGTGCTCGGCGGCAAGCGCGAGCCCGGCGGCGAGGCGGCGGCGCGGCGGTCGGGTACCCCGGCGCTGACGCCCGGGCAGTAGAGCAAGGGGCGGAGGCCGATGACTGTCGTAAGGGCGATGCTGGCGATCGGCCGGCGGGGGCAGCTCGGGCTCCACGGGGAGATGCCGTGGGAAGGCCGGACCGGCCCTGAATTCGTGGCCGACGTGGCGCGCTTCTTCGAGACAACAAGGGGCCACGTCCTGATCTGCGGCCCGAAGACCGCGGCCGCCATCCCGGATTTCGCGCGCGAGGACCGGACCGTCGTCGCGATCCGCTCATCGGAGCCGCCGGAGAAGGTGTTGGGCCGCTTTCCGGAGCGGGTTGTCTATGTCGGCGGCGGGCCGCCGGTATGGGCCGCCTATGCGCCCTTCATCGCGCATTGGGATATCACGCGCCTGCCGTATGACGGGCCGGCCGACCGCTTCCTCGATCCCGCCTGGCTCGTCGCGGCCGGTCGATAGAAGAAGGGCGGCCCGCTGGGGGCCGCCCTCTCGATGACGTCTACTCGATGATCTGGACGACGCGGCGGGTGCCGGGCTCGACCAAAACGGGGGTGCCGTTCACGATGGTGTAGCGGTAGCCCCGGACGCCGTAATCCGCAGGAACCTCGCGATAGGTGACGCCGCGCTCCGGAAGGACCGCGCCGACGCGGAGGTCTTCCCGATAGGTGTAGGACGGCACATGCTGGTTGACGATGTACTCGCGGAACTGCGGGCGCTGCTGCTCGGCGATCCCGCCGACGATGGCGCCGGTGACGCCGCCGACCACCGCACCCACGGGCCCGCCGACAATGGCGCCGCCGACCGCGCCGGTCGTCGCGCCGGCTGCCGTCCCGGCGCCGGACTGTGCGAAGGCGGCCGCCGGGGCCAGGGCCGCGAGCACCGCGCCCGCGAGAAGGATCTTCTTCGACATAACTGATCTCCTTTCGTAGGATCGGGGGTCTAACGGCCCTGGATCAGGGCAGTTCCCAAAACAGCGATTTGCGAAAATACAAATAAATAGACCTGCTTCGACTGGTAGACATGCGCAGGTGCAAATCAACAGGGTGGGAGATCGACATGCAGGAGCGGTTGCGACCGAAGACGAGCGAAGTCCAGCCGCAGCGGCCGATTGCGGCCGGGACGAAGGTCGGCCACGTCCATCTCAAGGTGTCGGACCTGGAACGGGCCCTCGGCTTCTATGTCGGCGTGCTCGGCTTCGAAGTGATGCAGCGCTACGGCCAGCAGGCGGCCTTCGTCTCGGCCGGGGGCTATCACCATCACATCGGCCTCAACACGTGGGAAAGCTTCGGCGGCCCGCCGCCGCCCCGCGGCACGACGGGGCTCTATCACACGGCGATCCTCTACCCGACCCGGGCGGCCCTCGCGGACGCGCTGCGGCGCGTCATCGCCGCCGGCATCCCCATTGACGGCGCCTCCGACCACGGCGTCAGCCAGGCCCTCTATCTGCGCGATCCGGATGAGAACGGCGTCGAGCTCTACTGGGACCGCCCGGAAGGGGAATGGCCGCGGGCCGAAAGCGGCGAACTCGCCATGTTCACCCGCCGCCTCGACCTCGACGACCTCCTGCGCGAGCCGGAAATGGCGTGAGACGCCTTTCGCCCCTCCCGGCTTGCGAGGCTAGCGGATTCACGCATCTCGGATAGGCGCTCACGGGCCAGCAGCGGCCTTGCAGGATGAGCACCGGCAGCGCAACAGGCCCTCTCCCCCCTTGCCGGGGAGAGCTGGAGAGGGGGGTATGGCGCCGACCGAATGAAAACGGGCGCCCTCCTTGTCCCGTGCGCGCCGACCCCCCTCCCTACCCTCCCCCGCAAGGGGGGAGGGGCGAGAAATGCCCAATCGCGAGATGCGTGAATGCCGTAGGCTTGCGGGGAGAGGCGAAAGGCGCGCGTCCTCGACAGCACCGGTCCGCCCGACTAAAACCCGTGTCCTCATCACGAGCGGGCGGCGCGCGCCTGCGTTTCCGAGCCAACAGATCATGAGCGGCGTCAACGAAATCCGGTCGGCCTTTCTCGACTACTTCGGCGAGCATGGGCACGCCGTCGTGCCCTCGAGCCCGCTCGTGCCGCGCAACGATCCGACCCTGATGTTCACCAATGCCGGCATGGTGCAGTTCAAGAACGTCTTCACCGGCGTCGAGAAGCGGCCCTACAGCCGGGCCGTAACAGCACAGAAATGCGTCCGCGCCGGCGGCAAGCACAACGATCTCGACAATGTCGGCTACACCGCCCGGCACCACACCTTCTTCGAGATGCTCGGCAACTTCTCGTTCGGCGACTATTTCAAGCCGCTCGCGATCGAGCTCGCCTGGAATCTGATCACGAAGGAATTCGGCCTGCCGCCGGAAAAGCTTCTCGTCACCGTCTTCTCCGAGGACGACGAGGCCTTCGATCTCTGGCGCAGGATCGCCGGGCTGCCGGAGAGCAGGATCATCCGCATCGCGACCTCCGACAATTTCTGGCAGATGGGCGATACCGGCCCCTGCGGGCCGTGCTCGGAGATCTTCTACGATCACGGCGAGCACATCCCCGGAGGGCCGCCGGGATCGCCGGACGAGGACGGCGACCGCTTCATCGAGATTCTGGAACCTCGTCTTCATGCAGTTCGAGCAGGTCCGCCCCGGCGAGCGCATCGGCCTGCCGAAGCCGTCGATCGACACCGGCATGGGGCTCGAGCGCATCTCCGCCGTCCTCCAGGGCACGCACGACAACTACCAGACCGACCTCTTCCGCTCCCTCATCCGGGCGATCGAAGACCTGACCAACGTCGACGCCGAGGGCTCGGCCTCGCACCGGGTCATCGCCGACCATCTGCGCGCCTCCTCCTTCCTCGTCGCGGACGGCGTCCTGCCGTCGAACGAGGGCCGCGGCTACGTGCTGCGCCGGATCATGCGCCGCGCCATGCGCCACGCCCAGCTCATCGGCGCCAAGGACCCGCTGATGTACCGGCTCGTCCCCGCCCTCGTGCGCGAGATGGGGCAGGCCTATCCCGAGCTCGTCCGCGCCGAGTCGCTCATCGGCGAGACGCTGAAGCTCGAAGAGAAGCGCTTTCGCACGACGCTCGCCCGCGGGCTCTCGATCCTCGACGAGGAGAGCCGCCGGCTCGTTGCCGGCCAGTCGCTTTCGGGCGAAGTCGCGTTCACCCTTTACGACACCTACGGCTTTCCCCTCGACCTGACGCAGGACGCGCTGAAATCGCGCGGCATCGGCGTCGACACGGCGGCCTTCGATCTGGCGATGGAGCGCCAGCGCGAAAAGGCCCGCGCCGCCTGGGCGGGCTCGGGCGAAGCGGCGACCGAGGCGGTCTGGTACGGCCTGCGCGAGCGCGTCGGCGCGACCGAGTTTCTGGGCTACGAGACCGAGCGTGCGGAGGGCGTCGTGGTGGCGCTCCTCAAGGACGGCCGCGAGGTCGAGGCGCTTGGCGCCGGCGAAAGCGGGCTCGCGATCCTCAACCAGACGCCGTTCTACGGCGAATCCGGCGGCCAGGTCGGCGATACGGGCATCATGCGCGGGGAGGGGCTTCAGGTCGACGTCACCGGCACGGAACGCAAGCTCGGCGATCTTTTCGTGCATCGCGTGACGGTCATGACCGACACCCTGGCGGTCGGCTCCTCCGTCGAGCTCGTCGTCGACCATGCCCGGCGCTCCGCGATCCGGGCCAACCATTCCGCGACGCATCTCCTGCACGAGGCGCTGCGGCAGGTGCTCGGCGATCACGTCGCCCAGAAGGGCTCTCTCGTCGCGCCCGATCGGCTGCGCTTCGACTTCAGCCACCCGAAGCCGATTTCGGAGGACGAACTCGCCCGCGTCGAGGACATCGCCAACGCGGTGCTGCTCGAGAACGAGCCGGTGGTGACGAAGCTGATGGCGGTCGACGAGGCGAGCGAGGCCGGCGCCCGCGCCCTTTTCGGCGAGAAATACGGCGACGAGGTCCGCGTCGTCTCGATGGGCCATTTCCCCGACGGCGAGCGCGCCAACAGCACCTTCTCGATCGAGCTTTGCGGCGGCACGCACGTGAACCGCACCGGCGATATCGGCGTCGTCGCGATCGTCTCGGAGGGCGCCGTCGCGGCGGGGGTGCGCCGTCTCGAGGCGATGACCGGGGACGCGGCGCGCCGCCACCTCGCCGGGGAGAGCCGGGCGCTGCACGCCATGGCCGGGCTCCTCAAGACGCCGATCGCGGAGGCACCCGAGCGCCTCGCCGCGCTGATCGAGGATCGCCGCCGGCTCGAGCGCGATCTCGCCGAGGCGCGGCGCAAGCTCGCCATGGGCGGCGGCGTCGGCGGCGGCGATCCGATCCGCGACGTCGGCGGCATCAAGCTGATGGCGCGCTCCGTTTCCGGCGTCGAGATGAAGGATCTCAAGAGCCTCGCCGACGAGGGCAAGAAGCGCCTCGGTTCCGGCGTCGTCGCCATCGTCGGCGTCGCCGACGACGGCAAGGCGGGCATCGTCGTCGGCGTCACCGAAGACCTGACCGGACGGCTCGACGCCGTCAGCCTCGTGCGCGCCGGGGCCGAGAAGCTCGGCGGCAAGGGCGGCGGCGGCCGCCGCGACATGGCCCAGGCCGGCGGCCCCGACGGCGCCAAGGCGGACGCCGCCCTCGCCGCCGTCGAAGCGGCGCTGTCGGCGTCCCAGTAGACACACATCTCGGCGCCCCCTTCGGCACCGCCCCCTCACCCTCGCCTGCTGCGCAGGCTTGCCGCCTTCGGCGGCCCTCTCCCCGCAGGCGGGGAGAGGCGAGAAGCGCCCCTTTTTGAACCGCTTGGAGCCGGGTCGCGAAATTCTCTCATCATAAATCGAATTGAATCAATCTGTTCACCGGCCTTATTGATGTCTTGAGCGAATTTGTGCCGGGCCGAGCCAGGGGCGCGGGCTGGTGTCGCGCTTGCATCTTTTTGAAACATAGTTCAAGACGGCGCCAGCAACTGCATTGCGAGAATCGACCTTATGCCCCGCGCCGCTCCCTTCGCCTCCCTTTGTTTCGCCGCTGCCGTCGTGACGTCGCCGGCGCTCCTTCCCGCCGCCGCAATCGCCCAGCCGGCGGAGCAGTCGATCGGCGAGGGAGACCTCAATCGCTGGCTGTCCAAGACGAACGCCTACACGGAGCTCCTCAACGCCTCGCTGCACGCCTCGACCTCCTGGTCCCGCTATCGGAGCTGGGTCGACGTCCGCACCGGGCCGACCGGCAAGGAGCGCATCGTCTACGGGCTTTACGAAGTCTCCCCCGAGATCGCCAAGCGCGCCCTCGAGGCAAGCGCCAAGGCGATCGCGGCCGAACCGAAGATCGATCGCCTCGATGCCGCCGCCGCCGACTATGCCGCCGCCTTCGAAGCGCTCCTGCCGGTCATGAACGAGACGAGCCGGTACTACGAGCGGCAGGATTACAAGGACGACAAGTTCGCCCGCGGGCGGGACCTGCACCCCAAGCTGATGGCGGTCGCCGAACCCTACCTGAAGCAGCGGGCCCGCTTCGAAGGCGAGATGAAGGCGGTCAAGGCCGTGCTCAACGCGCGTCAGCTCGAGGCGATCGAGAAGCGGGAGGGACGCTCCTACGCCTGGCACGCCCGCAACGTGATGAACGTCGTCGAGCCGATCGGCGACCTCATCGTGCAGCAGCCGACCCCGGCCCTCGCGAAGGCCCTCGATGAGGCGATCCCGGAATTCGCCAAGGCGGTGCGGGACTTCGACGACTACCTCGCCTCGCCCGCGGCCAAGAAGGGCATGGGCATCTTCGATTCGGCGCCGCGCTCGTTCCTCGGGGACCTGCGCGACTATCGCGACGACGTCGCCTCCGGCCGCTCGACGGTCGGCACCAAGGCGACGTTCATCATCCAGCACTACAACAATCTCGTGAACGCCGCGAACATGGCGAACCGGATGGCGCGGTAGGAGGCTCAGCCCCCGTCGGGGAAATTCCGGCGCCAGACCGGCACGAGCCGCGGCAGCGCGTCGACCCGCGCGGCGATCGCGGCGAGCTTCGGGGCGTGCGCGGAAAACCAGGGACGCTTGGGGCGCCAGCGGGTGAAGACGCCGACATAGATGTCGAGAGCGGAAAAGCGCTCGCCGAGGAACCAGGGCGCCGAAGCCGCGCCCTCGACGATGCCGTGAAGGCGCTTCGCATAGGCGTCGACCGCGGCCCGGAAGTCCTGCCGCGACTCTTCGCGTTCGAGGAAGCGTGCCGGCTCATCGGCGAAGGTGAAGGTCGGGTAGAGATTGGCGACGAAGAAGACGAGCCAGCGCAGGAAGGCGGCCCGCTCCGGCGCGCGCGCCCCCGGCACGAGATCGTCCCGGCCGGTGAGGTCGGCGAGGTAGAGCGTAATCGCGGCGCTCTCGCTCATGACGCGCCCGTCGGGCAGGACGAGGGTCGGGATCTGGGCCAGCGGATTGATCCGGCGCAGCCGCTCGCGCGCCTCGGCGCTCTCGAAGAGGTCGCCGACCTCCTCGAACGCGAAAGGAAGCCCGAGCCATTCGAGCTGCGCCTCGACGAGAACCGAGCCCCAGCCGGGTTCGCCGTAGAGGGTCATCGTGGCCATGGCCCAGGGATAGGGGAGCGGCGCGGGCGGCTCAAGGCGGAAGTGCCCCACTTTTGAACGTCACGTCTCGCATGTTATGAAACGTTGCTACAAAGCATGAGAAGTTCGATGTTTCGCAGCCGGGACGAGCTCATCCGGAGCCTTCGCGCCGAAGGTGTGTCGGCGGCCGGCGCGCGGATCGTGGCGGACGCGGCGAAGCCGGGGGTGCGCCTCGTCACCGCCCGCAGCGCCGGCGCCGATCCCCTCGGCGCGACCCGGATCGGCGGTGAGCCGGACCTGCCGGCGGCGATGCCCTGGCCGTCGCGGGCGCCGTATCCGGATTGGGAGGCGCGTGCGGGCCAATACAGGACCATGGCCGACCGGATGCGCGCTGCGAAGTCTACGGGATCGGAGGTGTCCGAGGCGATGGCAGCGGGCTACCATCGGCAGGCCGATCTTTCGGTCCGCCCGATGCCCCTCTCGTTCGTCGCGCAGATCGACCTCGCCGCCGTCGCGGCGGCCGGCCCCGTCGACGCGGACCTACCGACCGAAGGCCGCTTCCTGCTTTTCTACGATCTCGAGGAACTGCCGTGGGGCTACCGGCCGGCGGATATCGAAGGAGCGCGGCTCCTGTTCGACCGCACGCCGGTCTCCGACCTGTCCCGCCGCGCGGCCCCGCCCGGGCCGGACGCGCCTCGGACCATCGTCCCGCTTGCGTGCACGCTCAGGCCGACGCTCGTCCCTTTCGACGTCGGATCCGACGAGGCTTGCGCCTCGATGTCCGACGACGACCTCGATCTCATGGGCGAATGGTCCGACAGCGCGGAGGCGGTCCGTGGCCACCGGATCGGCGGCCATCCCCATCAGATCCAGGGCGACATGACCCACCAGTGCGTGATGGTCTCGCGCGGCGTCGATACCGGCGCCGCCGCGCCGGTCACGGCGGGGATCGACGCCGAAGCCGAGCGGAAGGACTGGGTCTTCCTCTTCCAGATCGATTCCGACGAGCTCAACGGCATGATGTGGGGCGACAGCGGCAAGCTCTACCTCTGGATCCGCCGCGACAACCTGCGCGCCCGCCGCTTCGAGGCGGCGCGGCTGATCCTGCAGTGTTATTGAGGCAGGGGCCGCCGCGTCTCTCTCCGCGAGCGACGGGAGCGAAGCAAGAAAGCGCAACCCTTTACCGCCGTTCGTTCACCTTCTGCGCCAAGTAGCCGACCGCCGCCCAGGCGAGGGCCGCGAGGGCCCGCACCGGCAGCAGGATCGGGCGGTCGCGGGCGATCGGGGCGGGCCAGGGCAGGCCGGCGGCGGCGATCGCCCAGGAGACGAGGACGGCGACCGCGAAGGCGGCGATCGCGGCGATGAAGAGCTTGCCGAGCTGGTCGGCCTTGAAGCCGAGATAGACGGCGACCGCGATCAGGACGGGGTCGAGGGCGGCGACGATCCAGACGGAGGGCGGGACCGACGGCCCCTGCATCAGCGCGTCCACCACGGCTCCGGCGGGTCGATGCGGCCGGCGGCATCCTCGATCGCCTGGGCAGCGGCGAAGACGGTCTCCTCGTCGAAGGCGCGGCCGATGAGCTGCAGGCCGAGGGGCAGGCCCTGGCCGTCGAGGCCGGCGGGGACAGCGATGGCGGGAAGGCCCGCCATGTTCACCGTGACGGTGAAAATGTCGTTGAGGTACATCTCGACCGGATCGGCCGCGCCCTTTTCGCCGATGCCGAAGGCGGCGGAGGGCGTCGCCGGGGTCAGGATCGCGTCGACGCCCCTGGCGTAGACCTCCTCGAAGTCCCGCTTGATGAGGGTGCGGATCTTCTGGGCGCGAACGTAGTAGGCGTCGTAGTAGCCGGCCGAGAGCACGTAGGTGCCGATCATGATGCGGCGCTTCACCTCGCGCCCGAAGCCTTCCGCGCGGGTCCTCTCGTAGAGCTCGGTGACGTCGCGGCCGGGCACGCGCAGGCCGTAGCGGACGCCGTCGTAGCGGGCGAGGTTCGAGGAGGCCTCCGCCGGCGCCACGATGTAGTAGGCCGGCAGCGCGTATTTCGTATGCGGCAGCGAAACCTCGACGATCTTCGCGCCCGCCGCCTTCAGCCACTCGGCGCCGCGCTGCCAGAGCGCCTCGATCTCCTCCGGCATCCCGTCCATCCGGTATTCGATCGGGATGCCGATGGTGAGGCCCTTGACGCCCCGCTTCGCGGCGGCCTCGAAATCCGGCACCGGGATCTCCGCCGACGTGGTGTCCTTCGGATCCGGCCCGGCCATCGAGCGCAGGAGGATGGCGGCGTCGCGGACCGTGCGGGCGATCGGGCCGGCCTGGTCGAGGGAGGACGCGAACGCGACGATGCCCCAGCGCGAGCAGCGCCCGTAGGTCGGCTTGATCCCGACCGTGCCCGTGAACGCGGCCGGCTGGCGGATCGAGCCGCCGGTGTCGGTCGCCGTCGCCCCGAGGCAGAGCCGCGCCGCCACCGCCGCCGCGGAGCCCCCCGAGGAGCCGCCCGGCACGAGATGGGCACCCTCGATGGCACCCGTCGCCGCCGCGCCGACGTTCGAGCCGCGGCGGCGCCAGGGCGACACGACGGGGCCGTAGGCGCTCGTCTCGTTCGACGAGCCCATGGCGAACTCGTCCATGTTGAGCTTGCCGAGCATCACCGCGCCGTCGGTCCAGAGATTCCTCGTCACGGTCGATTCGTAGGGCGGCCTGAAGCCGCCGAGGATCCTGGACCCGGCGGTCGAGGCGACGCCCTCGGTGCAGAAAAGATCCTTGATGCCGAGGGGGATGCCCTCGAGCGGCCTGCCCTCCCCTTTCGCGAGGCGCGCGTCGGAGGCCTCCGCCATGGCAAGCGCGCGCTCCGGCGTCTCGACGACGAAGGCGTTGAGCGCCCTCGCCTTCTCGACCGCGTCGAGATGGGCGCGGGCGAGCTCGGCCGCCGAAAAGCTGCGCCGGGACAGCCCGTCACGGGCTTCGGCGAGGGTGAGGTGGGTCAGGTCGGTCACGGAGAAAACCTTCTCGCCCGGCGGCGGCGCCGGCACGGAATCGCTTTGCGGGCGGGGCGCCTATTCGACGACCTTCGGCACGAGAAAGAAGCCGTCCTCGCTCGCCGGCGCGTTGGCGAGGATCGCCGCCGCATCGCCGCCGTCGGTGACGACGTCCTGGCGCTTCTTCATCGCCATCGGGGTGACGGAGGTCATCGGCTCGACGCCGGAGACGTCGACCTCGTTCAGTTGCTCGACGAAGGCGAGGATGGCGTTGAGCTCGCCCTGCAGATGCGGCACGTCCTCGTCGACGACCGCGATGCGGGCGAGCCGCGCGATGCGCCGGACCGTGTTCTGATCGACCGACATGGCGGGTCATTCCTCGAAGCGTCGAAAGCCGGCGGCCTATAGCACCCGCCCGTCCGCCGCGGCAACGCTAGATGCGGACGGCCACCGTCTTGTGCGGCACCACGGCCTGGACGCCGGAGCCGTTCAGGGCCGCGACGAAGCGGTCCGCGTTCGGCTCGATGATCGGGAAGGAGCCGTAATGGCAGGGGATCGCGGCCTTGACGTCGAAGAAGCGCCGGACCGCGAGCGCCGCCACGTCCGGCCCCATGGTGAAGCGATCGCCGATCGGCACGATGACGACGTCGGGCGAATGGATCTCGGCGATCAGCCCCATGTCGCCGAAGATGTCGGTGTCGCCCATGTGATAGACGGTCGGCTCGCCGGGCGCCTTGACGATGACGCCGTTGGCGGAGCCGACCGGCACGTTGACGTCCATCTCGACGAGGGCGGCGGAATGATCGGCGCGGACGAGGGTCACGGAAAATCCGCCCTGGTCCGTGGTGCCGCCGGTGTTCATGGGATCGAAGCCGGACAGGCCCTTGCGCACCAGGGCAACGCCGAGATCGTAGTTCGTGACGACCTTCGCCCCCGTCTCCGCGGCAATGGCGAGGGTGTCGCCGACATGGTCGCCATGGCCGTGCGTGACGAGGACATGGCTCACCCCGGCGAGGATCTCCTCCCGGTTGCCCTGGAAGGCCGGGTTGCCGGTAAAGAACGGGTCGATGAGGACCGCCTTGCCGGCAAAGTCGAGGCGAAACGCGGAATGGCCGTACCAGGTGATTTTCATGGGGGCGTCCTGCCGGTGGGGAGGGAAATTGCGAGGGGCAACCTAACCGGCGGAATTCGGGATGACCATCGCCCGGGGGCGGCCTAGGCTTGGCGATCGCATGTTCGCATCCCGCCGAAACGACGCTCCCTCGCCTCTCCCCGCTTGCGGGGAGAGGGTTCGGCCTTCGGCCGAACGAGCGGAGCGAAGCGGAGCGGGGGTGAGGGGGCGGTGCCGGAAGAGGCGCCTCCTTCGTCACCGCCCCCTCACCCTCGCCTGCTTCGCGGCAGCCCTCTCCCCGCAAGCCTACGGCATTCACACATCTGGCGATTGGGCGTTTCGCGCCCCTCCCCCCTCGCGGGGGAGGGTAGGAAGGGGGGGTCGGCGCCGACGTCGAGCGCCTCTCCGAGATGTGTGAATCCGATAGCCCCGCAGGCGGGGAGAGGCGATGGCGCCCGCTCCAGGCCTCCTCGATCGTGACCGCGACCGCGAGCGACGAGGCGCTGATCGCCTTGATCGAGGGGCTGGCGCCCCGTGCCCGGCTCGTCGGGGTCGATCTCGGCACGAAGACGATCGGCCTTGCCCTGTCTGATGTCGAGCATCGCATCGCGACGCCCCTCGAGACGATCCGGCGGGTCAAGTTCACGCCGGACGCGCAGGCGCTCACGCTGGTGTGCCGAAAATTCGAGGTCGGCGGCCTCGTCGTCGGGCTGCCCCTCAACATGGACGGTTCGGAGGGGCCGCGGGCGCAGTCGACGAGAGCCTTCGCGCGCAACCTGAAGCCGATCCTGCCGCTGCCCGTCCTGTTCTGGGACGAGCGCCTGTCGACGG
The DNA here is from genome assembly GCA_963754975.1 of uncultured Alphaproteobacteria bacterium. Classification (GTDB taxonomy): domain Bacteria; phylum Pseudomonadota; class Alphaproteobacteria; order Rhizobiales; family Beijerinckiaceae; genus Microvirga. The sequence continues at coordinate 78,105 of CAVWII010000008.1, read as the reverse complement.
TGGCGGTGACGAGGACGCTCCTCGATGCCGACGCCTCCCGCGCGCGGCGGGCGGCGAGCGTCGACAAGATGGCGGCGGCCTACATCCTGCAAGGCGCGCTCGACCGCTACGCCCGCCTCCTCGCCGACCGGGCCGCGGCGGAGGACGCCGCCCGCGGCGAGGACGATCCGGACTGCCAGCTCTAGGGCCGCCCCGCCCTAGAACCCGTTACTGCGGTTCCAGCCGCGGATCTGGTCCTTGTGGATTTCCTTCTGGGCCTTGCGGTAGTCCTTGACGTAGTCCTTCGCCGCCTCGCGGCCGTAATAGCCGCGGTTCCCGTAATAGCCGCGGTTGCCGTAGGAATACGAGCGCTGCCCGTAATCGGGGCGCGACCCGTAATAGGCCGGCGGCGGCGCGACATAGGCCGGACGGCCGTAATAGCCGTAGGACGGCCGCGGCCGGTAGTAGCGCGTCGGCGGCGGCACGTAGTCGTCTTCCTCGTAATACTGGACCGGCTGCACCGGCGCCGCGAACTCCGGCCCGGCGGCGAGCGGATACGGGGCCGCCTGGACGCAGCCGGCGGTCAGCCCTGCACCGAGGGTGGCGGCGATCAACCAAAGCTTGGACGGCATCGTGTTCCTCTCTCCGGCCGGACGCCGCGGCGACCTCGCCCGACGTTGCGACGTTACATAGCTTAGATTCGTGGAGTTGAACGAAGACTGAATCGCCTGGCTTGTGCCGCGTCCGGCGACCTGATCTATCGCGGGCGCCCTCCCCTGCGGCTGCGCCATGTCCGCCGTCTTTGCGAGCCTCGTCCCGATCTTCCTCGTCATCCTCGTCGGCTGGGCGAGCCGCGCGACGGGATTCGTGACCGAGGAGAAGTGGGCGGGCCTCGAGCGGGTGACCTATGTCGTGTTCTTCCCCGCCCTCATCATCGACACCCTCGCGCGGGCGGACCTCGCCGCGGTGCCGGTCATCGGCGTCGGCGCGGCGCTGATTGGCGCGATCCTCCTGATGGCGGCGCTCGTCCTGGCGCTGCGGCCGTTCCTCGCCCGCGCCATCGGCCTCGACGGGCCGAGTTTCACCTCCGTCTTCCAGGGCGCGACGCGCTGGAACACCTTCGTCGCGCTCTCGGTCGCGGGCAGCCTGTTCGGGCCGCGGGGCATCGCCCTGATGGCGGTCGCGATCGCCGCGATGGTGCCGCTCCTCAACGCGCTCGCCCTGTTCGTCCTGGCGCGCCACGCCGGCGGCCCGCGACAGAGCCCGCGCGCGCTCGTTCTCTCCTTTGCCGGAAACCCGTTCATCTGGTCCTGCGCGGTTGGGCTTCTCTTCGCGGCGCTCGCGCCGATCGTGCCGAAGCCCCTCCTCGCGGCCGTCGACATCGTCGGCAAGGCGGCGCTGCCGGCCGGCCTCCTCGTCGTCGGCGCCGGGCTCGAGGCGAAGCGCCTCGTGCGGCCGGGGCCGGCCCACCTCGTCGCCGTCGCCCTGAAGCTCCTGCTGATGCCCCTGATGGCGGCCTCTCTGGCGCGGCTCTTCGGCGTGACGGGGGACGATCTCGCGGTCGTCGTCATCGCCGGATCGGTGCCAAGCGCCAGCGCCTCCTACGTTCTCGCCCGCCAGCTCGGCGGGAACGCGCGCCTGATGGCGGAGATCCTGACCCTCCAGACTCTGCTCGCCATGGTTTCGATGCCGCTGATGATGCTACAACTATAGGGTTATGATCTTTGGTTTTTACATTTTGAGTTGCGATGTTATGTTTCGAGGGCCGCTCTCCTACCCGCAGGTCCCGATGACGAAAGCCGCCCGCCCGCCGAAAGCCTCCCTCCCGCAAAACCGCCGCGCCGAGGAGAGAGCCGCCGCGACGCTTCGCGCGCCCGCGCCGAGCCCCGACGACATTGCCCGCACCATCGCCCAGTTCACGGCGGAACTGTCGGCCCTCGCCAAGCAGGCGCGCCTCGACCTGCTCGCCTATCTCCTCGACATGGCCCACCTCGAAGCCTCCCGCGGCGATCGCGGCGCGCCGCCGCTGCCCTGACGCGGCGCGCCGGCATCCGGCCGGCCCGATCTGGCCGACACCCGGGGGCAGCCTGGTCGGCACCGAATCGCCGCGCGCGGCACCGCCGCTTCGCGATCGCGCCGCTGGCGGCCGTGGCGGCCGGCAAGCACCGCAGGACGGCTCTCTTGCACATCCCCCGGGCTCGCGCGCCCCGGGCGCCGTCGGATGGAGGGACAGGGGTCAACTCGACACGGGACCCCAGCCGCGATACGCCGTCGAGCCTCACGACCCACGATTTCACGGCTTCACGACCGACGCCCTTCCCGATGAACCACGACACCTACGACACCGCCTACATCGCGGACATTCTCAAGACCGTGAAATCGATCGCCCTTGTCGGCGCGTCGTCGAATCCGGCGCGGCCGAGCTTCATCGTCACGAAGTACCTTCTCGAACGGGGCTACGACGTCATCCCGGTGAATCCCGGGCTGGCCGGGCAAGAGCTTTTGGGCAAGCGCGTCTACGGCAGCCTCGCCGAGGTCCCGCTTCCCCTCGACATGGTCGAGATCTTCCGCAACTCCGAGGCCGCCGGACCGCTCACGGACGAAGCGCTCGCGCTGAACCCGCAGCCGAAGGTGATCTGGATGCAGCTCTCCGTCCGCAACGACGGCGCCGCCGCCCGCGCCGAGGCGGCCGGAATCAAGGTCGTGATGAACCGCTGCCCCAAGATCGAGTTCGGCCGCCTCTCGGGCGAAATCTCCTGGCAGGGCGTCAACTCGCGCCTCCTGTCCTCAAGGAAGCCTGTCCTCGCCGGAAAGGGCTTTCAGAAGCTCAGCCTGAACCGGCCGCGCTGAGAATCACGCTGCCTGCCCGCTGAGGCGGGCGTGAACGACGGCCATGGCGAGGACAGCCATCGCCAGGACCTGATGCGACAGGCCGGCCCAGAGCGGCACGTGCAACAGAAGCGTCGCGATGCCGAGGGCCATCTGCGCCAGCGCGAGGCCGGCGATCGCGCGGGCGCGCCGGGCTGCCGCCGTGCCGGAGGCCCGGCGCGCGAGCGCGATCGCGTGCCAGACGGCGAAGGCGACGATGAGATACGCGACGAGGCGGTGGTTGAACTGGACGAGGGTGACGTTGTCGACGAAGTTTTCGGCGAGGGGTCGAATCGCGAAGAGCTTGTCGGTCCCCGGCACGAGCTCGCCGTCCATCAGCGGCCAGGTGTTGTAGGTCAGCCCCGCCTTCGAGCCGGCGACGAGGCCGCCGAGGGCGATCTGCAGCAGCACGAGGGCGGCGAGGAGATGCGCCGCGCCGACGCTCGCCCGTCGGGGAGCTCCCGGCCGCAGCCCGGCGGCAACAAAGACGAGGAGCGCCAGAATGACGCTCGCAATGACGAGGTGGAGCATCAGCTTCACGGGCGCGACCGCGACCATGCCCGGCTCGAGGCCGGAGGCGACCATGATCCAGCCGACGCCCGCCTGAAGGCCGCCGAGGGCACCGATGAAGAGGATTTTCAGCGCCAGCCCGCCGCGGATCGTGCCGCGCCACCAGAACCAGGCGAGCGGTAGGAAGAAGACGAGCCCGATCAGCCGCCCGAGCTGCCGGTGGCCCCATTCCCAGAGATAGATGAACTTGAAGTCGGCAAGGCTCATGCCCTCGTTGAGCAGCCGGTATTGCGGGATTTGCCGGTACTTCTCGAACTCCGCCTGCCAGGCGGCGTCGCCGATCGGCGGCAGGGCGCCGCCGACCGGCCGCCACTCGGTGATGGAGAGGCCGGAGCCGGTGAGCCGGGTCGCGCCGCCGACCGCGACCATGGCGATGACGAGGGCCGCGACCACGAAGAGCCAGGCGCGCACCGGCGCCAGCGCATCGGCGCGGGTATGGACGAGCGGAAGGGCAGCCTCGGCGGTGACGGCCATGAGCGATCCACGATGCGGCGGCCCACGCAATGCTGCGATCCACCGCATGGCGGCCCCGCCCGCCCCCGGAATATGGGGAACGCAGGCTGGCGGCAATGCCGCCGGTGACGCACGTCGGCAAGGTTCGGACGGCTCCCATGCGCAAGCGGACGCGCAAGTTCATCGGCACGATCGCGATGCTCGCCTTCGTGCTCGTCTACGGTCCGTTCGCCGTCACCCTCGCCGGCAGCCGCATCTCCGACGCCCCGGCGCTCCTCCAGCTCGCCGCCTGCCTCGTCCTCGGCCTGATCTGGATTGTGCCCCTGATGCCGCTCATCCGCTGGATGGAGCGGCCCGATTCGGAGGGCACTCCGTAGGGGAACCGCGCGGCCCATCGCGCCCGCCCTCGGTCACAAGCCTGTGAGACGGCCGTGCCGCGCCAACCTGAACGGTTGTTCATCTTCGCCGTTGCCCTAGGAAAGGGTTAATGGCGGGGTGAGCATGGCGGCAGGTGCTGGACGGGCGCGATCGATCGACCTCTGGCGCGGCTTCGTCCTGCTCGCCATCGTCGCAAACCACATCCCCGGCAACCTCGTCGAGGACATCACGCCGCGGAATTTCGGCCTCTCCGACGCGGCCGAAGCCTTCATCTTCCTCTCCGGCCTGTCGGTGGCGATCTGCTGGGGCTCGCGCGAGCCGGCGGCGCTCGTCGGCCGCTGCTTTTCCCGCGCGGCGGCGCTGTACCGGACGCATCTCGCGCTCACCTTCTGCGCCCTGGGCTTCTTCGCCCTTGTCGCCGTCGTGGCCGATGTGCCCGAGCTTTTGCGGCCGGACGGCCGCGCCACCGTCTTCGACGACACCGCCCGCGGCATCGCCGGGCTGTTCCTCCTCGGGCACCAGCTCGGCTACTTCAACATCCTGCCCCTCTACGTCGTCCTGATGCTCTTCGCGCCGGTGCCGTTGCTGCTCGCGCGGGTCCACGGCGGCCTCGCGCTGGCGCTCTCGGCGCTCATCTACGCCGCGGCGCGCCTCGAAGGGCTGGCGCTGCCGAGCTGGCCGGAGCCGGGGACCTGGTTCTTCAACCCCTTCGCGTGGCAGGTCGTGTTCACCCTCGGCATTCTCGCCGGGCGCAGCGGGCGACCGGCCTTCTCGCCGCCGGTCTTTGCCTTCTGCCTCCTCGTCCTCTTCGCCTCGCTCTTCGTGCTCAAGGACGGCTTCGGCTCGTCACCCGGCCTCTGGGATGCGTTCCGGGCAAGGTTCGACGTCGTCAAGCAGGACGCCGGGCTGTTCCGGATCGCGCACTTCCTGGCGCTCGCCTACGTCGTCGCGCACCTGCCGCTCGCCGCCGCCCTCGCCCGCACGGCGGTCGGCGCCGAGCTCGAACGCCTTGGCCGGCACGGACTTGCGGTCTTTTCGGCCGGCTCGCTCATCACCGCCGGGGGCCAGGCGCTGATGACGCTGGTCGAGGTCCGTTCGTCGGGTAGCCCCGCCCTGGTCGGGCTGGTATACACGGTCCTCGGCATGGGCGGGCTGGTTCTCCTGGCTCGATTTTACGAATGGTCCTCGCAGGCAGACGGACGTGGCGCAGCGTCCGCCCGGTTCTTTGCCGCGCCGCTCTTTGCGGCGCCCTTGCGCTATCTGCGCCGGCCATGATGCCCGCACCCGCTCAGGCCGCCGTTCCGGCGGAATGCGCCTCGCGGCAGAACGTCGTCAGTCACGCGGACGAGCTTGCCGCCATCGCCGCCGGCTGGCGCCGCGGACGGCCGCTCAGGATCGTCGCCATCGGCTCCTCCTCGACGCAGGGCATCGGCGCTTCCTCCCCCGACAGGGCCTATCCGGTCCGGCTCGCCGCGGCCCTCGACGAGAAGCGCGAGGGCTGGACCTTCTCGATCGCCAATCTCGGCGTCGGCGGCGAGACGGCGCCGGCCACCCTCGAACGGCTGAAGGCGGTGATCGCGTCCGATCCGGACCTCGTGATCTGGCAGGTCGGCACCAACGACGCGCTGCGGGGCGGCGATCCTTCAGGCTTCCGGGACCTCGTCGTCCGCGGCATCGCGGCGGCCAGGGCCGCCGATGTCGGCCTGATGCTGCTCGATCCGCAGGATTTTTCCGCGGTCGAGAACCGTCCGACCTACGAGGGTTACGTCGCGGCGATCCGCGCCGCGGCCGACGAATACGGCGTCCCCCTCTTCTCGCGCTACGCCCTGATGCGCGACTGGCGCGCCGCCTCGGAGGCGAGCTTCAGGGCGATGCTCTCCGGGGACGGCTTCCACATGAGCGACCGCGGCTACGAATGCCTCGCCCAGCACCTCGCGGACGCCATCGACGTCGCCATGCACCGCCGCAAGGACTTCGCCCCGGCGATGGTCTCGCGCGAGCGCCCGGTCACCTCGGCCGGATCGGTCGGACGGCGGCGGGATTAGGCCCGGATTGGATGCGGGGACGGCGGAGGCTCATCCCTTCCGCAGGCGCCGCGCATTCGCACGGACCTTTCGCCGGTAGCCTTTGAAGACCCGATGCGGGGAGCCGCCCGATGCGAGCGTGCCGGCGGCCTCGATCGCCGCGGCGACCTTTTCCGTCACCATGCGCTGCGCTTCGACCCCGGCGCCGGGGCCGCCGAGGGCGAAGCGCGAGAGCCTCAATCCGACGACGAGCTGGGATTCGAAGGCGAGAAGGGCCGAATTGAGGAAAAGACGCTGCAACGATTTGTAGGGCATCTGGAAAGCTTATCCTCTTTGCCGGCGACATTCACTGCAACGCTCTGCCCTGCGACCCCGTTGCACGCCGCCGGCGCAGGCCAGCCCTGCGAGAGCCGATCGCACACAGCTTGTGACACCTCTCACACCCTGCCGGGGCGGCGGGCGCTAACATCGTGGCCGTAACGCCTCGTGGAGAGTGCCGTGACGAGAAGGATCCCGACCCGCCGCACCGTCGCCATCGCCGCACCCGCTCCGTCCGCTTGGGACAGGCCCGGATTGCGGCTCGCGGTGACGCTCATCGCAAGCGCCGTCTGGATCGGCGGCTACGGCCTCCTCACCGCGAAGGCGCTGCATTTGATGTAGGGCGAAGGTGCGACGTCCCGTCCAGTTGTCTGGCACGGCGCCTGCTTCGTCGCCAACGGGGATTTCACACGTGGCTTGTCGCCAGGAGCAACGCGGACCCTGTTCGTTCCACCCGGACCCGATCGTGCCGAAAGGCCCGCGGGTTTCTCGACCGGAGTGCTGACATGTCCGAGATGCTCACCGTCGCGCTCGTCTGCGCATCGATGATTTCAGCGGCCGAATGCAGCCGCGACACCGCCCTCGACGTCATCGTCGCGCCGGCGCCATCGCCGATGATGTGCCTCATGCAGGGCCAGACCATGGTCGCGCATGCGGGCCTCGCCGAGGCGCCCGGCGTCTACGTCAAGATCGCCTGCGAGCGTCGCCGGGTCGCCGCCGCGGAGCTCCGCCCCGGCCAGTAGACGCGCGATGGCGTAGGCGTCCGCTTCCGGACTAGGATCGGACGCCGATGCGAATCGGCGCTGTCGCAGCCGCGCAACGGAGTCCGTCATGCGCATCGGCATGATCGGCACCGGAGCGATCGCGAGCCGGCATCTTGCGGCGCTCGCCGCGATCCCGCAGGCGCAGGTCGTCGCGCATCTCGCGACATCGCAGGCGAAGGCCGATGCGGCTGCCGCGCGCCACGGCGGCGCCGGCTACTGCGATCTCGACGCCTTCGTGCGGCAGGGCCTTCCCGATGCGGTCCTCGTCACCGTGCCGCCGGACCGCCACGGCGCCATCGAGGATCGTCTGATCGACGATCGCATCCCCTTCCTTGTCGAGAAACCGCTTTCCGTCGCAGCCGATCCCGCCGAGCGCATCGCGGCGCGGCTCGCCGGCGGCACGCTCGTCGCCGCCGTCGGCTATCACTGGCGCGCGCTCGATCATCTCGCCGCCGCACGAGCCGCGCTCGGCGCGCATCCGATCCGCATGGTGATCGGCGAATTCCACGTCGGCACGCCCGCGGCGCCGTGGTGGCGGCGCCGGGGCCGAAGCGGCGGCCAGTTCGTCGAGCAGGCCTGCCACCTCCTCGATCTCGGCCGCGTGCTCGCGGGCGAGGCGACGGTCACAGCCGCGAGCGGCGGGCATTTTTCGCGCGCCGCCTTTCCCGACGCGGACATCGCCGGCGTCGGCGCGGCCCTGCTGCGCTACGACAGCGGCGCCGTCGGCAGCTTCACCGCGACTGCGATCCTGCCGAAGGCCGCCTCCGTCGGCCTGCGCGTCATCTGCGAGGGGCTTCAGGTCGGCCTCACGCTGCACGAGACGACGATCGTCGACGCGGCGGGAACGCGCGTCGTCGCGGTGGCGGACAATCCTTACGCGATCCAGAACCGCGCCTTTCTCGGCGCGGTCGCCGCCGGCGATCGTTCCGCCGTCCTCTGCACCTACGCGGACGCGCTCCTGACGCACCGCATCTGCCAGCGCATCGCCGAGCTGATCGGCTGAAGCACTCCTTTCACCTCTCCCCGCAAGCGGGGCGAGGTGAAGCGCGCTCCTTTTTGACCGCTTGGAGCCGGGTCGCAAAGTGTGAATCCGCTAGCCCCGCAAGCGCAGAGAGGCGATCGCGCGCGAGGCGCGCGACATTTCATCCTACCGCGCCCCCGCGATCCGCGCGGTGGCAACCGAATCCGGGACCCAGCCGAGCATGCGGGAGATCTCGAAGCAGGTGCCGGCCAGCGCCGCGGACAGCATCGGCGCGCGGCTTGCGAGGATTTCGGGGTCGGTGCCGGCGACGCTGCAGGCGCCGATGGGATCGCCGCGCGCGTCAAGGATCGCGGCGCCGATGCAGAAATTGCCGACCTCGTTCTCCTGGTTGTCGAAGGAGAAGCCGCGCTCGCGCGTCCGCCGCGCCTCGGCGAGGACGTCCTCGACGCTCGTCATCGTCCGTGCCGTCGCGCGCGGCAGGCCGACCTCGGCCGCGACGGCGCGGATCTCGTCCTCGCCCAGCCGTCCCAGGATCGCCTTGCCGACGCCCGTGCAATGCAGGAACGCGCGGTCGCCGATCGCCGTGCGCGCGATCAGGCGGCGCGAGGATTTCGACCGCGTAGATGTAGAGCACGCGCGGCCCTTCGCGCACCGTGAGATAGACCGATTCCTCGGCGAGATCCGCGAGCGCCCGCACGAGCGGCGCGGCGCGGTCGCGGATCTCGACGTTGACGCGCACCTTCTGCGACAGCGCCACGATCGCGGTGCCGAGCGCGTAATCGTCGCCGCTGCAGCGCTCGATGAAGCCTTCGGCCATCAGGCTCTTCAGGATGTTGTGCGTCGTGCTCTTCGGCATGCCGATCCGGCGGCCGATCTCGGCGATCGAGAGCCGCGGAGACGACGCCGAGAAGAGGTTCATGATCCGGATCGCTTTCGAGACGCTCTTGATCATGGCGTCAACCTGCCTCCGCGCCGGAAAGGTCGAGCTCGCGGGCGAAATGGCAGGCCGCGAATTGGCCCGGCGCGACCTCCGCGAGCGGCGGCGCCGTCGTCGCGCAAACCGGCTGCGCGTAGCGGCAGCGCGGGTGGAAGGCGCAGCCCGGCGGCGGCGTCGCGGCGCTCGCGATCTCGCCCTGGAGGATGATGGTCTTGTCCTTCGCGGCGGGATCGGGCCGCGGCACCGCCGACAGGAGCGCCTCGGTGTAGGGATGCCGCGGCCGCGCGTACAGCGCCTCCGTCGGCGCGAGCTCGACGATGCGGCCGACATACATCACCGCGAGGCGGTCGGCGATGTGCTCGACGACGCTGAGATTGTGCGCGACGAAGAGATAGCTGAGGCCGAACTCGTCGCGCAGATCCTGCAGCAGGTTGAGGATCTGCGCCTGGATCGAGACGTCGAGGGCCGAGACCGGCTCGTCGGCGACGACGAGGAGCGGGTTCGTGATCAGGGCGCGGGCGATGCAGATGCGCTGCCGCTGGCCGCCGCTGAAGGCGTTCGGGTAGCGGTTGAGGTGCCCGACCTCGAGGCCGACGCGGGCGGCCATGTCCCTCACCCGCGTCTCGCGCTCGCGGCGCCGCACGCCCTGCGCGCGCAGAGGCTCGGCGACGATGTCCATCACCGGCATACGCGGCGAGAGGGAGGAGAACGGATCCTGGAAGACCATGTTCATGTCGGCGCGCACCGCGCGGAGCGCCCGCCTGTCGGCCTTGGCGAGATCGATGCGGACGCCGTCGCGGCGGGTCAGCAGCGCCTCGCCGCTCGACGGCGCCATGGCGCGGACGATGCAGCGGCCGAGGGTCGTCTTGCCGGAGCCGGATTCGCCGACGAGGGCCAAAACCTCGCCCCGCGCGATATCGAAGGAGACGTCGTCCACGGCCTTCACGTGGCCGGCGATGCGGCGCAGCGGGCCGCGCTCGATCGGAAAGTACTTTTTTAGCGATCGGACGCTCAGAAGCGGCGCGGCTTCAGGCATTTCGGCCTCCCGCCGCGACGACTTGCGGATAGAGAAAGCAGGCCGCCCATTGTCCCGGCGCGACCTCGGCGAGCGGCGGCACGGCGCGGTCGCACAGGCCGGGCATCGCCGCGGGACAGCGCGAGACGAAGCCGCAGAGGCGCTTCTTGTCGATCGGGATCGGCACGTTGCCGCGGATGGCCGGCAGCCGTCCCTTCGCCCGCGAGCCGATCCGCGGCACGGCGCGCATCAGGGCCTGCGTGTAGGGGTGGCGCGGGGCCGCGAAGAGACTCGCGACGTCGCTCGTCTCGACGATCGAGCCGAGATACATCACCGCGACCCGGTCGGCCATCTGCGCGATGACGCCGAGGTCGTGCGAGATGTAGAGGATCGACATGCCGAACTCGCGCTTGAGGTCGCGCATCAGGCGCAGCACCTGCGCCTGCACGGTCACGTCGAGGGCCGTCGTCGGCTCGTCGGCGATGAGGAGCTTCGGGCGCGCCGCGAGGGCCATCGCGATCATGGCGCGCTGGCGCATTCCGCCGGAGAGATGATGCGGATAGCGGTCGATGGTCTCGGCCGGCGCCGGGATGCCGACGCGGCCGAGCATGTCGACGGCGATGGCGCGGGCCTCGCGCCGGTCTGGCGTGCGGTGCAGGCGCACCATCTCGACGATCTGGTTGCCGATCGTGTGCAGCGGCGAGAACGAACTCATCGGCTCCTGAAAGATCATCGCGCAGACGCCGCCGCGGATGGCGCGGATCGCGGCGCCGGTGCGGTCGAGCGAGACGAGGTCGATCGGCGCCGCGCCCCCGTGCCGCAGGAGAATCTGGCCGGTCGTCACCGCCGAGCGCGGCGTCAGGCGCAGGATCGACTGCGCCGTCATCGTCTTGCCGCAGCCGGATTCGCCGACGAGGCCCAAGGTCTCGCCCTCCCCGATCGAAAAGGTGACGCCGTCCGCCGCCGTGAGCAGGCCCTCCTCGAGCTTGAGCGAGACGCGCAGGTCCTTCACCTCGATCAGGGGCGGCGGCGGCAGCCGGTGGAGGGAACCGTCGGGCATCGCTCAGCCCTGCCGATAGGGATCGACGGCGTCGCGCAGGCCGTCGCCGAGGAAGTTGAAGGCGATGACGATGAGCACGACGAGGCCGCCGGGCCAGAGGAGCCAGGGCGACAGCGTCACGGTCTGGATGTTCTGCGCATCGAGAAGCAAGGTGCCGAGACTCACCGCCGGCGGGCGCAGGCCGAGGCCGAGAAAGCTGAGCGAGACCTCGCCGAGAATCATCTGCGGGATAGCGAGGGTGAGATGCACGATGAGGTAGCTCGCAAAGCCCGGCAGGAGATGGCGGGTGACGATGCCCCATTCGCCGACGCCGGAGATCTTCGCGGCGGTGACGTAGTCCTCCTCGCGCAGTGTCAGAAGCTTGCCGCGGATGACCCGGGCGAGCGAGGTCCAGCCGATGATCGCGAGCACCGTCGAGATGCCGAAATAGACCTGGACCGGCGTCCAGTCTTTCGGCACCAGCGCCGCGAGCGCCATCCAGAGCGGCAGGGTCGGCAGGGATTGCAGGAACTCGGTCAGCCGCTGCACGGCGGTGTCGATGCCGCCGCCGTAGTAGCCGGAGAGGCCGCCGAACAAAAGGCCGAGGGCGAAGCCGATCGAAAGGCCGAGCAGGCCGACGAAGAGCGAGGTGCGGGCGCCGAACAGCATCCGGCTCAGGAGGTCGCGGCCGAGAGCGTCCGTGCCGGCGAGGAAGATTGCGCCGGGCTTGTCGACGCCGAAAAGATGCAGGTCGGTTTCGAAGAGCCCGAGGATGAGCGAAGGGTCGCCACGGACCAGGAGGCGCACCGGATAGCGGACGCTGCGGTCCTCGATGTAGCGGCGCTGGAAAGTCTGCCGGTCGAGTTCGGACTTGCGGCCGTAGACGAAGGGGCGATGCAGCGTCCAGTCGTCGCCGAAAAGGTGCACTGCCGTCGGCGGCGCGAGGAGCGCGCCCGGGGCGCGGCCGAACGGATCGTAGGGCGCGAAGAACTCGGCGAAGAGCACGACGGCATAGAGCGCGACGAGGAAGCCGAGGGAGAAGACCGCGACCTTGTGGCGCCTGAAGCGCATCCACACCAGCGTGCGCTGCGAGAGAATGCGCGGCGCTCCGCCGGCTCCGACGGCGATGGCGGCGCTCATGCGCCGCGCTCCATGCGCAGGCGCGGATCGAGCCACATCAGCAAAAGGTCCGACAGGAAGCTGCCGACGACGGTGAGCGTGCCGAGGAGCATCAGGCAGGTCGCGGCGACGTAGGTGTCCTGCGCGACGATGGCGCGCAAAAGAAGCGGCCCGATCGTCGGCAGGCCGAGGACGATGGCGACGATGGTCGAGCCGGAGACGATCGAGGGCAGCAGCGTCGATATCGTCGAGACGATCGGATTCAGCGCGACGCGGAACGGATACTTCATGATCAGGCGCCACTCGGGGAGGCCCTTCGAGCGCGCCGTGGTGACGTACTGCTTGTTGAACTCGTCGAGAAGTTGCGAACGCAGGATGCGGATCGTCGCGGCGGTGCCGGCGAGGCCGACGACGATCACCGGCACCGGCAGGTGCATCATCAGATCGAGCCACTTGTCGAAGGACCAGGGCGCGGTGAGATATTCCGGCGAGAACAGGCCCGTCGGCGTAACGCCGAAGGCGCGCGCCGAGATGACGAGCAACACGAGGGCGAGCAGGAAGCTCGGCGTCGCCAGTCCGACGATGCCGAGGAGCGAAAAGAGATAGTCGGAGAGCGAATACTGGTGCGTCGCCGAATGCAGCGCGATCGGGATCGACACCGCATAGACGAAGATGAGGGAGGCGAGCGAGACGATGATCGTCAAAAGCAGCCGGTCGCCGATCAGCGCCGAGACCGGCTGCTGCCATTCGAAGGAGAAGCCGAAATCGCCGCTCGACAGGATCGGCACGATCCAGCGCACATACTGCTCGAAGAGCGGCCGGTCGAGGCCGTAGCGCTCGGTGATGTAGGCGAGCTGCGCCGCGCTCGCCGGCGAGCCGGCGGAATTCGAGCTGGATCGCGTAGGTCTCGACCCAGCTCCCGGGCGGCAGGTTGATGATGTAGAACGAGACGACCGAGACCAGCGCCAGCACGACCACCATGTAGACGAGACGTCGCGCGAGGTAGGACGCCATCGTTCCTCCCCTACAGGAGCGCCCTGAACGCTTCGACCTTGCCGAACATGATCTTGTTGGCGTCGTGGAACGTGCCGGCTCCGCGCTCCGCGACCCGCACGGCGAAGACGATGTCGTCGCCCTCGAAGAACCAGTCGGTGTACTGGAAGCCCGAGAGGCGGATCGCATCCTCGAGGGAGAAGCCGGAACGGTCCTCGCAGACGACCTTGAGGACGCACCAGTTCCAGAGATCCCCCGAGACGCAGAGCATCGAGCGGTTGCGCTGGCGCATGGTGTGGTCGCGGTGGAAGTGCGTGAAGCCGGTGTTCGGATCGCCCGCGAGCTTCAAGAGGAGTTCGCCGTCGGTGATGACATTGCCGATGGTGAAATAGCTGCCGGTGCGCTCGTCGCGGCGGATCGTCAGCTTCGCCTTGCAGCCGGGCAGGTCGAAATAGCCGTCCTTCGGATCAAAGACGATGCGCCGGCCCTCGTCCTCGATTTTGATGCGCGCGGATTTCTCGGCGAGGAGGGGCCCGGCCTCGAAGGTCATGATGTCCCAGAGCTGGCCGGACGGATCGACGACGACGTTGCCCTCGCGCCAGCCGGGCTTTCGCGTCTCGCCCCATTCCTTCGGCACCCATGCCGGATCGAAGGGCAGCTTGTTGCTCATCGTCCAGGAGGACGCCTTCAGGAGATCGGCACCGACCGGCGCCGAGATCACGCAGGCCTGGAAGCCCGTGCCCCAGACGCAGGGCGTGCAATCCTCGAAGGCCTTGTAGATGCGCCCGCCGTGAATCGTCACGACGACCGGTGCGCAATGGTAGTTCGGCCCGTCATGGTACCAGCCGCCGCGAAAAAGGATGCCGGTTTCCTCGTCCGCGGGATGCGTCCAGGTGAAGCCGCCGTCGTCCGAGCGGCGAATGAAGATCGAGCCGTATTGCTGCGACGTGCCGAGGATCCAGAGCGCGCCCTCGTGCAGGAAGAGCGTGCTCCAGTAGCAGTTCATGATGTGGGTGATGTTCACCCAGGTCAGCCCGTCGTCTTCGGAGCGATAGACGCTCGTCAGGCTTTCCTCCGATTCGTGGTTGCGCGGGCAACCGGTGCCGTAATAGTCGTGCGTGACGATCAGCGCCCCGTCCGGCAGCCGCACCACGCTCGGCGATCCGAGATAGGCGCGGCTGCGCTCGGGCTGGTACTTGACGAGAGACAGCGGGCGCATCGAGAAGTCCTTCTTTTCACGGCACGGATGGAAGCGGCGCGCGAGCGCCGCCGCGGCATTGGCTTTCAGTTCGCGAGATACCACTGCGCCGCCTGAGCGCTGGTGAAGTGGTCGATGAAGAGCATCTTCTCGTTCGGGAAATTCTTCAGCCGGTTCGAGCGCGTGTAGACGTAGGGCACCTCGCCGACCGTGCCGATATGCATCATCTGCTTCACGGTCTCGGACACCGCCTGCTTGCCGAGATTGTAGTAGTCCGGCGAGCCGACGCGGGTCGCCTGCCAGGCGTCGACGAGTTCGAACTGCTTGCGGAACGCCTCCGGCGGCTCGGAGCCCTTCTGGCCCTTCGAGAGCCACCATTCGCGCCAGGCGAGGCCGCCGCCGACCGGGTTGGTGTCAAGGCCATAGGGCGGGCGCAGCCAGATCGGACGCGAATACATGTCCTTCTCGGAGACGACGTCGGCGAACCACACCGACGCCTGGATGTCGCCGGCCTTCAGCGCCTGCGCGAAGTTCTCGCGCGTCGTCGTGTTGAGCTGCGTGTCGACGCCGATCTTGCGCCAGTACTCGGCGACGAGCTCGGACAGCGGCGTCGAGCCGATGGCGTCCGAGAGGATGACTTTAAGAGGCTGCCCGTCCGGCCGCATCCGCATACCGCCGGCGCCCTTCTTCAGGCCCATCTCGTCGAGAATGGCGCCGGCCTTCGCCGGGTCGTAGGCGGAGAAGTGACCGGCCTGCCATTCCTCGAAGAACGGCGATTTCGACGACACGCCCCATTGCCGCGGCACGCCGAGGCCGAAATAGATCGTGTTGTTGATTTCCTCGCGGTTGACGGCAAGGGACATCGCCTGGCGGAAGCGGACGTCGTTGAAGATCTGCCGCAGCACCGGATCGTTTACGGTGAGGTTGAACTGGTACTTGCGGATGGCGCCGAGATCGGCGGCGTAGAGCATCGTCGTATAGCCGCCCCCCTTCTCTCCGGCGCGCAGCACCGGCAAGTCGGAGATCGCGAACTTGTCGGCATAGTCGAGCTTGCCGCCCTGCACGTTGAGCTTCACGACCTCCATGTCGGAGATCAGCATGCGAGCCTGCTTGTCGATGTAGGGGAGCTGGTTGCCCTCGGTGTCGACCTTCCAAAAGTAGGGATTGCGTTGGAAGAAGACGTTGCCGAAGCGATCGATGCTCTGCATCGCCCAGGGCTTGGCGACCGGCAGCTTCGGGTCGACCTGCATGTCCTGAGTCTGGCCGTTCAGGTGCGCGATGAAGGCCTCGGTCCAGGTCCGGAAATTCTCGCTTTTCGCGAGCCCGTCGGCGTCCGGGTTGTAGGTCTTGTGCCACTTCTTGAGGTAGTGCGCCGGTGCGATCGGGAAGCCCGGCTCGATCCGCGCGGCGGTGAGCACGAAGCCGGGATTGGGTGCCGCGAAGGTGAAGGTGACGGTGACGTCGTCGACCTTCGCGACGGTCACCGGCTTTCCGCCGACGACGAACTGCGCCGGCATCGGCGGCAGCTCGGGATTCGTCGCGACGTCCTTGTACCAGAACATGACGTCGTCGGCGGTGAGCGGCGCGCCGTCGCTCCAGCGCAGGCCGCGCCGGAGCTTCACGGTCGCGACGGTGTTGTCGGCGGAAAGCTCGACGCTCTTCGCGAGATCCGGGAAAACGTCCTCCCAGTTCGTCGTCAGGCCCGTGAGGTGCACGTCCTGCGCCGACCAGCCGATATTGCCGAAGGAGTTCGGATTCGTCGCGTTGTAGCTGATCGTGCCGCCGTAGCGGCCGATGCTCTCGCGCGGCACGACGACCTGAATGTCTTCGCGCATCGGCAGCCGCTTTTCGACCGGCGGCAGGGCGCCGGAGGCGACGTCGGCGTCGAGCATCGGTGCCTGCTTGAAGGCGGGAATTTTCTTGCCGGTCTTCGCCTCGTAGGCGTCGAGGCTGAAATAATCGAGCTTGTCGACGCGGGGCTGCGGCGCCTGCGCGCTCGCCGTCCCGGTGAGCGCGGCGACCGATACGGCGGTCGCGACAGCGAGCCGGCGGCCTGACAACATGCGTTTCATCGACACCTCCCTGTGCTTCGATGAGCTTCTTGCCTGTGCTTCGAAGGGCGTCTCGCCGCGCCTCGCGTTCTTCGTGCCGGTGGCGTCGGGCCGCGGGTCGCGGCGATGGCCTTCTCTACCATTCTCCCTTGCGGGCGAACGCGGCGTGCGCGGCGGCGCGGAAGCGGCCCTCCGCCTCGCGCATCGCGGCGCGCACCTCCTCGCCCGTCTGCCCGGCCGAGAGCTGCGAGGCGGCGATCACCGTGTCGCATTCGTTGCCGTCCATGAACTGCGAGGCAAAGAGCAGCGCCGCCTCGTCTTCGGCCGGCACGGCGAGGAAACCGTGCTGATCGGCGTGCAGCAACTGGCCCGGCCGGATCGCGCAGCCGAAGACCTCGACCTCGCAATTCCAGCGCACCGGCCAGGCATAGGCGTGGCCGACGCAGAGCCGCGCGGCGAGCGCCTTGAAGCCGAGGGAGGTCATCTCCTGCAGGTCGCGGATGCCGCCGTCGGTGACGATGCCGACGCAGCCGAGGGCGCGATGCAGGCTCGTGTTGACCTCGCCGACATAGGTGCCGATGACGCTCGGCGCGTCGAGGTCCTTGATGACGAGGATCTTTGGGCCCGGAACGCTCGCGACGTAGTCGCGGTAGCGCCGCGACGCCTCCTTGTCGCGCTGATGGTCCGGGTTCGACGGCTCGACGACGAGGGTCACCGCGCGCCCGACCATCGGCCCGAACTGCGGCATGAAATCGCGCACCTCGCCGCGGTTGACCGTGGTCCGCCGGTCGACCGCCGAGATCTGCTCCCAGCCGTTATAGACGGTTGGCGTCGAGAGCCGCTTCAGGCGCAGGAGATCGCCCTGCGACAGGCCCGAGGCCCGAGCTTCGCCCGTATCCAATGGCATCCTCCCCGTTCAATATCGTGGAACGGCGTTTATGATTGCGTAAACGATGCGCCGGGCGCGGGGAGGCTGTCAAGCTCGGGGGGCGGTTGTCGATCCCTTGGAACGGGGTGTCATCCCGGGGCGAGGAAGGCGGGCCCGGGAGCGCGGGGATTCACCCTTCGCGACCGGGGCTCCAAGCCGTCAAAAAGGAGCGCTTTTTGCCTCTCCCCGCTTGCGGGGAGAGGCGATGCTTCAGTTCTTGGCGACGAAGCACTGGCCGCCCTGGCCCTGGATCTTCGAGCAGAGCGAGGACGCGTCGTCCTTGGCCATCGGGCCGACGCGGACGCGGTAGACGGTGTTGCCGTTGACCTCCGCCTTGCGGATCAGCGGCGAAGCGCTGCCGAGATCGGCGAACTTGGACTGCATGCGCGTGAGCGTCGCCTTCGCCTCGGCCTCCGACGGGCTGACCCCGAGCTGGACGACGAAACCGCCCGTCGGCGCAGCCGCGGCGCCTGCGGCGGGATCCGCGGCCGGCGGGGCGGCGGCGGCAACCCGTTGCGCCGGCGCGGCGGGAGCGGCGGCCGGTTTTGCAGGGGCTGTCGGAGCGGCGGGCGTTGCGACAGTGCCCGTCGCAGGCGAGGCGGCACTGCGGGTCGTCGGCGTCGCGGTCGCGGGCTTCGGCGCCGTCGCGGCGGCGCGCGCGGCGGCAGCAGCGGCCGTCGACGGAGCCGGCTGCGCGGCGGGAGCAGCTCCGGCCGCGGCGGGCGGCAGCTGCAGCGCGGCCATCGACTGCCCCGAGGGACCCGGAGGCGCCGCGGCGCCGTCGGGGATGACCGTCCCGTCCGGCTGAAGCCGGATCGCGACGGTGCGGACCTTCCGCGGCTCGCCGAGATTGAGCCCGCCGGTCGTCTCGGGGGAGGCGGCGCGGGCGGCCTGGCGAACGTCGACGGGCTGCTCTTCCCGGTTCACGACCTTCGTCTGGCCGTCCTGGGCGCGCTCGTAGATCTGCTTGTTCTGGTTCGGGATCTCGATGCCGCCAGGGCTCTGCGGGGCGACCTTGACCGGCTCGTTCGCCGCCTTGATCAGCGGCGGCTCGCCGCCGCCGCCCAAAAGCTTCCCCTGCCCTTTCAGGGCGAAGGCGCCTCCAAGGCCAAGGACCGCGCAGCCGACCACGGCGCCAATGGCGACGAGGCCGCGCCGCCGGGCATTCCGCGGCGCCGCGTCGAGCGCGGCCTGGGGCGGCATGGGCTCGCCGGAATCGTAGGGCAGGTCCTGATAGGCCGGATCGTAGGGCTCGACCTCCGGCTCGCCGTGCGAGGGCGGCCGCGGCTCGTCGAGGCCCATGACGGCGCCGGGATGAGCATAGACGTTGTCGTGCCCGCTCGGCCGCGGCCGTGCGAGCCGCGCCTTGTCCGAGCCGAGAATCGATTGGAAGGGATCGTCCTGCCCGACGATGCGGGCGAGTTCGGCCAACGGATCGCTCCGGCTCGAGGCCGGGCCGGCCGCGATGCGCCCATCGTCGCGCGGATCCGGGCGAGGCTCCCGATAGGCCTCGTGGCCGGGCGCGCTCTCCGACTGGGCGAGCTGACGCTCGATCTCGTCGAGATCGACCGCAAAGCGAGGCTTCAGGGATTCGTTCATACGCCGGACCTCCATTCTGCGGCCCGGGACCTCTTCCCGTGCCGGTTGGGCTGGCGGCCTCCCGATCGCGCTCCCGGTCCCGGAAGGACCGTCAGCGCATCTCGTCGGGTGCCGTCACGCCCAGGATTGCGAGCCCCGTCGCCAGTACGCCCCTCACGGCATGGACGAGCGCGAGCCTCGCTTCTGTTGAAGTTTGATCAGTTTGATTAACAAACCGTAATTGCGGCAAGTCTTTGCCCCTGTTCCACAAGCTGTGAAAGGCGCTTGCGAGATCGTAGAGGTAGAACGCGACCCGGTGCGGTTCGTGCGCCGCGGCGGCACCTTCGATCACCCGCGGGAACTGCGACAGGCGCCGCAAGACGTCGAGCTCCGCCTCGTCTTGAAGCACGGAAAGGTCGGCGCTCGCAACCCGGTCCGCCGTGAAGCTCACGTTAGGAAAGACCTCCGCCGCCTGCCGCGCCACCGAGGCGCAGCGGGCATGGGCATACTGGACGTAGAAGACCGGATTGTCCTTCGATTGCTCGAGCACCTTGGCGAGATCGAAATCGAGCGGCGCGTCGTTCTTGCGGAAGATCATCATGAAGCGGACGGCGTCTTTTCCGACCTCGTCGACCACCTCCCGCAGGGTCACGAAGTCGCCGGCCCGCTTCGACATTTTCACGGGCTCGCCGCCGCGCAGGAGCCGGACGAGCTGGCAGAGCTTGACGTCGAGGTCGGCGCGGCCCTCCGAGACGGCCTTCACGGCCGCCTGCATCCGCTTCACGTAGCCGCCGTGATCGGCGCCGAGGACGTCGATCATCAGGTTGAAGCCGCGCTCGTATTTCGAGCGATGATAGGCGATGTCGGCGGCGAAGTAGGTGTAGGAGCCGTCCGATTTGAGCAGCGGCCGGTCGACATCGTCGCCGAACTGCGTCGCGCGGAAGAGGGTCTGGTCCCGGTCCTCCCATTCGTCGATGCTCTGCCCCTTCGGCGGTTCGAGCCGCCCGACATAGACGAGGCCGCGGGCGCGCAGGCTCTCGATGGTCTCGCGGATGAGGTCGACCGGCCCCTGCGTCAGGGAGCGCTCGGAGAAGAACAGGTCGTGCCCGATGCCCAGGGTTTTCAGGTCTTCCCGGATCAGCGCCATCATGCCGGCGATCGCCGCCTCGCGGACGAGCGGCAGCCATTCGGCTTCGGATTGGCCGAGGAGCGCGCGTCCATGCGCCGCGGCCAGGGCGGCGCCGACCGGCTTCAGGTAGTCGCCCGGATAGAGCCCTTCCGGGATGGGGCCGACCGCCTCCCCGAGGGCCTCGCGATAGCGCAGGAAGACCGAGCGGGCGAGGACGTCGACCTGGGCGCCGGCGTCGTTCGTGTAGTACTCGCGGGTGACGTCGTAGCCGGTGAAGGCGAGGAGCGAGGCGAGCGCGTCCCCGAACACGGCGCCCCGGCCATGGCCGACATGCATCGGCCCGGTCGGGTTCGCGGAGACGTACTCGACGTTGATCTTCTGTCCGAAACCCTGCCGGCTGCGGCCGAACTCCGGGTCGGTCACCGCCGCGAGCAGGACCTCCTGGTAGAGGCCGGGCACGAGGCTCAGGTTGATGAAGCCCGGCCCCGCGACTTCGGCCCTGCCGACCCGGGGGTCCTCGGCGAGGTCGCCGGCAATCATGTCCGCGAGGGCGCGCGGATTCATGCGCGCCTCCTTCGCCAGGACGAGGGCGGCGTTCGTCGCGAGGTCGCCGAGGGAGGCATCGCGGGGCGGTTCGACGACGACGCGGCCGGTGTCGAGCCCGGCCGGAATACGGCCGGCATCGGCCAGCCGGACCAGGGCCTCCGCCACGCGCGTCTCGAACACGGAAAACAGGTTCATCGCTTCGCCACCCCGGCGTCACCCGGCCTCCGAGTGACGGGGCGGCTCATGTCACGTCGGAGGGGGCACTTCAAGCGAAGCCTGCCGCAGCCGCGAAAAAGCCCCGCGGCGCGGGCCGCGGGGCTCTTCGATTTCTCCGAGAAAGGCCGTCCGTCAGGCCGGATTTACGCTGCGGCGCTTGGCCATGAAGGCGTCGAACTCCTCGCGGTCCTTCGCGCGCTTCAGTTCCTCGACGAACTCCGAAAAGGCGCGGCTTTCCTCGTCGAGGCGGCGGCGCTCCGCTTCCAGGCGCTCCAGCTCGCTGCGGCGGTATTCCTCGAAGGCGTGGTTGCCGGTCGATGGGCCGGTGTAAGAGTAGCGCGGGGTACCGCGGCGCGCCTCGAAGGTCCAGCCGAGCTTCTCCTTCATGGCGGCTCTCCAGGCGTCCGGCATCGGATAGCCGGCGACCTTCCAGACGAGATACGCCAGGGCCACCGGCCAGGCGAAGACGAAGCCGAGGATGATCGCGGCGATTTCGGCGCCGCGCCCGAACGGACGGCCGCAGCTTCGATGACGGTCCGCATTCCAGGAAGCCGTTCCGGCGTAGGATGACATCAATGATCTCCCGAAGGTTTGTCCCCCTCCGATTCAGATGCTGATGCCCGGCCGCGCTTTCAAGACGCCCGCCCCCTCATCGCAGGTCCGGCGTCGCGGGGAAGAGGCGCTGGTGTTCCTGCACGGCGTAGCGGTCGGTCATGCCGGCGATGTAGTCGGCGACGCGGCGGCGGAGGCGGGCTTGGTCGTCGGGAAGGTCGAGGTGCCATTCCTCCGGCATGGCCGTGGGCTCGGCGACGAAACGGGCGAAAAGATCGCGCAGGATGCGCTCGGCGCCGGCCCGCACCCGCATGACGTCCGGATGGCGGTACATGTGCGGGTAGAGAAAGCTTTTCACGGACGCGTCCGCCGCCCGCATCGGCTCCGAGAAGGCGACGACCGGGCTTCGGGCCTGCCGGATGTCGTCGGCGCTCCGCGGCGCGAGGGCCGCAAGCCGTCGGCCCGCCTCGGCGACCGCATCCTCGACGAAACGGGTAATGACGCGGCGGGAGAGTTCGTGGATGCGGCGGGAGGCTTCGAGCCCGGGGTGGCGCGCCTCGATCTCGTCGAGGAGTCCGGCGAGGAACGGCGCCTCGCGCAGATCGTCGACGGCGAAGAGGCCGGCCCTGAGGCCGTCGTCGAGGTCGTGGGCGTCGTAGGCGATGTCGTCGGCGAGGGCCGCCGCCTGCGCCTCGGCGGAGGCGTAGCTGGCAAGGCCGAGGGGCTGGACGGCATCGTATTCGAGGATGGCGAGGGGGACGCCCCGCGCCGCATGGCGCTCGCTGGGACGCCCGAGGGCGTCGAGGAGCGGGCCGTTGTGCTTGACCAGGCCCTCCAGCGTCTCGCAGGCGAGATTGAGGCCGTCGTATTCGGCGTAGCGGCGCTCGAGGCGGGTGACGATGCGCAGGGCCTGGGCGTTGTGGTCGAAGCCGCCGTAATCGCGCATGCAGTCGTCGAGGGCGTCCTCGCCGGTGTGGCCGAAGGGGGTGTGGCCGAGGTCGTGCGAGAGGGCGAGCGCCTCGGCGAGGTCCTCGTCGAGGCCGAGGGATCGCGCGAGGGCCCGGGCGATCTGCGAGACCTCGATCGTATGCGTCAGGCGGGTGCGGAAATGGTCGCCCTCGTGGTGGACGAAGACCTGGGTCTTGTGGGCGAGGCGGCGGAAGGCGGTCGAGTGGATGATGCGGTCGCGGTCGCGCTGGAAGGCGGTGCGGGTCGGCGAGGGCGGCTCCGGCACGAGGCGGCCGCGGCTTTGCGCAGGGTCGCAGGCATAGGGCGCCCGCCATCGCTCGCCGAAGGGCCGCACGGCTTCACCCATGTTGAAACCCCGTTCCGGCGGACTTACCTTTCCAGGAGAGCGATTGGCAAGGGACCTCGATCCGCATCATGAGCCACGTCACGCTGACGGAACGCGCCGCCCGGCGCATCAACGAGATCATGGCGGCGGAGCCGCAAGGATCGATGCTGCGCATCAGCGTCAACGGCGGCGGCTGCTCGGGCTTCCAGTACGCCTTCGACGTCGAGCGGGACCGGCAGGCCGAAGACCTCCTCGTCGAGCGCGACGGCGCCGCGATTCTCGTCGACGACGTCTCCCTGCAGTACATGGACGGCGCCGTGATCGATTTCGTCGACGACCTCATCGGGCAGTCGTTCAAGATCGAGAATCCCCAGGCGACGGCCTCCTGCGGCTGCGGGACGTCGTTTTCGCTTTAAGGCGTGACGTAGGGCTTGGAATGGGGCCTGCCCAAGCCCCACGTCCCACGTCCCACGTCCCAACCCCCCGTGCATTTCCGCCGCAATTCAGTTACACAGGCACTCTCCTCGAAACCGGAGCCAGTGCCGTGAAGGGTCGAACCCGCGCCGTCCTCCTCGCCTCGACATGCCTCGTCGCAGGCCTCGTCCTCAACGCTGAACCGGTCGTCCTGCGAGATATCGCCGGCGGGAGCGGTCCGGTCCGGCTGACGGTCGGCGCCGTCCGCGCGCCCCTGTGGAGCGCCGCCTTCGCGCAGGAGGCGGGGACGTTCACCCTCGAGAACCTGACGATCGCGCTCGAGAGCACCACTTTCACGATGAAGTCGATCCGCTTCTCCGGCGTCGCCTCGACCCGCGCCGAGATCGACGCGCTGTTCTCGCCGGGGGCGACGGACCCGCTCTCGACGCGGCTTGCGAAGATCAGGGCGAAGGAGATCGTCATTCCGGAGATCGCGTTCGAGGTGCGCGGCGCGCTCAAGGAGCGGGGCGCTTATCGGGACGTCGTCCTTACCGATATCGCCGGCGGCCGCGTCGGCAAGGCCGTCATCGAGTTGGCGACGGCCGAAACGGAGACGCCGGCCGCCAGCGCCAGCGCCGCGTACGGCCGCATGGTTGCCGAAGACACGGACGTTGCCGGATTGGCGAAAATCTATGCGGAGGGCTCCGGCCAGACCGCGGCCGCTCCGATCCTGCTGCAAAAATCGTTCTCGTTCGAGAGCATCTCGGCCAAGGAATCGCGCGGCCTTATCATGAAGATAGGGCGCGGCTCGGGGCGCGACATCCGCATGCGGCCGGGTTCCGAGCCGCTCTACGAGATTCTGAAACTTGCGGCTGAACAGGAGCAGAACTCGCAGCCCTCCGAGGAGGCGGTGCGCAGAATGCTGACGGCCTGTCTCGAATTGCTCACGGGAGCGGAGTTCGGCGCCTTCGAGCTGACCGGACTGGAGTTCGCCGGGCCGTCCGAAAAGCCTCCCGTCGTCGGCCGGGTGGCGCGCATGGCCTATCTCGGCCGCACGGCGGACAAGCCGGCCGACCTCCGGCTGGAGGGGTTCGAGGTCAAGGCCGCGGACGGCATGGCCAAGATCGACCTCCTCTCCTTCACCGGCTTCTCGTTCGACACGACCTTCGCCGCGCTCGGCAGGCTCAAGGACAAGCCGATCGACGAGTGGACGAATCTCGATCCGGCGACGCTCAGGGCCCTCATCCCCACCATCGGCACGATCCGCTACGCGGGCATCGCCTTCGACGTCCCGAACGAGAAGGCGAACGGCCAGAACCCGGAGCGGGTGAAGTTCTCGGCGAAGGACGTCGAGCTGACCGCGGACAAGCCGATCAACGGCGTGCCGACCGTCGTCCGGCTCGGCGTGCAGAACCTCGCCATGCCTCTGCCGGCGAACTCGGACGAGGACGGGATCAGGGAACTCCTCGGCATGGGCTACAAGGCGGTCGACGTCTCCTGGCGCATCGCCGCGGCCTGGAGCGAGCAGGCGCGCGAGATCGGCTTCAGCGAGATTTCCTTCAACGGCGTCGACATGGGCCGGCTTTCGGCGAAGGCGGTCTTCGGCGGGGTCGGCCGCGAGGCGTTCGACCCGGACTCGACGATGGCGATGATCGCCCTGTTCGGGGCGACGGCGAAGAGCTTCGAGCTGACGTTCGACAATGCAGGGCTCATCGACCGTCTCATCGAAAGGCAGGCGAAGGAGCAGAACAAGAGCCCGGAGGCGATGCGGCGGGAGATCGCGGTGGCGGCCAGTGCGATGGTGCCGGCCATGCTCGGGCCGAGCGATCAGACCCGGGCCCTCGGCCAGGCCATCGCCCGCTTCGTCGCAAAGCCGGTCCGGCTGCGGATCAGCGCGAAGGCCAAGAACCCGGCCGGAATCGGCTTCAGCGACATCACCGACACCGGCACCCTCGGCCGCCTCCTGTCCAAGGTCGACATCAAGGCTGTCGCCGAAGACAAGCCCTGAGGCGCGGCAATCCCCTCTCCCCTCTCGCGCGGCGAGCGGAGCCACCCTTCGCGACCGCGGTCAAAAAGGAGCTCTTCTCGCCTCTCCCCGCTTGCGGGGAGAGGGCTGCCGAAGGCAGCAAGCCTGCGCAGCAGGCGAGGGTGAGGGGCGGTGACGAAGAGGGCGCGGTGGCACGGGCAGGCGCCTCTTCCGGAGCCGCCCCCTCACCCCCGCTTCGCTTCGCTCCGCTTGTTCGGCCGAAGGCCGAACCCTTGTAACTTCCCTCGCGCCGACTCGGATACGGTGTCCGGCGCGGTGGCGGGCAGAAGGCCGCAAAACCCGAGGGACACCAAGCCCGTGGGAGAGCCCGGTTCTCTGCCCGTCGGTCCATCAAACCCGAACAGTCGCTTGGGCCGCCAGCGAAGCCCGCTTGTGCAAGGACGGGACAGGATGGACGCCATCGTCATCGGAATCGATGTCTCCAAGGATCGCCTGGACATCGCCACCCACCCGAGCCGCGACACCTTCGTCGTGGCTCGCAACGAGGAAGGCCTGAAAGACCTCATCGCCCGCCTCGCCCCCCTGTCGCCGCAGGCCGTGGCCGTGGAGGCAACCGGCGGCTACGAAACCGTCGTCGCCGCCACCCTCTCGGCAGCCGGCTTGCCCGTCCTCGTCGTCAACCCGGCCCAGGTGCGGGCCTTCGCCCGCGCCCTCGGCAAACGGGCCAAGACCGATCCCATCGATGCCGCCGTGATCGCCCATTTCGCCGCCGCGACGAAGCCCGACATCCGACCCCTGCCCGACGAGACGACGCGGCTGTTCGCCGAGCTCCTCTCCCGGCGCGCCCAGATCGTCCAGATGATCGGCGCCGAACGCCAGCGCCAAAAGCGCCTGACCGGCCGGCGTCAGCAAAACAGCATCGCCCGCCTCCTCCTCGCCTTGCAAAAGGAGCTCTCCAGTCTCGAGGGCGACATCGACGAGGCGGTGCGCGGTTCCCCCGCCTGGCGCGAGAAGGAGGACCTCCTCGCCTCCGTTCCCGGCATCGGGCCGGTCATCGCCCGAACCCTGATCGCCGAGATGCCCGAACTCGGCCTGCTCGACCGCCGCCAGATCGCCGCCCTCGCCGGCCTCGCCCCCTGGACCCGCCAGTCCGGCCAATGGAAAGGCAAAAGCCGCATCGGCGGCGGACGCGCCGTCGTCCGTACCGCCCTCTACATGGGCGCCCTCGTCGCCGGACGTCACAACCCCGTCCTCAAAGCCTTCCGCGACAAACTCGTCGCCGCCGGAAAACCACACAAGCTCGCCGCCATCGCCGTCGCCCGCAAACTCCTCACAATCCTCAACGCCATCATCCGGGACCGAACCCCGTGGAACCCACAAATCGCTTGACCGCCAAGACAGTCGCTCTCCCCGCGAGCGGGGAGAGGCGAATCCGCGCCCTTCGCCGGGAGGACGCTACCCCGCCGGCTGCAGCCGGTCCGGGGTTGCGGGGGTGATGGCGACGGATTCGCCGCAGCCGCAGGCGGAGGTCTGATTCGGGTTCCGGAAGACGAACTGCGCCGAGAGCTTCGTCGTCTCGAAATCCATCTCGGTGCCGAGGAGGAAGAGCACGGCCTTGGGGTCGATCAGCACCGTCACGCCCCTGTCCTCGACGATCTCGTCGAGGGGGTTCTTCGCCTCGGCGTATTCCATCGTGTAGGACATGCCGGCGCAGCCGCCGTTCTTGACGCCGACGCGCACGCCCGCGATCGGCCGCTCGGCCCGGGCGATGATGTCCTTGACGCGGGTCGCCGCCGCATCGGTCAAGGTCAGGACCTTGAAGCTTGGCAGAGCCATTCCGTCTCTCCTGGCGGCCGGGTTCAAGGCCCGGGCAGAACGAGGGTTGCGGAGTATGTAATCATCCTTGGGCGCCGCGTCGAGTTATTGGGCGACGGCCTGCCATGCAAGCTACCGCGCCGCCCGGACGATCGGGACGACGTTGTGCAGGCGCTCGTCCGCCGTCTCGAAGAAGCGGCGGATGTTGCGGGCGGCCTGGCGGATGCGCTGCTCGTTCTCGACGAGGGCGATGCGGACGTAGTCGTCGCCGTGCTCGCCGAAGCCGATGCCGGGGGCCACGGCCGTGTCCGCCTTCTCGACGAGGAGCTTCGAGAACTCGAGGCTGCCGAGAGGCCGGAAGCGCTCCGGGATCTGGACCCAGGCGAACATCGAGGCGGTCGGCGCCGGGAAGACCCAGCCGGCCTTGGCGAAGGACTCGACCAGCACATCGCGGCGGCGCTTGTAGGTCGCCCGCATTTCGCGGATGCAGTCCTCCGGCCCGTTGAGCGCCGCTGTCGCCGCGACCTGGACCGGCGTGAAGGCGCCGTAGTCGAGATAGGACTTGACCCGCGCCAGGGCCGACAGAAGCCGCTCGTTGCCGACGGCGAAGCCGATCCGCCAGCCGGCCATCGAGAACGTCTTCGACATCGAGGTAAACTCGACCGTCAGGTCGTTCGCGCCCGGCACCTGCAGCACGGAGGGGGGCGGCTCGTTCTCGAAATAGACCTCCGAATAGGCGAGGTCCGAGAGGATGAAGATCTCGTGCTTCTTCGCGAAGGCGACGAGCTCCCGGTAAAAGTCGAGGGTGGCGACGCAGGCCGTGGGGTTCGACGGGTAGCAGACGACGAGGGCGATCGGCTTCGGGATCGAGTACGCCACGGCCCGCTCTGCGGCCGGGAAGAAGGCCGGCGTCGGCTCCGCCGGGACCGACCGGATGACGCCGCCGGCCATCAGGAAGCCGAAGGCATGGATCGGGTAGCTCGGATTGGGCACGAGGACCACGTCGCCCGGCGCCGTGATCGCCTGCGCCATGTTGGCGAAGCCCTCCTTGGAGCCGAGGGTGGCGACGACCTGGGTGTCCGGGTTGAGCTTCACGCCGAAGCGGCGGGCGTAGTAGCCGGCCTGCGCCCGCCTCAGGCCGGCGATGCCCTTGGAGGCGGAATAGCGGTCCGTGCGCGGCTTGCCGGCGGTCTCGACGAGCTTGTCGATGACGTGCTGCGGCGCCGGCAGGTCCGGGTTGCCCATGCCGAGGTCGATGATGTCGGCCCCATTCGCCCGGGCGGCCGCCTTGATCCGGTTCACCTGCTCGAAGACGTAGGGCGGAAGGCGCTTGATGCGGTGGAAATCGGACATCGTGATTCCTTCGGGACCTTATCCGGACTCTAGCATTCCGGCCGGCGGACGGCATCTCGGCGGCGGTGGATCACTGCGCGGGCGCGGCCGGGCGCCTCGGCTTCGGCTTCGGCGCCGCCGCGGGAGCCGGAGCGGGGACGGCCGCCGGCACGGCCCCGGGCGCCGGAGCGGCCGGCGTCACCGAGGCGGCCTGGGCGGAGGCGGCGGCGCCCGCGGCCTCGTTCGCGCTCCGCGCGGCATCCATCTCGGCCTGGGCCGCCTGGACCTCGGCCGCGGTGCGGGCCTTCTCGGAGCGGGGCGGCGCCCTCGTGCCGATCGGCACGTAGTCGATCTGCGCCGGCCGCGTCTGGACGACGAAATCGGGAGACTTGGCGAAGGTCGGCCCGGCCCCGACCCCGGCGACGATGTCGCGGACCGGGTTATTGTCGCCGGAGCAGCCGGCGAGGACCGCCATCGCGGCGGCGAGGCTGAGGAACGCTGAACGGTACGCCATCGATGGTCCGTGTCGTGCATTGACCGGCGGGCGGATCACCCGATCTAGTCATTGTCGCAGGTCGTTCGCTAAAATGTCGGAAATACGGCCCATCGGCAAACGCCTCGATCCGCAGGGGGGATGGCAATGAACCGGCCGCCGGACGAGACTGGGTTCAAGCCGGGCGCTCCGGATTTCGAGGAATTGTCGCGGAACATGGCCCGCTTCGTCGAAGAGGCGGGCAAGGCCACGGCGGCGTATTTCCGGCCGATGGAGCAGCAGGCGGCCAAATCCGCCCTCGCGGACCAGGTCGGCGAGGTCGTGAAGACGTTGGGTCAGGTGACCGAATCCTGGCTCGCCGATCCGCAGAAGACCATCGAGGCGCAGCGGCGCATCGGTTCGCAGTTCCTCGACCTCTGGGCCTCGACACTGCGGCGGGCGCAGGGCGAGAAGACGACGCCCATCGCCAGTCCCGAGGCGCGCGACCAGCGCTTCGCGGACGCCGAATGGAGCGAGAGCCCGGTCTTCGACTTCCTGAAGCAGGCCTATCTCATCACCACGCGCTGGGCCGAGGGCATCGTCGAGGACGCGGAGAATCTCGACGAGCACACCCGCCAGAAGGCGCGCTTCTACGTGAAGCAGCTTGCCGGCGCGCTCTCGCCCTCGAACTTCGTCGCGACGAACCCGGAGCTCCTCCGCAAGACCTTCGAGGAGAACGGCGCCAATCTTGTGCGCGGCATGCAGATGCTCGCCGAGGACATCGAGGCGGGGCGCGGCGAGCTGAAGCTTCGCCAGACCGATCCGACGCGCTTCAAGATCGGCGTCAACATGGCGAACACGCCGGGCAAGGTGGTGTTCCGCAACGACCTGATGGAGCTCATCCAGTACGCGCCGTCGACGGAGACGGTGCTGAAGCGGCCGCTTTTGATCGTGCCGCCCTGGATCAACAAGTTCTATGTGCTCGACCTCAACCCCGACAAGAGCCTCATCCGCTGGGCCGTGTCGCAGGGGCTGACGGTGTTCTGCATCTCGTGGGTCAATCCCGACGAGCGCCATGCGCAGAAGAGCTTCGAGCATTACATGCGCGAGGGCGTCTTTGCCGCGCTCGACGCGATCGAGCAGGCGACGGGCGAAAAGAGGACCGCGGCGATCGGCTATTGCGTCGGCGGCACGCTGCTCGCGGTCGCGCTTGCCTACATGGCGGCGAAGAAGGACAGGCGCATCGACAGCGCGACGTTCCTGACGACGCAGGTCGACTTCACCCATGCGGGCGACCTGAAGGTCTTCGTCGACGAGGCGCAGGTCGCGGCGGTCGAGGCGACGATGCAGGCGCGCGGCTATCTCGAAGGCTCGCACATGGCGAACGCCTTCAACATGCTGCGGCCGAACGACCTCATTTGGCCTTACGTCGTGAACGTCTACATGAAGGGCCAGTCGCCCTTCCCGTTCGACCTGCTCTACTGGAACTCGGATTCGACGCGGATGCCGGCGGCGAACCACGCCTTCTATCTGCGCAACTGCTACCTTGAGAACAAGCTCGCCAAGGGCGAGATGGAGGTCGGCGGGGTCCGGCTGGACCTGAAGAAGGTGAAGGTGCCGGTCTTCAATCTCGCGGCGCGGGAGGACCACATCGCGCCGGCGCGCTCGGTCTTCGTCGGCTCGAAGGCGTTCGGCGGCAAGGTCGACTACGTGCTCGCCGGATCGGGCCACATCGCCGGGGTCGTCAATCCGGTCGGCAAGGCGAAATACCAGTTCTGGACCGGCGGCCCGGTCGAGGGCGAGCTCGAGGACTGGATCGCCCAGGCGACGGAGCATCCCGGCACCTGGTGGCCAACCTGGTTCTCCTGGCTGCAGAAGCAGGCACCGAAGCGCGTCCCGGCGCGCATGCCCGGCGCCGGCAAGCTCCCGTCCCTCTGCGACGCGCCGGGAACCTACGTCACCACGATGGCGTGAGACCGCCACTCGCCCCGTTTGCGGGGCTGGCGGATTCACAGATCGTGGGACTTGCGTTTCGAGCGAATTGAAGAGCGCTTCTCACCTCTCCCCGCTTGCGGGGAGAGGGCTGCCGAAGGCAGCAAGCCTGCGCAGCAGGCGAGGGTGAGGGGGCGGTGAAGAAGGAGGCGCGGCGGTTTGGTGCCGGGCGCCGCTTCCGGCACCGCCCCCTCACCCCCGCTTCGCTTCGCTCCGCTCGTTTCGGCAAAGCCGAAACCCTCTCCCCGCAAGCGGGGAGAGGCGATCAGGTCCCCGCAAGCGGGAGAGGCGATCAGGCGGCGGCCTCGACGACCTCTTCCTTCTGCGAGGGCCCGGAATCGCGGCCCTTGGCATCGATGTCGCGGTCGACGAACTCGATCACCGCCAGCGGCGCGTTATCGCCGTAGCGAAAGCCGGCCTTCATGATGCGCAGGTAACCGCCGGAGCGCGAGCCGTAGCGGGGGCCGAGGACGTCGAAGAGCTTCTTCACCGTCGCGGGATCGCGCAGGCGCCCTTGGGCGAGGCGGCGGGAATTGAGGTCGCCGCGCTTGGCGAGGGTGACGAGCTTCTCGACGACCGGACGCAGGTCCTTCGCCTTCGGCAGGGTGGTGACGATCTGCTCGTGCTTGATCAGGGCGGCCGACAGGTTCGCGAACATCGCCTTGCGATGCTCCGCGGTGCGGTTGAAGCGGCGGTTGCGGAAACCATGACGCATGGCTCTCTCCTTCGTTGTGCGGCCGCCGTGCCAAGGGTCGGCCGGGTGTTATTGTCGGTCGTGAATTCGTGCTTCGTAAGAGCGTCGGTCGTGAGATCGTTCTACTCGCTCCGACCGACTACTCACGACTTACGACCATCGCCCTAGTAGTGTTCCTCGAACCTCTTCGCGAGATCCTCGATGTTCTCCGGCGGCCAGCCGGGGACTTCCATGCCGAGGTGGAGGCCCATGGAGGCCAGAACCTCCTTGATCTCGTTGAGCGACTTGCGGCCGAAATTCGGCGTGCGCAGCATCTCGGCTTCGGACTTCTGGATGAGGTCGCCGATATAGACGATGTTGTCGTTCTTCAGGCAGTTCGCCGAACGCACGGAGAGTTCGAGCTCGTCGACCTTCTTCAAAAGCGCCGGGTTGAACGGAAGCTGCGGCGCAGAGGTCGCCGCCTCCTCCTTGCGCGGCTCCTCGAAGTTGACGAAGACCTGGAGCTGGTCCTGGAGGATGCGCGCGGCATAGGCGACCGCGTCCTCCGGCGTCACGGCGCCGTTCGTCTCGACGGTCATCGTGAGCTTGTCGTAGTCGAGGATCTGGCCCTCGCGGGTGTTCTCGATCCGGTAGGAGACCTTCTTCACCGGCGAATAGAGCGAGTCGACCGGGATCAGGCCGATCGGCGCGTCCTCGGCGCGGTTGCGCTCGGCCGGCACGTAGCCCTTGCCGGTCGCGACGGTGAACTCCATGCGGATCTCCGCGCCCTCGTCGAGGGTGCAGAGCACGAGGTCGGGGTTCAGAATCTGGACGTCGCCGACGGTGTTGATGTCGCCGGCCGTCACCGCGATGGGTCCGGTCTTGCGGAGCGTCATGCGCTTCGGACCGTCGCCCTGCATCTTGATGGCGATCGTCTTGATGTTGAGGATGATGTCCGTGACGTCCTCGCGGACGCCCGGGATCGACGAGAACTCGTGCAGCACGCCGTCGATATGCACCGACGTCACCGCCGCGCCCTGGAGGGACGACAGCAGCACGCGGCGCAGCGCGTTGCCGAGGGTGGTGCCGAAGCCGCGCTCGAGCGGCTCGGCGACCACGGTCGCGACCCGCTTCGGATCGTCGCCCGGCGCGACCTCGAGCTTGTTCGGCTTGATCAGCTCTTGCCAGTTCTTCTGAATCACGTTCGTCACCTTCTCTTGGGCGTGAACGGCGAATGGCGAATGGCGAGTGGCAGGCGGGGCGCAACGCGCCCGCCGCACCGCCAAAGCCACTCACCGCTCACCGAACCCGCCTTCCATTCGCCATTCGTCGCCATTCGCCATTCGCTTCTTGCGTCCGCGTCTCACACGCGCCGGCGCTTGCGCGGACGGCAGCCGTTGTGAGGGATCGGCGTGACGTCGCGGATCGACGTCACCGTGAAGCCGGCAGCCTGAAGCGCGCGCAGGGCGGACTCGCGGCCGGAGCCGGGGCCGGAGACCTCGACTTCGAGGGTGCGCATGCCGTGCTCGGAGGCCTTGCGCGCCGCGTCCTCGGCAGCGACCTGCGCCGCATACGGCGTCGACTTGCGCGAGCCCTTGAAACCCATCGAACCGGAGGAGGACCACGAGATCGTGTTGCCCTGCGCGTCCGTGATCGTGATCATCGTGTTGTTGAAAGAGGCGTTCACGTGCGCAACGCCGGAGACGATGTTCTTGCGTTCGCGGCGGCGGACGCGGGTTGCTTCTTTTGCCATCTGTTCCTTGTCCTTCAGGCACGCCCGTCATTCCAGGCGCTCGGGATTTCAGTTCGCGCGTTACTTCTTCTTGCCGGCGATCGGCTTCGACTTGCCCTTGCGCGTGCGGGCATTCGTGTGCGTGCGCTGGCCGCGGACCGGCAGGCTGCGGCGGTGGCGCAGGCCGCGATAGGCACCGAGATCCATCAGGCGCTTGATGTTGATCGAGACCTCGCGGCGCAGATCGCCCTCGACGACGTAATCGCGATCGATCGTCTCGCGGATCTGGAGCACCTCGGCGTCCGTCAGCTGGTTGACGCGACGCTCGGCCGGGATGCCGACCTTCTCGGTGATTTCCCTGGCCTTCGTCGGGCCGATGCCGTGGATATACTGGAGCGCGATGACGACGCGCTTGTTGGTCGGAATGTTGACGCCTGCGATACGGGCCATGACCGTCTCCATGTGAGGAAGCCGAAGCGGCTTCCGGTGTCCGCGCGTCCGGTGGAGGCCGGCCCTTGCGCGGCGTTGCGTTGATCGGCACGACGAAACGACCCGGAGACCTCCCCTAAGGAGATCCCTGAGCCGACGCGTGCCTTTGCAAGAGGCGTGCCCTTAGCGCTTCCGCCGCGGCGCGTCAAGGCGCAGGAGGCCGGCCGCGACCGCTTGAAGCGGGCCCGAGGGGGCCCCTGCCCTAGGCGCCGAGCAGGCCCTTCAGGGCCTCGGTCACCTCGTCGATCGGGCGCATGCCGTCGACCGGCTTCAGGGCGCCCTTGCGCTGGTAGTAGGCCGAGAGCGGGGCGGTCTGGGCCTTGTAGGCCTCGAGCCTCGTCTTGAACACGTCCGGGTTGTCGTCGTTGCGGATCGCCTGGCCGCGGGCCTCGGTCTCGCGGGCCCGGGCGACGATGCGGTCGACGAGGGCCTTCTCGTCGACCCGGAACTCGACGACCCCGTCGAGCTTCAACTTGCGCTCCGCGAGGAGGCGGTCGAGGGCCTCGGCCTGGGCCACGGTGCGCGGAAAGCCGTCGAGGATGAAGCCATTCTTCGCGTCCGACTGCTCGATGCGGTCGGCGACGATGCCGACGACGATGTCGTCCGAGACGAGCGCTCCCCCGTCCATCACGGCCTTCGCCTTGAGCCCGATCGGCGTTCCGGCGGCGACCGCCGCCCGAAGCATCTCACCCGTCGAGAGCTGCGGGATGCCGAGACGCTCCACGAGCCGGGCAGCCTGCGTGCCCTTTCCGGCCCCCGGCGGCCCCAGCAGGATAATCCTCATCGACGCCCCCCACCCTTCGTCTCGCCCTTCCGCGTCTCGCGGCGGAATCTGGCTTAGAGCCTTTCAACTCTCCGTGAAAGGGGTTCCGCCCTATCGTCGCCGGGCGCCCCGCAGCTTCGATTTCTTGACCAACCCCTCGTATTGGTGGGCGAGAAGGTGCCCGTGGACCTGCGCCACCGTATCCATCGTCACCGAGACGACGATGAGAAGCGAGGTGCCGCCGAAATAGAACGGCAGTGCCGCATAGGAAACCAGGAATTCCGGGATCAGGCAGATCAGCACCAGGTAGCCGGCGCCGAGGACGGTGATGCGGGTGAGAACGTTGTCGATGTACTCGGCCGTGCGCTCTCCAGGGCGGATGCCGGGAATGAAGCCGCCATGCTTCTTGAGGTTGTCCGCGGTCTCCTGCGGGTTGAACACGATCGCTGTGTAGAAGAAGGCGAAGAAGACGATCAGGGCCGCGTAGAGGAACATGTAGGCCGGCCGGCCGTGGCCGAGGTAGGCCGTCAGCGCCCCGACGAAACCACTGCCGCCCTGCGTCGCCTGGAAGCTCGCGATCGTCGCCGGCAAGAGCAGGAGCGAGGAGGCGAAGATCGGCGGGATGACGCCGGAGGTATTGAGCTTCAGCGGCAGGAACGAGGTCTGCCCCTCGTACATGCGGTTGCCGACCTGCCGCTTCGGATAGTTGATCAGGAGCCGCCGCTGGGCCCGCTCCATGAACACGACGAAATAGATGATCGCGACCGCCATCACGAGGACGACGAGGATCAGCCCCGTCGAAATCGCCCCCTGGCGGCCGAGTTCGAGGGTGCCGGCGAGGGCATTCGGCAGATTCGCGACGATGCCGGCGAAGATGATCAGCGAGGAGCCGTTGCCGATGCCCCGCGACGTGATCTGCTCGCCGAGCCACATCAGGAACAGCGTCCCGCCCGTCAGGGTGATGACGGACGTGATGACGAAGAACAGGCCCGGGTTCTGCACGATCGTGCCCGATGCCTGCAGGCCCACGGCGATGCCCCAGGACTGGAACACCGCCAGCAACGACCGTCAGGTAGCGCGTGTACTGGTTCAGGACCTTGCGCCCGGACTCGCCCTCTTTCTTCAGGGCCTCGAGGGTCGGCACGACCGAGGTCAGGAGCTGGACGATGATCGAGGCGGAAATATACGGCATGATGTTGAGCGCGAAGATCGCCATGCGCTCCACCGCCCCGCCCGAGAACATGTTGAACAGGCCGAGAACGCCGCCGGAAGCGTTCTGGAAGCTCTGCCGCAGGGCTTCGGGATCGATCCCGGGCAGGGGGATGTAGGTCCCAAGCCGGTAGACGATCAGGGCGCCGAGGGTGAACCAGATCCGCTTCTTGAGCTCTTCGGCCTTGGCGATGGCGCCGAAATTGATGTTGGCGGCAAGCTGCTCGGCTGCTGAGGCCATGGGCCGGTTCCCTTTGGGCGAGTGGGGTTCGTGAGATCGTGCGTCGTGAGATCGCCGGTCGTGACAAGCAAGCCACGGGGGGCTCCGGGGCGAGCCGCCTTACTGACTCACGATCTCACGACGCACGATCTCACGACCTCACCCGTTCGCCGATGTAGTCACGCCGTCACGCCTGCGCAACGGCACCGATGATCGTGACCGAACCGCCGGCCTTCTCGATCGCCGCGACGGCCGATTTCGAGGCGCCCGCGACTTCGAAGGCGAGCTTCGCCTCGAGGTCGCCGACGCCGAGAATCTTGACCCCGTCCCGCAGCTTCGCGCAAACCCCGGCGGCGACCAGGCTCTCGACCGTCACCGGCGCGGCGAGGTCGAGCTTGCCGGCGGCGACCGCCTCCTGGATGCGGCCGAGATTGACCTCGTTCAACTCACGGGCGTTGGGCTTGTTGAAGCCGCGCTTCGGCAGGCGCCGGTGCAGCGGCATCTGGCCGCCCTCGAAGCCCTTGATGGAGACGCCGGTGCGGGCCTTCTGGCCCTTGACGCCGCGGCCGGCCGTCTTGCCCTTCCCGGAGCCGATGCCCCGGCCGACGCGCATGCGGTTCTTGGTCGAACCCTCGTTGTCGCGGATTTCGTTGAGTTTCATGATGCCCTCCTCACTCCGCAGCCGGCGCCGTTTCGGCGACGCGCACGAGGTGCTTGACCTTCTCGATCATGCCGCGGATCGCCGGCGTGTCTTCGAGGGTCGAGGTGCGATGGAGCTTGTTCAGCTTGAGCCCGATCAGCGTTTGGCGCTGCTTGGCCTCGCGGCGGATCGGGGAGCCGATCTGGACGATCGTCACGGTCTTCTTGGCCATGGCTTTGCCCTCCCTCACGCCTCGGCGCCGGCCGCGTCGGCGTCGCCGGCGTCGCGCCGGCGGGCCTGCAGCGTCGACACCTTGAGGCCCCGGCGCGCGGCGACCGCGCGCGGGCTGTCCTCGTTCTTCAGCGCGTCGAAGGTGGCACGGACGAGGTTGTAGGGGTTCGAGGAGCCGAGCGACTTCGCCACCACGTCCTGCATGCCGAGCGTCTCGAAGACGGCGCGCATCGGGCCGCCGGCGATGATGCCGGTGCCCTGCGGCGCGGCGCGGAGCACGACCTTGCCGGCGCCGTGGCGGCCGCGCACGTCATGATGGAGCGTGCGGCCCTCGCGGAGCGCGACGCGGATCATGGCGCGCTTTGCCGCATCCGTCGCCTTGCGGATCGCCTCCGGCACCTCGCGGGCCTTGCCGTGGCCGAAGCCGACGCGGCCCTTCTGGTCGCCGACGACGACGAGGGCCGCGAAGCCGAAGCGACGGCCACCCTTCACCACCTTGGCGACGCGGTTGATGTGGACCAGCCGGTCCACGAATTCGCCGTCGCGATCGTCGCGATCGGAGCGGTCTCGCGGTTCTCTCGCCATCGAAGGCCTCTCACTTGCGCGGGCGGCGGGTCCCGCTCGCTTGAAGGGTGTCTCGCGAAACCCGCCGTCAGAAATTCAACCCACCCTCGCGGGCGGCCTCGGCCAGCGCCTTGACGCGGCCGTGATAGAGGTAGCCGGAGCGGTCGAAGACCACGTCCTTGACGCCGGCCTGCGCGGCGCGCTCGGCGACGAGGCGTCCGACCTCCTTCGCCGCCGCCGTGTCGGCGCCCGTCTTCAGCTTGCCCTTGAGATCCTTCTCCAGGCTCGAGGCCGAAGCGACGGTGTGGCCGCGGGCATCGTCGATGACCTGGGCATAGATCTGCTTCGACGAACGGAAGACCGACAGGCGCGGGCGACCGTTCGCGGCCTTGCGGATCGCGCGGCGCACACGCGCCTTGCGCCGATCCTGGGCATCCTTCTTGAGTGCCATGGTCCGCGTCCTTACTTCTTCTTGCCTTCCTTGCGGAAGATGAACTCGCCGGCGTACTTGACGCCCTTGCCCTTGTAGGGCTCGGGTCCGCGGAAGTCGCGGATCTCGGCGGCGATCTGTCCGACGCGCTGCTTGTCGATGCCGGCGATCACGATCTCCGTCGGCCTCGGCGTCGTCATCGTGATGCCGGCCGGGATCTCGAAATCGACGTCGTGGCTGTAGCCGAGCGACAGCTTCAGCACCTTGCCGGCGACGGCGGCCTTGTAGCCGACGCCGCTGATCTCGAGGCGCTTCTCGAAGCCCTTCGTGACGCCCTCGACGAGGTTCTGCACCTGCGCGCGGGACGTGCCCCACATCGCGCGGGCGGGCTTCGACTTCGTCGCGCGGCGTCACCGTGACGGCGCCGTCCTTCAGCGCGACCGAGACCTCGTCGGGAACGCGAAAGGAGAGCTCGCCCTTCGTGCCCTTGACCTTGACCGTCTGGCCGTCGACGCTCGCCGTTACGCCGGACGGCACCGCGACGGGCTTCTTGCCGATACGAGACATGGTCCAATCTCCCGTGGTTCTGCGGTGCCGGTCCAGAAGACCTTGCAGAGCACTTCGCCGCCCACGTTCTTCTCGCGGGCGTCATGATCCGCCATCACG
This sequence comes from uncultured Alphaproteobacteria bacterium, assembly GCA_963754975.1. Lineage (GTDB taxonomy): Bacteria > Pseudomonadota > Alphaproteobacteria > Rhizobiales > Beijerinckiaceae > Microvirga. The sequence goes on along the minus strand of CAVWII010000008.1, from coordinate 39,545 downwards.
CCGGCGGGCGTCGAGAGGATCGTGACGCCGAGGCCGTCGGCCACGCGCGGCATGGTGCCGACCGACGAATAGACGCGCCGGCCGGGCTTGGAGACGCGCGAGATCGAGCGGATCACCGGCTGGCCGTCGTAGTACTTCAGCTCGATCTCGAACTCGGTCCGGCCATTGCCGAACTCGGTCGTCGAGTAGTCGCGGATATAGCCCTCGGACTGGAGCACGTCGAGCACGCGGGCGCGCAGCTTCGAGCCGGGGGTGGAGACCGTGCCGCGACGGCGCATCTGCGCGTTGCGGATGCGGGTCAGCATATCGCCGACGGGATCGTTGATCATCTGAGCGCCCCCTTACCAGCTCGACTTCACGAGGCCCGGAATCAGGCCCTTCGAGCCGAGCTCGCGCAGCGCGATGCGCGACATCTTGAGCTTGCGGTAATAGGCGCGCGGACGGCCCGTCACCTCGCAGCGGTTGCGGACGCGGGTCGGGCTGGAGTTGCGCGGCAGTTCCGCAAGCTTGAGGCGCGCCGTGAAGCGCTCCTCCATCGACTTCGTCTCGTCGTTGGCGACGGCGAGAAGCGCGCGCGGCGGCCGGCATAGTGCTTCACCAGCTTGCGCCGGCGCTTGTTCTTCTCGATCGAGCTCTTCTTAGCCATCTTTGTCTCTCCGGTGTCCGCGTCTGAAGGTCCGGGCCTTCACTGCCGGAACGGGAAGTTGAAGTGCTCGCAGGAGGGCGCGGGCCTCGTCGTCGGTCTTCGCCGTCGTGCAGACGATGATGTCCATGCCCCACATCGCTTCGACCTTGTCGTAGTTGATCTCCGGGAACACGATGTGCTCCTTGATCCCGAGCGCATAGTTGCCGCGCCCGTCGAACGACTTCGGATTGAGGCCGCGGAAGTCGCGCACGCGCGGCAGCGCGATGGTGACGAGGCGGTCGAGGAACTCGTACATGCGCGTCTTGCGCAGCGTGACCTTGGCAGCCGATCGGCATGTTCTCGCGCACCTTGAAGCTGCGCGATGGCCTTGCGGGCCTTGGTGATCACCGGCTTCTGGCCGGCGATGAGGGCGAGATCGGCGGCGGCGACGGCACCTTCTTCGTATCGGCCGTCGCTTCGCCGACGCCCATGTTGAGGACGATCTTCTCGATCGTCGGCACTTCCATGGGGTTCTTGTAGCCGAACTCCTCGATCAGCTTCGGCCGCACCACCTCGTCGTAGTGCTTCTTGAGGCGCGGCGTGTAGCCCTCGGTCTGCATCTTGGCGGCGGCGCCTTCGCGGCCTTGGCCGGGCCTTGCCGGCGGCGGCAGCCTTAGCGGGCTTCGCCGCGGCGCATTGCCGGCCTGGGCCTTCAATCCTGCGCCTTGCCGCCCTGGACTTGCCGTCCTTGCTTGTATCCGGGTTCTTAGCCATCGATCAGATCTCCCGAACGCTTGGCGAAGCGAACCTTGCGGCCGTCGTCGAGAACCTTGAATCCGACCCGGGTCGGCTTGCCGTCCTTCGGATCGGCAACGGCGAGGTTCGACAGGTGGATCGTCGCCTCTTTCGAGATGATGCCGCCCTCCTGCGCCGCCGTCTGCTTCTGGTGCCGCTTGACGAGGTTGACGCCGCGCACGAGGGCGCGGGCCTCCTTCGGCATCACCTGGATGACCTCGCCGGTCTTGCCCTTGTCGCGGCCGGTGAGGACGACGACCTTGTCGCCCTTCTTGATCTTCGCAGCCATCACAGCACCTCCGGCGCCAGCGAGATGATCTTCATGTGGTTCTTGGCGCGCAGCTCGCGCGGAACCGGTCCGAAGATGCGCGTGCCGATCGGCTCCTTCTGATTGTTGATCAGCACGGCCGCATTGCGGTCGAAGCGGATCACCGAACCGTCGGCGCGGCGGATGTCCTTGGCGGTGCGAACGACGACCGCCTTCATGACGTCGCCCTTCTTCACGCGGCCGCGCGGAATCGCCTCCTTGACCGAGACGACGATGATGTCGCCGACGGAAGCGTACTTGCGCTTCGAGCCGCCGAGCACCTTGATGCACATCACGCGGCGCGCGCCGGAATTGTCGGCGACGTCGAGATTCGTCTGCATCTGGATCATGGCGTCGATCCTTTCCTTGTGTCAGGCGGGTTTCCGGCGGACGGCACGATTGCCCCGCCGGACTACGCCTGATGGGGATCTGCCGTCCCCTGCCTTGTCGCGAAAGGCGGGCTCTTGCGAGAACCGCCCTCGCTCTTTCAACCCCGGCCTTCGGCCTCAGGAAGCCTTCGGCTGCTCGACGAGCACCCAGCGTCTTCAGCTTCGACATCGGCCGCGCCTCCTCGATCCAGACCGTGTCGCCGACCTTGGCCGCATTCGCCTCGTCATGGGCGTGATAGTTCTTGGTGCGGCGCACCGTCTTCTTGAGCAGCGGATGCGTGAAGCGCCGCTCCACCTTCACGACGACCGTCTTGTCCTGCTTGTCGCTGACGACGACGCCCTGCAGAACGCGTTTTGGCATTCGATCCTCCTCAGGCCTTCGCCTTCGCCGGCGTCGCCTTCTGGCGGCCGAGCGTCTTGATGCGGGCGATGTCGCGGCGGACCTCGCGGACGCGCGCGGTGTTCTCGAGCTGGCCGGTGGCCTGCTGGAAGCGCAGGTTGAACTGCTCCTTCTTCAGCTCAGCGAGCTCGTCGCCGAGCTGGTCCGGCTCATCGCCTTGATGTCGGACAGCCTCTTCTTCGACTTCATCGTCCCCTCCTCACTCGGCGATGCGCTGGATGAAGCGCGTCTTGATCGGCAGCTTGGCGGCGCCAAGCGCAGCGCCTCGCGGGCGGTGTCCTCCGGGACGCCGTCGATCTCGAACATGATGCGGCCCGGCTTGACCCGGGCGGCCCAGAATTCCGGCGCGCCCTTGCCCGTGCCCATGCGGACCTCGGTCGGCTTCGACGAGACCGGCACGTCCGGGAAGATGCGGATCCAGACGCGGCCCGCGCGCTTCATGTCGCGGGTGATCGCGCGGCGGGCCGCCTCGATCTGGCGCGCGGTGACGCGCTCCGGCTCCATCGCCTTCAGGCCGAACTGGCCGAAATTCAGGTCCGTTCCGCCCTTCGCGGTGCCGTGGATGCGGCCCTTGAACTGCTTGCGGAACTTCGTTTTCTTGGGTTGCAGCATGGCAAACCTCTCCTGGCCCGCTTCGGTCTTACGCCGCGTGGTCGCGACGACCGCCCGAGCGGCCGTCGTCCTCGGTCAGGCGCTTGTCCTGCGCCATCGGATCGTGCTCGAGGATCTCGCCCTTGAAGATCCAGACCTTGATGCCGCAGGTGCCGTAGGTCGTGAACGCCGTCGCGGTGCCGTAGTCGACGTCGGCGCGCAGCGTATGCAGCGGCACCCGGCCCTCGCGGTACCATTCGAGGCGCGCGATCTCGGCGCCGCCGAGGCGGCCCGAGCAATTGATGCGGATGCCCTCGGCGCCGAGGCGCATCGCCGACTGCACGGCGCGCTTCATGGCGCGGCGGAAGGCGACGCGGCGCTCGAGCTGCTGGGCGATCGAATCGGCGACCAGCGTCGCGTCGACCTCGGGCTTGCGGACCTCGACGATGTTGATGGTCACGTCCGCGTCCGTCATCTTGTTGACGAGCTTGCGCAGCTTGTCGATGTCGGCGCCCTTCTTGCCGATCACCACGCCCGGGCGGGCCGAGTGGATCGTGACGCGGCATTTCTTGTGCGGACGCTCGATGACGATCTTCGAGACGGCGGCCTGCTTCAGCTGCTTCATCAGCGCTTCGCGGATCGCCATGTCCTCGTGCAGCAGCTTGCCATACTCGTTCTTGCCGGCGAACCAGCGCGAATCCCAGGTCCGGTTGATGCCGAGGCGAAGACCGATCGGATTGACTTTCTGACCCATCTGGCTCTCCTTTATGCCTCGGCCGCCACTTCCCGAACCACGATCGTCAGGTTCGAGAACGGCTTCTCGATGCGGGCGCCGCGGCCGCGGGCGCGCGCATGGAAGCGCTTCATGACGAGCGCCTTGCCGACGAAGGCCTCGGCGACGACGAGATCGTCGACATCGAGGTCGTGGTTGTTCTCGGCATTGGCGATCGCGCTCTCGAGGCACTTCTTCACGTCGCGCGCGATGCGCTTGCGCGAGAACTCGAGATCGGCCAGCGCCGAGGCGACCTTCTTGCCGCGGATCAGCTGAGCGACGAGGTTCAGCTTCTGCGGGCTGACGCGGAGCATGCGGGCGACGGCCTTCGCCTCGCTGTCGCTGAGCGCGCGCGGTGTCGCAGCCTTGCCCATCTTACTTCCTCTTCGCCTTCTTGTCCGCCGCGTGGCCGTAGAAGGTCCGCGTCGGCGAGAACTCGCCGAACTTGTGACCGACCATCTCCTCGGTCACGTAGACCGGGATGTGCTTCTGGCCGTTGTAGACCCCGAAGGTGAGGCCCACGAACTGCGGCAGGATCGTGGAGCGGCGGCTCCAGATCTTGATGACCTCGCTGCGGCCGGAGCCGCGGGAGGCCTCGGCCTTCTTGAGGAGGTAGCCGTCGACGAACGGACCCTTCCAGATCGAACGTGCCATGACGCCGTTAGCCCTTCTTCTTGCGGTCGTGACGGCTCGACACGATGAACTTGTCGGTCCGCTTGTTGGAGCGGGTCTTCTTGCCCTTGGTCGGAATGCCCCACGGCGTGACCGGATGACGGCCGCCCGAGGTGCGGCCCTCGCCGCCGCCGTGCGGGTGGTCGATCGGGTTCATGGCGACGCCGCGGTTGTGCGGGCGCTTGCCGAGCCAGCGCTTGCGGCCGGCCTTGCCGATCGAGATGTTCATGTGGTCCGGGTTCGAGACCGCGCCGACCGTCGCGAAGCACTGGCCGTGCACGAGGCGCTGCTCGCCCGAATTCAGGCGCACGGTCACATAGCCCTGGTCGCGGCCGACGATCTGCGCGTAGGTGCCGGCGGAGCGGGCGATCGGCGCCGCCCTTGCCGATCTTCATCTCGACATTGTGCACGATGGTGCCGACCGGCATGTTGCCGATGCGGCATCGCGTTGCCCGGCTTGATGTCGACCTGCTCGCCGGCGATGACCTGATCGCCCACCGCGAGGCGCTGCGGGGCCAGGATGTAGGCCTGCTCGCCGTCGGCATAGGCGATGAGTGCGATGAAGGCGCTGCGGTTCGGATCGTACTCGATCCGCTCCACCTTCGCCGCGTCGCCGAGGCGGTCGCGGCGCTTGAAATCGACGATGCGTAGGGTGCGCTTGTGGCCGCCGCCGCGGAACCGCACGGTGATGCGGCCGAGATTGTTGCGGCCGCCCGAAGACGACTTGCCCTCGGTCAGCGCCTTGACCGGCTTGCCCTTGTAGAGCTCGGAGCGGTCGACGATCACCAGCTGGCGCAGGCCGGGGGTGATCGGTTTGAAGGTCTTCAAAGCCATCGGATCACTCTCTCGTCCGAACTCTAGAGGCCCGTCGTGACGTCGATGGTCTGGCCCGCTTCGAGGGTCACGACCGCCTTCTTCACGTCCGAGCGCTGGCCGCGGGTGCCGCGGAACATCTTCACCTTGCCCTTGGTGACGAGCGTGTTGACGCTCTTCACCTTGACGTCGAACAATTTCTCCACCGCTTCCTTGATCTGCGGCTTCGTCGCGTCGTGGCGCACCTTGAAGACGACCTTGTTCTGCTCGGACAAGGTCGTCGCCTTCTCGGTGATCACCGGGCTCACGATGATATCATAGAGGCGCGGGTCCAGGCTCATTTGAAGCGCGCCTCCAGCGCATCGACGGCCGCCTTGGTAAGAACGAGCTTCTCGCGGCGCAGGATGTCGTAGACGTTGATGCCCTGCACGGGCAGCACGTCGACGTTCGGGATGTTGCGGGCGGCGCGGCCGAAATTGACGTCGATCTCGGCGCCGCCGATGATGAGCGCGTTGGCGAGGCCGAGCTTGCCGAAGCGCTCGACGAGCGCCTTCGTCTTCGGCTCCGCGAGCTTGACGTCGTCGACAATGACGATCGCCGCATCCTTCGCCTTCGAGGAAAGCGCGTGCTTCAGCGCCAGGGCGCGCACCTTCTTCGGCAGGTCGTGCTCGTGCGAGCGCACCTGCGGGCCGAAGGCGCGGCCGCCGCCGCGGAACTGGGGCGCGCTCGCGGCGCCGTGACGGGCCGAGCCCGTGCCCTTCTGCTTGTAGATCTTCTTCGTCGTGCGGTCGATCTCGGAGCGGTTCTTGACCGCATGCGTGCCGGCGCGGCGCTTGGCGAGCTGCCAGCGGACGCAGCGGGCGAGGAGATCCGCACGCGGCTCGAGACCGAAGATCGCCTCGTTCAATTCGAGCGAACCGTCCGTGCCGCCATCGAGCGTGGTGACATCGAGCTTCATCACGCGTTCTCCCCTTCGGCAGCGGCGGTCTCGCCGGCCGCCGCGCGGAAGGCACCGGGCATCGGCACCTCCTTCGGCAGCTTGCGCTTGACCGCGTCGCGAACGTAGATCCAGCCGCCGGCGACGCCCGGAACGGCGCCCTCGACGAGGATGAGGCCACGGGCGACGTCGGTCGAAACGACGCGCAGGTTCTGCGTCGTGACCCGCTCGACGCCGAGGTGGCCAGGCATCTTCTTGTTCTTGAAGGTCTTGCCCGGGTCCTGGCGACCGCCGGTCGAACCGATCGAGCGGTGCGAGACCGAGACGCCGTGCGTCGCGCGCAGACCGTGGAAATTCCAGCGCTTCATGCCGCCCGCGAAGCCCTTGCCGGTGGTGGTGCCGGTGACGTCGACGAACTGGCCGGCGACGAAATGGTCGGCCGTGATCTCGGCCCCGACCGGGATGACCGCGTCCTCGGAGACGCGGAACTCCGCGATCTTGCGCTTCGGCTCGACCTTCGCGACGGCGAAGCGTCCGCGCTCGGCAGCGGAGACGTTCTTCACCTTGGCCTTGCCGACGCCGACCTGCAGCGCGGTGTAGCCGTTCTTCTCCTTGGTGCGATGAGCGACCACTTGGCACTGATCGACCTTGAGCACCGTCACGGGCACATGTTCCCCGGCATCCGTAAAGATGCGGGTCATCCCGACCTTCTGTGCAATGACGCCTGAGCGCATCTCACATATCCTCTCGGCGTAATCCCGAACGCTCCCTGCCCGAAGGCTTAGAGCTTGATCTCGACGTCGACGCCCGCGGCGAGGTCGAGCTTCATCAGCGCGTCCACCGTCTGCGGCGTCGGGTCCACGATGTCGAGCACGCGCTTGTGAGTGCGCATCTCGAACTGCTCGCGCGACTTCTTGTCGATGTGCGGCGAGCGCAGCACCGTGAAGCGCTCGATGCGGGTCGGCAGCGGTATCGGGCCGCGTACCTGCGCACCGGTCCGCTTCGCCGTCGACACGATTTCGCGCGTCGAGGCGTCGAGGATCCGATGATCGAACGCCTTCAGGCGAATGCGGATGTTTTGCGTGTTCATGGGTTGCCCCGCTGGGTCCTTGGCAAAGCGCGACTGGCCGGGCCGGCCGCGCTGTTCGATGCGATCAATCGATGACGGAGGCGACGACGCCGGCACCGACGGTGCGGCCGCCTTCGCGGATGGCGAAGCGCAGCTTCTCCTCCATCGCGATCGGCACGATCAGCGTCACTTCCATCGTCACGTTGTCCCCCGGCATCACCATCTCGGTGCCCTCCGGAAGCGTCACAACCCCCGTCACGTCCGTCGTCCGGAAGTAAAACTGAGGACGGTAGTTCGTGAAGAACGGCGTGTGCCGACCGCCCTCCTCCTTCGTCAGGATGTACGCCTCCGCCGTGAACTTCGTGTGCGGCTTGATCGAGCCCGGCTTGCACAGAACCTGACCGCGCTCGACCTCTTCCCGCTTCGTGCCGCGCAAGAGAACGCCGACATTGTCCCCGGCCTGACCCTGGTCCAGAAGCTTGCGGAACATCTCGACGCCCGTCACCGTCGTCTTCGCCGTCGCCCGGAGCCCGACAATCTCGACCTCCTCGCCGACCTTGATCACCCCGCGCTCGACACGCCCCGTCACCACCGTGCCCCGGCCCGAAATCGAGAACACGTCCTCAATCGGCATCAAAAACGGCTGGTCGATCGGACGCTCCGGCTGCGGGATGTAGCTGTCCACCTGCTGCATCAGCTCAAGAATCGATTCCCGCCCGATCTTCGCCTCCCGGTCCTCCAGCGCGCACAACGCCGACCCCTTCACAATCGGGATGTCGTCCCCCGGAAAGTCGTACTTCGACAAAAGCTCCCGGACCTCAAGCTCGACAAGGTCCAAAAGCTCCGGATCGTCGACCATGTCGACCTTGTTCATGTACACCACAAGCGCCGGTACGCCGACCTGGCGCGCCAAAAGGATGTGCTCCCGCGTCTGCGGCATCGGACCGTCCGCCGCCGATACCACGAGGATCGCACCGTCCATCTGCGCCGCACCCGTGATCATGTTCTTCACGTAATCCGCGTGCCCAGGGCAGTCCACGTGCGCGTAGTGCCGCGCCTTCGTCTCGTACTCAACATGCGCCGTCGAAATCGTGATCCCCCGCGCCTTCTCCTCCGGCGCCTTGTCAATCTGGTCGTAGGCCGTAAACGTCGCCCCGCCCGACTCCGCAAGGATCTTCGTAATCGCCGCCGTCAACGACGTCTTGCCGTGATCGACATGACCAATCGTCCCAATGTTGCAGTGCGGCTTCGTCCGCGCAAACTTTTCCTTCGCCATCGGAGCACCTTACCTTTCGGTCTTTCTTCGCTTTCCGTCAGATCACGCGAACTTCTTCTGCACTTCGGCAGCGACATTCGGCGGGACCTGCTCGTAGTGATCGAACTGCATCGTGAACGTCGCCCGGCCCTGGGTGAAGGAGCGCAGGTTGTTCACGTAGCCGAACATGTTCATCAGCGGCACCATCGCGTTCACGACGACGGCGTTGCCGCGCATGTCCTGACCCTGGATCTGGCCGCGCCGGGAATTGAGGTCGCCGATGACGGAGCCGGTGTAGTCCTCCGGCGTCACCACCTCGACCTTCATGATCGGCTCGAGCAGAACCGACCGACCCTTCTGCAGACCGTCGCGCAAGGCCGCGCGCGCCGCGATCTCGAATGCAAGCGCCGAGGAGTCGACCTCGTGATAGGCGCCATCGATCAGCGAGACCTTGAGGTCGACGATCGGGAAGCCCGCGACGACGCCGGCGCCGAGGACGCTTTCGAGCCCCTTCTCGACGCCCGGGATGTATTCCTTCGGCACCGCGCCGCCGACGATCTTGCTCTCGAACGCGTAGCCGGCGCCCGGCTCGTTCGGCTCGAGGACGATCTTGATCCGCGCGAACTGGCCGGAGCCGCCGGTCTGCTTCTTGTGCGTATAGTCGACCTCCGCGCGCTGCGTGATCTTCTCGCGGAAGGCGACCTGCGGCGCGCCGACGTTCGCCTCGACCTTGTAGGTACGCCTCAGAATGTCGACCTTGATGTCGAGGTGGAGCTCGCCCATGCCCTTGAGGATCGTCTGGCCGGATTCCTGATCGGTCGAGACGCGGAAGGACGGATCCTCGTTCGCGAGCTTCGCGAGGGCGACGCCGAGCTTCTCCTGGTCGGCCTTCGACTTCGGCTCGATCGCGATCTCGATGACCGGCTCCGGAAACTCCATCTTCTCGAGAATGACGGGCTTTAACGGATCGCAGAGCGTGTCGCCGGTGCGGGTGTCCTTGAGGCCCGCGAGCGCGACGATGTCGCCCGCATAGGCCTCCTTGATGTCCTCGCGGTTGTTCGCGTGCATCAAGAGCATCCGGCCGACGCGCTCGCGCTTGTCGCGGGTCGAGTTGATGAGCGAATCGCCGGACGCCACCTTGCCGGAATAGACGCGGCAGAAGGTGATCGTGCCGACGAAGGGATCGTCCATGATCTTGAAGGCGAGCATCGAGAAGGCCTCGTCGTCCGTCGGACGGCGGATGACCTGTTCCTCGGTCTTGAAGTCGATGCCGGCGATCGCCTCGCGGTCGGCGGGCGAAGGCAGGTAGTCGACGACGGCGTCGAGCAGCGGCTGCACGCCCTTGTTCTTGAAGGCGGAGCCGCAGAGCACCGGATGGAAGGCGCGCAGCTGCACCGCCCGGCGCACGAGACGGCGGAGCGTTGCCTCATCCGGCTCGTGGCCGTCGAGATAGGCGGTCATCGCCTCGTCGTCGAGCTCGACCGCGGCCTCGACCAGCTTCTGGCGATACTCGACCGCCTGATCGTGCAGGTGCGCGGGAATCTCGATCTCGTCGAACGTGGCGCCGAGCGCCTCGCCGGACCAGACGATCGCCCTCATGCGGACGAGATCGACGACGCCCCGGAAATCGCTCTCGGCGCCGACCGGAAGCTGCAGGCAGACCGGCTTGCCGCCGACGCGCTGCACGATGTCGTCGACGCACTTGAAGAAGTCGGCGCCGGTCTTGTCCATCTTGTTGACGAAGACGATGCGCGGCACGTCGTATTTGTCGGCCTGCCGCCAGACCGTCTCGGTCTGCGGCTCGACGCCCTGGTTGCCGTCGAGCACGCAAACGGCGCCGTCGAGCACGCGCAGGGAGCGCTCGACCTCGATCGTGAAGTCGACGTGGCCGGGCGTGTCGATGATGTTCAAGCGCTTGTCGCGCCAAAAGCAGGTCGTCGCGGCGGAGGTGATGGTGATGCCCCGCTCCTGCTCCTGCTCCATCCAGTCCATGGTGGCGGCGCCCTCATGGACCTCGCCGATCTTGTGGGACTTGCCGGTGTAATAGAGAATCCGCTCGGTCGTGGTCGTCTTGCCGGCGTCGATATGCGCCATGATGCCGAAGTTGCGGTAGTCCACGATTGCGTGCGTTCGAGGCATCGCCTGAGCTCCTGAAACCGTAAGCCGTTACCAGCGATAGTGCGAGAAGGCGCGGTTGGCCTCGGCCATCCGGTGCGTGTCCTCGCGCTTCTTCACGGCGTTGCCACGGTTGTTGGCGGCATCCATAAGCTCCGCGGAGAGCCGGTCCACCATCGTCTTGTCGTTGCGGGCCCTCGCGGCCTGGATGATCCAGCGGATCGCAAGCGCCTGCCGACGCTCGGTCCGGACCTCGACAGGAACCTGGTAGGTCGCGCCGCCGACGCGGCGGGAACGCACCTCGATCGCCGGAGCGACGTTCTCGAGGGCCTGCTTGAAGACCTCGAGCGGGACCGCCTTGGTGCGGCTCTCGATGATGTCGAAGGCGCCGTAGACGATGCCCTCGGCGGCCGACTTCTTGCCGTCGTACATGATCGAGTTCATGAACTTCGTCACGACGATGTCGCCGAACTTCGCATCCGGGATGATTTCGCGCCTCTCGGCACTGTGGCGGCGGGACATGCCGTTTCTCCGACCTGGTCTCTTCGTTCTTCGCTGCGACCTCCGGGCCGGGCCCGAGGATCGTCGATTTCCCGTCCTACTTCGGACGCTTCGCGCCGTACTTCGAGCGGCGCTGCTTGCGGTTCTTGACGCCCTGCGTGTCGAGCACGCCGCGCAGGATGTGGTAGCGCACGCCCGGCAGGTCCTTCACGCGGCCGCCGCGGATCATCACCACGGAGTGCTCCTGAAGGTTATGGCCCTCGCCGGGGATGTAGCCGATCACCTCGTAGCCGTTGGTCAGGCGCACCTTGGCGACCTTGCGGAGCGCCGAGTTCGGCTTCTTCGGGGTCGTCGTGTAGACGCGGGTGCACACGCCCCGCTTCTGCGGGCAGGCATCCAGCGCCGGGACCTTGTTCCGGCTCTTCTGCGCCGTCCGCGGCTTGCGGATCAGCTGGCTGATCGTCGGCATCCTGTGCCCTCTTGCTCGCGACCGCTGCCGCGGTCCCTCAAAATTCGTCTCGACGGTTCGTCCACGCCCGCCCCGTCCGCGCCGGCCCCGCGAGGTCCTAGCGCAAAACGAACGCGCGCCACCGGCTCTGCGAGAAGCCTTTGGCGCGTTGCGAACGCAGAGGACCACGACGGTTGCCGTCGCGGTCGTGCCTCAAGTCCTGACGCTCTGTCAGTCGGCGTTGGGTTCGGCAGCGTCTAGGCGGCACGGGTCGGAGCCACGCGGCTCCGACTGGCGAACACCTACGGCCAGCCGGAAAGTTGGCGGTTTCTAGGCCGCGAGTTGGGGGAAGTCAACCGGAAAGTGGGGTTTTAGGGCCCCTCCGGGGAGTGCGCCCGGCGGAAGACAGGAAACGTCGCCGGAGCGCCCCGGGGCGCAATGTTCTCGATCCGCCGCAGCCGGTCGCGCCCGGCCGCCGGGCCCCGCACACATCGTGACGACCTGGACTGCGAGGCTGACGCGGTCGCTGCCGCGACACTCGAATGAGGCCGGCCGGAGCGGCCGACCGCCGCCGCAGGCGATAACGCTATATACATTCTGTGAGACGGGGAAAGACAGCCCATCGGCGCCCGGCCGCCTCGCCGAAACCGCCGAGGTGGCGCAACCCGCGGCGCGGCCTGCGGCGCCAGGAAGAGCCGCGGGCCGGGAGCCGCCTTCTCCCTCAGATCACGAAGAAATCCGCGTTCGTCAGGGCGAGGCCCTTCTTGAGCAGGGCGAACTTCACCGCCTTGCCGGAGGCGCTGCCGTCCGCGTCGTAGGACAGGCTGCCAGTGCCGGGGTCGTAGACGATGCGGTCGCTCGCGTCGTGCGCCGCCTTGCCTTTGAAGAAGGCGTCGGCGGCGAGCTTCAGGGGCTTCGCGGGGGCGCCCTTTCCGAGCTTCGTGAAGACGGCGTTGTCGAGGTGGAACGAGTCGTCCCTGACGTTGAAATCGGTCACCCGGTCGACGTTCGACGGGCCGAGCTTCCTGTCGACGACGAAGGTGTCCCGGCCGGCGCGGCCGGTGAGGACGTCGGCGCCGAGGCCGCCGGCCAGGCGATCGTTGCCGGCCCCGCCCCCGAGCCGGTCCTTGCCCGCCCCGCCGACGATGACGTCCGCCCCGTCCGATCCCGCCGTCACCTCCCGCGCCACGTCGCCGACGGTCACGGTGAAGGTCCTGTCCTGGAACAGCCCGGAGCCGTCGGACACCCGGACCGTCACCTGATGCGACGTGCGCTGCTCGAAATCGAGGCCGACGCCGTTCTCGACGACGAGCTTGCTGCCGGCGAGGTCGAACCGTCCGCCGGCGTCATCGATGAGGGAATAGGTCAGGGTCGTGCCCGGGTCGGCGTCGCTCGCCGACAGCGTGCCGACGCTGTCCCCTTGGTGGCGAGCTCGGTCACCGCGGCGCCGGCGAAGGACAGCCCGGTCGGCGCATCCGGCACGGCGGTGACGGTGATCCCGGCGTCGTCCGTGCCGCCGAACAGCCCCGCGTCGGAGGCGGAGGTGGAACCCTGCACGGTGAAGGAGGCGTCCGGACCGAAGTAGTCCGCGTCCGGCTTGAAGTAGACCGTGGTGGTGAGGCCCATCGAGAGGATGAAGGCGCCGTCGCCGATCGTCTGCGTCAGCGCCGCGTCGGCGAAGAGCTGCCCGTGCTCGATGCCGGCGATCTTGAAGTGGCTGGCGCCGGACTGGTCGACGATGACGATGGGTGTCGTCGCATCCTCGGCGACGACGGTATCGACGACGACGGGGGCAGCGGGATCGACGGGGACGCCGCCCGGGACGACGGAGATGGCGGCGGCGGCGCTGCCGCCGAGGCCACTGTCGGAGGCGGAGGTCGAGGCCGTCGCGGTGAAGCTCGCGGCGCCCGAGAAGCCGGCAGCGGTCTTGAAGTAGAGCACCGTCGCGGCCTCGCCGCCGGTCGGGACGAACGCGCCGGCGGGCTGTGTCAGGGCAGCGTCGAGGAACAGCGCGCCGCCGACGACGCCGGTGATCTTGTAGTGGGTGACCTCCGTGCCATCCTCCGGCGAGCGCACGATCGTCACCGGCACGACGCCGCCCTGCGTGACGGAAACCGCCGGGACGGTCGGCGCGTCGGCGGCCGCGTCGTAGGCCTTCTGTTCGACGACGTGCTCGAAGCCGTGCGCGTAGAGGAGCGTCCGCTGCTGACGTCGGTGAGCGAGCCGTTCGCAAGGACGATCGTGGCGCCCGCCACCGGTCGCATCGATGAGAAGCGCCTCGCGAGATCAGGACATCGTCGAGGACGACGGTGGCGTCGTCATCGGCGAGCTCGACCGTAGCTGATGCCGATCAGCGCGACTTCGGACAGGTCGAACGTGTCGCCGCCGGCGAGCACGACGGTGTCGGTGCCGCTGCCGTTCCCGTTGACCGACGTCAGCGCCGCGAGTTCGCGCGCACCGAAGATATACGTCTCGCTGCCCATGCCGCCGAGCACGTGCTCGACGCCGGCGACCGTCAGGCCGGCCTGCGTGAAATCGAAGGTCGCCGACTGGCCGGGGGCACCCCGACGCCGCGAGCACCAGCGTGTCCAGCCGTCGAGGCCGTCGATCTCGAGAGCCGTCGAACGTCGCCTGATCGAGGCGGATGACATCCGCGCCTGCGGTGCCGTGCACCTTCTCGATGTCCGTCAGCACGAGCCCCGACTGATCGACGGTGATGATCGCCGTGTCGATGCCGTCGCCGCCGTCGAGGGCGTCGCTGCTGCCGTCGCCGGCGACGAGGGTGTCGTTGCCGGCGCCGCCGAACAGCTCGTCGTCGCCGTCACCACCGTCCAGACTGTCGTTGTTGGCGTCGCCCTCGAGCGTGTCGTTGCCGCCGCCCCCGCTCAGGACATCGTTGCCGGAGCCGCCCCCGAGTTCGTCGTGCCCGGCGCCGCCGACGATGACGTCGGCGATCGGCGTGCCCATCGTGACCTCCGGCGACACGTCTTGCACCATCAGGGCGAAGATCTGGTCTTGGATAGAGCCCGTGCTGTCCGAGACCCTCGCGACAACCGTATGCGACACGTTCTGTTCGAAATCGAGAGCGACGCCATTCTTGACGACGAGATTCGAGCCGACCACAACGAAGCGACCACCGGCATCGTCTACCAGCGAAAAATTGAACGTGACGCCAGGGTCTGCGGTCGCAGAGAACGTGCCGACGATAGTCCCGGTTGCCGCCAGTTCGGGCACGGACGCACCGGTGAGTTTGAAGTCTGTCAGTGCCACGGCAGTTGCTCCTTAAGTGCGGGTCGCGTCGCCTGCATCTTCCAGCGCATGGCCGTCGAAGAAGACATCGGGGACATTGGTTGCGGTGAGGAGCAGAAATCCCCGGCCGCGGGTGTCTTTCAACATAATAGCATTGCAATACAGTGTCAAACGGAAAAAGGGTGCGCTCCTCCAAGGGCGCGACAGGCATCGCTCCATGCTGAGTCGACGGAAAAAAAGGCCGCCCGAAGGCGGCCTTTTTCCATGTCTGAGGAGTGGGTATCCCGCCGCCCCTACTCCGCGGCCGGCGGAAGCTCCTCGATCTGGGCCTGCTGCTCCGCCCGCTTCTGCGCCAAGATCAGATCGTCGCGGCGCGCCGCGACGCTCTTGATCTGCGTGATCATGGCGCCGGTGCCGGCCGGAATCAGGCTGCCGACGATGACGTTCTCCTTCAGGCCCTCGAGGGTGTCGACCTTGCCGTTGACCGCCGCCTCGGTGAGGACGCGGGTGGTCTCCTGGAAGGACGCCGCCGAGATGAACGAGCGCGTCTGCAGCGAGGCCTTGGTGATGCCGAGAAGAACCGGCGCGCCGGTCGCGGGCTTCTTCTTCTCCTGCACCAGACGCTCGTTGATCTCCTCGAGTTCGAG
This sequence comes from uncultured Alphaproteobacteria bacterium, assembly GCA_963754975.1. Lineage (GTDB taxonomy): Bacteria > Pseudomonadota > Alphaproteobacteria > Rhizobiales > Beijerinckiaceae > Microvirga. The sequence goes on along the minus strand of CAVWII010000008.1, from coordinate 23,960 downwards.
ACGATCGATCTGCTCGCCGTTCAGCAGTTCGGAATTGCCGCCGTCGGTGATCTCCACCTTCTGCAGCATCTGCCGGACGATGACCTCGATGTGCTTGTCGTTGATGCTCACGCCCTGGAGGCGGTAGACCTCCTGGATCTCGTTGACGAGATAGGCCGCGAGTTCCTCGACGCCCTTGATCGCCAGGATGTCGTGCGGGGCCGGGTTGCCGTCGACGATGAAGTCGCCGACCTCGACCACGTCGCCGTCCTGCAGGTGGATGTGCTTGCCCTTGGGGATCAGGTACTCCACCGCCTCGGAGCCGTCATGCGGGGTCAGCGTCAGGCGACGCTTGTTCTTGTAGTCGCGCCCGAACTGGATCGTGCCCGACTTCTCCGCGATGATGGCCGCATCCTTCGGCCGCCGCGCCTCGAACAACTCCGCCACCCGCGGCAAGCCGCCGGTGATGTCGCGGGTCTTGGCGCTCTCGGTCGAGACGCGCGCGAGCACGTCGCCGGCCTTCACCTTGCCGCCCGGATCGACCGACACGACCGCGTCCACAGGAAGGAGGTAGCGGGCGTCACCGCCGCGGGCGAGCTTGGCGATCTTGCCGCCCTTGCCCTGAACGGTGATCGCCGGGCGCAGATCCGCGGTGCGCGCGGAGGAGCGCCAGTCGATCACGACGCGCTTCGTGATGCCGGTCGACTCGTCCATCGATTCGATGATCGAGGCGCCGTCGTTGAGATCCTCGTAGGCCGCCGTGCCGTCGACCTCGGTGAGGATCGGACGGGTGTAGGGGTCCCACTCGGCGATGCGCTGGCCCCGCTTGACGTGATCGCCCTCGTCGACCTTGAGGCGGGCGCCGTACTGGAGACGGTGCACGGCCCGCTCGGCGCCGTCGGCGCCGACGATGACGACCGCGACGTTGCGGCCCATGACGATGAGCTCGCCGTCGGAGTTCCGCGCCACGTTGCGGTTGCGCATCCTCACCCCGCCTTCGAAGTTCGAACTCGATGAAGGACTGATCGGCGATCTGCGCCGCGCCGCCGATGTGGAAGGTGCGCATCGTCAGCTGCGTGCCCGGCTCGCCGATCGACTGCGCCGCGATGACGCCGACCGCCTCGCCGTGATTGACCGGGGTGCCCCGGGCGAGATCGCGGCCGTAGCAGGTGGCGCAGACGCCGTTCTTCGACTCGCAGACAAGCACGGAACGGATCTTCACCTCCTGGATGCCGGCGGCGGTAATCCCCTCGATATGCTGCTCCTCGATCATCGTCCCCTTCGGCACGATGACCTCACCGTCGATGGAAAGAAGGTCCTCCGCCGTCGAGCGGCCGAGGATGCGCGAGGCGAGCGAGGCGACGACCTGGCCCGCGTCGATGATCGCGCGCATGCGGATGCCGCGCTCGGTGCCGCAATCGTCCTCGCGAATGACGGCGTCCTGCGCCACGTCGACAAGGCGACGGGTCAGGTAGCCGGAATTCGCGGTCTTGAGCGCGGTGTCGGCGAGGCCCTTGCGGGCGCCGTGCGTCGAGTTGAAGTACTCGAGCACGTCGAGGCCTTCCTTGAAGTTCGAGATGATCGGGCTCTCGATGATCTCGCCCGACGGCTTCGCCATCAGGCCGCGCATCGCCGCGAGCTGCTTCATCTGCGCCGGCGAGCCGCGCGCGCCGGAATGCGACATCATGTAGATCGAGTTCACCGGCCGGTCGCGGCCCGCGTCGTCCTTTTTCACGGCCGAGATGCGCGCCATCATCTCGCCGGCGAGGCGATCGGAGCACTTCGCCCAGGCATCGACGACCTTGTTGTACTTCTCTCCCTGGGTGATGAGGCCGTCCTGGTACTGCTGCTCGTAATCCTTCGCGAGCGCGCGCGTCTCCTCGACGATCTCCCACTTGTTCTCGGGCACGACCATGTCGTCCTTGCCGAACGAGATGCCCGCCTTGAAGGCATGATAGAAGCCGAGCGCCATGATGCGGTCGCAGAAGATGACCGATTCCTTCTGGCCGCAATGCCGGTACACGGCATCGATCATGCTCGAAATCTCCTTCTTCGTCATGAGCTTGTTCACGACGTCGAAGGGCAGCATCGGGTGCTTCGGCAACAGGCGCGAGAGCATGACGCGGCCCGGCGGTGGTATCGTAGATCTTCGTCATCGTCTCGCCGTCCTCGCCGAGGCCGGTCCAGCGATACTTGATCTTCGTGTGCAAGGTGATGACCTTGCCGTGGAGCGCGTGCTCGAGCTCGCCGATGTCGGAGAAAGCCTTGCCCTGGCCGGGCTCGCCGTCCGACAGGATCGAGAGGTAGTAGAGGCCAAGGACGATGTCCTGCGAGGGCACGATGATCGGCGCGCCGTTCGCCGGGTGCAGGATGTTGTTCGTCGACATCATCAGGACGCGCGCCTCGAGCTGCGCCTCGAGGGAGAGCGGTACGTGCACGGCCATCTGGTCGCCGTCGAAATCCGCGTTGAAGGCGGCGCAGACGAGCGGATGCAGCTGGATCGCCTTGCCTTCGATCAGCGTCGGCTCGAAGGCCTGGATGCCGAGGCGGTGCAAGGTCGGCGCGCGGTTGAGCAGCACCGGATGCTCGCGGATGACTTCGTCGAGGATATCCCAGACTTCCGGCTTCTCCTTCTCGACGAGCTTCTTCGCCTGCTTGACGGTGGCGGAAAGGCCGCGCGCGTCGAGCTTCGCGTAGATGAACGGCTTGAACAGTTCGAGCGCCATCTTCTTCGGCAGGCCGCACTGGTGCAGCTTGAGCTCCGGACCGACGACGATCACCGAACGGCCGGAATAGTCGACGCGCTTGCCGAGCAGGTTCTGCCGGAAGCGGCCCTGCTTGCCCTTCAGCATGTCGGCGAGAGACTTCAGCGGCCGCTTGTTGGCGCCCGTGATGACGCGGCCGCGGCGGCCGTTGTCGAACAGCGCGTCGACCGCCTCCTGAAGCATGCGCTTCTCGTTGCGGATGATGATGTCCGGCGCCCGCAGCTCGATCAGCCGCTTCAGGCGGTTGTTGCGGTTGATGACGCGGCGATAGAGATCGTTGAGATCCGAGGTCGCGAAGCGGCCGCCGTCGAGGGGAACGAGCGGGCGCAGGTCCGGCGGGATCACCGGCACGACCGTCAGCACCATCCATTCGGGCTTGTTGCCGGATTGCAGGAAGGCCTCGATGATCTTGAGGCGCTTCATCAGCTTCTTCGGCTTCAATTCCGACGTCGTCGTCGCGATCTCCAGGCGGATGTCGGCCGCGCTCTTCTCGAGGTCGAGCTCCGTCAGGATCTTGCGGATCGCCTCGGCGCCGATCATCGCCGTGAAGGAATCCTCGCCGTACTCATCCTGCGCGCGCAGGTACTCGTCCTCGGAGAGGAGCTGGCGGTCCTTGAGCGGCGTCAGGCCGGCGTCGATGACGATGTAGGACTCGAAGTAGAGGATGCGCTCGAGGTCCTTCAGCGTCATGTCGAGCAGCAATCCGATGCGGCTCGGCAGCGACTTCAGGAACCAGATATGCGCCACCGGCGCCGCGAGCTCGATATGGCCCATGCGGTCGCGCCGGACGCGCGCGAGCGTCACCTCGACGCCGCACTTCTCGCAGATCACGCCCTTGTACTTCATGCGCTTGTACTTGCCGCACAAGCACTCATAGTCCTTGATCGGCCCGAAGATGCGCGCGCAGAAGAGGCCGTCGCGCTCGGGCTTGAAGGTGCGGTAGTTGATGGTCTCCGGCTTCTTGATCTCGCCGTAGGACCAGGACAGAATCTTCTCCGGGCTCGCGATCGAGATCTTGATCTGATCGAAGCTCTGCGGCTGGGCCGTCTGGTTGAAGAGATTCATGACCTCTTGGTTCATCGCGTTCTCCTGAAGAGTTCACTTCGCGCCTGTGCGTCCGGGGCCGTCGCCCCGGCCGTTCAGGCGGCGAGCGGCGCCGTCGCGCCGAAATCCTGTCGTGTTCCCCGGCGTCCGCGCGAAAGGCTCGGACGCAAGGATCGGGCCGCCCGCGTCATTCGGCGGCCTCGGCCGGAGGCAATTCGTTCGCGGCCGGCTTGGTCGATGTCAGCTCGACGTTGAGGCCGAGCGAGCGCATCTCCTTCACGAGCACGTTGAAGCTCTCCGGGATGCCGGATTCGAAGGTGTCGTCGCCGCGCACGATGGCCTCGTAGACCTTGGTGCGGCCGGCGACGTCGTCCGACTTCACGGTGAGCATCTCCTGCAGTGTGTAGGCGGCGCCGTAGGCCTCGAGCGCCCAGACCTCCATCTCGCCGAAGCGCTGGCCGCCGAACTGCGCCTTGCCGCCCAGCGGCTGCTGGGTGACGAGGGAGTAGGGGCCGATCGAGCGCGCGTGGATCTTGTCGTCGACGAGATGGTGCAGCTTCAGCATGTAGATGTAGCCGACCGTCACGCGCCGATCGAAGGCCTCGCCGGTGCGCCCGTCGTAAAGCGTCACCTGGCCCGACGGATCGAGGCCCGCCATTTCGAGCATGCGCTCGATGTCGGCTTCCTTCGCGCCGTCGAAGACCGGCGTCGCGAAGGGCACGCCGTGGCGCAGCCCCTGCCCGATCTCGGCGAGATCGTCGTCGGACGCGTTCTCGAATTCCGGCGCGTCGCCGTAGATCGCGGTGAGCTTGTCCTTGAGGCCCTTCGCCTTGCCGGTCCGGTAATAGGCGTCGACCGCCTGCGCGACCTGCTTGCCGAGGCCCGCCGCCGCCCAGCCAAGATGCGTCTCGAGGATCTGCCCGACATTCATGCGAACTCGGCACGCCGAGCGGATTGAGCACGATGTCGACATGCGTGCCGTCGTCGAGGAACGGCATGTCCTCGGTCGGCACAATGCGCGAGACGACGCCCTTGTTGCCGTGGCGGCCGGCCATCTTGTCGCCGGGCTGAATCTTGCGCTTCACCGCGACGAAGACCTTGACCATCTTCATCACGCCGGGCGGAAGCTCGTCGCCGCGCTGCAGCTTCTCGACCTTGTCGAGGAAGCGCTGCTCGAGGCGCTTCTTCGAGTTGTCGTACTGCTTCTGCATCGCCTCGATCTCGGTCATCGTCGAGTCCGTGGCGACGGCGAACTGCCACCATTGCGAGCGCGGATACTCGCCCAGAAGATCCTTCGAGAGCTTCGTGTCCTTCTTGAATCCCTTCGGGCCGGCGACCGCCTTCTGGCCGTTGAGGATATCCGAGAGGCGGGCATAGGTGTTGCGGTCGAGGATCGCCTGCTCGTCGTCGCGGTCCTTCGCGAGACGCTCGATCTCCTCGCGCTCGATCGCCTGGGCGCGCTCGTCCTTGTCGACGCCGTGCCGGTTGAAGACGCGCACCTCGACGATGGTGCCGGTGACGCCCGGCGGGACGCGGAGCGAGGTGTCGCGCACGTCGGACGCCTTCTCGCCGAAGATGGCGCGCAGGAGCTTCTCCTCCGGCGTCATCGGGCTCTCGCCCTTCGGCGTGATCTTGCCGACGAGGATGTCGCCCGCATGCACCTCGGCGCCGATATAGACGATGCCGGCCTCGTCGAGGTTCTTCAGCGCCTCTTCCGAGACGTTCGGAATGTCGCGCGTGATCTCCTCCGGCCCGAGCTTGGTGTCGCGGGCCATCACCTCGAATTCCTCGATGTGGATGGAGGTGAAGACGTCGTCCTTCACGATCCGCTCGGAGAGCAGGATCGAGTCCTCGAAGTTGTAGCCGTTCCACGGCATGAAGGCGACGAGGACGTTGCGGCCGAGCGCCAGCTCGCCGAGCTCGGTCGAGGGACCGTCGGCGATGATGTCGCCCTTGCCGACGCCGTCGCCGACCCGCACCAGGGGCTTTTGCGTGATGCAGGTGTTCTGGTTCGAGCGCTGGAACTTCTGCAGGCGGTAGATGTCGACGCCGGGCTTCGTCGGGTCGGTCTCCTCCGTCGCGCGCACGACGATGCGGGTGGCGTCGACCTGGTCGACGATGCCGGTCCGGCGCGCCGCGATGGCGGCGCCGGAATCGCGCGCGACGACGGATTCCATGCCGGTGCCGACGAACGGAGCATCCGCCTGCACGAGGGGCACCGCCTGGCGCTGCATGTTCGAGCCCATGAGGGCGCGGTTGGCGTCGTCGTTCTCGAGGAACGGGATCAGCGCCGCGGCGACCGAGACGAGCTGCTTCGGCGACACGTCCATGAGATCGACGCGATCGGGCGCGACGACGATGACGTCGCCGGCGCGCCGGCAGACGACGAGGTCCTCGGTCAGTTTGCCCTTGCGGTCGATGGCGGCGTTCGCCTGGGCGACGTTGTACTTCGCCTCCTCCATCGCCGAGAGGTAGACGACCTCGGCGGTGACGGCGCCGTCCTTCACGCGCCGGAACGGCGTCTCGATGAAGCCGTACTTGTTCACCCTTGCGAAGGTCGCGAGGGAGTTGATGAGGCCGATGTTCGGGCCCTCCGGCGTCTCGATCGGGCAGATGCGGCCGTAATGGGTCGGATGCACGTCGCGCACCTCGAAGCCGGCGCGCTCGCGGGTGAGACCGCCCGGCCCGAGCGCCGAGAGGCGGCGCTTGTGCGTCACCTCGGAGAGCGGGTTCGTCTGGTCCATGAACTGCGAGAGCTGCGAGGAGCCGAAGAACTCGCGCACAGCCGCGGCCGCGGGCTTCGCGTTGATGAGATCCTGCGGCATGACCGTGTCGATGTCGACGGAGGACATGCGCTCCTTGATCGCGCGCTCCATGCGCAGGAGGCCGAGCCGGTACTGGTTCTCCATCAATTCGCCGACCGAGCGAACGCGGCGGTTGCCGAGATGGTCGATGTCGTCGATCTCGCCCTTGCCGTCGCGCAGGTCGACGAGGGCCTTGACGACCGCGATCATGTCCTCCCGGCGCAGCGTGCGCACGGTGTCCTCGGCGTCGAGGTCGAGGCGCATGTTCATCTTCACGCGGCCGACGGCCGAGAGATCGTAGCGCTCCGGATCGAAGAACAGCGAGTGGAACATCGCCTCGGCGGTATCGAGGGTCGGCGGCTCGCCGGGGCGCATCACCCGGTAGATGTCGAACAGCGCATCCTCCCGCGACGACGCCTTGTCGATCGCCAGGGTGTTGCGGATGTAGGGACCGACATTGACATGGTCGATGTCGAGCACCGGAATCTCGGAGAGCCCCGCATCCTCGAGCCCCTTCAGGAGCTTGTCGGTGATCTCGTCGCCGGCCTCGGCGTAGATCTCGCCGGTTTTCATGTTGACGAGGTCTTCGGCGATGTACTGGCCGACGAGGTCCTCGTCCGATGCGCGGAGCGCCTTGACGCCCTTGTCGGCGAGCTGCCGCGCGGAGCGAGCGGTGAGCTTCTTGCCGGCCTCGAGCACGACTTCGCCCGAATCCGCATCGATGAGATCGACCGTGGCCTTGAAGCCCTTCATGCGCTCGGCATCGAACGGCACGCGCCACGCGTCCTTCGCGCGGACGTAGGAAATGTGGTTGTAGAAGGTGCGCAAAATCTCCTCGCCGTCGAGCCCGAGGGCGTAGAGCAGCGAGGTGACCGGAATCTTGCGCTTGCGGTCGATGCGCGCGTGCACGATGTCCTTCGCGTCGAACTCGATGTCGAGCCACGAACCGCGGTAGGGAATGATGCGCGCAGCAAAGAGCAGCTTGCCCGAGGAGTGTGTCTTACCCTTGTCGTGGTCGAAGAACACGCCTGGAGAGCGGTGCATCTGCGAGACGATGACGCGTTCGGTGCCGTTCACGATGAACGTGCCGTTGTCGGTCATGAGCGGCATGTCGCCCATGTAGACGTCCTGCTCCTTGATGTCCTTGACCGAGCGCGCGTTGGTGTCCGGATCGACGTCGAACACGATGAGGCGCAGCGTCACCTTGAGGGGCGCGGCGAAGGTCATGCCACGCTGGCGGCACTCGTCGACGTCGTATTTCGGCGCCTCGAACGTGTACTTCACGAATTCGAGCAGCGCGGTGTTCGAGAAATCGGAGATCGGGAAGACGGACTTGAAGACCGCCTGGAGGCCTTCCTCCAGCCGGCCGCCCTTGGGTTCGTCGACCATCAGGAACTGGTCGTAGGACGCCTTCTGAACCTCGATCAGGTTCGGCATCTCCGCCACTTCCGCAATCTTCCCGAAGAACCTGCGCATGCGCTTCCGGCCGGTCGCTGAATGAGCCATCTGGACTTCGCTCCTGGTCTGCGGCTGACCGGGCCCTCTCGCTGCGAAGGGGGCCGAACCAGCCGCCCGACGGCGCTTTGAGGCCGTCGGACACGTCATGAACCAATGCACGCCGGCGTCTGACGCCGGGACGACGAGACGGTCCCGGGCCGCAGGGCCCGAGACCGCGTTAGCTTCACGCTGTGGCGCCCGGCGGAAGCCGGCGGGCGAACCTGACGCGCGCCATCGGCGATGCCGACGGCTACTTCAGCTCCACCTTGGCGCCGGCCTTCTCGAGCTGCGCCTTGATCTTCTCGCCTTCCTCCTTCGAGACGCCTTCCTTCACGGTCTTCGGGGCGCCCTCGACGAGGTCCTTGGCCTCCTTCAGGCCGAGGCTCGTGATCACGCGGACCTCCTTGATGACCTCGATCTTCTTGTCGCCCACGGCGGCGAGAACGACCGCGAACTCGGTCTGCTCCTCGACCGGCGCGGCGGCGGCGCCGCCGCCCGCGGGAGCTGCCACCGCGACCGCGGCCGCGGCGGACACGCCCCACTTCTCCTCGAGGAGCTTTGCGAGCTCGGCGGCCTCGAGAACGGTCAGCGACGAAAGCTCGTCTACGATCTTGGCAAGATCAGCCATGTCTTCTTCCTTTGAGTTCGGTTCGAACGGATGTCGATTGAGGGGACGGCCTCACGCCGCTTCGTCTGTCTTGGCATAGGCCCCGAACACGCGGGCGAGCTTCGCCGCCGGTGCGTTGACGACCTGGGCGATCTTGGTGGCGGGAGCCTGGATGAGGCCCACCAGCTTGGCGCGCAGTTCGTCGAGGGACGGCAGCGTGGCGAGGGCCCGCACGCCGTCCAGGTTCAGGGCGGTCGCGCCCATGGCTCCGCCGAGGATGACGAGCTTGTCGTTCCCCCTGGCGAAATCCACTGCGACCTTGGCCGCCGCGACCGGATCGCTCGAATAAGCGATCAGGGTCGGACCCTTGAGGAGGCCCGAGATGGACGCGACGTCCGTGCCTTCGAGAGCGATCTTGGCGAGGCGGTTCTTCGCGACCTTCACCGTTGCGCCGGCCTGCTTCATCTGCGCGCGCAGCTTCTGCATCTCGGCGACGGTGAGGCCAGCATAGTGGGCCACGACGACAACGCTCGTGTCCGCAAACACGCCGTTGAGCGTCGCGACGAGCTCGCGCTTTGCTGCTCTATCCACTTGGCTCTCTCCGGTTGACGGATCTGCGATCCGCCGGTTGCACCTGCCGCCCGGGGGTCCCGGCTTGCGCCGAGAGCCGTCCTGAGCGACGCTCTCGCAAGCCCTGTCCCCCGGGACGCGCTCCCGATTCGGGGCGCGCCGGGCGAGATGGTTCGAACCGAAACGCCGCCCGCGGGTCGGACGGCGGTGGAACTCGGTCTTCCCCGTCTATGCAGGTCCTCTCGGCTTAAGCCGGACGGACGAACCGGACCCGGCGCCTGCAGTCTCGGACAGGACATGGCCGGACAGGACCGAAGGGCCGCCCCGAAGGGGTGGCCTCGATCCGCCGGCCTGTCACCGCCCCCGAGGGAGCGGATTTTGGATGAAGCCCGCCACGGGCAAAGCTTCGGGTGGGTGTGGAAACGCGATCCGGGCTCCTTAAACGCTTTCGGCGGGGCTGCCAAGGGGGCGCGGCCGGGGACGCGGACGTGTTCCGTCACGTCCGCATGTAAGGGTTCCCTCCGGCAAGTGCAAGGGCCTCAAGGCCTTAGCAGCTCCTCCTCAACCGGTGGCCGGCACCGGGCAGAGTGTCGCGCCCTGCCCCGCCGCCGTCTCCCGCACCGCCGGGCCTCAGATCACGAAGAAGTCGGAGTGGGTCAGGGCGAGCCCCTTCTTCAGGATCGCGACCTTCACCGCCTTCGCCGCGCCGATGCCGTCGGCGTCGTAGAAGAGGGCGCCGCTCGCCTTGTCGTAGAGGATGCGGTCCTCCTTGTCCTCGGCGGCCTTGCCCTTGAAGAAGGCGTCGGCGCCGAGCTTCACCGGCTTTGCCGGCGTGCCCTTGCCGAGCTTCCGGAAGACCGCGTTGTCGAGCTGGAAGGAATCGTCCCTGACGTTGAAGTCGAGGACCTTGTCAGGGGAATAGTTATCCGTTTGAGCAACATGGAGGCATCCCGCGCGGACCGCCCCCCGCGGCAACGGAAGTCTCTGCGGCAACTGACTCCGCTTCGTCGCACGAGAGGGGTGGAGCCTGCCTTCGAGCAGCTCTACAAGGAGCACGCGCGCGAGGTCTACCAGTACGCGCTCGCCCTGCTGACGAACCCCGCCGACGCCGAAGACGCCACCCAGACCGCCTTCCTCAACGCCTACCGCGCGTACGAGCGAGGTGAGCGTCCGCAGAAGCCGCACAACTGGCTGATCGCGATCACGCACAACGTCTGCCGCATGCGCTGGCGCCAGGCGGGCAGCCGGCCGCGCGAGGTCGCGCTCGAGGAGGCTCCCGAGCCCGCCGCGCTCCAGCACGAGCGCGCGAACCTCGACGAAGTGCTCAAAGCGCTCGCCGGGCTCTCGTTCAACCAGCGCTCGGCGCTCGTGATGCGCGAGCTCGAAGGCCGGAGCTACCAGGAGATCGCCGGCGTCCTCGGCATCTCCGTCGGCGCGGTCGAGGCACTGCTCTTCCGCGCGCGGCGCCGGCTCAAGCTTCACCGGAGCGCCATCGGCGTCCTCACCACGGTCCCGCTGCCGGGGTCGCTCACCTCGTTCCTCGGCGGAGCGGGTGGAGGCGCCGTTGCAGCCGGCGGCGCGGCCGTGGGCGCCGATCTCGTGCTCAAGGCGGCGGCCGTCATCGTGGCCGGCACGGTGGCCGGTGTCGGGTACAAGAGCGTGCAGGCGGTCACCGCGGCGCCTGCGGCGCAGGCCGAGGCGAAGTCGCAACTCGCGTCGCCCGCGCAGTCCGGCGCGGTCGCGGCTCTCGCACAGACGAGCCGCGCGACCGTTCGCGTCCGCCCGCACCACCGAAAGCTTCGCCGCGCGACGACCGCGACTTCGCGCAGCCGTTTCACGCGCCCAACTACATCGAGCAACCCAGCCCCAACCCCCCCGGAGACCTCTGTGTCCACGTCTCCGGTTGCTGCCGCGCCGACCGCCACGCCGGTCGGCGCGGCCGCACCCCTCACCCAGGCGCTACCGCCGGTGACGACCACGACCGTCGAGGTTCCATCCGTTCAGGCGCCTCCGGTAACCGTGGGGCCGGTGCAGGTGGCGCCGCCCGCGACCCCGCCGCTTCCGGTCGCCGTTCCCACGCCTGTAGTGCCCCCGCTTCCCCAATTACCGCCGCTTCCGCCCCTCCTGCCGCACAAATAACCCTTTGGCGCGGTGCAAGATCACCGCAAATACGGCATCTTTTTAGGCATGACGCCGATTCTCGCGTCCCGCCTCGGCTCGGACCGCTCCTTCGAGCGGCTCTATCGCAAGCACGTGGGCGACGTTTACCGCTATGCCCTGGTCGTCCTGCGCAACGAGGCCGACGCCGAGGACGTCACCCAGACCACCTTCATGAACGCCTATCGCGCCTTCGAGCAGGGTGAGCGCCCGGAGAAGCCGCAGAACTGGCTGATCGCGATCGCGCACAACGTCTGTCGTCAGCGCTTCCGCCAGTCGCAGCGCCGGCCGAACGAGGTCGTCTTCGAGGAGGAGCTCGCCGAGGCGGTCGTCGTCGACGACGCCGTCTCGGCCGAGGACATCCGCCGCGCGCTCGGTCACCTGGCCTTCAACCAGCGCGCAGCGCTCGTGATGCGCGAGCTCGAAGGGCGCAGCTACCAGGAGATCGCCGACATTCTCGAGGTCTCGGTGAGCGCCGTCGAGACGCTGATCTTCCGCGCCCGGCGCGCCCTGCGCGAGCAGCTCGAAGAGGGAATCACCTGCCGCGAGGCCGAGCTCTCGATCTCGAAACAGCTCGACGGACGTCTCGCACGCAAGGATCGTGGCGCGCTGCGCGCCCACCTGCGCGAGTGCGACGAATGTGCCGGCTTCGCCCGCAGCCAGCGGGCCCAGCGCGGAGCGCTGAAGGGGCTTGCCGCAATCCCGCTGCCGACCTCGCTCACCGGCCTCTTCGGAGGCGGGGGAGGGGCGGCCGTCGGCGGAGGCATCGCGATCAAGGCCGCTGCGATCGGCGCCACCGCGATGCTCGCGACCGGCGTCGGCTACGAGGGCGTCAAGCACGGCATCTGGCAGGCGCCGGCCAACGCGCGGGCGCGGGCCGTCCACCACGCGAGGACGGCGATCCCACCGGCCAAGGTTCTGAGCGCAGCCTCGGTGATCGCCCCGGCGCAGGAAGCCCGCCACGACCAGAAGCCGTTCAAGCCGGCCTCGGTCAAGGCCCGCCGCGACCACCGCGAGCACCCAGGCCGAGTCGCCGTCGAACAGCCCGAGCGCGTGGCGACACCGCACGAGAAAAGCGTGCTGCCGCCTTCTCGCGACCATGGCCCGAGCGTCCTGAAGCCTGCGCAAGCCCGACAAGCCGGTGAAGGCCGAGAAGCCGGCGCAAGCCCGACAAGCCGGTCAAGACGCACAAGCCCAAGAAGACGAAGCCGCCGAAGCCGGAAACGAGCAACGGCCAGGGCAAAGGCCCGGGCGACAAGGGCAAGCCGGAGAAGCCGGTGGTGCCCCCGCCGCCGCCCGCCGCGGACGAGACGCTCCCGCCCGACAAGGGCCCCGGCAAGTCCGAGCATTAGCTGCTACAACACCCCTCCATGAGCATCATCAACCGCAGGAACGCCATCCTCGGCTGGGCTGTGTGGCAGGGGAGCAAGCGCTTCGCGACGCTCAAGGCTAAGGGCGTCACGCCGTCCGTCCACCGCGGCGGCTCGAACAAGTCGCTGCTCGCCTTCAGCGTCGCGGGCGTGAGCCTCGCCGGCATCGTCGGAGCGCTCACCTTCTGGCGCAAGCACCAGAGCAGCGCCACTGAGTCCTAGCGCTTCGCACTAGACCGCAGGCCCGCACCGGTTTAGCGTTGCCGGAAACCGGAGGAGGGCCCATGCGCGTCGAGTCAGCAGTCACGTCCATCACCTGGATTCCGTCCGAGGCGATCTCGGGCATGCCGAAGCTGCCGTTCGAGATGGGGGTGGCCCATTACGACGAGCCGCCGCCCGACCGGATCGACGACCTCGACCCGCTGCACGAGAACGACCTCTTCCGCGAGGCGAACGAGCTCAAGGCCTGGATCGAGGTCGAGGACGACAAGGTCGTCGACCACGGCTACTCCGGCAAGGGCCGGATCGGCATCACCCGGATCAAGCTCGGCCCCCGCGAGGTTGCCTTCGCCGCGGTGCAGTACCCGCTCCTACAGGCCGAGCCCGAGGTCGGCGACGGCTGGGTCAAGTTCGTCCAGTCGGCCGGCGGCCACATGGGCCTGCCCGCGCCGCGGCGGGTGAGCGGCAAGCCGTTCTTCCGGGTCAAGTCGGCCTCCGCGTGGACGACGCTCCAGCTGATCGTCTACGCCGACGGCTCGTCGAACCACTCGCTGCTCGGCGCGAGCCCGTTTCCGCGCCACTGGATCTACGACAAGGACGGCGTGCTGGTCGAGAAGTCCGGCACGATCGACTTCGCCAAGTGGTACCGCGAGTCGCACGGGCCGAACACCCCGTGGGGCGAGGAGGACTCGCCGACCCTGGTGACCGCCGTCGAGTCGGAGCTCGAGCGCGACCTCTCCGCCTCGGTCATGCGTAGCGGGGCGAAGCTCGAGCGGCGCAACCTCGACTCCGGCGAGGCTCTGGTGCACGAAGGCGAGGAGGGGCGCGAGCTCTTCCTGCTCCTCGACGGGATGGTCGACGTCGAGGTGAACGGCGACGTCGTGGCGGAGATCGGCCCGGGCGCGCTGCTCGGCGAGCGGGCGCTTCTCGAGGGCGGCAAGCGGACCGCGACCCTGTGGGCCTCGACGCCGATTCGTGTCGCGGTGATCCCGCCGGAGGCGATCGACGAGTCCGCCCTGCCGGAGCTGGCTGCCGGCCGCAAGCGCGAGGACGGGTAACGAGGGGTCACCGAAGGAGGGACCATGTACGGAAGGCTGATCGAGTTCTCGGGAGCCGACGAGAGCAAGCGCGAGAAGGCCGTGGAGACGATGCGTGGCACGGTCGTCCCGATGCTGCGCGAGTACGACGGCTTCGCCGGATACATCTCGCTCTACGACCCGGAGCGGCAGCGCGCAAAGGCGCTCATCCTCTGGGAGAGCGCCGAGACGGCCGACGAGGCCGAGCAGACCCTGGCGGAGCGGCGCCTGAAGCTCGCCGGCAGCGTCGGCCTGACGGTTGAGTCGGCGGACCTCTACGAGGTGCCGGTCGCCGAGTTCGAGGGCGCTCGCGTCTGAAGCGTCAAGCGCGGCCGCCCGCGCTGTGGCGGGCGGCCGCGACAATCTGAAGCGTCCGAGCTAGCTGCGGACGAGCTCTTTCTCGCGCTCCGCGACCTCGGCCTCCGGCTCCGGCTCCTCGGCCCTGGGCTCGGCGGTCGAGATGAAGCGAAGCCGCTTGGCCTACTTCGGCCTCGCGCCGCTCGCGCTCCCACTGCTCACGCTCGTACTTCGACCAGCACATGCTGACCCTCCTTTCGCGTGCGCCCCGACACGGTAGCGCGGAGGCTCAGTGCCCGTTGAGCGGCACCGCGAGGTGCCGTGGCCGCGAGCCGTCCTCGCTCAGGATCGGCTCGGCGGAGTACTGCGCGAGGTAGACGCGACGCATCCGATCGGTCGTGTTCGGGCCGCTGCGATGAAACAGCGTGCTCGAGAAGCAGGCGATGCTGCCGGCGGGCACGATCACCGGGTCACCAGGATCGTCGCCGAAGTAGCCGATCAGGTCGTTCGTCTCCTCGTCGTGGACGTGCTCGACGACCTCGCGGGTGCCGGCGCGCGAGTAGGGCAGCAGGTACACGGTGCCGTTGGCCTCGGTCACGTCGTCGAGCGCGACCCAGCAGGTGAGGTAGGGCCGATGCGGGTAGGGGATGAAGCCGGAGTCCTGGTGCCAGCCGAATTTCATCCCACGCTCGGCGGCCTTGACGACGTACTGCTCGTTGAACAGGTAGACGTTGTCACCCAGAGCCGCCCGGGCGATCCGCGCCATCAAGCCCGAGAACAGGAACTGCTCGACCGCCGTGCTCTTGCCGTACGCGTGAATGAAGTAGCGGCTGCCGCGGTGGTCGAGGTCGATCCTGTCTACGCCGAGGCGATCCATCTCTCGATCGCGCTCGAGCACGAGACGACCGCACTCGCCGCGGAGCGCCTCGAGCTCGCTCGGCGGTAGGACGCTCTCCACCACGAAGAAGCCCTCGTCGCGAAATTGAGCGACGTGCTCGGGCTCGATGTGCGGGACCGCGACGGTCACGGACCTATGATCGCGGACCCGCCAGGCGCACATCGATACCGTTGTCGTGTGCGCGTGCGTAGGCTCGGGCCGCTTGAGGTGAGCGTTGTCGGCCTCGGCTGCATCCGCTTCGGCCGTGGGGTCGACGAGGCCGAAACGAAGGCGGTAGTCGACGCCGCCCTCGATGTCGGCGTCACGTTCTTCGACACCGCCGACCGCTACGGCGGGCCGGGTGAGAGCGAGAGGCTGCTCGGCAACGCGCTCCGCGGGCGCCGGGACCGGGTCGTGCTCGCGACCAAGTTCGGCATGACGATGGGTGACGGCGTCGAGCGCCGCGGCACGCGGGAGTACATGAGGCGTTCGATCGAGGGCTCGCTACGCCGCCTGCAGACCGACTACGTCGACCTCTACCAGCACCACGAGGAGGACGTCGGAACGCCACTCGAGGAGACGTTCGCGGCGCTCGACGAGCTCGTCGCCGAGGGAAAGATCCTCGCCTACGGCACGTCGAACTACAGGCCCGAGACGCTCGAACGCGCCAGGTCGATCGCCGGCCCCGCGTACGTCTCGGAGCAAAGCGAGTACTCGTGGCTCGATCGCCGGGCCGAGGCCGATCTGCTGCCGACCTGCGAGCGGCTCGGCCTCTGCTTCATCCCGCACTCGCCGATCGGCAGCGGCCTACTGACCGGCAAGATCCGCCGCGACCGGCCACCGGCCGAAGGAACGCGCCTGCACGGCCATGACATCTCGGAGCACGAGCTCGAGGTCGTCGAGAGGCTGACGGCCTGGGCCGAGGCGCACGGCGTCTCGCTGCTCGAAGTTGCCATCGGCGGCCTCGCTGCCGTGTCGCCGGTGGCGACGGTCATCCCGGGAGCAACCAAGCCCGAGCAGGTGCGCGCCAACGCGGCGGCAGGCGAGTGGGAGCCGACGGAGGAAGAGCTCGACGAGCTGAGGGCAGTCCAAGTCGCCTAGGAGAAGGCGCGCGCCAGGCGCTCGAGCCCGAGCTCGAGCGTCTCGTCGCTAACGGCGAGCGAGAGGCGGATGTAGCCCTTGCCGCTGGGCCCGAAGCCCTCACCGGGCGCGACCGCGACGCGGTGCTTGGTGAGCAGGTCCTCGGCGGTGAGGCCCTCCGGCAGCTTCATCCAGATGTAGAACGTGCCCTCGCAGGTCTGCGGCCCGAGCACCTCGATCACGCGGTCGCGACGGCGCTGGTAGGTGTTGCGCCGCTCGGCCACGGAGTCCTGAGGCCCGGTCAGCGCCGCGATGCAAGCCTCCTGAATCGGCCGGAAGATCCCGACGCGGCAGTGGTCGTTGAGCAGGTTGATCCGCTCGACGATCTCCGCGTTCCCGACTACGAACCCGACCCGCCAGCCGGCCATGCCGTAGGACTTGGACATCGAGAACATCTCGACGCCCACCTCCTTGGCGCCTGGGGTGGCGAGGAAGCTCTTCGGCTCGCGCCCGTCGAAGACGAGGTCGCCGTAGGCGAAGTCGTGGACGATCGCGGCGCCGGTCGTCTGGGCGTACGCAACCGCGTCGTCGAAGGCGCCGTCGGGAACAGCAACCGCGGCTGGGTTGGACGGGAAGTTGAGGTAGACGGCGGCGACGTTCTCGGCGGGCGCCTGACTGAAGTCGGGCGGCCACCCGTTCCCCGGATCGAGCGGGACGTAGGCGATGTCAGCCCCGGCGAGAGCGGGGCCGGACGGGTAGTCCGGGTAATAGGGATCGGGCAGCACGACGGTCTGCCCTTCCTCCGCGAGCGCGAGGCAGAGCTCGACGATCGCCGTCTTTGTCCCCGGCACGACTGCCACCTCGGCGTCGGGATCGAGCTGAACCCCGTAATGCGCCCGATAGCGCTCGGCCAGGGCGGCGCGCAGCTCCGGCAGGCTCCGGAACGGCGCGTAGCCGTGCGCGGTCTCCAGCCCGGCGGCCTCGTCGAGCGCCTCCACGACGTGGGCGGGCGGCCCGGTCTCCGGGTTGCCCCGCCCGAGGTCGACGAGCGGCTCGCCCTCGACCGTCGCATGCTCTACGACCCACGCGAGCAGCCCGCCGAAGTACTGCTGGGGAAGTCGTTCGATCCGAGCCGGCCGCCCTCGCATCGAGCGATCGTACTTCCCGCCACAGCCGGCGAGCCGGTGGAGAGCTAGCGCCTGGAGCCTGCCGGATTCACTGCGGCTCTCTTTCACGGGAGACTCATAGCGGGGCCGCCGTCAGCGCCGCTTTCTTATCTCAACGGAGGATGCGTGCCGGGCCGTGCTTTATCGCCGGGCAGGCTCGCGGTCGGGTGTGAGGATCAGCACAGGTATCTGGCGCGCCGTCTTCTTCTGATACCGGGCGTAACCTGAGTAGGTAGCTGTAATCCCGACCCAAAGGCGCTCTCGCTCCTCGGTCGATGCGGTTCTCGCCTGGACGGTCAGCTCGTCCGTGCCGATCTTCACGACTGCGCGCGGGTTCTGCCGCAAGTTGAGCGACCAGTCGGGAGGCCGGTCCGCACCGCCGTTCGACGCGATCACCACGAGGTCGGCTCCGTCGCGGAAGAACGTGAGCGGTGTGGTGCGCGCCTTGCCTGACCGGCGGCCCGTCGTTGTGAGCAAGAGCACCGGCATTCCGGCCACCCTGCTGAGGAATCGGCCGCGGCTCAGCCGATAGACAACCAGGTGGGTCTTGCTCAGGCCTCTGATCAGCCAGCGCCTGAGAGTCACCCGAAGCGCGGACACAACAGGCATTGTCGCCGCGCGAACGTCGCCTGCGAAGTGAACCGCGGCAGTCAACCGTAGAAGGGTGATGGATCAACCAACCCACCCCGCCCGATACTGCATCTGCAACCGAGAGACGCGCCCCGATGCGGCGGGGGCGACCTCGGAAGCCTCATACGAAGGGCCTCCATGCGGCGAGGCCTGACGGGATTACTGCGGCTCTCTCTCACGGGAGACTCGAAGCGGGGCCGGGCGGCGGCCCCGCTTCTTGTTGTCTCCAGATATCCCCCAACAGGGGGGCGCACGGATCGCGCGACCGACGCACGATGGGTTTGCGCTTAACCGGTCGCCTGGGCCGCAGAGACGGGCGGTAAGCGCTTTAAGGGACGGCCTGCAAGCCGTCCCTTTCCTTTACCCCGAAATCCCGGCAGGATGGGCATATGAAGGGTTCCGACAAGCCGAAGAAGCTCCAGAAGAAGGTCGCGCAGAAGTCGCTCAAGGAGAAGCGGAGCGAGAAGAAGGCCAAGAAGCGCGGCAGCACCTTCTCGCCGTAAAACTCACGGCGCGGGCTGAACCGAGGCCTCTGCCGGCGACCCGCGCACCTGGATCAGGACTGCGGTGAGGACGACCGCGCCGCCGAAGAGCGTCGCGGCGGCCGGCTGCTCCGAGAGGAAGATCCACACCCAGAGCGGGCCGAGCACGATCTCGAGCAGGGTGATCAGCGCCACCTCGGCGGCCGGGATCAGGCGCGCGCCCAGCGTGAGGAAGATCAGGCCGAGGCCGATCTGGCCGATGCCGAGCGCGGCCAGCAGCAGGAGGTCCTGGCCGCCGATCTCGCTGGGATCCGCAAACGGCGCTGCGAACACGAACACGAGCGCCTGTGAGAGGCAGGTAGCGGGCGCCATCGAGACGTCGCGCCGGTGGCGGGTGACCACGATCACGCCGGCGAAGGTGACGGACATGAAGAACGAGATGCTCAGGCCGAGCGCGCTCGGTCGGTCGGGGCCCCCGACCATCAGCCCGACGCCGACCAGCGCGACTGTCAACGCGACCCAGGTGCGGCGCTCAACAGGCTCGCCGATGAAGGTTCCCAGCACCGCGGCGAGCACGGGCGCCAGCGCCTGCATGAAGAGGACGTTCGCGACCGTCGTGTAGTTGAGCGCGACGATGAACGCGCCGGAGGAGGCGGCCAGGAGCGCCGCCACGAACAGGCCGTCGCGGCCGATCGCGCGGAAGGCGCGCACCACGGCTCCGTGCTCGGCGATCGCCACGTAGGCGAACAGGCCGATCACGGCGAAGAACGCGCGCCCCGCCAGCTGCGTGCCGACGCTCATCGTCAGCTCCCGCTGGAAGAGACCCGCGCTCGACCACGCGAGCGCCGCGAGCGCGACGTAGATGCGCCCGCGGCGGCGCTGGCCGGCGAGGTCGAGAGTCGCGGTCGCGGACGTCATCCGCGGGAGGTTATTGGGCGGCGCTAGTGGATCTCAGCCGCTCCTCGACGACCGCCTCGCCGGCGGCGTGGACGGCCGAGTGCCCGGTCACCGCGGCCAGGAAGTCGTCGCGCTCGAGCGCGTAGAGGTGGGAGGCCGTGGTGGCCTTGACCGTCGCCGTCCGCGGCACGTCGCGGAGCAGGGCGATCTCGCCGAAGAAGTCGCCGCGGCCCGCCGTGCCGTGCACGCCGTTGGCGATCTCGAGCTCGCCGTCGGCGACCACGTAGAAGCGGTCGCCGGTCTCGCCCATCCGGACGACCACCTCGCCGGCGGGAACGTCGACCTTCGTCAGCCTGGAGGCCACGTGCTCCTTGGCCGCGACGGACAGCGGCGAGAACAGGGGCACGCGATGGACGAGCTCGAGCTCGGCGGCGGGTGCTGCGACCTCGCGGTCGATCCGCACCAGCCATCGCCAGGCGACCAGGGTCAGGACGGGGAGGATGGCGCCGACGACGGCGAAGGCCGCGCGCGGGCCGACCGCGGCGACGATCGCCGGCGCCGAGATCGAGCCGAGCGCGAGCCCGCCCATGGCGATTCCCCAGGTCACGCCGAGCGCCCCGGTGAGCACCTCGTCGGGCACGATCCGCTGCAGGAGCGTGAAGCCGGCGACGTCCTCGACGCTGTTGGCGGCTCCGACCACGGCCAGCAGGAGCAGCGCGGCTGGAAGGTAGGGCCGTACGGCGACGAAGGCGATCGGCAATCCCCAGAAGACGAGCGCGAAACCGAGAGGTACGGCCAGCCGCCTCCCCTCGAGCGTCATCGCGCCGAACGCGCCGACCAGGCCGCCGACGCCGATCGCCGCCATCAGGTAGCCGACCGTCCCCGCGCCGGTGTCGAGCACGCGGAACACGAACACGACGATCAGCACGTTCAGGCAGCCGCGGACGAAGGTCTGGGCGAAGAAGAGCGCCACGATCAGGCGCGGCTTCGGGTGGTTGACGGCCCGGAAGCCGGCGAGCACGACCTCGCGCGCGTCGCCCACGGCGGCCAGCTGGATGCGGCCCTCGCAGTGCACGGCGGCGAGCAGGCCGGCGGCGACGAGCAGCGCGCCCGCGGCGACGAAGAAGACCACGCCCGGATCGGCCAGCGCCACGAGCACGCCCGCGAGCAGCGGGCCGGCGAGCATGCCGAGGCTCTCGATCGTCGAGGTGGCGCCGTTCGAGGCGATCAGCTCCTCCGGCGTCCGCGCGAGCGAGGGCAGGATCGCCTGCAGCGCCGGCCGGAAGAGCGTCGAGGTGATCCCGACGACGCCCGCGAGCAGGTAGATCGCGACCTGGCTGCGCCCGGCGAAGAAGGCGGCGCCCGAGGCGGCGAGCGCGGCGCTCCCCGCGAGTGCGATCGCGAGCAGGAAGCGCTCGCGCCGGAAGCGGTCGCCCAGGCCGGCCGCGAGCGGGGCGATCAGGGCCGCGGGCAGCATGCGCACGAGACCCGCGATGCCGACCGCGGCGGTGCCGCCGGCGTCGTAGGCGAAGATGCCGAGCGCGACGAAATGCGCCCATTCCGCCGCGATCGAGGCTCCCCACGCGAGCTCGACTCGACGCAGGTCGCGGTTGCGCATGACGGCGCCGAGGGCGGCGATGGCCTGGCCGGGACGGGTCATTTGCAGGACATTTCGCCCACGCGCGGGAGGCGAAGTCAACCGCGGGCGATCGTGGCTAGGATCGAGACGTCCACGAACGGATGGGAGGAGCCCATGGCTGTCAAGCCGATCCCCGAGGGCTACCACAGCCTCAACCCGTACCTCTCCGTCAACGACGCCGCCGCGGCGATCGAGTACTACTCGGAGGTCTTCGGCGCCAAGGAGCGCATGCGCATGGACGGGCCCGACGGATTGATCGGGCACGCCGAGCTTCAGATCGGCGATTCCGTGCTGATGCTCGCGGACCCGAATCCGCAGTCGAGCTCGAAGCCGCCGAAGGAGCTCGGCGGCACCACCTCCGGCCTGCTGCTCTACGTCGAGGACGTCGACGCGGTCGTCGCCAAGGCGACCGAGAAGGGCGCGACGGTGACGATGCCCGTCGAGGACATGTTCTGGGGCGACCGCTTCGGCCAGGTGATCGACCCGTTCGGGCACTCCTGGCAGATCGCGACGCACAAGGAGGACCTGACCGAGCAGGAAATGGCGGAGCGCGCCAAGGCGGCGATGGCCGAGATGAGCGGATAGCCCGCTTCGTCGGCCGAGCAAACGTGCACAAGCGGCTGGGCCCGCTGGAAGGCGAGCCCGGCCGCGCCGTCTATGCCGACGGCGCCGCCCGGATCGAGCTGCCCGCCGAGACGATCACCGTCCGGCCGCCGTTCGGCCTCGCGCACGCGCGCGTGTACGAGAAGGTCGAGCTCGGGCCGCTCTTCGAGGCGCTGGACTCAGACCACCTGGTCGCCGCGCTCCTGGTGCGGCTCGGCGGCTACGCGGTCGGCGTGCTCGAGGGCGAGCGCCTCGTCGCCTCGAAGGTCGGGACGCGCTTCGTCAAGGGCAAGCACAAGAAGGGCGGCTCGTCGTCGAACCGCTTCCGGCGGCGCCGCGACGAGCAGGCGCGGGCGCTGATCGAGGCCGCCGCGGAGACCGCGGCACGGGTGCTCGAGCCGTGGCGCGACCGGGTCGAGCACGTCGCCCTCGGCGGCGACCGCGCAGCGGTGCGGCAGGTGCTCGCCGCCGATCCCCGGCTCGCGTGGCTCGAGACGAAGGCGCTCGAGCGCTTCTTCACCGTGCCCGACCCGCGGCTGCGAGACCTCGAGCGGCTGCCCTACGAGCTCTACGCGGCTGAGCTCACGACGACGGCTGCCTAGCGCGAAACAGCCGCCCGCCTGCCGCCGGCGCCACACGATGTCCCGCCTTGCCCACCGTGAGCGTCGCCCGACCGTTCAAGAGGCCCAGCGCTTCGCCGTCCCGGAGCACGAACACGCCTCCGCCGGTCCTGCACGGCCTGCAGAGCCGAATCACCCGTCCCCGGATGGTGATTCGAGCTCCGGCCACCAGCTCGAGCCCGTGGAGCTCGAGCGTCCAGTGGAAGGACCGTGCCTGATCCGCGCCGGGCCGCAGGAACCGAAAGCCGGCGGAGTCGCGCCCGAGCGGGCTCCCGCTCGAGCGGAGCCGCAGGTCGGCCGATCTTCCCGAGCCGAGCCCGACACGGGTTGTCGTCGTCGTTCCCGGAACCGAGCGCGTGCTCAGCAGTTGATGCGCCAGGATCGCGAACGCCGGTGCTGCGAGGGCGACCACGCCCGCTACGAGGAGGGCCACGTAGAGCCGCCTGGGACCGGCCCGCCGGTGTGTCGGCTCGGCAAGACCGGCCCGGGCGAGCACGTCCTCCCACGCAGGCGCCTCGCCCTGGATCCGCCAGGGCTCGAGCACCTGACCGACGAGCTGGTCGAGCTCAGTCATCGACCGCCACCCGGAGTCGCTTACGCAGGTGCTCCTGGGCCTGATGGATCGTCGCCGCGACCGTGCCCGGCTTGACGCCGAGCGTCTCCGCGATCTGCCGGTTGCCGAGGTCGCCGTAGTAGCGGAGGAACAGGACGAGCCGCTGCCGCTCGGTCAACCCCGCGAGGGCGTCGGCGAAGGCGCCGGCGGCCGACCCGTCGAATGAGGCCGAAGGCTCGACCCGAGCTGCCGCGACTGTGTCCGAGACGGGGATCGCGTCGTGCTTGCGGCGACGGTCGCGGGCGGCGTTCAGGACCGCCCTCCAGAGCCAGGCATCGAGACTTCCCTCGCCGCGCCACTGGCTCCTGCGGCTGAGGGCCGAGACGAATGCATCCTGGACGGCGTCCTTCGCCCGTTCGCGATCGTGCAGGATCGCGTTCGCGACGCTGCAGAAGTCGTTGAACCGGCTCAGGTAGACCATCTCGATCTCGCGCACGGTCGCGCCATCGCGTCGTATCTCGGCGACCTCCTCTAATAAGTAGACGCGCGCCGGGGCTCGATGTATTTAGCCCGCTAAAGCCCGGAGGGTTCCGATTCGTCTTCCTGGTAGTGGACGTCGCGCTACTCGAAAGGATGGGCGGATGATGCTTCGGACGATGATCATCGCGGGAGGGCTGCTGCTCTTGGCAGGCGCCGGCTCCGCGTCGAGCCCGCCGGCGCCGCACGGAACGAACTTCTTCAGCGTCTGTCGCCTCAGCCATTTCGCGCCCGACGACCCGATCGTCCGGCCGGGGCTGCCGGGCGCGTCGCACCCGCACGAGTTCTTCGGAAACACCTCCACGAACGCCCGCTCGTCGCTGGCGAGCCTGCTCGCGCACGGGACGACATGCACGCGCAAGGCCGACACCGCCGCGTACTGGGTGCCGGCGCTCTACCGGAATGGCCACGTCGTGAAACCGCTGGAGGCACTCATCTACTACCGCATTCGATCAATCGACCCGATCCATCCGTTTCCGCCGGGTCTCAAG
>CAVWII010000007.1:0-541566 GCA_963754975.1 uncultured Alphaproteobacteria bacterium | reverse complement strand
CACGCATTCGACAAGCTGCCCTACTACGGCGTGGCGCTCGAACGGCACATCATGCCTGGCACGGGCGATCCGAACGATGAAAACGAGGAAACCCGGATCGGCAGGCTCACGAACCCGACGGTGCATATCGGCCTCAACCAGCTTCGCCGCGTCGTCAACCGCCTGATCGCGCGTTATAAAAAACCGCCGGAGCAAATCGTAATCGAACTCGCGCGCGACCTGAAGCTCGACGAGGAACGCAAGGGAGAGATCAGGGCGCGCAACCGCGACAATCGCAAGGCCGCGGAAAAGCGCTCGGAGAAGCTGCGCGACATCGGACAACGCGACACGGGCCGCAACCGCGTGCTGCTCAAGCTCTGGGAAGAACTCAACCCGGACAACCCGCTCGATCGGCGCTGCGTCTACACGGGCCAGCGCATCTCGATCGGCATGCTGTTCTCGGACGAAGGTCTCGTCGACATCGACCATATCCTGCCCTTCGGTGTGACGCTCGACGATTCCGACGCCAACCGCCTGCTCTGCACGAGCGAGGCCAACAAGCTCAAGCGCAAGCGATCGCCCTCCGAAGCGTTCGGTCCGGGCTCCGGAAACACGCGCTATCCTTGGGACGAGATTGTCGAGCGGGCGAACCGGCTCCCGGATGAAAAGCGCTGGCGCTTCGGACCCGAGGCGATGAAGCGTTTCGACAAGAATGGCGGCTTTCTCGCGCGCCAGCTCGTCGACACGCAATACCTGTCCCGACTCGCGCGGGAATACCTCGTCACGCTCTACCCCGAGAAAGGCGAGGGCAGCGGCCGCGTCTGGGTCTCTCCCGGCCGTCTCACGGAAATGCTGCGCCGGAGCTGGGGGCTGAACAGCATCCTGCCGGACCACAATCTCGCCGGCGGTGCCGACCAGCCGAAGAATCGGCGCGACCATCGCCATCACCCGATCGACGCGGCGGTGATCGCGGTGACGGATCGCTCGCTTCTCAACCGCATCTCGTACGAGGCGGGTGCCCGCGGCCACGAGGCGGCGCACCGCATGACCGCCGATCTTCCCGAACCCTGGGACGGATTCAGCGACGAGCTGCGCCGGGTCGTCTCAACATCGTCGTCAGCCACCGGCCGGATCACGGCACCGTCGTCAAGAAGCCCGGCGCACCCGACGCGACGGCGGGGCGCCTGCACAACGACACCGCCTACGGCTTCACCGGCGAGAAGGACGCCCGCGGCAACGACATCGTCGTGCACCGCGCTCCGCTCTCGACGCTGACGAAGGCCGAGGACATCGAGCAGGTGCGCGATCCGGATCTGCGCGCCGCCCTTCGCGACTTCACGATGGGCCTCGGCGACGGACTTTCGGAGAAGGAAAAGGCGACCGCCTTCCAGGAGCGCATCGCCCGCTTCCCGCAGCTCGGCCCGCCGCACTATCGCGGCCTCCGCCGCGTGCGCGTCGTCGAGCCGCTGTCGCTGATTCCCATCCGCGACGGGACCGGTCGTGCCTACAAGGGCTACAAGGGCGATTCCAACTATCGGTATGACGTGTGGGAGTTGAAGGACGGCAAGTGGGTCGCCGAAGTCATCTCGATGTTCGATGCGCACCAGCGCGACTTCGCGTCGGCCGTGCGCCGCGACAACCCCACCGCTCGGAAGGTGCTCTCGCTGCACCAGAACGACATGCTGGCGATCGAGCCGGATGGCCAGGGCCGCAAGCTCGTGAAAATCGTCAAGTTCGGCAAGAGCGGCCAAATCGTCATGGCCGAACCGCACGAGGCGGGCGATCTCAAGAAGCGCGACTCGACGCCGAACGAGATCGATCCGTTCAAGTACATTCATCTCTCCGCGGGCGGGCTGAAGCGCGTCAAGGCGCGGCAGGTGCGGATCGACGAGCTCGGGCGCGTGCTCGATCCGGGACCGCGCGGGCGCTCGCCGGACGCGGGCTGAGATGGAGCGCATCGTCGACATCGCGACGGACCGGCGGCATCTTTCCGCCTATCGCGGCTTTCTCGTCGTCAGCGAGGAGCACGCGGAGGTCGGCCGCGTGCCCCTCGACGATATCGCCGCGGTGATCGTGCATGCGCACGGCGTCACCTTCAGCGTCAACCTCGTCGCGGCGCTGGCCGAGCGCGGCGCGCCGATGGTCCTGTGCGGCGCGAACCATGCGCCGATTGCCGTCTGCCTGCCCCTCGACGGCCATTACGGCCAGAACGCGCGCATCCGCGCGCAATGGGAGGCGGGCCGGCCGCTCGCAAAGCAACTCTGGCGGGAGATCGTCGCCACGAAGATCCGCTGGCAGGGCGCGGTGCTCGAGGCGCGCGGGGTCGAGGCCGGCGCCTTCGCCATGCTGGCGCGAAAGGTGCGCTCCGGCGATCCCGACAATGTCGAGGCGCAGGCGGCGCGGCGCTATTGGCCGCTTCTGCTGGGCGCCGCGTTCCGGCGCGATCGCGAAGCGGGCGGCGTCAACGGGCTCTTGAACTATGGCTACACGATCCTGCGCTCGCTCCTCGCGCGCTCGGTCGTGGCGGCGGGGCTGCATCCCTCGATCGGCATCCATCACGCCAACCGCGGCAACGCCTTCGCGCTCGCCGACGATCTGATCGAGCCGTTCCGGCCCCTCGTCGACGCGCTGACCGTGCAGCTTTCGGCGCGCGGTTGCGCGGAGGTGACGGCGGAGGCGAAGCGCGCCTTCGCCGGGCTGATCGCGGTCGATCTCGCGAGTGAGGCGGGCACGACGCCGGTCTCCGTCGCCGCGACGAGGCTCGCGCAATCGCTGGCGCGCTGCTTCGAGACGGCGGCGATCGCCGACCTCGCGCTGCCGCGGCCGCCCTCCGCTCTCGAGCTTTCGGGGTTGGGGGCGCTCGCGGCATGCCCTTAAGTCAACTCAACGGCTACCGGCTGATGTGGATTTTCGTGATGTTCGACCTGCCGGTGGGGACGAAGGCCGAGATGCGGGCGGCCACGAAGTTCCGCGAATATCTGCTCGACGAAGGTTTTGAGAAGAGCCAGTTTTCGGTCTATGCCCGCTTCTGCAACGGCAAGGAGCAATCCGAGGCCTATATGCGGCGGATCGAGGGTCACCTACCGGAAGGCGGCGATATCCAAATCCTCAGTTTCACGGACAAGCAGTATGAAAACATCGTCCGCTTCTCCGGCCGGCGGCGCCGGAAGCCGAAGAAAAACCCCGACCAGATGGCCCTGTTCTGATCGCAACAGCCATATCAGGCCGCTGGATCGGGCGGTTATCCCGTTTGTTTTCAAACGGATAACCGTCCATCCAGCATAGCGCTTCAGAGATCGCGGTCCAGCGACAGCCCTGGGCAAGCGGCAGAGCGCGGCCGGGCGGCGGGCGGCGAGCATAGCGCTTCAGAGATCGCGGTCCAGCGACAGCCCGCAAGGGCGCGCGAAACCTATGGCACGACCAGGTAGCATAGCGCTTCAGAGATCGCGGTCCAGCGACAGCGGCTCTGCACGGACGCGTTCAGATGACGCAGTTCCGGAGCATAGCGCTTCAGAGATCGCGGTCCAGCGACAGCGTCGACGACGTACGCGCGAGAAGCATAGCGCTTCAGGATCGCGGTCCAGCGACAGCGACCGTCCGATGTTTCTCCGCCAGCATAGCGCTTCAGAGATCGCGGTCCAGCGACAGCCGGCCCTAATGGGTAAGCGCTATCGAAAGCATAGCGCTTCAGAGATCGCGGTCCAGCGACAGCACCGGCTCGTCCTTGCGAACGGGCCTCCGCAAAGCATAGCGCTTCAGAGATCGCGGTCCAGCGACAGCAAGCTCGCAGCGTGACAAACGACATTCGCCTAGCATAGCGCTTCAGAGATCGCGGTCCAGCGACAGCTAGCGCGGCCGCGGCGACGATCCGGCCGTCGAGCATAGCGCTTCAGAGATCGCGGTCCAGCGACAGCAGGAGCGAGCGCATAGACGCGGACGTCGACGGAAGAGCATAGCGCTTCAGAGATCGCGGTCCAGCGACAGCCGTAGCATGGACGCTCCGCGTCCGCTCCAGAGCATAGCGCTTCAGAGATCGCGGTCCAGCGACAGCCGATCGTCGACGACGCGGCGAGCCAGGACAGCATAGCGCTTCAGAGATCGCGGTCCAGCGACAGCGCGATGGCGCTCGAGCCGCGCTCGCGGGAAGCATAGCGCTTCAGAGATCGCGGTCCAGCGACAGCTAAACGGATCGGCGGCCTCCGTCGTCGGTCGAGAGCATAGCGCTTCAGAGATCGCGGTCCAGCGACAGCATCGGCCATGATGCGAGACGCGCCGTCGAGGCAGCATAGCGCTTCAGAGATCGCGGTCCAGCGACAGCGTCGTCAGCGCATCGCAACACGGCATGGCCGCGAGCATAGCGCTTCAGAGATCGCGGTCCAGCGACAGCAGCGCTGCGTCGCGCGCTGTCGCCAGCATAGCGCTTCAGAGATCGCGGTCCAGCGACAGCCAGGCGCTCGCACGTTGCACTGAGAGTCGCCGAGCATAGCGCTTCAGAGATCGCGGTCCAGCGACAGCGTCCTCGCGCGCGGCATCGCCGCGCGCGATAGCATAGCGCTTCAGAGATCGCGGTCCAGCGACAGCGAGGGTCGTCTGACGGACCGAGCGGGCGAGCATAGCGCTTCAGAGATCGCGGTCCAGCGACAGCCGAGCGCTCTGCCGATGGGCACGACTGAGCATAGCGCTTCAGAGATCGCGGTCCAGCGACAGCGTCACGTCGCCAGCGCTAGAGCGCCGACGCGAGCATAGCGCTTCAGAGATCGCGGTCCAGCGACAGCCCGGTCGCGTCGCGAATCTCGCGCGCATCGAGCATAGCGCTTCAGAGATCGCGGTCCAGCGACAGCGACGAGCAGCGCCGCGACGAATGTGGCATCGGAGCATAGCGCTTCAGAGATCGCGGTCCAGCGACAGCTCGACCGCGGCCGGTAACTTGCCTTGCGATGCAGCATAGCGCTTCAGAGATCGCGGTCCAGCGACAGCGACTTGCAACTGAGTGACATCAGCACGTTCGTAGCATAGCGCTTCAGAGATCGCGGTCCAGCGACAGCGCTTTGGATCAGTCGACGACTTCTGTCGCCAGCATAGCGCTTCAGAGATCGCGGTCCAGCGACAGCTGAACGGCACGGCATCACGCAGTCGACGAGCATAGCGCTTCAGAGATCGCGGTCCAGCGACAGCCTGACGCCGATCGCGCGACCTTCGCGCGCGAGCATAGCGCTTCAGAGATCGCGGTCCAGCGACAGCAACGGACGGCACGAGGCTGTCAGTCGAGCGGAGCATAGCGCTTCAGAGATCGCGGTCCAGCGACAGCAGATCGCGCCAGAGCGCCGCACGACGCCAGCAGCATAGCGCTTCAGAGATCGCGGTCCAGCGACAGCTGGACATCGCAGCCTCGCTGGCGAGCATAGCGCTTCAGAGATCGCGGTCCAGCGACAGCACTCGCGCCGATTCAGCGGCAGCATAGCGCTTCAGAGATCGCGGTCCAGCGACAGCCTCAATTGGCACCCGTCGACGTTCAGTGCCAGCACAGCCTTCATGCGCCGCGCGCTCATGCCGCGCGCTCATCCCGCGCTCATCCCGCGTCACACAAGGCCGGCCGGCATCGCGTTGCGTCAGCACTGCCCTCAAAATCCCGGCCTCTCAGAAATCCCCGATCCCCAATGCCGCCGTCCCTCAGCCTCCCATCCGCGAGCGCACCAGGATCTCCGGATCGGCCAGGGCGTGCAGGGTTCCCGCCGCGACTTGCGCGAAGCGCAGGAGGACGGCTTTGCGGCGGGCGCCGCTCAGGGGGTGGCGCATGGCGTGGCGCAGGATGGTGGCGCCGAAGCTGTCGGCGACGATGAGGCCGCGGTCGTCCGGCAGGATCTCGATCGGCACCGTGTCCGGCACCGCGAAATAGAAGAGGTCGCAGTAATCCGCGTAGTCCGGCCATTTCCGGTCGGCGCGGAAATCGGCGATGCTCGACTTGATCTCGACGATGGTGAGCGTGCCGTCGCCGCCGAGGGCGATGACGTCGGCGCGGCGGCCGCTCGACAGGGTGAACTCGACGAGGCTGACATGACCGAGCTCGCAGAAGAGCCGGCGCACGCCGCGCTGCAAGCCCGCCGCGACGAGGGACTGGCGGCGGTCGATGGGCAGCGTCGGGATGGGGACCGGATCGGACATGACGTCGAAACCTCGCGCGTCGGGCCGCTTCCCGCAAGGGTGCGCCGTCAGGCCTTCGCGTCGGCGAGGATCATGCCGGCGCCCTTCTCGGCGATCATGACGGTCGGCGAGTTGGTGTTGCCGGAGGTGATCCGCGGCATCGCCGAGGCGTCGACGACGCGCAGGGCGCCGACGCCGCGCACGCGCAGGCGCTCGTCGAGCACGGCGAGGGGGTCGCTCGCAAGGCCCATCCTGGCGGTGCCGACCGGATGGAAGATCGTCGTGCCGAGGTCGCCCGCCGCGGCGGCGAGCTCGGCGTCGCTCGTCAGGCTCGCGCCGGGCTTGTATTCCTGCGGCCGGTAGCGGGCGAGGGGCGCCTGCGCGACGATTCGGCGGGTCAGGCGCAGGGCGTCGACGGCGACGCGGCGGTCCTCGTCCGTCGAGAGGTAGTTCGGCCGGATCTCGGGCGCCTTCAGGGGGTCGGGCGCGGCCGCATGGATCGAGCCGCGGCTCGACGGGCGCAGGTTGCAGACGCTCGCGGTGAAGGCGGCGAACGGGTGCAGCCCTTCGCCCCATTTGTCGAGGGAGAGCGGCTGGATGTGGAATTCGAGGTTGGCCGTCGCGTAGTCCGGCGAGGAGCGCGCGAAGATGCCGAGCTGCGACGGCGCCATCGTCAAGGGACCGCGGCGGAAGAGGAGATAGTCGGCGCCCATCCAGGCGCGGCGCAGGAGATTGGCGTAGTCGAGGTTGAGCGTGCGCACGCCCTCGACCTTGTAGATCGGCCGCAGCTGCAGGTGGTCCTGGAGATTCTCGCCGACGCCGGGGCTGTGATGTGCGACGCGAAGCCCGAGCGCGGCGAGGCGGGCGCCGTCGCCGATGCCGGAGAGTTCGAGGAGGTGCGGCGAGGCGACGGCGCCGGCCGCGAGAACGACCTCGCCGGAGGCCCGCGCCGTGCACGGCTCGCCGCCGCGGGAGAAGGCGACGCCGACGGCGCGCCCGCCGTCGATCAGCACGCGCTCGACATGCACGCCGGTTTCGAGCCGCAGATTTGGCCGCGACAGGGCCGGCTTCAGGAAGCCCCGGGCGGCGCTCCAGCGCCGGCCGCGCTTCTGGTTGACCTGGAAATAGGAGGAGCCCTCGTTGTCGCCGGTGTTGAAGTCGTCGATCTTGCCGATGCCGATCGCCGCCGCGGCCTCGCGCACGGCGTCGAGGATGTCCCAGCGGATGCGCGGATGCTCGACCCGCCATTCGCCTCCGGAGCGGTGGAAGGCGTTCGGCGGAGACGCGTGGTCCTCGTGCTTCAGGAAGGCCGGCAGCACGTCGTCCCAGCCCCAGCCGGGCAGGCCGAGCTGGCGCCAGCCGTCGTAATCCGCCGCCTGGCCGCGCATGTAGATCATGGCGTTGATCGCCGAGGAGCCGCCGATCACCTTGCCGCGGGGATAGGCGAGGGCGCGGCCGTTGAGGCCGGGCTCGGCGGCGGTCGTGAACATCCAGTCCGCCCGCGGATTGCCGATCGCGAAGAGATAGCCGACCGGAATGTGGAACCAGATCCAGCGGTCGCGGCCGCCCGCTTCGAGGAGGAGCACCCTGCGGCGCGGATCGGCGGAGAGCCGGTTCGCGAGGACGCAGCCGGCCGAGCCGGCGCCGACGATGATGTAGTCGTAGCTGCCGAGATCCTGCATTGCCCGTTCCGTCCGCGCCTGCGCTATGCCTAGCACCCGGCGCCGCCAAGGGAAGGGGCGGCGGCGGGCGACGGCGTGGCGAAAGGCGGCTCTCCCTCGGCCGGGGAAATGCATTAGGGTTGCCGCGTTCGAAAGAAGGATTGTGCATGGAGCGTGACCCCCTTCGCCTGGCCTGGACGACCCGTCCGGCGGCGCATTGCCTCGCCGCGCTGTCGCTTCTCGTCGCCGCCTTCCTGCTCCTCGTCGGCATCGATCTCGTGCGGGTCGTCATCGACCATGTCGTGCTCGGCGCCGCGCCGGTGCCGCTGCTGCGGATCGCGCTCACCCCGCCCGCCTCCCTCGGCCTGCCCGCCCTCGTCCTGTTCAAGGGCTTCACCCTCGATCCGGCGACTTTCAGGGCCGCGGTCGCCGGCGGCCTCGTCCTCGTGCCGCTCGTCGCGGCGGTCTTCGTCGCCGCGGCCGAGGCCCTCGCGGCGGGGATCGGCGCCGCCGTCCTGGCGCGGCTGCGCCACGCCATCCTCGACGGCGTCCTGTCGGCGTCGCCCTCCGCCCGCGATGGCGCGCAGGAAGCGGTGACCTACGCCGGCGACCCGCTCTCCCGCGACAGCACCATCCTCGGCTCGGCGGTGCTGGCGCCGCTGCAAGCGGGCGGCGCCGTCGCGGCGACGCTCCTCTATCTGCTCTTCGTCGACTGGCGGGTCGCGGTGCTCGTCGCCGCGCTCCTGATTTTCGCCGCCTCCCTCGCCGGCCGGCGGCTCGGGGCGCGCCTCGACGCCGCCCGGGCGCGGCGCATGGAGGGCGCCGCCGTCGACCAGACCTTCGGCGATCTCCTGCGCCGGGTGCCGGCCCTGCGGGCCCACGGCACCGCCGCCTTCGAGCGCGAGCGCATCGGGGCCGAGTTTGTCGCCGAGCACCGGCCGGTCGAGCGCCAGGAGCGCCGCCTCGCCCTGGCCGACGGCATCGCCGCCTCCTCCCTCGCACTGACCCCGCTCGCCGCCCTCGGCCTCGCCGCCTGGCTCGCCGGCCCGCCCGGGCTCAGCCCGGCCGGGCTCAGCCCGGGCGAGGTCGCGGCCGCTGCGGTCGCGGCCCTCATCGCCGCGGTCGAATTGCGCGTTCTCACGCAATGGCAGCGGCTGATCGGGCAGGTGCGCCCGATCCTCGACGAGACGGCGCGCAGCCTCGGCGCCCTGCTCAGCCGCGAGCGGCGCGAGCCGGCCGTCTCGCTCCCCGCCGGCGGGCCCCTGGTCGCTTCCGGCGTCTCGGCCTACGATCCCGCGAGCGGCGCCCGCATCACCGGCGTCGACCTCACGATCGCCTTCCCGGCCCATGTCGCCGTCGTCGGCGACGGCGATGCCGGCCCGCGGGTCTTCGCCCTCCTCGCCGGCGGTCTCATCGAGCCCTCGACCGGCCGGCTCACCTATGGCGGCGCCGATCTTGCCGCCGTCGATCCGGCCCTGCGCGCCGGGCGGATCGCGTTCGCCGGCGGCGACACGATCCTGATCCCGGGCTCGTTGCAGGACAACCTGCTCTACGGCTGCCCCGACAGCGAGACCGACCGGGACAGCCGCCTCGCCGAGGCCGCGGCGGCGGCCGGACTCGACCGCCTCATTCACGCCCGGGGCCTCGCCGGCACCCTCGATCCGCAGCGGGAGCCGAAGCTCGCCTCGGCGATCGTCGAGGCGCGCCGCGCCGTGCGCGCCGCCCTCACGGCGGAGGGGCTCGACCGCTATGTCGATCCCTTCGACATCGGCCGCTACAACCACCACGCGACGGTCGGCGAAAACCTTCTTTTCGGGAAGCCGATCGGCGACACGTTCCGGGAGGACAACCTCGCCGCGCATCCCTTCGTGCGCGCGATGCTCGAGGCGGAAGACCTGACGAAGCCGCTCGCGGCGGTCGGCGTCGCGATCGCCCGCAGCATGATCGAGATCTTCGCCGACATTCCGGACGGCTCGCCGCTCTTCGAGCGCTTCTCGTTCTTCGCCGCGGCCGACCGCTCCTATTTCGAGGATCTCGTCGAGCGGCGCAGTGCCCGCCGCCGCGGCGCCGAATCGGCGCGGGACCGGGAGCGCCTGATCGGCCTCGCGCTGCGCTACGGCGAGAGCCGCCACCGTCTCGGCCTCGTCGACGAGGCGCTGCAGGACCGTCTCGTCGCCGCGAGGGCCGATTTCGCGCGGCTGCTGCCGGTCAGCCTGCGCCCGGCGATCGAGTTCTACGACGAGGAGCAACTCTGTACGGCGGCGAGTCTGCAGGACAACCTGCTCTTCGGCCGCCTCGCCTCCGATCAGGCCGGGGCCGAGGCCTCGGTGCATGCGGTGATCGGGCGCGTCCTGACCGAGCGCGGCCTCGACGCCGAGGTCAGCCGCATCGGCCTCTCCACCAACGTCGATCCGCGCGGCGGCGACCTCACCCTGAGCCAGGTCGCCGCGATCGACCTCGTCCGCTGCCTCGTGCGGCGGCCGGAGGTGCTGGTCGTCGAGCGCGCCCTCGACGGTCTCACCGGCGCGGCCGCGGATGGCCTCGTCGCCCGGCTGCGGCGGCAGCCTCGTCGGGCGCGGCTTGATCGTCGTCACATCGAACCTGTCGCCCGCGATGGACAATCCGCCCTTCGATATCGTCATGCGTTTCGAGCGGGGCATCCCCGCCCTGAGCGACCGTCGCGTGCGAGAAGCGGAACCCGCCGTTGCATGATCGGGTTGCCTCGGCGATAGTTCGACGAACGCCCAAGACCCCGAGGAGCCCGAATGTGCGATAGCGCACATGCATACCGGGACAACAAAGTCACAGTGATGTGATGGCGTGGCGAGTGCCCATAGGCGAGGATGCGCTCCAGGTCCGCTTCTGGGGCGTGCGCGGTTCGACGTGTGCGTCGGGTCCGCAATTCGTGGAATTCGGCGGTCACACGCCCTGCGTCGAAGTCCGCTGCGGCAGCCGGCTCTTCGTCGTCGACGCCGGCACCGGCATCGCACCCCTCGGCGCCGAACTCGGCCACACCGCCCCCGACGAAATCGATATCCTCTTCAGCCATCTGCATCTCGACCATGTCGGCGGCCTGCCGTTCTTCAAGCCCGCCGTCCTCGGCCGCCAGCGCGTCATCCGCACCCATTGCGGCAACCTCGACGGACAGAACGCCGAGGAGGCCCTCGACCGGCTCTTCGCGCCGCCGATCTTCCCGATCACCCTCGACCATCTCCCCGCCCGCTTCGAGCACCGCGGCTTTCACGCCGGCGAGACCCTCGAATGGTCCGATGGCGCGGTCGTCGAGACGATCCCGCTGAACCATCCCGGCGGCGCCACCGGCTTCCGCTTCCGCCATGGCGGTCGCAGCGTCTGCTACATCAGCGACGTCGAGCATTCCGAGCCCTGGCCCGATCCGGGGCTCTCGCGTTTTATCGAGGGCTCCGACCTCGTCCTCTACGACGGCATGTTCTCCGAGGCCGAGTATTCGACCTGCAAGGGCTGGGGCCATTCGACCTGGCAGAAGGGCGTCGAGCTCTGCCAGGCCTCGGACGTCAAGGCGCTCGCCATCTTTCACCTCTATCCCGGCCACAGCGACAGCGTGTTGAAGGGCGTCGAGGCGGAGATGCAGCACGTCATGCCGAGCGCCTTCATCGCCCGCGAGCGCCAGGCCTTCTCCTTCCCGACCCAGTCCGAAGACACCGTCGAGCAGCGCCTCGCGGCCGTCGTGCCGGCGGAATAGCGAACGGCGCCTCATCGCTGTTCCGGCGCGGGGCGAGAGAGGCTACACCTCCGGCATGCTGTTCCTCGCCGGGCTCGCCTCCGGGCTTCTTTGCGCCATCCTCATCGTGCTCCTGAAACCGCTCCTCGTGCGCTACGCGCTGGCGCGGCCCAACGCCCGCTCGAGTCATCGCGAGCCGACGCCGCAGGGCGGCGGCATTGCCGTCCTCGCCGCCTGCCTGTCGATGACGTTCCTGTTCGCGCCGGCCCTCGGCGCCTGGTCGGGGGCGCTCGCAGCGGTGGCAGCGGCTGCGGCGTCGCTCGCTCTCCTCGGCGCGGCGGACGACATCCGCCCTCTGCCGGCCCTGCCGCGGCTCGTCCTCCAGTTCGCGGTCGTCGCCGGCGTCGTCGCCGCGGCCGAGATCCGAATCCTGCCCGATTCGATCCCGCTTCTCGTCGAGCGCCTGCTCCTCGTCCTGGCCGGCACCTGGTTCGTGAACCTTGTCAACTTCATGGACGGGCTCGACTGGATCACCGTCGCCGAGATGGTGCCGGTCACCGCCTTCATTGCCGCGCTCGGCGCGCTCGGCACCGTTTCCCCGGCGACCGGCCTCGTCGCCGCGGCGCTCTGCGGCGCGCTCCTCGGCTTCGCGCCCTTCAACCGGCCCGTGGCGAGCCTCTTTCTCGGCGATGTCGGTTCCCTGCCCATCGGCCTTCTCGCCGGCTGGCTGCTTCTCGAACTTGCCGGCACGGGCGCCATCGCCGCAGCGATCCTGCTGCCGCTCTATCACCTCGCCGACGCGACGATGACGCTCCTGAAGCGTCTGGCGCGGGGCGAGCGCGTGACGCAGGCGCATCGCAGCCATTTCTACCAGAAGGCGACCGACCACGGTTTTTCAGCGCTCGCCGTGAGCGGCACGGTGTTCGTCCTCAACCTCGCCCTGGCGGCGCTCGCCGCCTTGTCGCTCACGTGGCCCGAGCCGGCCGCCAGGCCGCGGCGCTTGGCGCCGGCATCCTCCTCGTCGCCCTGATCCTGCGGACGTTCGCGCGGCCGCGCCCGCGCCTTGCCGGCGGAGCGCCCCGGTGAGCGCGCCGCTGATCGCCCTGACCGGCGCGACCGGCTTCGTCGGCCGCCATCTCCTGCGGCTGCTGCCGCCGCGGGGCTACCGCATCCGCGTCCTCCTGCGCCGCCCGCCGAAGTGCCGCCGGAGGCGTCCGGCGCGGTCATCGGCGACATCGCCTCGCCTCGGAACATGTCCGACGCCCTGCGCGGCGTCGACGCCGTGATCCATTCGGCCGGCATCGCCCATGCCATGTCCGGCCGGCCGGAGGACGATTACCGCACCATCAACACCGAGGCGACGATCGCGCTCGCCCGCGCCGCCGAAAAGGCCGGCGTCAAGCGCTTCGTCTTCCTGTCCTCGATCCGCGCCCAGTCCGGGCCCTCCGCGGACCGCGTCCTCGCCGAGGACGGACGCGCCGGCCCCGACCGATCCCTATGGCCGCTCGAAGCTCGCGGCCGAAGAGGGTCTGGCCGAACTCGACCTCGACTGGGTCGCGCTGCGCCCTGTGCTCGTCTACGGCGAGGGCGTCAAGGGCAACATGGCGGCGCTCCTGGCCCTCTCCCGCTCGCCCTGGCCGCTGCCCTTCGGCGCCCTCCGGGCGCGGCGCTCGCTGCTGTCCGTCGACAACCTGGCGCTGCCGTCGACGCGGTGCTGCGGGCGCCGGCGCCCCTGCGGCGGCCGCTCATCGTCGCCGAACCCGAGCCGCTCGCCGTGCCGGACATGGTCGCCGCGATGCGGGCCGGCCTCGGGCGCCGGGCGGGCCTGATCCCGGTCCCGCCGGGTCTTCTCGCCCTCGCCGGGCGTCTTTCCGGGCGCGAGGATCTCGTCGAGCGGATCGCCGGCGACCTCGTCGCCAGCTCCGACGCGCTCACGCGCTTCGGATGGCAGCCACCGGCGGCGACGCGGGAGGCTGGCTCGGCTCGCGGGCTCTTCTCCCGCCGCGCCTGAACTCCGGGATCGCCTCCTCGAACACGCGCTCGGCGGCGGCGCGGTCGCCGGCGGCGAGCGCCCGGTCGAGCGCGTCGAGCCAGCGGCCGACCTGCGCGCGGTCGGCGAACACGGGCTTCGCCGCCATGACGCCGTCGATGCCGGTCTCCGCCATCGGCTCCTCGCGGGCGAACAGGATCTCGTTCAGCCGCTCGCCCGGCCGCGACGCCGGTGACGACGATGTCGATGTCCTCGCCGGGCTCGAAGCCGGCGAGGCGGATCATGCGCTCGGCGAGATCGTATGATCCGCACCGGCTGGCCCATCTTGAGCACGTAGACCGCGGCGCGCTCGTCGCCGTTCGCGGAGGAGCCGGCGCCGCTGCGTCCCTCGCCGTCCGCGTGCGAGGCGGCGGTGAGGACGAGATCGGCCGCTTCGCGGATCGTCATGAAGTAGCGCACCATCTCCGGGTGGGTGACGGTCACCGGTCCGCCGCGGGCGATCTGCGCCTTGAACTTCGGCACGACGGAGCCGACCGAGCCGAGCACGTTGCCGAAGCGCACGGCGATGAGCCGCGTGGCGCCGGTCGCGGCCCACGAACTCGGCATCGAGCGCCTGCGCGTACATCTCGGCGAAGCGCTTCGTCGCGCCGAGCATCGAGACCGGCTCGATCGCCTTGTCGGTCGAGATCATCACGAACGCGGCTTGGCGCCCGCCTCGATCGCGGCGTCGGCGACGTTGACCGAGCCGAACACGTTCGTCTTCACGCCCTCGTTCCAGTCCGCCTTCGAGATAGGGCACATGCTTCAGCGCGGCGGCGTGGAAGACGACGTCGGGCCGAACGCGGCAAGATCTGGCGGATGCGCTCGCGGTCGCGCACGTCGGCGATGACGCCATCGACCGCGTGTCGCTCTCGGCGAGGATCGAGAGCTTTTCGAGTGATCGTGGAACAGGGCGGGTTCGGAACTCTCGACGACGAGCAGCTCGGCCGCGCCGAAGGCGACGCAGCGCGGGCGCAGATCTCCGAGCCGATCGAGCCGCCGCCGCCGGTGACGAGCACGCGCTTGCCCTTGATGAAGCGCCCCGAGCCGCGCGCGGTCGATCTCGACCGTCGGGCGCAGCAGCAGATCCTCGATCTCGAGCGGCGCGAGCTCGGCGTCGCGCACGCCTTCGCCGAGCGCTCGTCGACGCGGGACAGCGGCAGGCCGAGCCGGCGCGCCCGGGCGATGAGCATGTCGGGCTGCGCTTCCGGCAGCAGCGCGCGCCGGCGTCGCGACGAGGCGGCGGATGGCGATCGCCGCGCTCGTGGAGTTCGTGCACGATCTGCTCGAGATCGGAGAAGGTGCCGAGCACCGGCACGCCGCGGATCGACTGGCCGAGATCGTCCGTCCGGTGCGAGAGGATGCCCTTCGGCCGCAGCTTCCGGATCGTGCCGGATTCGATCGCGCGGAGCACCACCTCGACGTCGACGCCGCGCCCGAGCAGGAGCGTCGGCGTGTGCGCCTCGCGCTCCAGCGTGGTGCGCGAGCGCGCGATACTTGAAGTAGCGGATAGGCGAGGCGCGGCCCGCCGAGCAGGAACATCTGCACGAGCCAGTAGAGTGCGATCGTGATCTTGCCGAAAAAGAAGACGCCGTAGAAGCTGCGGCGAGACCAGCACGTAGTCGACCGACGAGCAGCGTCAGAGCGCCAGGACCGTCGAGGCCGGACGATGTTCGAAGAGTCCGGCAGCGAGGCGAAGCGCCATTTCGAGCGGTAGAGCTGGAAGAACCAGTAGACGCCGCCCGCATAGGCGACGAAGAAGCGGCAGGAACAGCGGCAGGAGCGCAGATGCTCGTCGAGCTGCGAGCCCTCGAAGCGGACGACGAAGGTGGCGATCACGGCCACCGCCGTCGCCACGAGATCGTGGGCGATGACGAGCGTTTTCTTGAGATGTTGCCTATTCATCAGGGACGGGGCCGAGGCGGAGCGGGCGGTATCCGCCGCCCCCGCCTTTGTCAACGCGGCCGCGGCGGCCGCTCCCGACGGCATTCGCGTCTCGCGCCAGCGGGCCTTTTGCGCTCCTCCCCCCTTGCGGGGGAGGGGACGAGAGGGGCGTCGGCGCCGACGGGGCAGGGAGGGCGCCCGTTCCATGCGGGCGGCGCCATGCCCCCCTCTCCAACTCTCCCCCGCAACGGGGGCGAGGGCCTGTCGCCCTGCCGGTGCTCCTCCTGCAAGGCCGCCCCAGGCACGGGAGCGCCGGTCCGCGGCGAGGGACTCTTCGCAGGGGCGCGCCTGAACCACTAGCCGGCCCGGTCGGGGGCGCCGACGCCGCGGCGCAGGGCGGCGATCAGGAAGGCCGTCATCTCGGACAGGGTCGGCCCGGGCTCGCCGGCGCATTGCACGATCATCGCCGGATGGAAGAAGCGCAACAGCCCGACCTGCAGGCAGCGCGAGGCGACGACGGGATCGGCCGGCGCGAACTCGCCGCTCTCGATGCCCTGCCGCACGACCGCCTCGAAGATCGCGCCCTTGCGCTCGAGATGGCCATGCACGACCTCCCAGCTCTCGCTCAGCGCGCGCTCGACCATCTCGTGCATGCGCAGGTCGTCCGTGTAGAGGGCGGCGTTGAGGCGGTGCATGGTCTCGATCATCGCAACGAGCCGGGGCGCCGCAGGACCGTCCTCGGCCGCGATCGCCGCCACCGCGGCCTCGACTTCGCGCATCAGCCGCTCGGCCACGGCCTCGTTGATCGCCTTCTTCGACTCGAAGAACCGGTAGATGTTCGCCGGGCTCATCTTCAGCGCCTTGGCGATGTCGGCGACGGTGGTCTTCTGGTAGCCGATCTCGCGAAAGAACCGCTCCGCCGTGGCGACGATGCGGCTCCGGGTGTCGGTTTCGGCGCGCGGGAAAAGGGCTGGCACGGCCATGACTGAGCGTTATGACGGATTCCGTCATTCGTCAATCATCAGCACAGGCGCGCCTTTTGCCTCTCCCCGCGGCGGAAGAGGGAATGGGCCTCACGTGCGGGGTTGCGGCATCGTCGGGTCCGTCGGGATTTCCGGCGGGCTCCCCGGCGGGATGCCGGGGGGCTCGGCCGGGCTCGGGATTTCGGGGGGGCCCAGGGGCGGGATGCCGGGGGGTTCGCCGGGAACCGTCTCCGGGGGCGAAGGCGGCCGGGCGGGCGCCGGGTTCGGCTCGGCGGGCCGCGGCTGCGGGCCGTTGGGATCGTCGGGGTCGCTCATCGCTTTCCTCCTCCGGAAGATTTCGAAAACGGGCGCCCCCGCGCGAAGAAAAATCGGCGCCCTTGCCCGGCCCCCTGCGCTACCATCGCCGCGAAGGAGGCCCGATGCCGCAGCCCGCCGCGCCGTCCGATGCCCCGCTCATCAAGGTCGACAGCCTCGTCACCCTGGCCGGGCGGACGCTGCACGGGCTCGGCGGCCCCTGGGCGCTGACCCTCGATCCGTTCGGCGAGGGCTTCGTCCAGGACTGGGCCTCCCTCGACGAGGCGAAGCCGGCGGAGTGGCGCCTGCCGCGGGACTACGACATCGACGGCGCAGACTTCGTCATGGTTCCCTCCTGCTGGAATACGAACCGCCCGGACTGGCGCCTGTTCGAGGGCGTCGGCTGGTACGCGCGCCACTTCGACTGGCAGCCCGCGCGCCCGGGCGAGCGCGTCCTGCTGCATGTCGGCGCCGCCGCCTACGAGGCGCATGTCTTCCTCAACGGGTCCCCCCTCGGCCGGCATCGCGGCGGCTCGACGCCTTTCGACGTCGAGCTGACGCCGGCCCTGAAGCGCGGCGCGAATCGCCTGCAGATCGCGGTCGACAACCGCCGGCGGGCCGATCGCGTTCCGGCCCTGCGCTTCGACTGGTTCAATTATGGCGGCCTCTACCGCGACGTCGCCCTCGTGCGGCTGCCGCCGGTGTTCATCGCGCAATCGAGCCTCGCCCTCGTCCCGGACGGCCATCGCTTCACGCTGATCGCCGAGATCGCGCTGTCCGATCCCGTCGACGGTCTCGCCACGATCTCCGTGCCCGAACTCGACCTCGACCTGCCGGTGCGCATCGTCGGCGGCACCGGCATCGAGATCGTCGCGCTGACGCCGGTCCTGTGGTCGCCCGCCCGGCCGAAGCTCTACACGGTCGAGACGCGCTTCAGGGACGACCTCGTCGTCGACCGCATCGGCTTTCGCGATATCGGCGTCGACGGCCACACGCTTCTCCTCAACGGCCGTCCGATCTATCTGCGCGGCGTCTGCGTGCATGAGGACGACGTCCTTCTCGGCAAGACGACGAGCGACGAGGACATTCACCGCCGCTTCGACCATGCCGCGGAATTGCGCTGCAACTTCCTGCGCCTCGCGCATTACCCGCACGATCCGCGCGTCGCGCGCATCGCCGACGAGCGCGGCTTCCTCCTCTGGTCGGAGATCCCGGTCTACTGGGACATCGACTTTGCAAATCCCGACACCTACGCCGATGCGGAAAACCAGCTCGCCGAACTCATCCGGCGCGACCGCAACCGGGCCAGCATCGTCTTCTGGAGCATCGGCAACGAGACGCCCGATACGCCGGAGCGCACGCGCTTCCTCGCCGATCTTTCCGCCTTCGCCCGTCGGAGCGATCCGACGCGGCTCGTGACGGCGGCCTGCACGATCCGCCAGGGCCGCATCGACGACACCCTCGCCGACAGCCTCGACGTCATCGGCCTCAACGAATATTTCGGCTGGTACGATCCCGATCTCGACGGGCTGACGCGCCTCCTCGAGGCGGCGCCGCCGAACCGGCCGGTGCTCGTCAGCGAGTTTGGCGCCGATGCGCTCGCCGGACTTCGCGACGCCGCGCAATCCCTCGGCAGCGAGGAGCGCCAGGCGGCGCTCTACCGCGCGCAGCTGGAGCGGCTTTCGCGGGCGCCCTTCGTGTGCGGGACATCGCCGTGGCTCCTCTACGATTTCCGCTCCGAGCGGCGCCAGACGAGCCGGCAGCGCGGCTTCAACCGCAAGGGCCTCATCGCCGAGGACAAGCGCACGAAGAAGCTGGCCTTCGCGGAACTCGCGGCGTTCTACGGCCGGCTCGCCGACCGCGGCGGGTAGGGCTGAGTCCATTCGGCCGTTCGTTGCGTCGTCATTCCGGGGCCGCGAAGCGGAGCCCGGAACCCATGAACGCTGCGGGTTCCGTCGAGAGCGCAGGCCGCCAGCTCCGTTCTGCTTCGTCGCGGGCATGGATCCCGGGCTCCGCTTCGCGGCCCCGGGATGACGGGAGGGATGGATCGATTCAGCGCGCGATCAGCCGCGCCGGGACGCCGCCCTTCGGGCGCAGGGTGATCGACGGCGACGGCACGATCGGCTGCTTCGCCTCGTTCGCGAAGGTGAAGCTTTGCGCCACGGTCGCAAGGATCAGCATCGCTTCCATCATCGCGAAGCGGTTGCCGATGCAGATGCGCGGGCCGCCGCCGAAAGGCATGAAGGCGAAGCGCGGCAGGCGCTTCGCGAGATCGCCGTCCCAGCGCTGCGGCCGGAAGGCGAGGGGCTCCTCGAACCAGCGCGGATCGCGATGATGGACCCAGGCGCTGAGGTAGACCGTCGTTCCGGCGGCGATCGGATAGCCGCCGATCTCGCAATCCGCGACCGCTTCGCGTCCGATCGCGTAGGCCGGCGGATAGAGCCGCATGGTTTCGGTCACGACCTGTTCCGTGAAAGGCAGGTTTTGCATGTCGGCGAAGGTCGGCGGGCGGCCGCCGAGGACGCGGCGCACCTCTTCGGCGAGGCGGGCGTCGGCGTCGGGATGGAGCGACAGGAGATGCCAGGCCCAGGACAGGGTGAGCGCCGTCGTCTCGTGCCCGGCGAGGAGCAGCGTCACGGCTTCGTCGCGGATCTGCCGCGCCCCCATCGGCTGCCCCTGCCGGTCCCGCGCGGCGAGCAGCATCGAGAGAAGATCGCCGCGGTCGCCGGGATTGCGCCGGCGCTCGTCGAGGATGCGCGCCACGAGCCTGTCGATGCGCGCGACGCCGCGGCGGTAGCGCAGGTTGCCCGGCAGCGGCACCGCATCGGGAATGCGGAACGGGCGATGGAAGCGGACCGCGATCTCCTCGAGGACCTCGCCGAAGCGGTCGTGAATCTCGGCGACGTCGTCGTCCGTCTCGGCGTCGAACAGCGTCTTCGCGACGATCTTCAGGGTCAGGCCCATCGCCTCGCGCTGCAGGTCGAGGGACTGGCCCGGCTGCCAGTCGCGCAGCATGGCCTGGGCGTAGCGCACCATGACCTCGCCGTAGCGTTCGAGGCGGGCGCCGCTGAAGGCGGGCGCCGCGAGCCGACGCTGATGCAGCCAGAAATCGCCCTCGCTCGTCAAAAGGCCCTGCCCGAAGATCGCCGTGACGTGCCGCCAGAAGAAGCGGTGCTTCGCGAAATTCTCCGGATGACGGACGAGCACCTCCTCGACGAGGCTCGGATGGGCGAGGAGCACGGCCGGCCAGCCCGCGAGGGTGAAGCCGGTCATGTCCCCGTACCGGCGGGCGCAGCCGCTGAGGAAGCCGAGCACGTCGTGGCCGAGGTCGAGGAGGCTGCCGAGGACCGGCAGCCCCTTCGGCCCGGGCGGACGCCGGGCGGGCCTCTTCGAGGGAAAGGAGAGGGAGAGCGCCATCGCAACCTATCCTAGCAAACCGGGATGAAGCTGCGTGTAACGCGTTCAACACGCTGGCCCGTCTCCGGGCGCATTTTCACTTCGGCGTCGAACCCATCGTCCAGAGGACGCCGAAGGGATCGCGGAGCTGGCCGTAGCGGTCGCCCCAGAACTGCAGCGCGACCGGCGTGACGACCTCCGCCCCCGCCTTGACGGCGCGGTCCCACCAGGAATCGATGTCCTCGATCTGGAGATGCAGGCTGAATCCCTGCGGCGCCTGCCAGGGATGGCCGTATTCGGGATAGGGGTCGCTCAGCATCACCGAGCCGCCGTTGACGACGAGGTGGATGTGCATCGTCCGACCCTTCTCGTCGGGGGGCATGCGGGCCGCCTCGCGGGCGCCGAAGGCCTTGATGTAGAAGGCGGCCGCGTCGGCCGCATTGCTCACCATGAGATAGGGGGCGACGCCCCCGAGGACCTCCGGGTTCTTGTGCGGCTTCGCTTCCGAGCCCTTGGTGTCCATGTCCTTGGTGTCCATGTTCGCTCCTCGCGTGGGTTGTGGTGACGGCCCGAGGACGAACGGCCGGGCCGCGTCCCGACAGGCCCGATCGAATGCGAGTTGGGCGACATTTTTTCGGCGGCGGGATGTCGGCTTGAGGCATTCTCGCGC
The DNA here is from genome assembly GCA_963754975.1 of uncultured Alphaproteobacteria bacterium. GTDB lineage: Bacteria > Pseudomonadota > Alphaproteobacteria > Rhizobiales > Beijerinckiaceae > Microvirga. Next base: position 520,829 of record CAVWII010000007.1, on the reverse strand, counting down.
GTCATCTTGAACGATGGGAAGGCTGAGTATGCTCTACGCGATCCTGTGTTACGATTCGGAGGACGTCGTCGGCGCCTGGTCGAAGGAAGAGGACGCCGCCGTCATGGCGAAGCTCGCCGTCGTCCAGGAGAAGCTCGCGAAGAAGGGCCGGCTCGGCCCGGTCGCGCGGCTCCTGCCGACGACGGCGGCGACGACGATCCGCAAGGGCGAGGAGGCGCTCGTCCTCGACGGCCCCTTCGCCGAGACGAAGGAGCAGCTCCTCGGCTTCTACGTCGTCGATTGCGCCGATCTGAACGAGGCCCTCGAAACGGCCCGGGATCTCGCCCGCGCCTCGGGCTCGGCGGGGGCGTTCGAATTGCGGCCGATCGCCGTGTTCCGGCCGGGAGCCGCCGGCCCGTGACCGACCTTGCCTGGATCGCGGCGGCTCTCGTCTCCTCCCGGCCCCGGGCGGTGGGGGCGCTCCTGCGCAATTTCCGCGATCTCGACACCGCCGAGGAGGCTTTTCAGGAGGCCTGCCTGCGGGCGCTGAAGACCTGGCCGGTCAACGGACCGCCGCGCGACCCGGCCGCCTGGCTCGTCTTCGTCGGCCGCAACCTCGCCATCGACGGCGTCCGCCGGCGCCGCCGCGAGGCGCCGCTGCCGGAGGAAGGGGCGCTGTCCGACCTCGGCGACGCCGAGGCGCTTGCGGCGGAGCGGATCGACGCGGCGGATTATCGCGACGACGTGCTGCGCCTCCTCTTCGTCTGCTGCCATCCCGACCTGCCGGCGACGCAGCAGATCGCCCTCGCCCTGCGCATCGTCTCCGGCCTCAGCGTCCGCCAGATCGCCCGCGCCTTCCTCGTCGGTGAGGCAGCGATGGAGCAGCGCATCACCCGGGCGAAGGCCCGGGTCGCCGCGGCCGGGGTGCCCTTCGAGACGCCGGGCGCGGTCGAGCGCGCCGAGCGCCTCGGGATCGTCGCGGCGATGGTCTATCTCGTCTTCAACGAGGGCTATTCCGCCGGCCGCGACGGCGAGAGCGCCCGCGCCGGCCTCTGCGGCGAGGCGATCCGGCTCGCGCGCCTCGTCCTGCGCCTGTTCCCGGCCGAGCCGGAGGTGATGGGCCTCAACGCCCTGCTCCTTCTCCAGCACGCCCGCGCCGCGGCCCGCTTCGATGCCGACGGCGCCCTCGTCCTGCTCGAGGACCAGGACCGCACCCTCTGGGACCCGAAACTCATCGCCGAGGGTCTCGCCCTCATCGACAAGGCGATGCGGCACCGCCGCTCCGGGCCCTACCAGGTGCAGGCGGCGATTGCGGCCCTGCACGCCCGCGCGGCGCGGCCGCAGGACACGGACTGGTCCGGCATCGAACGGCTCTACGCCACCCTCGAGTTGATGCAGCCCTCGCCGGTCATCACCCTCAACCGCGCCGTCGCCGTCTCGAAGACCGCCGGCCCCGAGGCCGCGCTGGCGCTGCTCGAGCCCCTGGCGCCGCGCCTTTCCGGCTATTTCCACTTCTTCGGCGTCCGGGGCGCCCTGCTCCTGCAACTCGGCCGGGCGGCGGAAGCCCGAACCGCCTTCGACCGCGCCATCGGGCTCGCCAACACCCCGGCGGAAGCCGCCCACATCCGCACCCACCTCGACCGCCTGGCGGCGGCGGGAGCGGTGGCGGAGGGATAGGGTCGGGCGCTCTGCGACCGGTGCGCGATCATTTCGGGGCCGCGAGGCGGAGCCCGGAACCCAGGAACACCGCAGGTCGAGGACGAGCGCCGGGCCGTGGTGCATCGTCCTGAAAAGTTGGCGGTCATGGATCCCGGGCTCCGCTTCGCGCCCCCAGGATGACAGCGGTCGGGCGAGAGGACGCCAAGCCTTGCGGCGAATACAATCTTAAGGAGTATAGACACATAATATCATTTGTAGTTGTATATCGCGGTGGTCTCTCGGAGGAGCGCCCATGCGTTCGAGTTCAAGGATCGCGATCTGCGCCGTGGCCCTTTCCGCCCTCGCCCTGGCGACAGCGGCGGAAGCAACCAACACACCCTGTTCCGGTAGAAAGGGAGGCATCGACTACTGCCGATCAGGCAAGTTCGTCTGCAAGGACGGAAGCACGAGCGCCTCGAAGAAGACGTGCACCGCGCCGGGCCGAAGCGCATCCTCGTGAGCCGTCGATCGAACGACGGCGGTCTTCCGGGGCCGCGAAGCGGAGCCCGGAACCCTGGAACACAGCGGATTCAGAAGAGGAGCCGCGCCGTCGCGCATCCATTCTGCATCGTCGCGTTTGTGCCTCCCGGGCCTCGCCTTGGGCGCCCCGGGATGACGCCGATCCGACGCCTCCGCCTCAGCCGAGATTGAGCTCGCGGAAGAAGTCGTTGCCCTTGTCGTCGGTGACGATGAAGGCCGGGAAGTCCTCGACCTCGATGCGCCAGATCGCCTCCATGCCGAGCTCGGGATATTCGATCACCTCGACCTTGCGGATGCAGTCCTGCGCGAGGCGCGCCGCCGGTCCGCCGATCGAGCCGAGATAGAAGCCGCCGTGCTTCTGGCAGGACTTCGCGCACGGCGCTCGACCGGTTGCCCTTGGCGAGCATGACCATCGAGCCGCCCGCCGCCTGGAACTGCGTCGACGAAGGAATCCATGCGTCCGGCCGTGGTCGGCCCGAACGAGCCGGAGGCATAGCCTGCGGGCGTCTTCGCCGGGCCGGCATAGTAGATCGGGTGGTCCTTGAAATAGTCGGGCATCGCCTCGCCGCGCTCGAGGCGCTCGCGGATCTTGGCGTGCGCGAGATCGCGGGCGACGATCGATCGGGCCGGACAGCGACAGGCGCGTGCGGACCGGATGCCGCGTCAGCGCGCCGAGGATCTCCGGCATCGGCCGGTTGAGATCGATCGCCACCGTCTCGCCGCCGAGCGCGCCCGCTTCGATTTCCGGCAGGTACTGGGCCGGATTGGCTTCGAGCCGTTCGAGGAAGAGGCCGTCGCGGGTGATCTTGCCGAGGGCCTGCCGGTCCGCCGAGCAGGAGACGCCGAGGCCGATCGGCAGCGAGGCCCCGTGCCGCGGCAGGCGGATGACGCGGACGTCGTGGCAGAAATACTTGCCGCCGAACTGCGCGCCGACGCCGAGCTGCTGCGTCATCCGATGCACCTCGGCCTCCAGGCCGAGATCGCGGAAGGCGTGGCCCGCCTCCGAGCCCGAAGTCGGCAGCGCGTCGAGATAGCGCGTCGAGGCGAGCTTCACGGTCTTCAGGGTCTGCTCGGCGCTGGTGCCGCCGACGACGATGGCGAGGTGGTAGGGCGGGCAGGCGGCGGTGCCGAGCGTCAGGATCTTCTCCTTCAGGAACGCCATCAGCCGCTCCCGGGTCAGGAGCGAGGGCGTCGCCTGATAGAGAAACGTCTTGTTCGCCGAGCCGCCGCCCTTGGCGACGAACAGGAACTTGTAGGCGTCCTCGCCCTCGGCATAGATGTCGATCTGCGCCGGCAGGTTCGAGCGCGTGTTCCGCTCCTCGAACATCGAGAGCGGCGCGAGCTGCGAGTAGCGCAGGTTCCGCTTCTCGTAGGCGTCGCGGATGCCGCCGGCGATCGCCTCCTCGTCGTCGCCGTCGGTCCAGACGAGGCGGCCCTTCTTGCCCATCACGATCGCCGTGCCGGTGTCCTGGCACATCGGCAGGATGCCGCCGGCGGCGATGTTGGCGTTCTTCAGAAGATCGATAGGCGACGAACTTGTCGTTCGACGTCGCCTCGGGATCGTCGAGGATCGCGGCGAGCTGCTTGAGATGTCCCGGCCGCAGCAGATGGTTGATGTCGACGAAGGCCTGCTCGGCGAGACGCCGCAGCGCCTCGCGGCGCGACGGTCACGAACTCGCGTCCGCCGAAGCGATTCGACGCGGACCCCTTCCGCGCCGAGCTGCCGATAGGGGGTCTCGTCGGGCCCGAGGGGGAAGAGGTCGGCGGACATCGGGGAGAGGGCTCCATGGCAGGCGCTCCGCTTCTACCAGGACGCCGCCGGGTTCGCCCCCTCGAAGGCTCCCATTCGCCTCTCCCCGCTGGCGGGGAGAGGCGAACACGCGCCTCTCCGAGATGCGTGAATCTCGCGGCCCGAACCGGAGAGGGGGGAGTGCCTACGCCGCCCGCGGGGTCGAGTTTCCGTCAGCACCGCGAACAGTGCCGCTCGCGTCGCGGGCGGCGCGCAGGCGGTCGACGGTGCCGGGCTCGCGCAGGACCCGGGCGACGCGCGCGAGCGCCTTGAGATGGTCGGCGCCGGCGCCCTCCGGCGCGAGGAGCAGGAAGAGGAGATCGACCGGCTGGCCGTCGAGGGCCTCGAAATCGATCGGCCGCTCGAGGCGGGCGACAAGCCCGAACAGACGGTCGAGCTTCGGCAGCTTGCCGTGCGGGATGGCGATGCCGTCGCCGATGCCGGTCGAGCCGAGGCGTTCGCGCTGAAGAAGCGCCTCGAAGATCGTCGCGCTCGTCGAGCCCGGTGAGGCGTCGCGGCCTGGGCCGAAGCTCCTGGAGCGCCTGCTTCTTGCCGTTGCCGCGCGCAAGGCAGGCGCAACGGCCTCGGGAGTCAGGAAATCCAGCAGGGGCATCGATATCGCCACGTCGTGTCGGCGGACTCGAAAAGGCGTCCGCGCCATGGGTCTTGCAAGCCTCGGGCCAGGGCGGGCCGCTCGTCAGGCTGCCGTCGAAGGAGGGTCGATCCAGCCGATCGTCCCGTCGCGGCGGCGATATACGACGTTCAGGCGGCCAGTGCCAGCGTGAAGGAAGACGAGGGCCGGGGCGCCGGTCATGATCGAGCTCCAGCACCGCGTCGCTGACCGAAAGCCGCAGCAGGGGCTTCGTCGTCTCGGCGATCACGGCCGGGTGGTAGTCGGCGTCTTCGCCCGATTTCGTCCCCCGGCGCCTCGAGCACCGCATAGGCGAAGGCGGCCCCGTCCTCGCCGCGCTCGGCCGCGGTTCCGGAGCGGTCCTTGAGGCGCTTCTTGTAGCGGCGCAGCCGCTTTTCGATGCGTTCCGCCGTCTGATCGAAGCTCGCATAGGCGTCATGGGCGAGGCCGGAGGCTTCAAGCGTGATGCCGGAGGTCAGGTGGAGGACGCAATCGGTGCGGAAGCCGGTCCCGTCCTTGGCGACGGTCACGTGGCCCGAATAGCTGCCGTCGAAATATTTCGCGAGCGCGCCCGCGACCCGCGTCCTCGACCTTGCCCGCAAGGCTTCGCCGATGTCGAGGTTCTTGCCGGAGACCCGCAAGTCATGACGCTCCTCCTCGCTCGACATGCACGACATCAGCTCACGAAGAGGCCGCTTTCTTGTCCGCAGAACAAGACTTGACGCGGCGTTCAGGAGGCGCGCAGCAGCGCCTGCTTCTCGCGCCGGCGCTCGACCGAGGAGGGGATGCGCAGCGATTCCCGGTACTTCGCCACGGTGCGGCGGGCGATGTCGATGCCCTCCTCGCGCAGCTTCTGGACGAGGGCGTCGTCCGAGAGCACGTCCTCCGGCGCTCTCGCCGTCGATGAGCTGCTTGATGCGGTGGCGCACGGCCTCCGAGGAATGCGCCTCGGCGCCGGCGGCGCCGGCGATGGCGGCCGTGAAGAAGTACTTCATCTCGAAGGTGCCGCGGCTCGTGCCGATCGGCCTTGTTCGAGGTCACCCGCGAGACGGTCGATTCGTGCATGCCGATCGCGTCGGCGACGGTCTTCAGGTTGAGCGGGCGCAGATGCGCGACGCCGTGCGCGGAAGAAGCCGTCCTGCTGGCGCACGATCTCGGTCGCGACCTTGAGGATGGTCCTGGCGCGCTGGTCGAGGCAGCGGGTGAGCCAGTTGGCGGTCTGCAGGCAATCGGCGAGGAAGGTCTTGTCCGCCTCGCTCTTCGCCGTCTTCGAGACGCGGGCGTAATAGATCTGGTTGACGAGAACGCGCGGCAGGGTGTCCGGGTTGAGCTCGACGAGCCAGGCGCCGTCCGGGCGCGGCGCGGACGAAGACGTCGGGCACCAGGACCTCGACCGGCGCGGCGCCGAAGGCGCGGCCGGGCTTCGGCTCGAGGGGCGGATCTCGGCCAGCATGTCGAGCGAGATCCTCGTCGTCGACGCCGCAGAGCCGCCGCAGGCCGAGAAGATCGCGCCTGGCGACGAGATCGAGGCGGGAGAGGAGCGCCGGCATGGCCGGATCGATAGCGGTCGCGCTCCCGGAGCTGGAGGGCGAGGCATTCGGCGAGGCTCGCGGGCGGCGATGCCGGGCGGATCGAAGCTCTGGACGAGGCGCGAGCACCGTTTCGACCGCCGCCTCGCCCGGCGCCGAGGCGCTCGGCGATCTCGGCGACGGGCTCGCCGAGATAGCCGGCCTCGTCGATCGCATCGATGAGGTGGCGGCCGACGAGCCGCTCGATCGGGTCGCGCGTCGCGAGATCGAGCTGCGCTTCGAGATGCTCGGCGAGGGTCGCCTCGCGCGGTCAGCGTCGCCTGGAGATCGGGGCCGTCCTCGTCGAAGCCGCGGCCGCCGCCGCTGCCGGTCCAGGGCGAGGCGGACGAGCGGGCGCGAGGTCGCCCTCGCCGCCGGCCTCGCGGGCGAGAACCGGGCTCTCGCTCCGGGAAGACGTTGTCGAGACCGGTCTCGAGCTCCCGCTCGATCGCCTCGCGGCTCGGTTCGCAGGGCGTCGGCGAGCGACGCTCGTCGCGCCGCGTCGGGCGGTCTCGGCGCCGGCATCGGCCTGCGATGGGGCCGTCCGATTCGGTCTCGCCGCGCTCGAGGAGCGGGTTGCGCTCGAGCTCGGCGTCGACGTAGGCGATGAGGTCGAGATGGGAGAGTTGCAGGAGCTTGATCGCCTGCAGAAGCTGCGGCGTCATCACCAGGGACTGGCCCTGGCGTATTTCGAGCCGTTGCAGCAAACCCATGCGCTACGCCCACTCCGCCGGCCGTCGGGCCGCGTTCCGGCATGCTTCTTGCATGCCCCTTAGTGGTTCTAGCGCTTGTGCAGCGCAGCGTCAAAAGACTTTGTGGCGAAAGCGGCGGCTGCCATCGGCCGCGGCAGGACGCCCCAGGGGTGCCCGGGCCGGGCTCAGAGCCGGAAATCCTCGCCGAGATAGAGCCGGCGGACGTCCTCGTTGGCGACGATCTCGTGCGGCGCGGCCTTCGGTCAGCACGCGGCCGGAATGGATGATGTAGGCGCGGTCGATGAGGCCGAGCGTCTCGCGGACGTTGTGGTCGGTGATCGAGCACGCCGATGCCGCGGCGGGTGAGGTGGCGGACGAGGTTCTGGATGTCGCCGACCGCGATCGGGTCGATGCCGGCGAAGGGCTCGTCGAGCAGCATGAAGGACGGCTCGCCGGCCAGCGCCCGGGCGATCTCGCAGCGCCGGCGCTCGCCGCCCGACAGCGCGATCGAGGGCGCCTTGCGCAGGCGGGCGATGTTGAACTCCTCGAGCAGCGCGTCGAGCTTGCGCTCGCGCTCCTTGCGGCTCGGCTCGACGACTTCGAGCACGGCGCGGATGTTGTCCTCGACGTTGAGGCCGCGGAAGATCGAGGCCTCCTGCGGCAGGTAGCCGATGCCGAGCCGCGCGCGGCGGTACATCGGCAGGCCGGTGACGTCGTGCCCGTCGAGGCGTGATGACGCCGCGATCGGCCGAGACGAGCCCGGTGATCATGTAGAAGATCGTCGTCTTGCCGGCGCCGTTCGGGCCGAGCAGGCCGACCGCCTCGCCGGCGCGCACGGCGAGGGCCGCGTCCTGCACGACGGTGCGGCCGCGATAGCTCTTCTTCAGACCCTTGACGGCGAGGACGCCGGGGCCGCCGAAGACCGGCTCGGACGCCGCGCCCGCCGAGCGGCGGACGAAGTCGCCCCGTCGAGGGGCACCTCGCCGGCGGGCAGGGCGGCTGGGCGAGTCGCGTCCGAACAAGACAGTTCACGGCGGCGGTGGCGCGTCGATGACGACGGTGACGTAGGCACGGGCGCGCAGGACGCGCAATGCGCGGCCGATCGATCCCGGCGCCGGCGCTCTCCGGGCGCCAGAGGCGGCGGCCTTGCCTCAGCGCTGGGAACGGGCGCTCATCGCCCACCGGACCGGACGCTGCGCCGGCGTCAGTTCGTGGCGGCGTTCTTCGGCTTCGGCCTTCGCCGCCGCCCGGCCGTCTCGGGCGCGCTGCCCGGCACGAACAGGGCCTTCACGCGGCTCGCCCGGCATTCGTCTCGACGTTGGCGACGCCGGTGTTGAGGTCGTAGACGATCCGCTCGCCGCGCGTGACGTTCGGGCCGTCGGTCAGGGCGACGTTGCCGAGTGAGGATGACCTTGTTGGCGACGCCGGTCGAAGGTGGCGTTGTCGCCGGTCGCGATCTGCGTCTTCGAGACGATGGTGACCGGGCCCTTGCAATCGATCTTCTTGATCGGCTTGTCGGTCGAGCCCTGCGCCGCGGGCGCGGGGGCCGGCTTCGCGCCGGCCTGCGGCCTCGCCCTTGCGCGGCTCGTAGAACACCGTCAGGGTCGTGCACTTCATCGTGCTGTCGCCCTGCACGGCGACGACGTTGCCGGTGAACACCGCGCGGCTCTCCCTGTCGAAGACGTCGAGGCTGTCGGCGTCGATCTTGATCGGCTCCTTGCTGTCGAGCCGAGGTCGCCGAACGGCGCGAGGCGGTCCTTGCCGGCGGCGTTGCCTGCGGCGGGCGCTGCGGCTGCGAGGGCTTCGGCGAGCGCAGAGCGCGGACCGCGAGCAGCAGCGCTGCGGCCAGGGCGGCAGGTCGATTCCGATCCTCCTGTTCATGGGCTGCAAGCTCGTCGGTTCAGCCGTGAGGTCCGCGCGGCGCGCGGCTTCGCGGCTCGCGGCGGCGGCGTCCCGGCCTGCGATCGCCGCTCGCGCTCTCGAAGCACGGTGCGAACGCGGCCCACGAATGCAATGATCTTGCCGTTGTCGCTCACCTCGAGTCCGATCCGGCCTCGACCACGCCATTGGTCAGCGTGACGGTGACGGGCTCGCGCGAGACCACGGTGCCGGCCTTGAAATCGACGGAGGCGGCAGCAGCCGGGCTTCGTCCTGGCCGGTGTCGGTCGTGACCCGGATGTCCTGTTGCAGCTCGCAGCTGTTCCTTCTGGGTGTCGAACACGCCGGTCGCCGCCTCGAGCCGGGCGTCGCGCCCTGTCGTCGGTGACGAGGCGGGCCCGCATGTCCTTCAGTTCGATGAGGTTCGGCTTGCGGACGTCCTGCATGCGCAGCGATGGCCGTGACCTCGTAGGGCCGCGTTGTCGTTCCTGATAGCCGGTGAGGCGCGGATTCTCCATCGTGACCTTGGTGCCCGAAAGGCCGAGACCGGCCCGACGGTCAAGCCGCTCGATGCTGCCGGAACGGATCGAAGAATGGCGACGACGACGATGGCGACGATCGCGATGGACGGCGCCGAGGGGGATTGCGACGCTGAGAAGCGGACCGCAGCGGGAATGACGCTGCGCGCCTGCGCGAAGGCGCGCATGCGCGGATCGACCGGCGCGTCGGTCGCACCCGCCCGTCGACCATCTGCTGTCCGCCAGGACTCCACGCGCTACCGCTCGCTGTCCGCCATCGGCCCGTCCGAATTTCGACCGGGCGCGATGCCCGAGGCCCGTGGCGAAGTTATGGCGTGCGATGCGGCCTGCACGGCATAAGCGGACATGCAGGACGTTCGTCAACTATGCGCGAAGATGTCGGTGTCCGGCCAGCCGAGGAGGTCGAGCTGGGCCCGCGTCGGCAGGAAGGCGAAGCAGGCGTGGGCGATGCCGAGCCGGTCCTCGCGCTCGAGCATGATGTCGAGCTTCGCCTTGCAGGGCGTGCAGGTGCAGCACGTCGGAGGCGGCGTACTCGAGCTGCGCCTGCGTCAGCGTCTCGGCGCCCCAGTCCGAGGATTGCTGCTGCTTCGAGAGATCGACGCCGAGCAGTTCCCGCACGAGATCCTTGAGCCCGTGCCGGTCGGTATAGGTGCGCGTGAGCCGCGAGGCGATCTTGGTGCAGTAGACCGGGCCGCGGCATGACGCCGAGGGCGTGGAACAGCACGGCGAGATCGAAGCGGGCGAAATGGAAGATCTTGAGCACGCTCTCATCGGCGAGGAGCCGCGCGAGGCGCTCTGGCGGGCGCGGCCGTCCTGCAGGATCTGCACCACGTCGGCGTCGCCGTCCCCGCGTCGAGATCTGGACGACGCAGAGTCGGTCGCGATGCGGATTGAGGCCGAGGGTCTCGGTGTCGACGGCGATCGCGGCGCCGGGCGCGATAGCTCGGCGGGCAGATCGCCGCGGTGGAAGCGGATGGTCATGGGCGGCCGGACGGTGGAAGCGGAAGCTTCAGCCTCTACGCGCTTCCCGTCGCGACCGCAAATCGCCGCCGACGAGAAAGCCCCGCCGGAGCGGGGCCTTGACGAAACGGCGGTCAGTTGCAGACGCGGACGCGGCGGACGTAGAGGTTGCCCCACTCGTCGGCGACCTGGCGGCGCTCGATCCAGCAATCGCCGTAGACGGGAGCGGCATAGGCCGGAGCCACCGCGCCGGCGGCCAGCGCGCCGAGAGCGAGGCCGCCGACGACACCGGCCGCGACGGCGCCGCCGTTATAGCGGCGATAGCCGTAATAGCCGTAGCGCGGGCCGTAATAGGCCGGGCGGTAGCCGTAGCCGCCGTGATAGCCACGGTAGCCGCGGCCGTAGACGACCTGCGCTTCCGCCGAGGTCGTGGTCGCCGCGACGCCGGCGCCCATGGTCAGGGCGGCGAGGCCGGCGAGGATTGTCTTCTTCACGATCGAGGTCATGGCTGAGCTCCGCTCCGAGGAGTTTGGCCCCGATAACGGGGGCCGCCGGTCGTTCGTTCCGCTTCGGCGCTCTCGCAGCGCGATCTCGCCCGTTGCGCCGCCAAATCTGAATTTCCGTTCATCTTCAGCGTCTTCCAACTGATTACCGCGAAGCTTTGGGGCCGTTCTGTGTCAGTCCGCACACGATCCGCGCGGGCGGACGACACAGCCACAAAAAACCCCGCGCGGGGTTAACGAACGGTTGCCGGGGAAAGGACAATAATGCACTGACGGCGCAATCCGCTCGGCCGGCCTTGCCGAAACGACGAAGCCCGGCCGCGGGGCCGGGCTTGCGTCTGCGCAGTCTCGGCGCGGTCGCCTACGGGCGCGGGCGCATGCCCGGGCCGGTCTTCACGACGCGCTTCGGCGCCGGCAGGAGGCCTTCGCGTTGGGCCTGCTTGCGGGCGGCCTTGCGGGCGCGGCGCACGGCCTCGGCCTTTTCGCGGGTCTTGCGCTCGGACGGCTTCTCGTAAGCCTTGCGCTGCTTCATCTCGCGGAAGACGCCCTCGCGCTGCATCTTCTTCTTCAGGACGCGGAGGGCCTGATCGACGTTGTTGTCGCGAACGAGAACCTGCACGGATACCATCCTCTCGAAACGGTGTGCCCTCGCCGGCCGCGCCGCCGGAGCGGTTCAGGCCATCGCGGGGTCGAAAATAAGGAGAGAGCCGGCCGCGTCGCGCAAACAGCCCGAAGGCTGGAAAGCGCCGACCATCGGCCAAATCCCGAACGGCTTCCCTAGACCGATCGCACGCCCTTTGCAAGGCGGTCCTGCCGTTTCGGCGAGACCGGGACGCCATTCCGAGACATTAGGACTGTGTTCATGTAACCTTCCGTAGCCGTCGCGATGCGGGCAAGAACGCTCCGCCGACGCGGGTCGACGCATGGACAATTTCCTCATCCGCAAGCTCGAATGCTTCGCCCGGCTTTCGGCCGAGGACAAGCGCTTCCTGGCGCGGGCGACGGGCGAGCGGGTGCGCCGCATCCCGGCGCGGGAGGACGTCATCCGGGAGGGCGAGAAGCCGCGCGACGCGATCGTCGTCCTCGACGGCTGGGCCTGCCGCTACAAGACCCTCGAGGATGGCCGCCGTCAGGTGATCGCGCTGTTCGTGCCGGGGGACGTGTGCGACCTCAACGTCTTCCTCCTGCGCCAGATGGATCACTCGATCGGCGCGCTGACGCCGATGACGATCGCCGAAATCCCGCACGAGATTCTCCAAAAGGTCGCCGCCGACCATCCCCGCGTCGCCCAGGCCCTCGCCTGGGAGAGCCTCGTCTCCGGCGCGATCCAACGGGAATGGACCGTCAATCTCGGCCAGCGCGCCGCCTTCGAGCGCCTCGGCCACCTGCTCTGCGAGCTCTTCCTGCGCCTGCGCGCGGTCGGCCTCGCGAACGGCGCCACCTGCGACCTGCCGATCACGCAATCCGAAATCGCCGACGCGACGGGCCTGTCGACCGTGCACGTGAACCGCACGCTTCAGGAACTGCGCGGCTCCGGCCTCATCTCGCTGCGCGGCAGGGAACTCGGCATTCCCGATCTCGCGGCGCTCCGGCGCGCGAGCTTCTTCAATGCCGGCTACCTGCATCTCGACCGCGAGGGCCGGCATTTCGACGCCGATGACGGCGGCGGCGCCACCGAGTGAACGGGCGCCGCGGCGGCGGCGCCCTCGGCGATCATTGCGCAGTCAGGAACGAGACCGGATCGGCCCTCGTCACCGGCGGCGGCTGCCAGCGGCCCGTGAGCGCTTCCGTCTTCGGCGCATAGAGGCGCATGGTCAGGTTGAACGGCCCCTTCGGCGCCGGCAGCCAGTTCGCCTCCTTGTCCTTGCCCGGACTCTCGTTCTGGAAAAAGAGGTCGAGCGAGCCGTCGGCGTTGTACTTGAACGGCATCCAGCTGCTCACGCGCGAAGCGATTGAGGCCGTTTGCCGACCTGGAAGCCCTGCGGGTCGTAGAGCGTGATCGACCAGAAGGCGTCGACCGGCGGAATCGTCGCCCTTGTCGAAGTGAATCGTGTAGCGGTTGGCGCCGTCGAGCGGCTTGCCGTCGTCGTCGACGAGGTTGAGCGGATAGATCGCGTCCTCGGGCAGATTGGCGCCGAGGCCGAGCTGGGCGACGATGGCGCGCTTGAGATAGTAGTTGCCGTAGACGCCCATCGTGTCGGTGTTCATCGACCAGCCGTTGGCGACGCGGGCGAGCGTCTTCGATCTTCCATTCCATGAGCGGCTGCGCCGCGGCCGGCGCCGCGTCGAGCGCCTTCTTGCACCGCCGGAGTCGAGCGTTGTCGACGTCGAAGCTCTTGCCGGCCTCGAGGCCGATCCGCTTCAGGCGCGCGAGCATCGGCTCGTCGGTGATGTGCGGCGGGTTCGACCTTCAGGAGCTCCGCCGCGTAGGCGAAGTACTGTCGTGCCCGGCATGGAGTCGACCTGCACCTTCGGCGGCGTCTTCATGTCGACGCTCGGATCGATCTTCACCTCGGCCGGCTTCGGCGTCTTGCCCCAATCCGACAGCGGCGTGATCTTGAAGCCGGCCTGGATCTTGTGGACCGCGTCGTAGTCCGCCGGACCGTCCGTCTTGCGTGCGGCCGATGATCCAGACGTAGGGCGTCGGCGCGTCGATGCGCTGCGTCCCCGCCGGCAGCTTGAACTCCTCGGCGAAGCGCTCGCGCAGGTCCGGCCGCCAATCGCGCGGCGCGACGAGAAAGTGGCCGGCCTGCGTGCCCGTGGTGCGCCAGCCGGGCGAGGCGAACACGTCCGTCCACATGTCGAGCATCGGCAGCAGGTAGTAGCGGCCGTTCGTGTCCGGAACCGAGATGACGACCGGCTCCTTTGTCAGATCGAGCCAAGCTGCTCGAATAGAGCGTGTCGAAATTCGGCCGCACCACGCCCTTGAAGTCCGCCGGCGGGTACTCCGGCACGTTGACGAACGTGTTCATCGGCCCCTTGAACGGCACCTTGCCGGGCTCGACGTTCGTGAACTGCTTGCGCGTCACGATCCATCGTCACGAGCGGGTAGAAATAGATGTAGGCTTCGGTGGCGATCTCCCTCGCCTCCTGCTCCGATACGGCCGCCGAAGTGCCCGTCGCGGCGATCCCGGACAGCATCGACAGGGCGATCGCCCAGGACGTCATTTTCAATCGTTGCGACATGGACAAATTCTCCCGAAGGGCACCGCGTCCAGCCCGCGTTGGGTCGGCCGGCGCGGCATCGGGGCATCCCTAGGCAGGCGCCGCCGGGGCCGCTTGACCGCACGGGACATGCCCCGGCCGCCTCCCGGGGACGGGTTTGCACGCCGAGATCGAGGCCAGCCGCCGGCGCGCGAATGGCGGTTCGCTTCCGCACGACGCCGCTGGACGATCCGCACCGGGAAGCGCCGTCTCGGACGTCAGCGAGACCGCGGCGAACCTGCCCCTGGCCGCAGGCCTCACTCCCTTGCTCTCGACAGGACGTCCTCGTCCGCCCCTTCCTGCGGCCGCACAGGCGCGGTGGCGTCGCGGCCCTTCGCGACCTGCTCGGCTTCGGCGAGGGCCGGCGCCTCGCCGCCGGAGCCGGCCTGCGGGCGCGCGCCGCCGGCCTCGACGCCCTGGTCGGTGCCGGACAGGAGGCGGGCCTTTTTTCCGGTCTCGCCGAAGGTCTCCGGGGTCACCGAGGGCTGCCGCTCGAGGGGGCTCTCGGGCACGCCGAGGCCCATGGCCTCGTTGCGCATGAGGTCGGCCCTCGCCTTCTCGGCCTCGGAACGCGGGTCGCGCTGATCGGTTGTCATGTCGGCGCCTCCTGGCGGGAATGGTGCGAGGGAACAATGCCGGCCGCGGAGGGCGGTTCCACCTCTTGCTGTGGCGCGCCCGCAACACCAAATGAGCCCGGCGGGCGCTTCCGGGAAGGCCCGCCTTCACGGCGTTTCGCGCGGGCCTCTTGCAGGGCGCGCGGACCTCTAAGGGGGACCCTATGAATTTCGAAAAATACACCGAGCGCGCCCGGGGCTTCGTGCAGGCGGCGCAGTCGCTCGCCATGCGCGAAGGCCATCCGCAGCTCGCGCCGGGCCACGTTCTCAAGGTGCTGCTCGACGACCCGGAAGGCCTCGGGGCCGGCCTCATCGACCGGGCCGGCGGCCGCTCCCGCGAGGCCCTCGCCGCCGTCGAGCGCTGGCTCGCGCAGCAGCCGAAGGTTTCCGGCGCCGCCTCGCAGCCGCAGGCGACCCGCGAATTGATGCGCTTCTTCGACGCCGTCGAAAAGGCGGCGGACAAGGCCGGCAATTCCTACGTCACGGTCGAGCGCATGCTGATTGCGCTTGCCGCCGACAAGGACAGCGAGGCCGGGCGCATCCTCGCCCAGGCCGGCGTCACCGCCCAAAACCTCAACGCCGCCGTCAACGCCCTCCGCAAGGGCCGCACCGCCGACAGCGCCACGGCCGAGAACGCCTACGACGCCCTGAAGAAATACGCCCGCGACCTCACCGAGGCGGCCCGCGAAGGCAAGCTCGACCCGGTCATCGGCCGCGACGAGGAAATCCGGCGCACCATTCAGGTTCTGTCGCGGCGCACGAAGAACAACCCCGTCCTCATCGGCGAGCCCGGCGTCGGCAAGACGGCGATCGTCGAGGGCCTCGCCCTGCGCATCGTCAACGGCGACGTGCCGGAGAGCCTCAAGGACAAGCAGCTCCTCGCCCTCGACATGGGCGCCCTCATCGCCGGCGCGAAATATCGCGGCGAGTTCGAGGAGCGCCTGAAGGCGGTGCTGCAGGAGGTCACGTCCGCGGAAGGGGGCATCATCCTGTTCATCGACGAGATGCACACCCTCGTCGGCGCCGGCAAGGCGGACGGGGCCATGGACGCCTCGAACCTCCTGAAGCCGGCGCTCGCCCGGGGCGAATTGCACTGCGTCGGCGCGACGACCCTCGACGAATACCGCAAGCACGTCGAGAAGGACGCGGCTCTGGCGCGGCGCTTCCAGCCGGTCTTCGTCAGCGAGCCCTCCGTCGAGGACACGGTGTCGATCCTGCGCGGGCTGAAGGAGAAGTATGAGCAGCACCACGGCGTGCGCATCATGGACTCCTCCCTCGTCGCCGCCGCGACCCTGTCGAACCGCTACATCACCGACCGCTTCCTGCCCGACAAGGCGATCGACCTCGTCGACGAGGCCGCCTCGCGGCTGCGCATGCAGGTCGATTCGAAGCCGGAGGAACTCGACACCGTCGACCGCGAGATCGTGCGCCTGAAGATCGAGGCGGAGGCCCTGAAGAAGGAAACCGATTCCGCCTCGAAGGAGCGCCTCGCCCGGCTCGAGAAGGAGCTTGCCGATCTCGAGGAGCGTTCGGCCGCCATCACCACCCGCTGGAAGGCGGAGAAGGACAAGCTCGGCCGCGCGGCGGAGTTGAAGAAGAAGCTCGACGACGCGCGCAACGAACTCGCGAGCGCGCAGCGCCAGGGCCAGTATCAGCGCGCCGGCGAACTCGCCTACGGCATCATTCCCGGCCTCGACAAGGAGCTCGCCGAGATCGAGGCCGCCGGGAACGGCGGCGGCCTGATGGAAGAGGCGGTGACGCCGAACCACGTCGCGCAGGTCGTCTCGCGCTGGACCGGCGTGCCGGTCGACAAGATGCTCGAAGGCGAACGCGAGAAGCTGTTGCAGATGGAAGCGGCGCTGGCGAAGCGCGTCGTCGGCCAGCGCGAGGCCGTCGAGGCGGTCTCGACCGCGGTCCGCCGCGCCCGCGCCGGGTTGCAGGATCCGCACCGGCCGATCGGCTCTTTCATGTTCTTGGGCCCGACCGGCGTCGGCAAGACCGAGTTGACGAAGGCGCTTGCCGGCTTCCTCTTCGACGATGACGGCGCGCTCATCCGCATCGACATGTCGGAATACATGGAGAAGCATTCGGTCGCCCGTCTCATCGGCGCGCCGCCGGGCTATGTCGGCTACGAGGAGGGCGGCGCGCTCACCGAGGCGGTGCGGCGGCGGCCGTACCAGGTGGTGCTCTTCGACGAGATCGAGAAGGCGCATCCCGACGTCTTCAACGTGCTCCTGCAGGTGCTCGACGACGGCCGCCTCACGGACGGCCAGGGCCGCACCGTCGACTTCCGCAACACGCTCATCGTGATGACCTCGAATCTGGGCTCCGAATATCTCGTCGCGCAGAAGGAGGGCGAGGACTCGGATGCGGTGCGCGGCGAAGTGATGGCGGTCGTGCGGTCGCATTTCCGGCCGGAGTTCCTGAACCGCGTCGACGAGATCATCCTGTTCCACCGTCTGAAGCGGAGCGAGATGGGGGCCATCGTCGACATCCAGATGGGGCGTCTGCAAAAGCTTCTCGACGAGCGCAAGATCACCCTCGTCCTCGATCCCGAGGCGCGCGGCTGGCTGGCCGAGAAGGGCTACGATCCCGCCTACGGCGCGCGGCCCCTGAAGCGCGTGATCCAGAAGCACGTCCAGGATCCCCTCGCCGAACTCATCCTCTCCGGCGAGATCCACGACGGCGAGACGGTCCGCGTCCGCCTCGGCCCGATGGGGCTGATGATCGGCGACGTCACCGTCGGCGCGCAGAAACGCCCGGCAGGGGTGGCGCTGAATTGAGGGCATCGCCTCTCCCCGCTGGCGGGGAGAGGGCCGCCGAAGGCGGCAAGCCTGCGAGGGGGAGGGGACGGGGCCGGAAGGGGCGCTGCGGCAAGGCAAGGCGCCTTTTCCGGCGCTGCCCCCTCACCCCCGCTTCGCTTCGCTCCGCTCGTTTCGGCAAGGCCGAAACCCTCTCCCCGCAAGCGGGGAGAGGCGAAGACGTGTGAGTGCCTGTGTCGCGCTCAAGGAAACACCTTCGCCATTCGCGCGTTGTTCCCGTCCGAGCGATGAGCGCGAAAAGGGCCGATGGACAACCGCATCCCGAATGTCGACGACCGCGCCGGACGGCTCGCCGAGTATCAGCAGGCGCTCGCCGGCTTCAGCCGGATCGCGGCGGAAACGTTGCCGTCGCAGCGGCTTTTGCATCATGCGGTGGCGCAGGTCTCGCGGGTGACGCGCATCCGCCACGTCAAGGTGCTGCGCTATCGGCCGGAGACGGCCGATCTCCTGATCGAGGCGGGCGTCGGCTGGAAACCCGGCGTCGTCGGTCACGTCGCCTTGCCGATCGATCAGGCCTCGCCGCCCGGACGCTGCTTCCAGACCGCGGCCGCGGTCGCGATCGACGACATCGAAGGCTCCGGCGAATACAGGCTCTCGCCCGTGCTCAGGGAGCACGGCGTCGTCGCCTTGCTCAACGTGCCGCTGCGCGTCGACGGGCGCCTCTGGGGCGTGTTCGAGGTCGACACCGCGACGCCGCGCCATTTCGACGAGGCGGACACGCTCTTCCTCACCACCTTCGCGAACATCCTCGGCATGGCGATGCAGCGAATCGAGACGGAGCGGAGCCTGCTCGATTCTCTCGCCGAAAGCGCGCACGCCGGCGTCCAGGCCGATATCCTGCTGCGCGAATTGCAGCATCGGGTGAAGAACAATTTTCAGGTCATCATCTCGTTTCTCTCGCTGCAGCGACGCGCCGCGTTGGATGAGGGCAACAAGGCGCGCTTCGCGAGCGTCATCGACCGCATTCATGCGATCGCGCTTGCCCACGACCAGCTCAGTTTCCGCGGCGGCACAAGCGGCAATGTCGACTTCGCCGACTATCTGCGCGCGCTTTGCGCGAACATCGATCCGCATCGCGACGGCATCCGCATCGAGGTCGAGGCCGACCGGGCCGATATTCCGATCGACAAGGTCGTTCCGGCGGGACTGATCGTGAACGAGCTCGTCACCAACTCGCTGAAGTATGCCTTCGACGAAAGCGGCGGTACGATCCTCGTGCGCTTCTCGGCCAGCCACGACATCGGCGAAGTCTGCATCGAGGTCTCCGACGACGGCCGCGGCATCGTGGAACCGCGCGCCGGCGGCCTCGGCCTCACCCTCGTCAAGGCCTTCGTCGGCCAGCTCTTCGGCCGCATCGACCCGTGCCCGGCGGAGCGCGGCTCCTGCACGAAGATCTGTTTCCCCCTCGCGTCGTGACGGCGGAACGATCCGGATGACGGATCGCGCGCGGCCTCCTATAGCCGGGGGCGATCCACTCTGGAGAGTTCCCGATGCCGGTCCCGCTCAAGCGCACGTCCCTCGCCGCGCTCGCGCTCGCCTGTCTTGCCGGGGCGGCCGCGGCGCAGCCCTACGATCCGCCCCCCGATTACGGCAGGCGGCCGGCGCGCGCCCTCGGCCTGAACTGCGAGACCATGTCTCCGGGCACCCTGTTTTCGCCGCCCGCGCCCTTCTTCTGTCCGCTGGCCGGCCGCCGGCCCCTCGGCGCGCCCTGCTATTGCCGCGCTCCGGCGATGTACGGCAACGAGGAGTGGGAGGGCCGGGTCAGTCCCTAGCCGGAACCGCTCCCGCCCCGCGGCGTTGCCGCCCTGACGGGGCGAAAGGAGTGCGCATGGCGCGCGACAAGCGGGGCGAAGAGCCCGAACCCGAGGTCGAGGCGGCTTTGGACGAGATGGCCGAAACGGACCGGGGCGACTTCGTCGCCGGGCCGACGAGCCGCAACGAGGCGGGCGACGTCAGGCGCGCCGTCGCGAAGGCGGCCGGCACCATGGGCACCTCGAAGAAGCTCGATCCGGCTCTCGCCGTCGACCCGGACGGCGGCCGACCGAAGAGCGGTTCCAAGGCGGGGCTGCATCCCTTCAGCGACGTGCCGCCGGAGAAAGGCGGTGAAGTGCGCGTGACGCGCTCGAACGCCGAGATCGCCGACGCGGCCAACATTGCCGCCCGCAAGTCGCCGGCCTCGCGCTCCGCGCAGGAGGATTTCGAGCGCGACTGAGCGGCAGGCCTTTCCGTTTCCGAGTCGGCGCGCCATATCGGGCCCGGCATGAGCGTCCCCGTCGTCTTCGACCGCGCCCTCGTCCGCCGCCGCCTGGCGCGGGCGATGGGCGGCGGCCATGCCGGCTTTCTCCTCGACCGCGCCGTCGCCGACCTCGAGGAACGGCTCGAGACGGTCCTTCGCCCCTTTCCCCTGATCCTCGACGTCGGCACGCCGACGAACGCCGCCGCTCTGGCCCTCGCCCGCCGGGGCGGGACCGTTGCGCGGCTCTCGCCGCTGCCGGAGGCGGGAGCCGTCTTCGGCGACGAGGAGCGCCTGCCCTTCGCGCACGAACGCTTCGATCTTGCGGTGTCGCTTTTGTCGCTGCAGGCGGTCAATGACCTGCCCGGCACGCTGGTGCAGATCCGGCGCGCGCTGAAGCCCGACGGGCTTTTCCTCGGCTGCCTCTTCGGCGGCGCCACCCTCACGGAATTGCGCCAGGCCTTCACGCGGGCCGAGGCCGAGATCGAGGGCGGCGCGAGCCCGCGCGTCGCGCCCTTCGCCGACGTGCGCGACCTCGGCGGCCTGTTGCAGCGCGCCGGCTTCGCCCTGCCGGTCGCCGATTCCGAAACCGTGCGCGTGCGCTATGCCGATCCTTTCGCGCTGATGCGCGACCTGCGCGCGATGGGCCTCGCAAACCCGCTCGCCGAGCGCCGGCGCCGGCCGCTTCGCCGGGAAACGCTCCTGCGGGCGGCGGCGCTCTACCGGGCGACCTTCGCCGATCCGGACGGACGCGTGCCGGCGACCTTCGAGATGGTCTGGCTCTCGGGCTGGGCGCCGCACGCGAGCCAGCAAAAGCCGCTCCGGCCGGGCTCGGCGAAGATGCGCCTCGCCGAAGCCCTCGATGCGGTCGAGCACGGCACGGGCGAGAAGCCGCGCGGCTGAGGGTCTTCTGCGCGGCCGCGTTCCGCCCTACCTTAGGGTCGAGGAGGAGCCCCGATGAAGGAGCCCGGTCCGGACCATCCGATCGCGATTACGCCGAACCCGCACCGGGTCCGGGTGGTGCTCGGCGGCTTCATCGTCGCCGAGACGACCCGCGCGCTGACGCTCAGGGAAGCGACCCTGCCGCCGGTTCTCTACATCCCGCGCACGGACGCGAAAATGGACCTCTACGAGCGCACCCCCCACCACACCCATTGCCCCTACAAGGGCGAGGCGTCCTATTTCACGCTCACGGCCGGCGGGCTCAGGCGCGAGAACGCGGTCTGGACCTACGAGCAGCCGTTTCCGGCGGTCGCCGCGATCAGGAATCACCTCGCCTTCTATCCGAGCAAGGTCGACGCCATCGAGGAATTCAAGGATTGACCGGCGCGCCGCCCGTTGAGCTTTGCCGCGGGCCGGCGTAACTCGTCTTCCGGAATGTCCTCGCCCGCCATCCCGCCCTTCGCCTTCAACACCGTGCCGTCGATCGTCTTCGGCGCCGGCAGCCTCGCACGCATCGGCGAGATCGCGGCCCTGCGGCTCGGGCCGCGGGTCGTCGTCGTCACGGATGCGGGGCTCGTCAAGGCCGGGCTCGTCGCGCCCGCCCTGCGCGCCCTCGAAGAGGCCGGCGTCGCCGCCTGCGTCTTCGACGGCGTCGTCGCCGATCCGCCGGAGGCGGTGGTGCTCGCGGCGGTCGCGACGGCCCGGGCCTTCGACGCTGAGGCGGCGATCGGCTTCGGCGGCGGCTCCTCGATCGACGTCGCGAAGCTCGTCGCGCTCTTGCTGCGCGGCGACGAGGACCTCGCCGGCATCTACGGCGTCGGCCTCGCCCGCGGCCCGCGGCTGCCGCTGCTCGCGGTGCCGACGACCGCCGGCACCGGCTCGGAGGTGACGCCGATCGCGATCGTCACCACCGGCGCGCACGAGAAGAAGGGGGTCGTCTCGCCGCTCCTTATTCCCGACATCGCCCTGCTCGATCCGGACCTCACCCTGGGGCTGCCGCCGCACGTCACCGCCGCGACCGGCATCGACGCGATGGTGCACGCGATCGAGGCCTTTACCTCGACGAGCGCCAACAACAACCCGCTTTCGAAGACGCTCGCCATGGAAGCCCTGCGCCTCCTCGGCCGCAACATCCGGCAGGCCGTGCAGGCGGGCGGCGATCGCGAAGCGCGCGCCGCGATGCTGTTGGGCGCGATGCTCGCCGGACAGGCCTTCGCGAATTCGCCGGTCGCCGCCGTTCACGCCCTCGCCTATCCGATCGGCGGCCATTTCGGCGTGCCGCATGGACTCTCGAATGCCCTCGTCCTGCCGCACGTGCTGCGCTTCAATGCGAGCGTCTGCGCCACCGCCTACGCGGCCCTCGTGCCGCACGCCTTTCCCGAACTCGCCGATCGCGGCGAACGGGTCGATTTCGGCGATGCGCTCGCGGCGCTGTGCGCCGAGATCGGCCTGCAGCCGCGCCTGCGCGACGTCGGCATTCCGCAGGACGCGCTGGGCATGATGGCCGAGGACGCGATGCGGCAGACGCGCCTTCTCGTCAACAACCCGCGCCCGCTCGCCCTTGCCGACGCGCGCGCCATCTACGAGGCTGCCTGGTGACGTCGTCTTCCCCTCGCCCGACGCGGCTCGGCCGCGCCGCCTTCAGGATCTTCCGGCCGATCGCGACGCGCTGGCTCGACAACGACGTCTACGGTCACGTCAACAATGTCTATTACTACGCCTATTTCGACAGCGCGGTGAACGGCTGGCTGATCGAGAAGGGCCTTCTGAGCATCGCCGAAAGCGCCATCGTCGGCATGGTCGTCGAGACCGGCTGCACCTATTTCGAGAGCGTCATGTTTCCCGACGCGCTCGAAGCCGGCATCGCCGTCGCGTCCCTCGGCCGCTCGTCGGTGCGCTACCGCGTCGCCATCTTCAAGGAGGGCGCCGCCATGGCGGCGGCGCAGGGGCATTTCGTGCACGTCTACGTCGACCGCGCGAGCCAGCGCCCGGTCGAGATTCCCGCGGATACGCGGGCCGCGCTCGCGACGCTGGCCTAGAGGGGCTTTCGCCTTGCCCCGCACGGCTATCGGATTCGCACACTGGGATTCCGCCGATCCGTCGAGAGTTCGAGCCACGCCGCCCCTGCCAGCCCGTTCAGGCGCCGTCGGCGAGGAGGCTCCTCAGGAAGCGCTGCGTCGACAGATGCTTCGGATTGCGGAGAAGGTCATCCGGCTTTCCCTGCTCGACGATGGCGCCTTCCTCGAACATCAGGACCCGATCGCCGACCTGACGCGCGAACTGCATTTCGTGCGTGACGACGACCATGGTCATGCCCTCTTCCGCCAGCCGGCGCATGACCGCGAGCACGCCGGCGACGAGTTCCGGGTCGAGGGCCGACGTGACCTCGTCGAAAAGCATGATCTCGGGCTGCATCGCCAACGCGCGAGCGATCGCGACACGTTGCTGCTGCCCCCCCGACAGCTGCGCCGGCTGCGCATTCTCTTTCTCGGAAAGTCCGACCTTGCGGAGGAGATCGCGGGCGCGCTCGTTGGCCTCCGATCCACTCATCCGCAGAACCGTGCGGGGGCCCTCGGCCACATTGCCCAGCGCCGTCATGTGCGGGAACAGGTTGAAGTGCTGGAACACCATGCCGATGTTCCGCCGCACGGTCGGCAGGTTGATGCCGGGCCGGGTGATATCGACGCCGTTGATGAAGATGTGGCCCTGCGAGGGCGTCTCCAGCCGGTTGAGGCAGCGCAGCAGCGAGCTCTTGCCCGAACCGCTCGGACCGATGAGAACCACGACCTCGCCGCGCCGGACCTCGAGATCGACGCCGCGCAGGACGTGAAGGTCGCCATAGTGCTTGTGCAGGCCGACCACCCGCACGAGATCGTCGCCCATGCCGTCACTCATGCACCTGGAACTTTCTGTACAGGTAGTTGACCCCGAGCGCCTGCGGATAGGCGAGGATGTAGTAGATCACCGCGACCGCGGTGAACACCTCGAGCGGGCGGTAGGTGTCCGTGGCGATGAGCCGGCCTTCGTACATGAGTTCGCCGACGCCGATCACCGAGAGGATCGCGGTGTCCTTGAACAGGCTGACCCACATGCTGCCAAGGGCCGGGGTGACTCGCACCAGGGCCTGCGGCAGCACGATCCGCCGCAGCAGCTGCAGCCGCGTCATGCCGAGCGCGAGGGCGGCGTGGGTCTGGCCCTGCGAGATGGAGCTAATGCCGGCCCGGTATATCTCGGAAATGTAGGCGGTGAGGTTCAACGTCAGGGCCGCGACGCCCGACAGGAACGGCGAAAGCGTGATGCCCGTCAGCAGCGGAAATGCGGTGAACATCCAGAACACGAGGACGAGCAGCGGCATGTTCCGGAACAGTTCGACATAAACCTGAGCCGGCACTGCGAGCCACAGGCGAGACATGCGGGCAAACGCCAGCGGCAGCGCCAGGATGACCGACGCGAACATGCAGGCGATCGTCGCCAGGATGGTGATCTGGACACCCTCCGCCAAGAGCGGCCAGTTTGACCATACAGCGCTCCAGTCCCACTCGTAGCCCATGGCGCTACGTCGCCAGATAGCGGCGCCGAGTGGCCTCGGCCGCGAGGGACAGCGGAACTGTAATCGCAACGTAGAGCAGGCCCGTCCCGGTGAGCACTTCCACCGGCCTCAGGGAGATCGCGGCGAGCGACTGGGCTGCCCACATGAGCTCCGCCACGGAGATGATCGAAACGAGGGAGGAATCCTTGACGAGGGTGATGAGAGTGCTGGCAATGGGAGGAAGCATTCTGACGACGGCCTGGGGCAGGATGATCCGAAACAGGGCCTGAGCCGGCGTCATGCCGAGCGCCAACGCCGCCTGCCGCTGGCCGCTCGCGATGGACAGGATACCCGCCCTGAAGATCTCGGCGAGGTATGCGCCGGAATAGGCGCCAAGGGTCATGACCCCGGCGACGATCGGCGAGAGCGAGAAGCCGAGCAGGATAGGCAGCGCGAAATAGACCCAGATCAACTGCACGAGGAGCGGCGTCGAGCGCAGAAAATCGACGTAGAACGCCGCGATCCACCGCAGGACGGCGATCGGCGAAAGCCGCAGAAGCGCCACCAAAAGGCCGATGGCGCTCCCGACGCCCATCGCCAGCAAGCTGACAGAGAGGGTGACCTTCAGGCCGTCGAGGAGGAAAGGCAGGAACCTGAAAAAAGCGCTGAAGTCCCAGACGTAGCCATTCCCGGGCATGGATCATCGACCCCGGTCGCGGCCGGACAGATGCCCCGTCCGGCCGCGCGATCCGCTCACGAGCCCAACTGATCCTGGAGGAACTCGAGCGTCGAATACTTCTCGATCGTCTTCTGCATCTCCGGCTTCATCTTCTCGACGACCTCGGCGACGAACTTCGCGAAGGCCGGGTCACCCTTGGCAAAACCGGTGCCGATCGGAATGGGAATATCGGGGTGAGCGATACACTCCTGGGCACTGGGAACGACGCGGACCTGCGGGAACTTCGCTTCGATGGCCAGCGCCAGGGGCGAGTCGAACGCGGCGGTGTCGATGCGGCCGTTGATGACCTCGAGAACGCGGGTTCCGCCGCCGGGCGCCTGCGCGACGCTGTTGACCTTGCCCTTCGGATACTTCTTCACGAACTCCTGTTCGGTGCCCGTTCCCGTGAACGTCCCGGTCACGACATCGGGCTTGTTGAGATCGTCAAGGGCCTTCACCTTGGTGTTCGTCTTCAGCACCGCGTAGCAGGTGCCGCCCTCGGCGTAGTTGGCGAAATCGATCACCGCCATGCGCTTCGGGCTGGCGAACAAGGGCGCGAGGGCAAGCTCGAACTGCTTGGCCTGCACGCCGGCGACGATGACGTCCCAACCCGATGGGATGTACTCGAGCTTGACGCCGAGAGTTCTGGGCGAGCTTCTCCCCGAGATCCGCGGTCGCCCCGATGTACTTGCCGGACTTCGGGTCTTGCCCGAGCCACGGCCAGGCGATCGCCACGCCGACCCGCAACGTGCCGTCCTTCTTGATCTTGTCGATCGTCGGGCTTTGGCCGGGCGCGGGCACCTGCTGCGCGACGGCTCCTGACGCGAGTACACAGGTCGCTGAGACGGCGGCGACCAACGACATTAGACGCCTTCGGTTCATGCGCATGCTCGTTCTCCCTTTTGGACCTCGTGTTGACGTGCGAGTGCTTCGAAACGCGCCTCGTCGAGCGAGACGCCAAGTCCCGGCCCGAGCGGGATCCCCGCCAGTCCCTCGCCGATCGGCAGGATTTCATTGATCAGGGTCTCGGCGTTGTAGACGACGCCGCAGACGTCGCTCGGTCCGAGCAGATGGGGCATTGCGACGGCGAGATGCATCTGTGCCGCCGTGCCGATGCCGAGCTCGGGCATGCTGCCGATCGTGCACACGATGCCGGCCGCCTCCGCCATGGCGAAGATTCTGGCGGCGTTTCGCAATCCGCCGGCTTCGCTGACATAGACATTGATGATGTCGGCGGCGCGCGCCTCGATCACGCGCCCGGCGTCGTCCGGACCCCAGACGCTTTCGTCCACCATGATCGGAATCGGGCTGTTGTCGCGCAGCCAGGCCAGGTCCGCTATGCGATCGGCGGGCAGCGGCTGCTCCACCGAATGGATGTTCAGCGGCGCGAGCTCGCGGATGACCGACAGGGCTTCGCTGCGCTCGCGCCAGCCCATGTTGGCGTCGACCCTGACCGTCGCCTCCGGCCCGAGTGCGGATCGGATCGCCGCCGCCGCCTCGATGTCGTGCTTCCGGTCGATTCCGATCTTGATCTTGACGCCCTTGAAGCCCGCCGCGATGGCCTCCTGCGCCTGGGCGACCATCTCGGGAATCGGCGCGATGCGGATCGACATCGACAGCGGCACCGACGTCCGGACGACGCCGCCGAGGAGATTGTAGACCGGCGTATCGAGAAGCCGGCCGGCAATGTCGTGGAGCGCCATATCGACGGCCGCCTTCGCGGGATTGGC
The DNA here is from genome assembly GCA_963754975.1 of uncultured Alphaproteobacteria bacterium. Lineage (GTDB taxonomy): Bacteria > Pseudomonadota > Alphaproteobacteria > Rhizobiales > Beijerinckiaceae > Microvirga. The sequence continues at coordinate 494,320 of CAVWII010000007.1, read as the reverse complement.
AGCCCGCGAGAACTGGACCGCCTCGTCCATCAGCTGGTGGGCGCGATTGATGTCGAAGGCGTCGAGCCCGATGAGGGGCGGCGCCAGCACGTCGTTGACGACGGGGCAAAGAGCCGCTCCATCGCCGTTCCAGATCATCGAGATCTCGCCAAGACCGGCAACGCCGGCAGACGTCTCGATCCGAACGATCCCGAAACTCGATCCAGTCGACAGACCCAGCGCACTCCGAAAGGGCGCGACCCGCTCTACATAGATCGGCGTAGCATTGATCGCGGTGATGCAGCTCATCGGACCGGTCCCACGGTGCTTCTGTATTAGCGTACAGTAATTGCGCTACGTCAAGCGATCATTATATACTAAGCAGTCTGATCGCTTTTTCACCAATTCACGCTTCTTTATTGGGCCATGACTTCGTATAGCCCGCCCCAATAACGAAGCGACTTGGCACGGCAGCCTCTTCGATCCGTTCTCAGCCTCCCTGCCAGAGTTCCCCGCCTCTCAAGCGCGCTGCGATGGCGGATGCCGCCGCGTTCAACAGTCGCTCCCCTTTTTCGGCCGTTGCGGCCGATGGAACCCCCGCAACCCCGGACGGGCTCCACGAGCCGACCGAGCGAAAGACGAAGACGTCGGCCTGGCCGCCGGCCCATTCGGCCGGCACGTCGACGCCATCGAGCAATTCCATGGAAACGAGGTCCGGCCGGAGAGCCAGGACCATGGACGTTTCCGCCTCGCAGGCGTGCTTGACCGTCGTCTGGGCCTCGAGGATGCGCGCGAACTCGGCCTCGGCAGCCACCCAGTAGGTGGTCAGCGCGATCGGCAATGAGTGTTCGACGCTCAAGTTGCCGACGATCGCGTTGAGCCCGGTCATGTTGCCGCCGTGGCCGTTGACGAGAACGATCTTGCGGAAGCCGTTGCGAACCAGCGAGGTGACGACGCAGCGGATGAGGGCGTGAAAGGTCGGCAGGTCCAGGGTCAGCGTTCCGCCGAGCGACATGTGGTGCTCCGCGAGGCCCGACCAGATGGTCGGGACGACGACGATGGGGTCGGTCTGCGCGACAAGCCTCGCCGCCCGCCGCGCGACCTCGCCGACGAGCAGGGCATCGACCTGGACCGGAAGATGCGGCCCGTGCTGCTCGATGGAGCCGACCGGCACCATGGCGATCGTGGTGCCGGTCGCCCCGAGTTCGCGGAGCTGCTTCGCCTTGAGGTTGATCCATTCCACGTCCGGCATAGCGTTCCTTCCGAAATGACCCGACGCTGGCGTCGGCGCTACCAGTAGGCCGTGGCCGTCAGCCCGAGCCGCGCCATCCGCCGCTTGACCGATGCCTGCGCCTCCGCCATCACGCGCTCCTCGTCGGCAAGCACGCTGCGGCCGTGACTCATCACGATCCGGCCGTCGACGATCACCGTGTCGGTCGTTCCGCCCCGCGATGTCAGGGCGAGCTGATGGACCGGGTTCACGCCCGGCGACGTATCGGAGGTCGAGGTGTTGCGCACGACGATGTCCGCCCGCTTGCCGACTTCGATGCTGCCCAGATCGGCCTCGCGTCCGGCGGAGCGGGCGGCCTCGATCGTCTGCATCTCGATGACGGCGGCGGGCGTGATCGGCCGGCCGACGCTCGCCGCCACCCAGTAGGCGCACGCCCCGGCATCGCCGATGACGCAGTTCAGCGCGCCGTCCGTCGCCACAGCCACGTAACCTCCCCTGTCGCGCAGTTCAGGATGCCGCGTTGGCGCCTGCCTGATGATGCCGAGCTGCAGATAGGCGGCCGGACACCAGATGACGCGGGTGCCCGAATGCGCGAGGAGATCGAGCTCTTCGTCGTCCATCACGTACATATGGATCAGCGACGATCCGGGACCGAGAACGCCGAGGTCGGCAAGGTGCCGGATGCGCGACTTCCCCAGCCGTTCGCGGTCCGCGCGCGAGGCGTCGGGGAGATAGCCTTCGTGCTGCTGAAACACGACGCCCGAACGCTCGGCGAGATCGTGCGCCGCCTGGAGAAGCGCGTCCGAGGCCGTGCCGAGCCCGTAGACGGACACGTAACCCCGGACGAGGGCGTCCGGATCCCTGTTCCGGTAGAGTTCGGCACCGAGCCCGTCGAGGCAGCGCTCGAGGTTCGGGGGCGCACGCCGATAGAGCGACTGACTCTCGAGCGAGCCGAGGTGCCGCATGATTTCGATCTGATCCCAGAGGTAGCACCCGGCCAGCATGCCGCGCACCCCGATGCTCTCGGCGGCGGCGGCAACGGCACCGTTGTCGAACGCCGTTCCCGGCTCCACGAACATCGTGAAGCCGTGCCGCAGAAGTTCGAGGCAGGACTGCTCCGTCGCCACATGCTCGTCGTCGGACGTCACGTCGGCTTTCCAGTCCGCGAAGTTCACCGACTGGCCTGCCGGTTGGGGCTGATCGAGGATGCCGCGGCAGGTGGTATGGACGATGTGATTGTGCGCGTCGATGAAGCCGGGGTGGACCACCGCTCCGCGAGCGTCGAGCACCGTCGTGGCGCGCCACTCGCGCATCACCTCGTCGGCGGTTCCGACCGCGGCGATGGATCGCCCGACGATCGCCACGGCGCCCCGTTCGAACACCCGGCGTCCATCATCGACCGTGATCAGATATCCGTTGGTGACGATGAGATCGCACGGCTTCGGCGAGGTCTGGTTGGATGATGCACTCATGCGCGCTCCCTGCCTGCACGGTCCGGTTGGCGGCCGATGCGCCCGTCGTCGGGCCCGGGCCCGTCGCGAAACCGGCGCAGCACGTTGTCGACGATCCTCGACACGTTGTTGTCGTAGCCGTTGTGGGAGAGGCTGCCGCAGAAGGTGATCGACCCGACGGCGAACACGGCGCCGCCGCCTTCCCGCTCGAGGTAGGTCATATCGGCGCGCATGAGGTCCTTGACCGGCTCGCCGTTCCAGGTGGAGACGTGCGTCAGCAGGTCCTCCGGAACCACGACATAGCTGCCGGGCAGGTTCTCCGAGCTCGCCAGGATGATCGCGTCCGCCGGCGTGCCCAATCTCGGATCGGCGCGGTCGAGCTCGTAGCCCGCCGCGCCCTGGCCGCACAGTCCGAAGTCGCCGATCACGTCGTCGTCGACGCCGTCGAAGATCCAGCTGGCGCGCGGATCCCTCGACCCCGGACGCCGGCGGAAGTGGCCCGACTCGAACTTTCCCTGGGAGCTGAAACCGATGCCGCTGATCAGGTTCGGCGGCTTTCCGACACGGCGCCACAGTCCGCCGTAGGCGCCGTCGAAAGCCTGGAAGAACTCGCCGGGCTCCGCTGCCCAGGCCCGCATGCCGATTTCGCCGCGCCGGATCTCGAGGATGCCAGGCGCGCTGCGATGCGTCGCGATCCGCCAGTAGAAGCCGTTGCCGCCGAGATACATCAGCTTGCCGCCGCGACGCGAGTACGCGGCGAGCGCGTCGAAGCTGCGGTCGGTGTGGTACTCGGGATGGGTACAGGTCAGGAGAACGGGATACGGCTCGATCGCTCGATACCCCTCCGCGTCGAGGTCGTGGTCGGTCACGACGTCGAAGTCGTGGCCGCTCTCCTCGAGCCAGTCGAACAGGTGAGTGTCGGCCGGGAAGTGCCGCAGCCCAGAGCCGGGGAGCTCCGGAATCGACAGGAAGCCCGACCTCAGGTTGATCATGGGGCGAAGGGCCGAGGCGTGGCAGATCCCGCTCCCATCGGTGTGGAAGTTGTAGGTCGAGAGGCCGTACTCGCCGTGTTCGTCCGGCGTCCACGGCCTCGCGCCCCATTCCGCGACCCGTTGCCGGTAGACGTCGGTCGTGTTGCCCCGCGCATTGTTGCCGTAGATGACATAGGTGAAGGTCGGGATGAGGACGCACACTTTGGAGGTGGCCGCGTTGCGGGGCGGGCGGACGAAGAACGGGATCATGTCCTCGGCGTCACCGGCCCGCAGGCGCATGCCGTAGACCCCGCTCCGCAGCGTCTGCGGAATCGTAAAGGTGAAGTCCGTCTCCCAGCCGCAGTCGTAGATGTCGTCGTCGTGGAAGTGGATGGCGCCGTATTGCTCGGGCGCATGCCGCCAGTTCGGCTCGTCGCCGGTCCAGTTGGACCCGGTCATGGCCCGCGCCGGCATGTTGACGAGGGTGCCATGCATGCGGGACGGGCCGCGATCGAAGACCGTCAGTCCCGGGATGTCGATCGAGAAGTCCCAGTCCGCCAGCGCCCACGCGGCGGCCGGCAGCGTCGGCGCGGCGAGGTGCGCCGGATCGACCGCCGGGATGACGATCCGCGGCCGTTCCATCTTGCCGTTGTAGTGGCCGCCGACGGGCGTCCCGCCCGCGGCCGCGAGGTAAAGGCCCGGCGAGCGCGCCGCCGCAAGGTCGTGGTCCACCGCCGTCGCGCGCACGACGGCCGGTGAAGCATCCCCGGAGATCGCCTGCTGGCCGGCAGTCAGTGTGCGGCTCGGGCCGTCGTAGCTCGCCCAGACGCGATACCAGCGGCGCTGCTCGAGGAGCACGCCGGTCGCGACTCTCGTCAGCCTGCCGGCGCCTCCGCCGACGACGGCCGCGATGCCCTCGGGGCCGTCGAGCAGCAGCGCGAAGCCCTCCGCGCGCGCCCGATCGAAACGGCATACGAGCCCCTGTCCGCGCTTGGCCGGCGTGGTCGGCCAGATCATGGCCGCGACGGAAAAGCTCGCGAGGTCGCCGAGCCCGTCGTTGTCGACGCGAACATATGAGCCGAGGTGGCAATCCTGCGCCCGGCCGGGGAAATCGGCCCTGAAGAGGTCGGAAAGGTCCGTCTCGCGGATCCCCGGCCCGGCGGGATTGGGATCGCCGCAACGCACGCGCACCAGCCTGGCCTCGAAGCGGTCCGCCCTGCGGCAATCGACCTTGAAGGCAAGCGTGTCCCCGGGCCTTGCGGACATGCGGTGGACGTAGCCCGTAATCGGCAGCACGGCGCGCCCCCGAGCCTAGCTCAACCGATTCACGACGTCGGCCGTGATCGCCACCGTGCGCTCGATGTCGTCGTCGGTATGGGCGAGCGAAATGCTCGACTGCTTGGTGGTGACCGGGAAATGGAACACACCCGCCTCGATCATCGCGCGCCGGTAGGCGAGGTCCCGTTCGGCATCGTTGTTCAAGGCGATGTCGCGCCAGTTCCGCGGCGCGTGATCCATGAAATAGACCGAAAAAGCCGAGCCCTGGCGCGCGATCGTCGTCGGATAGTTCCGGCGCGAGAAGACATCGCCGAGCCCGGCCTCCAGCTTGGCTCCGAGCCGCTCGAGCTCGCCATAGATTTCCCCTTCGCGGGCCATGAGCCGCAAAAGGCAGGCCTTGGTGGCGGCGACGTTGACCGGATGCCCGTTGTAGGTACCGGCGATCACGACGCGACGCGCCGGATCGGGGTCACCGCACAGGGCCATGATCTCCTTCCGTCCGCCGACGACGCCCATCGGATAGCCGTTGGCCACGGCCTTTCCGAAGGTGCAAAGGTCCGGGATGACGCCGGCGATCGCCTGATAGCCGCCGAGCGCGTGCCTGAAGCCGGTCTTGACCTCGTCGAAGACGAGCACCGTGCCCGTCCGGTCGCAGAGCGCCCGCAGGCCCTCGAGATAGCCGGGCTCCGGTTTGACGACACCGATGTTCTGCAGGATGGGCTCAAGGATGATCGCGGCCACGTCGCGGCCCGCGAGCGCGCGCTCGGCCGCCTCCATGTCGTTGAACTCGATCACCCGAATCGTCGCCTCGACAGCCTTCGGAATGCCGGCCGTGATGGGCCGCAGGGCGTAGAACCCGCCCACCTCGTGATCGGCGACGAACGCTGCCGGATCCATGAGATTGTAGGCGACGTAATCGCTCCAGCCATTGTAGCCGCCCTGCATGAGCACGACGGTGCTGCGACCGGTATAGGCCCTGGCGAGGCGCAGGGCATAGGCGACCGCCTCCGAGCCGCTGGTGGTGAGCTGGATCTGTTCGAGCCCCGGCACGGCGCGACAGAGGAGTTCGGCGATCTCCGCTTCCCAAGGCGCCGTCCCCGCGCCGACGAGTGAGGCGCCCGAGCGAATGGCGGCGATCACCGCATCGTCGATCTCGTCGTCCCCATGCCCGAAGAGATAAGGTGCAAAGCCAGCGTGATAGTCGATGTAGCGGCGCCCCTCGGCGTCCCAGAGGTAGGCTCCCTTGGCGCGGACGAAGGTCCGCGAGGGCGTGATCGCCCTATTGAGCGACATGGTGCCGCCGGCGATGTAGCGCCGCTGGCGCTCGACGACCGCTTCAAGGGTCTCGGCCATGCACCCTCCGTAGCAATCGTGTGTCCGTCTCGGACCGGCGCGAGCGCGGACAGTCTGCGGCCGCGGCCCTCCGGGTCCGGCATCGGCCGGGCCACGATTTCCGGCTGCTGTAAGGAAAGACGAACTTTATCGTTCAGTCAACGCCGGCCGAGCCGAGCAAGCGTCCAACAAGCGGGCAGACCGCCTCTTTTGTCGACTGGGGCGAGCTTGAACCCGACAGGAGTTTAACGTAACACCTGAAACGCCCGCCGTGAGACCGACCGATGCAACCCGAGCATATCAAGGTGACTCTCGTTCAGCGCCAGGCGAGCATCCGCCTGAGGCTGCGATGGGACCGCTCCCCGGAGACCTGCCAAACCCTCGTCGACATGTTGCCGATCCAGGAGCAGGTCTTCCACGCGAAGTACGCCAACAACGAAGTCTATGTCATCGTCGAGAGCCCGAAGATCCTGCCGCCGCCGGAATGGCGGACGGTCTATCCGGCTCCGGGCGACCTCCTCTACATCCCGTTGCCCTATGGACTCCCGCATCCCGAGGGCGTCCCGAAGGCCGACCGCGAACGCGGCCTCCTCGACCTCGCCTATTTCTACGATCGCGCCAGCAGCGTGCAGAACGGGCCGTTCGGCCCCGTCCCCGGAACCATCGTCGCGACCGCCGTCGATCTCGACGCGGTGGAGCGCATGGCGTTAGCCTGCAACGACGTCTGGTTCAAAGGCGCCTTCGGCGAGGCCATGAGCATCACGCTGGACTAGGACACTCCCAATGAAGGGTCGGGATCGGTCGAAGGCGGCGGCGGCGCGGCGGCGCCCGACGCTCAAGGATGTTGCAGCCCTTTCCGGCGTGTCGCCGATGACGGTGTCGAACGTCATCAATGGGCGCGGCGAGGGCTACAACAGCGAAACCCGCGACAAGGTGCTGTGGGCCGTCCGGCGCACCAACTATCGTCCGGACGTCGCTGCGCGATCGCTGCGGACCGACCGGCGGATGGCGGTCGGCATGCTGGTCGTGCAGGACGCCGGGCTGAACCTGATCGACCCGTACATTACGAATCTGCTCGACGGGCTGTGCGCCGGCCTGACCCGGCACGGCTACTCGATGGTGCTGCAAGGACTGACGGCGAGCCAGCTCGCGACGGCGCCGCTTCTTCGCCAGCGGCACAGCGACGGACTGTGCATCCTGACATCGAGTCCCTACCGCTCCCACGGCCCAATCGCCGAACTCGTGCAGTCGCTTGGCCAGCCGGTCGTGCTGTTCCAGCAGTCCGCGCACGACGTCGGAAACGACGTCTGCGTCCTCAGCCAGGACGACGCCGAGGGCGGCCGCCGCCTGTGTGCGCATCTTCTCGCCCTGGGTGCGACGCGCCTCGCGATGATCGTCCCTCAGCCCGAGTGGCCGGCCATGCGGGCGCGGCTGGCCGGCGTCAGGGAGCAAATCGCTCATGCAGGCTCGCAGGCGTCCCTGACGATCCTGACGTCGATCGACGAGAGCTTCGCCTCGACGCAGGGCGCCCTCGCAGGGCACATGAGCAAGGGCGAGCCGTTCGATGCCGTGATCGCCGGAAACGACCAGATGGCGATCGCCGTCTACCGGTTGCTGACTGCGAAAGGCTTCGGCATCCCGCGGGACGTGAAACTGACCGGCTTCAACGGATTCTCGTTCCTCGACTATTTCGAGAAGCGCATTACGACCGTGCGGTCTCCGGCCTTCCAGCTCGGGATGCTGGGCGCCCACCACATGGTCCGCCGCCTCGAGTACGGAACGTTCGATGCGAAGTCGGTCATCCTGCCGGTCGAGTTCGTCCTCGGCGAAACGAGCTGACGGCGCTCGACGTCTTCGAGACGACTAGGCGCCGGCGAGCAACCTCCCGAAATGCGGTACGTGCGGCGTGCCGCCGGCGATTCGCACCGCGTGCCAGACCGTCACCGCATTCGCGGTGAGAACCGGAAGGCGAAGGTGCGCCTCCAGCCGTTCGAGGAAGTGCAGGCTCGGCAACGCCGTGTCGGGAACGAGAATTGCATCGATACCCGGCGCGACGAGGCCAGCTGCATTCGAGCCGATGAATTCTTCGTCGAAGCGGACAACGTCCCACCCGCTCGGCGCGCCGAGACAGCGCACGCGGACTGCCGTGATGTCGTACTCGCCGAGAAAGGATGTGAAGAGTCGCGCGGCGGGCTCTGGATAGGTCGCCAGCACCGCAACGTTCGCAAAGCGCATCTGCTGGCACGCTTCGGCAAATGCGAGCGACGTGCTCGCCGCCGGGACACCCATGGCCCGCGTCAGCTCGCTCGCCTGCAACTCCGCAAACGAGCGGCCCATGACGAAACTGCCGCTGGTGCACGCCCATTGCAGGGCGTCGAGCCGGAACGGCCTCAGCCGCTCGGCGGCCTCGCACAGCCGGTCGATCTGCCCGGTCTCCCGCAGCGCGGCCGGGTCGTGATCCTGCCCCGGCTCGCCACCGGCGCGGGAGATCGTGAAGTAGAACTTGACGGCGCCGGACGAGGCTTCCTCGTATCGATAGTAGTCCCCCTCGGGCCCGCCGCTCGGAACGATCATTCCAATCCGCACAGTCTCCGCCATGGCATCAAACTCCGCACCGTGTCAGCCCAAGGGGCAACCGGCTGAGCACTTCGGCGCCATCGTCGGTAACGATCACCGTCTGGCTCTGCCCGATCCCGAATTCGCCCTTGATGCGCAGCGTCATCGGGAAGTGAAACACCATGCCGGGTTGAAGCGGCGCATGGTTGGTCAGCACGACGGCGAATTCGGCGCTTTCGAGCCAGGTCGGGGGAAAGGCGATGCCGACCGAGTAGGCGAACAAATAGTGGAAGTGAATGATGTCCTTGATGGTGTCGACGACGGCGCGACCCGCCTCGGCCACCGTCGATGCCGGGACGCCCGGGCGCATTTGCGCGCACATGGCGTCGAGGGCCGCCGCGCCGACATCGGCAAGTCGTCTCATCCGGGCGTCGGGCTCACCGACGATGGCGGCGCGCATGAGCGGCGCCTGGTACCAGCGGATCGACGGGGAAAACTCCAGAAAGACCGGCTTTCCCCGCTCGATCGGTACGCCGTCGTGGCTGTTGTGCGGCATGCCCGACCGTGCGCCGGCAGCCACCATCGGATAGATCGCGAAATTCTGCGTGCCACTCCGGACGAGCTCCGCGACGATCGCGGCCGCCACTTCGTTGTCCGAGACGCCCTCCTCGATGGCGGAAAAGCCGGCCCGCATCGCCGCGTCCGTCACCCGCCCGGCTCGGCGGATGTATTCGAGTTCGGCAGGCGATTTCACGATACGCACGCGATCCGCGAGCCCCGAGCCATTGACAGTCTTCGCCGGTTCGAGGGCCTCGCAAAGGCGCTCGCAGAGGGCGGGCGTCAGGTAGCCGCTGTCCTTCTCGACCCCAATCGTCCTCCCGAGCCAACCGCGTCGTTCGAGCACCGCGCGCGTTTCGGCGATCGGATCGGCGCCGCCGCCGAACAGCTCGGGCTGCGTATCGACGGCGGTGGCCGCAAAGCGTCCTTCCTCGAAGTGCCAGATCAGCATCACCGGCGAACCCTCGGAGGGAACGATCAGGCACTGATAGTCCCATAGGTTCAAGGTGTAGTGGCCCGACAGGTAGTAGATGTTCGCGGGCGAATGCAGGAGCAGCGTGTCGATCCCGCGTTGCTGCATCAGCGCCCGGACCTTCCGCCGCCGCTCGGCGAATTCGGCCCTGTCGAACGTTGTCTCCCGCCGGACGTCGATCATTCTGGATATTCCTCGAGGGTCACTCGTTCGAGGGGAGACAAGGGCCGCGGCCGCAGTCGGTAGGACAACCGGTGCAGATTGGACGGGCAGATCCCCGGAGTGTCGACGATCTCGACGGACTGTGCGAGAGCCCCATAAGCCGCACGCCAGGCCACCGCCGACTTGACCACGACAATCCGCTGCTCGAGCGGCTCGATTCCGAGGCACCGGAGCTGCTCGGCGTCGAAGGGCATGGTGCGCAGGGACGTGAGGACAATGCGGACGCCGCCGACATCGACGATGGCCGTGAGACCCATTCGGGTGACGAAGCCGGTCATGTAGGTGCCGGTGTGCGTGAAGCTGGTATCGCGTGCGTAGGCCACGACGCCGGACACCGGCAAGGGCGGGCCGTGCTCACCGTCCGTGCGACCGCCGACCGATCCCTCGAAGCGGCCGCCGACGCCGATGCTGGCCGCGAGCGCGGCGGCAGCCGGGTCGAACAGGACGATCACCGCTCCTTGCGACTTTGCGAACAGGAGCTCGGCGAGCAGTGCCGTCCCGTCGCCGGCACTGCCCCCGCCGACGTTGTCGGCAGGATCGACCAGCACGAGGGGCGCGGCCTTGCTCGCGGCGGCGAGGGCGGCCACGCGGTCCAAGGGCACGAGCCTCGGCTCGAACTCGCCCCGGCGCGACCAGATGAGCCGGGCGACGTCGTCGGCCGCGGCGGCCGCGGCGGCCCGAACTCGATCCGTAGGCCAGAACGCTGGCCCCGAGATCCGGCGAATTGGCGTACGGAAAGCCCATGGCGACGCTCACCGTGAGGACGTCGTCCCGGGCCTCGATCCGCATCGCCTCCGACATGATCGACCGCATCGGCTCATCGCTCGTCGATTGACACTGAGGCGCGCTGATGAGGGGCAGCTTCACGTGCCGGAGATACAACGTCGCGCCGTCGATGAGCTTGCGAAGTATCGAAACGGCCTCCGCGCCGCGTTCCGCCATGTCCGTATGCGGATAGGTATCGTAGCCGACGATCGCGTTTGCTTCCGCCACCATGCGATCCGACAGGTTGGCGTGATAGTCGGTGGTGGCGACGATCGGCAGGTCGCGTCCGAGACGGTCGCGCAGAATCGAGAGAAAGGCGCCGTCGGCATCCGACGTGTCCTCGGAGGCGGCCGCGCCGTGCAGCACGACGAGCATTCCGTCGAGCTCGCCGGCACGGTCGAGGTGGCTCAGCACCAGCTGCCGCAGCCGGCCGATGCACGCCGCAGTGATGAGACCGGATGGAACGGCCGCTGCGAACAGGAGCGGCACGAGCTCCACGCCGAGGCGGGCGGCCTGCGCGATCATGCCGCCCATCTCCGTCCCGGTGCCGCTATATCGCGACAGAATCTCGAGCCCCTCGGCGAACTGATAGGCCTCGAAGGACGCAAAATCGGTGCGCGATGCGGAGAAGGTGTTGGTCTCGTGGTAGAAACCGAGGAGGGCAACCCGCAGGGGCATGAAGCGTCCGATCTCGGGAGGCATGCCAGTGCGACACGCGTGCTCCCAGCCTACACGACGATCCTAGCAGGCTGTTGAAGAGGGGCCTATCGGCCTGGTGGTTTTGCGTGATCCCCCGATCCCCGCCGGGAGCGGTGCGCACCCTAGCTCGCTTGAGCGAGGATGGTGGCGCGGTTCAGCAGGGCGGAAGCCTGACGGACGGCCGGACCATCGAGCCGATCACAGCGCACGGCGATGTCGAGGGCTTCGCGGAGCCGTCCGAGGTTGCGCGCAGCGCGCGCGCGTCGCAGCGCAACTGCGATCAGGAACTCAACGAGGCCTCCTTGGCGTTCATCGGTCAGCCGGCTGAAGGCCTTTGACCACTGGGGTTGTGGACGCCGATCCGATATGAGCAGGAGAAGCGGCTGGATCGCGCTGCAAGCAGGCTCCGTCGGGTGCACTTCGATCGGGGGGCGGATGTCCGTCAGCAGGGCTGCCGCGCAGAGAAGACCCATGGCCAATGTTGCGTGATACGAGGTACGGAGCACGTATTCCTCTTGCAGGCGGGCCGGCAGACTGGCGCAAGACTCGGCAACGTAGCCCGGTCCCGGCACGAACCCGCGCGCGTCCTGCGCAGCGGCCAGAATGCCGAAGCCGAATGTCGCCGCCGGGCTGAACGGGCGATGGAGCATGGGCCAGGTCCAGAGTAATTCCGCCGCGAGGTCGAAGTTGTCGGCATCCAGGGCGACCGCAAGGGCGACCTCGGCGTCCTCACAAAGGTTGTGCTCAGACCGCGGAAGCGCGCAGGGGCGCCGGCCCATGTCGGTCGCGTAAAGTACGACGTGAGTAAAGAAATACAGGTCTTCCGTCCGACAACCGAGCGCGTCGAGCGGGCGCGCGAGACTGGTAGCGGAGAGCAGTTCGGGCGACGGCGACCGTTCGTCCCGAAGCCAGATTGCCCGCAGCCATTCGTGTTCCAGGCGATGATTCGGCAGGCGTTCCGGTTCGCTGATCGGTTCCCCGCGGAAGATGGCATCGAGCATCCGGTCGGCGACCTTGTCGCGACGGCCGAGATCGGTCAGGTGGATGTGCGCGGCCGCGTGCTCGATCGCCGAGGCTGGATCGAGGCAAAGCGTTGCCAGAAGCTCGTTACCGCGCGCCGGAGCCGCGAGACGGCTTGCAAGATCTTCAACGGCAGATCCCACGCGGTCATCGGCGGACGCCAATGGGGCGGCGCACCTCAGGAGCATTGCGATTTCGGCGACGACTTTCCGAACTTCCAGGGCCCGGACGTCGGCAAAAGCTTCGTTCGCATCCGCAGCCAAGTCTTCCGGAGTGACCTCCGCCTTGGTCCGAAGGGCGGCATCCAAGGTGCGCCCGGCAATGTCTAACGACTGCCGGACGCGCCGGATGAGATCCGCACGATCGAAGTATCGACCCTCGCGAGGTGCGATCGTCATGGCCGACGAGTGCAAGCGATGCTCGCGGTCTCCACTCGGCTGTTAGCCGTCGACCTGTTGCTCGAAGACATCGAGCTCAGGGCCCGGCCAACCACAGGCCCAGAGAAATCGGCGATTGATGATGTGGACGAGCGTATCGCCGTCGATGGCGGAACGCTCACCGAACTTGCTCAGCGTTGCGCCAACGGCTTCAAGATCGATCGCTTTTGATGCCAGCAGAACTCTCGACGACTTGCTGCTGCAAAGCGCTCCTTTTTCCGGTCGACATATGACTTTCTCCCCTCTTTCTGGCAATGGGACTTTTCCCGTGAAAAACAATTTGCGACGCGAAGCTTTACTCGAACGGCCCGGGGCAAGCGTAGCGCTCCCTCGAGCGGACACACTGTCGTTTGCAGGGCCGCCCGGGAGATGTGAAGACCGTCACACGGCTGGGCTAACTCGCATCACAACTCCGGTCGCCCTGTCGCCTGTTCTCTCGCCCGGAGGAACATTCGGCTTCGCCGCCGCGGTGCGCGAACCGACTGACAATTGGGAAAAGCACTTTCGGGAAGTGAACGCAGGCTAAAGTCACGCCGCCTCGTCCTTTCGCTCCCCCGTCGCGACGATCTTCATCCGCTCAACCGGAAACGGCCGCTGCAACGTGAGCGCCTCCTCAAGCGGCGCCTCGAGCCATGTGTCCCATTCATCCGCCGTGAGCAATACCGGCATTGCCTTCGCGTGCACCGGCTTGACGAGCCCGTTCGAGTCCGTCGTCAGGATTGAGAACAGCAGGTGCTCGCCCTCGGCGGGCGCCGCCTTCGTTCCGCGCGTTCCGGTCCAGGGGCGCCAAATCCCGGCAAAGGCGAAGATAGGTCGGCCCTCGTCGAGGGCGAACCAATGCGGCACCTTCGGCTGGCTGTCAGTGTACTCGCAGAAGCTGGTTGCCGGCACCAGGCAGCGGAAGTCCGGCCTCAACCATCCCCGCCAGTATGGGCTCTTGACATTGCGGACGTTGGTGACCGGCCGGGTGCCGAGGGCGGGCGGAGGCGGAAAACCCCACCGCATCATCGTCAGCTCTCGCTCGCCATCCCTCCTCGTGCGGACGACGGGCGCGAGCTGGTCGGGAAAGATGTCCGGCAAGGGCGGCAGATTGCCCGTCCTGTCGTGCATGATCCGGAAGGCGCGACGCAGCTCCTCGGGAGCCCGTGTCAGAGAGTAGAGATTGCACATCCTTAGCTCCTCGTGAGCGTGCTTGCACGAGCCGCCCTCGTCGCGGGTTTCGCGAAGGTCCGTGACAGCAGCGGCCCCGGTCGCGACCTCAAGACCGGCTTTTGTCGACTGCCTCTTGGCTCATGCATTTCGGGCTCGGATCGCTTCCCGCTCGCGCCTGTCATGCGGAAGGAAAGCACGGGCCGCGGGCGAGAACAAGACATGAACGACTTCTTTGTGAATCGGCGTGCGGGAGAGCGCCGAAACAGAGATGCGTCTCCGCCGTCCTCGGTATCTCCTGCGCGCGAACGGGCCGCCGGAGTTGAAGCCGGTGGCTGCCCCACACGCTGAAGCGGGGCGCTTAGTGAGACGGGGCCAAGCGCCGAGGCCCTTAGGCTGGCGCCCCTGTCGATCGGCCGACGTTGTCAGCCATGGTGGCGCCGCGCACGCCCATGGGCTTACGCGGTCCCTCTGTCGTGTCGCGGGCGGTCTGATGTTCGGTCTCGGCATTGATCTCCGCCCCGAGCAGGACGACGATGGCGGAAATCCAGATCCAGGTCATGAAGCCGATGACGGCTCCAAGCGAGCCGTAGGTTTCGTTGTAGCTGCCGAAGCTCGAGACATACCAGGAGAAGAGGAGCGAAGCGACGAGCCAGAGGACGGCGGCGACGAGACTGCCCGCCGTCACCCAGGCCCACTGCGCCTTGTCGCGGCTCGGGCCGTAGCGGTAGAGGACGGCAAGGCCGACAACCACCATTGCGAGAAGGAGCGGCCAACGGCCCAACCAGACGAGCCACTCCGTCCCGCTGCCGAGGCCGACATAGCTCAGCACGATCGGTACCGCGACAATCCCGCCGATGGCCACGATGAGAAAGGCGATTGTCGCAAAAGTAAACGCGAGCGATTGCAGGTTCAGACGCACCACGCTGCGTTTCTCCTTCTCGTCGTAAACGATGTTGAGCGCATCGAAGACCGCTTTCATGCCGGCATTCGCGCTCCAAAGGGATACCGCAAGGCCGAAGACGAAACCGAACCCAAGCGCGCCATTGCCCTTCGCCGCGATGCGCTTGACCTGGTCGCCGACAATCTCGATCGCGCCGCCCGGCAGCACGCCCGAAAGGGCGCTCAGGTGATCATTGATGGTGATTGGATCGGCGAAGAGACCATAGACCGAAACGAGCGCGGCGATGGCGGGAAACAGGGCGAGCAGGGAATAGTAGGTCACACCTGCGGCAACCGCCATGATGCGGTCGTTTCCAAACTCCTCGTAGACACGCCAGACAACGTCCTTCCATCCGCGGGCCGGTATCTCGATCGGCGTCGCGGCCCTTCGCCCCCGCCCGGGTTCGTGCGCCGCCGAGCGGTCGGCGTGCTGTTTGTCGCCGAAGTCCGACCCTTGCTGGATTGGGCTCGAAGTGGCTCCCGGGGCTCGCCGATCGTTGGCGATCAGCTTGACGAGCGCCCAGCCAGCGGTGATGGCGACCATCGTCGCCAGCACCGAGGGGGTCGG
Organism: uncultured Alphaproteobacteria bacterium; assembly: GCA_963754975.1. Taxonomy (GTDB): domain Bacteria; phylum Pseudomonadota; class Alphaproteobacteria; order Rhizobiales; family Beijerinckiaceae; genus Microvirga. The sequence continues at coordinate 478,690 of CAVWII010000007.1, read as the reverse complement.
GTCCCGCGGCGGTCCGTCAATGACCGTCCGCCGCGGCGAGAGGGGATCAAGCGGCTTCTGCATTCACGGCCGCTTCAGCGAGGCGGGTGAGAGCCTCGTCGGTCTTCTTCTCCTCCTGAAGGGTCCGGTCGAGCAGCTTGGCCGCATCGCGCATGCCGAGCTGCAGGGCCCACGCCTTCATGGTCCCATAACGCGAGATCTCGTAATGCTCGACGGCCTGCGCCCCGGCGAGGAGACCGGCATCGAGCGCCGCGCTGTCCTTGAAATCTTCCATCACCTCCTTGCCTTCCTCGACCAATCCCTGAATGGCCTCGCAGGGCTTGGCGCGGGCGGGCTTGCCGAGGATCTCGAAGATTTGCTCCAGGCGCTCGACCTGCCCCTCGGTCTCCGTCCGATGCTTCTCGAACGCCTGACGCAGCTGGTCGGAGTTCGCGGCCTTGGCCATCTTCGGCAAGGCCTTCAGGATCTGCTTTTCGGCGTGATAGATGTCTTTGAGGGTCTCATGAAAGAGATCCTGAAGCGTCTTTTCTTTTGCTGCCATGCGGGCCTCCTGCACATTCACTGCGCGCCGACGCCAACGGCCTTTCGTAAGCTAAGTTCCGCGCCGGTCGATGCCGCCCTCGGCGACCGGGGCCTCCTCATCCATCGGCACCTTCGTCCGGCAAATTCCCCACGCCTGCCGCGCAGCCATGACAGTCTCGATACGCTGCTGGGACAGGACTTCGACGATATCGTCCGGATCGTCCCCTCGGGACGCCGCTCCGGCCTCGTTAGGTGTCTCGCAGGGCTGCCTCTGCTTCCAAGCGCTGGCCGAACCGTATCGAGAATGACTTCTGCCGCCGTCCTTTATTCCCACACCTTGGAAACCTTCGTCCGCCGCGCGCCTTGTAAGATCGATGCGCGTTGTCGGCGCGTGTGTTGGATATTGCGATGACCCGGAAAGCAATCGGCGGAGGAAACCGTAACCTTGCCCCCGGATGCCGATGACCGAGGCGCTGAGGAAGGCGATGGTCGAGGAGCGGGTGCCGGCCGCGGCGACGGTCGGTGTCGAGCGGGAGGGGGACCTCGCCGAGAGGCCAGTGTTGGACACCGATGGCAACGAGACGGCCGGCCGCACGGCCGACGCGAGCCGTTCCGGCGCCCTGCGCGACCTTATCCTCCTGGCGCGTCTCGTCCTGACGGCGCGCCGCGGCTGGCCGGTCATAAGGCTCAGTCTCGCGATCCTCGGCGTGCTCGTCGCGAACATGCTCGGGCAGGTGAGGCTGAACCGATGGAACGGCGCATTCTTCGATGCCATCGAGAAGCGCAATACCGGCGCCTTCATCGCCCAGCTCGAGGTCTTTCTCGTCATCATCGCGGCGCTGCTCGTCCTCGTGGTGGCGCAGACCTGGCTGCAGGAGCGCTTCAAGGTCCGCCTGCGCGAGCGCCTGACGCACGGCCTTCTCGATCTTTGGCTCAAGCCCAACCGGGCCTACCAGTTGAGCCTCGTCGGGGAGGCCGGGACCCAGCCCGACCAGCGCCTGCAGGAGGATTGCCGCCTGTTCGCCGAGCTGACGACCGAGCTCGGCGTCGGCATGCTCAACGCATTCCTCCTCCTCGTCAGCTTCATCGGCGTCCTCTGGTTCCTGTCCTCCAACGTCAGCTTTACCCTGTTCGACCGAGAAATGGTCATTCCGGGCTACATGGTCTGGGTCGCCATCGCCTATGCGGGGCTCGGGTCCGGCCTGACCCTCATCGTCGGTCGGCCGCTGATCGGGCTCAACACCGAACGCTACGCGCGCGAGGCGGAGCTTCGGTTCGCCCTCGTCCGCGTCAACGAGAGCGCCGAGAGCGTCTCGCTCTATAACGGCGAGCCGGACGAGCGCCGCAATCTCGACCAGTTCGTCGGTGCGGTGGTCAAGGCGACGCGCCGGCTCTCCGGCGCCCTCGCCCGCCTGACCTGGATCACCTCCGGATACGGCTGGCTCGCCATCGTCGTCCCGATCGTCGCGGCCGCCCCGGGCTATCTGAGCGGCGCGCTGTCCTTCGGCGACATGATGATGGTGGTCGGAGCCTTCAACCAGGTGCAGGCGGCCCTGCGCTACTTCGTCGACAACTTCCCGAAGATCGCGGACTGGCGCTCCGCCGTCTTCCGGGTCGCAACATTTTACCGCGCGACGACGGATCTCGACACGCTGATCGCGGAGAACCGGACCATCGAGATCGTCGCCCATCCGAAGGGCTGGCTGAGCTTCGAGAACCTCTCGATTGCGATGAACGACGGCAGCGTCATCATCGAGGACGCGACCGCCGAGGTGACGCCCGGCGAACGGGTCCTGATCATGGGCGCATCCGGTTCGGGCAAGAGCACCCTGTTCCGGGCCATCGCCGGCCTGTGGCCGTGGGGGTCCGGCACGATCAAGATCCCCGTGCCGGAACAGATCATGTTCCTGCCGCAGCGGCCCTACCTGCCGCTCGGCTCCCTGCGCGCCGCCATTTCCTATCCCGCAGCGCCGGGGACCTTTGCTGACGACAAAGTCCGCGCCGCTCTCGAGCGCTGCGGTCTCGGCGATTTCGCCGATGCGCTCGACCGGGAAGACCGCTGGGACAAGACGCTCTCGCTCGGCCAGCAGCAGCGCGTCGCGTTCACGCGCGTGCTCCTGCATCGGCCGACATGGGTGTTCATGGACGAGGCGACCTCGGCCCTCGACGAGGACAGTCAGGCAAACATGCTTTCGCTCTTCGACGAGGAGCTGTCGGGCGCCTCGACCCTTTCCATTGGGCACCGTCCGGGCCTCGAAGCGTTCCACACCCGGACGCTCCACATCCGCAAGACCGACGAAGGCAAGGTCGTCCTCGGCCGCGCCGGCCGCAGGCCCCCGTCGAACCGGCGCTGGCTCAAGGGCCTCAAGCGCCGGCTCGGCGGAGCCAGCGCATAGACCGCAAAGCGCCTTGCCATTCGATCGACGCCAGGCGGATCGCGAACGCCGGCCAGACGCGCCATGAAGCGCGCCCGGAACCGCCTTTGAAGCTCACCGGGGCGGCCATCACTTTTCTCCCAGGGGAGGGAATGCGCGTCGTTCGTGACGCGCGGAGCACATCCGCCATCCGCCATCCGCGCGCCGCGAGGCGAAAGCATCTCACCCGCCCAACAGGTCGATAAGGATCGGGATCAGCGGCGCGTCGGCGGGCGGCATCGGATAGTCGCGCAGGGCCTGCGGCCGCACCCATTTCAACGCCTGGCCTTCGCGCGCCGTCACGAAGCCGTCCCAGCGGCGGCAGATGTAGAGCGGCATGAGCAGGTGGAAGCCGTCGTAGGCGTGGCTCGCGAAGGTGAGGGGCGCAAGGCAGGCTTCCTTCACGACGATGCCGAGTTCTTCGTGAAGCTCGCGGATCAGCGTCTCCTCCGGCCGCTCGCCGGGCTCGACCTTGCCGCCGGGGAACTCCCAAAGTCCCGCGAGCGGCTTGCCCTCGGGCCGCTGCGCGAGGAGCACGCGATTGTCCGCATCGGCGAGGGCGGCGGCAACGACGAGGAGGAGGTCGAGCTTGCTTGTCACGCGCCGCCCTCGCCTTGACGGCAAGAAGGGAATCCCATCAAAGTACCCTATAACATAAATGGGGAGATCGAGATGTCCGGCCGTGTTTTGATATTCGTCCTCGCCGCCATGTCGATGGGCGATCCGGTCATGGCTCAGTCGATCTGCTCCGTGCCGTCAATCCGTCGCTGGCCCGGACAGACCGTCGACGGGACCATGACGGTCAAGGCCGGACGGCAATGCAGCATCGTCATGAACAACTCGGAGGGTGGCGTCCTCGACACACGCATTGTGCAGAAGGCGTCGGTGGGGGCTGTCAGCGTCAACGGTCAGCGGATCGTCTACTCGGCCAAGAGTGGCTATGCCGGCGCGGATCAATTCGCCTACCAGCGCGACGAACTGAATCGGACCGGCGCAAGAATGGTCTCGACGGTTCGCGTCGCTGTAACCGTCGTTCCGTGAGTCTCAACTCCGGTAATCCCCATTGATCTCGACATAGGCCTTCGTCAGGTCGCAGGTCCACGCCGTCGCCTCGCCGCGGCCGAGGCCGAGATCGACGCGGATGAGGATTTCCGGGCCGCGCATGTAGGCGCTCGTCGCGGCCTCGTCGTAGCCGGGATCGCGCCCGCCCTTCATGGCAACGCGGATGTCGCCGAACCAGATCGCGAGCTTGTCGCGCTCGGCCGGCTCGCCGGCCTTGCCGACGGCCATGACGACGCGGCCCCAATTCGCGTCCTCGCCGGCGACGGCGGTCTTCACGAGGGGCGAGTTGGCGATCGACATGGCGATGCGCTTCGCCGAGGAGGCGCCCACGGCCCCCATCACCTTCACGGTGACGAACTTGCGCGCGCCCTCGCCGTCGCGCGCGACCTGTTTCGCAAGATCGCCCAGGAGCTCCTCCAGCACCTGCCGGAACGGCGTCAGGCGGCGGTCGCTCGGCAGCGAGATCGCCGGCGCGCCGCGGCGCGCCGCGGCTCCCGTCGCGAAAAACAGGAGCGTGTCGGAGGTCGAGGTGTCGCCGTCGACGGTGACGCAGTTGAAGGTCCGATCGGCGCCCTTCTTCAGGAGCGCCTGCAGCACCGGCGCGGCGATCGGCGCGTCGGTGACGACGAAGGCGAGCATCGTCGCCATGTCGGGGGCGATCATGCCTGCGCCCTTGGCGATGCCATTGATCGTCACCTCGACGCCGCCGAGGCTTGCGCGGCGCGTCGCCACCTTCGGGAAGGTGTCGGTGGTCATCATCGCCTTCGCGGCGTCGAGCCAGGCGTCCGGCCGCGCCTTGGTCTCGCAGGCCTTGAGCACGCCCTCGAACTTCGAGGCATCGAGGGGCTCGCCGATGACGCCGGTCGAGGCGACGAAGACCTGGCTTGCGCGGCAGCCCGCGGCGTCGGCGGCCATGCTCGCGGTCATCGACACGGCCTCGGCGCCGCGCTTTCCGGTGAAGGCGTTGGCGTTGCCGGAATTCACGACCAGCGCCCGCGCGCTGCCCTTCGGCAGGTTGCGGCGGCACCAATCCACCGCCGCCGACGGGCATTTCGAGCGGGTCAGCACGCCGGCGACGACCGTGTCCTTCGGAAAGGCCATGTAGAGGACGTCCGTGCGGCCGGCGTAGCGGATGCCCGCCTCCGCGGTCGCGATCCTCACCCCTTCGAGCGGCGGCAGCGTCGGCACGATCTTCGGCGCGAGGGGGGAGACGGTCTTCGGCATGGCGGGAAGGCTCCGGGCCTGCGGGACGAGCCCAGGACGGACGCGCGACAAACGGTCCTGTGGCCCCGATTGTCAAGCGTCTCGCGCCCGACCGTCGGCGCGGCTCGCGCCGCCGCCAACGCCCTCATCCTGAGGAGGGTCGGACCGTACGGTCCGACCCGTCTCGAAGGATGCCTCCAGGAAGCTCCGACACTCCTTCGCGCGCCAGCGGCGTCGGGAGGTTCCTGCGTTCCCGGGATCATCCTTCGAGGGACCCTGGACCTTGCGGTCCAGGGTTCCTCAGAGCTTGTGAATCTTTCGGGCGAAAGGTGCGGGTCCGCCTCTCCCCGCTTGCGGGGAGAGGGTTCGGCCTTCGGCCGAACCAGCGGAGCGAAGCGAAGCGGGGGGTGAGGGGGCGGTGCCGGAAGAGGCGCCCTTCCGGCGCCGCAGCGCCTCGTTCGTGACCGCCCCCTCACCCTCGCCTGCTGCGCAGGCTTGCCGCCTTCGGCGGCCCTCTCCCCGCAAGCGGGGAGAGGCGGACCCGGGCCTCTTATTTGAAAGATTTACAAGCTCTCGGGATGAGGTCGCACGGGGGTGGGCGGCGGCCTAGGGTGCCTTCTGCTCGATCGGCTTGCCGCTCGCGTCGAAGCGCTCGACCTTGCCCTTCTGGCGCAGCCCGAGGATGACGTCCTGCTGCGCCTTGCGGCCGAGATAGGCGTCGATCTGGGGCTTCGTCTCCTCGAAGGTCGGGACGGGCTTCGTGCGCTTCTCCTCGACCTTGATGACGTGCCAGCCGAACTGGGTCTTCACCGGCTCGGAGATCTGGCCCGGCTCGAGCTTGAAGGCGGCCTCGGCAAAGGGTTCGACCATGCGGTCCTTGGCGAAGAAGCCGAGGTCGCCGCCCTCTGCCTTGGAGCCCGGGTCGGTCGAGAGGTCGCTCGCGACCTTGGCGAAGTCCTCGCCGCCCTTGACGCGCTCGTAGGCCTTCTTCGCCTGGTCTTCGGTCTCGACGAGGATGTGGCGGGCATGGACCTCGGCATCCGGCGCCAGGCCCTTGACGGTCTCGTCGTAGAGCTTGCGGGCGGCGTCGGGCGTCACGGCCTTCTTGCTCTCCTGCTCGAGGTAGGCGTCGAGGAGGGCCTTGTCCTTGAGGTAGGCGAGCTTCTTCGCGAAGGCCGGATTGTCGCCGATCTTGGCGGCCTCGGCGGCGCGGGCGCCGAGCTTGAGGTCGACCAGATAGCCGACGAGGAGGTCGCGCTTCTGCGCCTCGGGCACCTGCGAGAGCTGCAGGGCCGGGTCGTCGATGGCGGCGTCGATGTCGGCGTCGGTGATGTCGACCCCGTCGACCCGGGCGAGGGCCTTGCCGCCGGCGGGCGCCGCCGGCGCCGCCGGGGCGACGGCTGGCGCGGGCGCCGCGGCGGGGGGCGTCGTCTGGGCGAGGGCGGGGCCCGCCGCCAGGGCCGGCAGGGCGACCCCGAGGGCGAAGAGGCTGGTGCGGAGGAGGGAAGGGGCGCTCATGCGGATCCTCTTGAGGGAAGTTTTTGCGTTGCGGGGGGCGGGGCGTCCCGGGGCGCGGCGGGGAGCCGGCCGGTCCGGGCCATGAAAAGCGGCGCCAGATGGCCCATTTGCGGCGACGACATGGACGAAATCGCCTCTGTTTGCAAGGGAAACGGCCGCACCGTCACGACCGTGTGAGGCTCGACCCCCGGTTCGGCCCCTGCCCGGCTCGCACTCGCAGGGCTCGCGAGCCTTTTAGATGCGCGCCGCGATGATTATGTCTATAAGGCGCCCCGTCCGCGTACCCCCTGACCGACCCGAACACGAAACAAGGCTCTCGATGCTAGGCTCCCTCGCGAAGAAAATCTTCGGCTCGGTCAACGACCGCCGGCTGAAGGGCTATCGGCCGAAAGTGGCGGCCATCAATGCGATGGAGCCCGAAATCGAGGCCCTTTCGGACGACGAATTGAGGGCCCGGACGGAGGCCTTCAAGGCCGAGCTTGCCGCCGGCAAGTCCCTTGACGACATCCTCGTCCCGGCCTTCGCGACGGTCCGCGAGGCGGCCAAGCGCACCCTCGGCCAGCGCCATTTCGACGTCCAGCTCATCGGCGGCATGGTCCTGCACGAGGGCGCCATCGCCGAGATGCGGACCGGCGAAGGCAAGACCCTCGTCGCGACCCTGCCGGTCTACCTCAACGCGCTCGCCGGCAAGGGCGTCCACGTCGTCACGGTCAACGACTACCTCGCCCGCCGCGACGCCGAGTGGATGGGCCAGATCTACAACTTCCTCGGCCTCACGGTCGGCGTCATCGTGCACGGCCTCGACGACGAGGAGCGCGCTCGCTCCTATGCCTGCGACATCACCTACGGCACCAACAACGAATACGGCTTCGACTACCTGCGCGACAACATGAAGTACGAGCTCGCGCAGATGGTGCAGCGCGGGCACAGCTTCGCGATCGTCGACGAAGTCGATTCGATCCTCGTCGACGAAGCGCGCACGCCGCTGATCATCTCCGGCCCGATCGACGACCGCTCCGATCTCTACACCGCCATCGACCAGCTCATCCCGCGCCTGCAGAAGTCCGACTTCGATCTCGACGAGAAGCAGCGCGCCGTCTCGCTCACCGAGAGCGGCAACGAAAGGATCGAGGAGCTTCTGGCCGAGGCCGACCTTCTCAAGGAGGGCTCGCTCTACGACGCGCAGAACGCGACGCTCGTCCATCACGTCAACCAGGCGCTGCGCGCGCACACCCTCTTCCAGCGTGACAAGGACTACATCGTCCGCAACGGCGAGGTCGTCATCATCGACGAGTTCACCGGCCGCATGATGCCGGGCCGGCGCTATTCGGAGGGCCTGCACCAGGGCCTCGAGGCGAAGGAGCGGGTGCAGATCCAGCCCGAGAACCAGACCCTCGCCTCGATCACCTTCCAGAACTATTTCCGGCTCTACAAGAAGCTCGCCGGCATGACCGGCACAGCGGCGACCGAGGCCGACGAGTTCATGGAGATCTACCGCCTCGAAGTGGTCGAGATTCCGACCAACATGCCGGTCGCCCGCGTCGACGAGGACGACGAGGTCTATCGAACCGCGGAGGAGAAGTACAAGGGCATCATCCGCGAGATCGAGGAGGCGGCAAAGCGCGGCCAGCCGATCCTCGTCGGCACGACCTCGATCGAGAAGTCGGAGTATCTCGCCGAGCTTCTGCGCAAGGACGGCTTGACGCAGATCGACTTCGAGAGCCGCGATGCGCTCGAACCGCTCTACGAGGCGGCGCGCAAGGGCGGCGCGGTCAAGCATTTCGCGGTGCTCAATGCGCGCTTCCACGAGCAGGAAGCCTTCATCGTCGCCGAGGCCGGCGTTCCCGGCGCGATCACCATCGCCACCAACATGGCCGGCCGCGGCACCGACATCCAGCTCGGCGGCAATTCCAAGATGCGCGTCCAGCAGGAGACCGCCGGTCTCGAGGGCGAAGCGCGCGCCGCGCGCGAGCGCGAGATCCTCGGCGAGATCGAGCGCTTCAAGGCGCGCGCCATCGCCGCGGGTGGGCTCTACGTGCTCGGCACCGAGCGGCACGAATCCCGCCGCATCGACAATCAGCTGCGCGGCCGCTCCGGTCGCCAGGGCGATCCGGGGCGCTCGAAGTTCTACCTGTCGCTCCAGGACGACCTGATGCGCATCTTCGGCTCCGACCGCATGGACGGCATGCTCTCGCGGCTCGGCCTCAAGGAGGACGAGGCGATCGTGCATCCCTGGATCAACAAGGCGATCGAGCGGGCGCAGGCGAAGGTCGAGGCGCGCAACTTCGATATGCGCAAGAACATCCTGAAGTACGACAACGTCATGAACGACCAGCGCAAGGTCGTGTTCGAGCAGCGCCGCGACTTCATGGCTCAGGACAGCGTGCGCGAGACGATCGACGAGATGCGCCACGGCGTCGTCGACGACATCGTCGCCCGCGGCATTCCGCAGAACGCCTATGCCGAGCAATGGGATGTCGCCGGTCTCAAGGAGGACGTGTCGCGCTTGCTCAACCTCGACCTTCCCGTCGACGAATGGGTGAAGGAGGAGGGCATCGCCGACGAGGAGATCCGCGAGCGCCTGCGCAAGGCTGCGGATGAGGGCTATGCGCAGCGCGTCGAGGCGAATTCGACGGACGTCATGACTTACATCGAGAAGCAGGTGCTGCTGCAGAGCCTCGACCATCTCTGGCGCGAGCACCTCGTCACCCTCGACCACCTGCGCCAGGTGATCGGCTGGCGCGGCTACGCGCAGCGCGATCCGTTGAACGAGTACAAGTCGGAGGCGTTCGAGCTCTTCAACGGCCTAGTCGGGCACCTGCGCGAACAGGTCACCGGCCACCTCATGCGCATCGAGGTCGTGTTTCAGGAGCCGCAGCAGCCCGAGGGACTGCCGCCGATGTTCGCGCAGCATCTCGACCCGGCGACGGGCGAGAACGAGTTCGGCCTTGCCGCCGCCCAGGCCCTCGCCTTCGGCGCCGCCCCCTCCCGCACCGACGACGGCGACACCGCCCTCGCCGAACGCCGCAACCCCGCCGACCCGTCGAGCTGGGGCAAGGTCGGCCGCAACGAACCCTGCCCCTGCGGCTCCGGCAAGAAGTTCAAGCACTGCCACGGGAGGTATGTGGCGTAGGGGGCCACGACCTCGCCTACGTTCCCCACCGCGCGTAAATCATTCAGGGGCATGGCGCGGATTCGCCTCTCCCCGCTTGCGGGGAGAGGGTTCGGCCTTCGGCCGAACAAGCGGAGCGAAGCGCAGCGGGGGTGAGGGGGCGTCGCCGAAAGAGGCGCCCGGTTCCAGCCGCTGCGCTCTTTCCTGCACCACCCCCTCACCCTCGCCTGCTGCGCAGGCTTGCCGCCTTCGGCGGCCCTCTCCCCGCAAGCGGGGAGAGGCGATCCGGAGAAGGCCGCGCGCCGCTACATCACCGCGCCGATCTGCCAGGGCACGAACTCGGAATCGCCGTAGCCGAGGTTTTCCGACTTCGTGTGCTCGCCGGAGGCGACGCGCAGGACCGTCTGAAAAATCTCGCGGCCCTTCTCCTCGATCGAGACGCCGTCGAGGATGTCGCCGCAATTGATGTCCATGTCGTCGGCCATGCGGCGATAGATGTCGGAATTCGTCGCGAGCTTGATCGAGGGCGCCGGCTTCGCGCCGAAGGCGGAGCCGCGGCCGGTCGTGAAGCAGATCAGGTTCGCGCCGCCCGCGACCTGCCCCGTCGCGGCGACGGGATCGTAGCCGGGCGTGTCCATGTAGACGAAGCCGTGGTCCTTGACCTGTTCGGCATATTCGTAGACGGCGCGCAGGGTCGACTGGCCGCCCTTCGCCGTGGCGCCGAGGGACTTTTCGAGAATCGTCGTCAGCCCGCCCGCCTTGTTGCCGGGGGAGGGATTGTTGTTCATCTCGCCGCCGTTCCGCGCCGTGTAGTTCTCCCACCAATGGATGCGGTCGACGAGCTTTTCGCCGATCGCCCGCGTCGCCGCGCGGCGGGTGAGAAGGTGTTCGGCGCCGTAGATCTCGGGCGTTTCGGACAGGATCGAGGTGCCGCCGTGGCGGACGAGGAGATCGGAGGCGGCGCCGAGGGCCGGGTTGGCGGTCAGCCCCGAATAGCCGTCCGAGCCGCCGCATTGCAGGGCGAGGACGAGTTCGGAGGCCGGCCGCGTCTCGCGCCGCGCCGAAGCGGCGATCGGCAGCATGTCGCGGATCGAGGCGGCGATCGCCTCGACGGTCTTCTTCGTGCCGCCGGTCTCCTGGATCGTCAGGGTGCGGAAGGTGTCGGTCTCCGAAAGCCCGTATTCCTTCTTCATGCGGCCGATCTGAAACACCTCGCAGCCGAGGCCGACCATGACGACGCCGGCGAAGTTCGGATGGCTCGCATAGCCCCATTGCGTCCGGCGCAGGACGTCGAAGCCCTCGCCGTAGGCGGCGTGGCCGCAGCCGGTGCCGTGTACGATGGCGACGATGCCGTCGATCTCCGGATGCTCGCGCAACATGCCCGAGCGCTCGACCTCCGCCGCCGCGAAGCGGGCGACGGACGCGGAGCAGTTCACGGAGGTGAGGATGCCGATGTAGTTGCGCGTGCCGGTCTTGCCCGAGGCGCGGCGGTAGCCCTCGAAGGTGGCCCGCATCGCGGGCGGCAAAAGCCCGTCGTCCTTCGCGTCCTCGGCGAAGCGGTAGTCGCGCTCGAATTCGTGCAGCCCGGTATTGTGCTCGTGCACCCATTCGCCGGGGGCGACGTGCTTCGTCGCGAAGCCGATGATCTGGCCGAACTTGCGGATCGGCTCGCCCTCGCGGATCGGTTCCACGGCCATCTTATGCCCGCGCAGGATTCTTTCGCGCGCGGTGAGGCCCGCCGCCTCGGCGCCCTGCGCGACGAGATCGACGGCGATGACGACGTTGTCGTCGGGATGCAGGCGGATGGTGCGGGGGGCGGTCATCGGTAAATCCATGGGGCTCGGCGGTCTTCCTGGGTCTTGAGCGGGCGGCCGGTCCGGCGCGGGCAGGGTCCGAGAGGAGCATGACAAGGGGCGGCCGGGTCGGCTAACATGTTAGCCCGATGAGGATGCTGGACAAGAGGGAAATGTACGGCTTTCTCGCTCCAATCGAGCGGTTCAAGCGTGGCAACGCCACCGAGAAGGTCGAGCGGGCCCTGCGCCAGGCCGTGGTCGGCCTCGATTTCGCCCCTGGCGAGTTCATCGACAAGGCGGCGGTCTGCCGCCGGCTCGGGGTCTCGCGCTTTCCGGTCTCCGAGGCCCTCGGGCGCCTCGCGACGGACGGGCTTGTCGAGATCCTGCCGCAGCGCGGCACGAGGGCCGCCCGCATCCGGCTCGCCGAGGTGGTCGAGGCGATGCTGATCCGCCGGGCCCTCGAAACCATGGTCGCCGAGACCGCCGCCCGGCGCCTGCCGGAGGCGGAGCGGGCGGCGCTCGCCGAAAACCTCGCCGAACAGGAAGCGGCGGTGGAATCCGGCGACCGTGCCCGCTTCTACGCCCTCGACCTCGCCTTCCACGAGACCCTCGTCGCCGGCCTCGGCCTCGCCCGGGTCGCCGCCGCCATCGAGAGTTCGCGCAGCAACGTCGACCGGGTCCGCCGCCTCCTCGCCTCGCCGCGCCGGCACGTCTTCACCCTCGCCGAGCACCGCGCCCTCCTCGCCGCCATCGAGCGCCGCGACCCGGAAGCGGCGCGCCGCGCCATGGCGGCCCACCTCGACGCCGTCCTGGCCGAGCTCGAACGCTTTTCGGCGGAGAACGCGGAGGTGTTCGAGTAGGGCGCGGCGGCGCGCTCCGCAAAACCCCAAAAACTTCATCCTCAGAGCTCGTGAATCGTTCAGATAAGAGGCGCGGGTCCGCCTCTCCCCGCTTGCGGGGAGAGGGCTGCCGAAGGCAGCAAGCCTGCGAAGCAGGCGAGGGTGAGGGGGCGGTCTCGAACGAGGCGCGGTGGTTTGGGCCGAGCGCCTCTTCCGGAGACGCCCCCTCACCCCCGCTTCGCTTCGCTCCGCTTGTTTTGGCCGAAGGCCAAAACCCTTGTAACTTCCCTCGCGCCGACTTGGATACGGTGTCCGGCGCGGTGGCGGGCAGAAGGCCGCAAAACCCGAGGGACACCAAGCCCGTGGGAGAGCCCGGTTCTCTGCCCGTCGGTCCATCAAACCCGAACAGTCGCTTGGGCCGCCAGCGAAGCCCGCTTGTGCAAGGACGGGACAGGATGGACGCCATCGTCATCGGAATCGATGTCTCCAAGGATCGCCTGGACATCGCCACCCACCCGAGCCGCGACACCTTCGTCGTGGCTCGCAACGAGGAAGGCCTGAAAGACCTCATCGCCCGCCTCGCCCCCCTGTCGCCGCAGGCCGTGGCCGTGGAGGCGACCGGCGGCTACGAAACCGTCGTCGCCGCCACCCTCTCGGCAGCCGGCTTGCCCGTCCTCGTCGTCAACCCGGCCCAGGTGCGGGCCTTCGCCCGCGCCCTCGGCAAACGGGCCAAGACCGATCCCATCGATGCCGCCGTGATCGCCCATTTCGCCGCCGCGACGAAGCCCGACATCCGACCCCTGCCCGACGAGACGACGCAGGCTGTTCGCCGAGCTCCTCTCCCGGCGCGCCCAGATCGTCCAGATGATCGGCGCCGAACGCCAGCGCCAAAAGCGCCTGACCGGCCGGCGTCAGCAAAACAGCTCATCGCCCGCCTCCTCCTCGCCTTGCAAAAGGAGCTCTCCAGTCTCGAGGGCGACATCGACGAGGCGGTGCGCGGTTCCCCCGCCTGGCGCGAGAAGGAGGACCTCCTCGCCTCCGTTCCCGGCATCGGGCCGGTCATCGCCCGGCCCTGATCGCCGAGATAGCCCGAGCTCGGCCGTGCTCGACCGCCGCCGTGCCGATCGCCGCCCTCTGCCCGTCGCCCGCTCGACGCCGCACAGTCACGACCAATGGAAAGGCAAAAGCCGCATCGGCGGCGGACGCGCCGTCGTCCGTACCGCCCTCTACATGGGCGCCCTCGTCGCCGGACGTCACAACCCGCAAAGCCTTCCGCGACAAACTCGTCGCCGCCGGAAAACCACACAAGCTCGCCGCCATCGCCGTCGCCCGCAACTCCTCACAATCCTCAACGCCATCATCCCCGAACCCCGTGGAACCCACAAATCGCTTGACCGCCAAGACAGTCCCTCTCCCCGCAAGCGGGGAGAGGCGGACCCGCAGGCGGGGAGAGGCGAAGCCGCGCCAGGGGTCAGATCACCAGGACGTCGGTGACATCGATCTTCGCCTTGTTCTGCAACACGGCGATCTTGATCGCGGCGATCTTCCCCGTGCCGTCGGCGTCGTAGAAGAGATTTCCGCTCGCCTTGTCGTAGATCAGCCGGTCCTCCGCATCGAAAGCCTTCTTGCCGGCGATGAAGGCGTCCTTCGCGAGCGTGCCGTTCTTGCCGACGGCCTTGAAGATCGCGTTGTCGACGACGAAGGTGTCGTCGGCATGCGATGTAACATTGGCAGAAATATAGTTACATCATGGTCATAGAGTCAAGTTTCTCGCCCTGTCATCCCGCACCGTGCTGCGCTGACGACCGCCAACGCGCGTCCGGGGAGACCGTCCTCGCCTCGCGCTCCCTACTCGATCCGCACCACGACGCTGTCCGTGGCGCCCCGCGAATCCATCACCGAAAGGCGCAGGAAGCCGGAGCCGTCGGGGCGCCAGGTGGCCTCGCGCCGGAGCGCCGGGACGTCGACGGGGGCGCCGTTGACGAGCCAGGTCAGGGGCGGCACGCCGCCCGCCGCCTTCATGACGAGCTCGCCCGGCGAATCGGTCGGGCGCAGGAAGCCGAGCTCGACCCGCGCGCCGTCGAGGGGGAAGGTGATCTTCAAGGGCGCCTGCACCGTCGCGGCGATGGTCTTGGGCACGTCCTTGCGGACGTGGCGCAGCGGCGGCGGCAGGGTCGCGGTCGTCGCGAGAAGGGCCTGGGCCGGCCGCGGCGTCGGCTCCGGCTCGCCGCCGATGCGGCCGAAGGCGTCGAAGACGATCGGCGCCGCGACGATGCGGCCGACGAGGCCGGGCACGGCGCTGCCGTCCGGCCGGCCGACCCAGACCCCGACCGTGTAGCGGCGGTCGAAGCCGACCGCCCAGGCGTCGCGATAGCCGTAGGAGGTGCCGGTCTTGTAGGCGATCCGCCCGGCAAGCGCGTTGTCCGGCGGCGCCGCGCCGCGCAGGATGTCGGCGACGTACCAGGTGGCGACCGGATCGGCGAAGGCTTCCCCCTCGGGCCGCGCGCCGCCGAGGCGCCGTGCGAGCGCCGCCGGCACCTTGCCGCCGCGGGCGAGGCCGGCATAGAGGCGCGTCAGGTCCGTCAGCGTGATGCCGAGCCCGCCGAGGCCGATGGCGAGGCCGGGCGCCGTCTCCTTCGGCACGACCACGGGCACCCCCGACTGCTGCAGCCGGGCGAGAAAGCGCGCCGGGCCGAGCTCGTTCAAGAGCTCGATCGCCGGCAGGTTGAGGGACATCTGCAACGCCTTGCGCGCCGTCACGGTGCCCTGGAAGACGAGGTCGAAATTCTCGGGCTGATACGAGCCGTAGCGCGACGGCCGGTCGTCGAGGAGCGTTTCCGGATGGGCGATGCCGTTCTCGAAGGCGAGCGCATAGATGAAGGGTTTCAGGGCCGAGCCCGGCGAGCGCAGGGCCTGCGTCATGTCGATGGCGCCGGCCCGCTCGCTCGAAAAATAGTCGGCGCTGCCGACGCTGGCGCGGATCTCCTGCGTCGCGTTGTCGACGACGAGGATCGCGACGGAGAGCTTCGGGTCGAGCCGTTCGAGGCGCTCCCGCGCCAGCGCCTCGAGGGAGGCCTGCAGGCGCGCGTCGACGGTGAGGCGGTGCACCGGCTCCTGCGGCCGCTCCGCGACGACCGCCTCGGCGAGGTGCGGCGCCAGCATCGGGAAGGGCCGGCGGCGGCTCGGCACGCGCTCGCCCTTCGCCTCCGCCGCCTCGGCCGGCGTGATCACCCCGGCGGCGGCGACGCGGTCGAGGACGCGGTCGCGGGCGAGGCGCGCCGCCTCCGGCGCCCGGTCCGGACGGCGCGCCTCCGGCGATTGCGGCAGCGCCACGAGCAGAGCCGCCTCGGCGAAGGAGAGCCGCTTCGGCTCGCGGCCGAAATAGGTGAGGCTCGCGGCGCGCACGCCTTCGAGGTTGCCGCCGTAGGGCGCGAGGGCGAGGTAGAGGTTCAGGATCTCGGTCTTGGACAGATGCCGCTCGAGCTGGACCGCGCGCACCGCCTGGCGCAGCTTCGCGGAAAGCGAGCGCTCGCCGCGGGGCTCGAGGAGGCGCGCCACCTGCATCGTCAGGGTCGAGCCGCCGGAGACGATGCCGCCGTGCCGCAGCATCTGGCCGCCGGCGCGCAGGAGCGCGAGCGGATCGACGCCGCGATGGTTTTGGAAGCGCCTGTCCTCGTAGGCCGTCAGCATGGCGAGATAGCGCGGATCGACGTCCTCGGTGCCGAGCGGCAGGCGCCAGCGCCCGTCGGCCGAGGCGAAGGGCCGCAACAGGCGCCCGTCCCGGTCGAGCACGACGGTCGAGCGCGGCGTCGCCGGCGCGAGGTTCGGCGGGCCGAGGGCGTCGGCGTAGCGCCACAGGGCGACGCCGCCGACGGCCGTGCCGGCGACGAGCATGGCCGCGGCGGCGAGCGCGGCGCGTCGCAGCCGGCTCCGTCGCGGCCGCGACGCGGGGGGCCTGGCGCCCATGTCGCTCACGGCCGTGCCGGCACCACCTCGACGGTGCCGAAGGCGGTGCGCCCGAAGCGCTCGGGCACGTACATGTCCTCGACGGCGGCCGGCGGGTGGACGTATTTGCCCGGCGCGACCGCGCGCACGATGTAGGCGACCGTGAAGACCGGCGGCTGGCCGGGACTGCGCGTGAACGCGGCGACGAAGCGGTCGTCGCGATATTCCGTCGTGTCCGCCTCGATCTCCTTCTTCAGCCAGTCGAGGGCGGCAACGGAGCCGCTGTCGACGAGGGACGGATTGTCGATCTCGAAGCCCGCCGGCAGCCGGTCGACGAGGAGGATGCGCGCCGGCTTCGTCACCGGCTCCGTCACCTTGAGCACCGTCACGAGGCGGTCGTTCTGCTGCACGCGCTCGGGCGAGACCTGCGTGCCGTCGAGCTTGTAGTAGCTGCGCTCGACGGTGTAGCCGCGCGAAAAGGCCGGCTCGAAGCCGATCGGATTGCCGGTGACGTTGACGACGACCTGCACCGTCGCGTTGCCGGCATTCGTGATCGCAACGGGCTTGTCGACAAGGGCCGCGTCGCGGAAGGTGCGGTAGAGGGCGCCCTTCTCCTCGACGCCGTCGACCTTCACCGCGATCGCCTCCGCATCCTTCAGGAGCGCCTGCGCGGCGAGCACCATCCAGGCGTTCTCCTGCGTGCTCGTGACGCGGTAGGTCGCGCGCTCGTCCTCGATCGTCTGGCTGATCGGCTGGATGACCTCGCGGGCGGCGCCGAATTCGGAGGCGAGCGTCAACAGCCCGGCGCCGTCGCGCAGCCGCGAACCGTAATCGGCGCGATACGTCGAGCCGTCGCGGCGCTCGCGCAGCTTCTGCACCGCCGCGGCGAAGGCCGTCTGCGCGCGGCCGCGATCGCCAAGCAGCGCCAGCGCCGCGCCGATCTGCGCCCGCGCCAGCGCCGTGTCGAAGGCGCTCATCTTGGTGTCGGCGAGATAGCGCAGGTCGCCCATCACCGGCCGGCCGTTGCGCGCCAGCACGTAGGCCGCATAGGCGAGCTCGCCGGCGCTGTTGACGTCGACCTCGGTCGTGTTGGCGACGTGGTTGCGCAGCCGGTCGAGGGCGAGGGTGAAGGCGACCGGCGGCACGGCGAAGCCGCGCTCGCGGGCGCGCGTCAGGAAGTCCGTCACGTAGGCGGTGAGCCAGACGTCGTCGCCGCCGACCGACCACAGGCCGAAGGAGCCGTTCGAGTCCTGCCGGGCGAGCAGCCGCTCGATCGCGGCGCGCACGCGCTCGTCGGCCTTGTCGTCGAGGCCGAGACGGTCCTGTCGCGCGAGCCGGTTCACGTAGAGCAGCGGCATGGCGCGGCTGACGAGTCTGCTCGGAACAGCCGTAGGGATAGCGGTCGAGGGCCTGCAGCAGGCCCGGCACGTCAAGCGCCGAGAGCGGCGAGACCGAGACGGAGACCGCGCCCGTCCCCGGCAGGATGTCGGCGATGAGGTCCTGCGAGATCGTCAGGCTCTGCCCGGCCGCGAGCGGGCGCACGTCGCGGCGCACGAGGCCGCCGCTGCCCGGCTGGGTGCGCAGGCTGAAGCGCTGCGCGCCCTCGAAGCCGCCGCCCGACACCTTGACGTCGAGGACAGCCGTTCCGGAGCCGGCCGCGGTGACGGGAATGGCGATGCTGCCGCGGCCGTTCGCGGCGAGCCGCATCGTCTGCCGCAGGGCCGCAGCCGGGATCACCACCGGCCCCGAAAAGTCGACCTCGACGGTGAATTCGCCGGCCGGCAATTCGACATTGTGGAGCTGCATCGAAAGCCGCGACTGATCGCCGATCGAGAGGAAGCGCGGCAGCGTGCCCGCGAGCACGACCGGATCGCGGATGATGACGTCCGTCGAGGCGCTGCCGACCCGGTCCTTCGTCCAGGCGACCGCCATCACCCGCGCCGTGCCGTTGAAGGCCGGCAGGTCGAAGCTGACGCTCGCCTTGCCGTCCGGGCCGACGCGCACGAGGCCGGAATAGAACACGAGCGGCTCCTGCGTCGGCGGGATCGCGTCGGCGGAGAGCCCGGGACCGTCGCCGCCGGAGCGGATGGCGCCACGGGTGCCCTGCATGCCGTCGATGAGGAAGCCGTAGAGGTCGCGGATCTCCGTCGAGAGCTGGCGCTGCCCGAAGAAGTACTCTTGCGGATTCGGCGGCTGGTAATGCGTCAGGTTGAGAATGCCGACATCGACCGCCGCGACGGTGATGCGCGCCTCCTCGCCGGGCGAGAGGCCCGTGAGCGTCACCGGAATCGCGAGCGGGCCGCGCGGGCGCGTCTGCGCCGGCGGCGACAGCGCGACGTCGACGAGCCGCGCGCTGCGATCGAGGGAGAACCAGGCGAGGCCGAGGGAGCGCCCCGGCAGCCGCCGCGCGGCCTGATCGAGGGGCCGGTGCGCGAGCGCGACGAGATAGGCGCCGGTGCCCCATTCGGCCTTCACCGGGATTTGCGCCGTCGTCCCGTCCGCCGCGACGTCGACGACGGCGATGTCCTGCACCTTGTCGCTCACGACCGCCAACGTCGCCGTGCCGGCATAGCGCGGCGACAGCTTCACCTGCATGACGTCGCCGGCGCGGTAGCTCGCCTTGTCGAGGGTGAGGTCGAGAAGGTCCGGCGTGTTCGCGCGTCTGGTCGCCCGACCAGCCGACGGTGAAGGTGAAGACTCGTCTGCGCCGTCTCGGCGAGATCGAGGGCGCGCACCTCGAGCCGGTACATGCCGAAATCGACCTTGGCGACGATGCGCGCAAGGGACGAGGCGGAGAGATCGACGCGGCCGTCGGCGACCTTGCGCGTCGAGGTGACGGGCTCGTAGCCCCAGCGCCCGTCGGTGTTGTACCATTGGTAGCGCCTCTCGACGCGGACGAGCGTCCAGGCGACGCCCTGCCGCGCGAGCCGCGTGCCGTCGGGAGCCGCGAGGGCGACGTCGAAGGTCGCGCTGCCGCCTTCGGCAAGATCGGCGCCGAAGAGCGGGCGCACGCCGATCACCGGGCCTTTCGGCAGGATCGGCAGCGTCACGCTGCGCTCGACGGCGCGGCCGCCTTCCTCGGCGACGCGCACGGCGATGCGCGCCTGCGTCGGCCTGACCTGCGAGATCGACGGCACCGGCACGTCGAGCTTCGCCTGACCCTTGGCGTCGGTCGTGCCCGGATCCTCGATCTCGGTCGTCGCGGCCTCGACCGTCTCGTTGTCGAGCCCGACGGTGAAGCCCTCGAACCCCTTCACGGCGCTCGCCGGCGCCGCGGAGACCGCGACCTCGCCCGAGATCGCAAGATCGGCTCCCGGCGCGCCGAAGAGATAGCGCGCGAGAACGTCGATCTGCGCCGGCTCCTCGGGCCGCAGCACCGCCGCCTTCGGCGTCAGCGTCACATCGATGCGCTCGGGCACGTAATCCTCGACGAGGAAGCTCGCCTCGCCGACGACGGCGCCCTTCGGGTCCGTGTAGGCGACGACGCGCCAGGTGCCGCGCGCCGCGCCGGGCAGGAGCGGGATCGGGAAGGCACGCCCGCCGAGGCCCTGGTCCTCGACGAGGGCGCGGCGATACTCGACGCCGTCCGGACGGCGGACGACGACGGTCAGAGGCAGGCCCTCGACCGCGACACCCTTGCGGTCGCGCAGGAGCGCGGTCAGCGACACGGTCTCGCCGCTGCGATAGACGCCGCGCTCGGTGTAGAGGAAGGCGTCGACCGGCCCGCTGGCGGCGCGGCCCTTGACGCCGCGATCGGTGAGGTCGAAGGCCGACTGGGCGAGGTCGACGAAGCCATAGTCGCCGTCGAGCGAGGCGACGACGACGCCCGGCGACATGCCGCCTTCGCCGCGGGCGAGGCCGGGATCGAAGGCGACGTGTCCGGTCGCATCGGAGGACTTCGTGCCGAGCACCTCGTTGTTGCGGGCGATGAGGCGCACCTCGACGTTCTCGACCGGCTTTGCGCTTGCGAGCGAACGCACGAAGACGTGCACGCCGTCGGCGCCCATGAAGGCGGTGAGACCGAGATCGGAGACGACGAACCATTGCGTCGCCTTCGTCTCGTCGGAATCGCCGTTCGCCGCGCCCGCGCCGCTATCGGGCCGCGCCACCATGACGTGCACGCCGGGATCGAGCTTGCCGGCCGCCTCGAGAACCGGGAAGGCAGTGACGACGTCCTGGTTGAGCTCGTTGCCGGTCGTCAGGCTGCCGCTCCACACCTTGACGCCCTTGTCCGTCGCGAGGAGCTCAATGTCGTAGCCGGAGAGCTGGCTCAAAAAGTCGCTGGTGCGGACCGTCGGTGCGATGCTGCGATCGCCGATGCGGTAGATGTCGACGTTGACCTTCGCGGTGTTCACGGAGATGAGCGGCAACCCCTCCTGGCCGGTGCGCGGCAGCACGTAGTTGCGGCCGGTGAAGCGCACCTGCGGCGCGCGATCGCGCACGTAGATTTCGTAATCCGCCGATTTGAGCAGCGTCTCGTCGACGGCGGAGGGAAGGCCCTGGCGGATGACGAAGCCGTAGCGCTGGCCGTGCTTCAGGCCGTCGACGCAGAGCTGCGCTCCGTCGGCCCGCACCGCCGCGTTGGCGATCCCCGAGACCGCGACGAACGGCGAGAAATCGATCTTGCCGCCGGCGAGCGGCTCGGAGAACTCGAAGCAGGCGCGCGGCGAGGCGGAATCCGAATCGACTTTGAAATCCGTAATCCGGAAGCCGTACTTTTCGCGCAGCGCCTCGTAGATCCGGCGCGTCGCCGGATCGTCGGCGATCTGCAGGCTGGTGCGATAGACGTTGAGCGCCGGCCGGTTGTAGTTGCGCTCGGCATAGACCTGTCCGAGGAGCGCGAGCGCGATCGCCTCGTCGCGGGGCGTGCGCGCCTTCTGATAGGCGAGATAGGCGGCCGCGGAGGCGCGGCTCTGGAGCATGTAGCGCTCGTTGTAGTCCTTGAACGGGACGGCGCGCGCCGCCTGCGCGTAGCCGAGCCAGTTCGCCTGATCGGCGGGATCGGCCGACGCGGCGGCGGCGTAAAGATCGAGGGCCTGGCGGACGTCGTTGCGGGCGCTCGCCGCGGCGGCGGCGCGGCGCAGATCCGGGGCCGCGCGGTTCAGGACGATGCGCGCGCCTTCGTTGCGCACAGCCGCCTCGGTGCGGATGGCCTCGTTGGCGACGAGGTCGTCGCTGTAGGCCTTCTGCTGCGCCGAGGCGGCGGCAATGCCGTGAAGCAGGGCGAGGGCGACGAACGCGGCCCGCAGAACGTGACGGATCATGGCTGAACCCCGAAGGCGCTTGCGGCCTCCGGAAAAGCCGGTGCCGCGTTGCCGCGAGCGTAGCACTTCGGCATCCCGACGCAACGATATGACTGGTCCCCGGGCGCCGCTTCTGCGACGATGCGGCCGGACAAGTCCGGTCGGGGGGAGAGGATGAAGCTCGCGGGATTTGGCGCGCAGGCGATGGTCGCGAGCGCGCTCGCGGTCGCGGCTGTGGCTCTGCCGCGGGCCGTCGCGCAGCCCGCCCCGCCGCCGGCGCCGCGGACCGCCCCCGATCCCGTGCAGGAGGCGGCGCGCGCCGCCTTCGAGGCGCTGCCCGAAGCCGACCGCAAGGCGATCCAGGACGCCCTCGTGTGGACCGGCGATCAGCTCGGCAGCGTCGACGGCTCCTTCGGCCGCCAGACCTTCGAAGGGATCATGTCCGCCCAGAGGAAGGCGAACCTGCCCCCGAACGGCATCCTCGACCCGCGCGGCCGCGCGGCGCTTCTCGCGCAGGCGGAAAAGCTGCGCCAGGCGGCCGGGTTCGCCGTCGTCGCCGACGACAGGACGGGCGTGCGGATCGGCGTGCCGGCGCGGCTCCTGCCGAAGCGCGACGTCAACCCGAACGGCGGCAGCCGCTGGCAGAGCGCCGACGGCAAGGTCACCCTCGACACGCGCGCGCTGCCGCGATCGGACTTAAAGCAGAACGCGGCGGGCCGGCCGCCGGCGAACGATCCGCCTTTCCCCGCCGACGTGCCGCCGCTGCAGGCGCTCTACGAGCGCAACCTCGCCATCCAGACGCCGGGACGGCAGGTGACCTACAAGATCCTGCGGCCCGATTTCTTCGTCATCGCCGGCGAGACGGCGGGCGGACGCTTCTACAGCCGCTACGCCGCGGGCGGCGGCGTGCTGCGCGGCTTCTCGTTCGGCTACGACAAGTCGCTTGCAAAGGATTTCGACCGCCTCGCGGTCGCGATCGCCAATTCCTTCGTGCCCTTCCCCGAGGCCGCGGCGCCGACGGTCCCGGTGGCCGCGGTCGTCGCCGCGCCCGCGCAGCCGCCGCCGCCCGCGACGGGCCCCGCCCTCCTCGGCAGCGGCCTCGTCGTCGGCCCGCGCCGGGTCGTCACGACGATCGCCCTCGAGGGCTGCCCGGACCCGCGCGTCGCGGGACAGAAGCCGCGGCAGGCCCGTCCGGGCGGCGCCGGGCTGACGATCGTCGAGATGAATGCCGACCTGCGCGCCGATCCGATCCGAGTCCGCAAGGAGCCCGTCGCGGACGAGCCCGTGCTGGCGCTCGCCTTCGCGGGTGCCGGCGAGCCGCCCCGCCTCGTCGTCGCCCCGGGCACGGCGAGCGACACGAGCCTTTCCGCGCCGCTCCAGCCCGGCGCAGGCGGCGCTCCGCTCTTCGATCGCAGCGGCGCCCTCGTCGGCCTCGTCGCTCCGCTTCCGGAGAAGCCCTTCGCCGTCGCCGGCATCGTGCCGATCCGACGCTATCCGTTCGTGCCGGCCGCGGCCCTCGCCGCCATCCTGTCCGGCGAAGGGCGGCTGCACAGCGCCCCCGACGTGAACCTCGTCGTCGCCGAAGGCAGCGCCGCCGGCGTCGCCGCGGCGAGGCAGGCCATCGTCGTGCCGATCCTGTGCAACCGCTGACGATCAGCGGCAGACGACCCGGTTGCCGATCAGGAGACTGCGCCGCGGGTCGAAGCGCGTCTGCGCGCGGCAGGTCTTGACGTCCGCCGGCAGCGCCGTCGCGTAGTAGGCGCGGCTGCCGCGGTAGAGGCAGACGAGGAGGAGACCGCCGGTTTCCTGCGACAGATTCCAGCTTCCGTCCGGATTGTCCGGCTTGAGGATGGCGGGCGCCTGCGCCCGCTCCTCGCCCTTGTGACCGGCGACGACCCAGATCTCGCTCAGGCGGCCGGCCTCGCCGCCTTTCGCCTCCCCCAATGCCTCGGCCCGTTCGCCGCGCCACCATTCGGCGGCGAGGACGGCGTCGGCCTGCGGCCCTGTCTTCGGCGCGCAGCGAAACGTTCGCTCCGCCGACGCGGTCGAGGTGGAGGCGGCGAGGAGGACGACGGCGGCGAGGGCGCGAATCGGCACGGCGGGACCTTTCCGGGGGCGCAGGGCGATGATCCGCCGGAACGGCGCGGCCGTCATCCCGGCCCCGGTCCCGGCTGGGGGCGGGACGCGACGATGCCGGCGGCGGGGGGAAGGATGTCCGTGCTGCCCTCCGGCGCGGCGGCGCCGCCGCCGGACCGGCCCTCCCCCGCCGGCTCCCCCGCCGCGAAGACGCGCTGGAACAGGCTGCAGCCGCCGCGGTCGTCGCAACGCTCGACCCAGACCGTCAGCCAGGCGCCTCCCGGAAGCGCGAGGGTCGCCGGCCGCCCGAGCCAGCCCGTCCGGCTCGTCGCGACGAGGCTTTCGGCCGGACCCCGATGCAGGCTGCCGCCGTCGTAGAGCCGCTGCCGGATGGTCCAGCGGCGCTCCTGGACCAGGTGCGTCGTCCAGGTCATGACGAGGCCGCCGTCGTCGAGGACGGTGCAGAGCGGCGGTTGTTCGATGTCGGCGGCGGCGGCGCCGAGATGGCCGTTGAGGCGTTGCGCCACGCCGAAGGCGTCGAAGCGGCGCTGGAACACGCCCCAGGTGGTGCGGCTGCGGGCCTCGCTGATCCATGTCGTGTCCCAGCCGCCGTCGGGCAGCGCCAGGACGACGGGCTTGAAGCGCCAGCCGAGGGGCATCGCGTTGACCCGCGGCTCGGTGCCGGGCCGCACCGCACCCTGCGCCGTATAGCAGCGCTGGTAGAGGCTCAGGCCGACATGATCCGGATCGAGCGCCTCCCAGCAGACGAGATAGCCGCCGTTCGCGAGCGCCACCGCGAAGGGGTCGAACTGCCAGGCCTGGGAGCCCGGGCTGACGACGCTCTCGGCCGCCGCGACCGGCTCGCCGGCCGGCCCGAAGCGCTGCAGGAAGATGCCGGGATGGGCGCCGTCGCCCTCGAACGCCTCCCAGACGACGATCCAGCCGCCGTCGGCGACGGGCGTGACGTCGACCTCGAACTGCCAGCCGACCGTCGCCGCGTGCACCGCCTGCTCGCGGTCGAAGGGCAGGCCGCGCGAATCGAAGGCGCGCTGCATGATCGTCAGGGTGGTTCCGTCCTCGCTCTCGACGCCCCAGGTGACGACGAAGCCGCCCCCGGCCGTGGCCGTCAGCACGGGCGCGGACAGGCGCCCCGCCGCCGTGGACGTGGCGCGGACGGGATGCTCGGTGCGGCATCCGCCCTCCGAATCGAAGGCGACGCACTCGATCCCGAGGCTTTCGCCGCCGGCCGTCCCGGCATGCCAGGCGACGACCCAGCCGCCATCCGCCGTGGCGGCGACGCGGGTGTCCTCGTGCGTGGCCCGGCCGCGCAGGCCGGCCGGAAGCGGAGCCGCCGCGGCAGCGCGCCCGTCCCGGTCGAATCGCGCCTGGATCGGCTTCGTGCCGCCCTCGGGATAGGCGGCGAGCCAGACGATCACCCAGCCACCGTCCGCGAGGGCGGCGACGGCCGGGTCCGCCCGCCCTGCCGTGAGAAACCGGTCGATCTCACCGCCCCCGGCCATGAAACTCTCCGCGAACCCCCTGGTGAAGGCCCAGGACGATCCTCCCATGACAAAGATCGTATTTGAAATGTTCTCATGTTGCAAACATCAAAATGACTGTCTATGGTGACGGGAATCGGTTCTGCACAGGCGCCGGATTGGGCGAAGGAGGACGGCCGCGGAGGGCCGGACGCAAAAAAGAAGCGCCGGAAAACCGGCGCTTGAGGTGAGCCGCTGTTCGCGGCCTATGTCGCACCCCACGGGTCACTTTGCGTTCCCCCACGGAGTAGTGGGGTCATAGCAAGCCTCGGCCACTCCCGTCTTGGCATTGCCAGCCGGGCAATAGCATTTCCTGCATTTTTTTCGTTCGCATGTAAACCACCGCCGGAAGCGGCCCTGCCGCCGTCATTTTGATCGCCAAGTCTGTGCGTTGGCGCTCCAATGGCGGCGGCCGTTTTGCGGCATTTCGCCGCCCGCTGGCGGCGATCGGCGGCGGCGCCGCCAGGATTGCGAAGCGGCCGCCGACACGCATGATGGGGCATGAGCGCCGCCCCTCTCCTGTCGATCGAGCGGCTGTCCCTGTCGCTGCCGCAACAGGCCGATCGGCCGTTCGCGATTCGCGACCTCTCCCTCGCGGTCGAGGCGGGCGAGACGCTCTGCGTCGTCGGCGAATCGGGCTCCGGCAAGTCGATGCTCGCCTATGCGGTCATGGGCCTTCTGCCCCGCGCCGTGGCCGTCGCCGAGGGGGCGATCCGCCTCGACGGAAGCGACCTCGCCCGCCTGCCGGAGGCCGCCTTCTGCGCCCTGCGCGGGCGCAGCATCGGCATGGTCTTCCAGGAGCCGATGACCTCGCTGAACCCGGTCATGCGCGTCGCCGACCAGGTCGCCGAGACCTTTTACGCGCACGGGGCCGGCGGTTCGGGCGAGCGGGACGGGCGCGTGCTGGCGCTCCTCGACGAGGTCGGCCTGCCCGAGCCGGCCGAGATTGGGCGCGCCTATCCGCACGAACTCTCCGGCGGCCAGCGCCAGCGGGTGATGATCGCCATGGCCCTCGCCCTCCGGCCGCGGCTCCTCATCGCCGACGAGCCGACGACCGCCCTCGACGTCACGACCCAGGCCCAGATCCTGCGTCTTCTCGACGACCTGCGCCGCCGGCGCGGCATGGCGGTCCTGTTCATCACGCACGATTTCGGCGTCGTCGCGGAGATCGCCGACCGGGTCGCGGTGCTGCGGGAGGGCCGCCTCGTCGAGGAAGGGGCCGTGGCGGAGATCTTGGCGCGGCCGCGCGACGCCTACACGAAAAGGCTCCTCGCCGCCGTGCCGTCGCTCCGGCCGCCGCCGGCGAAGGCGCTCGCCGGCGCGCCGGTCTCCCTTGCCGTCAACGGGCTCTCGAAGGTCTATGGCGGCCGCGGCCTGTTTCGCCGCGGCCGCGCGGTGCGCGCGGCCGATGCCGTCACCTTCTCGATCCGCCGCGGCGAGACCCTCGGCCTCGTCGGCGAATCGGGCTCCGGCAAGTCGACGGTCGGCCGCTGCGTCATGCGCCTGATCGAGCCGGATGCGGGCGCGATCCGCATCGGCGACGTCGATTTCGGCCACCTTCGGGCGCGGGCGCTGCGGCCGTTCCGCAAGCGCATCCAGATGGTTTTCCAGGACCCCTTCGCCTCCCTCAACCCGCGCCGCACCATCGGCCGCATCGTCGCCGAGGGACCGCTGGCGCAGGGCGCCGGAGAAGCGTCCGCCCGCGCCCGGGCGAGCGAACTCATCCGTCTCGTCGGGCTGCCGGCGCAGGCCGCGGAGCGCTACCCGCACGAATTCTCCGGCGGCCAGCGCCAGCGCATCGGGCTCGCCCGGGCGCTCGCCCTCGAGCCGGAGGTGCTGATCGCCGACGAGCCGGTCTCCGCCCTCGACGTCTCGGTGCAGGCGCAGATCCTCGACCTCATCCGCGATCTGCAGAAGCGCCTGGGCCTCGCCATCCTGTTCATCACCCACGACCTGCGCGTCGCGGCGCAGGTCTGCGACCGCATCGCCGTGATGCGCCGCGGCCGCATCGTCGAGGAGGCGCCGACCGCATCCCTGTTCGCCGCTCCGGAGCACGCCTACACGCGCGAGCTCCTCGCCGCTGTTCCCGGCGCCGATCGGCTTCTATGATGCGGCGCAAAGGGAGGCCCGCGC
The DNA here is from genome assembly GCA_963754975.1 of uncultured Alphaproteobacteria bacterium. Classification (GTDB taxonomy): domain Bacteria; phylum Pseudomonadota; class Alphaproteobacteria; order Rhizobiales; family Beijerinckiaceae; genus Microvirga. Next base: position 451,292 of record CAVWII010000007.1, on the reverse strand, counting down.
CATGAACGATCAGGCTTCGCGCCGAACGCCCGCCGCCGCCCATCGCCACCTGATCGACGGCCGCGACGTCGCCGCGTCCGGCGGCGCGAGCCTCGACGTCGTCTCCCCCGTCGACGGCAACGTCTTTACGACGATCGCCGACGGCGATGCGGCGGATGTCGATGCGGCGGTGAGGGCGGCGCGGCGCGCCTTCGACGGCCCCTGGAGCGCGCTCACGGCGAGCGAGCGCGGGCGTCTTCTCACGAAACTCGCCGCCGCCATCGAAGCGAAGGCGGACGATCTCGCCGCGCTCGAGATGCGCGATCTCGGCAAGCCCCTGCGCCAGTCCCGCGCCGACGCCGTCGCGCTCGCGCGCTATCTCGACTATTACGGCTCCGCCGCCGACAAGCTGCACGGCGATGTCATCCCGTTCCTCGGCACGCATTTCGTCGGCGTCGAGCGCGTGCCGCACGGGGTCACCGGGCACATCGTGCCCTGGAACTACCCGATGCAGATCTTCGGGCGCTCGGTCGGCGCCGCCCTCGCCGCCGGCAATGCCTGCGTCGTCAAGCCGGCGGAGGACGCCTCGCTGACGATCCTCGCCGTCGCCGCGATGGCGCGCGAGGCCGGCCTGCCGGACGGCGCGCTCAACGTCGTCACCGGCCTCGGCCGCAAGGCCGGCGCGGCGCTCGCCGGCCATCCCGGGATCGATTTCCTGTCCTTCACCGGCAGCCCGGAGACCGGCACCGCCGTGCAGGCCGCCGCCGCGCAGCATCACGCCGGCGTCACCCTCGAACTCGGCGGCAAGTCGGCGCAGGTGATCTTCGCCGATGCGGATCTCGAGCGGGCGCTGCCCGTCCTCGTCAACGCCATCGTTCAGAACGGCGGCCAGACCTGCTCGGCCGGCAGCCGGCTTCTGATCGAGCGCCCCGCCTTCGAGCGCGTCGTCGCTGCCGTAGCGGAGCGCTTCCGCGCCCTGCGCGCCGGGCGGCCGGACGGCGATGTCGATCTCGGGCCGATGATCAACGCCGCGCAGAAGCGCCGCGTGCTGTCCTATCTCGCCCGCGCCCGCAACGAGGGCCTCGCCGAGATCGCCGAGGGCAGCGTCGCCCTCGACGCCCCGGCCGGGGGCTTTTACGTCGCGCCGGCCTTCTTCGCGCCGGTGCCGCACGAGAGCGCCCTGTCGCAGGAAGAGGTGTTCGGCCCGGTCCTCGTCGCGACGCCCTTCGACGACGAGGCGGAGGCCGTGCGCCTCGCCAACGGCACGGCCTACGGCCTCGTCGCCGGCGTCTGGACGCGCGATGCGATGCGCGCCACCCGCGTCGCGCGCCGCATGCGCGCCGGCCAGGTCTACGTCAATTGCTACGGCGCCGGGGGCGGCATCGAACTGCCGTTCGGCGGCTTCGGCCGCTCGGGCCACGGCCGCGAAAAGGGCTTCGAGGGCCTTCTTGCCTTCACCACCACCCGCACCCTCGTCTTCGCCCAGTCCTGATCCCTTCCGGAGCTCTTCGATGAATCGCCTGAACGGCAAGGTCGCCCTGGTCACGGGCGCCGCCTCCGGTTTCGGCCTCGGCATCGCCGAAACGTTTGCGCGCGAGGGCGCGAGCGTCGTCCTCGCCGACATCGCCGGCGATGCGGCGGCCGCCGCGGCGCGGCGCATCGGAGAGCGCGGCGCTTGCCGTCGCGGCGGACGTGACCAAGATGGCCGAGGTTTCGGCGGCGGCGGATGCCGCCTTATCGCGCTTCGGCCGTCTCGACATTTTGGTCAACAACGCCGGCACGAGCCACCGCAACCAGCCGATGCTCGATGTGTCGGAGGAGGAGTTCGACCGCGTCTTCGCGGTCAACGTGAAGTCGATCTACCTTTTTGCGCGCGCGGCGGTGCCGGCGATGCGCGCTCAGGGCGGCGGCGTCATCGTCAATATCGGCTCGACGGCGGGCCTGCGCCCGCGCCCGGGCCTTGCCTGGTACAACGGCACCAAGGGCGCCGTGCACGCCATCACGAAATCGATGGCGATCGAGCTCGCGCCCGACCGCATCCGCGTCTGCGCGCTGGCGCCGGTCGCCGGCGAGACGCCGCTGCTGTCGACCTTCATGGGCGAGGACACGCCGGAGCGGCGGGCGCAGTTCATCGCCTCGATCCCGCTGGGCCGCTTCTCCCGCCCCGACGACATCGCCAACGCCGCCCTCTTCCTCGCCTCGGACGAGGCGGCGATGGTGACGGGCGCGGTGCTGGAGGTCGACGGGGGCCGGTGCATCTAGCACCGTCGCGGTCGACCGGTGGCTCGGCCGCCAGTGAGGGCGATCGCGCAGATCTCGCGGAAGATTCCGAAGAACGACAGGACGACCGAGTCTTCCTGCTCGCACGCGGCGGGAATGCCGGAAAGAGCCGCATCGAAGCTCGAGAACGGCGATTCCAGTTCGTACGCATCGTCGTGGTGCCACAGGAAGCACCAGCCGTAGCGCGAGCCTTCGCCGAGATGCAGCAGGATCAGGCTCGATTGGGACGTCGGCCGGGCGACCGGAACGAGGTTCTTGAACTCGACCTCGTACGTCTCCGCGTAGTACTTGGATGCCGCCTCGAGCGCGGTGCCCCTCAGCAGGTACGACTGAAAATTCGCACGCCGGGTCGCAAGGTCCCCGCTCGCGAAGAATTCCAGCTCCGACCGCTCGTCGCCGATCGAGACGTGGCGCGTCGTGCGTCCCCGTTCGGCGAGAAGTCGCCGGTAGTCGGCCGGAAAGGCCACCCCGAGTGTCGCCTCGGCTGCATGGACGGTCGAATTCGCTTTCCGGTTCGCAATTCTTGCTCCACGTCCAGGTCTGGCGGTTCGACGCGATGCCCTTGCGACGGGCGAGGTACTCGCGGTAAGCCGGCAGTGTAGTCACCTCGTCGTAGCCGCCGAACTCCGCGTTCCGGTAGGCGTCCTCGAACGCTTCCTCCCGCTCGTCCGGCGCGTAAGCGCAGATGAGCCGGGCGACTTGCCCGGCGCGCAAGGGGTTCTGGTCGACACGGCTCGCGGCGCGGGCGGCGACGAGGGCTCCGGCGCCATCGCCGAGCGCCTCCCGGGCGAGGCTGAGATGGTCGAGGCTCATGCTTTCGGCCGCGCCGGCCCACATCGTCCATTCGTACCAGCCGCGGCGCGCTGCCTTGCGTGCCGCGATCGCCGCGAGCGCGTTCTGCGCCTCGGTGAGGGCGCCCGCTGGATCGCCTGCGAGGAGCCGGTGCGCGGCGGCGAAGGACAGGGCCAGCGGTTCGTCGCGGGCATTGTCCAGCCTCGGCGAGGACAACACGTCGTCCATCCCGGAGGCATCGCGGAGGAGGTAGCGGAGCATCAGGTCGTCGAGCGCCGCCTGCCATCCGCTCTTCGCACGGCGTTCGCCGGGAGCACGCGCGCGGCGTGGTCGGCGTGCGTCATCGCGACGTAGCCATCCTGTTCGAACTTCGACGCGGTTCGCCGGAAGAGGCTGACGGCCTCCGGCAGCAAGGACAGAACCTGCCGGACGATAGCGCCGTCTTTGTCTCCCACCGGCTTCGCGATGACGAAATAGTCGGCGTGGCAGCTTCCGCAGGTGAGGATCAGCTTGAGATCGGCGCCGGCCGGCCGGCGGAAGAAGATCGCCAGATTGAAACCGTCGCACCGCCACATGCCCGCTTCTCCACAAGGTGTCGCGATTCATTTTTGCGACGTTATATCTGCCCAAGTCAAGCGTAAGATCTGCTCGCAGTTACGCCCCGCACTGTGCAGCCGTCGTGTTAAGGGCGGACGCGGATGCTCGGCCGGGGACGAGGCACGGGAAGATATGTATCTCATCGCCCGAGAAGCTCTCCCACTGGCGACACCCCAGACAGCAAGCCTGCGCAGCAGGCGAGGGTGAGGGGGCGTTGACGAAGGAGGCGCTGCGGCGAGGAAGGCGCCTTATCCTGCAGCGCCCCCTCACCCCCGCTTCGCTTCGCTCCGCTCCGCTTGTTCGGCCGAAGGCCGAACCCTCTCCCCGCAAGCGGGGAGAGGCGGATCGCGCCCGTCCGATCGCTCTAGCCTCCGCTCGCATCGACCGGATAAGGTGACGGACCCCTTCCTGACGGGACCTCCTTCCATGCCGAAGCGCCTTCTCTTCGCCGCCCTCGTTCTCGCCGCCGGGCTCCTGCCGGCGCAGGCCGCCAAGACCTCCCTCGTCGTCGGCATGGCGATCGAGCCGCCGGGGCTCGATCCGACCGTCGCCGCGCCGGTGGCGATCCGGGAGGTGACCTGGCTCAACCTCTACGAGGGGCTGGTGCGGATCGATCGCGACGGCAAGGTGCAGCCGCTGCTCGCGAAATCGTGGGAGATTTCGCCGGACGGCCTGACGTACACGTTCCATCTCCAGACGGGCGCGAAATTCCACGACGGCACGGCCTTCGATTCCGCCGACGTAAAATTCGCCTTCGACCGGGCCCGCGCGCCGACCTCGACCAATGCGCAAAAGCAGATTTTCGCGCCGATCGCGGCGATCGAGACGCCCGATCCCGCGACCGCGGTGATCAAGCTGAAGGAGCCGTCCGGCAACTTCCTCTACTTCCTCGGCTGGGGCGATGCGGTGATCGTCGCGCCGGAGACGGCCGACACCAACAAGGCCAATCCCGTCGGCACCGGGCCGTTCAAGTTCAAGAGCTGGAACCGCGGCGACCGGGTCGAGCTCGTGCGCAATCCGGATTACTGGCAGCCGGGCAAGGTGAAGCTCGACAGCGTCACCTTCCGCTTCATCAACGATCCGCAGGCGCAGGTGGCGGCGCTGCGCGCCGGCGACGTCGATGCCTTTCCGAACATCGGCGCGCCGGAGCTTTTCGCGGATCTCAAGAAGGATGCGCGCTTCACCGCAATCGCCGGCAACACGGAAGGCGAGATCGTCGCCGGCATGAACAACGCCAGGAAACCATTCGACGACGTGCGCGTGCGCCGCGCGCTGATGCATGCGGTCGATCGCAAGGCCCTCGTCGAGGGTGCCTATTCCGGCTTCGGGCAGCCGATCGGTTCGCATTTCTCGCCGAACCATCCGGCCTTCGTCGACGAAACGAAGGTGATCCCGTTCGATCAGGCGAAGGCGAAGGCGCTGCTGAAGGAGGCGGGCTACGGCGGCGGGCTTTCGATCGCGATCAAGACGCCGCAGATGGCCTATGCCAGCCGCTCCGCGGAGCTTCTGTCCGCGATGCTGTCGGAGGTCGGCGTGACGCTGAAGATCGTGCCGACGGAGTTTCCGGCGAAGTGGATCGAGGAGGTTTTCCGCAACAAGGATTACGACGTGACGATCGTCGCCCACGCCGAGCCCCTCGACATCGACATCTACGCCCGCGACAACTACTACTTCAACTTCAAGAACGACGCCTTCAAGGCGCTCATCGCCGACATCGCGAAGACGACGGACGAGACGGCGCGCTTTTCCAAATACGGCGAGGCCCAGAGGATCCTCGCCGAGGAGGTGCCGGCGCTGTTCCTGTTCCAGTTGCCGAAGCTCGGCGTCTGGAACGCGAAGCTGAAGGGCATGTGGGAGAGCACGCCGATCCCGTCGAACGACGTGACGGAGGTGTTTTGGGCGGATTAGGGCGCTGCGAAAGCCGGAGCGCAGAACCATGACGTTCGCGAAGCAAGCGCCGCGCGTTCGGCTCGTCATGTCAAACTCCCTGCCCCCTCATCCCGAGGAGGCCGCGCAGCGGCCGTCTCGAAGGATGATCCAGTGAGCTCAAAAACGCCTTCGCGGGACATCGACGTCGGGTTGTTCTTGCGTACTCTCGGGCATCCTTCGAGACGCGCCGGACCTTAGGTCCGGCGCTCATCGGAGCCTGTGAATCTTTCTGACAAGAGGCGCGGATTCGCCTCTCCCCGCAAGCGGGGAGAGGGCTGCCGAAGGCAGCAAGCCTGCGAAGCAGGCGAGGGTGAGGGGGCGGTGACGAACGAGGCGCGGCGGTTTGGGCCGAGCGGCTCTTCCGGAGACGCCCCCCACCCCCGCTTCGCTTCGCTCCGCTTGTTTTGGCCGAAGGCCAAAACCCTCTCCCCGCAAGCGGGGAGAGGCGAACCCGCGCCTTTCGCCCGAAAGATTCACACGCTCTCGGGATGAGGGGTTGGGGAAACGCGGGATGACGGCGATGGATGTCGTGTCCCGGCCTGGGGCGATCGCGGCCCAGGTTTTCCGAAAGGTTTTGGGCTCCGTTGCTGCGCCTCATCCTCTCGCGCCTTCTCGCCCTCGCGCTGACGCTGCTCGCGGTCTCGGCGGCGATCTTCCTCATCCTCGAGGTGCTGCCGGGCGATCCCGCCGCGATCATGCTCGGCACGAGCGCCCGCGAGGACACGCTCGCGGCGCTCCGCCATGAGCTCGGCCTCGACCGGCCGGCGCTCGAGCGCTACCTCCTCTGGCTCGGCGGATTGCTGCACGGCGATCTCGGCCGGTCGATGACCTACGGATTGCCGGTCTCGACCCTCGTCGCGGAACGCCTCGCGGTGACGATTCCGCTGAGCCTCATGGCGATCGCGCTGTCGACGGCGATCGCCCTGCCGCTCGGCGTCGCCGCGGCGGCGCGGCGCGACCGCGCCTTCGACCGCGCCGTCCTCGTCTTCAGCCAGGTCGGCGTCGCGGTGCCGAACTTCTGGATCGGCATCCTCTTCATCCTCCTCTTCGCAACCGGGCTCGGCTGGTTTCCCGCCGGCGGCTTTCCGGGCTGGGCGGCGGGGCTCGGCGCCGGCCTTGCGGCCCTCGTCCTGCCGGCCTTCGCGCTGGCGCTGCCGCAGGCCGCGGTGCTGACGCGGGTGACGCGCTCAGCGACGCTTGAGGTGATCGGCGCCGATTTCGTGCGCACCGCCCGGGCGAAGGGTCTCACCGCGCAGGAAACCCTGCGCCGGCACGTCGTGCCGAACGCGCTCATTCCGGTCGCGACGATTCTCGGCCTGCAGCTCTCGTTCTTCTTCGGCGGCGCGATCCTCGTCGAGAACGTCTTCAACCTGCCGGGGCTCGGACGCCTCGCCTTCCAGGCGCTGGCGCAGCGCGACCTCGTCGTCATCAAGGACGTGGTGCTGATCTTCGCCGGCATCGTCATCCTCGTGAACGCGATCGTCGACATCGGCTACCTCGTCCTCGATCCGCGCCTGAGGCAGCGGCGATGAACGGGGCGCGCCTCCGCGCCAACGCGCCCCTCGTCGTCGGCGGCGCGCTGACGGCGCTGTTGATCGCCGTGGCGCTCGTCTCCCTCGTCTTCACGCCCGAGAATCCGACGCGGGTGCGCGTCGCGCTGCGCCTCAAGGGCCCCCTCGACGCCGGCCTTCTCGGCACCGATCATTTCGGCCGCGACGTCGCCTCGATGCTGATGGCGGGCGCCTGGAACTCGCTCGCGATCGCCTGGCCGGCGGTGCTGCTCGGCGCCGCAATCGGCACCGCCGTCGGCTGCGCCGCGGCGGCGCTCCGCGGCCTCTTCGACGAGATCGTCATGCGCGCCGCCGACGTCGTCTTCGCCTTTCCCGCGGTGCTCTCGGCGATCATGCTCGGCGCGCTGATCGGCTCGGGTCCCCTCGCCGCGGTCATCGCCATCGCGGCCTTCAACGTGCCGGTCTTCGCGCGCGTCGCCCGCGGCGTCGCGCTGCAGGTCTGGACGCTCGACTACATCGCCGCGGCGCGCGCCGTCGGCAAGGCGCCGTGGCGCATCACGGCGGAGGACGTGCTGCCGAACATCGCCGGGGTCCTGATCGTGCAGGTGACGATCCAGCTCGCCCTCGCCATTCTCACCGAGGCGGGCCTGAGCTATCTCGGCCTCGGCGTGCGCCCGCCCAATCCGAGCTGGGGGCGGATGCTCAGCGATTCGCAGACCTTTCTGGCGCAGGCGCCGCATCTCGCGATCGCGCCGGGCCTGTGCATCGCGCTTGCGGTGCTCGGCCTCAACCTTCTCGGCGACGGCCTGCGCGACGCCCTCGATCCGACCCTGCGCGACGGGCGCTGATCAGGCGGCGGGCAGCGGCCAGGGCCTTTGCGCCGGCCGCATCGCCTCGTAGGCGCGGGAGAGCCGCAGCACGCCGAGATCGTCGAAGCGGCGGCCGACGATCTGCAGGCCGATCGGCAAGCCGCCGCTGGTATAGCCCGCATTGATCGCCGCCGCCGGCTGCTCGGACATGTTGAAGGGCACCGTGAAGGCGATGTGCTCGAAGGGATGGGCGGGATCGTGCGTCGGCGAGGCGAGCTCGGCCGGGAAGGCCGCCATCGGCGCGACCGGCGAAAGCACGAAATCGAAGCCGCGGCAGGCCGTGACGGCGGCGTTGCGCAGCGCCATCATCTCGCTCATGCCGGCGAAAACCGCGGCCCCCGAGAGATCGCGTCCGCCTGCCGCCCATTCGAAGATGTAGGGCAGGATGCGGGCCTGCGCCGCTTCGCCGAGGGCGCCGATATCGGCCCAGGCGCGGGCGCGCCAGAAACGGTCGAGCCCGTCGATCATCGCCGGCGCGACGAAGGGCGCGACCGGCTCGACGATCGCTCCGGCGGATTTGAGGAGCGCCGCCGCGGCCTCGATCGCGGCGAGGACCTCCGGATCGGCCTTCGTGCCGGCGCCGATGTCGCGCAGGAGACCGAGCCTCAGTCCCTTCACGTCAAGGGCGAGATCGCCCCAGGCGATCGCCGCGGCCGGCAGGCTCATCGTGTCGCGGTCGTCGGGCAGGCTCAAAACGCCCATCATCAGGGCGGCGTCGGCGACGGTGCGGGTCATCGGCCCGGCGACGCGGCCGTAATAGGGCGGATCGATCGGGATCCGGCCGAGGCTCGGCTTCAGGCCGAAGACGCCGCACCAGCCGGCCGGCAGGCGGACCGAGCCGCCGATATCGGTGCCGACATGGAACGGCCCGTAGCCGGCGGCCGCCGCCGCGCCCGCCCCGGCCGAGCTGCCGCCGGGATTGCGGCTGAGATCCCACGGGTTGCGGGTGAGCGGGTGGAAGCTCGACAGGCCCGAGGAGAGCATGCCGTAATCGGGCATCGTCGTCTTCGCGAAGAGGATCGCTCCGGCCTCGCGCAGCCGCGCCGCCGGCGGCGCGTCGGCCGGTGCCGGGTCGAGGGGCCGCGCGGCGGTGCCGAGGGGGACCGGCACGCCCTTCGTCGCGATGTTGTCCTTGATCGTCGCCGGCACGCCCTCGAGCGCCCGCGCCTCGCCCTTCAGCCAGCGCGCTTCCGACACCCGCGCGGCGGCGAGCGCGCCGTCCGGATCGAAGGCGTAGAGCGCCTTGAGCCGCGGCTCGCAGGCCTCGGCGCGGGCGATCACCGCGCGCATGACCTCGACGGGCGACAAGGCCCGGCGGGCATAGAGGGCGAGAAGATCAAGCCCTGAAAAATCGGCCGGATCGGTCGGGGCGGCGGAGCGAGCGGCGGCGGCTGTCATGCCCCGTTCGTAGCAGAGCGCGCGGCGCGCCGCGAGGGTGCGGCGGCGCTCAGGCCGGCAGGGGCGCCCGCTTCGGCGCGGCGGACCGTTCAGGCGCCTTCTCCACCGCGGCAGCCGCCGGCGTCGTCCCCGCCTCCGCCGCCGCCTTCAGCGCGGTCTGGACGGCTTCGCGGAGCGAGACGACGGTGCCGTCGGCACCGACGATCTGGCGCACCCGATCCTCCCTGAGGACGGGATCGTCCGGGGGCCACAGGCCGACGACAATGGCCGCGTTCGGCGCGCGCGCCCTCAGGCGGCGCAGGAGATAGCGCAGATGCGCCGGCGTCCCGGCGATTTCGAGGTAGGAGATGAAGATCATCCGCACGCCCTCGACGCTGAGCGCCATGACGCGGCTGCGCGAGACCGCCGCGTGCGGCACGAGGGCGGTGCCGAGGCCGTGCTTTTCGAGGAGCTGGGCCAGCATCGCGGCGGCGGCCTCGTCGAGCGCGCCGCGGCCGGCGACGCACATCACGGCCCCGGGCCGGCGCCAGTCCTCGGGGATGCGCTCCTCGGGATGCTCGCCCACGGCGACGGCGGGGGCGCCGATCGCCGGCCGCTGGTCGGGCGGGGCCGCGGCCGGACCGTCGTCACGTTCGTCGGCGTCCGGCTCGATGTCGTCGCGCCCGCTCAGGTCCTCGATCAGGGCGCCGACCACCTGCTTGACCTGCTCGAGCTGCACCTGCGTGAGCACGCCGCGGGCGGAATCGGTCGCGGCAAGCCGGAGGCCGCCGAGGGCGACCTCGTCGTAATAGGAGGTCAGCGAGCGCTCGCGCAAAAGCACCTCGGCGGATTCGAGCGCCTCGTCGGGATCGCCGGCGAGCATGCGCTGGTAGAGGTTTTCGGCGGGCGTGAGGGCGGGCCGGTCGCCGAGCAGCACGTCGAAGAATTCGAGGCGCTCGACATGCCGTCCGAGCACGACGAGGCAGAGCGTCAGCGGCGTCGCGATGATGAGGCCGACGGGCCCCCAGAGCCAGGTCCAGAAGATCGCCGACAGCACCACCGCGAAGGGCGACAGGCCGGTGTTCTGGCCGTAGACGACGGGCTCGATGACATGGCCCCAGAGCGGCTCGGCGACGAGGAAGAGCGCCAGCGTCTGCAGGGCCATCGACCAGCCGGTCGGATCGACCGCCGCCGCGAGCGCGACCGGCAAGAGGCCGGCGATGAACGAGCCGATATAGGGCACGAAGCGCATCAGCCCGGCGAAGATGCCCCACAGCAGCGGGCTCGGCACGCCGATGGCCCAGAGCCCGAGGGCGACGACGACGCCGAAGGAGGCGTTGAGGCCGAGCTGGAGCAGGAAGTAGCGACCGAGGCGCCGTGCCGCATCGTCCATCGCCGCGGTCGTCCGGTGCAGGTCGCCCGAACCGAACAGGCGGATCATGCGGTCGCGCAGATCCTCCCGCTGCAACAGGATGAAGATCAGCGCCACGAAGACGATGCCGGTCATGGCGAGCGGCCCGAGCAGCGGGCCCGCGGCGGCGCGCAGAATGTCGACGGGGCCGGGTTCGGGGTCGTGCACCTCGACCGGCACGGGCTTCTCCGCCGGCGGGGCGGACGGCGCGGCAGCGGCCGGAGCGGGCTTGCTTTGGTCCTGCGTCGCCTCCTGGATTTGGCGGCCGAGATTCTTCAGGAGATCCTGAACGCGCCCGAAGCCGCCTTCCCTCAGGCCGGCGACCTTGTAGCGGACGGTCGTCTCGTAGCGCGGCAGGTCCGAGACGAGGCCGGCGAGCTGAAGGCCGATGACCCCCGTCAGCGACACGACGATGCCGAGGGTGGCGACGACCGCGAGGATCGAGGCCGCGACGCGGCCGATCTTGAGCTTGCGCAGGATGTCGACGACCGGCGCCAGCACGAAGGCGAGAAGAACGGCGAGCACGATCGGCAGAAACACCTCGCGCCCGACATAGAGGGCGGCGAGCACCGCCACCCCGACCGCGAGGTTGACGAGGCCGGCCGTGCCCGGCCCCGCCGCGGGCGGGATCTCGGTCGCAGCGGGGGCGGGCGGAGGGGGAGCCGTGTCGGCCATCGCAGATCCTGGGCGCGGTCCCGACGGGGCGGCCATCCCCTCAACGCGCAGAAGATGCGAACGATCCTTGGCCTTTCGGCGATGACGGGCAAGGCAAGGCTTCGCCTCTCCCCGCTTGCGGGGAGAGGGTTCGGCCTCCGGCCGAACCAGCGGAGCGAAGCGAAGCGGGGGTGAGGGGGCGGTGCAGAATAAGGCGCCCCTGCCGCAGCGCCGTCTTCGCCGCCGCCCCCTCACCCTCGCCTGCTGCGCAGGCTTGCCGCCTTCGGCGGCCCTCTCCCCGCAAGCGGGGAGAGGTGAGAAGCGCTCCGCGTTTCTGCGCACGCCGATCATGCTCTAAGCTTCCGCCCGACAGGAGAGCGCGATGACCTCTGACGACGCCGTGGCGACGAACCCCCTCATTCCCGAATGGACGGGCCCGCACGGCCTGCCGCCGTTCGCGGCGATCGCGGCGGAGCATTTCAAGCCCGCCTTCGACGCGGCCCTCGCCGCGCAGCGCGCCGAGATCGACCGCATCGCCGCCGATCCCGCGGAGCCGACCTTCGCCAACACGATCGCGGCGCTGGAGCGCTCCGGAGCGCTCCTGAAGCGCGTCGGCGGCGTCTTCTTCAACCTCGCGGGCGCGCATACGAACGACGCCTTGCAGGCGATCGAGCGCGAGATGGCGCCGCTCCTCGCCAAGCACCGCAACGCGATCTACATGAACGAGGCGCTCTTTTCCCGCGTCGACGCCCTCGACGCGGAGAAGGCCGCCCTCGCCCTGTCGCCCGAAGAGGCGCGCGCGCTCGAACGCTACCGCACGATCTTCCTGCGCGCCGGCGCGCGGCTCGAGCCCGAGGCGAAGGTGCGGCTTGCCGCCATCACCGAGCGCCTCGCGAGCCTCGGCACGCAATTCTCGCAGAACGTCCTCGCCGACGAGAAGGCCTACACCCTCGTTCTCGAAGGCGAAGCGGACCTTGTCGGCCTGCCGCCCTTCCTCGTCGAGGCCGCCGCCCGCGCGGCGGAGGAGCGCGGCCTTGCCGGCAAGCACGTCGTCACGCTCGCGCGCTCCAGCATCGAGCCGTTCCTCACCTTCTCGAGCCGGCGCGACCTGCGCGAGCTGGCCTTCAAGGCCTGGGCGAGCCGCGGCGACAGCGGCGGCGCCACGGACAACAAGGCGATCGTCGCCGAGATGGTGCGCCTGCGCGCCGAGCGCGCGCGGCTCCTCGGCTATGAAACCTTCGCGGATTTCAAGCTCGCCGACACGATGGCGAAGACGCCCGCGCACGTGCTCGATCTTCTCAACGAGGTCTGGACGCCGGCCGTCGCGCGGGCCGGCCGCGAGCGCGACGACCTCCAGGCGCAGGCGCAGGCGCGCGGCGACAACATCGTCATCGAGCCGTGGGACTGGCGCTACTACGCCGAACAGGTGCGCAGAGAGCGTCACGACCTCGACGAGGCGACCCTGAAGCCGTACTTCCAGCTCGACCGCATCGTCGCCGCCGCCTTCGACACCGCGCATCGCCTGTTCGGCCTTTCCTTCAGCGAAATCGCCGCGGCGCCGCGCTATCATCCCGACATCCGTCTCTGGCAGGTCGCGGGCCCCGAAGGCGAGCCGGTCGGCCTGTTCATCGGCGACTACTTCGCGCGGCCCTCGAAGCGCAGCGGCGCCTGGATGAGCGCCTTCCGCTCGCAGGAGAAGCTCTCCGGCGAGGTCCGGCCGATCATCGTCAACGTCATGAATTTCTCGAAGGGCGACCCGGCGCTGTTGAGCTTCGACGACGCGCGCACGCTGTTCCACGAATTCGGCCACGCGCTGCACGGGCTTCTCTCGAACGTCACCTATCCCCTGCTCGCCGGCACCGCGGTATCGAGCGACTTCGTCGAGTTGCCGTCCCAGCTCTACGAGCACTGGCTCTCGCAGCCCGCGATCCTGCGCCGCTACGCGACGCATCACGGGACCGGCGAGCCGATTCCCGAAGCGCTGCTCGAACGGCTCATCGCGGCGCGCAACTTCAATCAGGGTTTCGCGACGGTCGAGTATCTCGCCTCCGCCTTCGTCGACATCGATCTGCATCGCCGCGGCGAGAGCGAGGACGTCGACGCCGCCGCCTTCGAGCGCGAGGCGCTTGCGCGGATCGGGATGCCGCGCGAGATCGTGATGCGCCATCGCACGCCGCATTTCACGCACGTCTTCGCGGGCGACGGCTATTCCGCCGGCTACTACAGTTATTTGTGGTCGGAAGTGCTCGACGCCGATGCCTTCGACGCCTTCGAGGAGGCCGGCGACGTCTTCGATCCCGCCCTCGCCGACAAGCTGCGCCGGTACATCTATGCGGCGGGCAACCTGCGCGACCCGGCCGACGCCTATCGCGCCTTCCGCGGCCGCCTGCCGACACCGGAGGCGCTGTTGCGCAAGCGCGGGCTTTCGAGCGATCGGGCGGCGTGAAAAAGGCTCAGCGCGAAAGCGGCTCGCGCGGCGGCGGAAGCGCTGCCGGCTCGGGCTTCTGGGAGCGGAAGGCGCGGTTCAGCCAGGACGGCGCGCGCTTCGGGCGACGCAGGCCGAGAACGGCACGAAGAAAGGCGAGGCCCTTCGCGTCCTTCTTCAGCGCCTTCGCGTCGAGCATCGGCATTCGCCACCCCCCAAGGCCTTCATTGAGGCCCCATCGGCATCGCGGATCATAACACGGCAACGGCGCGGTGTCCGCAGCGGTTCCCGGATGGTTCCAGCAAAAAGTGGCGGGTTCCAGGCGTCCCTTTGGCGCCACTTCACCCTCGGAAGAGGGGGGCGGCGCGGCCGGCGACGGGGCGGACATGGCGAAAAGATGGCCCGCCGTCCCGTCGCGGCCGGCGTCCCCGTCCTCCTAGAGCGAGGCTGCGAGTCGGATCAGCGACAGGTCCGAGCCGCGCGGCCCGATCAGCGACAGGCCGAGCGGCGCATCGAGGCGCGAGGCGAGCGGCATCGAGACCTGCGGCACCCGCGCCAGCACGGAGAGGCAGAGAAGGTTCAAGGCCCTGTTGCGGTAGATGTCGAGCGCGGCGTCGGGCGTCGCGAGAAGCGGCGCGACGTCGGGCATCGTCGGCAGCAGCATCACGCCGTCCGCGCCGAGGAGACCGTCGAGGCGCGCGGCGAAGCGCGCGCGCACCTCCTCCGATTCGGCGACCTGCGCGTCGGTGACCTCCCTTGCGAAGGCGAAGCGTTCGGCGACGCCGGGGCCGAGCGGCGGACGGTAGCGCTCGATCAGCGCGCCGTCGGCGAGCCAGGCCTCGCGGCCCTGGATGTAGCGGAACGCCCAGTAGAGGCCCTCGAAGCCGTCGCCCGCCGCCTCGACGAGGGCGGCTTCGCCGAGCGCCGTCTCGACGCGCTCGACGACCGGCGCGAGCGCGCCGCGCACCTCGACGTCGAGCATGGCGAAGGTGTCGGATGCCATGATGAGCCGCGGCCGCTCCGGCAGCGGCGCCGGATCGTCGCCGAGGAGCACCTCGCCGACGCGCAGGAAAGTCGCGCGGTCGCGGGAAAAGAAGCCGCAGGTGTCGAAGGACGGCGCGAGATCGTGGCAGGCCTCGAGGCTGACGCGACCGTGCGTCGGGCGGATGCCGAAGAGGCCGCAATGACTGGCCGGCGCCCGCACCGAGCCGCCGGTATCCGTGCCGAGGGCGAAGTCGCAGAGCCCGTTCGAGACCGCAGCCGCGGAGCCCGACGACGAGCCGCCCGGCACCCGGTCCGGCGCGGCGCCGTTCACGGGCGTGCCGAAATGCGCGTTCTTGCCGATCATCGAGAAGGCGAGCTCGTCGGTGATCGTCTTGCCGACGAGCCGCGCGCCGGCATCGAGCAGGGCCTGCACGGTCGGCGCCGTGCGCGTCTTGATGCCGGAGCGGGCGAGCACGTGCGGCGAGCCGGCGCTCGTCGGATAGCCGGCGACGTCGAGGAGGTCCTTCGCGGCGAAGGTCAGCCCGGCAAGCGGCCCGCCCGGCGCGTGCGGCACGGCGAGCGGCGGGTAGGGCATGAAGGCGCGGGCGGGATCGGCGTCGAGGAGCATGGTGGGGGCCGGATGGCGGGATCGCCGCGAGCTTGGCATCTCGGGCGCCCGCGAGGCAAGGGCGGGCCGCCATCCCGCGCCGCATTGCAATCCGCGCCGCGCCGTGCTTTTCGCAGGTCGCGAGGAGCAAACCATGTCAGAGACCATCGAGACGGATGTCGTCATCGTCGGCGCGGGCCCGGTCGGGCTCTTCGCCGTGTTCGAACTCGGGCTCCTCGACATCAAGGCTCATCTCATCGACATCCTGCCGAAGGGCGGCGGGCAATGCGCCGAGCTCTATCCGGAGAAGCCGATCTACGACATTCCCGGCTTTCCGGTGATCACCGGCCAGGGCCTCGTCGACAACCTGATGAAGCAGATCGAGCCGTTCCGTCCGGTCTTTCATCTCGGCGAGATGGTCGCCTCCCTCGAAACCCTCGGCAGCGCCGAGGCGCCGTCCTTCCGCCTGACGACGGATTCCGGCAAGGCGTTCTCGTGCAAGGCCGTGATCGTCGCCGCCGGCGGCGGCTCGTTCCTGCCGAAGAAGCCGCCGATCGACGGCGTCGAGGCCTTCGAGGGCACCGGCGTGCGATACGCGGTGCGCCGCATGGAGGACCTGCGCGGCCAGCGCATCCTGATCGTCGGCGGCGGCGATTCCGCCCTCGACTGGACGGTGAACCTGCAGCCCCTCGCGAAGCGCCTGACGCTCCTGCACCGGCGCGACGCCTTCCGCGCGGCGCCGCATACGGTCGAGAAGATGCGCAGCCTCGTCGCCGCCGGCGCGCTGGATCTGCATCTCGGCCAGGTGATCGCGCTGAAGGGCGAGGCGCCGGCGCTCACGGCCGCGATCGTGCGCCATGACGACGGCTCGACGGCGGAGATCCCGGTCGACGTGATGCTTCCCTTCTTCGGGCTGACGATGAAGCTCGGCCCGATCGCCGACTGGGGCCTCGAACTGTCCGAGAACCTGATCCCCGTCGACACCGAAAAGTTCGAGACGAACGTGCCCGGCCTGTTCGCCGTCGGCGACATCAACACCTATCCCGGCAAGCTGAAGCTGATCCTCTCCGGCTTCCACGAGGGCGCCCTCGCGGCGCAGAGGATTCATCGCTACGTCTATCCGCACAAGCGGCTCGTGTTCCAGTACACGACGTCCTCGACGAGCCTGCAGCGAAAGCTCGGCGTCGCCGCCTGAAGCGGCCGATTCCTCCCCTTCGCCTCTCCCCGCTTGCGTGAGAGAGGGTTCGGCCTGCGGCCGAACGAGCGGAGCGAAGCGAAGCGGGGGTGAGGGGGCGTCTGCGGAAGGGGCGCCCGTCGGCGACGCCGCGCCTTTCTCGTCACCGCCCCTGACCCTCGCCTGCTGCGCAGGCTTGCCGCCTTCGGCGGCCCTCTCCCCGCAAGCGGGGAGAGGCAAAGGGAAGTCCTCCGCTTCGCCGGAAACGCAGCTCGCGCGATGTGCGAATCTCATCGCCTCAGGATGAGGGCGTTCGAGGTTCGATCCCGGTTGACTTGGCCTTTGCCCTTCGCCAGTGTCCGCGCCGCCCGGTCCGTGCCGGATTCCCCTTGTCCGACAACGACGTGATGCGCAGCTACCTCGATTTCGAAAAGCCCGTCGCCGAGCTCGAGACGAAGCTCGAGGAGTTGCGGGCCCTCGGCGAGGATCGGGATGCGGTCGCGATCAGCGACGACATCCTGCGCCTCGAGGCAAAGGCCTCGGCCGCCCTGAAGGAGCTCTACGCCAATCTCTCGCCCTGGCAGAAGACCCTGGTCGCGCGGCACCCGCAGCGGCCGCATTTCGTCGATTACCGCGCCGCCCTGATCGCCGAGTTCACGCCGCTCGCGGGGGATCGCACCTTCGCCGAGGACGAGGCCATCGTCGGCGGCTTCGGCCGCTTCCGCGGCCGCCCCGTCTGCGTGCTCGGGCAGGAGAAGGGCTCCTCCACGGACGCCCGCATCCGGCACAATTTCGGCATGGCGCGGCCCGAGGGCTACCGCAAGGCGGTCCGGCTGATGGAACTCGCCGATCGCTTCGAACTGCCGGTCATCTCCTTCGTCGACACCGCCGGCGCCTATCCCGGCATCGAGGCGGAGGAGCGCGGCCAGGCCGAGGCCATCGCCCGCTCGACCGAGATGCAGCTTTCCCTGGGCGTGCCGAACGTCGCCGTCATCATCGGCGAGGGCGGCTCCGGCGGCGCCATCGCCATCGCCACCGCGAACAAGGTGCTGATGCTGGAGCACGCGATCTACAGCGTCATCTCGCCGGAGGGCGCCGCCTCGATCCTCTGGCACGACCCGGCGCGGGCGCAGGACGCGGCGACGAGCATGAAGATCACCGCCCAGGACCTCGTCCGCCTCGGCATCGTCGACGCGGTCGTCTCCGAGCCGACCGGCGGAGCGCACCGGGAGCCGCAGGCCGCCATTGCCGCGACCGGAGACGCCATCGAGGGGGCGCTTGCCGAACTCGGCAACATGGGCCCGGCGGAGCTGCGCGACCATCGTGCCGACAAATTCCTGGCGATCGGCCGCAAACTGTGATTCGGACGACACACTCTTACAAATCCGTAGCGCTGCCCGCCGAAGAGGCAGCGCTATGGCATGAATGCCACAGCGGCCGAATTAACGACTCGTTCACCCTGCCCAGCGGTTCCCCTGCGTTGCGGTAAGAAGCGCTTAACGCTACCGACTCTAGAGAGGTTGGGAGACGTCCGGAAGCGAACCGGGCCACGACAGCGGGGTTCCCTATGGTGAAGCGTTTCGCGTTGACAGCCAGCTTCGTGCTCGCGCTCGCGGCGTGCCAGGACGACGGCTTCTCCAGAAGCTCGCGCTCGCTGTCGCCGATTCCGCCGGCCACGCTGTCGCTGATGTCGACGAAGGGAATGTCGAAGAGCGATCCGATCGTCATCCGCTCCTACAAGAAGGAGTCGGAGATGGAGATCTGGAAGCGCGGCAACGACGGCAAGTACGCGCTTCTGAAGACGTTCCCGATCTGCCGCTGGTCCGGCCAGCTCGGGCCGAAGACCCGCGAGGGCGATCGCCAGGCGCCGGAAGGCTTCTACACGATCACCCAGGGCCAGATGAATCCGAACTCGGCCTACTACCTGTCCTTCGACACCGGCTATCCGAATAGCTTCGATCGCGCCTACGGCCGCACCGGCGCGGCCTTGATGGTGCATGGTTCGTGCTCGTCGCGCGGTTGCTTCGCGATGACGGACGAGTTGATCGCCGAGGTCTATTCGATCGCCCGCGAGGCCTTCGCCGGCGGCCAGCGCAATTTCCAGTTCCAGTCCTATCCGTTCCGGATGACGCCGAAGAACATCGCGCAGCACCGGCTCGATCCGAACATCGGCTTCTGGAAAAATCTCAAGGAAGGCTCCGATTATTTCGAGGCCGCCGGCCAGGAGCCGAAGATCGCGGTGTGCGGCAAGCGCTACGTGTTCGGCAGCGAAGTCAACGATTGCGCGCCGGTCGTTCCGGCCGCGGTGGCGCAGAAGAGCCGTGAGGACGAGCAGGAGGTCGCCTCCCTCGTGGCGAACGGCCTGCAGCCGATCAAGCTCGTCTACGACGACGGCGGCCAGCACGAGTTGTTCCGCACCGCCTTCGCGCCGAGCCGCGACGGCGAATCCCTCGCCCTCGCCGCGCGCTCGACGGGCAATCTCGGCAACGTCAGCCGGCCCGAGGCCCTCGCCATGGGGCCGCAGGAGATCCTCCTCGACGCGAGCGGCCGTCCGAAGGACGCGCCGGCCGCGATCGCCCCCTCGACCGCCCTCGCCTACGCCGCCGTGCGGCAGGCCCCGGCGGCCGCGAAATCCGCGCCGGCTCCGGCTGTCGCGGCGGCGCCCGTTGCGGCGCCCCCCGTGAAGACGGCGGCGCTCGCCGGCAAGCCCGCGCCGCTGACCCTCGCCAGCGCCCCGACGGCCCTGCCGCCGGCGCCGGCATCCGACGACAAGCCTTTCTACAAGCGTGTGATGTCGAGCTTTGCGAGCCTTATCGGCTCCGACGACACAGCCCCGGAGGCGGCGCCGGTCGCGTCGGGTTCCGCGGTCCCGCTACCGCCTCAACGGGCCGCCCCAATTTCGAAGAACGCGGAGCAACGCACCCCCCACCAGACGGCCTCCGCCCTGCCGTACTGAACGGCCACGGACCAGAACGGAAAGGGCCCGCTTCGGCGGGCCTTTTCTTTGCGATTTGCATTTCGCGCGCGAACGTCGGCGCGAACACGCCTTGCGCAAAAGGGGGCCCATCGGCCTCTCCCCGCGAGCGCGGAGAAGAGAAGGGTGCCTCATTCGATCCGGCCGGCGCGGACGGAGAGGGGGAAGCGCACGGTGCGGCGTCCGTCGGCGTCGGGCCAGAGTGCGGCGATGTCGCGGGCGAAAGCCGCGACGGAGCCGCGGCCAGCACTCTTTTCGAGGGCGCGGACGGCCGACCAGGTGTTGACGTAGCCGAGGAATTCGGCCCGCCGCCACGACACTTCGATGGCGAGCGGCGGCAGCGCGATCCCGGGGAACGGAAAGTCGAAGTCGCGATAGCCCTCCTCGACGTGCCGGCGCTCCGGCGGCCAGTAGGGGCCGATCGTCGTCCAGTAGAAATGCTGTACGGCCTCTTCGAGGGGCGGATCGAGATGCAGGACGCCGTAGGTGACAAGGGCGAGGAGCGCCCCGGGCCGGGCGACGCGGCGCGCCTCGGCGTAGAAGGCCGGCAGGTCGAACCAATGCGCCGCCTGCGCTGCCGCGACGAGGTCGACGCTCGCCTCCGGCAAGCCGCTGCGTTCGGCCGGCGCGACGCGGTACGCGACGCGCGCGTGCGGCGTCGCGGCGGCGATCTGCGCCGCGCTGGCATCGGTCGCGATCACCTTCTCGAAGCGCTCGGCGAGAAGCACGGCGAGCTGGCCCGTGCCGCAGCCGGCGTCGAGCGCCGCCCCGGTCGCCGGGCAGGCTGCCGCGAGCGCGTCGACGAGGGCGCGCGGATAGGTCGGGCGATAGGCCGCGTAATCGCCGGAGCCGACCGAGAAATGATCCTTGAAGCCGCTCACGGCGGCGCCGGTGCGAAAGGCCGAACAGCGATGCCGGCGGCTTCGAGCTTCGCCCGGATCGTGCGCGCCATCGCGACCGCGCTCGGCTCGTCGCCGTGCACGCAGATCGTGTCGATTGCCATCGCGATGCGCTTGCCGCTCGCGCTCGTCAGCGCGCCGTCCTCGAGGGTGCGCAGCACGCGCTCCGCCGCCGCGTCGGCGTCGTGCAGCACGGCGCCGGCTTTCCTGCGGCCGACGAGCGCGCCATTCTCCTCGTAGGCGCGGTCGGCGAAGAACTCGCGCGCCACCGCAACGCCGACGCGTTCGGACGCCGCCTCCATCGCGAGGCCCGGCATGCAGACATGGACGAGGTCGCGGTCGACGCCCTTCACCGCGCGGGCGAGGGCGAGGGCGAGGTCGAAATCCTCGTTCGCCATGTTGTTGAGCGAGCCATGCGCCTTCACATAGGTGACGCGATGCCCGGCAAGCGCAGCGATGCCTTGCAGCGCGCCGATCTGGTAGGCGACCATGCGCTCGATCTCGTCGGGCCTGTCGCCCGCGATCGGCCGGCGGCCGAAGCCCCAGAGATCGTTGAAGCCGGGATGCGCGCCGAGGGCGACGCCCTTCGCCTTCGCCAGAGCCGCCGTGCGGAACATGATCTGCGGGTCGCCGGCGTGAAAGCCGCAGGCGACGTTCGCGGACGAGACGATGCCGAGCATCGCCTCATCGTCGCCCATCGGCCAGGGCCCGAAACCCTCGCCCATGTCGCTGTTGAGATCGACGCGCACGGCCATTCAGACGAGGACCGGCTGCGCGGTCTGCACGCCGACCTCGAAGAGGCGCTTGTAGCGCTCGATCTCGTCGCGCGGGCCCATCGCCTTCGTCGGGTTGTCGGAGATCTTCACCGCCGGCCGGCCGTTCGCGGAGACGACCTTGCAGACGATCGAGATCGGATCGAGGGCGCCCTGCGGCGCGAGCCCGCGGAAATCGTTCGTCAGAAGCGTGCCCCAGCCGTAGCCGATGCGCATGCGGCCGTGAAAATGGCGATGGATCTCGGCGATGACGTCGACGTCGAGTCCGTCGGAGAAGATGGCGAGCTTCTCCTTCGGGTTCTGGCCGCGGGAAAGCCACCAGTCGATCGCCTCCTCGCCGCCCTCGATCGGGTCCTTGGAATCGATGCGCATGCCGGTCCAGGAGGCGATCCAGTTGGGCGCGTGCTGCAAGAAATGCGTCGTGCCGTAGGTGTCGGGCAGGATGACGCGCAGATTGCCCTCGTAATCCTCCTGCCAGTCCGCGAGCACCTCGTAGGGCGCGGCGGCGAGCTCCTCGTCGGTGTCCGCGAGGGCGGCATAGACCATCGGCAGTTCGTGCGCGTTGGTGCCGACCGCCTCGACCTCGCGGCGCAGCGCGATGAGGCAGTTCGAGGTGCCGAGGAACGAGGAGCCGAGGCCCTCGATCATCGCCTGCACGCACCAGTCCTGCCAGAGAAAGCCGTGCCTGCGGCGGGTGCCGAAATCGGCGATCGAGACGCCGGGCAGCGCCTTCAGCGCCTGGATCTTCTGCCAGACCCGGGTCATGGCGCGGGCGTAGAGCACCTGCAATTCGAATTTCGCCATATCGCGCAGGACGCGGCGAGAGCGCAGCTCGTTGAGGATCGCAAGCGCCGGGATCTCCCACATCGTGGTCTCGATCCAGGGGCCGTGGAAGGTGAGGACGTACTGCCCGTCCTCCTTCTCCAAAAGGTATTCGGGAAAGCGGAAGCGCTCGAGCCAGGCGATGAAGTCCGGCGAGAACATCTGCCGCTTGCCGTAGAAGGTGTTGCCGCGCAGCCAGGTCGACTCGCCCCGCGACAGGGAGAGGCTGCGGACGTGATCGAGGTGCTCGCGCAGTTCGCCCGCGTCGACGATCTCCGCGAGGCGCACGCGGCTCGTGCGGTTCTTGATCCCGAAGGTGACCGCGACGTTGCGGTGGCGCCGAAAGATCGTCTGCGCCATCAACAGCTTGTAGAAGTCCGTGTCGAGCACGGACCGGACGATCGGATCGATCTTCCAGGTGTGGTTGTAGACCCGTGTCGCGATGTCCACCATCGCCGCGCCCTCCGGTGGCGCCGGGACCATAGCGGAGCGGGCCGCCGGAGCGCAAACCGGCGGTCTGTGCTGACGGCGGCGCCTTCGCACCCTATCTGAGGGCCATGGGCCTGCGTTCCACCGACATCCTGACCCGGACGCCGCAGGGGCTCTTCTGCCCGCCCGGCGGCTTTTACGTCGACCCGGTCCGGCCGGTCGAGAAGGCCCTCGTCACGCACGGCCATTCCGACCATGCCCGCTCCGGCCACGGCAGGGTGCTGGCGACGGCCGAGACCCTGCGCATCATGGCCGCGCGCTACGGCGAGGATTTCGCCGGGGCGACGCAGGCCGCCCATCTCGGGGAGGCGATGCGCATCGGCGAGGTCGCCGTGCGCTTTTCGCCGGCGGGGCACGTCCTCGGCTCGGCCCAGATCGCGATCGAATGCGGCGGCACCCGGATCGTCGTCTCGGGCGACTACAAGCGCGCCGCCGACCCGACCTGCCTGCCCTACGAGGTCGTGCCCTGCGACGTCTTCATCACCGAGGCGACCTTCGGCCTGCCGGTCTTCCGCCACCCGGACGCGAGCGGCGAGGTGCGCAAGCTCCTCGCACTCGCTCGCCCTCTTCCCGGAGCGCGCCCACATCGTCGGCGCCTACAGCCTCGGCAAGGCGCAGCGCGTGATGGCGCTCCTGCGCCAGGAGGGCTTCGACCGGCCGATCCACCTGCACGGCGCCATGGAGCGGCTGACCGACCTCTACAAGCGCGAGGGCATCCCCCTCGGCGAGACGCCGAAGGTGACGGCGGCCGAGCGCGGCGGGCTCGGCGGCGCCATCGTCCTGTGCCCGCCCTCGGCGATCCAGGACCTCTGGTCGCGGCGCTTTCCCGATCCCGTGACCTGCTTCGCCTCCGGCTGGATGCGGGTGCGCCAGCGCGCCCGCCAGCGCGGCGTCGAACTGCCCCTCGTGATCTCGGACCATTCCGACTGGGACGATCTCTGCCGCACCGTCCTCGACACCGGCGCCGGCGAGGTCTGGGTCACGCATGGCCAGGAGGATGCCCTCGTCCACTGGTGCCAGACGCGCGGCATCGCGGCGAAGCCCCTGCACCTCCTCGGCTACGGCGACGAGGGCGAGGCGGAGGGCGGCGAGGCGCCCGCCGCTCCGGCGGAGCCGGCGTCGTGAACCGCTTCGCCGCGCTCCTCGACCGGCTCCTCTACGAGCCGCGCCGCAACGCCAAGCTGAGGCTTCTTGCCGACTATTTCCGGCACACTCCGGATCCGGACCGCGGCTACGCCCTTGCCGCGATGACCGACGCGCTGATGTTCAAGGAGGCGAAGCCGAACGTCATCCGCGGCCTCGTCGAGGAGCGGGTCGACCCGGTGCTGTTCCGGATGTCGTACCACTATGTCGGCGATCTCGCCGAGGCGACGGCGCTGATCTGGCCGCGGCGGGAGGCCGGCGCGGGAGAGGCCGCGCCCACGCTCACCGCAGTCGTGCAAGGGCTGGCGAGCCTTTCCAAGAGCGACCTGCCGGCGCGGATCGCGCATTGGCTCGACGCCCTCGACGAGACCGGGCGCTGGGCGCTCCTGAAGCTTATTACCCGCGAGCTTCGGGTCGGCGTCTCGGCGCGGCTCGCGAAGACCGCGGTCGCGCAGCTCGGCGGCATGGCGCCGGACGAGGTCGAACTGATCTGGCACGGGCTCGAGCCGCCCTACGGGCCGCTGTTCGCCTGGGTCGAGGGACGCGGGCCGAAGCCCGAAGCCGGCTCGCCGGCGCCGTTCCGGCCGCCGATGCTGTCGCATCCGATCGAGGAGGAGGATTTCGAAAAGCTCGACCCGGCCGATTATTGCGCCGAATGGAAATGGGACGGCATCCGCCTCCAGGCCGTCGCCGGCCGCGCCGGCGAGGGGCGCCTCGCGCGGCGCGTCTATTCGCGCACCGGCGAGGACGTCTCCCGCGCCTTCCCGGATCTCGTCGAGGCGCTCGATTTCGAGGGCGCCATCGACGGCGAACTCCTGATCGTCCGCGACGGCCGCGTGCAGAGCTTCAACGTCCTCCAGCAGCGCCTCAACCGGAAGCTCGTGACGCCAAAGCTGATCGCCGATTTCCCGGCCCATCTGCGCGTCTACGACCTCCTCGCCGAGGGCGACGAGGACCTGCGCGAGCGGCCCTTCCTCGAGCGCCGGGCGCGCCTCGAAGCCTTCGTCGGGCGTCTTCGCGATCCGCGCATCGACCTCTCGCCGATGATCCCGTTCGCGACCTTCGACGCGCTCGCCGCCGCCCGGGCCGATCCGGCCTCGGTCGGCGCCGGGCCGGATGCGGAGGCGATCGAGGGCTGCATGCTGAAGCGGGTCGACAGCCCCTACCTGCCGGGCCGGCCGAAGGGCTACTGGTACAAGTGGAAGCGCGATCCCTACCTCGTCGACGCCGTCATGATGTACGGTCAGCGCGGCCACGGGAAGCGCTCGTCCTTCTACTCGGACTATACCTTCGGGGTCTGGCGCGCCGGGCCGGAGGGCGACGAGCTCGTGCCCGTCGGCAAGGCCTATCACGGCTTCACGGACGAGGAGCTGGTCAAGCTCGACCGCTACGTCCGCAACCACACGGTCAACCGTTTCGGCCCGGTGCGGGAGGTCGAATACGGCAAGGATCGCGGCCTCGTCCTCGAGGTCGCCTTCGAGGGCCTGCAACGCTCGACGCGGCACAAATCCGGCGTCGCCATGCGCTTTCCGCGCATCAGCCGGATCCGCTGGGACAAGCCGGCGGCCGAGGCCGACCGCATCGAGACCCTCGAGACGATCCTGAAACGCGGCGCGAGGGAGATTGTCCCGCTGGAGGATCAGCCATGAAGGTCGAGACTGTCTGCGAGGGCGCGCTCGCCCGGCAGGCCACGGGCCGCCTCGTCCTGCGCACCCGGGGCCCGGGCCTTTCCGACTTCACCGAGGCCGCCGCCGGCTGGCTCGCGCCGCTCGCGCTCCGCGACGGGCTTTTCACCGCCTTCTGCCGGCATACCTCCGCCTCCCTGACCATCCAAGAGAACGCCGATCCGGACGTCAGGCGCGATCTTCTCGCGGCCCTCGACCACCTGGCGCCCCGGGCCGCCGGCTACCTGCACGATATGGAGGGGCCGGACGACATGCCGGCCCATATCCGCGCCATGCTGACCGGCACCAGCCTGTCCGTGCCGATCGTCGCCGGCAAGCTCGGGCTTGGCACCTGGCAGGGCCTCTACCTCGTCGAGCACCGGGACGGCAGCCACAGCCGCGAGATCCTGCTCCATGCTTGCGGCGCATGAGCCGGCGGCGGCGGCCCGCGACGCCGTTTCGCGGGGAAAATCGAGGGTTGCGTAACGGTAGGCCGTGGCGCCATCTTGCTTTGTGTTAAACTTTGGTATGGCATCGGTGGCCGAGGGGCAGACGCCGGGCGCGACGGGAGCGGACCCTTGCAGGCACAAACCACGATCGTGATCGTCGACGACCACCCGCTCTTCCGCGGGGCGCTGCGTCAGGCGATCGGCTCCCTCATGCCGCGCGCGCGCGTCATCGAGTTGAACGGCATCGAGGAGTTGAACGGGACCCTGACGTCCGAAAGAGACGTCGATCTCATCCTGCTCGACCTGTCGATGCCCGGCGTCCAGGGCTTTTCGGGACTGATCGCGCTGCGGGCGCAGCACCCCGACGTGCCGGTGGTCATCGTCTCCGCCACCGAAGAGGCGTTGGCGATCCGCCGCGCCATGGAGTTCGGGGCCTCGGGCTTCATCCCGAAATCCCTCGACATCGACACCATCGGCACGGCGATCCAGGCCGTCCTTGCCGGCGACACCTGGACGCCGCCGGACATCGACCTCTCGGCCACCGAGGACAAGGAGACCGCCGACCTCGTCCGCCGCGTCTCGACCCTGACGCCGCAGCAGGTGCGCGTCCTGATGATGCTGTCCGAGGGCCTGCTCAACAAGCAGATCGCCTACGAGCTTTCCGTCTCCGAGGCGACGGTGAAGGCCCACGTTTCGGCGATCCTCGACAAGCTCGGCGTCGACAGCCGCACCCAGGCGGTGATCGCCGCCGCGCGCATCGGCGTGACCTCCCGGACCTCGCCGGCGAGCGTCGACTAGGGCCGCCGTCAGTCGACCACGATCGTGTCGACCACCTTGCGGAAGCGCGGCAGGTAGATGTCGCGCTTGTCGGCGCGGACGATGCCGACCATGCGCAAAAAGTCGCCGGCCCCGAAGCGGATGGTCTGGATGGCGACAATCGGCTGGCCGGTCGGGCCGTCGACGGCGCGGGCGACGATCTCGTGCCAGTCCTGGCCGCCCTGACGGAAGGTTTGCGCGCGCTCGATCTCGACGTTCCGGAAGGTCTGCTGCGAGGCGAGGGCGGCCTTCGCAAACTGCTCCCGCGCCTCGCCCGGCGGCGGCGCCGGATTGACCGAGCGGGCGACCACGAGCATCGGCTGGTCGATCACCTTGGAGACGTCGGAGGGTCCCTCGGTGAGCATCAGCGTCGTGCCGGACAGGACCCGCACCGGGCGGAAGCCCGCGAGATCCCCGAGCTTGAAGGAGAGGGCGGCGAGCTGGTCCTGGATCGACAGCGGCGGCCTCAGCACGACCGATTTCAGCGACGCCTCGATTTCGCCCGGCGCATAGCCCGATCCGCCCTGCGCGACGACGAGGGCGGTCATGCTCGGATCGGACAGGCCGAGCACCCATTTCCGGGACAGCACCTTGCCGGACGCCTGATCGCCCGAGATCAGGAAGCCGGTGCGCTCGCCGAGCTTCACCGCCTCGCGGCTCTTGACCGTAAAGCCCTGGCGCTTGAGCTGCTCGTCCGAAAGGCCCGCGGAGATCTGCGCATAGGCCTCGGCCGGCATCTCGGCGAAGGTGATGGTCACGCCCTTCGCCGGATTCTCGAAGCCGCTGAAACGGCTGGACAGGACCACGTCCTTCGGAGGCTCCATGCCGATGCGGGAGCCGCGCGGGAAGGTCGGCTCGGCCAGGGCCGGGCCGAGAGCGGCCAGGAGGGCGAGCGCCGCGAAGGCCGGAAGACGCATGAGATTCTCCTCGAAAACCGTGTCGCCCAGGCCGAGCCGAATTTGCCCGTCCGAACGCCCGGCGGGCCGCGCCGGCGGGAGGGGCTTAGACCCTCGGCAACACCTTGCGCAAGGTCAGGTTGATCCGGCCGCCCCCCGGCAACAGGTCGGAGGTGCCGGCATACAGCCGATCGACGCCGTGGAACATCAGCCGGGCCGGGCCGCCGAACACGATCGCGTCACCGGAGCGCAGCTTGAGCGAGCGCGTCGGGTCCGTCCGCCGCACGCCGCCGAAGCGGAACAGGGCAGCGTCGCCGAGGGAGAGCGACACGACCGGCGCGTCGAGGGCCGCCTCGTCCCGGTCCTGGTGCAGGCCCATGCGGGCGGCGGCCTCGTAGAAATTGACAAGGCAGGCGTCCGGCGGCTCGCCATAGCCGGCAAGGTCCGCCCAGGCCTTCGCGGCGAGGGCCGGCAGCGGCGGCCAGGGCTTTCCGGTCTCGGGGTGGTGGGGCTGGTAGCGGTAGCCCTCGACGTCGGAGACCCAGCCGAGGGGGCCGCAATTCGTCATCCGCACGGAGAACGGTTTTCCCGTCCGCGGCATCCGCGGCACGAAGGGCGGCGCCGCGCCGGCGGCCCGCTGCACCGCGGCGAGGAGGGCCTGCTGCGCGGAACGGTCGAGGTAATCCGGGTAGTAGACGAGGCCGGGGGCGAGCGCGAGGCCGGGCCGCGCCTCCGCTTCGGCGCTCACGCGGGCCCGAGGCCGAGGACATCGGCCATGGAATAGTAGCCGGGCTTCCGCTCGAAGGCCCACAGCGCCGCCCGCACGGCGCCGCGGGCGAAGAGGCTGCGGTCCTCCGCCCGATGCGCGAGCTCGATGCGCTCCCCGGGTCCGGCGAAGATCGCGACGTGGTCGCCGATCACGGTGCCGCCGCGGAGCGAGGCGAAGCCGATGTCGCCCTCGCCGCGGACGCCGGTGTGGCCGTCGCGGACGCGCACGGCGCGCTCGTCGAGGGCGACCTGGCGCCCGGCCGCGGCAGCCTCGCCGAAGAGCAGCGCCGTGCCCGAGGGCGCGTCGACCTTCATGCGGTGATGCATTTCGAGGATTTCGATGTCCCAGTCGTCGCCGAGAATCGCGGCGCAGCGGCGGATCAGGCTGGCGAGCAGGTTCACGCCGAGGGACATGTTGCCGGACTGGACGATGCGGGCATGGCGCGCCGCCGCTTCGAGCTTGGCGAAATCGGCCTCCCCAAGTCCGGTGGTGCCGACGACGTGGACGATGCGCGCCTGCGCCGACAGGGCGGCGAGGGCCACGCTCGCCGCGGGCGCCGTGAAGTCGAGGACGCCGTCCGCCTGGGCGAGGATCGGCAGCGGGTCGCTCAAGATCTCGACCCCGGCCTTGCCGCAGCCGGCGAGGAGGCCGGCATCCTGGCCGAGGGCGAGGGAGCCGTCGCGCTCGATCGCCCCGACGAGGCGGCAGCCATGCGTCTCGACGACGGCCTTGACGAGGGAGCGCCCCATGCGCCCGGCGGCGCCCGCCACCACGAGCCGCATCTCGGTCATCGGCGAAACTCCCTTTGCCCGCGCCCGTCATAGCGGGAAGGATTTGGCGTGCAAAGCGTCACAGGCTTTTCGCCATGGCGACGCGGCGCGCCGTGTCGAACCCGGCCGTGGCCTCCCGTTCGAGCACGCCGCGCAGGCCCGGCGAGAGGTCCTCCGGCCGAAGCTCGACGAAGCCGAGCCGGCGGTAGAACGGCGCGTTGAAGGGGATGTGCCGGTCCGTCGTCAGCGCCACCGCCGGATAGAGCGCCCAGCGGGCATGGCCGATCGCCGTCTCCATGAGCGCGCGCCCGAGGCCGCGGCCGTGATGGGCCGGCAGGACGTCCATCTCGATGAGATAGAAGGCGCCGTCGAGCTCGGTGCCGAGAATGAATCCGACCGGCTCGTCCGCAGGATCGGCCGCGACCCAGACGGTGCCGGCCGCGTGGCAGCGCGCGAACACCGCCTCGGCGACCGGCGGCATCATCGGATCGGGCACGCCGAGCGCTGCGAAATAGATCGCGTCCGCGGCCCGCTCGATCTCCGGCAGCTTGGCGAGATCGTCCGGCCGCGAGACGCGGATGCGGAATGAACCGACCGCCGTCACCCCGGCTGCGGGCCGTCGTAGCCTTCGACGATGACGAGGTCGACCGTGGCGCCGCCGTTCTGCTTCTTGAGCGCGTCCTTGTATTCGGGCGAGTTCCAGCAGGCGATCGCGGCCTCGTAGGACGGGAACTCGATCACCACGTTGCGGCTGCGGCTCGAGCCCGCGACGGCGTCGTACTTGCCGGCGCGGACGAGGAAGCGGCCGCCGAACTTCGCGAAGGCGACCCCGTTCGCGGCGACGTAGTTCTTGTAGGAATCCATGTCGTGCACGTCGACGCGCGCGACCCAATAGCCCTTGGTCATCAGTCCACTCCTTCGACCGCCACGATCTCCGCCGTCGCCGCTCCCGCGCGCTTCTGGATCGCCGCCTGGTATTCCGGCGAGTGGTAGTAGCGCTTCGCCTGGTCGAGGGACGGAAATTCGAGGATCACGTTGCGCGGCCGCGCCTCGCCCTCGAGGGCGGCGTAGGCGCCGCCGCGGGCGAGCGGCCGGCCGCCGTACTGGCGGATCGCGGCGGTCGCGTCCTTGACGTATTCCGCATAGGCCTGCGGATCGGTGACGGTGACGCGGGCGATGACATAGGCCTTCGGCATGGGCGGCTCCGGGAAAACGGCAGCGCACCGAACGACGGCGCGCCCGAGGCGTCAAGGCGGCACGGCGAGACTTACGCCGCCAGCCTCTGGCGGTCGATCACCGTTTCGCGGATGTGGCGGGCGAGTTCGCGGGAGATTTCGCAGTGGCTGGCCCGGGGCAGGTAGAGGTTCACCGAGAACATCGGCAGGGCCGGCAGCCCCGATTTCGGGCCGATCAGCTCGAGCTGGGCCGGCACGGTCGAGGGCAGCAGAACCATCACCGCGAGATCGGCCTCCGTCGCCGCGCCCTGGGCGTTGACGTTCGCGGCGTCGGAGACGACCCGCCAGGGAATGTCGGCCTTGCGCAAAGCCTCCAGCACCGGCGGCTGGAAGGTGCAGTTGCCGCAGCCGATCGTCACCGGCAGGGGCCGCGAGCGAAAGGCGTCGCCGCAGCGCGCGCCGACCCATTCCAGGCGTTCGGAGATGAGGCTCTCGCCGTCGGCGCCGCAGCCGATCTCGGTCGTCAGGGTGAGGTCGAGATCGCCCGCGTGCAGCCGCTCGAGCAGGTTCAGGGACGTATCGGCGACGATCGAGACGCGCACCTTCGGATAGGCGCGGCCGAAGGCCTTGAGGCAGGCCGGCAGGTAGGTCGAGATGATGTCGTTCGGCATCCCGAGCCGGACCTCGCCCTCGAAGAGCGGCGTCGTCATGTCGGCCCAGATCTCGTCGTTGAGCGCGAGCAGGCGCTGCGCGCGGCCGAACAGGCGCTCGCCGGCATTGGTCATCTGCAGGCCGCGCCGGGAGCGCTCGAAGAGCTCCGCGCCGAAGCTCTCCTCGAGGCGCTTGATCTGCTGGCTCACGGCCGCCTGGGTGAGGTTGAGGATGCCTGCGGCCGCCGTCATGCCGCCCGTCTCGGCGACGGCGACGAAGGCGCGAAGGAGCGCGGTATCGATGTTGCGCATAACCGACCTCGATAATGGATGCTTATTTCCTAGATAAACAACATTCGTTTTCCTAATGCAAGCCCCCCTGTTAGGTGTCTTTCATCACGGTCGATCCGCCGCGCTTCTGCAAGGGTCGCCGTAACGGCAGCGACGGGAATCCCCCCACCGCGAGACGGCCGCCGAGGGCGACTTCGGCGAACGGTTTTGGTCGTCCCGATCGGCGCCGGCAACAGTGGAGAAGAGCCATGACCACCCGGACCGCCTCCCTTTCCTCGACCGGCGCCCGCTCGCGTTCGAGCCGGGCGTTCGAGATGGTGCGCAGCCTCCTGACCTCCCTCGCCGAGGAGATCCGCCTGCGCCGTAGCCTGCGGCAGCTGTCGTCCTTCGACGATGCGATGCTGCACGACATCGGCATCGACCGCGGCAGCATCGAGGACGCGGTGCGCTGCGGCCGCCCGACGAGCGACGGCACCCTGATCTACCGCACCCGCGGGGGCCGCTCGTCGCTTACGCCCGGCGCCCTCACCGAGTGGCGCTGAGCTCCGGCTCCGGCGCGAAGACGCGAACCGCCGCCGGCCGGATCGAGAACCGCGCCGGCGTCCTCGTCACGATCTCGCCGTCCGCGTTGACGTCGCGCGGGCGGCGGGTGCGCACTTCGAAGGCCTTGGCCCGAATGGCGCGCACCTCCTCCCAGGCGCCGTGCTCGCCGGACCGGAACGAGCGCGCCATCAGGGCCAGCGTCCAGGCCCGCTTCACCTCGAGGCTGTAGAGGTCGAGATGCTGGTCGTCGATGGCCGCATTCTTCTCGACCGCGTTGCCGCCGCCGTAATAGCGCCCGTTCCCGACCGCGATCTGCAGCGTGCGCACCCGCGCCGCGCCCTCGCCGCTCGCGATGACGGCGCTGAACGGGCGCGCCTGCGCCAGGACCTTGAGCGCGACGAGCCCGTAGCCGAGGCGCCCGAAGCGGCGCTTGATGTCGCCCGTGAGCTTCTGCGCCAGCTCCGCCGACAGGCCGACCGAGGCGACATTGAAGAACGGCTCGCCGTTGACGAGACCGAGATCGATGCGGCGCTCGCGGCCGGCCGCGACGATGCGCGCCGCGACGGCGATATCCGTCGGGATCTCGAGGGTGCGGGCGAGATCGTTCGCGGTGCCCATCGGCAGGATGCCGAGGGGCAGGTCGCCTTCGATCATGCCGAGAGCGGCGGCGTTCAAGGTGCCGTCGCCGCCGCCGACGACGACGCAGTCGACCTTTCCCGCATGGGCGACGATGCAGGGCGACAGCTCCTCCCGCGCGCCGCATTCGACATGCAACGGCTCGACGCCCTGCGCCCGCAGCGCCTCGACCGCGGCGGTGAGCTGGGCGGCGCCGGTGCGGCTTTTCGCGTTGACGATGAGAAGGGCGCGGCTCGGGGGCATGGGGCTGAGGGCAGCCAGGCGCGGCTGCACAGCAAAAACGCCTTCGAGCGCGAACGGTTCGGCTCGGGTGGACATCGCCGGGCCGGCGACGGATAAGGGCGCCGCCACCGGAGCCTCGCCATGACCCTCACCGTCGCGGTCCAGATGGACCCGATCCAGCGCATCAGGATCGCGGGCGATTCGACCTTCGCCCTCCTCCTCGAGGCGCAGCGGCGCGGCCACCGGCTTCTCCACTACACGCCGGAGCGCCTGTCGCTGTCCGACGGCCGTGTCGTCGCCACGGCGGAGCCGCTGGCCGTCGCGGATGTCGAGGGCGCGCACGCAACCCTGGGCGAGCCGGCGCGGATCGACCTTGCGACGACCGACGTCGTGCTCCTGCGCCAGGACCCGCCCTTCGACCTCGCCTACATCACGACGACGCATCTCCTCGAGCGCATCCATCCGCAGACGCTCGTCGTCAACGATCCGGCCCAGGTCCGCAACGCGCCGGAAAAGATCTTCGTGACGCGCTTTCCCGAACTGATGCCGCCGACGCTGATCACCCGCGACCGGGCCGAGATCGAGGCCTTCCGGCGCGAGCACGGCGACAGTCGTCATGAAGCCGCTCTATGGCAACGGCGGCGCGGCGGTGTTCAAGGTGGCGCGGCAGGACCGAATTTCGGTTCGCTCTTCGATCTCTTTTCGGCGACCTTCCGCGAGCCCTGGGTGGTGCAGCGCTTCCTGCCGAAGATCAGCGAGGGCGACAAACGCATCATCCTCGTCGACGGCGTCGCGATGGGCGCCGTGAACCGGGTGCCGGCCGAGAACGACATCCGCTCGAACATGGTCCGCGGCGGCGCCGCGACGGCGACCGAACTGACGCCGCGCGAGCGCGAGATCTGCGAGACGATCGGCCCCCACCTTGCGGCGATGGGCCAGATCTTCGTCGGCATCGACGTCATCGACGGCAACCTCACCGAGATCAACGTCACGTCGCCGACCGGCATTCGCGCGATCAAGCGCCTCGGTGGCCCGGACCTCGCGGTGGCGATCTGGGACGTCATCGAGGCCAAGGTGGCGGCGCGCTGAAGCATCGGGCGATGCGCGCTTCCCGCCTCTCCCCGCTTGCGGGGAGAGGGTTCGGCCTTCGGCCGAACGAGCGGAGCGAAGCGAAGCGGGGGTGAGGGGACGGTGACGAAAGAGGCGCCCTTGCGCGCGGCGGCGCTCTCTCCGTCACCGCCCCCTCACCCTCGCCTGCTGCGCAGGCTTGCTGCCTTCGGCAGCCCTCTCCCCGCAAGCGGGGAGAGGCGAATTGCTCCTTACGCCCGCCGCATCTCGACACCCAGCTCCGGCTTGCGGTTCAGGGACTGGAAGACGACGCAATAGCGCTCGGTGAGCTTCAGGAGCTGGTCGAGCTTCTCCTGCGGCGCGTCCGTGTCGACCTCGAAGGCGAGGCGGATCGCCGGAAGCCGACGGGCGCCGTCTTGTCGACGCCGAGCGTGCCGCGGAAATCGAGATCGCCTTCCGCCTTCACGACGCCCTTGCGCAGATCGATCTCAAGCGCCGTCGCGACGGCCTTCAAGGTCACGCCGGCACAGGCGACGAGCGCCTCGAGCAGCATGTCGCCGGAGCACAGTTCCGCGCCCGAGCCGCCGCTCGCCGGATGCAGGCCGGCGATGGCGAGGGCGCGGCCGGTCTCGACCTTGCAGGCGATCGTGCTGGTCGTCGAGCGTGCCCTGCGCGCGCAGGGTGATCACGGCGGCTTCCGGCTCCGTGCGGTACTTGTCCTTGATCGGCGCCTGCAAGGGCGCGCAGCGACGTCGCGTCCATTCTTTCCGTCCTCGCTCTCACCACCACAGCGCGGCGGCGTGTTGATCGCGCTCGCGCGTCGGCGCTTGATGCTCGCTTTTCAGCGATTGGTCCAGCGCCGTGCAGCACGCGCCGCGTCGCCGCGTCGAAGGGCAAGGCGGTGCGGTCGCGCGGCCGCGCGAGCGGCAGCGGCAATTCGTCGAAGATGCGCCCGGGCTTGGGCTGCATGATCACCGCGCGGTCGGCGAGGGTCACGGCCTCGGAAACGTCGTGCGTGACGATGACGACCGTCGGCCGCGTCTCCTCCCAGAGGGCGAGGAGATGGTCGTGCAGGCTCGCCCGGGTGAAGGCGATCGAGCGCCGAGAAGGGCTCGTCGAGGAGCAGCACCTTCGGATTGGTCACGAAGGCGCGGGCGATGGCGACGCGCTGCTGCTGGCCGCCGGAGAGATCGCGCGGCCAGCGCCCGGCGTGCTCCGACAGGCCGACCTTGTCGAGGGCGCGGCCGACGCGGCGGCGGCGCTCCGCGGCGGGAAGCTCCGCCAGCCCGAAGCCGACATTCGTCGGCGACGGTGAGCCAGGGCAGCAGCCGCGGCTCCTGGAAGACGATGCCGATCGCCGGATGCGGCTCTTCGATCGTCTCGCCGTCGAGGCGGATCGCGCCGGCGCTCGCCCGGTCGAGCCCGGCGACGAGGCGCAGAAGCGTTGTCTTGCCGCAGCCCGAGCCGCCGATCAGCGCGACGATCTCGCGTCTCCTCGACGGCGAGGGTGACGTCGGCGAGGGCCCGCGTGCCGTCGGCATAGGTCTTGGACAGGTGCTCGAGGGTCAGCATCTGGCGCGGCCCGCGTCACAGGCGGTCCCGCGCCGTGTCCTGCCAGCGCACGAGGGGCTTCGTCGCGAGCGACGAGCAGGCTGTCGGCGGCCTTGCCGAGCAGCGCGAAGGCGATGATGGCGGCAAGGATCTGCGTCGGGCTTGCCCATCTGCTGGCCGTCGACGAGCAGATAGCCGAGCCCCTCGGAGGCGCCCATGAACTCCGCCGCGACGACGAACATGAAGCCGAGGCCGAGGCCGGAGCGCAGCGCGATGAGGGCCGCGGGCAGGACCGCCGGCAGGAGGATGCGCCGCGCGAGGTCGAGGCGCGAGAGGCGGAAGACGCGGCCGACCTCGACGAGCTTGCGATCGACGGAGAGGATCGCGCCGGCGACGCCGAGATAGACCGGGAAGAACACGCCGACCGCGATCAGCGCCACCTTCGAGGCCTCGAAGATGCCGAGCCAGAGAATGAACAGCGGCACCCAGGCGATCGAGGGAATGGCGCGCAGGGCCTGCAAGGTCGGATCGAAGAGGCGACGTGCCGTCTCGCGAGGCGCCGGAGAGCGCGCCGAGCGAGGATGCCGGCGGCGGCGCCGATGGCGAAGCCCGCGAGCACGCGCCAAAGGGTCGCCCAGACATGCGTCCGAGAGCTCGCCCGTGACGGCGAGCGCTTCGAGCGTCGCGAAGATGCGGCTCGGCGGCGGCACGAGGCGGCCCTCGGCAAGGCCGAGCGCGCACGGCCGCTTCCCACAGCGAGCGCGACGAGAACGGGCAGAAAAAAGCCGAGAAGCACCCGCGGATCGACCGCGTCGCGCTTCCCGGCGAGGCGAGGGGCCGCGAGAGCGGCGGACCCCTCGAGAGAGGAGGACCAGGCTTCACGGTCGTCACGGCGCTCTCCCGTGAAGGGATGCTAGCTGCGCCGCCGTGGTGAAGCGGCGGTCGACGAGGTCGTCGACGGCCGCCTTCACGTCGGTCGTCGGCCGGGCACGACGCCCGCTTCCTGCAAGGCGAGGCCGGCCGCGACGATGGTCTCGATCTGCGGCTGGCCGATGGTCGAATGGGTGAGTTCGGTGCGCTCGAGCTGGCGCTCGATCACCGGCTCGGAGAGCTTGGTGTAGTCGACCAGGGTCTTCGTCAGCTCGGCCGGATTGGCGAGCGCGAAGGCGCGCGCCTCCTCGTAGGCCTTGAGCACCGTCGCGACGAGGGCCGGGTTCTCCTTGGCGAAGGCCTCGCGGACGTTGAGCACGCCCCAGGTGTTGGCCGCCGCGTTGCGGTAGAACAGCGTCGCGCCGCTCTCGACCTCGGCCGCCGCCATCAGCGGATCGAGGCCGGCCCAGGCGTCGACGTCGCCGCGCTCGAGCGCCGTGCGGCCGTCCGGATGCTGCAGCAGGACGAGCTTCACGTCCTTCTCGGTGAGCTTCGCCTTCTGCAGGGCGCGCACGAGGAAGATGTGCGGATCGGTGCCGCGGGTGACGGCGACGCGCTTGCCCTTGAGGTCCTCGACCTTGGTGATGCCGGTGTCCTTGCGCGTCACGAGGGCCGTCCATTCGGGCCGCGAATAGACGTAGATCGACTTGATCGGGTTGCCGTTGATCTTGCCGATCAGGGCCGCGGCGCCGGCGGTCGAGCCGAAATCGAGCGAGCCGGCGTTGAGGAATTCGAGCGCCTTGTTCGAGCCGAGGGACTGCACCCAGCGCACCGTGATGCCGTCCTTGGCGAGCGCCCGCTCGAGGATGCCCTTGTCCTTGAGGACGAGGCTGACCGGGTTGTAGGTGGCGTAGTCGATGCGGATTTCCTTGCACCTGCGCGAAGGCCGGTGGCGGCGACGCCGTGGCGAAGGCGGCGGCGAGGAGAAGACGGCGGGTGAGGGTCATCGGAGGTTCCCATGGTCGGCGCATGGGAACGGGCTCCAGAGAGACACGCGCCCGGCGCTTTAGCTGCACTTGTTTTCCGCGCCCGCAAGCTGCTGCTCAAATCGGCGCGTATCCGGTTTGTAGAACTCCGTGTTTGTTATGTCAAACGCAACTATTTCACATATTCTCAGATGTTTTTAAGACGCCTCTTTGCCTCCGCCGGCAAGGCGGGGAGAGGCGAATCGGCACCCCTGTGCCTCGCCGGGGACGCCCTTCTTTCGCAGGCGGGTTTGCGTGCTAGAGCGGCCGGGATGGACCGCACCTCCTACGACACGATCCTGCACGATCTCGGCGACGAGCCGATCTCGGACGGGGCGGAGCTGCGCGCAAGGCTCGTGCCGGCGATCCGGGACGTGCTCGACGGCGGCAGAAGGGAGGCGGAGCGGCGCCTCGTCGAGGATGGCGGCGGCCTCGCCTGCGCACGAGGCTGTCGGTGCTCATGGACGGAGCGGTGCGCACTCGTCCACGACGCCGTCGTGCATCATCTCTATCCCGCCCACAATCCGTCGAGCTCCGAGCGCCTCGCGGTCGTCGCCACCGGCGGCTACGGCCGCGGCACGATGGCGCCGGGATCGGACGTCGACCTCCTCTTCCTGCTGCCGCACAAGAAGACCGCCTGGAGCGAGAGCGTCGTCGAGGCGATCCTCTACGTGCTCTGGGACCTGAAGCTGAAGGTCGGCCATGCGACGCGCTCGGTCGACGAGTGCCTGCGCGAGGGCCGCGGCGACATGACCATCCGCACCTCGCTCCTCGAGGCGCGCTATCCTGTTCGGCGACCGCGACCTCTTCGACGCCCTCGTCGCGCGCTTCGACAACGAGATCGTCGCGCGATCCTCGGCGCGAGTTCGTCGACGCGAAGCTGCGCGAGCGCGACGCGCGCGTCGCCAAGGCCGGCGCCTCGCGCTACCTCGTCGAGCCGAACGTCAAGGACGGCAAGGGCGGCCTGCGCGACCTCAACACGCTGTTCTGGATCGCCAAGTACGTCTATCGCGTGCGCTCGCCGGAAGAGCTCGTGCCGGCGGGCCTGTTCACGGCGGAGGAGTTCCAGCCTCTTCGCGCGCTGCGAGGAGTTTCTGTGGCGGGTGCGCTGCCACATGCATTTCGTGACGGGGCGCGCGGAAGAGCGCCTGACCTTCGACCTGCAGCGCGTCGTCGCCGCGCGCATCGGCGCCTCCGATCGCGGCGGCCTCGTCGCCGTCGAGCGCTTCATGAAGCGCTACTTCCTGATCGCCAAGGATGTCGGCGACCTCACCGCCATCGTCTGCGCCGAGCTTGAGGCGCGGCAGGCGAAGCGCCGTCCGGTGCTCGACCGCGTGCTCGGCCGCTTCCGCCGCCGCCGCGGCGGCGCCGCTCGAAGGGCGACGACTTCGTCGTCGACAACGACCGCGTCAACGTCGCGCACCGAGGATGCGTTCGAGCGCGATCCCGTCAACCTCATCCGCCTGTTCTGGCTCGCCGACCGGCACAACCTGCCGGTCCATCCGGACGCGACGCGGCTCGCGACGCGCTCGCTCAGGCTGATCGGCCCGTCCCTGCGCAAGGACGCCGGAGGCGAACCGGCTCTTCCTCGACATCCTGACCTCGCAGCAACGCGCCCGAGATCGTGCTCCGGCGCATGAACGAGGCCGGCGTGCTCGGCCGCTTCATTCCCGGATTTCGGCCGCATCGTCGCGATGATGCAGTTCAACATGTACCACCACTACACGGTGGACGAGCATCTCATCCGGTCGATCGGCGTGCTCTCCGAGATCGAGGCCGGCCGCCTCGGCGACGAGCATCCCCTCGCGAACCGCATCTTCCACTCGATCCGCAACCGGCGCGCGCTCTATGTCGCGCTGTTCCTGCACGACATTGCCAAGGGCCGGCCGGACGATCATTCGCAGGCCGGCGCCGCGATCGGCAGCAAGCTCGGGCCGCGCCTCGGGCTCGACGCCGCCGAGACCGACACCGTCGCCTGGCTCGTCGAGCATCACCTTCTGATGTCGACGACGGCGCAGAGCCGCGATCTTTCCGATCCGGCGACGATCAAGACCTTCGCCGCGATCGTGCAGACGATGGAGCGACTGAAGCTCCTGCTCGTCCTCACCGTCGCCGACATCAAGGCGGTCGGCCCCGGCGTCTGGACCGGCTGGAAGGGCGAGCTCCTGCGCACCCTCTACTACGAGACCGAGGTCGTGCTCGGCGGCGGCGCCGCGGACGTCGCCCGCACCGACCGCGTGCGGCGCGCGCAGGAGCGGCTGCGCGGCCATCTCGCCGACTGGCCGGAGCCGCTCTTCGAGGCCTACGTCGCCCGGCACTATCCCGCCTACTGGCTCAAGGTCGAGCGAGGCGCGCCGCATCAAGCAGGCGCGCTTCGTGCGCCGCGCCGAGGAGGCAGGGCCAGCACCGTCGACACGATCTTCGAGACCGACGCCTTCCGCGGCGTGACCGAACTGACCGTGCTCTCGCCGGACCATCCGCGCCTGCTCGCCATCGTCACCGGCGCCTGCGCGGCGGCCGGCGGCAACATCGTCGACGCGCAGATCTTCACGACCTCGGACGGCATGGCGCTCGACACGATCGTCATCTCGCGCGCCTTCGACCTCGACGAGGACGAACTGCGCCGGGCCGAGCGCGTCGCCTCCGCGCATCGAGCGGGCGCTCAAGGGCGAGGTCCGGATCGCCGATCTCGTCGACGTCAGGCGGCCGGCGAAGGAGCGCTCGCAGCACCTTCCACGTCGCGCCGGAGGTCGTC
The DNA here is from genome assembly GCA_963754975.1 of uncultured Alphaproteobacteria bacterium. Taxonomy (GTDB): domain Bacteria; phylum Pseudomonadota; class Alphaproteobacteria; order Rhizobiales; family Beijerinckiaceae; genus Microvirga. The sequence goes on along the minus strand of CAVWII010000007.1, from coordinate 411,453 downwards.
GATCGACAACGCGCTCTCGACCCGGCACACGATCGTCGAGGTGTCCGGGCTCGACCGGCCGGGCCTGCTCTACGATCTCACCACGGCGCTCGGCAAGCTCAACCTCAACATCGCCTCGGCCCATATCGCGACCTTCGGCGAGAAGGCCGTCGACGTGTTCTACGTGACCGACCTCACCGGCACGAAGGTGACCCATCCCGGCCGGCAGGCGGCGATCCGCCGGGCCCTGCTCGACGTCTTCGACGGCGAGCCCGGCGAGGCGCCGCAGCGGCGCAGCGCTTGATTTTGCCGCTTTCCGACCCGATATCTGCGCCGACCCCCGACACCATCGCGACGAGTGACGATGAAACCGAACGACACGGATGTGAACGCCGCGACCGGCGCCGAGCCGAACCGTCCCGAGCCGCGCCAACGATGCCGGCCCGCTGCCCGAGGCCGATCCCGTCGCGGTGCTCGAAGCCGAGAAGACGGACCTCAAGGACAAGCTTCTCAGGGTCCTCGCCGACATGGAGAACCTGCGCCGCCGGACCGAGCGCGAGATCGCCGACGCCCGCTCCTACGCGGTGACGAACTTCGCCCGCGACATGCTCACCGTCTCCGACAACATCCGCCGCGGCCTCGAAAGCCTGCCGGCCGAGGCCCGGGCCGGCGCCGACGGCGCCTTGCAGGCCCTCGTCGAGGGCATCGAACTGACGGAGCGCGACCTCCTCAAGACCCTTGAGCGCCACGGCGTCCGCCGCCTCGAGCCGCAGGGCCAGAAATTCGACCCGCACCTGCATCAGGCGATGTTCGAGGTGCCGCAGCCGGAGGTGGCGGCCGGGACCGTCGTCCAGGTCGTGCAGCCGGGCTACGTCATCGGCGACCGGGTCCTGCGCCCCGCCCTCGTCGGCGTCGCCAAGGGCGGCCCGAAGGAGCCCGCCCCAGCCAGGGAGCCGAGCGCCGACGGCGTCTGAGGCGGCGCCTGCCTGCGCTTCTCTGCGCCGCTTTTCGCGACGCAAAGCGCCGCGCTTGCCTCTCCGCCGCGCGCTTGCCATGTAGCAGGCCCGGCGTCATCGGAGAGGCGAGCATGCCCGATTGGAACCGACTTCTCGGCGGCGCGCCGGGGACCGTGCTCGTCAAGCTGATCTTTCTGTCGCTCGTCGTCGGCGCCTTCCTCGCGCAGGTCGACCTGACGCCCCTGGCGCTCGTCGAGACCCTGGTCGATTGGCTGCGCAGCGTCTTCGATCTCAGCTTCGACACCGTGCGCCGGATCGGCGGCTGGATGCTCGCCGGCGCCGTCATCGTCGTGCCCCTGTGGCTGGTCGGCCGCCTCTTCGCGAGGCGGTGAGCGCCGCCATGGACCTCGCCCCCGGGGCGCCGCGGCGCATCGCGGTCGGCCATCGCCGGATGCTGGCGCTCGCCCTGCCGATGACGCTCGCGCACGTGACGACGCCGCTTCTCGGCCTCGTCGACGCGACGGTGATCGGGCGTCTCGGCGAGGCGCATCTCCTCGGCGCCGTGGCGCTGGGGGCCGTCGTCTTCGACTTCCTGTTTTGGAGCTTCGGCTCGCTGCGCATGGCGACCGCGGGCCTGACCGCGCAGGCGACGGGCGCGGGCGATGCCCGCGAGGTCGACCGGACGCTGGCGCGGGCGCTCGCCGTCGCCGCCGCCGCGGGCCTCGCCCTCGTCGTCCTGCAGGCGCCGATCGGCTTCGTCGCCTTCCGCATCGCCGGCGCGAGCGAGGCCGTGACCGGAGCGCTCTCGACCTATTTCGCGATCCGCATCTTCGCGGCCCCTTTCTCGCTCGCGAACTACGTCATCCTCGGCTCGACCCTCGGGCGCGGACGCACCGATCTCGGCCTCGTGCTCCAGGTCGCGATCAACCTCGCCAACATCGCCCTCGCGGTTCTCTTCGTGATGGGCCTTGGCTGGGGCGTTGCCGGCGTCTCCCTCGCGACGGCGCTCGCCGAGATTTCCGGCGTCGGGCTCGGCATCGCCGTCCTGCGCCGGCTCGGCTCGCATCCCTTGCGCGTGCCGGCGCGCGAGGTCTTCGACCGCGCCGCCATGCTGCGCATGCTGGCGGTGAACCGGGACGTCACGATCCGCACCATGGCCCTGATGGCGGCCTTCGCCATCTTCACGACGAAGGGCGCCCGCGCCGGCGACGTGACCCTCGCCGCGAATGCCGTCCTCTACAACATGTTCCTGATCGGCGGCTATTTCCTCGACGGCTTCGCCACCGCCGCGGAGACGCTCTGCGGCCAGGCCGTCGGCGCCCGCGACGAGAGCGCCTTTCGCCGCGCCGTGCGCCTCAGCCTTTTCTGGAGCCTCGGCTTCGGGCTCGCGGTCTCCGCAATCTTCCTCGCCGGGGGCGGCGCCTTCATCGACTTCGTGACCACGAACGCGCAGGTGCGCGCCTTCGCCCGCGACTTCCTGCCCTTCGCGGCCCTGACGCCCCTCTGCGGCGCCGCCGCCTTCGCCTTCGACGGCGTCTATATCGGCGCCACCTGGACGAAGCCGATGCGCAACCTGATGCTGCTTTCCTTCGCGCTCTACGTCGCCGCCGTCACCGCGACGGACGGCCTCGGCAATGCCGGCCTGTGGTCCGGCTTCCTCCTCTTCCTCGCCGCCCGCGGCCTCGGCCAGGCGGCGCTGGCGCCGCGCCTGACGCGGGCGTCGTTTTCAGCCGCCCCCGCCTAGGGTCCGTGCTCGGCGATCGTCGCCGCGTCGCGGCCGACCGCCTCGGCGAGGGACGGCAGGCCGGTCGCGGCGAGGCGGCGGCTGAGGTCGGCCTTGATGGCGGGAACGAGGCCCGGGCCCTTGTAGACGAGGGCGGAGTAAAGCTGCACCAGGGTGGCGCCGGCGCGAATCTTCGCAAAGGCGGTCTCGCCGGAATTGACGCCGCCGACGCCGATCAGCGGCAGGCGCCGGTCGAGGCGCAGGAAGGCTTGCGCGAGGAGCTTCGTCGAGGGCGCGAAGAGCGGCTTTCCGGAGAGGCCGCCGATCTCGTGCGCGAGGGCGGCCTCCCTGAGGCTCGCCGGCCGGGCGATGGTGGTGTTCGAGACGATGAGGCCGTCGAGGCTCCGCCGCAGCGCCGTCTCGGCGATGGCGTCGAGGGCGGGAAGGGCGATGTCCGGCGCGATCTTGAGCAGGATCGCCGTGCGCGCCGTCCGCGGGCGCGGATCGGCGCGGTCGCGCGCCTCGACGGCGTTGGCGAGGAGGTCGTCGAGAAAGGCCTCGCCCTGGAGATCGCGCAGGCCCGGCGTGTTCGGCGACGACACGTTGACGGTGACGAAATCGACGAGGCCGGCAAGGCCGGCGACGCAGGCCGCGTAGTCGGCGAGACGGTCGCGGGAATCCTTGTTGGCGCCGACGTTCACGCCGACGATGCCGGGCCGGCCGACCCGCCGGCGCAGGCGCGCCGCGCAGGCCTTGAGACCGTCGCTGTTGAGGCCGAAGCGGTTGATCACCGCCTCGTCCCGGGGCAGGCGGAAGACCCGCGGGCGCGGGTTGCCCGGCTGCGGCTCCGGCACGACGCCGCCGCATTCGACGAACCCGAAACCGAGCGCCAGGAGCGCGTCCGGCACCTCGCATTGCTTGTCGAAGCCGGCGGCTAGCCCGACCGGGTTCGGGAAGCGGCGTCCGAAGACCGCGACCGCAAGGCTCGCCTCGTCCCGGGGCGCCGGCAGCGTGGGCGCGAGCTTCAGCGCCCGGATCGCGAGCCCGTGCGCCGTCTCCGCGTCGACGGCGTCGAAGAAGGGCCGCGCGAAGCCGAACAGGGCGCCGATCACGGCGAAAGGTCCGGCATGACGGGACGGCCGTCCGCATCGAGGGGCAGCGGCTTCGTCCAGCGCACGGCCGCGACCGGCAAGGGAGCGTAGAGATGCGGAAAGAGCGCGCCGCCGCGGGAGGGCTCGAAGCGCAACGCTTCGCCAAGCGCCTCCGCCTCGACCGCGAGGACAACGAGGCCGCGGATCCCGGAGAAATGCAGCCGCGCCGTCTCCGCCACCTGCCCGGCGGTCGAGAAGTGGATATAGCCGTCCGCGAGGTCGATCGGGGCGCCGGCGAAGGTCCCGGCGGCCTTCGCCTCGCGCCACAACGCCTCCGTGCAAATCTTGAATACCAAACTCATGCGGGCGCCCATACGGAAGTCCCTGGGGATTGACGATGCGAGACCGCAAATCTGGCGTTGTCCTTAGCGGCAATCAGCTTTAATTTCCTAGTCGGCAGGCGTGGCATTTCCGCCTTTTCCTCCGATTTCGAGAGACCCGCCCATGTTGTCTCACGAGCGCATTTGGACGGCGATCGACGCCCTCGCCGATCGCCACGGCCTGACCGCCTCCGGCCTTGCCCGCAGGGCCGGCCTCGACCCGACGAGCTTCAACCGCTCGAAGCGGACGAGTCCGCAGGGCCGCGACCGCTGGCCCTCGACGGAATCGATCGCCAAGATTCTGCGGGCCACCGGTGCGAGCGTCGAGGATTTCCTGCGCCTCGTCGAGCCGGCGAGCTCCCTGCGCCGTTCGATGGTGCCGATGATCGGCATGGCCGAGGCCGCCGACGGCAAGCTCTTCGACCGGGAAGGCCTGCCCGCCGGCGACAGCGGCTGGAAGGAGATCGACTTCCCGGACTTCGGCAGCGGCGAAAAGGTCTTCGCCCTCGAGGTGAGCGGCGACGGTCTGGCGCCGCTCTATCGCGACGGCGACGTGCTCATCCTCTCGCCCACGACGAGCCCGCGCAAGGGCGACCGGGTCGTCGTGCGCACCCGCTCCGGCGAGGTCGTGGCGGGCGAGTTGAAGCGCCGCCTCGCCAAGGCGATCGAATTGCGCACCCTGGGCCGCGAGGCGGCCGAGCGCGTGATTCCGAGCGAGGAGGTCGACGGCGTCGCGCGGGTGCTCTGGGCCCGCCAGTAGCTCAGGCGGCGCGGCCGCCGCGTTCGCGCAAGAAGGCCTCGTGCTCGCGCACGAGATCGCCGCGGAGCGCCTTCTCGATGAGGGCGCGGGTCTCGGCGACGCCGAAGAGCGCGACGAAGGAGCCGAAGCGCGGCCCGCGCGGCTCGCCGAGCAGCACCTGGTAGATGGCGTTGAACCACTCGCCGGAGACGCCGGGCCGCTCCGCCGTCGCGCCCTTCGCCTTCAGATCCTGGTAGCGCGGTTCGGCGCGGCCGACATTGTAGATCTCCTCCTGCACCGCCTCGGCGCGCAACGGCTTCTCGCCGCGCGCAAACGGCAGGAGCGCGTCGGCGAGCTTCTGCAGCGCCGCCGCCTCGACCGCGTCCGGCAGGCGGTAGCTCTTCTGCGGCTTCACGAAATCCTCGAAATAGCGCACCGCGCGCTTGACGAGCCCGTCGAGGCGCGGGTGCGTGTCCGGCGAGACGCCGGGCGCGTAGCGGCGGATGAAGCCCCAGAGCACCGCCGGGTCCTCGGAATTCGCCACCGCGGCGAGGTTGAGCAGCATCGAGAACGAGATCGTCGCGGCGGGCTGGTTGCCGCCGCCGGAAAGGATGACCTCCGGCTCCGGCGGCGCGCCGGCATGGATGTGCCAGACCGGATTCGCCAGACGCGCCTTCGCGTCCTGCTGCGGATAGCGGTCGAGGAAGGCGAGGTAGTCGTCGACGTTGCGCGGGATGACGTCGAAGAACAGGCGCTTTGCCTCGCGGGGCTTGGAAAACATGAACAGGCCGAGGGATTCGGGCGTGCCGTAGGCGAGCCATTCGTCGATCGTCAGGCCGTTGCCCTTCGACTTCGAGATCTTCTGGCTCTTTTCGTCGAGGAAGAGCTCGTAGTTGAAGCCGTCCGGCGGCTCTCCGCCGAGCGCCTTCGCGATCTCGCCGGAGAGCTTCACGGAATCGATCAGGTCCTTGCCCGCCATCTCGTAGTCGACGCCGAGCGCGACCCAGCGCATCGCCCAGTCGGGCTTCCATTGCAGCTTCGCATGGCCGCCGGTGACCTTCGTCTCGAAGCGTTCTCCGGTCTGCGGGTCGCGCCAGACGACGGTGCCCTGCGCGACGTCGCGGGCCTCGATCGGCACCTGCATGACGTGGCCCGTGCGCGGATGCAGCGGCAGGAACGGCGAATAGGTCTTCCGGCGCTCCTCGCGCAAGGACGGCAGCATCACCGCCATCACCGCGTCGTAGCGCTCGAGCACCCGCATCAGCGCCGCGTCGAAGCGGCCGGAGCGGTAGCACGCCGTCGAAGACAGGAACTCGTAGTCGAAGGCGAAGGCGTCGAGAAAGGCGCGCAGGCGCGCGTTGTTGTGCTCGCCGAAGCTCGCATGGGTGCCGAACGGATCGGGCACCTCGGTCAGGGGCTTGTGCAAGGCTGCGGCGACGAGGTCCTTGTTCGGGACGTTGTCCGGCACCTTGCGCAGGCCGTCCATGTCGTCCGAGAAGGCGATCAGCCGCGTCGGAATGCGGTCGCCGGTGAGGACGCGGAAGGCGTGCCGGACCATGCTCGTCCGCGCGACCTCGCCGAAGGTGCCGATATGCGGCAGGCCCGACGGGCCGTAGCCGGTCTCGAACACGGCCTCGTTCTTCCCCGTCCGTTGCAGGCGCAGGACGAGCTTCCTCGCCTCCTCGAAAGGCCAGGCGGTGGCGGTCTGTGCAATCTCCGTCAGGGACGGATCGTTGACGAAGGGCGGGCTCATGGTCTTTCGCGCTGCGGGAGGCGGCGCACCGTAGGGAGCGCCCCCGGCGGGGTCAATGCGGCCGAGGCGTGCGTCAATACGGGCTCACGGGGAAGAAGCGCAGGTAGATCTCGGCGAACTTGCCGTCGTCCCAGAGCCGCTGCAGGGCGTAGTCGAAGGCCCGGCGCAGGTTCTCGTCCTCCTTGCGCACGATGAAGCCCATGCCCTCGCCGAAGAAGCGGCTTTCGAGATAGGGACCGCCCGCGAGCGCGCAGCAATCCCCGGAATCGGTGCCGCCGATCCAGAGCGCGAGGCTGATGCCGTCCGCGAAGAGGTAGTCGACCTGACCCGCCCTCAGGGATGCCTCGGCGGCGGCGAGGTCGTCGAAGGGGCGGATCTCCGCGCCGGCGGCGAAGGCCTTCGCATAGGCCTCGTGCGCCGTGCCGGCGATGACCGCGACGCTGCGGCCCTTGAGGTTCTTCGCCGTCGGCTCCGGCGTCTTGCGCGCCTTGTTCACGGCGAAGCGGGCCGGGATCTTGAAATAGGGCGAGGTCACGCCGAAGCGCCCGCGCAGGTCCGCGGTGATCGGGATCGCCGCGGCGACGACGTCGCCGTTGCGGTCCTTCAGGGCGTCGAGGAGCGTGTCGAAGCGGCGCGCCTGGATCGTGCAGGCGATGGAAAGCTTCTCGCAGACGGCGCGGGCGAGTTCGACCGCAAAGCCGGTCGGCGCCCCGTCCGGCCCGGAAAAATGCAGGGGCGGGAATTCGTCGTCCACGAGAAAGCGCACGGTGCGAAGCCCGGTGAGGTCCGGCTTCTCGGTGCGCACCCGCGGGTCCCAGAAATTCGGGATCGCCACCTCGGCGAAGGCGGGCGAGGCGCAGGCGACGAGGCCGGCAAGAAAACCGGCAAGAAAACCCGCAAGAAAACCCGACAGAACCGCCCGCTTGATCTTCGCCGGAGCGGCTGCGAATGTTGTTCCGTATCGCCCGCCCAACGCAGAAACCCCCTCGTGTCAGCGGCCCCGGAGCTATCCCCTCCGCCAAGGCCGGGTCAAGCGCCGCCCGGCGGGCGCTCCCGGCCGGGCGGATCGCCGATCCCCGCCGAGATCGGCTTCCTCGCCCATCGCGGCGTGCCGCCCGAGCGGCTCGCCCGCATCGTCGCCGCCGCGGTGGAAGCGGGTCTCTCGCCGAGCGAGGCTGCCCTGCGCCTCGGCCTCGTTCCCGAGGAGGAGTTCTATCGCGCCCTCGCGGCGGAACTCGAGGTGCCGTTCACCCTCCGGCCGCGGCTCGGGCGGCAGGCTCGCTTTCCGGAAAGCATCGCCGCGGGGATCGCGCCGGGCGCGACGCTCCGCCGGCTCGTCGCCGCGCCCGTGGGCAAGGATCTCGCCCGACTTCTCGCCGCCCGCAGCCGCCGGCTGCCCTCGCTGGCAATCACCACGCCGACGGCCCTGCGCGAGGCGGTTTTCGCGGTGGCCGGCCGGCGCATCGCGGCTGAGGCGGCGCATCGCCTGCCGATCGCGCAGCCGGATTTCTCCGCCCGGGACGGCTTCGCCTGGCCGCAGATCGCCGCGGCTTCGGCAGCCTCCGCCGCGCTCGGATTCCTGTCCGGCGCGTTCGCGTCGCGGCTCGCGACGGTCCTTTCGCTCGGCGCCGGCGCGCTCTTCGTCGCGATGGTGTTCCTGCGCGCCGCCGCCGCGCTGGTGCCGGCGCCGATCGCGGTTGCGGCCCCTCCGCGCGTGGCGGACGCGGACCTGCCGCCCTACACGGTGCTCGTCGCCCTGCACCGGGAGGCGGAGGTCGTCGAAGACCTCGTCGCCAATCTCCTGCGCCTCGACTATCCGCGCGGAAAGCTCGACATCATGCTCGTGCTCGAAGCGCACGATGCCGCGACCCGCGTGACCCTGGAGCGCCTCGACCTGCCGCCGCATGTCGTAATCCTCGTCGTGCCGCCCGGCGGCCCGGGCACGAAGCCGCGGGCGCTCAACGTCGCCCTGCCGCTGGCGCGGGGACGCTTCCTCGTCGTCTACGATGCGGAGGACGCCCCGGATGCGGGCCAGCTCCGCCTCGCCGCCGCGTCCTTCGCCGCCGCGCCGGCCGAGGTCGCCTGCCTGCAGGCCCGCCTCGGCATCGACGACAGGGCCCGCAGCACCTGGCTGACGCGCTTCTTCACCCTCGAATACACGGCCCTCTTCGACGTCATCAATCCGGGGCTTGCGCATCTGCGCCTGCCCGTCCCGCTCGGCGGCACCTCGAACCATTTCCGCATCGAGGCCCTGCGCGCCGTCGGCGCCTGGGACGCCTGGAACGTCACCGAGGACGCCGATCTCGGCATCCGGCTGGCGCGGCTCGGCTTCCGCGTCGCCGACCTGCCGTCGACGACTCTCGAGGAAGCACCCGCGACCCTGGCCTCCTGGATGGGCCAGCGCGTCCGCTGGATGAAGGGCTTCGTGCAGACCTGCGCCACGCATTCGCGCCATCCGGTGCGCGCGCTGCGCGAACTCGGCCTGTTCGGCTTCGCCGGCGCCGTGACGATGACGTTCGGCACGGTGGTGAGCGCCGTCTTCTATCCGTTCCTCACGGCGGCGGCCCTGATGATGCCGCTCGCCTCGCCGCCGGGCGCCGACACCACCCTGCCGGAGGCGCTCGCCTTCGCCGCCTCGGCGACGCTCTTTGCCCTCGGCCTCGCCGCGATGATCGGACCGCCGGCGATCGGCCTGCGGCGGCGCGGGCTCCTGCGGCTCTGGCCGTACCTGCCGCTGCTGCCGTTCTACTACGCCCTCGTCAGCGTCGCCGCCTGGCTCGCTCTCGTCGAGCTCGCCGTCGACCCCTTCAAGTGGAACAAGACCAGACACGGCAAGGCCCGCGCCGCGGCGCCGCCGTCAGGCGATGCGGAACCCACTGACGGTCAGGATTGAGCGAGCCAGGCTTTCGCCGCCTCGGCGGGGTCGCGGTTGAGGTTGAAGCTGCCGACGAAGCGGTTCCTGCCGTCCATCAGGTAGACGTAGGCCGTGTGCTCCATCGTGTAGTCGCCGTCCTTCGTCGGCACCTTGCGGGCATAGGCGCGGTAGGCCTTGATCGCGCTCTCGATCGCCGCCGGATCCCCGGTCAGCCCGACGATGCGCGGATCGAAGCTCGAGAGGTAGGTCTTCAGCGCCGCCGCGTCGTCCCGCTCCGGATCGACGGTGACGAAGAGCGCGCGCAGGTCGCGGCCCCTGTCGCCCGCCGCGCGCAGAACCTCGGAGATCTGGAAGAGCGTCGTCGGGCAGACGTCCGGGCAATGGGTGAAGCCGAAGAAGACGAGATGCGGCCTGCCGCCATAGGTGTTCTCGGTGACGACGCGCCCGTCCTGATCGAGGAGCCGGAACGGGCCGCCGACCGAAGCCGTGCCGCCCTGCCGTGGGGGCGCCAGGGTCAGGACGAGGGCGACCGCGAGGACCCCGAGGCCGAAGATGAAGGCGGCGAGCGGAACCGCCAGGCGGCGCGTGCGGTCGGATACGGACATGCGCGATCCCGTCCGGTCAGAAGCACCACGCCAGGGCGTTGAGGACGAGGTTGCTGAACACCACGTCCCCGCTCCGGCTCCAGAGCAGGATTCCGGCGCCGACGAAGCAGGCGACCGCACCGCCGACGAGCGCCAGCCGCGCCGCCTCCATGCGCCGCATTCGCGATCCGGACCGTCGCGCCTCGCCCGCCATGACGTCTCCCGCTCCGCCGTCACTATGGCGCCCGCCGGCCGCTCTGGCGAGAGTGAGCGGCGTCGCACGCATCCGGCTCCGAGAGGCGCGGCGCGAGGGGAAGTTCGCAATCGGAAAGGGGCGGAAAGCGCGTCTCCGCTACGACGCCGCGTCCGCGATCTCGGCGACGATCGCTTCCGCCACGCGGCGCGGCTCGGCGGCGGCGGTGATCGGGCGGCCGACGACGAGGTGGCTGGCGCCGGCCCGGATCGCGTCGGCCGGGGTCATGACCCGTTTCTGATCGCCGACCGGAGAGCCGCTCGGCCGCACCCCGGGGGTGACGATTAGGGCGCCGGGGCCGGCGACGGCGCGGACCGCCGCCGCTTCCGTGGGGGCGCAAACGAGCCCGTCGATGCCGATGGAGCGGGCCTGCGCGGCGCGGCGCAGGACGAGTTCCGTCGTGCCGAGGGCATAGCCGGCATCGGCGAGGTCGCGGTCGTCGGAGGAGGTCAGCACGGTGACGCCGAGGATTTTCAGCGCGGAGCCGGCGCGGCCCTTCACGGCCGCGCGCAGGGTCTGCGGGTAGGCGTGCACGGTGAGAAAGGTCACGCCGAGGGCGGCGACCGAGCGGACGCCGTCCTCGACGGTGTTCGGGATGTCGTGCAGCTTGAGATCGAGGAAAACCTTCTTGCCCGCCCGGACGAGGTCCTGCGCGAAGGGCAGGCCGCCGGCGAAGGCGAGGCGGTAGCCGACCTTGTAGAATGTCGCGGCGTCGCCGATGCCGGCGACGATGTCGCGAGCCTCGGCCGGCGAGGCGACGTCGAGGGCGACGATGAGCCGGTCGCGGGGCGCGGCGGCCGCCAGCGGAGCGGCGCGGGCCGGCTCTCCCGTCACGCCGCCGCCTTGCGGTAGACCCAGACGCGGGCCGGCGGCAGGTTGAGCCAGACCCGGTTCGACGGCCGCGCCGTCCAGCCGGCCGAGCGCGGCGGGATCGGCGGCACCATGGCGTAGGTGAACTGGATGAACGGGGCGTGCGGGTGCATCGCCCCCTGCGCCGCCTCGAGGAGGTCGAGGCGCTGGTCGAGGGGCTTCGTGAAGAGCGGCAGGCTCGACACCGTTGCGGCGGCCTTCTCGGGGAGCCTGTCGCCGAGGGTCCCGCGCAGGTCGTAGGCGTCGCCCTGGACGATCGTCGCCTTCGGGAAGCGGCGCTTCAGGAGGCGGCAGAATTCCGGATTGTACTCGACGAGGACGAGCCGGTCCTGGGCGATGCCGCGGCGGATCAGGGCGTCGGTGACCGGGCCGGTGCCGGGGCCGAGTTCGATCACCGGGCCGGGCAGCCGCGGGTCGACATAGGACGCCATCGTCCGGGCGAGCATCTTGCCCGACGGGGTGACCGCCCCGGTGAGGAGCGGCTTCTCGAGCCAGGTCTTGAGGAATCGCGCCTCGTCCTCGAAGCGCTCGTCGAGGGGGATCTTCGGGCCGGGCGACCGGCGGGAGGAAGATTGCAGCACGACCGACACCTCGAGCACGAGCCGCTCAGTAGGACCCATCCATAACGGCGGTCAAGCTAACTCGATCCGAGGCCGTCGAAGAATTCCCGCACCCGCGAGAAGAAGCCGGAACTCTCGGGGTGAGTCTCCTTCGAGCACTCCCCTTCGAATTCCGCCAGGAGCTCGCGCTGCCGGCGGGTCAGATTTTGCGGCGTTTCCACAACCACCTGCAGATAGAGGTCGCCGACGTCCCGGGAGCGCAGCACCGGCATGCCCTTGCCCTTGAGGCGGAACTGCTTGCCGGACTGGGTGCCCTCCGGAACCTTCACCTTGGCATCCGAGCCGTCCATCGTCGGCACGGCGATCTCGCCGCCGAGGCTCGCCGTCACCATCGAGATCGGCACCCGGCAGAAGAGGTCGGCGCCGTCGCGCTGGAAGAAGGCGTGCGGCTTGAGGGAGAGGAAGATGTAGAGGTCGCCCGGCCGGGCCGCCGCGCAGGCCCGCCTCGCCCTCGCCGGCGAGACGGATGCGGGTGCCGTCCTCGACGCCCGGCGGCACGGCGACCGAGAGCGTGCGCTCGCGGGTGACGCGGCCGGCGCCGTTGCAGCCGGGACAGGGATCGTCGATGACGTTGCCGCGGCCGTGGCAGTTCGGGCAGGTCCGCTCGATCGAGAAGAAGCCCTGCGTCGCCCGGACGCGGCCATGGCCGCCGCAGGTCGGGCAGGTCTTCGGCTTCGAGCCGGCCTTGGCGCCGGAGCCGGAGCAGACCTCGCAGGTCGTCGCGGTCGGGATCTTGAGGCTGACGGTCTCGCCCTTGTAGGCCTGCTCGAGGCTGATCTCGAGGTTGTAGCGCAGGTCCGCGCCGCGCTCGCGCCCGCCGCCGGCGCCCCGCCGCCCGCGGCCGTCGCCGAAGAAGTTCTCGAAGATGTCCGACATGAAGTCGGAAAAATCGTTGCCGAAGCCAGGCCCGGCACCGCCGCCGCCGTTCGCGAAAGCGGCATGGCCGAAGCGGTCGTAGGCGGCGCGCTTCTGCGGGTCCTGGAGAACCTGATAGGCCTCGTTCAGTTCCTTGAACTGGATCTCGGCGTCCTTGTCGCCGGAGTTCCGGTCCGGGTGGTACTTCATCGCGAGCTTGCGGAAGGCGGCTTTCATGTCCGCCTCGCTCGCCGTCTTCACGACGCCCAGGACCTCGTAGTAGTCGCGTTTCGACATCGACGGGTCAGCCCCCCGGCCGAATGGGACGCGGGACGCGGGACATGGGGCGCTCGGCGAGATCGGATGAAGCTGCGGTCTTGCCGCGCTCCGGCCTCACGACTTCCCTACGCCCCACGTCCTCGAACCCACGTCCCAATTCAGGCCCGCTTCTTCTTGTCGCCTTCGTCGACTTCCTGGAAGTCGGCGTCGATGACGTCGTCCTTCTTTTCCGCCTCGCCCTCGGGGGCGGCACCTTCGCCGCCCGCCTGCGCGGCCTGGTACATCGCCTCGCCGAGCTTCATCGAGGCCTGCATCAGGTCCGTCGTGCGGGCCTTGACGACCTCGACGTCGTCGCCGGCAAGGGCCTGCTTCAAGGCCTCGATCGCCGTCTCGATGCCCTGCCTGTCGCCCTCCGAGACCTTGTCGCCGTAATCCTTCAGCGACTTCTCGGTGGCGTGGATGAGGCTCTCGCCCTGGTTCTTCGCCTCGACGGTCTCGCGGCGCTTCTTGTCCTCGGCGGCGTGGGCCTCGGCGTCCTTGACCATCTTTTCGATGTCGGCTTCCGAGAGGCCGCCCGAGGCCTGGATGCGGATCTGCTGCTCCTTGCCCGTCGCCTTGTCCTTCGCCGTGACGTTGACGATGCCGTTGGCGTCGATGTCGAAGGTGACCTCGATCTGCGGCACGCCGCGCGGGGCCGGCGGAATGCCCATCAGATCGAACTGGCCGAGCAGCTTGTTGTCCGCCGCCATCTCGCGCTCGCCCTGGAAGACGCGGATGGTCACGGCGTTCTGATTGTCCTCCGCGGTCGAGAAGACCTGGCTCTTCTTCGTCGGGATCGTCGTGTTGCGGTCGATCAGGCGCGTGAAGACGCCGCCGAGCGTCTCGATGCCGAGCGACAGCGGCGTCACGTCGAGGAGGAGCACGTCCTTGACGTCGCCCTGCAGCACGCCGGCCTGGATCGCGGCGCCGATGGCGACGACCTCGTCCGGGTTGACGCCTTTGTGCGGCTCCTTGCCGAAGAAGGTCTTCACGACCTCCTGGATCTTCGGCATGCGGGTCATGCCGCCGACGAGCACGACCTCGTCGATCTCGCCCGCCGAAAGCCCGGCATCCTTGAGCGCCTTGCGGCACGGCTCGATGGTCTTCTGCACGAGATCGTCGACGAGGCTTTCGAACTTGGCGCGCGAGAGCTTCATCGTCAGGTGCTTCGGCCCGGAGGCGTCCGCCGTGATGTAGGGCAGGTTGATCTCGGTCTGGCTCGCCGACGACAGTTCGATCTTCGCCTTCTCCGCCGCTTCCTTGAGGCGCTGGAGGGCGAGCTTGTCCTTCGTCAGGTCGATGCCCTGCTCCTTCTTGAACTCCGCCGCGAGATACTCGACGAGGCGCATGTCGAAGTCCTCGCCGCCGAGGAAGGTGTCGCCGTTCGTCGACTTCACCTCGAAGACGCCGTCGCCGATCTCGAGGATCGAGACGTCGAAGGTGCCGCCGCCGAGGTCGTAGACGGCGATCGTGCCGGTCTGCTTCTTGTCGAGGCCGTAGGCGAGGGCGGCCGCCGTCGGCTCGTTGATGATGCGCAGCACCTCGAGGCCGGCGATCTTGCCGGCGTCCTTGGTCGCCTGGCGCTGGGCGTCGTTGAAGTAGGCGGGCACGGTGATGACGGCCTGCGTCACCGGCTGGCCGAGATAGGCCTCCGCGGTCTCCTTCATCTTCTGCAGGGTGAAGGCGGAGATCTGGGAGGGCGAATATTGCTTGCCGTCCGCCTCGACCCAGGCGTCGCCGTTGCCGCCCTTGATGATCTTGTAGGGGACGAGGCCCATGTCCTTCTTGGTCATCGGATCGTCGAAGGTGCGGCCGATGAGGCGCTTGATGGCGAAGAAGGTGCGGGACGGGTTGGTGACCGCCTGGCGCTTGGCCGGCTGGCCGACGAGGCGCTCGCCGTCGTCGGTGAACGCGACGATCGACGGGGTGGTGCGGGCGCCTTCCGCGTTCTCGATGACTTTGGGCTGCGCGCCTTCCATGACGGCGACGCAGGAGTTGGTGGTGCCGAGGTCGATACCGATGACCTTACCCATGGCGGGATCCCTCACTGGTTAAGCAGACCGCCGAGCCCTAAAAGCAGCTCGGCCCATGGCTGATGAACTGAATGATGAAGCCGGCTCGCGCCCGCTTGCGGCCGCTCACCGTGCTGCGGCTCATATAAGAAGGGGGCCCAAACGCCGCAAGACAAAGGATGATCGTTCGCGGCCCTTCGGCCGCGGGCGGCCGGCGCAGCCCTGTTGCATTCCCGCCATGGGCGCGGGGGCTGCCCCGTGATACGGGATTCGGCCATGGAAAGCCCGTTCGCCCGGATGCCGCGCCTTGCGCTTGCCGCCGTCCTCGCGCTCTGCGCCGGGACCGCCGGGGCGCGGGCCGAGTTCTTCTGGCCGTGGCAGCAGCGGCCGGCCCAGCCTCCGGCCCCGGCTCCCGCTCCGGCGCAGCCTCCGGGCGCCGAGCCCGGGGCGGCACCGGCGATCCGCCCGCCGCCGGCGCCGCGGCCCGTCGCCGCCCGGGCGGCGAGCGAGGAGGGCATCCTCAACCGCACGCTCAAGCTCGACGGCAGCCTCGGCCAGATCCGGATCGAGCGGGCGTCGCGGACCGAACTGAAGGCCCGGCTCGTCCTCACCGGCACGAAGCTCTCGAACCCGGCGGAGAGCTGCGAGGTCAGGATCGAGACGCCCGTCCCCTTCGCCCCGGCCGGCCGGCCGGACGGGCTCCTGCGCTACGAGATCGCCGCCCCCGCCTGCCCGATCGCCGGCGACGTCGTCGAAGGCGCCCTCTTCGTGCGCGGGCCGGCCGAGGCCTGCCGAATCGAGGCCTCCGATTGCCGGGTCGATCCGCGCGGGATGTGGGGCCCGGAGCCCGCCGCCCTCGCGGGCGTGCTCGCCGACATCGAGCGCGATCGCGGCGCCGCCGACAAGGCCGTGCGCGAGAACTACAAGATCCTGGCGCAGCGGGCGAAGCCGCAGGACGCGCGCGCCATCGTCGGCGAGCAGGCCGGCTTCTCCGCCGAGCGCGAGATCGCCTGCCGCGCCTATGCCCGGGAATCCGCGCACGGCTTCTGCAACGCACGATTCACGGAAGCCCGCGCCGCGGCCCTCGCGGCAAGGCTCGGCGTGGCGCCGGCCGTCGCCGCACCCGCCCCGGGGCCGATGGCGCCGTTAGCTCCTGCGCCGTCCCCGACCCCACGCCGCCCCCCGGTGCCCACCACGCCGCCGCTGCCCCTCGGGCCGAATTGAGGGGCTGAAGAGGGTCAGGCCGCCTCGACCATCTCGATGCGCAGCCCCTCACCGATCACCCGTGCCGCCCACGCGATCGTCCTGAGTTGACGTTCGAATTCTCCGGATCGAGCAGGCGATCGAGGCGCGACCGGCCGGTGCCCATGCGTTCGGCCGCTGGGCGCTTGGTAGCGCCGAAGCGACGGTTGCCCTTGTGCGCACCGCACGCGCAGTAAAGCCCCTCACAACCACCCGTTCTCGCGGAACCGGTACCAGAGGGCGCTGCAGACGATGAGGATGCCGGCGATCACGACGAGGTAGCCGTAGGTCCAGTGCAGCTCAGGCATGTTCTCGAAGTTCATGCCGTAGATGCCGGCGACCGCCGTCGGCACGGCGAGGATGGCGGCCCAGGCGGCGAGGCGGCGGCTGATCTCGGTCTGCTCGACCTGGCCGACCATGATGCTCGCCTCGAAGGCGAAGGCGAGCACCTCGCGCAGGGAGTCGATCTCCTCCTGGACGCGGCGGATGTGGTCGTTCACGTCGCGAAAGAGCGGCTGCATGCTCGTGTCGATGGCGACCGCCTCGGCGTGTTCGAGCTTGCGGCAGACCTCGACGAGGGGCACCGCGGCGTTGCGCAGCCGCAGGAGATCGCGGCGGATGAGGTAGAGGCGCTCGATCTCGGCGCGGGTCAGTTCGCGGGTGAGGACCTGATCCTCCATCTCGTCGACCTCGGTCTGGATCGCCTCGATCACCGGGCCGTAATTGTCGACGATGAAGTCGAGGATCGCGTAGAGGATGTAATCCGCGCCATGCCTCAAGGTGACGGGGCAGGATTCGCAGCGCTCGCGCACCGCCTTGTAGGAGGTCGAGGCGCCGTGGCGCACGGAGACGACGTAGCCCTTGCCGACGAAGAGATGCGTCTCGCCGAAGGCGATGCGGCCGGCGACGAGCTGCGCCGTGCGCGCGACGATGAAGAGCGCCTCGCCGTATTGTTCGAGCTTCGGCCGCTGATGGGCGTGGCGGGCGTCCTCGATGGCGAGTTCGTGCAGGCCGAACTGGCGCTGTACGCGCCGCAGGAGATCGTCGGAGGGCTCGAGCAGGCCGATCCAGACCACGTGCCCCGGCTTCGCGAGCCAGTCCCGCGCCTCCTCGATCGCCGAAAGGTTCGCGACCCGCCGGCCACCGTCGTAGACCGCCGCGGCGACGATGCCGTGGCTCTCGTCCAGCGGCAGGGCCTCCGGCACGTGCGGAACGGAGACGCGCTCGTTCATCCGGGCAGCGTGCACCCGTGCGGTCCTTGGGGCAAGCGTCGCCTCAGAAGCCGCGCTTCAGGTCGCCGAGGGCGCGGCTCAGGGCCTCGGCGAAGCTCTCCCGCTCGGGCGGGGAGAGGTCGCGGGCGATGACCAGGCTGCGGCCGCGGGAGACGACGGCGAGGCGCATCAGGCCGAACTCGTCGTCGACGTGGCGGTCGAGGCGGGTCCAGAGCGGATTGAAGCGCCATTCCCGCGTCTCGCCGCGATGGCCGACCCGGCGGACGAAGAGCGCGATCGGCGTCAGTTCGACCTCCTCGAAGGAGCGGCCCTGCCGGAAGCTGATGTGGAAGGCGAGGAAGAGGGCGAGGAGATCGAGCCCGAAGAAGCCGGCGACCGGCCAGAAGCCGAGGATGAGGAAGGGCAGGCTCGCGACCGCGCTCGCGATGCCGCAGAGGATCATCACGATCCGAAAACCTCCGCGGTCGAGCGAACGGTGCGGCCGGATCACCGCCGCGAAGACCGGCTCCCTAAAGCGCCTCGCTGCATCGGACATACGCGTCGGCCCGCCTCGCTGCCGTCTTGCTCGCCCCGTCTTGCCGCTTCCCGCACCAGGGTTATAACCCGCGCCGATGTCCGACCTGAAGTCCCCGCCGCGTCGCAGCGGCAAATCTCCCGGCAAGTCTGCGCCCGGCAAGTCTGCTCCCGGCAAGACGGGGGCGGTCGTCGCCGCCCCGGCAAGGCGGCCGCGCAGGGCGCCGAAAGCCGTCGACGACGCGACGGTGCGGGCGATCTTTTCGCGACTGCAGGCGATCAATCCAAAGCCCGAGGGCGAGCTGCGGCACACCGACGCCTTCACGCTCCTCGTCGCGGTGGTGCTCTCCGCCCAGGCGACGGATGCCGGCGTCAACAAGGCGACGCGAACGCTCTTCGCCGCCGCCGACACGCCGGCCGCGATGCTCGCCCTCGGCGAGGCCGGGGTGCGCGAGCACATCAAGTCGATCAACTTCAACAACACGAAGGCGAAGAACGTCGTCGCCCTGTCGCGCCGCCTCGTCGAGGATTTCGGCGGCGCGGTGCCGGCGGACATGGCGCTGCTCGAAACCCTGCCCGGCGTCGGCCGCAAGACCGCGAGCGTCGTCGTCAACGTCGCCTTCGGCATCCCCAGGATCGCCGTCGACACGCACATCTTCCGCGTCGCGAACCGCATCCCCCTTGCGCACGCCGCGACGCCCCTCGAGATGCAGGAAAAGCTCGAGGCCCGCGTCCCGGCGGAGTACCTGCGCGATGCCCATCACTGGCTGATCCTGCACGGCCGCTACATCTGCAAGGCGCGCCTCCCGGAATGCTGGCGCTGCCCGATCGCCGAATTCTGCCGCTACGAGCCGAAGAGCGTGGCGCGGACGGGGAGGCCGTGAGGGCTGCCCGTCTCCCCGGTCCGGACGTCGGGCCGAGGGGTCCGGATCGGCGGCCCGGCGATCTCGCCCTGGACGGCGTCGATGCCCCAGGCGGCAAGCGCGTGCCGGTCGGCGACCGTGGCGACGCCGTCGGCGACCGTGGCGAGGCCGAGATGGCGGGCGCGGTCGATCAGGGCGCGCAGGCGGAGCCGGTCCTCCGGCGCCCGCGACAGGCGCTCGACGAGGCGGGGGTCGATCCGCACCAGGTCGAAGGGGAGGGCGGCGAGGCGTCGCGCGGCGGCGTGGCCCTGGCCGAAGCCGCCGAGCATGAGCGCGACGCCGAGCGCCTTCATCGCGTCGAGGCGGCCGCGGCCGGCGGAAAATCCCAGAGCGTCCTCCGGAACCTCGACGATAAGCCGCGATTCGATCCCTGGTCGGGCGCCGAGATGGGCGGCGAGGGCCGCGAGCAGGCCCGGCGAGCGGAAGGTCGATAGCGCCAGGCGCCAGGCGAGCCGCTCCAGCGGCTGCCGCGACAGCCGGTCGGCGATGCGCTCCAGGGCGCGCATGTCGACGAGGACCGAAAGTCCGTTTCGTTCCGCAGCCGCGGCGAGGTCGCCGGGCGCCGCGGCATGACGGATCACGGGGAGCGCGGTTGCGAAGGCCTCGCCGCCGCTGCCGTCGAGGGCGGGAAGGAGAGCGAGGTCGATCTCGCGTCGGTTGAGTGCGGCGACGATGTCCTCGCCGCTCGTCCCGGCGGCGGACCGCGGGGCGGCCGCCGGGCCCTCGGCGAAGAGGCCGGGCCGGCGCGCCGGGGCGAGCGCCGCCTCGGCGCGGCGCAGGAGGTCGCCGGCCTCCGCGGCGTCGGCGGGCGCGCAGGCAGCGCCGAGCGCCAGACGGCGCAGGGCCGGACCCGCCATCGTCAGAAGATCGGCGATGAGCGCAAGAGCGGCGCCGGCCTCGCTCGACGGGCAACTCGGCAGCAGCACCGCGAAGCGGTCCGGCCCGTAGGGGATCAGGCGGTCCTTTCGGCGCATCAGGCGCCGCAGCCGGCCCGGGATGTCGTCGATCCCCGCGCCGTCCGCCGCCGTCTCGAACCGGCCGACGACGAGGGTCGCGGCCCAGCGCGGGCGGCGGGCCGTCCGATCGGCGTCGATCGCCGCGATCAGCGCGGCGCGGGCGCGGACGGCGGCGCTCAGGGTGTCTTTGGCGTCGATCCGGAGGAGCCCGCGGGCATGGGCGGGGCGGCCGCGGGCATCGGCGAACCAGCGGCCGCGATCCTCGACCGCGACCCAGCGTCCGGACGACAGGTTCAGGGCGTAGCGGCAGGCGTAGGGCGAGCCGTGGCCGGTATCCGGTCGATGCGCCGCGGCGATCGCCTCCGCGCGGCCGGGCCCGCCCTCGGTCTCGACCGCCCGCGCGAAGGAAGCGCCGTCGGCAAGGGCCGCCAGTTCCGCCGCGCCGGGTCCCCAGGCGATCCGGTCGCTGGCGAGATCCCAGGCATAGGGCACGAGATCGGCAGGTCGGGCGGCAAGGACCTTGCCGAAGAACCCCGCCCGCCCGGCCGCCATGCCCGTCCCCGCTCGCAGGAGACGGCGCGCCGGCCCGCGCCGGCGGGCGGCGGACCGCTCGTCTCTCATGGAAAATCGAGGGGAAAGAATGCGCGGCGGACGCTTAAGGAAGCGTAAAGCAACCGTCCCGCGACAGCTCCCGTCCGGGCATGAAAAAGCCGGCCCGCGGGCCGGCTCGAGCGTCGGTCCGCATCGGGCCGCTATCAGGCCTCCGACTTCACCTTCAGGACCTGACGGCCCCGGTACATGCCGGTCTTCAGGTCAACGTGGTGCGGGCGCCGCAGCTCGCCCGAGTCCTTGTCCTCGACATAGGTCGGGGCCTTGAGCGCGTCGGCGGAGCGACGCATGCCACGCCGCGACGGCGAGGTCTTTCTCTTCGGAACGGCCATTTTCGTCTCCGGTCACAGGGCGAACCGCCCGCCGCCGGGCACGCTCGCCTCCGAAAAAGGGTGAGGTGCGGCCTCATACAGGGTTCGGGGTGGAAAGGCTAGAGCGGAAGGGCGAATGTCGAATAGGGGGTGAGGTGGAAACCTCAGCCGAAGCAGGGATCGTCGGATCCTCGTCCGTTCAAAACCCTGCTTCCATTCGCCGTTCGCGCCTCAAGACCCCCGCCCCTCCCTCAAACACCCGGCGAACGGCGCGGCGACCTCCATCCTGAGCGCGAGGCGGTCGGCGAGCCGCCGGTGGCCGGGGCTCGGGCGGGCCGGGTTGCGGCGGAACGGGTTCGGCAGGGCGGTCGCGAGCAGGGCCGCCTCCCGGCGGGTGAGGTCCTTGGCGGACTTGTTGAAATAGCGCCGCGCCGCGGCCTCCGCCCCGAACGTCCCGTCGCCCCATTCGGCGATATTGAGATAGACCTCCATCATCCGCCGCTTCGTCCAGACGAGGTCGAGATAGAGGGCGATCGGCAGTTCGAGGCCCTTGCGGACGTAGGAGCGGCTCGGCCACAGGAAGAGGTTCTTGGCGGTCTGCATCGGGATCGTCGAGGCACCGCGGGACGGTCCGTCCTCGTCGGCGCCCTCGACGACCTCGCGGATGGCGTCCCAGTCGACCCCCGCATGCTCGCAGAAGCGGGAATCCTCGGAAGCCAGCACGGCGAGCGGGAGCTGCGGCGAGACGTCGTCGAGGGAAACGAGGGTGCGCTGGACCGGCCTTTGCAGCGCATCAGCGGGCGAGCATCAGGGTCGAGACCGGCGGCGCGGCACTGTAGACGAGGCCTAGGCAAAACACGGCCGCGCACCATAAGAGGACGAGCCCGATCCCGAGCCGGACGAGCCGCAACAGGAGGCGCCCGACCGTCATCCGTCCGACATTCCGGCCATCCCTTGCGCCGCCGGGCGGTTCCCACGCCGCACGCCGCTGCGCTTTCGCCTCTCCCGCCATGCCAGACGAACCCTTTCTTGCGCCCGAGCCCCGCCCATCATGATGGCAGCTTCCCCAACCTTTGCGACGCGCCTGGCCGAGAATGCGGCGGCGATCGAGGCCGTGCTCGCGGAGCTTCTGACAGACGAGCCCGGCGCGGGCGAGATCGCAAGGCCGCCGCGGCTCATCGGCGCGATGCGTCATGCGGTCCTCGGCGGCGGCAAGCGGCTGCGGCCGTTTCTCGTCGTCGAGGCCGCGCGCCTGTTCGGGCGCGACGATGCCGGGCGCGCGCCGGGCCGCGGCGGCGGTCGAATTGCTGCACTGCTACTCCCTCGTCCACGACGACCTGCCGTCGATGGACGACGACGACCTGCGCCGCGGCCGCCCGACCGTGCACAAGGCCTTCGACGAGGCGACCGCGATCCTCGTCGGCGACGCGCTCCAGACCCTCGCCTTCGCGACGATGCTCGATTGGCCATCGATCCGGACGCGGCCCTGCGCGCCGATCTTGCCCTCGGCCTCGCCCGGGCTTCGGGCCTCGGCGGCATGGTCGGCGGCCAGATGCTCGACCTCGCCGCGGAAGGCCGGTACGGCGGGGCCCGCCTCGACGCGGCGGCGATCCGGCGGCTCCAGGCGATGAAGACCGGGGCGATCCTCGCCTTCGCCGCCGAGGCCGGCGCGATCCTCGGCCGTGCCGAAGCGGCGGAGAGGCAGGCGCTCCTCGCCTATGGCCGCGCCCTCGGCACCGCCTTCCAGGTCGCCGACGACCTCCTCGACCGGGAAGCCTCCGCGGAGGCGATGGGCAAGCGCACCGGCAAGGACCTTCAGAAGGGCAAGGCGACCCTCGTCGACCGCCTCGGTGCGGACGGGGCGCGGCGCGAATGCGAGCGCCTCGTCGCCGAAGCCGAAGCCGCCCTGGCGCCGTTCGGCGAGCGGGCCGAGATCCTGCGCGAAGCGGTGCGCTTCGCGGCGGAGCGCGGGGCCTAGGTGTTCGGCCCCGGGCTTCGCGGCCCCGGAAAGACGGCGAAGAGTGAAATCGATTTGCTCTAAGAGCGTGACCGATAAACGAAACAACCCCAACCACCTCATCCTGAGGAAGGTCCGACCTGTCTCGAAGGATGCTCCAGAAACCTCCTGAACCTCCTTCGCGGGGCATCGGGCGTCGGGAGGTTCCCGCGTTCCCTAGGGGCATCCTTCGAGACACCCCGGACCTGGCGGTCCGGGGTTCCTCAGGATGAGGTCGCGAGGGGGAAGACGGCTTTCCAAGCCCTGACCTCAGACCGTGACCTGCGTGCCGACCTCGACGACGCGGCCGGTCGGGATCTGGAAGAAGTCGGTCGCGTCGCTGGCGCTCTTGGCGAGGCCGATGAAGAGCTTGTCCTGCCAGAGCGGCATGCCGGAATGGGCGGCCGGGCGGATCGAGCGCCGCGACAGGAAGAACGACGTCGCCATGATGTCGAACTTGAAGCCCTGCCTGCGCAGGATCGCGAGGCCGCGCGGGATGTTCGGCGTCTCCATGTAGCCGTAGGTCATGTCGACCCGCCAGAAGTGTCGCCGATATGCTCGATCCGCACGCGCTCGTCGTCGCCGACGCGCGGCGTCGTCGACGGTCTTGACCGTCAGGATGACGTTCTTCTCGTGCAGCACCTTGTTGTGCTTGAGGTTGTGCAGGAGCGCCGCCGGCGCGGTCTCGGGATCGCTCGTCAGGAACACGGCCGTGCCCTTGACCCGGTGCGGCGGGCTCTTCTCCAGCATGCCGACGAGCTCGACGAGCGGCACGTCGGTCTTGCGGGTCTTCGTCGAACAGGATCGCGGTGCCCTCACCCAGGTCCACATCAAGAGGATCAGGGCGGCCGCCAGCAGCCACCGGCACGTAGCCGCCGTCGAAGAGCTTCGTCAGGTTGGCGCCGAAGAAGGCGAGATCGATCACGAGGAAGGGCAGCATCGTCGCGAGCGCGAGGCCGAGCGGTCCAGCGCCAGCCCTTCCAGATCACGATGATGGCGAGGATCGCGTCGACCGCCATCGCGCCGAAGACCGAGATGCCGTAGGCGTGGGCGAGGTTGCTCGACGAGCCGAAGACGAGCACGAGCACGATCGACGCCGACGAGCAGCAGGCCGTTCACCGCGGCAGGTAGATCTGGCCCTGGTGCGATTCCGAGGTGAAGCGGATCTCGAGGCGCGGCAGGAGGCCGAGCTGGATCGCCTGCCGCGTCAGGGAGAAGGCGCCGGTGATCACCGCCTGGCTCGCGATGATGGTCGCGAGCGTGGCAAGGACGATCATCGGGCAGCAGGGCCCAGTCGGGCACGAGCCGGTAGAGCGGATGCTCGGTCGCCGTCGGATCGGCGAGGACGAGGGCGCCCTGGCCGAAATAGTTGATGACGAGGCCGGGAAGACGAAGGCGAGCCAGGCGCACGCGGATCGGCCCGCGGCCGAAATGGCCGAGATCCGCATAGAGCGCCTCGGCGCCGGTCACCGAGAGGCAGACCGCGCCGAGCACCGGCGAGCGCGACGTTCGGGTGATCGACGAAGAACATCACGCCGTAGATGGGGTTGATGGCCGAAGAGGACGCGCCGGGTCGTCGGCGATGTGGCACGATGCCGGTCAGCGCGAGGGTCGCGAACCAGACCACCATGATCGGCCCGAAGAAGGTGGCGACCCGGCCGGTGCCCCGGCTCTGCACCGCGAAGAGGCGCGACGAGGATCGCCAGGGTCGATCGGCACGATGTAGCGATCGAGGCCCGGCGTCGCGAGCTTCAGGCCCTCGACGGCCGAGAGGACCGAGATCGCCGGCGTGATCACCGCGTCGCCGTAGAAGAGGCCCGCGCCGACGATGCCGAGGAAGAGCACGATGCCGCGCCGGCTACCGAGCGCGCGCTGCGCCAGGGCGACGAGGGTGAGCGTGCCGCCCTCGCCCTTGTTGTCGGCGCGCAGGAGGATCGTCGACGTATTTCATCGTGACGATGAGGATCAGGCGACCACAGGATCAGCGAGAGGACGCCGAGGACGATGCTCGCGGGACGACCGCGCCGCCCGCGGCGGCGGCGGCGACCGATTCCTTGAAGGCGTAGAGCGGGCTCGTGCCGATATCGCCGTAGACGACGCCGATCGAGCCGAGGGCGAGGGTCCAGAAGCCGGCCCTGCGTGTGGACCTCCGGTTGGGCTGCCTCCGCCGGCGCGGCGGAATCGGCATGCGCCGGCGGCGGCGGGGTGGAGTCTGGGCCATGATCGCTTCTTTGCGGTGGTCGCAGCCTGACAACGAAGCTCGCGAGCGGCTGCGAAAGGGCGGCCATGACGCGCGCGGCCGGAGGCGGCGGGCGCGGCTCTCTAGCATATCGCGCAAAAGCGCAAAACGGAAAGTCCGCCGGCCGGATTCCAGCGCCGCGTCGAGCTCGGCGGTCGTCACTCCGCGCTCCGGCGCCCGGCCGTAGCGGCGCTCGATGTAGTCGAGGACGAGCGCCTGGAAGTCCCGCGCGAGAGTCGGGCCGCGCAGGGTGACGGCCTTGCGGCCGTCGATGAAGACCGGGGCCGTCGGCTGCTCGCCGGTGCCGGGCAGCGAGATGCCGATATCGGCGTGCTTCGACTCGCCCGGCCCGTTCACGATGCAGCCCATGACCGCGACGTTGAGCGCCTCGACGCCGGGATAGGTGCGCTTCCACTCCGGCATCGAGGTCGGCGATCCAGGTCTGGATGTCGCGGGCGAGTTCCTGGAAGACCGTCGAGGTGGTGCGGCCGCAGCCCGGGCAGGCGGCGACCAGGGGCACGAAGGTGCGGAAGCCCATGGTCTGCAGGAGCTCCTGCGCCGCCTTGACCTCGAGCGGTGCGGTCGCCGCCCGGCTCCGGGGTGAGGGAGTAGCGGATGGTGTCGCCGATGCCGTCCTGGAGCAGGATGCCGATCGCGGCGGAGGAGGCGACGATGCCCTTCGAGCCCATGCCGGCCTCGGTCAGGCCGAGATGGAGGGCGTAGGATCGAGCGGCGGGCGAGCTCGCGGTAGACCGCGATCAGGTCCTGCACGGCCGAGACCTTGGCCGAGAGGATGATGCGGTCCCGCGGCAAGCCCGATCTCCTCGGCGCGGGCGGCCGAGAGCAGGGCGGACTGCACCATCGCCTCGCGCGTCACGGCGCGCGCATCGAGCGGGCGCCGCCGAGCGGGCGTTCTCGTCCATCAGGTGCGGTCAGGAGCTCCTGGTCGAGCGAGCCCCAGTTGGCGCCGATGCGGACCGCCTTGCCGTGCCGGATCGCCGTCTCGACGATGGCGCCGAACTGGCGGTCCTTCTTCTCCTTGAAGCCGACATTGCCCGGGTTGATCCGGTACTTGTCGAGCGCCTCGGCGCAGGCCGGATGGTCGGCGAGGAGCTGGTGGCCGATATAGTGGAAATCGCCGACGAGGGGCACGAAGACGCCGAGCCGGTCGAGGCGCTCGCGGATGCTTCGGCACGGCGGCCGCCGCCTCGTCGCGGTCGACGGTGATGCGGACGATCTCGGAGCCGGCCCGGGCGAGCGCGGCGACCTGCGCCACCGTCCCGTCGATGTCGGCGGTGTCCGTGTTGGTCATCGACTGGACGACGATCGGCGCGCCGCCGCCGACGGCGACGCTGCCGACGCGGACGCCGGCCGTCCGCTGCCGCGGCGCCGGTCCGGCGGGGCTGTCGGGGAGGCGGTCGATGAGCGATCATGGACGATCCGCGCAGGGCACGGAAGCCCTCCCCTAGCTGAGGCGTCCGGGCGGCGCCGTCAAGCGCGACCGGCGGCTCCAGCCGGCAGGGGACGGGCGGCGCCGCAGCGCCGCCCCTCACGTTCCCAGGATAACCCGGCTCAGTCGTGACAGTGCGAGCAGCGGCCGGTGATCTCGAGGACCTTGCCGTTCGGCTGGAAGCCCTGTTCGCCGAGCAGGTCATTGAGCGTCTTCGAGAGGCCGGGCGAGGTCATCTCGTCAACGCCGCCGCACTTCTCGCAGATCAGGAAGGCGACCGACTTCGCGCTCCTCATGGGCGTTCGGCGAGGCGATGTAGGCGTTCTGGCTCGCCAGGCGATGGACGAAGCCCTGCTCGATCAGGAAATCGAGCGCCCGGTAGACGGTGATCGGCGCCAGGCGCCGGCCGCGCGGGCCGAGGATTTCGGCCAGATCGTACGCGCCCATCGGCTTGTGCGTCGCGTACAAGGCTTCGAGCACCTTTCGCCTGATCGGCGTCAGGCGTGCGCCGCGCGAGCGGCAGAGGGCCTCGGCCTGAGCCATGGCCTTGCCGGCGCGCTGCGCCTGCTGCGTCGCGTGGGCGCAAGCGCCCTCTTCAACTTGGTCGGGAGTGCTGTTTGAGTGCCCACTTTGCCACGGGAGTTCTCGCTGCGTTAGGGGGGATACGACGTTATTGTATTTTTCAGGCACGATAGCCCAACCTCGAAACGAAATCCACCCCTTTCCCTTACGTTATTAACATACGAATGTATGCTGCGGTGCAACACGTGACTTTTGCACCGCAGCATCCTACATGACAGCCGACCGGAAGGAGCGATCCATGAGTCTCAAGATCCAAAAGCGCCGTCGTCACCGGATCGACCAGCGGCATCGGCCTCGGCATCGCCCGGGCGCCTCGCGGGCGAGGGCGCGAACGTGCTCCTCAACGGCTTCGGCAAGGCCGACGAGATCGAGGCGGTGCGCGCAGGGCATCGAGGCGCGAGTTCGGCGTCAAGGCGCTCTATTCGCCGCGCCGACATGTCGAAGCCCGACGAGATCGCCGCGATGATCCGGCAGGCCGAGGAGAGCTTCGGGGCCATCGACATTCTGGTCAACAACGCCGGCATCCAGCACGTCGCGCCGGTCGAGGAGTTTCCGCCCGAGAAGTGGGACGCGATCATCGCCATCAACCTCTCCGCGGCCTTCCACGCGACGCGCCGCGCGTTCCCGGCATGAAGGCGCGGGGCTGGGGCCGGATCATCAACACGGCCTCGGCGCATTCCCTCGTCGCCTCGCCGTTCAAGTCGGCCTACGTCACCGCCAAGCACGGCATCGCCGGCTTCACCAAGACCGATCGCCCTCGAGGTCGCGACCATCGGCATTACCGTGAACTGCATCAGCCCCGGCTACGTCTGGACGCCCCTGGTCGAGAAGCAGATTCCGGACACGATGAAGGCGCGCAACCTGACGAAGGAGCAGGTCATCAACGACGTGCTGCTCGCGGCGCAGCCGACGAAGCAGTTCGTGACCGTCGAGCAGGTCGCCGCGCTCGCGCTGTTCCTGTGCCGGCGATGCCGCCTGCAACATCACCGGCGCGAACCTGTCGATCGACGGCGGCTGGACGGCGGCATGAGCGGGCGTGCCCGGCGCACGAACGGCCCGCTGCGCGGCCTCGTCGGGCCGAAGGCGGAGAAGAACGATCTCCCTCGCGCCTGCAAGGCGGCGGCGCCCACGGCGCCTTCACCTGGGGCGTGCTCGACGCGCTGCTCGAGGACGGCCGCCTCGCCATCGAGGCGATCACCGGAGCGAGCGCCGGCGCCATGAACGGCGTCGTCCTCGTCGAAGGCTGGCTCGAAGGCGGGCCCGACGCCGCGCGGGCGCAGCTCGAAACGTTCTGGCGTCGTGTCAGCCTCGACGGTTCGCTCTCGACGCTGCAGCGCAGCCTGTTCGACCGCATCCTCGGCTACTGGTCGAACCAGATCTGGAGCGATGTCGTCTCGCGCACCTGGAGCCCCTACGAGGCGAACCCGCTCAACATCAACCCGCTGCGCGACGCGATCGCCGACCTGATCGATTTCGAGCGCGTGCGCGCCTGCGAGGACGTGCGCCTCTTCGTCACGGCGACGAACGTCTTTACCGGCAAGGTCAAGATCTTCCGCCGCGAACGAGCTCACCGCCGACCACCTCATGGCCTCGGCCTGCCTGCCGACGGTGTTTCAAGCGGTCGAGATCGACGGCGAGCCCTATTGGGACGGCGGCTACATGGGCAACCCGGCCCTGTTCCCGCTCTTCTACGAGACGATCACCGACGACATTCTGCTCGTGCAGATCAATCCCGTCGAGCGCCGCGAGACGCCGCGCAGCGCAAGGGAGATCGCGAACCGCCTGAACGAGATCACCTTCAACGGCAATCTCCTGCGCGAATTGCGCGCCGTCGAGTTCGTGACGCGCCTCATCGACGAGGGCAAGCTCTCGAAGGACGAGTACAAGCGCGTCCTCATGCACCGCATCGACGGCACCGGTACGCTCGACGACTTCGAGGCCTCCTCGCGCCTCAACGCCGAATGGGATTTCTTCCGCCGCCTGCACGATGCCGGCCGCAAGACGACGCGCAAATGGCTGAAGGCGAACTACGACGACATCGGCGTCCGCGGCACGCTGAATTTGCGCGCGGCGGTGTCGTAGGGCGCCTCCTCCCCGCTTGCGGGGAGAGGGTTCGGCCTTCGGCCGAACGAGCGGAGCGAAGCGAAGCGGGGGTGAGGGGGCGGTGCAAGACGAAGCGCCTTCCCTCGCCGCAGCGCCTCCTTCGGCGACGCCCCCTCACCCTCGCCTGCTGCGCAGGCTTGCCGCCTTCGGCGGCCCTCTCCCCGCAGGCGGGGAGAGGTGAATTGCGCTCCTTTTCGACCGCTTGGAACCGCGGTCGCGAAGTGTGAAGCGACTAGCCCTGCAAGCGGGGAGGGGCGAAGGACGAACTGCCTCACCGCGGCATGAGCGCGCGCAGCGCGTAGACGGCGGCGATGAAGGCGACGAGGCTCGCGCCGTAGAGCGCGGCGAACCAAAGCGCGCGGCGGGCGGGTCCTGCCGGCATCAATGGTAGCCGCTCGCCCCGACGTCCTCCGCCACCTTGCCGCGGAAGACGTAGTAGGCGTAGGCGGTGTAGATGAAGGTCAGCGGCATCACGACGAGATAGCCGACGAGGGCGAACATCTGCGCGGCCGGGGTGTTCGCGGCCTGCCAGATGGTCAAGCGCGGCGGCACCACGTAGGGAAACAGGCTCACCGCGAGGCCGAGGAAGCCGAGGAGGAAGAGCGCGATCGCCTGGAAGAACGGCGCGCGATGGGCGCCGCGCTCGAGGTTGCGCCAGATCCGGAACGCCGTGAACGCGGTGAGCAGCGGCACCGGCGCGAGGAAGGCGATGTTGGGCCAGGTGAACCAGCGCTGCTCGATCTCGCGGCCGAGGAACGGCACCCAGAAGGAGACGACGCCCATCAAAACGATGGTGCCGATGAGAAACGCGAGCGCCCGCCGGCGCGACCAGATCTCGAGTTCGCCCGTCGTCTTCATCACGCACCAGGTGGCGCCGAGAAGGCCGTAGCCCATGACGAGCCCGATTCCGGTCGTCAGGCTGAACGGCGTCAGCCAGTCGAGGGTGCCGCCGGAAAATTGCCGTCCGTCGGTCTTGAAGCCCTGCACGAAGGCGCCGAGCACGACGCCCTGCGCGAACGTCGCGACGAGGGAGCCGTAGTGGAACGCGTAATCCCAGATGCGTTTCGAGCGCTCCGCCTTGAAGCGGAACTCGAAGGCGACGCCGCGAAAGATCAGCGCGATCAGCATGACGAAGAGCGGGATGTAGAGCGCCGGCAGGAGAATCGCGTAGGCGAGGAAGAACACCGCGAAGAGGCCGCCGCCGCCGAGGATCAGCCAGGTCTCGTTGCCGTCCCAGATCGGCGCGACCGAGAGCATCATGCGGTCGCGCCAGTTCTCGGAGCGTGCCGCGGTGAAGAGGATGCCGACGCCGAGATCGAAGCCGTCGGCGACGACGTACATGGCGACGGCGACGGCGAGAAGCCCCGCCCAGACGAGAGGCAGCCAGAAGGCCGCGCCGGTGAGCCCGGGCGGCGCGAAGGAGGCAATGAGCTCGAGCATGGCGCGGCCCTCACGAGATCGGCTGCGGATGCGGACCGCCGCGGAGACTCTCGTCCGGCACGGACAGCGGCCGCTTCGACTGGCGGTCGAGGCGGCCGTCGAAATCGGGGCCGCGCAGCGCCTCCTCGAGCGGCTCGGGGCCCTTGCGCAGGAGCTTCGCGAGATAATAGCTGCCGAAGCCGAAGATGATCGCGTAGACGACGACGAAGGCGATGAGCGACGCCGCGACCGCCTCCGCCGCCACCGGCGAGACGGCGTCGGCGGTGCGCAGGAAACCGTAGACGACGTAGGGCTGCCGGCCGATCTCCGCCGTGTACCAGCCGGCGAGGACGGCGCCGAATCCGGACGGCGTCATCGCCATCGCGGCGCGCAGGAACCAGCGGTTTGAAAACAGCGTCCCGGTCCAGCGCAGACAGAGGCTCCAGATGCCGAGGGCGAGCATCGCGAAGCCGATGCCGACCATGACGCGGAAGGAGAAGAAGACCGGCAGGACCGGAGGCCGGCGGTCCTTCGGCACGTCGGTGAGGCCCGGCACGATCCCGTCCGCGGTGTGCGTCAGAATCCAGCTCCCGACCTTCGGGATCGCGATCTCGTAATGGTTGGTCTCCGCCTCCTGGTCCGGGATCGCAAACAGGCGCAGCGGCATGTTGGCCTGCCTGACCCAGTTGCCCTCGATCGCCGCGAGCTTCGTCGGCTGCAGCCTGAGGACGCTGAGGCCGTGCGAATCGCCGATGAAGATCTGCACCGGCGCGAAGATCGCCGCGAACCACAGCGCCATCGACAGGGAGCGGCGGGCGCCGGCGATCCGCCCGGGGGGCTCGCCGCGGGCGCGCAGGAGCATCCAGGCGGACATGCCGGCGACGGCGAAGGCGGTGGTGAGATAGCAGCCGAGCACCATGTGCGCGTAGCGCAGCGGGAAGGACGGGTTGAAGACGATCGCCCACCAATCGTCCGGCACCGCGATGCCGTTCTCGATCCGAAAGCCCGCCGGCGTCTGCATCCAGGAATTCGCCGAGAGAATCCAGAAGGCCGAAACGAGCGTTCCGAGGGCGACCATGCAGGTGGCGAAGAAATGCAGCCGGTTGCCGACCTTGTCCCAGCCGAACAGCATGATGCCGAGAAAGCCCGCTTCGAGGAAGAAGGCGGTGATGACCTCGTATTGGATGAGCGGCCCGAGCACGTTGCCGGTGAACTCGGAGAAGCGCGACCAGTTGGTGCCGAACTGGAAGCTCATCACGATGCCCGAGACGACGCCGAGGCCGAAGGAGACGGCGAAGATCTTCACCCAGAACCGGAACAGGTTGCGGTAGAGACCGTCGCCGGTTCGGAGCCAGTTGAACTCGAGCGCGACGAGCCAGCTCGCGAGGCCGATCGTGAAGGCGGGAAAGATGATGTGGAAGGAGATCGTGAACCCGAACTGGATTCGCGACAACAGCAGGGCGTCGAACTCCATCGCCGCGTCCCTCCACGGACCCGGCGCAGTCTAGGGCAAGCGTCGGCCTCAACACAATCGCGGCGCGGACGGCTCTCACCGGAGTCCGACTCGTCAACCGAAACGGCCGCCAGCCACCTCAGGCCCGCGCCCGTCGCCGCGACCAGGGCGCGGCGCGGGACTTGCGCTCCTTGCGCCGTCCCTTCCTCGCCTTCGCGCCGCCGCTCTCGACGTCCCGGTTCAGCCTTGCGGCGAGGAGGGTCAGGACAGCGGCCTCCTCGGGGCTGAGGCCCGGCAGGTTGTCGCGCAGTTCGCCCTCGACCTCCTTGCGGACCCCGAGCAGGAGGTGGCCTTCGAGATAGGAGGCGAAGACCTCCGGGTGGACGTAGCATTTGCGGCAGATCGTCGGCGTGTTGCCGAGCCGCGTCGCGACGCGGTCGATCGCCGCGCGGATGTTGCGCTTCGCCCGCGCCTCGCTGTCGAAGGCCTCGAACTCCGTCAGCGCCATGGCCGCGAGCACGGTCCCGGCCCAGGTCCTGAAGTCCTTCGCGGTGATGTCCCGGCCGGTGATCTCGCGCAAATAGGCGTTGACGTCGGCCGAGGCGATGGACTGGCGGTGGCCGTCCCCGTCGAGATACTGGAACAGATCCTGCCCGGGCAGATCCTGGCAGGCCTTGACGATCCTGGCGATGCGCCGGTCCTCGATCTTCAGGTTCCAGGTCTTGCCGCTCTTGCCCTTGAATGCGAAGCGCAGCGCGGCGCCGTCGACCTTCACATGCGGATCGCGGAGCGTCGTCAGGCCGTAGCTCTTGTTCTGCTTCGCATAGTCCTCGTTGCCGACGCGGATCAGGGTCGTCTCGAGGAGATGCACCACCGTCGCGAGCACCTTTTCCCGGGGCAGGCCGCGCAAGGCCATGTGCCCGGCAACGGTCTTGCGGATCTCCGGCAGGGCCTGCGCGAAGTCGAGCATCTTCTCGTACTTCGTGCTCTCGCGGATCTCGCGGAAGGCGGGATGGTAGCGGTATTGCTTGCGGCCGCGGGCGTCGCGCCCGGTCGCCTGGAGATGCCCGCTGGCGAACGGGCAGATCCAGACATCCGTGTAGGCCGGCGGGATTGCGAGCTTGCGGATGCGGTCGAGGACCGCCGGGTCGGCGATCGTCCGGCCGTTGGCATCGACATAGGCGAAGGACCTGCCGGCCTTCTTGCGGCGCAGGCCGCGCTCCTCGTCGCAGACGTAGCGCAGGCCCACCGATTCGGCGGCATCGCGGGGATCGACGACGGCGTCGGCAGGATGGTCGAGGAGCATGGATCGGGCCTCAGGACGCGGGCCGTGGGTCAACCGGCCGCGCCGGGGGCGGTTCCGTCAGTCCGTTTTTCTGAATCGTTCGGGCGAAAGGCGCGGGTCCGCCTCTCCCCGCTTGCGGGGAGAGGGTTCGGCCTTCGGCCGAACGAGCGGAGCGAAGCGAAGCGGGGGTGAGGGGGCGTCTCCGGAAGAGGCGCCCTTCGGCGACGCAGCGCCTCCTTCGTCGCCGCCCCCTCACCCTCGCCTGCTTCGCAGGCTTGCCGCCTTCGGCGGCCCTCTCCCCGCAAGCGGGGAGAGGCGAAGCCGCGCCTCCTATCGAAAAGATGCACAAGCTCTCAGGATGAGGGGTTTGGGCTCGTTTTCGATGCACCTGGCATTTGCCGCCAAGTGATGAAAAGCGTGCCGTTTTGCTGCAGTAAGTAATAAGCAGTGTCGCCGCCAAGGGCGGCGACACCCGCCTGGAACCGCCCGTGCCGCCCAACGCCTCCTCCGACCTTTCCGGCAAAAAGCTCGTCTTCGTCGTCACGGAGGACTGGTTTTTCGCCTCGCACTTCCTGCCGATGGTGCGGGCGGCGCGGGAACTCGGCCTCGAGGTCGCCGTCGTCACGCGGGTGCGCGAGCATCGCGCCGCCATCGAAGCGGCGGGGGCGCGGGTGGTCCCGCTCGAGGCGGAGCGCCGGAGCCTCAATCCGATGGCCGCGGGCTATGCCGCCGGCCGCCTCGCCGCGATCCTGAAGCAGGAACGCCCCGACATCGTCCATTGCATTGCACTGCGGGCGATCCTCGTCGGCGGCGTCGCGGCCCGCATGGCGGGGATCGGGAACAGCGTCTTCGCGCTGACCGGCCTCGGCCTGATCGGTGCCCGCGGCGGCCGCCGGGGCCGGATCGCCCTCGCCGCCGTCCGCCGCCTCGTGCGCGGCCTCGAAACGCCGCGGACGCGCTACCTTTTCGAGAACCCGGACGATCCCCTGCTCCTCGGCCTCGACCCGGCCGACGCGGCGCGGGTCACCATCGTCGGCGGCGCCGGCGTCGACGCGGAGGCGCTGCGGCCCTCGCCGCCGCCGCCGCAGCCGCCCCTGAAGGTCGCCATTGTCGCCCGGATGCTCTGGTCGAAGGGCATCGACATCGCCGTCGAGGCCGTGCGCCGGGCCCGCGCCGCGGGCGCGCCGGTCGAGCTTTCGCTCTACGGCAGCCCCGACCCGTCGAACCCGAAGGCCCTCGACGAGAAGAGGCTGCGGCTCTTCAGCGGCGAGCCGGGCATCCGCTGGCACGGCCACACCGACGACGTCGCCGCCGTCTGGCGCGAGCATCACGTCTGCTGCCTGCCGTCCCGCGGCGGCGAGGGCTTGCCGCGCACGCTTCTCGAAGGGGCCGCCTGCGGGCGCGCCCTCGTCACCACCGACGTGCCGGGCTGCCGCTTCATCGTCCGCGACGGCGCGGAGGGGATCGTGGTTCCGGCGCACGATCCAATGGCGCTCGCGGATGCCTTCATGGCGCTTGCCGCCGACCCGGAGGCCGTCGCCCGCTACGGCCGCGCCGCGCGGGAGCGCATCCTGACCGGGTTCACCGAGCGCCACGTCATGGTTGCCGTGAAGATGCTCTACCGCCAGGCCCTGACCCGGTGATCGCCGACCGCGCCGCCTTCATCCGCGCCGAGACCCGGCTGCGGCCCGTGCCGCACGCGCCGGAGATCCGGCTTCACCTCGCCGACGAGGCGACAGAGCTCTGGCAGCGCACCGAGGAGGAACTCGGCGCGATCGGCCTGCCGCCGCCCTTCTGGGCCTTCGCCTGGGCCGGCGGACAGGCGCTCGCCCGCTACGTCCTCGATCGTCCGGAGAGCGTGCGCGGCCGTCATGTCCTCGACTTCGCCTCCGGCTCGGGGCTTTGCGCCATCGCGGCGGCGCGGGCCGGGGCGGCGCGCGTCGAGGCGAGCGATGTCGACGATTTCGCGCTTGCCGCCATCGCGCTCAACGCGGCCGAGAACGGCGTCGCCGTCGAGGCCGTCGGCGAGGACCTGATCGGCGCGGATCGCGGCTGGGACACGGTGCTTGCCGGCGATATCTTCTACGAGCGTGACATCGCCGCCCGGGTCGGAGACTGGCTCTTCCAGCTGCACAGCCGCGGCGCGAGCGTGCTGATCGGCGATCCCGGCCGCTCCTATCTGCCGAAGGAGCGGCTCGAAGCCCTCGCCACCTACATCGTCCCGGTGACGCGCTCCCTCGAGGACGCCGAGGTCAAGCGCTCCAGCATCTGGCGCCTGCGGCTCTAGGGCGAGAGGCTAGCGCGCCATTTCGACGATGCCGCGGGCGGTGACGACGACCCAGCGCTTGCCGCGGCGCTCGATCGAATCGATCCGGCCGAGGCCCGGGACGGTCTCGCCCGGTCCGGCCTCGACGATGCGGCCCTTGGCCCCTTCGATCAGGGCGACGCCGTCATAGACTTCGCGCAGGGTCCAGCCCTCGATCGTCTGGCTCTTCGCGACGCTGCCGGTCTGGCCCGGCCCGTCCGCCGGGGACGGAGCCGCTGCGGCGCTCGCCGCTGCTGCGGCGGCCTTCTCGCGGGCGGCGATCTGGCGCTCGATCCGGTCGAGGCGCTCGCCGAGGGCGGCGAGGCGGCCGCCCGGATCCTTGCCGGCGTCCCGGGCCGCGCTTTCGATGCGGTCGAGCTGCTCGGCGATCTTCGCGGCCCGGCCGGTATCCTGCGGCGGCGGCCGGTCGAGACGCTCGAGAACCTGCGTCTGCTTCAGGGCGCCCTCGGTGCGGGCCCTGTCGGCGGACGTCTTCAGCCCCTCGACGGCGGCCCTCAGGGCCTTGACGTCGCCGGTGAGCCGGACGACGTCGTCCTGGCCGGCGCGCAAAACCTTGACCGCGTCGGCGACCGGCTTCATCTCGGCGGCCCGATCCCCGTGCCAGGCTTGGCCGCCGGCGAAACCCGCGCCGAGCGCGATCAATCCGGCGGCGGCGGCGGAGGCCGCCAAGGGCAGGGCGGAGCGGCGCCGCGGCGGCGCGTCCGGAGCCGGCTCCGGACCTCGTTCTTTCGCATCAGCGACTTTCTTAGGGGGTAACCGGATCGAATCGTCGCGGCGGGCGAAGAGCGCTTTTTCGTCCCCCGCGGCCTTCTCTGCGTCCGCCACCGCCATGGCGAGGGCGGCAACGGCTGCCTGGTCGATTCTGGCCTCAATCGCCGGTGAACCGGCATTTTCTGAGGAAGCAGTCGTCAGGATCGGCTGATTCGTCGGCGTTTCAACGACATTTTCGTCGCTCATGGCCCGCGTCCCGAATGTGCAGTGACGCAGCCTTAACCATCAGCTTTTACCAAAGTGTTACCTTGCGGAGAGAGCCCTCGCCCCCATGTGTGAGCCGCCGCACGTCCCCGGCGAATGCAACCGTGTTAACTCTGCGCCATCGGGACGACACATTCCGTTACAATAGAATTACGCTCGTCGTTCCGGGTGTGGTATTGGATCGGGATGATGGGCGGGGGCAGCCGGCCAGTCGAGCTTCGATCCACGCGGCGCCGACGTCGCGGGCGAGTCGTTGTCAACTGCCTGCGTTCCGGGCTGCCGACCCGGGACCGCAGAATCGGTTTTTAGCACGGCAAACGGGGCTGACGATCCGGGCGAAAGGTCCGGCGGTCCGGGCGGGGAGTGACCATGAGGGCGAGCACAGGGGGGCAGCGGCCCCAGAGCACCGAAGTGCGCGAGGCCGTGATGGCCATCCGACCGGCGGTCGGTGGCGTCGCCGTTTTTTCCGGGTTCATCAATTTCCTGATGCTGTCCGGCTCGGTCTACATGCTGCAGATCTACGACCGGGTGCTGTCGAGCCGCAGCGTCTCGACCCTGATCGGCATCTCGCTGATCATCCTCGCCGCCTACACCCTTCAGGGCGCCCTCGATACGATCCGGCAGAAGATGCTGGCCCGGGTCGGCGCAAGATTCGACGAGATCCTCTCGCCGCGCATCTTCGACCTCGTGACGACGCTGCCGCTCAGGGGCGCGAAGCAGTCCGACAGCATGCAGCCGATCCGCGATCTCGACCAGATCCGCGGCTTTCTCTCCGGCATGGGCCCGACGGCTTTCTTCGACATGCCGTTCATGCCGATCTTCTTCGCCGGCTGCTTCCTGATCCATCCCTGGATCGGCTGGCTCTCGATCCTCGGCGGCATCATCATCATCTGCCTGACGCTTTTGACCGAGGCGCGCAGCCGCGGCCCGATGTCGGACCTGAACAAGAGCATCGCCGAGCGCCACGTCATCGCCGACACCAGCCGCCGCAACGCGGAGGCCGTGCGGGCGCTGGGGATGCGCGGCTTCCTCGCCGAGCGCTTCGCGGCGATCAACGCCAAGCACGTCAACGACGGTCTGCGCGCGGCGAACGCGGCAAGCGGCATCGGCGTGATGGCCAAGGTCTTCCGCATGGTGCTGCAATCCTCGGCCCTCGGCCTCGGCGCCTATCTCGTCATCCGCCAGGAGATGTCGGGCGGCTCGATGATCGCCGGCTCGATCCTGATGTCGCGGGCGCTCGCCCCGATCGAGGTCGCGGTGGCGAACTGGAAGGGCTTCGTCTCGGCCCGTCAGGGCTACCGCCGGCTCCAGCACATCCTCTCCCTCGTGCCGGCGCCGGATCCGCGCCTCAGCCTGCCGGCGCCGACCTCCTCGCTGATGCTGCAGGACATCTATGTCGGCCCGCCGGGCTCGCAGCTGCCGATCGTGCAGGGCGTCGCCTTCCAGATGCAGGCCGGCCAGGGCCTCGGGCTGATCGGTCCCAGCGCCTCGGGCAAGTCGACGCTGGCGCGCTCCCTCGTTGGCGTCTGGCCGACCCTGCGCGGCGAGGTTCGCCTCGACGGCGCCACCCTCGACCAGTGGGAGGCGGATGCGCTCGGCCGCCATATCGGCTACCTGCCGCAGGACGTCGAACTGTTCGACGGCAGTGTCGCCGAGAACATCGCCCGCTTCCAGCCCGATGCGGAGGCCGAGGCGGTGATCACCGCGGCGAAGACCGCCGGCGCGCACGACATGATCCTGCAGCTGCCCGAAGGCTACGACACCCGCATCGGCGAGGGCGGCGCCACCCTTTCCGGCGGCCAGCGCCAGCGCGTCGCCCTCGCCCGGGCGCTGTTCGGCGATCCCTTCCTCGTCGTCCTCGACGAGCCGAACGCCAGCCTCGACGGGGCCGGCGACGAGGCCCTCAACGAGGCGATCCTGGCGGTGCGCCGGCGCGGCGGCGTCGTCATCGTCATCACCCACCGCCCCGCCGCGCTGAGCCAGGTCGACCTCGTCGCCATCATGGACGGCGGCCGCCTGAAGACGATCGGACCGCGCGACGAGGTCCTGCAATCGGTCATGAAGCGCAACGTCGCAACCAATCCGGCCCAGCAGCAGCCCCTGCGCGCGACGGCCTCGACGAACCTGCGGGAGGTCGGATAATGGCCCCGGTCATGAAGTTGGCGCCGGCCAAGGCGCCCTCGGTCCACGTCAAGGCCCTGAAGCACGCCTCGCGCCTCGGCTTCGGCATCATCGTTCTGTTCGGCGGCACGATCGGCCTGTGGGCGGCGACCTCGACCCTGTCCGGCGCGGTCGTCTCCGGCGGCCAGTTCGTCGTCGACACGAACGTCAAGAAGGTGCAGCACCCGACCGGCGGCATCGTCGGCGAGCTGCGGGTGCAGGAAGGCGATCTCGTCAAGGCGGGCGACCTCCTGATCAAGCTCGACGAGACGGTGACCAAGGCCAATCTTCAGATCGTCTCGAAGCAGCTCGACGAGCTCTGGGCCCGGCAGGCCCGCCTCGAGGCGGAGCGCGACGGCGCCGAGAACCTGATCGTTCCGGAAGAGTTCGGCGTGCGCGTGAGCGAGCCGGCGGTCAAGAAGCTTCTCGCCTCCGAGCAGACCCTGTTCGACGCGCGCCGCTCCGCCCGCGAGGGTCAGAAGAGCCAGTTGCGCAAGCGCATCGCCCAGCTCGGAAACGAGATCGACGGCCTCAAGGCGCAGGCGGCCTCGAAGGTGCGCGAAGCCTCGCTCATCTCCGACGAGCTCAAGGGCGTCCGCGAGCTCTATGCCAAGAACCTCGTGCAGCTCTCCCGCCTCTCCGCCCTCGAGCGCGAAGCGGCGAGCCTCGAAGGCCAGCGCGGCCAGATCGTCGCCGGCATGGCCCAGTCCGAGGGCAAGATCTCCGAGACGAACCTGCAGATCATCCAGGTCGACGAGGAGATGCGCGCCGAGGTCATGAAGGACCTGCGCGAGAACCAGGCCAAGGTCTCCGAACTCGTCGAGCGCAAGGTCGCCGCCGAGGACCAATTGAAGCGCATCGACATCCGCTCGCCGAGCGACGGCTACGTGCACCAGCTCGCCGTTCACACGGTCGGCGGCGTGATCTCCCCGGCCGAGCCGGCGATGCTGATCGTGCCCTCGCACGATACCCTCGACCTCGAGGCGAAGGTGATGCCGCAGGACATCGACCAGCTCGTCATCGGCCAGCACGCGAACGTGCGCGTCCACGCCGCGAACGCCCGCACCACGCCGGAACTCGACGGCACCCTCAGCCGCATCTCCGCCGACGTCACGAAGGACCAGCAGACCGGGGTCAGCTACTACACGATCCGCGTCGCCATCCCGCCTGAGGAACTGAAGAAGCTCGGCCACCTCAAGCTCGTCGCCGGCATGCAGGCGGAGGTCTTCGTCCAGACCCACGAGCGCACGCCGTTCGAATACCTCATCAAGCCGCTGAAGGATCAGTTCGCCCGGACCTTCCGCGAGAACTGAGCGCTTCAACGTCCGTTGCGCGGGCCGGGTGTTTCCGGCTTGCGCACCAAAGAACGGACCTCGGGCAGACCCGAGGCCGGCGGCCCTCTCCCCGCAAGTGTTCAGACCGGGAGGGGCAGGCCCGCGCCTCCATCACAGCGGCTTCAGCCCTGCCTCGATGGCGGCGCGGCGGGGTTCGAGGAAGGGCGGCAGGGCGAGGCGCTCGCCGAGGCTCTCCAGGGGCTCGTCGGTGGCGAAGCCCGGGCCGTCGGTGGCGATCTCGAAGAGGATGCCGTTCGGCTCGCGGAAATAGAGGCTCTTGAAATAATAGCGGTCCACCG
Source organism: uncultured Alphaproteobacteria bacterium (assembly GCA_963754975.1). Lineage (GTDB taxonomy): Bacteria > Pseudomonadota > Alphaproteobacteria > Rhizobiales > Beijerinckiaceae > Microvirga. The sequence continues at coordinate 371,038 of CAVWII010000007.1, read as the reverse complement.
GGCCGCTGTTCGGCACGCGCAGGGCGACGAGCCGCTCGGCGCAGACGCGGTAGCTGTCCTCGTCCGGCGTCCGGAAGGCGACGTGGTGGACCCCGCCCGCGCCCTGCTGCGCCTGCGGCAGACCGGGCTCGATCCGCACCTGCAACTCCGCCGCGGGGCCGCCGGCGCCGAGGGAATAGACCCGCACCTCCCGGCCGGCCTCCTCGAAGCGCCGCGCCTCGGCAAATCCCATCACCTCGCGCAGGAGGGCGTCCGTCGCCGCCCCGTCCGGCACGCTCAGGGTAATCGGTCCGAGACCGCGGATTTGGTGCTCCAGCGGCACCGGGCTGCGGGCCCAGGAATGGCTTTCGCCCGCGCCACCGTCGTCGACGAGGGCGAGGCGCTGGCCCTCGCCGTCCTCGAAGGCCAGGATCCGGCGCCCGTCCTCCTCCCGGATGTCCTCGTGCGCGACGCCGAGGCCGGTCAGGCGCTCGGTCCAGAAGCGCAGGGCCTCTTCGCCGGAAACGCGCAGGCCGGTGCGGACGATGCTCCGGGTGCCGCGGCGCTCGCGGCCGACCGGCCAATCGAAGAAGGTGACGTCCGTGCCGGGCGAGGCGAGGCCGTCCGCGTAGAAGAGGTGATAGGCGCCGACGTCGTCCTGGTTGACGGTCTTCTTGACGAGGCGCAGGCCGAGGACGCCGGTGTAAAAGGCGAGGTTCTTCGCCGCCTCGGCGGTGACGGCGGTGAGGTGGTGGATGCCGGTGAGGTTCATCGCGCGGGTCATGGCCTCGCCTCCTGCCGCCTCTCAGATAGGGCCTTTCGGCGCAGCGGGCGAGCCCTGGGCAAGCGGGCGCCAAGGCCTTACATGCGGGAGCGACACCGCCGCCGGAGCGCGCCCTTGGCCGATCAAGACATCCCCCGCATGCACGCGACGACGATCCTGATGGTCCGCCAGGGCGGCTGCGTCGTGATCGGCGGCGACGGCCAGGTCAGCCTCGGCCAGACGATCGTCAAGGGCAACGCCCGCAAGGTCCGCCGCCTCGCCAAGGGCGAGGTGATCGGCGGCTTCGCCGGCTCGACCGCGGACGCCTTCACCCTCTTCGAGCGCCTTGAAGGAAAGCTCGAACAATATCCCGGGCAGCTCACCCGCGCCTGCGTCGAGCTGACCAAGGACTGGCGCACGGACCGCTACTTGCGCCGGCTCGAGGCGATGATGCTCGTCGCAGACCGGACCGTCGGCCTGTTGCTCTCGGGCGGCGGCGACGTGCTCGAGCCCGAGGGCGGCGTGATGGCGATCGGCTCCGGCGGCAACTACGCCCTTGCCGCCGCGCGGGCGCTTGCCGACAGCGGCCTCGACGCTGAGGCGATCGTGCGCCGATCGCTGAAGATCGCCGCGGAAATCTGCGTCTACACGAACGACAACGTCGTGATCGAAACGCTGGACGCGTGACGTTCGCCGAGGATTTTTTCGAGACAATGACCAGCTTCTCTCCCCGCGAAATCGTCTCCGAACTCGACCGCTACATCGTCGGCCAGAACGACGCCAAGCGCGCCGTCGCGATCGCGCTGCGCAACCGCTGGCGGCGGCTCAAGCTCGAAGGGCCGCTGCGCGAAGAGGTGGCACCGAAGAACATCCTGATGATCGGCCCGACGGGCTGCGGCAAGACCGAGATCTCGCGGCGCCTCGCACGGCTCGCCGGCGCGCCGTTCCTGAAGGTCGAGGCGACGAAGTTCACCGAGGTCGGCTATGTCGGCCGCGACGTCGAGCAGATCGTGCGCGACCTCGTCGAGGTCGGCATCGGCCTCGTCAAGGAGGAGCGCCGCAAGCAGGTCGAGGCGAAGGCGCATCTTTCCGCGGAGGAGCGCGTCCTCGACGCCCTCGTCGGCGCCACCGCGAGCGCGGCAACGCGCGATTCCTTCCGCCGCAAGCTGCGCGCGAACGAACTCGACGACAAGGAGATCGAGATCGAGATGCAGGCGGGCCAGTCGGGCCTGCCGATGTTCGAGATTCCCGGCCTGCCCGGCGCCTCCGTCGGCGCGATCAACCTCTCGGACATGTTCGGCAAGGCCTTCGGCGGCGGCCGCACGAAGACGCGGCGCTCGACCGTGCGCGAGGCCTACGAGCCGCTGATCGCGGAAGAATCCGACAAGCTCCTCGACCAGGACGCGCTCGTGCAGGAGGCGGTCCGGCAGGTCGAAAACAACGGCATCGTCTTCCTCGACGAAATCGACAAGATCGCCGGCCGCGAGGGCCGCAGCGGCGCCGACGTCTCGCGCGAGGGCGTGCAGCGGGACCTCCTGCCGCTGATCGAGGGCACCACCGTCTCGACGAAGCACGGCCCGGTGAAGACGGACCACATCCTTTTCATCGCCTCGGGGGCGTTCCACGTCTCGAAGCCGTCGGACCTCCTGCCCGAGTTGCAGGGCCGCCTGCCGATCCGTGTCGAACTCGCGCCGCTGACCAAGGAGGATTTCCGGCGCATCCTCACAGAGACGGAGGCGAGCCTCATCAAGCAATCCGTGGCGCTGATGAAGACCGAGGGCGTCTCGCTCGTCTTCACGGACGATTCCATCGACGCCCTCGCGCAGGTCGCCTTCGATGTCAACAATTCGGTCGAGAACATCGGCGCGCGGCGCTTGCAGACGGTGCTCGAGCGCGTCCTCGACGAGATCTCCTTCACGGCGCCGGACCGCGACGGCGAGACGGTCAAGATCGACGCGGCGTATGTGCGCGGGCAGGTCGAGGACCTGGCGAAGAACGCGGATCTGAGCCGGTTCATTCTTTAGCGCACGCTGGTTCGAGCTTATGGCGCCGTCATTCCGGGGCCGCGAAGCGGAGCCCGGAACCCATGAACACCGCAATCTCCGCACCGTCGCGCGCCGTCTGCGTCGTCGCGGTTATGGATCCCGGGCTCTGCCTCGCAGCCCCGGGATGACAGAGCCAAGCATGGCTCATCTTGAACGGATTTTGCACTAGCCCCGCAAGCGGGGGGAGGCGCGCCATCGTCATGGATTGAGACACGGCCTGAGGCTGAGAAGGCTCGGACCGCCTCGAAGGATCCTCACGACGCCCAGTTTTCCCGGAAGTCGGCGTAGAGGGTCACGCCGCCGTCGACGTAGAGGGTCTGCCCGGTGACGTAGGCGGCTTCGTCGGAGGCGAGGAAGGCGAAGGTCGCGGCGATTTCCTCCGGGGTCGCGGAGCGGCCCATCGGGATGTGGCTCTCGACCTTGGCGCGGGCGGCGGGATCGTTGCGCCAGGCGTCGTTGAGGCTCGTCAGGACCGCCCCCGGGGCGACCGCGTTGACGCGGATGCCGCGGCCGGCGAATTCGAGGGCCAGGGTGCGGGTGAGGTTGGCGAGGCCGCCCTTGCTCATCGAATAGGCGAGGAAGCCCGGCTTCGGGATGATCTCGTGCGCGCTCGACGTGTTCAGGATGACGCCGCCGCCGGGGCGGGAGAGAAAGTGCCGGATCGCCGCCCGGGCGCAATGCGCCGCGCCGGCGAGGTTGACCTGCAGGATCTTTTCAAGCGTTGCGGCATCGTCCCCGTCGCCGGGCGTTGCGGCCTGGATGCCGGCGTTGTTGACGAGGATGTCGAGGCGGCCGAACGCGGCCGCCGCATCCGCCACCATCGCCGCCGCCGCCGCGGCCGATCCGACATCCGCCTCGACGACGCGGTGCGGCACCGCTCCGAAACCGTACTCCGCGGACGCCGCCCGGCACTCCGCCAGAGCGGTTCTGGCTTCGGCCTCGTCGCGGAGATGGTTGAGCGCCACGGCCGCGCCTTCGGCCGCGAAGCGCACGGCGACCGCCCGGCCGATGCCGCGGGACCCTCCGGTGACGAGGGCGGTTCGATCGGCGAGACGAGCCATGGAGGATCGAGGCATCGGGCGCTCCTGGCTTGACCCCCGCCCCTTGTTAGCAGCCTGAAGCGCATTCGGCATGCCCGTTGAAGGATAACAGCGGCAGGGAGCCGGCTACCCTTCACCCCGCCCCGGGCGCGAAGCGCCGGTCAAGGCGATCCTTCCTCGCGGAAACATATATCCGTCGCCGGCTCTAGATCGCCATTCGGTTGCGAACGTCCTCGCCCTCGAGGGCCTGGCGGTCGCCGGCCACGATCACCTCTCCCCGCTCCATCAGCACGAAACGGTCGGCGAGGTCGCGGGCGAACTCGAAATACTGCTCGACGAGCACGATGGCGAGGCCGCCCTTCTGGCGCAGGTAGGCGATGGCGCGGCCGATGTCCTTGATGATGGAGGGCTGGATGCCTTCGGTCGGCTCGTCGAGGAGAATCAGGCGGGGCTTGGTGACGAGGGCCCGGGCGATGGCGAGCTGCTGCTGCTGCCCGCCGGAGAGGTCGCCGCCACGCCGGCCGAGCATGGATTTCAGCACCGGAAACAGCTCGAACACCTCCTCCGGAATCGTGCGCTCGCGGCGGGACAGAAGACCGAAGCCGGTCTCGAGATTTTCGCGCACCGTGAGGAGCGGGAAGATTTCCCGGCCCTGGGGCACGTAGGCGACGCCGAGCGCCGCCCGCTCGTAGGGCTTGAGGCCGGCGAGGCTGCGGCCCTCGAGGGTGATGCTGCCGCCGGCGATCGGACGCTGCCCGACGATCGCCCGCAGGAGCGACGTCTTGCCGACGCCGTTGCGGCCGAGGATGCAGGTGACCTCGCCCGGCCGGGCCTCGATCGAGACGTCGCGCACCGCCTGCGAGGCGCCGTAGTAGAGGGAAAGGTGCTCGACGCTCAGCATGGTCACCGCCCGAGATAGACTTCGATGACGCGCTCGTTGGCGCTCACCGCGTCGAGGGAGCCTTCGGCGAGGACGGAGCCCTCGTGCAAAACCGTCACCTTCACGTCGAGGTCGCGCACGAAGGTCATGTCGTGCTCGACGACGACGACCGATGCGGTGCGGGCGATCTCGCGCAGGAGCTCGGCGGTGTCGGCGGTCTCCTGGTCGGTCATGCCGGCAGCCGGCTCGTCGACGAGGAGAAGCCTCGGCTCCTGCGCCAGGAGCATGCCGATCTCGAGCCATTGCTTCTGGCCGTGCGAGAGTTCGGACGCCTTGCGCCGGCGCTGGTCCTTCAGCCGGATGCGCTCGAGAAGCCGGTCGATGCGCTCGCGCTCCTGCGGACCGCGGCGGCTGAACAGGGTCGGCACGACGCGCCGGTCGGCCTTGAGCGCAAGGAGCAGGTTGTCCTCGACCGTATGCATGTCGAAGACCGTCGGCGTCTGAAACTTCCGCCCGATGCCGAGCTCCGCGATGGTTGCCTCGTCGAGGGAGGTGAGATCGTAGGTGCCGGCAAAGAGCGCCTGCCCGTCGTCGGGGCGGGTCTTGCCGGTGATGACGTCCATCATCGTCGTCTTGCCGGCGCCGTTCGGACCGATGATGGCGCGCATCTCGGCATCGTCGACGGCGAGCGAGAGCCCGTTCAGCGCCTTGAAGCCGTCGAAGGAGACGCTGATGTTGTCGAGATAGAGCAGGGACGGGGTGATCGGCGCTGACATGGCTATTCCGCGGGGCTCGGCACGGCGGCGCCGTCGACCGCCTCGCCGGCCGCCGGCTTCCTGCGACGCCGCGCAAGGTCGAAGGCGGTGCCGACGACGCCCTTCGGCAGGAGCAGGGTGACGAGGACGAAGAGGCCGCCGAGGGCAAAAAGCCAGAACTCCGGAATGGCGCCCGTGAACCAGGTCTTGCCGGCATTGACGAGGAGCGCGCCGAGGGCCGCGCCGAACAGGGTGCCGCGGCCGCCGACCGCGACCCAGATCACCACCTCGATCGAGTTCGCGGGCGCGAATTCGCTCGGGTTGATGATGCCGACCTGCGGCACGTAGAGCGCGCCGGCGACGCCCGCGAGCACCGCCGAGAGCGTGAAGACCGCGAGCTTGTAATGCTCGACCCGGTAGCCGAGGAAGCGCGTGCGGCTTTCGGCGTCGCGGATCGCGACCAGGACCTTGCCGAGCTTCGAGAGCACGACCGCGCGGCAGAGGAGGAGACCGGCGGCGAGGGCGAGCGCCGACAGGGCGAAGAGCGCGGCCCGCGTCGTCGCCGATTGCAGCGGGAAACCCAGGATGTCCTTGAAGTCGGTGAGGCCGTTGTTGCCGCCGAAGCCCATGTCGTTGCGAAAGAAGGCCAGCATCAGCGCGAAGGTCATCGCCTGCGTGATGATCGAGAGATAGACGCCGGTAACGCGGGAGCGGAAGGCGAACCAGCCGAAGGCGAAGGCGAGGGCGCCGGGAACGACAATCACCATCAGCGCCGCGAAGATGAAATGGTCGAAGCCGTGCCAGAACCAGGGCAGCTCCTTCCAATTCAGGAAGACCATGAAGTCGGGCAGGATCGGATTGGCATAGACGCCGCGCGGGCCGATCTGGCGCATCAGGTACATGCCCATCGCATAGCCGCCCAGCGCGAAGAAGGCGCCGTGGCCGAGGGAGAGGATGCCGCAAAAGCCCCAGATCAGGTCGACGGAAAGCGCGAGCAGCGCAAAGCAGAGATACTTGCCGATCAGCGGCACGAGATGGTCGGAGAGGTGGAACGGCGAGGCGGCCGGCAGCGCGAGATTGAGAACCGGAACGAGAACCGCCGCCGCCGCGATCAGAGCGAGCGCAACGAGGGTCGTGCGGTCGAGGAGCCCGCGCATCACGCCTCCACCGCCCGGCCCTTGAGGGCGAAGAGGCCCCGCGGACGCTTCTGGATGAACAGGATGATGACCACGAGGAGCGCGATCTTGCCGAGCACGGCGCCGGCGACGGGCTCCAGGATCTTGTTCGCGATACCGAGCGAGAAGGCGCCGACGAGCGTTCCCCAGAGGTTGCCGACGCCGCCGAAGACGACGACGAGGAAGCTGTCGATGATGTAGCTCTGACCGAGATTGGGACTGACGTTGTCGATCTGCGACAGGGCGACGCCGGCAAGCCCGGCGACGCCGGAGCCGAGGCCGAAGGTGAGCGCGTCGATCCAGTCCGTCTTGATGCCCATCGAGCCGGCCATGCGCCGGTTCTGCACCACCGCCCGCACCTTCAGGCCGAGCGCCGTCCGCCGCAGCACGAGTTGCAGGGCGACGAAGACGAGAAGCGCGAAGATCACGATGGCGACGCGGTTGTAGGTCAGGCCGAGACCGCCGACCTGGAACGAACCGCTCATCCAGGCGGGCGTGCCGACTTCCCGGTTCGACGGCCCGAAGAGCGTGCGCACCGCCTGCTGCAGGATGAGCGAAAGGCCCCAGGTCGCGAGCAGCGTCTCGAGGGGCCGTCCGTAAAGGAAGCGAATGACGCTGCGCTCGATCGCGACGCCGACCGCCCCCGAGACGAGGAAGGCGAGGGGAAGGGCGAAGAACAGGGAGGCGTCGAAGAGCCACGGCGCCTTGGTGCGGATCACCTCCTGCACCACGAAGGTGGTGTAGGCCCCGAGCATCACCATCTCGCCATGGGCCATGTTGATGACGCCCATCTGGCCGAAGGTGATGGCAAGGCCGACCGCGGCGAGGAGCAGCACCGAGCCGAGGCTGATGCCGTAGACGACGTTCTCGGCGGCGGCCCACAGCGAGAGCCTCTGCTCGATTTGCGTCACCCCGGCCGCTGCCGCGGACTTGACGCTCTCCGGCGTGTCGGCGGGCAGCGAGCGCAGCATCGCCGCGCTGTCTCCGTCGCCGCGTTCGACGAGCATCGCGACGGCGGCGACGCGCTCCGCCTCCGGTGCGTCGGCCTTGCCGAGGACGATCGCCGCCCGAGCGGCCTCCATCGCGGTGCGGACGCGGCCGTCGCTCTCCTTGGCGAGCGCCGCGTCGAGCGCCGGCAGCGCCGCCGGGTCGCGCGACTTGAACACCGCCTGCGCCGCCCTGAGGCGCACCGCCGAATCCGCCGACAACAGGGTCAGCGAGCCCAGGGCCGCGTCGAGGGAGCGGCGGACGCGGTTGTTGAGACGCACGGTCTTCAGGCCCGCGGCGTCGACCTGCGCCACGGCGCCGGTCTTCGCATCGTGCAGGGCGCCGGCTTCGTCCTTGTAATAGACGGGTCCCGACGGCGGCTGCACGAGGAGCCGGCCGGCGCCGAGGGCCGAGAGCACGGCCTCGGCCGTCGCATGGCCGGTCTGGGCGAGGTCGTCGATCCCCTTCTGGGTGTCGTCGAAGCGGTCGGCGGCGAAGCGCCCGAGGGCATCGTCCACGGCATCGGCGCGGGCGAGGCCCGGCGCGAGCGTCAGCGCGAGAGCGAGCGCGATGCGGACCCAAAGGGAGGATGTCATGGATGTCGCGATCTCGATGTCATGAAAGGAGGCGGCGCACGGCGCCGCCTCCGGTCTCACGCGGAGCGGGGACGGCTCAGCTTGCGCCCCCGCACTTGCCGGTCTTGGTGTTGTAGTTGCCGCATTTCAGCGTCACCCAATCGGCCTTGAGGTCCTTCGAGCCCTCGAGGAAGTCGGACCACTCGTCGCCGGGCACGAGGCCCTCGGTCTTCCAGACGACGTTGAACTGGCCGTTCTTCTCGATCTCGCCGATGAGCACGGGCTTGGTGATGTGGTGGTTCGCCAGCATCTCGGAGGTGCCGCCGGTGAGGTTCGGGACCTTCACGCCGACGATCGCGTCGATGACCTTGTCCGGATCCGTCGAGCCGGCCTTTTCGACCGCCTTGACCCACATGTTGAAGCCGATGACATGCGCTTCCATCGGATCGTTCGTGACGCGCTTGTCGTTCTTCGTGAAGGCGCGCCACTTCTTGATGAACTCGGCGTTCGACTTGTCCTCGACGCTCTGGAAGTAGTTCCATGCCGCGAGGTGACCGAGAAGAGGGGCGGTGTCGATGCCGGCAAGCTCCTCCTCGCCGACCGAAAACGCGACGACCGGAATGTCCGTCGCCTTGACGCCCTGGTTGCCGAGCTCCTTGTAGAAGGGCACGTTGGCATCGCCGTTGATGGTCGAGACGACGGCGGTCTTCTTGCCGGCCGAGCCGAACTTCTTGATATCGGAGACGATGGTCTGCCAGTCGGAATGGCCGAACGGCGTGTAGTTGATCATGATGTCCTCGGGCTTCACGCCCTTGGACTTCAGGTACGCCTCGAGGATCTTGTTCGTGGTGCGCGGATAGACGTAGTCGGTTCCCGCGAGCACCCAGCGCTCGACCTTTTCCTCCTTGGCGAGATAGTCGACGGCGGGGATCGCCTGCTGGTTCGGCGCGGCGCCGGTGTAGAACACGTTGCGCTCGCTCTCCTCGCCCTCGTATTGGACCGGGTAGAAGAGGACCGAGTTCAACTCCTTGAATACGGGCAGCACGGATTTGCGCGACACGGAGGTCCAGCAGCCGAAGGTCGCGACGACCTTGTCCTTGCTGATCAGCTCGCGCGCCTTCTCCGCGAAGAGCGGCCAGTTCGATGCCGGGTCGACGACCACGGCCTCGAGCTTCTTGCCGAGCAGGCCGCCCTTCTTGTTCTGCTCCTCGATGAGCATGAGCATGACGTCCTTCAACGTCGTCTCGGAAATCGCCATCGTGCCCGAGAGCGAATGCAGCACGCCGACCTTGATGGTGTCCTGGGCAAAGGCGAGGCTCGTGGCGGCGAGCGACGTTGACAATGCGACGATGGTGCCGAGCACCGTTCGGCGAGTGAGGATCACGGCTCTCTTCCCCCTTGTTTGGCTGCACCCGGTCGGTGCGGGCGGCAGAGTTGCAAGCGGCGGGCCAAGTCGAGCCGGGGCGGGAACGGCTCGAAATTTGACGCGGGGCAGCAATCTCGTTGCGGTTGTCGAAGCCGCCGTGGCGAAAACTTCGGCGGCTGTGCCCGCGGAACGGGCTTTCCGCACCGGCAGGATCAGGGCGGCCGCGCGCGGGCGGCCTTACGTATAGGCAGACGCCGCTCCGGCCTGCCTCGAAATCCGCCAGCGCGAAAATTGACAGGCCCCGCGCCGCTTGATCAGATGGTCAAAACCGCAAGCGCCCGGTCGGAGGCGTGCCGGAGGGCGAGCCGCGCGCCCGCCGCGGCGGGCAGGAGGGATCATGACGACAGGAGCGGACATCCGCGCCGGCCGGCTCGCCGCGCCCGAGATCGCCGAGGCTTTCGGCGACCTGCACCCGCTCCTCGGCCGGCACGAGGCCAGGGTCGAGGCGGAGCGCTGCCTGTTCTGCTACGAGGCGCCCTGCGTCGCCGCCTGCCCGACCGGGATCGACATCCCGCTGTTCATCCGCCAGATCGCGACCGCCAACACGCTCGGCGCCGCGAAGACGATCCTCGACGCGAACATCTTCGGCGGCATGTGCGCCCGCGTCTGCCCGACCGAGACCCTCTGCGAGGAGGCCTGCGTCCGCAACGCGGCGGAGGAGAAGCCGATCGCCATCGGAGAACTCCAGCGCCATGCCACCGACGCGCTGATGGCCTCGGGCCGGCAGCCCTACCGCGCCGGATCGGCCAGCGGGCGCCGCGTCGCCGTCGTCGGCGCCGGACCGGCGGGGCTCTCCTGCGCGCATCGGCTCGCGACTCTCGGCCACGCCGTCGTCGTCTTCGACGGCCGCGCCAAGCCCGGCGGTCTCAACGAGCACGGCATCGCCTCCTATAAGACGGTCGACGATTTCGCCCAGCGCGAGGTCGACTTCATCCTCGCCGTCGGCGGCATCGACCTGCGCTGCGGCGAGACGCTTGGACGCGACTTCAGCCTCGCCGATCTCAGGCGCGACTACGATGCGGTCTTCCTCGGCCTCGGCCTGCAGGCGGTGAACGAACTCGGTCTCCCCGATGGCGCCCTCGCGGGCGTCGAGGACGCCGTCGCCTTCATCGAGACCCTGCGCCAGACGGCGGACCTCACGGCCCTGCCGATCGGCCGCCGGATCGTGGTCATCGGCGGCGGCATGACTGCGGTCGATGCGGCCGTGCAGGCCAAGAAACTCGGCGCCGAGGAGGTGACGATCGCCTACCGCCGCGGTCCCGAGGCGATGGGCGCGAGCCGCTGGGAGCAGGAACTGGCGCAGACGGCGGGCGTCGTCATCCGGCACTGGGCGCGGCCGCTCGCGGTCGAAGGCGAGGGCGGCGTCCTGCGCGCGGTCGCCTTCGCCGCGACCGCGGAGCGGGACGGGCGCCTCGTCGACACGGGCGAGACCTTCGCCTTGCCGGCCGACCAGCTTTTCAAGGCGATCGGACAGGTCTTCGTGCCCGGCCCGGTCGATGGCGCGGCCGAGATCCTCGATCTCGCCTCGGGCCGCATCGCGGTCGACGGCGAGCGCCGGACCTCGCTCTCCGGAATCTGGGCCGGCGGCGATTGCGCGGCCGGCGGGCGCGACCTCACCGTGGTCGCGGTCGAGGACGGCAAGCAGGCGGCGCTCTCGATCGACCGGGCGCTGCGCGGCCGGGTCGCGCTCGCGGCGGAATAGGAGGCGGACATGGCCGATCTCAGGGTCGATTTCTGCGGCATCCGAGCGCCGAACCCGTTCTGGCTCGCCTCGGCGCCGCCGACCGACAAGGCCTACAACGTCGAGCGCGCCTTCCGCGCCGGCTGGGGCGGCGTCGTCTGGAAGACCCTCGGCGAGGACGGCCCGCCGATCGTCAACGTCTCCGGCCCCCGGTACGGGGTGATGCACGGCGCCGACCGGCGCGTCGCCGCCTTCAACAACATCGAGCTCATCACCGACCGGCCCCTCGACGTGAACCTCAAGGAGATCAAGGAGGTCAAGCGGCGCTGGCCCGACCGGGCCCTCGTCGTCTCCCTCATGGTGCCCTGCGAGGAGGCGGCCTGGAAGGCGATCCTCGCCCGCGTCGAGGAGACCGAGGCCGACGGGGTCGAACTCAACTTCGGCTGTCCGCACGGCATGTCCGAGCGCGGCATGGGCTCGGCCGTCGGGCAGGTGCCCGAATACGTCGAGATGGTCGCCCGCTGGTGCAAGCAGCACACGCGCATGCCGGTCATCGTCAAGCTGACGCCGAACATTTCCGATGTGCGCAAGCCCGCGGAAGCGGCCAAGCGCGGCGGCGCCGACGCGGTCTCGCTCATCAACACCGTCAACTCGATCATGGCGGTCGACCTCGAGCGCATGGTCCCCGCGCCGCACACCGACGGCAAGGCCACCCACGGCGGCATGTGCGGCCCGGCGGTGAAGCCGATCGCCCTCAACATGGTCGCCGAGATCGCCCGCGCGCCGGCGACCCGGGGCCTGCCGATTTCCGGCATCGGCGGCATCGAGACCTGGCGCGACGCAGCCGAGTTCATGGCCCTCGGCGCCGGCACGGTCCAGGTCTGCACGGCGGCGATGGTCTACGGCTTCAAGATCGTGCAGGAGATGGTCGCCGGCCTCGAAGCCTTCATGGACGAGCGCGGCTATGCCCGCGTCGACGATTTCGTCGCCGCGGCGGTGCCGAACGTCACCGACTGGCAGTACCTCAACCTCAACTACGCCGTGAAGGCGCGGATCGACCAGGAGCTCTGCATCAAGTGCGGCCGCTGCCACATCGCCTGCGAGGACACCTCGCACCAGGCGATCACGCGCATGGTCGACGGGTGCGCCGCTTCGAGGTCATCGACGAGGAATGCGTCGGCTGCAATCTCTGCGCCACGGTCTGCCCGATCGAGAACTGCATCTCCATGGTGCCCCTGCACGACGAGGTCGACCGCCGGACCGGCCGCCTCGTCGACGGCTCGTACCTGAACTGGACGCAGCACCCGAACAACCCGATGGCGGCGCCAAAACCTCTCCAGCCGGCCGAGCCGGCAAAATAGCGCGGCGAGGCGGGGCGATGCGGTGTTCAGGGCGTCCCGTTCGGTGCCCGCGGCGTCAGCGCGCCGTCGAGGAGGATCGTGGCGAGCATCCGCCGCGTCGCATCGTAGAATTCCCCGTCGGCGAGGCTCTCGCCGGTGATGGCGCGGATCTGGATGGCGAAATCCGCGTAATGCTGGGTCGTCGCCCAGATCGCGAAGATGAGGTGCTTCGGATCGACCGGCCGCATCGCGCCGGCGGCGATCCAGCCCTCGATCGTCCGCGTCTTCGCCTCGACGAGATCGCGCAGGGTGCCGGAGAGCGCCCCATCGAGATGCGGCGCCCCCTGGAGGACCTCCATGGCGAACAGCCGCGAGGCGGCCGGATGGCTGCGCGAATAGGCGAGCTTGCGCTCGATATAGGCGGTGAGCGCCTGCCGCGGGTCGCTGCGGGCGTCGAGTTCGCGCAGGGGCTCGAGCCACATGTCGAGGGTGCGTTGCAGGACGGCGCCGTAAAGCGCCTCCTTGCTGCGGAAGTAATAGAGCAGGTTCGGCTTCGACAGCCCGGCGGCTGCGGCGATCTGGTCGATGCGGGCGCCGCGGAAGCCGTAGGCCGCGAAGACCTCGAGGGCGGCGTCGAGGATGCGCTCGGCATTGGCCTCGCCGGTCCGGGTCAGCCGCGGCGTCGGCATCGCCCGGCGCATCTCGTCAGCCACGAAACCACCCTCTATGCTGCCGCCCCGAGCGGACCCTAAGATGCGGGACGCCAAAGCCGCAAGGGCGACCGCGAAGCGGGGCCGGAAGCGGCCCGCCAGGAGGATGAGACCATGAACGTCGTGCCGATGAGGCGTCCGATCCCGAACGACCTCGCCGCCTACTGGATGCCGTTCACCGCGAACCGCCAGTTCAAGAAGGCGCCGCGCCTCCTCGCCGGCGCCAAGGACATGCACTACTACACCGACGACGGGCGCCCGATCCTCGACGGCACCGCCGGGCTGTGGTGCGTCAACGCCGGCCATTGCCGGCCGAAGATCGTCGAGGCGGTCCAGGCCCAGGTCGCCGAGCTCGACTACGCCCCGGCCTTCCAGATGGCGCACCCGAAGGCGTTCGAGTTCGCCTCGCGCCTGACGCAGATCGCGCCCGAGGGGCTCGACCACGTCTTCTTCACGAACTCCGGTTCGGAATCCGTCGAGACCGCGCTCAAGATCGCCCTCGCCTATCATCGCGCCAAGGGCGAGGGCTCGCGCACCCGCCTGATCGGGCGCGAGCGCGGCTATCACGGCGTCAATTTCGGCGGCATTTCGGTCGGCGGCATCGTCGCGAACCGGAAGATGTTCGGCACGCTCCTCGCCGGCGTCGACCACATCCGCCACACGCACGATCCGGCCCGCAACGCCTTCTCCCGCGGCGAGCCGGAGCACGGCGCCGAATTCGCCGACGAGTTCGAGCGCATCGTGACGCTGCACGATCCTTCGACGATCGCCGCGCTCATCGTCGAGCCGGTGGCGGGTTCCGCCGGCGTTCTCGTGCCGCCGAAGGGCTATCTGAAGCGCCTGCGCGACATCTGCGACAAGCACGGCATCCTGTTGATCTTCGACGAGGTCATCACCGGCTTCGGTCGCCTTGGCACGCCCTTCGCGGCGGACTACTTCGGCATCGTGCCCGACATCATGGTGACCGCGAAGGGCGTCACCAACGGCGTCGTGCCGATGGGCGCCGTCTTCGTGAAGAGCGCGATCCACGACGCCTTCATGACCGGGCCCGAGCACGTCATCGAGTTCTTCCACGGCTACACCTATTCGGCCCATCCGCTCGCCTGCGCGGCGGGGCTCGGCACCCTCGACACCTATGCCGACGAGGAGCTTCTGACCCGCGGCGCCGAGCTCGCGCCCTATTGGGAGAACGCGCTCCATTCGCTGAAAGGCTCGCGCCACGTCGTCGACATCCGCAATCTCGGCCTCGTCGGCGCGATCGAGCTCGAGCCGTTAGCGGGCGAGCCGACGAAGCGCACCTTCGCGGTCTTCCTCGAATGCTTCGAGCGCGGCGTCCTCATCCGCACGACCGGAGACATCATCGCGCTCTCGCCGCCGCTCATCATCTCGAAGGCGCAGATCGACGAGATCGTCGGCACCATCGCCGACGTGCTCAAGACGGCGGCGTGAGGATCGCGCGAGGACCACGCGACGGAGGAGCCGTGCTGCAGCGGGTGACGCAGGATCCGATCGCGGGCGGCGAGGCCACGCCGGCCCGCCCCTGCGTCGTCGACGTACGCGGGCTGTCCTTGACCTTCGAGACGGCGGACGGCCCGGTCTACGCGCTCTCGAACGTCGACCTCGAGATCGCGGAGGGCGAGTTCGTCTCCTTCATCGGGCCGTCCGGCTGCGGCAAGACCACGCTGCTGCGCGTCATCGCCGATCTCGAGCAGCCGACCGGCGGCGCGATCCTCGGTCAACGGCGCTCGGCCCCGGCGAGGCGCGGCTGAGGCGCGCACTACGGCTATCGTCTTCCAGGCGCCGGCGCTCTATCCGTGGCGCACGATCGAGCGCAACGTCGACGCTGCCGCTCGAGATCATCGGGCTGTCCCAGCGCCGAGCGGCGAGCGCGCGCGCGGCGCAATCTCGACCTCGTCAACCTCAAGGGCTTCGAGAAGAAGTTTCCCTGGCAACTCTCGGGCGGCATGCAGCAGCGCGCCTCGATCGCCCGCGCGCTCTCCTTCGATCCGAAGCTGCTGCTGATGGACGAGCCCTTCGGCGCGCTCGACGAGATCGTCCGCGACAATCTCAACGAGCAGCTGCTGCGGCTCTGGGACAAGACCGCGCAAGACCGTCGTCTTCGTCACCCATTCGATCCCGGAGGCGGTGTTCCTGTCGACGCGGATCGTCGTGATGTCGCCGCGCCCGGGCCGCATCATCGACGTCATCGACATGCGAGCTCTGCCGCGCGAGCGCACGCTCGACATCCGCGAGACGCCGGAGTTCCTCGAGATCGCGCACCGCGTCCGCGAGGGCCTGCGGGCCGGCCACTCCTATGACGACTGAGACGCTCGCCCTGCCGCCGCCGCCCTCGCTTGCGGCGCGGCTCCTGGACGGCAAGGCCGGGCCGGTGCTCGTCGTCGTGCTGGTGATCGTCGCGCTCTGGTATCTCGGCGCCGCGTGCTGATGAATTCTGCCGGCGCCGCGCGACGCCTTCGAACGGGCGGGCGAGCACACCGACCGCCATGGACGTCGTCGCGGCCACCTGGCGCAGGAGCGGCCGGTGCTGCCGGCGCCGCACCAGGTCGTCGCGGAGCTCTGGAAGACGGTCGATCGACACGCCGCCGACGTCGCGGCGCAGCCTCGTCTATCCACGCCTGGGTCACGCTCTCCGCGACGCTCGCTCGGCTTCGTGCTCGGCACGCTGCTCGGCATCGCTGCTCGCGGTCGCTGATCGTGCATGTGCGCACGCCTCGAGCGCAGCCTGATGCCGTGGATCATCGCCTCGCAGACGATCCCGATCCTCGCCATCGCGCCGATCGTCATCGTCGTGCTCGGCTCGATCGGCATCACCGGCCTGCTGCCGAAGGCGATCATCTCGACCTATCTCTGCTTCTTTCCGGTCGACGATCGGCATGGTGAAGGGCCTGACCTCGCCCGACCCGATGCAGCTCGACCTGATGCGCACCTATTCGCGCCTCCGCGACGCAGACCTTCTGCAAGCTGCGCTTGCCGGCCTCGCGTGCCGTTCCTGTTCGCCGAGCCTGAAGGTCGCGATCGCCATCAGCCTCGTCGGCGCCATCGTCGGCGAGCTGCCGACCGGCGCGCAGGCCGGGCTCGGCGCGCGGCTGCTCGCCGGCTCCTATTACGGCCAGACCGTGCAGATCTGGGCGGCGCTCGTCGCCGCCGCCTTGCTGCGCCGCCGTCCTCGTCGCCGGCGGTCGCGCTCGCTCGAGCGCATCGTCGGCCGCGCCATGGGAGCGCAAGGCCATGAGCCGCGCTCGCCCGTGCCGCCGTGCTTGACGCCGCTCGCGATCGCCGGATGCCTCGCGCTTCTGCTCGGCTCGTGCACCGGCCCGACGTCGCCGGGCAGGCGGGGCCGGCCTTCTGGGCGCGCCGTCGCGGTGCTCTGGCTCGTCGCCGCGGCGGCGCTGAGCGGCCTTTCGAACCTGACCTGTGCAAAAGCCTTGCGGCGCGCCGTGCCGTAGCGCTTCTCGTGCCGCGTCCTGTTCGGCGCCTTCCTGCTCTTCCTCTGGGAGGTCGTCGTCGTCGGCTTCGGCGTGCCGCACGTGCTGCTGCCGCCGCCCTCCGCGATCGCCAGCGCGCTTCGCCGGCTCGCTGCCGATGCTGCGCGCCGACTTCGTGCAGACCTTCCTCAAGGCCGTGCTCGCCGGCTATGCGATCGGCTGCGGCTGTCGGGCTTCGTCGTCGCCATCCTCGCCGACCGCGTGCCCTTCCTGCAGCGCGGCCTGCTGCCGCTCGGCAATCTCGTCTCGGCGCTGCCGATCATCGGCATCGCGCCGATCATGGTGATGTGGTTCGGCTTCGACTGGCAGTCGAAGGCCGCCGTCGTCGTGGTCATGACCTTCTTCCCGATGCTGGTGAACACCGTCGCCGGCCTCGCCGCGGCCGGGCGCGATCGAGCGCGACCTGATGCGCTCCTATGCGGCCGGCTACTGGCCAGACGCTGCTGTCAGCTGCGGCTGCCGGCGGCGCTGCCCTTCATCTTCAACGCGCTGAAGATCAACTCGACGCTGGCGCTGATCGGCGCCATCGTGGCGGAGTTCTTCGGCACGCCGATCGTCGGCATGGGCTTTCGCATCTCGACCGAGGTCGGCGCGCATGACGCTCGACATGGTCTGGGCGACGATCGCCGTGGCGGCGCTCGCCGGCTCGGCCTTCTACGGCGTCGCTCGCGCTCGCTCGAGCGCGCGGCGACCTTCTGGCATCCGTCCTACCGCCCGTGAAGCAGGGGACGAGCGGACGGCGCAACATGAGGAGAGGACGATGATGAAGAAGACGATTGCTGGCCGGCGGCGCTTCGCGCTCGGGCTCGGCCTGCCGGCGCGCAGGCGCAGGACAAGGTGACGCTGCAGCTCAAATGGGTGACGCAGGCGCAGTTCGCCGGCTACTACGTCGCCAAGGACAAGGGCTTCTACAAGGAGGCCGGCCTCGACGTCACGATCAAGCCGGGCGGCCCGGACATCGCCCCGCCGCAGGTCATCGCCGGCGGCGGCGCCGACGTCATCGTCGACTGGATGCCCGTCGGCGCTCGCCGCGCGCGAGAAGGGCGTGCCGCTCGTCAACATCGCGCAGCCCTTCAAGCGCTCCGGCATGATGCTGACCTGCCGCGCCGAGACCGGCATCAAGACGCCGGCGGACTTCAAGGGCAAGACGCTCGGCGTCTGGTTCTTCGGCAACGAATATCCGTTCCTCGCCTGGATGGCGAAGCTCGGCCTCAAGACCGACGGCTCGGCCGGCGGCGTCAAGGTGCTGAAGCAGGGCTTCAACGTCGATCCGCTGCTCCAGAAGCAGGCCGACTGCATCTCGACCATGACCTACAACGAGTACTGGCAGGTCATCGACGCCGGCATCAAGCCCGAGCAGCTCGTCGTCTTCAAGTACGAGGACCAGGGCGTCGCGACGCTCGAGGACGGCCTCTACGTCGCTGCGAGGACAAGCTCAAGGACCCGGCCTTCGTCGACAAGCATGGCGCAGTTCGTGAAGGCCTCGATGAAGGGCTGGGACTATGCCGCGCCAGCATCCGGACGAGGCGGTCAAGATCGTGCTCGACAACGATGCGACCGGCGCCCAGACCGAGAAGCACCAGAAGCGCATGATGGGCGAGATCAACAAGCTGACCGACAGCGCGCGACGGCAAGCTCGACCCGGCCGATTACGAGCGCACCGTCGCGACCCTGCTCGCCGCCGGCGGCGACGACCCCGGTGATCACGAAGAAGCCGGACGGCGCCTGGAGCCACGCGGTGGTCGATCGGAAGTAGGGGGACGTGAGTCGTCGGTCGAAGTCGTCGGTCGTGGGCGAGCCGCTCGCTGGTCCCGATCGACGACCCGGCCACTTCCACTTCCCGCTGCCTTTTCACGACCGACGACCCACGACCGACGACCTTCACCACGGAGCCCCCCATGTCCCTCCTGATCCGCGGCGGCACCGTCGTGAACGCCGACGTGAGCCGGCGGGCCGACGTCCTCGTCGACGGCGAGCGCATCCTCGCCGTCGGCGAAGGGCTCGAAGCGCCGGCGGGTGCGCGAGATCGTCGATGCGGGCGGCGCGCTACGTCATGCCCGGGCGGCATCGATCCGCACACGCATATGGAACTGCTCTTCATGGGCACCGTGTCGGCGGACGATTTCGAATGGGGCACCAAGGCGGCGCTCTCGGGCGGCACGACGACTGATCGTCGATTTCTGCATCCCGACGCCCGGCAATCCCTGATCGAGGCCTATCAGGACTGGCGCGCGCAAATCCGAGAAGGCGGCCGGCGACTACTCGTTCCACATGGCCGTGACCTGGTGGTCGGACCAGGTGCTCGACGAGATGGGCGACGATCGTCAACACGTACGGCATCAACACCTTCAAGCATTTCATGGCCTACAAGGGCGCGCTGATGGTCGACGACGACGTGCTCTTCCGCTCCTTCAAGCGCTGCGCCGAGCTCGGCGCGACGGCCGCTCGTCCACGCCGAGAACGGCGACGTCGTCGCGCAGCCTGCAGGAGGACTACATCGCCGCGGGCATGACCGGCCCGGAATTCCACGCCTATTCGCGCCCGCCGGAGGTCGAGGGCGAGGCGGCGAACCGCGCCATCATGATCGCCGACATGGCCGGCTGCCCGCTCTACATCGTGCACACCTCCTGCCGCGCGGCGCACGAGGCGATCGCCCGCGCCCGCGCGCGAGGGCAAGCGCGTCTTCGGCGAACCGCTGATCCAGCATCTCGTGCTCGACGAGAGCGAGTATCTGAACCGCGACTGGGACCATGCGGCGCAGCGGGTGATGTCGCCGCCATTCCGCCCGAAGGCGCATCAGGACAGCCTCTGGACCGGCTTGCAGGCGGGCTCGCTGCAGGTCGTCGCGACCGACCATTGCTCCTTCACCGATCGAGCAGAAGCGCATGGGCAAGCAACGATTTCCGCATGATCCCGAACGGCACCGGCGGCCTCGAGGACCGCATGTCCGTGCTCTGGAGCGCCGGCGTCAACAGCGGCCGCCTGACGCGAGAACGAGTTCGTCGCCGTCACCTCCGCGAACAGCGCGCGCATCCTCAACATGTATCCGCAGAAGGGCGTCATCGCCGCCGGCGCCGACGCCGACATCGTCATCTGGGATCCGGCCGCGACGAAGACGATCTCGGCGAAGCGCCAGGTCAGCCGCATCGAGTACAACGTCTTCGAGGGCTATGCGCTGCACCGGCCTTCCCGCGAAGGTCTTTCTGCGCGGCCGGCTCGCGGCGGAGAACGGCGAGGTGCGCGCCGAGCGCGGCCAGGGCCGCTTCGTCCCGCGCAAGCCCCTGCCGCCCTTCGCGGCGGCGCAGAGGCTCTACAAGGCGCGGACGGCGCCGCGGCCCGTCGCCCGCGGCTGAGCGGAGTTTGCCATGCAGACCATGCAGAACCTCACCATCAACCCGCAGCGCCTCTGGGACAGCCTGATGGAGACCGCCCGCATCGGCGGCACGGCGAAGGGCGGCATCTGCCGGCTGACGCTCACCGATCTCGACCGGCGAGGTGCGCGACTGGTTCCGTGCGCAATGCGAAGCGCTCGGCTGCACGGTAACGGTCGACGAGGTCGGCAACATGTTCGCGCTGAAGCCCGGCAGGCGCGGCGACGTTCCGGCGATCGCCATCGGCAGCCATCTCGACACGCAGCCGACCGGCGGCAAGTTCGACGGCGTGCTCGGCGTGCTCTCCGGCATCGAGGCCCTGCGCACCCTCGCCGATCTCGGCTACGAGACCAATGCGCCGCTGATGCTCGTCAACTGGACGAACGAGGAGGGCTCGCGCTTCGCGCCGGCAATGCTCGGCTCGGGCGTCTATGCCGGCGTCTTCGACCGCGCCTTCGCGGATGCGCGCGAGGACCGCCAGGGCGTCACCTTCGCGGCGGCGATCGAGGGCATCGGCTATCGCGGCGACGCCGCGCCGGCGGCACGGTGAAGTTCGGCGCGATGTTCGAACTGCACATCGAGCAGGGCCCGATCCTCGAGGCCGAGGAGAAGATGATCGGCGTCGTCACCGGCGTGCAGGGCATGCGCTGGTACGAGGTCGAGCTCGTCGGCCGCGAGGCGCATACCGGCGTCGACGCCGATGAACCTGCGCCGCAACGCGCTCCTCGGCGCCGCCCGGCTCGATCGAGCGCGATCGACGCGATCGCCCTCGAGCACGCGCCGTCCGCGGTCGGCACCGTCGGCCTCGTCGAGGTGAAGCCGAACTCGCGCAACGTGATTCCGGGTCGACGTCTTCTTCACCGTCGATTTCCGGCATCCCGACGACGCGGTGCTCGACGTCATGGAGCGCAAGCTGATGGAGGCGGTGCCGGCGATCTGCCATGCCATCGGGCTCGAATACCACGCCAAGAAGGTCTGGGACTCGCCCGCCGTGCGCTTCGATCCGGATTGCATCGCGGCGGTCCGCGCCGGAACCGAGCGGGCGGGATTTTCCTCCCGCGACATGGTCTCGGGCGCCGGCCACGACGCCGCCTACATCGCCCGCGTCGCGCCGACGACGATGATCTTCGTGCCCTGCGCCGGCGGCCTCAGCCACAACGAGGCCGGAATCGACGAGCTTCGAGGAATGCGCCGCCGGCGCGCAGGTGCTCCTCAACGCGGTGCTGCATTACGATGGGCGTTTCGCGAGCGGCGCGTCGTGAGACCGTGCGTGGTGAGTAGGGAGTGGGGAGTGGTGCGTGCGCAAAAAGAAGCGCCCTTCGCCTCTCCCCGCCTGCTTCGCAGGCTTGCTGCCTTCGGCAGCCCTCTCCCCGCAAGCGGGGAGAGGCAAAGCCGCGCCCTTTTTTGAAGGGGCGTCACGTCACGACGCTTGGCTCGGCGCGGCCCGTGAAGCGCTCGATCTGGGCAAGGTCGCGGGCGGCGGCGGTCACGGGCGCGAGAACCTCCTCCGTCGCGGCGCCGTGCGTCTTGGGATCGCGGGAGAAGCGCTCGAGGTAGACGCGCAGGGTGGCCCCGGCGGTGCCGGTCCCTGAGAGGCGGAAGACGGCGCGCGCATCCTCCGCGAAAAGAATGCGCACGCCCTGCTTCGGCGTCACCGAGCCGTCGACCGGATCGGTGTAGGAGAAGTCGTCGCAGGATTGCACGGTCAGGCCGCCGATCGTCGTACCCGGCAGGCCCGGCAGCTTCGCCCGCAGCGCCTCCATCAGCGCGCCCGCCGCGGCGCTGTCGACCTCCTCGTAGTCGTGGCGCGCGTAATAATCGCGGCCGTACTCGGCCCAGTGTTCGCGCACGATCGCGTCCGCGGGCTTCTTCAGGGAGGCGAGGATGTTGAGCCAGAGAAGCACGGCCCAGAGGCCGTCCTTCTCGCGGATATGATTCGAGCCGGTCCCGGCGCTCTCCTCGCCGCAGAGCGTGATCAGGCCCGCATCGAGAAGGTTCGCGAAGAACTTCCAGCCCGTCGGCGTCTCGTAGCAGCCGATCTTGAGGCGCTCCGCGACCCGGTCGACGGCCCGGCTCGTCGGCATCGAGCGTGCGACGCCGGCAAGCCCTCCCGCGTAGCCCGGGGCGAGGTCGGCATGGGCGGTGAGGATGGCGAGGCTGTCGCTCGGGGTCACGAACATTCCCGGCGCGACGATCATGTTGCGGTCGCCGTCGCCGTCCGAGGCGGCGCCGAAATCCGGCGCGTCCTTGCCGAGCATCAGCTCCATGAGGTCGTGCGCGTGCACCGGATTCGGATCCGGATGGTGGCCGCCGAAATCGGGCATCGGCTCGCCGTTGACGACGGTCCCCGCCGGCGCGCCGAGGCGTCCTTCGAGGATCGCCTTGGCATAGGGGCCGGTGACCGCGCTGAGCGCGTCGAAGCGCATCCTGAAGCCCGGACCGGAACAGGGCGGCGACCTTCTCGAAATCGATCAGCCGCTCCATCAGCTCCACGTAATCGGCGACGGAATCGACGATCTCGACCCGCGCCGGCCCGACCCGGGTCTCGCCGAGCCGGTTAAGGTCGACGTCCGGCGCCTCGACGATTCGGTATTCCCGGATCTCCTTCGTCCGCCGGAAGACCGCCTCGGTGAAGCTTTCCGGCGCCGGGCCGCCGTGCGCGACGTTGAACTTGATCCCGAAATCGCCGTCCGGGCCGCCGGGATTGTGGCTCGCGGAGAGCACGACGCCGCCGATCGCCCGGTGCTTTCGGATGATGCACGAGACCGCCGGCGTCGATAGCAGCCCGTTGCGGCCGACGAGGATGCGCGAAAAGCCGTTGGCGGCCGCCATCTTCAGAGCCGTCTGCACGACGGCGTCGTTGTAGTAGCGCCCGTCGCCGCCGATGACGAGGGTCGCGCCCTCGCGGCCCTCGACGGTGTCGAAGACCGATTGCAGGAAATTCTCGACGTAGCGCGGCTGCTGAAACACAGGCACCTTCTTGCGCAGCCCCGAGGTGCCGGGCTTCTGGTCCTTGAAAGGCGTGGTGGCGAGGCCCTGTGCCATGGCGTTGTCCATCCCTGAAGATGCGGCGCTTCTTCAAACCATGGCGGCGCGCAGAAAACCAGTTCCTCCCGCGCTGCGGGAGCGTTCTTTGAAAAACGGGGCAATCGAGCCCTTGCCGCTGCCGCGTTTTCGGCTTCAATGGAGGAAACGAGCGCCGGCTCACCGGCACCCGGGGAGGACGCCATGTGCCAGATCTTCGCCAGCCAGTTGCCGGAGACCTATTGCTACGTGACCCGCTCCGTCCGGCTCAACGGCTATTGCACGTCGATCAAGCTCGAGGCGAAGTTCTGGGCGATCCTCGAGGAAATCGCGCGCGGCGAGGGCATTGCGCTCCCCGCCTTCCTGTCGACCCTGCACGACGAGGCGGAGGCGATCCACGGCGAGGTCAAGAACTTCGCCTCGCTCCTGCGCTGCACCTGCCTGATCTATCTCACCGACGTCCGCGGCGGCGTGCGCCCGGCGCGCGCGGCCGATGCGCTGGCCTTCGGGTAGGTCAGCGGGCCTGCCCTACGTAGTACCACGATAACACCCACGGCTCCGCGCTTGCGCTAGCATCCGCTCACAAGAGGCGCGAGCGGAGCCGCGATCGTCCATGGCCAAGGCCGTCCATTCCATGATCCGCGTCCTCGACGAGGCGCGCTCGGTCGATTTCTACGGCAAAGCTTTCGGTCTTCGGGTGCAGGACCGCTTCGACTTCGACGGCTTCACCCTCGTCTACCTGCGCAACGGCGGCGCCGATTTCGAGGTCGAGCTGACCATCAATCACGGCCGCGCCGAACCCTATTCGCTCGGTGACGGCTACGGCCATCTCGCGGTCGTCGTCGACGACATCGAGGCCGAGCACCGGCGCTTCGAAAGCCTCGGGCTCGATCCGAAGCCGGTGAAGGAATTTTTCCGGGACGGATCGCTGATGGCCAAGTTCTTCTTCGTCGAGGATCCCGACGGCTACAAGATCGAGGTCCTGCAGCGCCACGGCCGCTACCAATGACGCCGCCGTCCTTCGGCGGCGGGGAAACAGGTTCAGGAGGAAAGCCCATGACACGAAGGGAAGCCGAGATCGCGCTCTCCCGCCGCTCCCTGATTCAGGGCGCGGGCGCGGCTGCGATCGTCATCGCATCCGGCGCGATCATCAATCCGCGCGAGGCCTGGGGCCTCGAGGTCAGGGCCCTCAAGCCCGAGACGATGCAGACGATGATCCAGATGGCCCGGGACATCTATCCGCACGATCGCATCGCCGACCGCTACTACGCGATCGCGCTCAAGGAATACGACGAGAAGGCTGCGAGCGACCCGGCGCTCAAGGCGACGATCGAGGAGAATATCGCGATGCTCGACGGGCTCGCGATGGCGAAATACGGCACGCGCTACGTCGACGTCGGCTGGGAGGCGCAGCGCGCGAATCTCCTGCGCGGCATTGAGGCCTCCGCCTTCTTCCAGAAGGTGCGCGGCGGGCTCGTCGTCAGCCTCTACAATCAAAAAGAGGTCTGGCCGCTCTTCGGCTATCAGGGTGAGGCGGCGAGTCTCGGCGGCTACATCAACCGCGGCTTCAACGACATCACGTGGCTCTGAGGGCCGAGGGAGGATCGACGTCATGGCAGCGCAATTCGACCTCAACGACGACAGCGTCGTCGTCATCGTCGGCTCCGGCGCCGGCGGCGGCACGCTCGGCACCGAGCTCGCCCTCAAGGGCATCAAGACCGTCATCCTCGAAGCGGGCGGCCGCTACGAAATCGAGGATTTCGTCAACGACGAATGGGCGAGCTTCGTGCAGCTCGCCTGGACCGACATGCGCACGACCTCCGGCTCCTGGCGCGTCGCGAAGGACTTTCCGAACCTGCCCGCCTGGATCGTCAAGGCGGTCGGCGGCTCGACGACGCACTGGGCCGGCGCCTCGCTGCGCTTCCAGGAGCACGAGTTCAAGGCCAGGAGCGCCTACGGCGACGTCACCGGCGCGAACCTGATGGATTGGCCGATCGGGCTTGCGGATCTCGAGCCCTACTACGACAAGGCCGAGTCCAAGATGGGCGTGACGCGGACGAACGGCATCGAGGGCCTGCCGGGCAACAACAATTACAAGGTTCTCGAAAAGGGCGCGAAGGCGCTCGGCTACACGAAGGTGCATACCGGCCGCATGGCGATCAACTCCGCCGACCGCGACGGGCGTCCGGGCTGCCAGCAGACGGGCTTCTGCTTCCAGGGCTGCAAGTTCGGCGCGAAATGGTCGACGCTCTATGCCGAGATCCCGAAGGGCGAGGACACCGGCAAGCTCGAAGTGCGGCCGAACAGCCAGGTCCTGAAGATCGAGCACGACGCGTCCGGCAAGGTCACGGGCGTCGTCTATGCGGACAAGAACGGCGCCCTGCAGCGCCAGAAGGCCCGCATCGTCGCGGTCGCCGGCAATTCCATCGAGAGCCCGCGGCTGTTGCTCAACTCGGCCTCCGCGAAGTTCCCGGACGGGCTCGCGAACTCGTCGGGACAGGTCGGGCGGAACTACATGCGCCACATGACGGGCTCGGTCTACGCCGTCTTCGACAAGCCGGTCAGGATGTGGCGCGGCACGACGATGGCGGGCATCGTGCAGGATGAGGCGCATCATGACACGAAGCGCGGCTTCGTCGGCGGCTACGAGCTCGAAACCCTCTCGATCGGCCTGCCGTTCATGGCGGCCTTCCTCGATCCGGGCGCCTGGGGCCGCGAGTTCACGTCGGCCATGGACGGCTACGAGAACATGGCGGGCCTGTGGATCGTCGGCGAGGACATGCCGCAGGAGACGAACCGCATCACCCTCGACGGCACCGCGAAGGACAAGTACGGCGTGCCGGTCGCGAACGTGCATTTCGACGACCACCCGAACGACGCCGCCATGCGCAAGCACGCCTATGGACGCGGATCGGCGATCTACGAGGCGGTCGGCGCGACGCGCACCTTCCCGACGACGCCCTATCCGTCGACGCACAATCTCGGCACCAACCGGATGAGCGACAATCCGCGGGACGGCGTCGTCAACAAGTTCGGCCAGACGCACGACATCGCGAACCTGTTCGTTTCCGACGGCAGCCAGTTCACCACCGGCGCCGCCGAGAACCCGACGCTCACCATCGTCGCGCTGGCGATCCGGCAGGCGGATTACATCGCGAAGCAGATGAGCCAGAAGACGTTCTGAATCTTTGGCGCCGGTTCGCCTCTCCCCGCTTGCGGGGAGAGGGCTGCCGAAGGCAGCAAGCCTGCGCAGCAGGCGGGGGTGAGGGGGCGCCGACAAAGAAGGCGCAGCAGCTTCGGCCGGGCGCCCCTTCCGCAGACGTCCCCTCACCCTCGCTTCGCTTGTTTTGGCCGAAGGCCAAAACCCTCTCCCCGCACGCCGGGAGAGGCGGACCCGCGCCTTTCGTCCGAACGATTTACAAGCTCTCAGGATGAGGGGGCCGGAGGTGGTTTCCTCTTCCTACGCGGCGCTCTTCTGCGCCGCGCTCGGGGCGACGTGGCCGACGACCTGGCCGGAAAAGACCTGGGGTTGGCTCGTCGTGAGGTCCGAGAGGTTCTGCTTGATCCAGCCGAGGGCCTGCTCGTGCGCCTTTACGGCGTTCTCGCGACTGTCGAAGAGGGTGATCGACAGGCCGGAATTGTCGCCTCCGTCGATCACGTAATAGCCCTCGAAGCCGGCCGCGGCCTGAAGGGTGGGCCCGAGCCCGGCGACGGCGCGCCGGCCGGCCTCTTCCACATTGCTCATCTTCTCGAAGCGGCGAACGACTGCGTACATTCGGTCCTCCCCTTGTTCGAGATGTCCCCGCAGCCCTGGTGAGATTAACACCGGCGCTCGGTGGCAATGTTTCGTCGTCTGGCGCGCTCAGCCGACGACGTCGTTGATCTGCACGATCGGCGAGACGTTCGTGAATTTGGGAATGTCGGCGAAGATCTCGGTGCCGTGCGTCGCGGCCGCGGTCTGGAAGTCGGCGGCGGAGCTGAAGGAGAGCAGCGCCATGATCGAAAAGGACGGCGGAGAACCGTCCGGCGTCGCCGCGGCGCGGACGATTTGGATCTTTTCGAGCCCCTGGCTCGTCCAGCGCTCCTTCACCAAGCGGGATATGCGTCTTCAGGTAATAATCCTGGTCGAAGGTCGCCCCCGCCGGATACATGACACTGATCAGAACCATGGTTTCCACCCCTTCGCGGCGCCTTGCTGGCGCGGCGCCATGCTAAGATCGCCCGTCGATCGGGGTCCAGGTCTTTGTTCAGGTCCTTCCCGCCCGCGCCGTCGCGGCGCCCGCGAAGCGAAGCGCGCGCGCGCCGCGGCCGATTGCAACGGCTTCTCGCCGGCGCCGTCCTTGGCCTTCTCGCCGCGAGCCCCGCGACGGCCGCCACCGAGACCGTCGAGGAGGCGCTCTGCCGGCTCATCGACACCGCGGCGAGCCGACACGAGATCCCGACCGATTTCCTGACGCGGCTGATCTGGCGGGAAAGCTCGTTCCGGGCCGGCGTCGTCAGCCCGGCCGGGGCGCAGGGGATCGCGCAGTTCATGCCGGGGACGGCGCGGGAGCGCGGCCTCGCCGATCCGTTCGATCCCGAGCAGGCGATTCCGGAAGCGGCCCGGCTCCTGAAGGACCTGCGCGCCCAGTTCGGCAATCTCGGGCTTGCCGCGGCGGCCTATAACGGCGGCCCGACGCGGGTGGCGAACTGGCTCGCGGGTCGCGGCGACCTGCCGGGGGAGACGCGCAGCTACGTCTATCGCGTCACCGGGCGCAGTCCGGAGGAGTGGGCCGAGGAGGCGAAGAAGCCGAAGGCCGAGCCCCCGGAGACGGCCGGGCCGCCGATCCCGTGTCTCACCGCCGTGGCCGCCCTCCGCCGCGGCCTGCGGCCGCTCGAAGACGAGGCCGTGGAAACACCCTTCGCGCCCTGGGGCGTGCAGCTTTCCGGAAACTTCTCGAAGGAGCGGGCACTGGCCGCTTTCTTCCGGGCGCGCACGAGCTACGCCTCGCTGATCAGCGACGTGCAGCCGATGATCATCGGGACGCGCCTGCGCAGCCGCGGCACCCGCGCCTTCTACCGCGTGCGCGTGCCTGCGGCGACCCGCGGCGCCGCGAACGACCTCTGCGGCAGAATCCGCTCGATCGGCGGCAGCTGCATCGTGCTTCGGAGCTGAGGGCGAGCCTCAGCCCCGCACGATGTCGTCGAGACGGCGGACGAGGTTCACCCAGGCCGAGGCGATGCTGGCGGCCAGCACGAGCGCGTTCAGCCAGAAGGTGACGGTCTCGCCCAAGGAGCCGGCGTTCATCGCGCGCCTCCCTTGCTTTCCGAGATGTCGGCGGCGACCCGCCGCCGCAGGGCGAAGCCCGCCGCGAGCACGATCGCGGCGCCGATGATGGCGGCGGGAATGTCGTAGCGCTCGACCATCGCCTCGCCGATCCATTCGACGAATTTCGGATCGGAGACGATCATCTCGCCCGCGACCCAGCCGAGCAGCGCGGCGCCGGCCCAGACGAGGACGGGCGCCTTTTCGAGGAGCGCCATGATCAGGGCCGCGCCGGCGATGATGAGCGGAATCGAGATGGCGAGGCCGAGCACGAGGAGGAAGGTCGAATCCCGCGCCACGGCCGCGATGGCGAGGACGTTGTCGAGACTCATCACGGCGTCGGCGACGGCGATGGTCCAGACCGCGTGCCAGAGCCGATCGCTTGACTTGACGTCGTCCTGCTCGTCGTCGTCGGTGAGAAGCTTCACGGCGATCCAGAGCAGCAGGCAACCGCCGACGATCTTGAGGTAGGGCGTCGACAAGAGGGCGACGACGCCGATCGTGAAGACGATGCGCAGGGCGACCGCGACGCCGGCGCCGAGGATCATGCCGACGCGCCTCTTGTCCGCGGGCAGACCGCGGCAGGCGAGCGCGATCACGACGGCGTTGTCGCCGCTCAGGATGATGTTGATCCAGATGATGCCGAGGACCTTGATGAGCTGGGGGACGAGCGTTTCCATGATGTCACTTGCGAGGGCCGCGCGGGCGTTCGGCGGCTGCCATCGGATGCGGGATGCGGCAGGGGGAAGACAGCCGGCGCGGTCGGGTCGATCCGCGTGGGCGCGCCTTCAGGAAATGTCGGAAATGCGGGCGTTGGCTCGCCGCCGACCGATGCCGTCAGCCGCGGGGCGGGCCGGTCGCGCGGTTGAGGCCGTCGGGGAGCGCAGGCCGGCCGAGCTGCGGCGCTTGGGCCCATTGGGCGGCGCTCGCCTCGCGATGCGAAGCGGCCATGCGGCCCGTGTCGGCCAACCTCCCGGGGTCCGGCCGTCCGTCGTCGGCGGGATCGCCGACGGCCTCGTTCTCGACCCCGTCCGAGAGTTCGGTCAGGAAGGGCGCCTGCGCCTCGTCAAGGGCGAATGCCGGCAGGCAGACGAGCAGAACCAGGGCAAGCAGCGCCTGCACGAAGCGGAGAAGGTAGCGCTGGTTCGCGATCACCCTTAAGCCGGATTGCCTTTCGTCCGCGCAGGGACGGGATTTTGTGTAGCCGATCGACGCCGGGCGGACAACGCCGCCGATCGGGGCGAGCCGTCCGGATTTCGGACGGTGAACGCATGCAAAACGCATTGGAGACGAACCGGGTCCGGGGTCTGCGGACGAAACAAGCGCAGCAGGATCGCGGAGGCGCCTCCGGCAGCCGTCGCCGCTCCGCCGCCGGCGGCGATCCCACCGGCGCTCACGCACCCCGTTTGAAAGGCGCAGCTTCGCCTCTCACCGCAAGCGCAAGCGCGGCGAGGCGAGAATCGCCCCGCTCAACCCGGCGGGGCCGCGGCGCCGCGGACGAATTTCTGCCAAAGCTGGCGCAGGCGCGGATAGTGGCGGTCGTGCGTGACCGCATGCCCGGCATCGACGCGGATCAGGTTGATCTCGCCGTCGTGGTACTCCTCGAGCCCGGGCCGATGGGCGACGTTGAGGATCGTCGTCTCGGCGAGATCGGTGCGGAAGAACTCCATCATCTGGGCCTGGCTGAGTTCATCCAAGGCCGAGGTCGCCTCGTCCATGATGGCGATGTCCGGCGGCGCGACAAGGAGGCGGGCGAAGGCGAGCCGCTGCTTCTCGCCGCCGGAGAGAATGCCCGTCCAATGGTCCTCCTCATCGAGCCGGCGGACGAGATGGCGGAGCCCGACCCGGCCGAGGGCGTCGGCGAGAACCGCGTCCGGAACCGGCCGGTCCGTGTCCGGATAGAGCATCGCCCGCCGCAACGTGCCCTGCGGCAGGTAGGGCTGCTGCGGCAGGAAGGCGACATGCGCGTCCCGCGGCCGCAGGATGCGGCCCGTTCCCCAGGGCCAGAGCCCGGCCATGGCCCGGATCAGGGTGCTCTTGCCGGTGCCCGATTCGCCCTTCACCAGGATCTTGTCGCCGCGCGCGATCCTGACATGCGCCCCTTCGATCATCAGGACGCCGTTCTGCTGCGTGATCGAGAGGTGCTCGATGTGGAGCGCGTCGTCCGGGCTGTCGCCGAGGACGACGGTGTGCTTGTGGCCGTCGCGGCCGATCGTGCGGTCGAGCATTTCGAGGGCGGCCGTGAGCTCGAGGACGCGCTGGGCGGAGGCGAGCCATTCGGCGAGGCGAATGGCATTGTCGACGAGCCAGTTCAGGGCGATCTGAACCTGCACGAAGGCGGTGGCGATCTGCATCAGTTCGCCGAGGCTCATTTCGCCCTGGAGGTATTTCGGCGCGCCGAGGACGAGCGGCACGATCGGCGAGAGCACGGAATTGGCGTTGCTGACGAAGATGATCCGGGCCTGCTGGGCGATCACATTGAGCCAGCGTCCCGCGAGCGAGCCGAAGGTCTCCTGGAGCCGCTCGCGCTCGTCGTCGTCGCCGCCGATGAGGGCGATGTTCTCGGCGCTGTCGCGGACGCGGGTGAGCTCGTAGCGCAGCCGCGCCTCGCCGGCGTTCTTCGCCTCGACATAGCGGATCAGGGGCCGCCCGAGGACGACGATCGCGACCGAGGTGAGCGCGGAATAGGCGATCGCCGCGATCACCATGTAGCCCGGGATCGTCACCGTGCCGATGGTCAGGGAGCCGCCGACGCTCCAGAGGACGCCGATGAAGGCGATGGCCGCGAGGAGGGCGTTCGACAGGCCGATCAGGAACTCGACGAGGGGCTCGACCGCGAGGCGCACGTCGTCGGCGATGCGGTACTCCGGGTTCTCGCTGCCGCCGGCGACGATCGTGAGCTGGTAGAAGCGCCGGTCCGACAGCCAGCGCCGGATCAGGTGTTCCGTGAGCCATTCCCGCCAGCGCAATTGCAGGTGCATGCGCATGTGCAGGAGGCCGGCCGTCGCCACGGCCGAAAAGATGACCAGGGCGGCGACGACGCCGATGCCCCAGAAGACGCTGCCGACATCGCGCTTTTCGAGGGCGTCGAAGAAATAGCGGTTCCAGCGGTTGATGCCGAGGGCTGCGGCGAGGTTGGCGAGGACGAAGACCAGCACCCCCGCCGTCAGCCGCCAGGCCTGGAGGCGGGTCGGCCCCTGCCAGAACCCGCGGGCAAGGCGGAAATAGGCCCGCGCCGTGACGCTTGGCGGCGGCCCGGCTTCCGTCGGGCCATCGTCACGGGAGGCAGCGGTCGCGGTCATGACGCTCGAAACCCGGAACGCGAGGGAAGCGGAACGGTCGTCCGGGCTGTCAAGCGTGCGTCTCCGCCGGAGGTTCCTCCGAGGGCAGGCCGCCGTCGTAGGGCGCGGCAATCCGCCCGAGCGCGGCGCGGAAGGCGTCCGAGGCGAAGGCGCGCGGATCGGCCTCGTCGAGAAGGGCCGAGAGCGCCTCCCCGCTCAGGCCCGGCAGGCGGGCGAGGAATCCCGCGACGAGCCTGCGGGCGAGGGCATGGTCCGGATGGTCCGGGTTCTCGGGCGCGCGGCCGAAGGCATAGAGGTGCAAGACCGCGTCCCAGGGCGCCGGCTCCCGCGGCAGCCGCGCGGCGAGCGCCGTCTCCTCCGCCGCGACGTAAAAGCGGTTGAGGCCGTCGAAGAGCGCGAAGCGGTAGCCGCGGGAAAGGAGCGCTGCCTCCCAGTCCGGCGCCCCCGGCGGCGAGCCGGGCGAGACGGTTTCGGCGAGGATGAGGCGGGGGCGCCAGCGCGAGAAGTCGGCTCCGGCGAGCACCTCGCCCTCGGCGCCTTCGACATCGATCTTCAAAAGATCGATGCGCGACACGCCCTCCGCCGCGCACAGGGCGGCGAGGGTGACGACGGGACGCTCGACGATCCGGCAAGGGCCGCCAAGGGCTTGCGCCTCGCGGGCGCGGTCGGCCCGCATCGTCGAGAGCCCGTGCCAGGTCTCGAAGACGTGGAAGGGCACCGTGCCGGCCGCACGGCCGAGAAGGGTCGCGGCGACCCGGTCCCGGGGCCGCTGCTGCCGGTAGAGCGAGGCGAGCTGCTCCTGCGGCTCGACGGCGATGCCGGACCAGCCCGCGAGATGAAGCGCGAAGGTGACGTTGTCCGCGACCGGATGCCCGGCGCCGACGTCGATGTAGAAGCCGGGCGGCTCGCCGGCGAAGGCCAGCGCCAGGTGGTAGTCCTCGAGACGCTGGGCATAGGACAGGAACATCGGAACGGCCGCGCACGCAACGGGCCGCGATGGTGAAGGAGCCGGGCCGCCGGCGCCAGCCCCGAGGTCAGAGGAAGGAGAAGCGGATGCCGGGATTGGCGGGGCCGGAGCGCTGGCCGAAACAGAGGGTTCCGGGCCGGTGCAGGATGACCTCCTCGCGGTTCAGCGGCATCTCGCGCTCGCCGACAAAGGTCACGAAGGTACCGTTGGTGCTGTGGTCGATCAGGATCCACTTCTCCTGCCGGCGCTCGATCGTCGCATGGCGGCGGGAGGCCTGCTGGTCCTCGAGCACGATGTCGTTCGTCGCCTCGCGGCCGAGGGCGATCGAGGTGCAGTCGGCATCGAAGATCCAGGCCTGCCGCTCGTGCCGGAGCTTCAGGCCGACCCGCGGCACCGGCGGCGCCGGCGGGCGCAGGTTGAAGACGGTGACGTCCGTCGTCCCCTGCCATAGAATCTCGACGGCGCAGACCGGCTGCGTCCGGCCCTTCACGGGAATGGCGCCAAGGTCGCGCATGCCGCGCCTTTGCGCGTCGGGCAGGCGGTCGCGCACATAGTCGGTGGTGATGATCTGGCCGGCACGGGCGAGCGTGCCCATCCGCGCCGCGACGTTGACCGAATCGCCATAGTAGTCGCGATCGCTCTCGATCGCCGAGCCGAACTGCATGCCGACGCGGATCGTCAGCTTGGTCGTGCCGCCGGGACTTTCGATCGGCTTCAGCGCGTCGATGCTCGTCTGCATGGCGATCGCCGCGGCGATCATCCCGTCCGGCTCGGGGAAGGTCGCCATGACCTCGTCGCCCTTCGTCCGCACGACGCTGCCCCCGTTCTCGGTGACGGCGTCCGTCATCAGCCGAAAACAGGTGCTGATGGCGGCGAGCGAGGCTTCGTCGCCGTGCGTCTCGTAAAGGCGCACGCTGCCGGTGACGTCGGCGAACAGGACTCCGATTTCGCAAGGTGGGCCGGTCATGGGCCTCGGGATCCGGGCGCGAGCTGAGCTTTTACAGTATTTTACGTTGCCGGAACGCCAAAGGAAAGCGGCCGACGCCCGCTTGCGTGGTGGAGTTCACGCGGCAGGAGCGAACTCCCGGCGGTTCCGGGCGCTCGCCCCAGGGCCGCCGCCGCGGCCGGGCCCCGGGGCAGGGGGCGCCGCGCGAACCCTTCAACTCACCTTCCCATCCCGGGGCAGCCGCCGATCCGGGACGAGCACGGAGCATTCCATGGCGAGCTCGGCGGGTTCGGCGGCGACGCGCCGGCCGGAGCCGGACGTGGGAAGGGGGCCGCCCCTGGTTGAGCGTTCCGGCCCACACCGGGGCGGCGGCGGCCGCGCCGCGGCCTATTGCGCCGCGGTCGTCCGCAGGCGCTGGGCGTAGACGTTGATGACGAGCGCCGCGAGCAGGATCAGGCCGCGGATCAGGATCTTCAGGAAGCTGTCGATGTTGACGTGGTCGAGGCCGTTGTTGAGGACGCCGAGCACGAACAGGCCGACGATGGTGTTGCCGATGCCGCCGCGGCCGCCGAACAGGCTGGTGCCGCCGACGACGACCGCCGCGATGGCGTCGAGCAGGTAGGTGTCGAACTCGTTCTGCTGCGCCGAGCCGAAATGGGCGACGCCGAGCATGCCGGCGATGCCGGAGCAGACCGCCGAGATGATCATCACGGCGCCGAGGACGAGCTTGACGTTGACGCCGGAATATTCGGCCGCCTCGCGGTTGCCGCCGACCATGTACACGTAGCGGCCGAAGCGCGTGTAGGTGAGCACGATATGCCCGATGAGGAGCATCACCGCCGCGACGATGACGATCCAGGGAATGCCGCCGATCGATTGCGAGCCGAGCGTCGCGACGAGGTCCGGCACCTTGTAGGCGATCTGGCCGCGCACCAGGAGCGCCGAGACGCCGGCCGCGATCTGCATCATCGCGAGCGTCATGATGAAGGAGGGGATGCCGATCACCGTGAGCCCCGACCGCATTGACGACGCCGAGGGCGAAGCAGGTGACGAGGGCGAGCAGGATCGCGAGCGCGCCCGGCAGCGGCATGTTGGCGATGTTCGACGTAGGATTCCTGCAGCGTGAAATAGGCGACGACGATCCCGGTCGCGTTGGCGATGGCGGCGACGGAGAGGTCGATCTCGGCGCAGAGGATGACGAAGGTGAGGCCGACGGCGATGATCGCCGTCACCGAGACCTGGGTCAGGATGTTCCAGACGTTGTCGAGGGTCGCGAAGGAGGGGCTGGCGATCGCAGAAGAAGACGACGAGGACGATGAGCGTCACGAAGGGCGCGATGTTGCGCATCTGGCCCTTCAGCCAGGCGCCGGCCGCCCGGGCGGTCCGCCGCTTGCGCGAGGTCGAGCTGCGAGGAGGTCATGCCAGGTCCTTCACCCTTCACGCGGCCTCGAGGAGGCGGTCCTTGCTGACGGTCTCGCTGCGCGAACTCGCGCACGATCTCGCCCTTCTTCATGACGAGGATGCGGTCGGCGAGCGAGAGCACCGTCTCCGGCTCTGTCGAGACCACGATCGACCGCAAGGCCCTGCGTCGCGCAGGCCGCGGACGATCCGCACGACGTCGTCCTTCGCGCCGACGTCCATGCCGCGCGTCGGCTCGCTCAGGACGAGCACCTTCGGCGGAAAGGTCAGCCATTTCGCCAGCGCGACCTTCTGCTGGTTGCCGCCGGAAAGCGAGCCGAGCGGGACCTCGACCCGCGGCGGCCTGATCTGCAGACGCTCGACATGCTCGCGGGCGATGCGCCGCTCCGCCGACGGCTTCAGCCAGAGGCTCGAGATGCGGTCGAGGATGGCGATCGACATGTTCTTGTAGACCGGCTCGAGGTTGAAGAGCATGGCGCGCCGGCTCTCGGGCACGAAGGCGACGCCGGCGCTGCGCGCGGTCGCGGTGCTGCGCATGCGGATCGCGCGGCCGGCGATCCTGAGCGAGCCGCTGTCCGGCTTCAGGCGCCCGAACAAGGTGCGCGCGAGGGGAAGCTGGCCGCAGCCCATGAAACCGTAGATGCCGAGCACCTCGCCGGCATGGACCTTGAACGAGACCTCGCGATAGGCGCGCCCGAGGGAGATCCCGTCCGCTTCCAGCACGCAGGGCGCGTCGCTCGGCCCGGCGAGCGCGATGGCCCTGGTGTAGCTCTCCTCGAGGCCCTCGTGGCCGGCGCCGATCATCGTCTCGATGAGGCGCGCCTTGCTCGTGCCGGCAGCCGGCGCCGTCAGCACCTTGCGGCCGTTCCGGAACACCGTGACGGTGTCGGAGATGCGCAGGATGTCGTCGAGAAAATGCGAGATGAAGACGATGCTGCGGCCGCCGTCCCGCATGTGCCGCAGCACCGCGAAGAGCCGCTCGATCTCCGGCGGCGACAGGGCCGAGGTCGGCTCGTCGAGGATGATGATGCGCGCGCCGGAGAACAGGACGCGGGCGATCTCGATGAGCTGCTGCAGGCCGATCGGCAGGTCGCCGATGCGCCGCTCCGGGTCGACGTCGATGCCGAGCGACGCGAGCTGCTCCTTCGCCTCGCGCGCCATCCGGCGCCAGCTTACGAAGCCGAAGCGGTTCGTCGGCTGCTTGCCGAGAAAGACGTTCTCCGCGACCGTGAGGTCGGGCGCGATGCTGAGCTCCTGGTGCACCATCGCGATGCCGGCGGCGAGCGAATCCCGCGCCGAGCGAAAGGCGACGGGACGGCCGTCGATGCGATAGACGCCGGCGTAATCCGTATGGACGCCGGCGATGATCTTCATCGTCGTGCTCTTGCCCGCGCCGTTCTCGCCGACGAGACCGTGGATCTCGCCGGCACGGAGCGAAAAGTCGACGTCCCGAAGCGCTTCGACGCCGCCGAAGGACTTCGAGACGCCGACGAGCTCGAGCAGGGGCGCCGCCGCCGTCGCCATGATGCGGGTCAGATCAGGAAGTGCTCCTGCATCCACTGCATCCCGGCCGCGTTGGCCTTGGTGACGACCGGGCCGTCCGTCACGATCTGCTTCGGGATGCCCTCGCCGCTCTTTTCGCCGCCGACCACGGCCGCGACGCCCGCGATGACCGCGCCGCCGTGGATGCGGCAGGAGGGGTTGCGCACGGTCGCGAACATGCGGCCCTCGCTCACCGCCTGGATCGCCGGCGGCATGGCGTCGACACCGCCAATCAGGATGTTGGTGCGATTGCGCGCCTTCATCACGTTGTAGGCGGCGAGCGCCATGTCGTCGTTGTGGAAGAAGGCGGCGTCGATCTGCGGATATTTGGTGAGATGCGTTTCCCAGATGCGCACCGCCTTGGTGACGTCCCAGTCCGCCGGCGTCGTGTCGAGCACCTCGACGTTCGGGTACTGCTTGACGACCTGCTCGAAGCCGCGGGCCCGGCCCTGCGCGCCGGTATGGCCGAGGGCACCCTGAGTCATGATGATCTTGCCCTTGCCGCCCATGGCGCTGACGAGGGCCTGGGTCACCGAGCCGCCCATGAACTCGTTGTCCGGGGCGAGGAAGCTGTGCACCTTGATCTGGTCGAGGGGCGCGATCAGGGTGTCCATGTCGATGACCGGGATGCCGGCATCGATCATCTTCTGCACGGGCGCCGTGAGCGTGCCGATGCCGAAGGCCTGGATCGCAACGAAATCCCATTTCTGAGAGGCCATGTTGTCGATCGCGGCGCGCTGCTTCACGGCGTCGAGCTGGCCGTCGAACCAGGTCACGTCGACGTTGAAGAGCTTGCCCCAGAACTCCGCCGCCCGCTTGCCCTGGGCGCACCAGGTTGCCTGCAGGCCGGCATTCGAGAACGCCGCCTTCAGCGGCTTCTCCGAGCGCCCGACTTCTGCGGCGAGGGCGGGAGCGATCCCGCCGAAGCCCGCGAGCAGCGCCGCCGCTCCGCTCGCCGTCGCCGTCGCGGTGCGCATGAAGTCGCGGCGCGTGCCGATGCCATCCTCATTCTCGGACATTCATTCCTCCCGGGGCGTCTTGTTTATCGCCTGCTCGAACGGCAGGCGGCAAATGCTCCCACATTCGCGCGGCGGTTGCTAGGGGGCGTATCGGGCCCGGAGGGGCCGCCCCGCGGGTTCGGAAATTGACAGTTCCGGCGGTTTGTCGGAAGCGTGGACGCGCCCTGCGATGCGGGCTCCCGCGCCGGCAAAGGATGCCCCATGAGCCGTCTCGTCTTCATCCTCAACGGTCCGAACCTCAATCTTCTGGGCAAGCGCCAGCCGCATATCTACGGGCACGAAACTCTCGCGGACGTCGAGGCGGCCTGCCGCACGCAGGCGACGGATCTGAAGCTCGGCCTCCGCTTCCACCAGAGCAACCGCGAATACGAGATCATCGACTGGATTCACGAGGCGCGGGACAGCGCCGGCGGCATCGTCATCAACCCGGGCGCCTTCACCCACACCTCCGTCGCCATCCTCGACGCGCTCAACGCCTTCGACGCGCCGGTCTTCGAGGTGCACATCTCGAACGTGCACAAGCGCGAATCCTTCCGGCATCACTCCTACGTGTCGTTGCGCGCCGACGGCGTCATCGCCGGCTTCGGCACGCAGGGCTATCTCCTCGCGCTACGGCGCCTCGCGACCCTCATCGACGCCAAGGGCGCCTAGGGGGCCGCGCCCGTCCGCCGGGGCATCGCTGATCCGTGCCGACTTCTGCTAACGTCCCCGCGGGGACAGGGGGAGGCCCGTGGATGGCGGCCACAGCCGAGACCGGGGCGCCGGGGCGCCGGGCGCCGCTCTATTCGGCGGTCTACGAGGCGCTGCGCGACGCCCTTCATGCCGGCAGCTACGAGGTCGGCGCCTCCCTGCCGTCGGAAGCGGAGCTTTCGGACCGGTTCGCGGTCAGCCGCATCACGGTCCGTCACGCCCTGCGCCTCCTCGAGGGCGACGGCTATATCCGCAAGGCCCGCGCCCGCCGCCCTGTCGTGATCGCGACGACCCCGGCACAGAACCCTGGCTGGGCGGTCGAATCGATCGACGACATCGTCGCCATGGTCGGCGACGCGCAATTGCTGGTGCGGAGCTGGCGCAAGGAAGCCTGGTCGGTCGGTGCCGGCCTCCTCGCCCTGCCGGCGGCGACGCCGCTGTTCTGCCTGCGCAGCGTTCTCGTGCGCCGCGGCAAGCCCTACGCGCGCTCGATCATCTACTTCCCGCCGCAGATCGGCGCGCGCCTGACGCGCGGCTCCTTCGACGACGCGGTGGTGTTCCGGGTGCTCCAGCGCGAACTCGGCCTGCGCATCGCCAATGTCCGGCTGACCGTCTGGGCGGAGCTGGCGACCGCCGAGGATGCGGCGAGCCTCGGCTGCGAAGCCGGCGCCGCGCTTCTCGTCTCGCAGCTCCTCTACCAGGACGAGGCCGGCCGCCCGATCGAGCTCGCCTACAGCCGCTCCCTCGCCACCGAAGCCCGCCTGTCGACGACGCTGTCGACGGCAAGACGGCATCCTTGACAAGGAGCGGCCGAGCCGTTGTTATAACAACTTGAAGCATATCCGGACGCGAACGAGCCGGAACTCCGGGGAAACGTCATGCAGGTCGACCTCCGCGGGCAGGTCGCGCTGGTCACGGGCGCCGCCAAGGGCATTGGGCGCGCGATCGCGGACACGCTGGCCGTGAACGGCGCGCGCGTCGTCTACACGGATCGCGACCGGGCGGGAGGCGCCGAGGCGGCCGCCGCGGCCGGAGGGGAGCACCTCTTCTTTCCCCTCGACGTCGCGAACGGCGCCGAGGTCGACGCGGTCGTCGCCGAAGCCGCCCGCGCGGCCGGCGCGCTCGACATCCTCGTCAACAATGCCGGCATCGGCGTGAAGGCCGGCGATCGCAAGACCATCGACGAGTTTCCCGTCGAGACCTGGGAGGAGATGCTGCGCATCGATCTCACCGGCGTCTTCCGCGTCAGCCGCGCCGCGATCCCGCACATGAAGGCAAAGGGCGCCGGGCGCATCATCAACATCGCCTCGGTTCTCGGCCTCGTGCCGATGCGCCTGCAGAGTTCCTACGTCGCGGCGAAGGCCGGCGTCGTCAACCTCACCCGCTCGATGGCCCTCGAACTCGCGCCGTTCGGGATCCTCGTCAACGGCATCGCGCCGGGCTCGACGGCGACGGCCGGCTGGCAGCAATGGATGCAGGATGCGCGCAGCGAGGAACTCGATCTGCACGCCCGGCTCCTCTCGCACATTCCGCTGAAGCGCCCGGCGACGACGCAGGAGATCGCCAACGGCGCGCTCTTCCTCGCCGCGCCGGAAAGTTCCTACATCACCGGCCACATCCTGCCGATCGACGGCGGCTGGACGGCCGGCTTCGCGCGGGACTTTTGAGATGGACGACGAGGCCGCCCATCGCCCGGCAAGCCGGGACCTGCGCAACGCCCAGCCCCTGCCAGGGGACATGACCTCCGAAGCGATGGTCCGTCTCTACCGCGAGATGGTGCTCTTGCGAAAATTCGAGCTTGCGGCGCAGGTCGCCTGCCGCAAGGGCGAGACGCCGGGATTCCTGCACCTCTACATCGGCCAGGAAGCGACCGCCGTCGGCGTCTGCGCGCATCTGAAGCCGAGCGACTGGGTCACGTCGACCCATCGCGGCCACGGCCATGCGCTGGCGAAGGGCATGGACCCGCGCGTCCTGATGGCGGAGCTCTACGGCAAGCACGACGGCTGCTGCGGCGGCCGCGGCGGCACCATGCACCTCTACGACCCCGATATCGGCCTCTTCGGCACGAACGGCCTCGTCGGCGGCGGCATTCCCTCGGCGGTCGGCGCGGCGATCGCCGCGAAGCATCGCGGCACCGACGGCGTCGCGGTCGCCTTCTTCGGCGACGGCGCGACGAATCACGCCGCCTTCCACGAAGCGCTCAACTTCGCCGGCGTGCGGCGGGCGCCGGCGGTGCTCGTCTGCGAGAACAACCTCTATGCGACCGCGACGGCGCTGTCCTCGGTGACGCTCAATCCGGAGATCGCCTCCCGCGCCGCGGCCTACGGCGTTCCCGGCGTCGCGGTCGACGGCAACGACGTCGTCGCCGTCTGGCAGGCGACGCAGGAGGCCGTGCGAGCGGGCGCGCCGCGGCGACGGGCCGACGCTGATCGAGGCCAAGACCTACCGCACCGTCGGCCATCACGAGGGCGATCCGGTCATCGGCATCTACCGGACGCAGGAGGAGGTCGATGCCTGGGCGAAAAGATGCCCGGTCGCGACCTTCCGCCGCCGCATCGTCGAGGATTACGCGATCGTCACCGGCCGCGAGCTCGACGCCATCGACGCCGAGATCGACCGCGATCGTCGAGGCCGCGATCGAGTTCGCCCGCCACTCGCCGGAACCGGAGCCCTCGACCTACGCGATGCACGTCTTCGCCGAGCCGCTGAACCCGGTCGAGGCGCTCGCGGCGCCGCCGCCGAACCGTCCTTCGACCGAGACGAGCTGGCTCGACGCGGTGCGCGACGGCATCGCCGAAGAGATGCGGCGCGAATCGCGGACATCATCTATTTCGGCGAGGGCACCGGCGAGCGCGGCGGCACCTTCGCGCACACGAAGAACCTGTTCCAGGAATTCGGCGCCGAGCGGATGGTCGACACGCCGATCTCCGAACTCGGCTTCACCGGCGCCGCGCTCGGCGCCTCGGCGACGGGCGTGCGCTGCATCGCCGATCTGATGTTCGCCGACTTCCTGTTCGAGGCCGGCGGCCAGATCGCGCTGCAGGCCGCAAAGCTGCGCTACATGTCGAACGGCCGCATGCAGGCGCCGATGATCGTCCGCGTCGGCGCCGGCGCGGTGCGCTCGGCCGGGCCGCACCATTCCGGCACCTATCACCCGATCTGGGCGCATATCCCGGGCCTCGTCGTCTGCCTGCCCGCGACCCCCGCCGACGCCAAGGGCCTGATGAAGACGGCGTTGCGCGCGCACGACCCGGTGCTGATGCTCGAATCGAAGGCGCTCTTCGCCGCGAAGGGGCCGGTGCCGGACGGCGAGCATCTCGTCCCGTTCGGCGTCGCCCGCATCGCCCGCGCAGGGACGGACCTCACCATCGCCAGCGCCGGACAGCTCGTGCTGAAGGCGCTCGAGGCGGCGGAGATCCTGGCGGAGGAGGGCATCGCGGTGGAGGTCATCGACCTGCGCACCATCCAGCCCCTCGACGTCGAGACGGTGGCGGCGAGCGTCCGCAAGACGCACCGGCTCTTCGTCGTCGACGAGGCCTATGCGATGTACGGCGTCGGCGGCGAGCTGGCGCAGGCGATGAACGAGCTCTGCTTCGATGCCCTCGACGGTCCGGTGGCGCGCCTGCACACGCAGCCGGTGACGCATCCCTTCGCGCCGGCCCTCGAACGGGCGATGCTCGTCTCGACGGAGGCCATTGTTGCAGGCGCGCGCCGCTGCATCGCCGGCCATGCGGATCCGATCGCCCGAGCCGGCGCCGGCGCCGGCCTCC
Organism: uncultured Alphaproteobacteria bacterium; assembly: GCA_963754975.1. Taxonomy (GTDB): domain Bacteria; phylum Pseudomonadota; class Alphaproteobacteria; order Rhizobiales; family Beijerinckiaceae; genus Microvirga. Next base: position 328,821 of record CAVWII010000007.1, on the reverse strand, counting down.
GCCCCGCTTCGGCGCCGCCGCCCGCCCCGGCGCCGCGCCCCCGGCCTTCGGCCGCGGCCCCCGCTCCGGCCGCGCCGCCGGTCGCCGACGGCGACGCGATCACGATGCCGTTCGGCGATCTCACGGTCAGCGAGGGCCGCCTGGTGAAATGGTATCGCCGGCCGGGCGATGCGGTTGCGGCGGGCGAACACGTCGCGGACATCGAGACGGACAAGGCCGTCGTCGAGATCGAATCGCCTAAGGCGGGCGTGCTCGCCGAAGTGCTCGCCGTCGAGGGTACGGTGGTGCCAATGGGCGCCTCGATCGGCATCGTGCGGAGCGCAAGATGAAGCGGGTCGTGCTGTCGAATTTCCCGCATCCCGACGATTCCGTCGAACGCGAGATCGCCGTGGGCGAGGCGGAACTGTTCGTGCAGACCGGACAGGCCGGTCGCTGGCCGCCGCTGCCGCCGGAGGTCCGCGCCGGCGCGGAGGGCATGATCCACTTCCCGCCGAACACCAATGTCGACGGCTCGCCGGAGGAGTATCCGAAGCTGCGCGGCCTTGTCCGCTCCGGCGTCGGCTTCGACAACCTCGACCTCGAAGCCTGGGGCCGGCGCGGCGTCGCGGTGTTCAACGTGCCGGACTACGGCACCTCCGAGGTCGCCGATCACGCCATCGCCCTGATGCTGGCGCTGACGCGCGGCACCGCGACCTATCACGACGCCCTGCGGACCGATCCCGCCGCAAACTGGCGCCATGCGGCGGCGCCGGTCGTGCGGCGGCTGCGCGATGCGGTCTTCGGCATCGTCGGCCTCGGCCGCATCGGGCTCGCCGCCGCGACCCGGGCCCGCGGCTTCGGCATGCGGATCGCCTTCTACGATCCCTACCTCTCCTCCGGCATGGAGATCGCGGTCGGCGCGCAGCGCTGCGCGACGCTCGGCGAGCTCATGGCCGTCTCCGACGTCCTCAGCGTGCACGCGCCGTCAACGGCGGAGACGACGGGCTTCATCGGCGCCGACGCCTTCGCCCAGGCCAAGCCCGGCCTCGTCCTGATCAACACCGCGCGCGGCTCGATCGTCGATCTCGACGCGCTCTTTCTGGCCCTGAAAGCCGGGCGCGTCGCCGCCGCGGGGCTCGACGTGCTGCCGCGGGAGCCCGCCGATCGCGGAGCATCCGCTCATCGCGGCCTGGCGCGGGCGCGAGCCGTGGCTCGAGGGACGGCTGACGCTGAGCCCGCATGCGGCCTTCTATTCGCCGGCGTCCCTCCGGGATATGCGCGCGAAGGGCATGGCGACGCTCCTGCGACATTTGAAGACGGGCGATCTTTCGAACTGCGTCAACCGGGAGTTTCTCGAAAGGCCGTTGTAGAGCGGCATGGCGGCGGGCACTCTCCGGCGGTGGCGCCGGACGGGCAGGGATGGGCGAGCCTTGAACTACACGTTTCAGTTCGGAACCGTGATGGACCGCTTCCCCGAACTCGTCGACGGGGCGGTGCTGACGATTCGTCTGTCCGCCTTCGCCATGGTGTTCGGCCTCGCCATCGGCATTCTCTGCGGCGCCACGTCCGTTTACGGCGCGCGGCCCCTGCGCTGGCTGGTGAACGGCTATGTCGAGTTCATCCGCAACACGCCGTTCCTGATCCAGCTCTATTTCGTCTTCTTCGCGCTGCCGCACTTCGGCCTGCGCATGGGTCCGAACGCCGCCGCCCTCCTCGCCATGGTCATCAACCTCGGCGCCTATGCGAGCGAGATCGTGCGGGCCGGAATCGAATCGGTTCCGGAGGGGCAGATCGAGGCCGGCCGCTCGCTCGGCCTCAGGCGCTTCGCGATCATCCGCTTCATCGTCCTGTTCCCGGCCCTGAAGGCGGTCTACCCGGCGCTGACGAGCCAGTTCGTCCTCTTGCTCCTCGGCTCGAGCATCGTCTCGGCGATCGCCGCGGAGGAATTGACGGCGGTGGGCAACACCATCAACTCGCAGACCTTCCGGAGCTTCGAGATCTACACCATCATCACGATCATGTATGTCGTGATCGTCTTCGGTTTCCGGGCGGCGTTCGCCTCCCTCTACGCGCTGACCTTCGCGAGGCGCGGATGACGACGCGAGGTTGCGGTGCTGCGGTCGTTCGGGTTCAACGAGGTCTGGCTCCTTCTCCTGGCGGCGCGCTGGACGATCGCCCTTTCGCTCGCCGCCTTCATCTGCGGCGGCGCCGTCGGCCTCTGCGTCGCCGTCCTGCGCATCGCCCCGACGCGCCTCAGATATCTCGCCGTCGTCTACATCCAGCTCGTGCAGGCGATCCCGGCGCTGATGCTGCTCCTGCTCTTCTACTACGGCCTCAACCTGTTCGGCATCCGGGTCGACGCCTGGACGGCGGCGATCCTCGCCTTCACGCTCTCGACGAGCGCCTTCCTGGCGGAGATCTGGCGCGGCTGCATTCAGGCCGTGCCGGAAGGCCAATGGGATGCCTCGCGCTCCCTCGGGCTCGGCTTTTCGCGCAGCCTGCGGCTGGTGATCTTTCCGCAGGCGCTGCGCATGGCGTTGCCGCCGACCGTCGGCTACATGGTGCAAGTCGTGAAGGGCACGTCGCTGGCCGCGCTGATCGGCTTCACGGAGCTTGCGCGGGCGGGCACGCAGGTCAACACCATGACCTTCGAGCCGATCCTTGTCTTCGGCACGGTGGCGCTGATCTATTTTGCGATGTGCTGGCCCCTGTCACTCCTCAGCCGCGCTCTCGAGCAGCGGCTGAAGGTCGGGCACGTGCGGATCGAGGCGATGTGAGGGACGAGAATTCCGGACCGGCCGCAGAGCCGGTCCGCGACAAGCGGGCGCCGGTCCGGCGTCCGTCAACGAGAGGGAGGATATGATGCGCAGACACAGCCTGATGGCGGGCCTTCTGGCCCTTGCCGCGCTCGCGGGTTTCGCGAGCGGACCCGCGAGCGCCCAGACGCCCGACGAGATCATCAAGCGCGGCAAGGTCGTGATCGCCATCGACACGACGGTGCCGCCCTACGGCATGCTCGACGCGAGCAACCAGCCGGCCGGCGTCGACGTCGACGTTGCGAACCTCATCGGCAAGAACCTCAAGGTGCCGGTCGAGTTCGTGACGGTGAACTCGCCGGGCCGCATTCCGGCCCTGCTCTCGAACCGCGTCGACATGGTCGTCGCGATCTTCTCGATCACCGCCGAGCGGGCGCTGCAGGTCGCCTTCTCGATTCCCTATGCCGGGCAATCCGCCGTGCTGATCGCGCCGAAGGCCACGGCGATCAAGGGCCCGGACGATCTCAAGGGCCTGAAGGTCGGCGTCACCCGCGGCGCCCTCGAGGACGGTGCCCTGACGCAGCTCAACCCGCCCGGCATGAACCTTCTGCGCTTCGACGACGGGCCCTCGGTCGCGCAGGCGATGCTGTCGGGCCAGATCGATGCCATGGGCGGCGGCGACTACGGCGAGATCTACCTGCGCAAGGGCGCGAAGGGCGAGGAGTACGAGCAGAAGTTCCCGCTGCGCGCCGCCCATTTCGGCATCGGCATCCGCCGCGGCAATCCCGAGCTCCTGCAATGGCTCAACACCTTCGTCTACCAGATCAAGAACAACGGCGAGCTCGATGCGATCTCCCGCAAGCACCGCAACGGCGCCCCGATGATCCCGCTGCCGGTGTTCTGAGACCCGCGCGAATGCCTCTCCCCCACGCCTGCGGCATTCACGCATCTCCCTGAAAGGCGCGGATTTGCCTCTCCCCGCACGCGGGGAGAGGCGAATGGAGCATTGTCAAGATGGGAGTCGCGATGAACGCTTCCGCCCCGTCGGGTCCGTCGAATCTCTATCGGCACGACGATCTCGCGCGGTTCGTCCGCGCGATCTTCCGCGCCGCCGGCGCGCCCGAGCGCGATGCGGCGTTGATCGCCGATCAGCTCGTCGAGGCCAATCTGCGCGGGCACGACTCGCATGGCGTCGGCATGATTCCCGCCTATATCCGCAATGCCCTCGCCGGCGAACTCGCCTTCGACCGCCCGATCGAGGTCGTTCTCGATTCCGGTCCGATCCTGATCTGCGACGCGCGCCAGGCTCCCGGCCAGGTGAGCGCGCACGACGCCCTCGCCCTCGCCATCCCCCGCGCCGCGCGCGACGGCTGCTGCCTGCTCGGCTTGCGCAACAGCCACCATCTCGGCCGCATCGGCCATTGGGCCGAGCAATGCGCCGCGGCGGGCCTCGCCTCGGTGCACTTCGTCAACGTCGTCAGCGAGCCGATCGTCGCGCCGTTCGGCGGCGTCCGCGCCCGGGTCGGCACGAACCCGTTCTGCGTCGGCATTCCGCGCCACGGCGAGCCGCCGCTCGTCGTCGACTTCGCGACCAGCAAATGGGCGGCCGGCAAGGTCCGCGAAGCCTATCACAAGGGCCGACCGGCGCCGCCGGGAACGCTATTCGACGCGGCCGGCAAGCCAACGGTCGATCCGTCGGTTCTTTTCGACGAGCCGAAGGGCGCCCTGCGGCCGATGGCCGATCACAAGGGCTGGGGCCTTGCCGTCGCCTGCGAGCTTTTGGGGGCGGCGCTGATCGGCGGCCGCACGCAGACGGGCCCGAAGAGCCGCGAGGCGATCATCAACTCCATGCTCTCGATCGTCATCTCGCCGCAAACGCTCGGGACGGCCGACGCGTTCGGCGCCGAGATGGACGCCTTTCTCGGCTGGACCCGCTCCGAGGCGGACGCGGCGATCCTATTGCCCGGCGAGCCGGAAACGCTGAGCAGGCAGGTCCGCGAGCGCGACGGCATTCCGATCGACCCGACCTCCTGGTCGGCGATCCTCGACGCGGCGAAACTCGTCGGCGTCGATGCGGCGGCGGTGCCGATCGGATGGCCGCTGTCGCCGGGCTGAGCGTCGCGCCGCAGGCACGGCTGCTTCGCCATCAGGGCGCAGAACCGTTGCGGCGTCCGCCGGCTCGCGGCGTTCGGCCGCCGCGACATCGAAATCGGACTTGGCGCGATCACCGGCCGCGGGCGACCTCGCGGGCAGCGTCCTCGACGGCGGCGAGAGTCATGTCGATGACGCCGTCGTCGTGCTCGCCGGAGAGGAACCAGGCGCCGCGTTCGAGCACGCGCACGCCGCGCCGCAGGAGCGCCGTCGCGAAGGCGACATAGGCCGGCCGGTCGAGCCGGACGAGGTCGCGATAGTTGCGGGCCGGCGCGTAAAGGCCGAACCCGACATGGAAGATGCCGGGAAAGCCCGTCACCACCGCCTCGATTCCGGCCGCGGCGAGGCTCTTTCCGATTCCGTCCATCAGCCGCCGGCCGCGGCGTTCGATGCCGGCATAGAGCGCCGGCGTCAGATCGCGCAGGGTGGCGACGGTCGCGGCCATCGTCACGCATTGCGCGTTGTAGGTGCCGCCATGCACGACGCCGCCGGTGGCGAAGAGATCGACGAGGTCGGCGCGCCCGGCGAGGGCCGCGACCGGGAAGCCGTTGGCGATCGCCTTTCCGAAGGTCGCGAGATCCGGGGTGACCGCAGAAGCGCTCCTGCGCGCCGCCGGGCGCGAGCCGGAAGCCGGTGATCACCTCGTCGAAGATGAGCACCGTGCCGTGCCGGCTGCACGCGGCGCGCGCGCCTTCGAGATAGCCGGGCGCGGGATGGATCGCGCCGGCATTGCACATCGCCGCTTCCATGATCACGCCGGCGACGTCTCCCTTGGCGAGGCGCCGCTCGAGCCGCTCGAGATCGTTCCAGCCGAGCACCTCGATGCCGTCGGCCGCCTGCGGGTCCTGGCCGGCGCTGCCGGCGACCGGGACCGGGCTTTCCTCCGGCCCCGCCGCGTTGAGGCCGGGCGCCGTCGACCACAGGACGTTGTCGAACCAGCCGTGGTAATGGCCCTCGAACTTCAGGATGATGCGCCGGCCCGTCGCGGCGCGGGCGAGGCGGATCGCCGCCTGCACCACCTCGGAACCCGAGGAGCCGAAGCGGATGCGCTCGGCGCAGGGCACGATCTCGCAGACGAGCCGCGCCGCCTCCGCCTCGACTTCGCTCTGCCCGGCGAAGAGAATGCCCCGATCGACCTGCCGGTGGACCGCGGCGCGGACCGCCGCCGGGCTGTGCCCGAGGATCATCGGGCCCATGCCGAGGTAATAGTCGATCAGCCGGTTGCCGTCGGCGTCGAAGAGATAGGGGCCTTCCCCGCGCTCGAAGACGAGGGGCGTCGGCGAGATGCCGAGGCGGAAATTGCTGTTGACGCCGCCGGCCGATCGTAGCGCGCGTTGTCGGCGATCCGGCGCGCCGATTCCGCAAAGGAGAGCGCGCCGCGCGCGGCGGCATTGGCGGCGGGCGAGGCTGTCACGGCGGCGTTTCCCTTGACGGTTCCGTTGCCGCCGAGGAGACCAGAGCCGGCATTTCCTGTAAAGGAATGCTTGTTTCGCCACGCGGAAATCGGCGATAGTTTTCGCACGGGACGGCGTTCCGGCGGCGGAGGATTGCGAGCGACGATGAGCGATGTCGGCCAGACCTACATCGTGCAGCCGGTTCTGAAGGCGCTGCGCGTGCTCGAGCACGTCGCCGAGAAGGGTCACGAGGTGACGCTCTCCGAAGTCGCGGCGGAATTGAAGCTGCCGAAGACCACCGCCTTCCGCTATCTCCAGACGCTCACCGCGGCCTCCTTCCTGAGCCACGACCGCAGCCGCGACCGCTACGGCGTCGGCCTGCGCTTCCGGGCGCTCGCCAAATTGGACAAGGGCCTGCAGCGGCTGCGCACCCTGGCGCAGCCGGAGATGGCCGAACTCGGCCGCCTCTTCAACGAGACGATCAATCTCGCGATCCTGAGCGAAGGTCATATCGTCTATATCGACATCGTCGAGGCGAACCGGGCGTTGCGCATGCAGGCGCGGGTCGGCGAGCGCCACCCGCTGCATTCGACCTCCCTCGGCAAGGCGATGGTCGCCTTCCTGCCGGAGCCCCTGCGGCGGGAGTCTGCTCGAGCGCTCGCTGAAGGCGATGACCGTGAAGACCATCACCGACCGCAAGGTGCTGCGCCGCCAGATCGACGAGGTGCTCCGCCGCGGCTACGCCGTCGAGATCGGGGAGAACGAGGATGGCTCGATGTGCATCGGCGTGCCGATCCTCGACGAGGCCGGACGCCCTCTCGCCGCGCTGAGCCTCGCGGCGCCGGAGCGGCGCATGACGCCGGCGATCACGGCGGCGGCGATCGCCGCGTTGCAGCAAGCCTCGCAGCGGCTCTCCGTCCATCTCGGCGCCGATCCCGCCGCGGCGGCAGCGCGGCTCGGGCGGCTGATGCGCGGCCGGATTCGCCCTCTGTTCCGTCCGATGAAACGGCGTGTTCTTGACACGAATTTTGCCGGTTCCTAGCCTGACCTCGCGGGCGATTTCGGCCGCTGCGGCTTGCGCTCCGCCGCCGCAGCGCGGAGGCGCCCGGAACGAAGCGACATCGGCCGAAAAACGGCCGTGGAGGGGATATGAGGATCGCGCTGATCCACGTCGCGCAGGAAACGAACGACTTCAATCCCGTGCCGACGACGCTTGCGCGATTACGAGGCCTTCGGCATCTTCGAGGGTGAGGAGATCGTCGCGAAGCTGCGCGGCATCGGCCAGATCGGCGGCCATCTCGCAGGCGGTCGAGGAATCCGGTCTTCGCCGTCGAGACGGTTCCGATCATCCGGAGCTGGGCGGTCGCCGGCGGCCGCATCACGCGCGAGGCCTACCGCTACTTCGAGGAGCGCATCCGGCGCGGGCCTCGCGGCGGCGGGCCGATCGACGGGCTCGCGCTGCAACTGCACGGCGCCTGCGCGGCGGATGGCATCGACGATGTCGAGGGCGAGCAGGTCGCGCTCTGCCGCGCGATCCTCGGGCCGAACGTGCCGATCGTGCTCGGCCTCGACCACCACGCCAACGTCACGCGCAAGATGGTGGAGATCAGCACGGCGATCGTCGGCCACCGCACGCAGCCGCACGACCCCTTCGACACCGGCAGGATCGGAACGGAGCTCCTGATCCGCATCGTCGCCGGCGAGGTCGACGCCGGTGACGGCGTGGCGCAAGATCCCGCTGCTCTCGCACCAGGAGCAGTTCCTGACCTCGCAGGGGCCGATGAAGGCCTGGTTCGACCGCGCCCGCGCCATGGAGGCGGACCCGCGCGTCCTGCAGGCCTCGAACTATCCGATGCAGCCCTGGCTCGACGTCGCCGAGGGCGGCTGGGCGACGATCGTCGTCACCGACGGCGACAGGGCGCTTGCCGAGACGGCTCGCCGACGAACTCGCCGATCTCGCCTGGTCGCTGCGCGACGCCTTCCAGGTGCGGGAGGCGCGTGCCGATCGACGAGGCGGTGCGCATGGCCGACGCGGCCGAGCGCGGCGTCGTCGTGCTCAGCGACACCGGCGACACGGTGTTCGGCGGCGCGGCCGGCGACAGCAACCTTATCCTCGAAGCGATGCTGCGCCTTGGCATCGCGAGCCCGGCGCTCGTGCCGATGATCGCGCCCGATGCGGTCGCGCGTCTCGTCGCGGCCGGGCGAGGGCGCGACGCGTCACGCTGCCGCTCGGCGGGCGACGCGGCGACGGCGTTCTTCACGCCCCTCGAAGTCACCGGCACCGTGCGCACGGATCGGCGGCGGCATCATCGCGCTCACCGACAACCACCAGCGCGAAGTCGACATGGGCCGGACCGTCGATCTTCGAGGTCGGGCCGGTGACGATGCTGATCAGCGAGCTGCGCGGCGTCGCCGGCAACGTGCCCGACGTCTACCGCGCCTTCGGCATCGAGCCTCGCCGACTACAAGATGGCGGTTCTGAAGACGGCCTCGAACTTCCAGTATTTCGCGCCGATCACCTCGCGGGTGATCCGCGTCGACACGCGCGGGCCCGGCCAGTCGGACGTCGTCGACGCTGCCGTGGCGGCGCACTGCCGCGCCCGATCTATCCGCTCGATCCGATCGCCGACCGGCGCGCGCGCCGGCGCAGCCGGCGGCGGCGCGAGCATGTCGCCTGAAGCGCGACGACGTCAACGATCGCAGGAGGAACTGATCCCATGAGCCCCGGTCTTCTTCGACGGCACGCGCCTGAAGGGCCTCGCGCTCCTCGCCGCGGCGCCGCTCCTCGCATCCGCTGCCGGCGGCCGCGCAGGACCTCAAGGGCGGCCAGCTGCGTGTCGCCATCCTGAGCGAGATCAGCAACTTCGATCCGCAGCAGTTCTCGACGGTCAATTTCCCGCTGATCAAGAACCTCTACGACAGCCTCCTCGAGTACACGCCGGACGGCAAGGCGATGCCGAGCCTCGCGACCGCCTGGACGATCGCGCCGGACAACACGTCGGTCACCGCTGACCCTGCGCAAGGACGTGAAGTTCCAGAGCGGCGCGCCGTTCAACGCCGACGCGGTCGCAGCGACCCTGAAGAAGGCGCGCCGATCCGCAAGCGCGGCAAGAACGTCTACGCGACGATGTCCTTCGTGAAGGACTGGACGGTCGTCGATCCGTACACGATCCGGCTCAACTTCAACGGCCCGGCGCCCGAGCGCCAGATCACCGACCTCCTGCAGTTCATCTCGGTCATCGATCCCGCCGGCATCGACACCGTCGAGACGAAGCCCGCCGGCACCGGCGCCTACATGCTGGGCGAGCGCGTCGTCGGCCAGCGCATCGCCTCAAGACCGCCAACCCGAACTACTGGCGCGAGAAGCAGCCGGTCTCGAAGGACCTCGTGCTCACGATCTTCAGCGACGATGCGGCGGCGACCGCAGCGCTCGAATCCGGCGCCGTCGACATCGTCTACGGCGGCTCCTCGCGCAGCGCCGTGCGCCTGAAGAGCGCCGGCTACCAGCTCATCCAGGGCCCTGGCCCGCTGGTGCAGGTGTTCCGCATCAACACGACGCGCGGTCCGTTCAAGAACGAGAAGTTCCGCCAGGCCTTCAACTACCTGATGGATCGCGCGGGCATCCTGCGCGTCGGCTATGCCGGTCTCGGCGAGGTCGTCGCGCTGCCCTGGGCGCCGGCGAGCCCGGCCTTCGACGCAGTCCTACAACACGAGCTACGCCTTCGATCTCGACAAGGCGAAGGCGCTGCTCGCGGCCTCCGGCCTCTCGGCGGCCGAGATGAGCGACTGGAAGCTCCTCGTCAACGGCGGCGACCAGCCGTCGGTCGCGATCAGCCAGATCGTCCAGAGCACGCTCGCCAAGGTCGGCATCAACGATCCAGCTCGACCTGAAGCAGGGCGCCGAGTTCATCGATGCGCTGCTCGGCGGCGACTTCGACGCGGTCTTCGGCGGCGATCGGCAACATCCAGAAGTTCCCGCCCGCGTCGCGACGAACAGCATCTATCGCACCGCCAACAACCCGATCCTCGGCACGCCGCATCCGCATCCCGGACTATGTCGAGGCGATCGAGCGCGTGAACAGGACCTTCGGCGCGGGCGCCGACGTGAAGGCCGCCTACGACAACCTCAACAAGGTGCTGGTCGAGACGGCCTTCGCGATCCCGACCAACACCTACGACGCCGGCCTGATCGTCGCCGCCAAGAACGTCGGCGGGCTTCACGCTCGACATCGACAACATGCTGGTCGCGCGCACGATCGGGTTCAAGCCTAATGAGCCCGGGCGCCCGCCGGAGGCGGAGCAAGGGATGGCCTGACGGCGGACCCGGTCCTGTCGGTGCGGGCCCTCGACGTCACGTTCGCCGGCTCGGGCCGGCCGGTGCCCGCGGTGCGCGGCATCGATCTTCGACGTGTCCATCCGAACGAAGTGCTCGGCATCGTCGGCGAGTCCGGCTCGGGCAAGAGCGTCGCCTGCGCTCGCCATCGCCGGGCTTCTGCCGGACACGGCGCGGGTCGAGGGGTCGATCGTCCTCGTCGGCGACGGAAGTCGTCGGCGCGATGGCCGAGCGCCTGCGGCACCTGCGCGGCCAGGATGTCGGCTTCGTCTTCCAGGACCCGACGACGACGCTGAACCCGGTGCTGCCGGTCGGCCGCCAGATCATCGAGGGCCAGGTCGCGCATGGCCGCCTCGCGGCGAGCGAGGCGCGGCGCCCGGGCGGTCGAGCTTCTGCGCGAGGTCGACATCGCCGATCCGGCCGGACGCGCGCGGCAATATCCGCACCAGTTCTCCGGCGGCATGCGCCAGCGCGCCGTCATCGCCATGGCGATGTCCGGGCAGCCCGAAGCTGATCATCGCCGACGAGCCGACGACGGCCCTCGACGTCACCGTGCAGGCGCAGGTGCTCGCGGTGCTGGCGCAGCGCCAGGCCGAGACCGGCGCGGCGGTGATCCTGATCACGCACGATCTCGGCGTCGTCGCCGAAGTCGCCCATCGCGTCGCGGTGATGTATGGCGGCCGCATCGTCGAGACCGGGCCGGTCGAGGCGATCTTCCGGCAGCCGCGCCATCCCTACACCGTGGCGCTGCTGAAGAGCATGCCGCGTCTCGAAGCGCGCCGAGGCGCGGCTCGATCCGATCCCCGGCCAGCCGCCGACCCGGCGCGCCTCGCCGCCGGGCTGCGCCTTCCATCCGCGCTGCGCCGTCGGCCGCGACCGTCCCCGCTGCGCGACGGAGGACCCGGCGCTGCGGCCCGTCGCGGCGACACCGAGGCCGCCTGCCACTTCGCCGAGGAGGTCGACGCCGCGCCGCCTCGGCCCCGAAGTCGTCGCGATGCCGCGCGATGCCGCCGCGCCGATGCCGCCGCGCGATGCCGCTGCTCGTCGTCGACGACCTGCAGGTGCACTTTCCCGATCCGCTCCGGCATCCTGCGCCGCACGATCGGCGACGGTGAAGGCCGTCGACGGCGTCAGCCTCACCGTGCACGCGGGCGAGACGCTCGAGCCTCGTCGGCGAATCCGGCTGCGGCAAGACCACGACCGGCCGCGCCATCATGGGCCTCGTGCCGGCGACCGGCGGCCGCATCGTCTTCGACGGCGCAGACGATCACCGGCCTCGGCGCGCGCGCCATGCGCGCCGTCCGCCGGCAGATGCAGTACGTCTTCCAGGACCCGTACTCCTCGCTCAACCCGGTGCTTGCCGCGTCGGGGAGATCGTCGCCGAGCCGCTGCGCATCCACGGCCTCTACGACGACGATGGGCGGCGCGGCGCGCATCGCGGCGCTGTTCGAGATGGTCGGCCTCTCGCCGGCGATGCTCGGGCGCTACCCGCGCGAGTTCTCGGGCGGCCAGAAGCAGCGCATCGGCATCGCCCGCGCGCTGGCGCTGCAAGCCGCGCCTGCTCATCCTCGACGAGCCGGTCGCCGCGCTCGACGTCTCGATCCAGGCCCAGATCGTCAATCTGCTGCAGGACCTGCAGCGCGAGCTCGGCCTCGCCTATCTGTTCATCGCGCACGACCTCTCCGTGGTGCGCCACATCTCGGACCGCGTCGCCGTCATGTATCTCGGCCGCATCGTCGAGGAGAGCGAGAAGGCGGCGCTCTACGCGAAGCCGACGCATCCCTATACGCAATCGCTGCTCTCCGCCGTGCCGGTGCCCGATCCGGCTGGGCGCGCACGCGCGGCGGCGCATCGTGCTGCAGGGCGAGATCCCGAACCCGGCTTCGCCGCCAGCCGGCTGCACCTTCCATCCGCGCTGCTTCCGGGCGAGCGCGCGCTGCGCCGTCGAGGCGCCGCGTTTCGAGCCCTATCCCGGCCTGCCGACGTCGCGCCTGCCATCACGCCGGCCCGCTCGGACGGCCGGCGAGCGCTTGGCCGGAGCGGCGCCGCGGCTGCAACCGCTCGGAGCCGTGTCGTGACGGCGCGGCCGAATGCCGGTCTCCTCCGCCGCGTGCTATCGCGCAAGGGCGCGTTCGCGAGCCTGCTCTTCCTCGCGGTTCTCGATCCTCGCCGCGATCCTCGCGGATCGGCTCGCCGTTCGACCCGCTGGCGCAGGACCTCGCGCGCGCCGCTCGAGGGCCCCTCCGCGGCGCATCTGGTTCGGCGCGGACGAACTCGGCCGCGACATCTTCGGCCCGCGTCGTCTACGGCGCGCGGACCTCGCTCCTGACCGCAGCCGGCGCCGTCGCCGATCGCGGCGCTGATCGGCGTGCCGATCGGCCTCATCGCCGGCTTCTTCGGCGGCTGGCGCGACGCGCTGCTGATGCGCATCGTCGACGTGCTGCTCGCCCTGCCGAGCATCCTGTTCGCCATGGCGCTGATCGCCGTCCTCGGCCGCAGCCAGGCGGCGGCCCTCGTCGCGGTCGGCATCACCGGCATTCCGAGCTTCGCGCGCGTGACGCGGGCGCAGGTGCTGTCGCTGCGCAAGCGCGATTTCGTCACCGCCGTCGAGGCCTTCGGCGGCACGCCGACCTACAACATGTTCCGCACCGTGCTGCCGAACGCCTTGAGCCCGATCCTGGTGCAGATGGTGGTGCTGTCCTCGGTCGCGATCCTGCTCGAGGCGGCGCTCGCCTTCCTCGGCGTCGGCATTCCGCCGCCGACGCCGAGCTGGGGCGAGATGCTGCGCACCGGCAAGGACTATCTCTACGAGGCGCCGACCTATGCGGTGCTGCCCGGCCTCGTGCTGACGCTGACGATCCTGTCGTTCGACACCATCGGGCGCGCCCTGACCGCGGTGCTCGAGGATCGCCACGAGGTCGCGAGCGACCTCGCCCTCGAAGGCGGCCGGCCATGATCGGCTATCATCGCACGCCGGCTCCTGCAGCTCCTGCCGGTCGCTTCTGATCGCATCCCTCGCGATCTTGGGCGATGATCTATGCGGTTCCGGGCGGTCCCGTCGCGGCGATCGTCGGCGAGAACGCGACGCCGGAACAGATCGCCGCGGCGACGCAGCAGTTCGGCCTCGACCGTCCCGTGCTCGTGCAGTACGCGACTGGCTGAAGGGCGCGCTGCGCCGGCGATCTCGGCACCTCGATCCACAGCCGCGAGCCGGTGCTCGATCTCATCGGCGCAGCGCCTGCCGGCGACCCTGCAGCTCGCCGTCGCCGCGACCCTCGTCGGCCTCGCTCCTCGGCATCCCGGTCGCGGTCGTCGAGCGCGCTTGCGCCCGGCTCCCTGCTCGACCGCGCGCTTGAGCGGCTGGAGCGCGCTCGCGCTCGGCGTGCCGACCTTCTGGCTCGGCATCCTGCTCATCCTGCTTCTTCGCGGTCGAGCTGCGCTGGCTGCCCTCGGCCTCGGGCTACGTGCCGTTCTGGCGAATCGCCCGCGCAGATGCTGCGCAACACGCTGCTGCCGGCCCTGACGCTCGGCCTCTACGTCTCCGGCATCTTCGCGCGCTTCCTGCGCGCCTCGCTGGTCGCCGAGCTGCAGCGCCGACTATGTCCGCACCGCGCGCTCCAAGGGCCTGCGCGAACGCGACGTCGTCATCGGCGCCACGTCATGCGCAACGCGCTCCTGCCGTTCGTCACGATCGTCGGCCTGATGATGGCGAACTTCGTCGGCGGCGCGGTGGTGACGGAGGCGGTGTTCACCTATCCGGGCCTCGGCCGCCTGCTGATCCAGGCGATCAGCACCCGCGACTACCCGCTGATCCAGGGCTGCATCCTGGTCATCCTGGTCGTCTATGTCGGCATCAACCTCGTCGTCGACGTGCTCTATGCCTATATCGACCCGCGGATCGACTATGGACCTCGCACGTCGCATGCCCCTCTTCGATCTCACCGGCCGCGTCGCCCTCGTGACCGGGCGCCTCGCGCGGCCTTGGCCTTGCCATGGCGCAAGTCGCTCGCCGCCGCCGGCGCCCGCGTCATCGCTCAACGGGCGCGATGCGCGGACCCTCGAGCCGCGCCGCGCACGCGCTGCGCCGATGGGCCTCCTCGCGGAGACGGTGCGCGTTCGACGTCACCGACGCGGCCGCCTCGGTCGCCGCGATCGAAGCGATCGGCGCGGCGACACGGGCGTCTCGACATCCTCGTCAGCAATGCCGGCTCGATCGTGCGCAAGCCGCTGCTCGAACAGACCGACGAGGAATGGCGCAGCGTCAGTCGAGGCGGACCTGACCGCCGGCTGGCGCCTCGCCCGCGAGGCGGCGCGCCTGATGATCCCGGCGAGCGCCAGGCCGGATCGTCTTCATGTCGTCGATCATGGGCGGGTCGCGCGACCGAGCATCACCGGCTACGTCGCCGCGAAGGCCGGCCTTGAACGGGCTGGTGCGCGCGCTCGCCGTCGAGCTGGCGCCGCACGGCATCACCGTCAACGCGCTCGCGCCCGGCTACTTTCCGACCGAGGGCAACAGCGGTCTCAGGCAAGACCGATCCGGGGTTCGAAGGGCGGATCGCCGCGCGCACGCCGGCCGGCACGCTGGGGGCGGCTCGACGAACTCGGCGCCGCGGCGCTCTATCTCGCCTCGCCGCTGCCGGCTTACACGACCGGCACCGTGCTCACCGTCGACGGGGGCCTGACGGCCTCGCTTTGAAGCATAAAGACGAAGAGGAGACGGCCATGGGCCTGACCGCCGCCCAACGCGAAGCTTACGAACGGGACGGCTTCATCGTCGTCGAAGGCGTGCTTTCGCCGGTCGAGATGGACGATCTGCGGCGGGTCACCGACGAACTCGTCGAGAAGCGCGCGCCTCCTGACCGCGCACGACGAGGTCTACGATCTCGAGCCGTCGCACACGCCGGCGGAGCCGCGGGTGCGGCGCATCAAGACGCCGCATCAGCAGCATCCGGTCTTCGACTGCGGTGATGCGCCACGGCGCGATCCTCGAAATCCTGCGGGAGCTGATCGGGCCGGCGATCCGCTTCGACACCTCGAAGCTCAACATGAAATCGCCGGGCTACGGCGCGGCCGTCGAATGGCACCAGGACTGGGCCTTCTATCCGCACACCAACAGCGATCTTTGCGCGGTCGGCGTGATGATGGACGATTGCGGGATCGAGAACGGGCCGCTGCTTTGCATCCCGGGCAGCCATCGCGGGCCCCGTCCACGACCACCACGGCGACGGCGCCTTCTGCGGCGCGATCGATCCCGTCGCAAGCGGGCTCGACTTCTCGCAGGCCGTACCATGCACCGGCAAGGCTGGCAGCATCTCGATTCACCACGTGCTCACCATTCACGGCTCGGCGGTGAACACGTCGGCGAAGCCGCGGCGGCTCCTGCTCTATCAATACGCGGCGGCCGACGCCTGGCCCCTCGTCGCCACGCATCAGCCCAAGGACTGGGCCGAATGGCAGGCGCGGATCGTCTGCGGAGCGTGCGATCCCGTTGTGCCGCGGGCGACGGCGGTGCCGGTGCGGCTGCCGCTGCCCCCCGCGAAGTTCGCGGGCTCGATCTACGAGACGCAGCGGGCGCTCGGACACAGCTATTTCGCAGCGCCGGGGCCCGCGTCCCGGACCGCGGCCCGCTGATCCGCGCCTCGCGCGGAACAGCGGGCGGGCGGCGGGCGTTGTCGTCGAGGTCCGACGGGGACGCTTGAGATGGCGAACGTGCGCGACAACGCGGAGAAGAGCCGCTTCGAGCTCGACGTCGAGGGCGAGGTCGCCTTCGCCAATTACCGGCGGCGCGGCAGCGATCTCCTGATCACGCACGTGGAGGCGCCGCCGCGGCTGCGCGGAAAGGGCGTCGCCAGCGACCTGATGCACGGCATCGTCGACATCGCCCGCGCCGAGGGACAGTCGCTCGTGCCCCTGTGCAGCTACGCGGCAGCCTGGATCCGCCGGCACGCGCGCCATCGGGACATCCCGATCTGAGGAGCCAGCATCATCCCGATGCCGAGGGCGCCGCCGCGCCGGCGGCTCGGGGCGGCTACGCCGCGGGCAGGATCCGCAGCGCGTCGGCGGGAAACTGCACGCGGACCGGCCCCGGCGGCCGGTCGCGGACGCTCTCGACGCGGACGCGTTCGCCGCCGATGTCGACGGTGAGAACGTTCAGGGCGCCGTGGTATTCGGTCGCGACGACGACGCCGGCGACGACGTTCGCGCCGTCGCCGTCGACGATCCGCACGCGCTCGGGTCGGATCGCGACGACGATCCGGCTGCCGCCGTCGGCGGGCAAGACGACGTCGAGGACGACGCCCGACTTGAGGCGGACGCGGCAGCCGCCTGGGCTGCGCGTGTCGATCTCTGCGGACAAAAGGTTTGCCGCGCCGATGAAGTCGGCAACGAAGACGTCCTGCGGCCTCTCGTAAATGTCCTTCGGCGTCCCGACCTGGGCGATGCGGCCGCCGTTCATGACGACGATGCGGTCGCTCAGCCCGAGCGCCTCGGTCTGGTCGTGCGTCACGTAGATGGTCGTCACGCCGGTGCGGCGCTGCAGCTCGCGCAGCCAGATGCGGGCGCGATCCCGCAGCTTCGCGTCGAGATTGGAGAGCGGCTCGTCGAGGAGGAGGATGCGCGGTTCGTAGACGAGGGTCCGCGCCAGCGCCACGCGCTGCTGCTGGCCGCCGGAGAGTTCGCCCGGATAGCGGTCGCGGAAGGCCCCCATCTCGACGAGCGCGAGCGTATCGTCGATCCGCTTCCGCGCCGCAGCGCCTTTGATGCCGCGCAGCGCCAGGGGAAAGGCCAGGTTCTCCGTCACGCTCATATGCGGCCAGAGCGCGTAGGACTGGAACATCAGGCCGAGATTGCGGAACTGCGCGTCGACGAATTCGCCGGTCGCCGAATCGAACATCGTCTCGCCGCCGATGGCGATGCGGCCGCCGGTCGGGCGCTCCAGCCCGGCGATCGCGGCGAGCATGGTCGACTTGCCGCAGCCGGACGGACCGAGCAGCGTCAGGAACTCGCCCTCGCGGACGTCGAACGAGACCCTGTCCACCGCGGTGACGGTGCCGAAGCGCTTCACGAGGTCGGCGATCGCAAGATCAGCCATTGAGCTTCACCTTCAGCACCCGCGTCGCCACGACGATCAGGAGGGTCACGAGGGCGATCTGGATGACGGCGAGCGCCGCCACCGGCCCGGCCTGGCCCTGCACCCAGAGCGTCAGCATGGTCGAGCCGATCACCTCGCTGCCGGGGGAGTAGAGGAATACCGCCGCCGCATATTCCTTCGTCGACTGGATGACGAGCAGGATCAGGCACGCGAGCAAGGCGGGGCGGACGATCGGCAGCACGATCTTCAACGCAATCGTCGACCATCCGGCGCCGGCGACGCGGGCGGCGCGATCGAAATCGGACGAAATCTGCAGCAGTGCCGGCGCGATGACGCCATAGCCGATCGGCATGTAGCGGACGAGATAGGCGATGACGAGGAGCCAGATCGAGTTGCGCAGGAGTTCGAACCCCGGCGCGAAGACCGAGGCGTAGAAGACGCCGAGCCCGACCATGATGCCGGGCAGCACCCGCGGAACCTGCACGATCGCGTCGAGACTGCGCTTGAAGCGGAACGTCGAGCGCTGCGAGACGAGGGCGATGGCGGCAAAGAACGCCGTGCCGAGGGTGCCTGTTATCGCCGCGACCGCGAGGGTGTTGACGACTGAGCGGAAATAGACCGGGACCGCGAGGATGTCGGTGAAGTTCTTGATCGTCAGCACGTCGAGCGGCGAGACGAAGGGCGACAGCACGTAGGTGAAGCTGCGCAGGACGACGGTGCCGACGATGATTCCGACGGCGAGAACGAGATAGAGCGCAATCAGGCCGAAGGCGACCCAGCGCCAGCGGCCGAGCCGCAGGTGCGCGGGCCGGCCGATCCGCGTGCCGATGCTGACGAACCGGTGCGTCTTCGTCAGCAGCGCGTTCTGGAGCGCGAGGAGCACGCTGATCAGTCCCATCAGGACGACCGCCGCGGCGGCGACGAGGCCGTAATCCGGCGAGCCCGATTCAAAGCCGCGCTCGTAGATGAAGGTGGTAAAGAGATGAATGCCGACGGGCGCGCCGAGAATGAGGGGGATCGCCAGCATCTCGAGGGCCGCGACGATGTTCATGACCGTCGAGTAGATCAGGGCCGGGCGCATCATCGGCAGCGTGATGCGCCAGAGAATGCGGGCCGGCGACGCCCCGACGACGCGCCCGGCCGCCTCGTGCGCGGGGTCCTGCTGCCGCGCCGCGCTGAGACAATAGAGGATCGTCGCCGGCACCATGGTGATGCCTGAGATGACGGCTATGCCGGGAATGGTGTAGAGGTTCCAGAGCGGCCCGAGCCCGAGCGTGTTGGCGAGGAAGCCGGTCACGACGCCCGACGGCCCGTAGGCCATGATCGCGCCGAATGCGATGACGAGGGGCGAGATGAAGAGCGGCCAGAGCAGCAGGCTCAGGAGCAGGCCCGCGGCCGGCGTGTCGGTGCGGCCGAGAAGGATCGCCAGCGCCACGCCGATGACCATCGAGAAGGCGATCGCCATCGCGCAGAAGAGGAGCGTGTCGACGGCCATGCTCCTCAGCTCGGGGAACGTGAAGAGCTTGACGAAGTTGCCGAGCGTCAGCACGGCGCGCTGGTCGTAAATCGGCTTGTCGAGGACCGCCTGGATCAGGATCGGCGCCAACGCCACCGCGACGATCGCGAGCGCGACGACCGTCGTCGCGATCTGGATGCGCCTGCCGGCCTTGTCGGAACGCGGAAGCGTCGCGGCGGAGCCGGGGAGCCCGGCTTCCGCCGTTGCGGCGGCTGTCACTGTCGGGACCGCGCTACGGCGCGGCGCGGAAAGCCTGCTTCCATCGCGAGATGAAGGCGTCGCGCTGCGACACGAGGTTCTTGTCGTAGTTGATGATGAGGACGTTCTCCTTGCCGATCTCCGCGCCGATCGAGCCGAGGGTCTGGAAGGGCACGTCGGCGCGGGCGATGTCGTCGCGATAGGGCGTCAGGCCGCCCTTCGCGAAGGCGATCTGGCCCTCGCGCGAGAGCATGTAGTCGAGGAAGAGCTTCGCGGCGTTCGGGCTGCCGGCGCCCTTGGTGATGGCGACGCCGCGCATCATCATCGGCGTACCGTCCTTCGGGAACGTGTAGTCGAGAAGCTCCACGGTGCCGGGCCGCTTCAGGCGCGGAATCGAGGCGCCCGAGAAGAAGACGCCGACATTGTACTCTCCGGTCTGAAGCTTCTCCTGCATCGTGCCGGCGCTGCGCTCGGGCCTCGTGAACGCGCCGATCTTGTCGAGGGGCGCCCATTTCGCGGCCGTGTCCCGGACCCAGGTCCAGTAGATCGCAAGGCCGAACGGATTGGCGGCCGCGTCGTAGGTCGTCACCTTCCCCTTCATTTGCGCCGCGTTCTTTTCGGTGAGGGCAACGACGTCGGCAAGGGAGCCGGGCGGCTTGCCGCCGGGCACCGCGTGCTTGTTGTAGACGAGGATCAGCGGGTCGGTCGAAACCGTGTAGAGCCCCGGAAAGGGCTTGCTCCAATCGGGCAGCGCCGCGCTCTCGGGCGACTTGTAGTCGGCGACCTCGCCGCGATCGACGAATTCGAGCCAGCGGTCGATCGTGCCGGTGAGAATGATGTCGGCGGTGCGCGTGCCGGCGGCCTTTTCGGCGTAGTAGCGCTCCCAGAGCTCGCCGCCCATGTCGAGGGTTTCGACCTTGATGGCCGGGTACTTGGCCTTGAAGCCGGCGATCGCCGGCGCCCAGACGTCCTCCGGAAGGTTGCCGTAGATGATGAGGCCCTTCTCGCCTTGCGCGGCGTCGGCGACCTTGGCGTAGTCCGCCGGATAGTTGGCGGGCACCTTCGTCTGCGCCGAGGCGGCGCCCATCGTGGCCAGGACGCCGAGGGCGCCGAGCAGCAATGTCATTCGCATCGAGACTTCCTCCCTGTCGTTTTGATCGTTCTAGACGGCCGGCGAACCTCCGGTCGTTGCCGCGTCCGCGAGGGCCATCTCGCGCTGGCGGAGCGTACTCGCGATATGCCGGCGCATCAAAAGCTCCGCGAGGTCTCCATCCCGCGCAGCGAGGGCCTGGAGGATCCGCAGGTGCTCCCGGTGTCCGCGGCGCAGGGCCTCCGGGCGATGGATGCGGCGCCGGTAATCGGCCTGCAAAAGCCGCCAGATCTCCCGGTTGAGGAGGTGCAGCAGTTCCTGGTTTCCGGCGATCTTGGCGATGAGCGTGTGGAAGCTGAGAAAGCGGGCCGGTCCGCCGAGATCCGCCGCCGAGCCGGTCCGCGCGGCGATGCGCCGGTGCTCCTCGGCCAAGGCCGCGCGCACGCGAACGACATCCTCGTCGGTCATGGCGAGGGCCGCCTTGCGGCAGGCAAGCCCTTCCAGCACCTCGCGGATCTCGTAGAGCTCGCGGATCATCCGTGCCGAAGGCTCGACGACCCGCATGCCGCGGTAGGGGCTGCGCTCGAGAAGCTGGCGCTCCTCGAGCCGGCGCAAGGCCTCCCGGAGCGGCGCCCGGCTGACGCCGTAGCGCCGGGCGAGGTCCGGCTCGGTCATGCTCGCCCCGGGCGGCAGTTCACCGTCGATGATGGCGGTGCTGATCAGCCCGAACAGCTGCTCCGAGACCGGCGCATGCCCAGGCTCCTCGTCTCCGGCGGCCACCGAATTGTCTACAATTCTTCCCACGCTGGCAATGACACATACCGATCGGTGGCCGTCAATCGCCTTTTTGGCCGGGCGATTGGATTCATTGTCGACAATGCGCCGGAATACGACTAGCGTCGGCGCCATTGCGGAAGGGAGACGGCGATGGTCGCGGAACGGGAGCAGGAGGTTCGGTTCGTGAACGCCTCGGGCGGGCTCGGCGGCGGCGGCCTCGATCCGGAAACCCTGAGGGAGGGCCTTTCCCGCAAGCCGCATTTCGTCGGCGCGGATGCGGGCACCGTCGATGCCGGGCCCTTCCATCTCGGCTCCGGCACCTGCGCCTATTCCCGCGATTCGGTCCGCTACGAGGTCGACGTGCTGCTCTCGGAGGTGCCCCGCGGCGTGCCGATCGTCATCGGCTCGGTCGGGACGGCAGGCGGTGATCCGCATGTCGACTGGATGATGGACATCGTCCAGGACGTCATCCGCGACCGCCGCCTCGAGCGCCGCGTCGCCAGCATCAAGTCCGAGCAGGACCCGGCCTACCTGAAGGCGATGATGCGGGCCGGCCGCATCCGTCCCCTCGACAACGCGCCGACCTTCGACGAGGGCGTCATCGACCGCAGCACCCGCATCGTCGGCATGATGGGCGTCGAGCCGATCCAGGCGGCCCTGTCCGGCGGCGCCGATATCGTCATCGCCGGCCGCTCGAGCGATTCCGCCGTCTTCGCCGCGCTGCCGATCATGAAGGGCATCCCGGAAGGAATCGCCTGGCACGTCGGCAAGGTCGTCGAGTGCGGGACGCTCGCCTGCGAGACGATGAAGCGGGGCACGATGTTCAGCCGGCTCGATCGCGACGGCGCGGTCATCACGCCCCTCGGCGAAGGCCTGCGCTGCACGCCGCAAAGCATCGCCGCGCATTCGCTCTACGAGAACGGCGATCCCTACCTGCATGTCGAGTGCTCCGGCACCCTCGACCTCACCCACTCGACCTTCGAGCAGGTCGACGACGTCAGCGTGCGCATCGCCGGCGCCGGCTTTCACCGGGCCGAGCAGTACAGCGTCAAGCTCGAAGGCGTCGAACTCGTCGGCTACCAGTCGGTCATCGTCGGCGGCGTGCGCGATCCGCTCATTATCCGCCAGCTCGATTCCTGGCTCGCGGACGTGCGCGGGCGCATCGAGCGCCGGGTCGAGCTCATCCTCGGCAAGGACCTGAAGCGCGAGGATTGGCGGCTCGACATCCACGTCTACGGCCGCAACGCGGTCATGGGAATGCGCGAGCCGAAGCTCGCCGAGCTGCCGCACGAGGTCGGCCTCGTCATCTGCCTCACGGCGCCGACGCAGGCACAGGCCTCGAAGCTCGCCGACCTCGCCCGCCAGCCCCTCCTGCACACGCCGATCCCGGAATGGAGCGGCGCCATCACCGGCTTCGCCTGCCTGTTCAACCAGGCCTTCCTGGACCGTGGTCCGGTCTGGCGCTGGTGCACGAACCACGTCGTGCTGCCGGAGCGGCCGATGGACATGTTCCGGATGGAGACGCGGCTGTTGAGCTGACCGGAACAGGCGCACCCGGCACCGCGCGGGGGCCTGCTCGGCCGAGGGAGGACGTTTCTTGCAGCTCTACCAACTCGCGAGCCTGATCCGCAGCAAGAATGCGGGCCCGTTCGTGCTGACTTTCGACATTCTCTTCAGCGACGACGCCACCTATCGCCGCGTCCGCGATTCCGGCGCGCTCAACGCGGAGGAGTTCGCGCGGCGGTACGGCATCTCGCACAACCTCGTCCGCTTCTTCGTCTGCGACAACGCCCGCGCCTTCAAGATCAGCATCCCGCGCCCGCTGCCGGCGGGCGATCCGGCCGATGCGGATCTGCACGGTGGGCAGCAGGCGGCGGCGCTCTACGACATCGAAGTCCCCTGAGCCGCGCGGCGCCGAAGCCGCGCGGTCCGTCGTTTCCACCGGGAGAGCGGGATGAGCGCGGCTTTCGATGCGGTCGAGCCCGAGCGGCGCCGCGCCGGCGCGGCCTATGCGACACACGAGGTTCTCAACCAGGCCGGCGCCCTCGAGGACTACGACGCCTATGCGCGTGACCGTCCCCTCGCCGAGGCCGTGGAAGCCTTCGGCGGCGCCTTCGCCTCGGACGTCCTGAGCCGCGCGGGCGAGGTCGTCGGCAGCGCCAAGGTGCAGGATCTCGCTCGGCGCGCCAACCGGTCCTTGCCGGAACTGCGAACGCACGACCGCTTCGGCCAGCGCATCGATGTGGTCGAGTTCCATCCGGCCTATCACGAACTGATGCGCGCTCATCTTCGGCTGCGAAGCGCATTCCTTCGCCTGGACGCAACCCGCGCCCGGGCGCCCATGTCGCGCGGGCCGCGCTGAGCTATCTCTGGAATCAGGGCGAGAACGGCATCTGCTGCCCGATGGGGATGACCTTCGCCTCGATTCCGGCCCTTCGGCACGACGCGGCGCATGCTCGACCGAATGGGCGCCGCTGATCAATTCGCCCGTCTACGATCCGCGGCCGATCCACGCCAAGCTCAAGGCCGGCGTCACGGTCGGCATGGCGATGACGGAGAAGCAGGGCGGCTCGGATCTGCGCGCGACGATGACGACGGCGCGGCCCGCGACGCGCCCGCCGCGGCTCCGGCGCGCCGTACCTGCTCACCGGACACAAATGGTTCTTCTCGGTCCCGATGAGCGACCTTTTCCTGACGCTCGCGCAGACCGAAAAGGGCCTCTCCTGCTTCCTCGCCGACCGGCTGGCTGCCGGACGGCGGCCGCAACCGCCTGAAGCTGCAGCGGCTCAAGGACAAGTGCGGCAACAGGTCGAACGCGAGCTCGCGAAGTCGAGTTCTACGACCTCCACGCGGTCATGCTCGGCGATGAGGGCCGCGGCATCCGCACGATCATCGAAATGGCGCATCAGCACGCGCCTCGATTTCGCGATCGGCTCGTCCGGCCTGATGCGGCAGGCGCTGTCGCCAGGCGATCCACCACACGCACCACCGCCGCGCCTTCCAGCGTTCGCTCGTCGACCTGCCGATCATGCGCAACGTCGTCGCCGATCTCGCCATCGAGAGCGAGGCGATGACGTGGATGGCGATGCGCCTCGCCGCAGGCTCTCGACCGCGCCGACGCGACGCGGGCGGAAGCGGCTTCTGTCCCGCATCGGCACGCCGGTGGCCAAGTACTGGGCCTGCAAGCGCGCGCCGCAATTCGTCGCCGAGGCGCTCGAATGCCATGGCGGCAACGGCTTCATCGCCGAGCACCTGATGGAGCGGCTCTACCGCGAGGCGCCGCTGAACGGCATCTGGGAAGGCACCGGCAACGTCATCTGCCTCGACGTGCTGCGCGCGATGCAGCGCGAGCCCGCGTCGCGCGACGCCTTCCTCGACGAGGTCGGCAGGGCCGAGGGCGCCGATGCGCGGCTCGATGCCTTCTCGACTGAGCTCGCCCGCCGCCTCGCCGACCCGGCGCGGCTCGAGCCGGTCGCCCGGCGGGTCGTCGAGACGATGGCCTTCGCCCTCCAGGCGAGCCTTCTCCTGCGGCATTCGACGCCGGCCGTGGCGGCGGCCTTCTGCGCGACGCGGCTCGACGGCGACTGGGGTCACGCCTTCGGCACGCTGCCGGACGGCATCGACACCCGCGGCATCCTCGATCGCGCCCAGGTCGGCGACGCCTGACCGGCCCCGGGCGCATGGATCATCCGCCCCGTCCCGACGCCCGGCTCCGGCGATCCTTCGACGTCGGCTGGCGTTTCGCCCTCGCCCTCGCCGCCGGCTCGGCCGGGGGTTTCCTGTTCTGGACCCTGCACGCGCCGCTGCCCTGGATGCTCGGCCCGATGCTGGCCTGCGGCGTCGGCGCTCTCCTGAAGCTCCCGATCTCCGCGCCGGCCTCCGTGCGGCCGCCGATGTCGGCGCTGATCGGCACCATGCTCGGCACCTCCTTCGGCGCCGGCACTTTCGCGCGGGCCGCGGAGTGGCTCGTGCCGATCGCCGGCGTTGCCGGCCTCGTGCTCACGGCGGGCATGATCAGCTACCTGTATTTCCGGCACGTCGGCGGCCTCGACCACGTCACCGCCTTCTTCTCCGGCATGCCCGGCGGTCTCGTCGACATGGCGCTTCTCGGCGGCGAGCGCGGCGGCGACGACCGCATGATCGCGCTGATCCATGCCGCGCGCATCTTCGTCGTCGTGCTGCTTCTGCCGTTCCTCGTCCAGGCGACGCTTGGGACGACCTTGCCGCGGGCGAGCGCCAACCCGGTCCCGCTCTCCGTTCTCACGCCGCAGAGTCTCGCATGGTTCACCGCGACGCTGCTCGTCGGCGTTGCCGTCGGCAAGGTCCTGCGCCTGCCGGCGCGCTACATGTTCGGGCCGCTTCTCGTCAGCGGCCTTGTCCACTTCTTCGCGCTGACGGATTTTCGGCTGCCGTCCGTGATGATCTTCGGCACGCAGGCGGTCATCGGCACGATGATCGGCTGCCGCTTCGCCGGAACGCCACCGCGCAGGATCCTGACCGTCATCGCCCTCTCCCTCGGCTCGACCGCGCTGCTCCTCGCCGCGACGCTCGCCTTCTCATACGGGATTTCGGCGATGTCCGGCCAATCCGTCACGAACCTCGTCCTCGCCTATTCGCCGGGCGGGCTGCCGGAGATGAGCCTGATCGCGCTGGCGCTCAACGGCGAGGTCGCCTTCGTGCTGCTGCACCACACGATCCGCATCGCCATGGTCGTTGCTCTGTCCGCGGCGGTCTTCAGCCTGTTCACGCGCGCGGGCGCGAGACCGTGAGCGTCCCGCCCCCTAGGGGCGCGGCGTCCGCCGGGGGGCCGGGCCGTCGATCATGATGCCGGAGGCGAGCGGGTCGAAGCTCGTCAGGCCGCGGAAGCCGCGCCCGCCGCCCGCGAGACCCACGCCGCCCGGATCGTCGCCGGCAACCTCGATGCGGGTGTTTCCGAGCCCCTCGGATTTAACCAGGCCGAACAACGTCGCGGCGTTCGCCGGGGACAGGCGGATGCAGCCGTGCGAGGCCGGCGAGCCGAGGCGGCCGGTGACGCGGCTGCCGTGCACGGCATGGCCCGCTTCGGTGAAGAAGATCGAATGCGGCATCGGCGCGTCGTCCCACTCCTTCGAGAAGTGGGTCCGCGCCATCCGGAACGGCGTGAAGGACCCGGCGGGCGTGAGATAACCCGCCATCCCCGTCGAGACGGGCCAGGAATAGCGCTCCTGCCCGTCGACCGAGACCGTCATCCGCTGGCTCGCCTTGTCGACGTGGACGAGAACCTCCGCCTGCGCCGCCGTCGCGGCGCCGGCGGCGAGCCACAACAGCAGGGCGGCCGGCCCGAAGCCCCCGTGCATTTGTTCAGCCTCCGAGCCGTGCGATCAGGGCGCGCAGCGCCTCGACGGCGCTCGCCCGATCGAGCTTTTGCAGGTCGGCGACGATGCGCAGTCCCTCTCGCTCCTCGTGGATGAGGCGGGCCTCGGGCTCGCGCTCGCCGAGCGGGTCGACGACGCGGTAATTGCGAATCGGCTTCGCAAATCCCTTGGCCTGTATCGGGCTTCCTGCTCCTCGCGCAGGACGATGTCTTTGACGAGCGAATAGGTTTCATGGCTCATGAGAATGCTGCCGGGCTCGGCATGCGACTGCAGCCGGGACGCCAGGTTCACTTCGCTGCCGATGATGGTGTAGTCCATGCGGTCCTCGCTGCCGAAATTGCCGACGGTGCAATAGCCCGTGTTGATGCCGATCCGCAGCTGGAACGGCTTTTCCAATCCGGCATCGCGCCATTCGGACTGGAGCTCCCGCATCCGCCTCTGCATCGCGATCGCCATGTTGACGCACGCCATGGCATCCTCCTTGACACCCCTCGTCTCCGGATCGCCGAAGAACGCCAGGATCGCGTCGCCGATGTACTTGTCGATGGTCGCGCCATGCTCCAGAGCGATCTTCGACATCTCGGTCAGGTAGTGGTTGAGCAGACCGGTCAGCTCCTCGGATTCCAGATCGTCGGTCGTCGCGGTGAAATCCACGATGTCGGAGAAGAACACGGTCAGCTTCTTGCGGTTCGAGGCGATCTCGACGTTGCGCTGGCCGGTGAAAATCGACGAATAGACCTGGGGCGACAGGTACTTCGACAGCTTCGTCGACAGGACCTCCAGCGCCCGCTTCTGTTCGCTCACGAGCTCGTTCGCTAGCTCCGCCTTGCGCTTGGCCTCGCGAAGTTCCTCTTCGGCTCGCTTGATCTCGGTAATGTTCGTGTAGACGGCGACGGTCCCGCCCTCTGCCGTCTTGCGCTCGTTGATTTGGACCCAGCGGCCGTCGGCGCGGCGCTGGACATGGGGCTCGCCCGGTTGCCGGTGCTTTGCCAGCCGCTCGGCAACCCACTCCTCGACCCGTCCTTTGGCGTCCTCGATGAGACCTTGTTCCGCCGCGTTGCGGATGAGCGTTTCGTACGGCGTGCCCGGCGTCGGCGTGCCCAGCCCGGGATAAAGAAGTTCGCCATAGGCGCTGTTGCAGACGATCAGCCGGTCCTCCGCGTCGTACAGCGAAAACCCCTCCGAGATCGATTCGATCGCGTCGGTCAGGCGCTGCTCGCTGCGCCGGAAGGCGATTCTCCGCCTCCTTGCGCGCGGTGACGTCGCTCCACGAGCCAACCACCTCGACCGGTTGGCCGTCCTGGTCCCGGATCAGGTGCTGCTCGTCGTTCACCCAGCAGTAGCTGCCGTCCTTCTTGAGAAATCGGTACTCGACCGTGTGGCGGCCTTTCTTGAACAGCTGGACCGACTCAGCCTCCACCGCGGCGAGGTCGTCGGGGTGCACGCGGCGCCGCCAGAAATCCGCGTTTTCGAGGTATTCCTGCGGCTCGTAACCCAGCCAGTCCTTGATGTTCTGGCTGACGAAGGTCGGCGCGAAATCGCCCGTCGCCTTGTAGCTGTAGATCACCGCCGGTGCAGACGACAACAGGTGCACGAGACGGTCCTGCGCGGCGACCAGGGCCTCGCCGAGCTGCTTGCGCGCCGTGATGTCGTTCCACGAGCCGACCACCTCGATCGGATCGCCCGCCGCGTCGCGCAGCAGCTGCAGTTCGTCGCTGACCCAGCAATAGCTGCCGTCCTTCTTGCGGAAGCGGTACTCGCTGCTGAGGTGTCCTTCCTCGAACAGGCGCGAATAGTCCTTGAGGATGCGCGGGCTGTCCTCGGGATGTACGCGGACTGCGCCAGAAATCCGGACTGTCGAGGTATTCCTCGCGGTCATACCCGAGCAGGTCCTTCACGTTCTGGCTGATGAACGTCGGCGCGTAGTCGCCGGTTGCCTTGAAGCTGTAGATCACC
Source organism: uncultured Alphaproteobacteria bacterium (assembly GCA_963754975.1). Taxonomy (GTDB): domain Bacteria; phylum Pseudomonadota; class Alphaproteobacteria; order Rhizobiales; family Beijerinckiaceae; genus Microvirga. The sequence continues at coordinate 300,227 of CAVWII010000007.1, read as the reverse complement.
GCCGGCGAGCTGGCGAGCAGGTGCTCGATGCGATCCCGGGCCGCCGCCACGGCTTCCTCCGCTCGCTTGCGCTCGGTGATGTCGCTCCATGAGCCGACCACCTCGATCGGTTGGCCGTCCTCGTCCCGGATCAGGCGCTGTTCGTCGTTCACCCAGCAATAGGTGCCGTCCTTCTTGAGAAATCGATACTCGACCGTGTGGCGGCCTTTCTTGAACAGCTGGACGGACTGCGGCCTCCACCGCGGCGAGGTCGTCGGGGTGCACGCAGCGCCGCCAGAAATCCGCGTTCTCGAGGTATTCCTGCGGCTCGTAACCCAGCCAGTCCCTGATGTTCTGACTGACGAAGGTCGGCGCGAAATCGCCCGTCGCCTTGTAGCTGTAGATCACCGCCGGCGAGCTGGCGAGCAACTGGCGACCGACGCGATCCTGCGCTGCGGCTTGTGCCTCCCCGATCGCCTTGCGCGCGGTGATGTCGCTCCATGAGCCGACGATCTCCACCGGCTCGCCGTCGCCGTCGCGGATCAGATGCTGCTCGTCGTTCACCCAGCAATAGGAGCCATCCTTGCGGCGAAAGCGATACTCCACCGTGTGGACCCCGTTCTGGAAGAATTGTGGATATCGCGTCCTCGACGCGGGCCAGGTCGTCGGGGTGGACCCGGTCGCGCCAGAAGGACGGGTCCTCGAGGTACTCCTCGGGCTGCGTAGCCGAACACGTCCTTGATATTGTCGCTGACGAAGGTCGGCGCAAAATCGCCGGTCGCCTTGAAGCTGTAGATCACCGCAGGCGACGAGCTCAGCAATCGCGTCAGACGCTCCTGCGCCGCAGCCTGCACCTCCTTCAACTGCCGACGGGCCCTGCTTCTCGCGCTCGCGTGTGGCGTTCCTTATGGCCTGCTCGATAACGGCGGCGGTCTCGTTCGGCATCGAAATCGTCCGTGCCGAGATGTGCAGGACCTGATTTAAAGCCGCCGTTGCGCTCCTAGCGTATTCCCTCGGTGTCGTCATGGCCTCAGCTCCCGTGCGGTCGCCGGATTCCGTCGTCAACCTTGACATTATCGCGCCCGCCGGGGCGCCGAGGCAATTCATCTCTGTGAAGGAGGCCGGCCGCGGCGCGTCGTTTCGCCGGGGGATTTCGGCTACTGAGTTGCGTCAGGCTGCGACCGACCAGGCGCCGATCAGTTCGGGGGCGACGATCACGCCGTCATGCGCGATCATCTCCGCCCGAAGCCGCTCCTTCAGCGTCCTGACGCCGACCGTATCTCCGGGATCGATCGCGCGCAGGACCGGCGCCAGGGTCTCCAGCACCTCTGCGAGCATGCGGATGCCGGCAGCCTCGCCGCCCGCGGAAACGCTCGCGTCAAGCCGGAGCTTCGGCGCCGGGAGGCCGGCGGCAAGGTAGGCGGCGTGCAGCTTCGAGCCCATCTGCGCGTCGGCGCCAGCCGTCTTGAAAGCCTGCGTCAAAAGCTCCAGGCAGCGCTCCGAGAGCGGCATTGCCGGCCAGGTGCGCGCGGTGACGATGTCGTATTCCTGGAAGGCGATGATGCCGCCGGGGGCGAGATGAGCCGCGAGCCGGCGCAGGGTCGCGACCGGGTCCGGGCAATGCATCAGGACGAAGCGGCCGACGATCGCGTCGAAGGTCTGGCCGAGATCGAGGGTGGCGAGATCGGCGGCGATGAAGTTGACGTGGTGGAGGCGCCGGCTTTGCGCGCGGGCGCGGGCTTTCGCTACCGCGTCGGGAGCCCGGTCGAAGCCGAGCACGGAGCCGTCCGGCCGCACCATCTCCGCCGCGACGAAGGCGACGTCGCCGGCGCCGCTGCCGACATCGAGGACGCGCATCCCCGGCCCAAGACCCGCCTCGCGCAGGAATTGCCGCGTGAAGGGCTCCAATACGCGGGCCTGGTCGGAGGCGCGTTCGAGCTCCCGGTCCGGCTGGCCGAGAACGTAGTCGGATACCGAGGCCGACATGGCCACCTCCGGCAATCGGGGATTGCCGTAAGGTAAAATGAAGGCGCGATTTTCTTCGTGATCCGGAGCACACAGGCACCCTGGGGCCGGTGCTCCGGAGCTGGATCAGCGGGCCGACCCGCTCCCGAGGGAGCGGCGAGCCTGATCCGCGACGGGCGCCCGCGACCTGCGACGAACCACCACGACCGTGGGCCGCTCCGCGGTGCGGTCCGCGAAGCGCTCGCGGGGCGTCGGCGGCCGCTGGGCGTGGATCTGGACGTGCGGCCGGACCTCCTCTTCGGGAAGCCCGATGAGCTCCGCGGCGATGCGGGCTTGCTGGGCGAGGTCGTCGCTGAGGCCCTGGGCGGCGAAGATCGCCTCGTCGAGTGTCGGCGGCTCGATCCTCGTCGTCCGCTTGTTGGTGTTCGGTTTCCGCTTCATGTGCATGTGCCTTTCCCGCCCATCAACGCACGAGCGGAGATTTTGTGCGATGCACAATAAGTTTAGCTTGCCGCGGCAACCTGCGCCATGGCGCCGCGCCCGGCCCATTCGGCGCCAGCCCTGATTACGTAACGAAAATCTCAGTTTCGGCCTCTTTTGGACCCCGGAGACCCCCATGAACCTCAATCTCGACGGACGCCGCGCCCTTGTCACCGGCTCGACGGCGGGGATCGGCCTCGCCACCGCCCGGGAACTCGCCCTCCTCGGGGCGGAGGTGGCGGTGAACGGGCGCACGGCGAAGCGGGTCGCGGAGGCGATCGAAACGCTCCGCTCGACCGTCAAGGGCGGCCGCTTCGCCGCCGCGCCCGGCGACGTCGGGACGGCTGCGGGCGTCGGCGCCGTCGTCGCGGAGGTCCCCGAGGTGGACATCCTCGTCAACAATGCGGGCATCTTCGAGCCGAAGCCCTTCTTCGAGATCGGCGACGCGGATTGGAACCGCTTCTTCGAGGTCAACGTGATGAGCGGCGTCCGCCTGTCGCGGCATTACGCGGCCCGCATGGCGGAGCGCGGCTTCGGCCGTATCGTCTTCGTCTCGAGCGAATTGGCGGTGCAGATTCCGGTCGAGATGATCCATTACGGCATGACGAAGACGGCCCAGCTCGCCGTGGCGCGCGGTCTTGCCGAAACGCTCGCCGGCTCGGGCGTCACGGTCAACGCGGTGCTGCCGGGGCCGACCCTCTCGGAGGGCGTCGCCGGCTTCATGCGGCAGATGGCGGCAGGCGAGGCCGACCCGGACCTTCAGGCGATGGGCCGCGACTTCATCAAGGCCAACCGGCCGACCTCGCTCCTCGGCCGCCTGATCGATCCGGAAGAGGTCGCAAGCCTCATCGCCTATCTCTGCTCGCCGGCAGCGAGCGCCACCACGGGCTCGGCCCTGCGTGCCGACGGCGGCGTCGTGCGCGCCGTCCTTTGAGGTCTCTGCCCACCGGGGCGGCTGCGAACTCTTTCGCCCGGTCCTGTCGGAATCGCCGCGGCCGCGACGTCCTGTGCGCATCGACCCGGGGAGCCGGGGCCGGCGCACCGAGGAGAAGACGATGACGACGCCGAAAGCCGACGATGCCATGACGCCGAGCCGCAGCGGCCATGTCGAAGCCGGCGGTATCCGGTACTATTACGAAATCCGCGGCGAGGGAGAGCCGCTGCTGCTTCTGCACGGCGGGCTCGGCTCGATCGAGATGTTCAGCCCGCTCTTGCCGACGCTCGCCGAGAAGCGGCAGGTCATCGGCGTCGACCTGCAGGGCCACGGCCGCACCGTCCTCGGCGAGCGGCCGATCGATCCTGTGGCGATGGGCGCCGACATGGCCGCGATCGTCAAGGAGCTCGGCCACGGCACGGTCGACGTGCTCGGCTATTCGATGGGCTCCGGCGTCGCCTTCCAGCTCGCGCTGCAGCATCCCGAAGCGGTGCGCCGGGTCGCGCTCGTCTCGGCGGCGTTCGCGAACGACGGCTACTATAAGGAGATGATCGAGGCGCAATCGCATCTCGGCGCGGCGTTCGCGGAGGCGATGAAGGACACGCCGATGCACAAGTCGTATGTCGCCCGGGCGCCGAGGCCGGGGGATTTTCCGCGTCTTCTCGAGGCCATGGGGGCCTGGATCCGCTCGCCGTATGACTGGTCCGCGGACGTGCCGAAGCTCGCCATGCCGGTGATGCTCGTTTACGGCGACAGCGACATGTTCCGCCCGGAGCACATCGTCAAGTTTTATCAGCTTCTCGGCGGCGGCCTGCGGGATGCAGGCTGGCAGCGCGAGACCATGGCGAAGAACCGCCTCGCCATCCTGCCGGGCCTGACGCATTACGACATCTTCCTCGCGCCGGAACTCGCGGCGACGGTGCTGCCTTTCCTCAACGGCGAAAGCCGTTCCGCGAACTGGGGTGACGGCGCGGCCGGGTAGTGCGAAACGCGTCGCTCCGAGGTCGCAAAGCAGGCCGGGAAGGCAACGCATTTGCCCTGCGACGCGGCTTCCGGCGCTGCAGGGAGGCCACGAATTGCTGCGGAACCGTCGCCGAACCGGGACGTTGCCTCCGAAATGTTCAGGAGGTTCAAAGTGATGAAAAGGCTATTGCTGGCCGCCGCCGTGTCCGCTCTCGGGTTCGGCATGTTGTCGTCGCCGTCGAGCGCGCAGGTACGGTTCGATGTTGGGCCGGATGGGCCGAGCGTTCGCGTCGGTCCGAGCCACGACGATCGTTGGGAGCGCCGTCACGATTGGGAGCGCCGGCGCATGATCCGCGAGGACCGCATGACGACGGGCAGCGTCGCGGGATGCCGCACAATCATCGTCCGCGAGCAGAATGATTATGGCGACACGGTGACGAAGCACATTCGGCGCTGCCGCTGAGGTTTCGCGAATTGTCTCAAGGAAAAGGCATCGCCCGGAACGGCGATGCCTTTTTCGCGCCGAAGGGGCGGTCCCTTCAGGCGGCGCTCGCGGGCTTACGCCGTCCGCCGTTCTTGCGCTTGGGGCGCGACGGCGGCGCCGGTGCAACGTCCGTCTCCGCGGCGGCGGGCGCCAGGTCGTGACCGCGCGTGACTTCGACCTCGTTCGCGACGCCCGCAGGGACGACCACTTCGATCTCTTCGATGGCGGCGCTGGGCACGACGATTGGCTTCGCCTCCTCGACGGCCGGCTTCGCCTTCGATTCGAACGGCAGAAAGTCGAGCTCGGCTTCCGTCGATGATTCGGCACCGCTCTCGTCGTGCTCGGAATCCTCGCCGTCATCGACCTCGATCAGGCGCCTGATCTCGAAAATTCCGGCGACCAGGAAGCCCATCAGCACGCCGCCGAGAAGGAGGGTCAGAAGGAAGTCCGGCTTCACGCCGCCGGTGGCGGTAAGCGCGATCATCGCGAGGACTGGAAGGCCGAGCGTGATCGCGATCACGGCGGCGAAGGGTCGAGACATGGGCGTCCTCCAGGTTTCCGCGCCAAGGTTTACCCGAATCGCGCGCGATTTTCGAGCCCGATGGCGGTGTCGCCATCACGATCGCCGGAAGCGCTTGGGGATGTCGGGAGTGGCCCTCGGGAGGAGCGCGCCGCAAGAACAAAAGCTGAACATAAATCGGGATCGTCGGTCTTCCGGCCGCAGTGGGCGGCCATCGATTTGCCGACGGGATCGCGCGGCTCAGGGGCAGGCGGCGCCGGTGTCGATCCAGGCTTGGATGAGCGCCCCGAGCTCCGCCTGCGTTCCGGGCGCGGGCTCCCGTCCGGGCCCGGGGTCCCAGCCCCAGCCGACCAGTTCATCCTTGGCCATGTGCTCCTGAAGCTCGGCGAGGGTCTTGCCGCCGTTGCGGCTCGGGTCCTTGATCTGCGCGCAGATTTCACCGACGGTCCGCCCCTCCCACGCCATCTCGGCCGGCGCGAGATGCCATTGCGGATTGCCCGGCACGCTCTGGAGGCTCGTTCCGACGAGGCGCACGTTCTCGCGGCCGTGGCAGGCGGTGCAGGCGAGGCCGGGCACGCCCATGCCCGCTTCCCCGCGCACGATCTTCGGGATGTGGAGCCGCTGCATGTCGCCCTGAAGCGGACGATCGGTCGCCGGGTGGCAGTTCACGCAGCGCGGATGCGTCAGGACTTTCCCCGCCTCCGCAAAGAGCGCGATCGAACGGGCGTGCGGATCCCCGATCGAGTCGAACGCCGACGGTGGCCGCAGCTCGACCCGATCGAGAGCCCCGGCGGCCGTGGCGCCGAAGCCCCCGCGCAAGCCGAGATCAGAAGAATGTTCAAGCGCGCCATCGTTGTCGACCTTCGCTGCCCATGCGAGGTCAACGCGCCCCTCGCGCCAAGGTTCAGCGGGGCGAGCGCGAAGGTGCCGTGCGCTCAGGACTGGAAGGGGATGGTCCGGCCAGGCTGGCGCGCTTGCTCCTTCGTATAGGCGACGCCGTGAACCTTGATGCCGCGCGCATCGAGCAGCGAGATGATCCCGCCCTTGTTCGAGAGCTTCACGGGATCCTGCATGACGACGACGCGGGTTGCGCCGGCTTCGATCGCACCGGAAAGGCGCATCTTATTTTTCTGCTTGTCGGCGATCGTCCAGCCGCCGAGGTCGACGGGCCGATCGGACGTGTTCAGGAGCGTCACCGTCTCCCGCTCCGGCGTCTTGATGTCGTTGACGTAGGCCGCGATGACGCGGACGAGTCCGTCGGGCACGTCGAGCGGCGGGATGATGTCGGGGTCGATCGGCGTGTGAGGATCGTCCGGATGCTCGGGATCGGGCGGCACGATGACGCCGCCGGTCTCGTCATCCGAATGCCAGGCCTGGGTCTGAAACTTGAGAAAGACGGCGACCCACTGCTGCTCGCCGGGAAACTCGAAGATCAGGCCGCCGTCCTGCCACGGGCCGTTCTGCTCGGCGAAGCGGCCGGGCGGGTTGCCCTGGTTGAAGTGGATGTCGTGAATGCCGCGACCCGGCTTGAATCCGAAATACCGGTCGGCCTTGGTCTCGGGTCCCCAGGTTTCGCCGAAGGCGTAGACCATGGCCTGCTCGTCCGACATCGCACGCTGGACGTAGGCGTTGATTTTCTCGTTGAGGTCGTTGTCCGGACCTGCGGCGGATAGGGGCAGCGGCTTGAACTCCCAGGGCTGCGCGAGATTCCCGCGGATGAAATCGAGAGCGATGCCTCCGGGCTTGCTCGCGACCTTGTGCAGCCCCTCCGAAATCTCCGCGAGCGGATCCGTGATCGGGTGTTGGAACCGCGAGCGCACCAGGAACTGGACTTCGCTGCCGTCCTGCGACTGGACGTTCACCGCGACCCGATGAAGCGTTCCGTTCTCCGAGATCAGGACCTGGTAATGGGGGCTCGCCCCCGTCGCGAGGCGATTGTTGATCGGGCGTCCCTTCAGGACGGCATAGTTGTTCAGCGGCATGACGAACTCCTGAGGCGGAGCGTCTCAACAAGAAGCTCTAGGGATGAAAAAGGGCGCGTCCTCGGACCGCCTGGCCTCAAACGAAATCGGCGCCCGAAGCACAAGGGTTGCCCGGTCGGTCGCGTGTCAACCGTCCGACGGTGCCAGTGGCTCCCGGCTCGGTCAATCCGGCGAAAACCTGACGGTATGGCTGGAAGCGGCGGTGCTTCCTCCCTAGTATGTCGAAGCTGAAGACGCCGACGGCTTGCGCGGCGCTTTCCAGCCGGAAGGAGAAACCGATGGCAGAGAGCGTTTACAAGATCATCGAGCTGGTCGGAACGAGCACCGAGTCCTGGGAGAAGGCGGCGAGCGCCGCCGTCGAGCGGGCGGCGGAGTCATTGCGCGAACTCCGCGTCGCCGAGGTGGTCGAGCAGGACGTCACCATCAGCGACGGCAAGGTCGAAGCCTATCGCGTGAAGCTGAAGCTCTCCTTCAAGTACGAATCCGGCGACTGAGCGCTCGACGCCGGCAGGAGGTCATTCGGCGCGCGGCTGGCCGCTCCGGTCCGCCGCGCCTCCGAAATGGCCCCGCGCCAGCGTCAGATCGCGCCCTGGCTCGCCAGGTCCTTGATTTCGTCGTCGCCGTATCCCAGCAACTCGCCGTAGACGGCGTCGTTGTCGGCGCCGAGCAGCGGGGCTGCGGCCGGGGAATGCGGCGAGTTCCGACATGCGCACCGGGCAGCCGGGCATGGTGAAGGCGCCTCGGGCGGCGTGGGGCAGGGTGACGAACGCCTGCTGCCGGCGCAGCTCGGGGTCGTTGTAGAGTTCCATCGTGTCGAAGACGGCGCTCGCCGGAACACCGGCCTCGCCGAGGATGCGCATGCATTCGTACTTGTCGCGCTTCAGCGACCACTCCGTGATCATCGCGTTAATGCCGTCCGAGTGCTCGAAGCGCGATTGCGGCGTCGCATAGCGCGGATCGGACGCGAGATGCTCCTTTCCCATCACGCGCAGCAGGCTCTCCCATTGGTGATTGCCGGCCCGGCTCGAGTAGATCAGGCAATAGTCGTTCGGGCCGCCGCCCTGGCACGGAAACACCTCGCAGGGCGCGCTCGCGCCCATGATGTGGCTGTTGCCGCGCCGCGGCACGGCGGTGCCGAAAATATCCTGCGCGGCGTAGAGGATGCGCCCGAAATTGATGACGACCTCCTGCATGTTGATCAGGATGCGCTGACCGACATTCGTCCTCTGCCTCTGGTGGAGCGCGGCGAGGATGCCGACCGAGCAATGCAGCCCCGCGCCGGTGTCGCCGACATTGACCCCCGGCGTGAGCGGCCGGCCGTCTCGATCGCCGGTCACCGAAAGGCTGCCGCCCGCAGCCTGCGCGATGTTGTCGAAGGACAGGAGCTTCGCGTAGCGCCCCTCCGAGTCGAAACCCTTGATCTGCGCGTAGACGATGCGCGGGTTGATCGCGCGGACCTCGTCGTAGCCGAAGCCGAGACGCTCGATCACGCCGGGGCCGAAATTCTCGATGAAGACGTCGGCCTTTTCGAGCAGCCCGCGAAGAATCGCTTTGCCCTTCGCGTGCTTGAGGTCGCAGGTGACGCTGCGCTTGTTGGCGTTGAGCAGCATGAAGTAGACGGAGTCGAGATCGGGATGGCTGGTGGAGGCGCGCCGTCCCTGCTCGCCCTTTCCCGGGGGCTCGACCTTGATCACGTCGGCGCCGAGCCAGCCCAGCATCTGCGTGCACGACGGTCCGGCCTCGAACTGCGTGAGGTCGACGATCCTGATGTCCTGGAGCGCCTGGCCGTTCCCAGGCCGGGCCGCCGCAGGCGCCGTGCGCCGCGAAGATTTCTTCTCAATCGTCGACATCGGTCCCTCGCTCTCAATCGCTCAAAAGGCGGACGGCCGCCCGCGCCGGCGCGCGGTCTCGCCGTCAGCCGCCGACCGCGTACGGCGTGTAGACGTTCGCCAGGTCGATCCGGCGGGCGAGCGCCCCGAGCTCGGCAAAGGCTGAGCTCGCGGGCGTGTCCGAAATCGTCTCGACGCAGCAGAAATAATCCGCGCGCGGCTCGCGCCCGGCGAAGACGCGCAGCGACAGGATGCCCGGCCTCCCTTCGAAGCCGCGCCGAAAATCGTCGACGATCGCGGCGGCCGCATCGCCGTCCGCGCCGCGCAGGCGCAACAGCAAGAGCCGCGCCGAGCGGGCGGTGATGGCATCCCCTGGGTAGACCTGTTCGGCGACGATGCGGCAGACCTGCACGCGGCTCGTCACCCGCTTCGTCCATGGACTGAAGTTCGCGCCGGAGACGGCGAGATAGGCGGCCGAGTCCAGCACCGAGGCGTGATCGAGGTCGTAGATCGCCATGAAGCGCGGATAGCCGGAGAGCGCGACGTAGCGCAAAGCCGTCCGGAAGCCCGGCACGGCCGCCCGTTCGGGAATGTGCTCGGTGTCGTACCAGGCGTTGAATTCCTCTTCGAGCGTGGCCGGCGGCTGCATGAGGACGAGGAGGAGACCGCTGCGCCGAGCCGTCGTCGCCGGTCCCGCGCCTTCGGCCGCATCGCGGTTGGTCTCGCCTTGCCGCCCGCCGCTCGCCATCGACCGCTTCAACCCTCGGAAATTCCAATGTGTCGACTTATACTCGATTTGGACCGCCGATCAACACCGATCCGGAAACGCCGCTTCGGGACTGGCCCCGGGATTTGAAAGGCATCGCTTGCGCCTGGCTTTTCTATCGGTAAGTCTCAAGATATCAACATGTTACGTGTATTTTGCGGTCGCCTGTCGTGAATCGCGCCGGCGCAGACGACAGGCGCGAAGGGCGATTTGACACGGGATGCCGCGCCGCTTGCCCGTGGTAAAAGCGTCGACAGATCGGATCGGGAAGCGGGCCATCGACAGGCGTCGGGAAGGGCAGCGCCTTCATTTCCGCCGCCGCCGGAGTGCCCCGGTCCGGGCGCCCTCGCCGGGCGACGAGCCCGCGTTTGTGTTGGGTGCGAGCCGTGATAAGCCTATTCGTCCGGTGGCGACACTTTGGAAGGCATCTTGTCGACGAGATCGATCTCACGGGAGCGGGATGCGGCGGCGGCGACGCGCTCCCGCGCCAAGGCGGCCGAGATCGCCGAGCGCATCGTCGGCGAGCGTCACGACCGGCCCTCGCTCGTTTCGAAGATCGCCTGCGAGATCGCGGCCGAGATCGTCGAGGACATTCGCCGGCCGGGTCAGGATCTGAACTCCGTCGAACTCGCCCGGCAGTATCGCACCAGCCGCACGCCCATCCGCGAAGCGTTGATGCTCCTTGAAAAGGAGGGGCTGGTCGAGATTCCGCCGCGCCGGCGGCCGCGGGTCGCGAGCCCGTCGATCCAGGAAATCCGCGAGATCTACCGGGTCCGCGCGACCCTCCTGGAGATGATCGCGGCGGACATCGCGCGCCATGCGTCCGAGGAGGCGATCGCGACGCTCCGGCCGATGCTGGTCGCCATGGAGGCGGCCGCGAACGCGAACGACGTCGGATCGTTTTTCTGGGCCAATGTCGATTTCCATCAGCGCAACACGGAAATCGCCGAGAACCGCACGGTCAAGAAGATCATCGACTCGCTTCTTTTGCGCACCTTGCCCCTCCGCCGGCTGGGCCTGCGCCAGCCGGGCCGGCTCAAGCAATCTCACGACGATCACCAGCGGCTGTGCCGCGCCTACGAGGACCGCGACGCCATCCTCGCCGCCGCCCTGATCCGCTCGAATCACATCAGCGGTCTTGCGGTGCTCGAGCGCCTGTTCGCGACGGGGACGGCGGACCGCGTCGCCTGAGCCGCGCCCGCGGCGCCGGGCTTGACCGAAGCCGCCGGTTGCATGTTGACGGAAATCCGACGAAGCGCTAAGTGTCGACAGCATAAATGGGCGGGCCGTGGGGGCGCTTGAAAACGCTGGGCCTTTTGCAGTAGAAATGTCGACATTCGGGGCATTTGTCGGGCGGGAACGGCGAGAGGACAGGATGAAGCTTTACCATACGGTGGCGTCGCACTTCGTTCGCAAGTGCACCGTCTCCATCATCGAACTCGGGCTTCAGGATCGCGTCGAGATCGTCTCGACGAAGTGGCCGCATTCCTGGGGTACGGAGACCGTGCCGTTCCGGCCGGATTTCGTCGACGCGACGCCGATTGCGCGCATCCCGGCGCTCGTGACGGACGACGGCATCCGCCTGACGGATTCGTCGACGATTTGCGAATACCTCAACGACGAGCTCGGCGGTTTCCGGCTCTGTCCGCAGAGCGGTCCCGAGCGCTGGCGCATCCTGTCCGCCGTCTCGATTGCGACGAGCGGCGTGATGGAATCGCAGGTGATGCGCCGCGCCGAACTCCTGCGAAAGCGTGAGGAATCCGAAAACCCGCAGGAGTTCTCTCCGGGCTTCGTCAAGAAGATGATGGAGCGGCAGGACCGCTGCTACAAGGTGCTCGACGAGATGGCGCTCGGTTTCGACCGGGAGATCGACCTCGGCCAGATCGCCGCCGGCTGCGCCTGCGCCATCTCCGACTTCCGCTTCCCGGAGGACGACTGGCGCGGCCTCGCGCCGAACCTCGCCCGCTGGTACGAAAAGTTCCGCCGCCGCCCCTCGATGCGCGCGACCGAGCCGACGGAAACGCCGACCGCCGCGGATGACGCCAGCCTGAAGGGGGCGGAGCCCGTCCGCCCCGCCGCCTTCGGCGCCAAGACGAGTCACGCGGCCTGAGCCGCCGCGAACCTTCCGGAGAAACGCATGCACTACCTCGTCTACCGCGAGCCGGACTCCCATCTTTATCGCTGGATCCTGTTCGACGAGAACGGCCGCAAGATGGCTCAGAGCGTCGAGAAGCACTACAACCGCAAGGACTGTCTCGCCGCCATCGACCGGATCAAGCAGTCGGGCCCGGTTCCCGTTCGCGAAGCGGCGGCGAAGGAGGAGGCCGCCTGAACCGCGACGGCACCGGCGATCGCGCCGTGCCGCGTCCGCCGCAAGCGGGACCGCAGCCGGGGAGGGCACATGTGAGCGCGGTCGGCAGACGGATCGTCGACGCCCATTTCCACCTTTGGGATCTCGACACGAACTATTACCCGTGGCTGAGCGATGGCGATCGGCCGACGCTCGCCCGGGACGTCGGGGCCCTGCGCCGGAATTATCTCGTCGCCGACCTTTTGCGCGACATCGGCGACCTCGACGTCGTCGCCGGCGTGCACATCCAGGCCGAGCACGATCACCGCGACACGGTCCGCGAAACCCGCTGGCTACAGGGCATCGCCGACGCCCCGGCCTCGCGCGCCTTTCCGCAGGCTATCGTCGCCGATGCGGATTTCGCGCGGCCCGACATCGAGGCCGTGCTCGAAGGCCATTGCGCGTTCCCGAACACCCGCGGCATCCGGCACGCCTTCCACCGCAGCCTCGACGCGCCGGTGCCCTACGATCCGGTCGAGGATCCGGCATGGCACCGGAACTTCAAGCTCCTGAAGACCTACGGCCTGTCCTTCGACCTGCAGCTCTTTCCGCGCCAGGCGGCGGGCGCCCTGCGCCTCATCCGCGACAACCCTGACGTCCCGATCATCCTCACCCATGCGGCAATGCCGCTCTGGAGCGACCCCGACAGCATGGCGGCGTGGCGCCGCGCCGTGACGAACTACGCCGCGCTTCCGAACGTCGCGATCAAGATCTCGGGCTTCGGCACTCACTATCCCGGCTACGACGCGCGGAGCATCGAGCCGATCGTCTCGCACGTCGTCTCCGCCTTCGGGCCGGCGCGCTGCATGCTGGCGAGCAACTATCCCATCGACGGCGCCGACAAGCCGTATCGCGAGATCTGGAACCAGTTCTTCGCGCTCTTCGAGCCCTATTCGGAGAACGAGAAGGAGCAGATCTTCTGGCGCAACGCCGCCCGCATCTACCGCATCGAGGTTCCCGCCGCGCCATGACGGACGACCGCCGCCGGCCGACGATCCTTCTCCTCGCGGAGCCTCTCCAGCACCCCGAAGGGCCCGATCTCCTCGACACCGGCGACATCGTCTTCGTCGAGACCTGGACCGGAAAGGTGAAGGCCTATCGCCGCGACGGCCGCCTCGTTGATTATGCGGTCACGGATGGGGGCCCGAACGCCTGCGCGGTCGGCTCCGACGGCTGCGTCTACGTCACCCAGAACGGCGGCATCTGGAACCGCTGGCGCGCGGATCGTCTCTCGCCTCCGGGCATCCAGCGCATCCGGCCGGACGGCCGGGTCGAGACCATCGTCGAGCGCGTCGACGGCGTCGCCTGCGCGGCGCCGAACGATCTCTGCTTCGGCCGCGACGGCCGGCTCTACTTCACGGACCCGGTCGGGTTCCTCGGCAATACCGATCCGCGTCCGCGGCACGTCTTCGCCGTCGCGCCGGACGGAAAGGGCGAGGTGATTGCCGAACTCGGCGACGTCTTTCCGAATGGCATCGCCGCCGACGCGGAGGGTGGCATCGTCTGGGCCGAGACGAAATCGCGCTTCATCAAGCGCAAGCGGCCCGGCGCGCCGATCGAGACCCTGGCGCAACTGCCCGACGGCCACATGGCGGACGGCATCAAGTTCGACGCCGGCGGCCGGCTCTGGATCACCACGGTGAAGGGCGGCGGCTTCGACGTGCTCGAGCCGACGACGGGGGCGATGCTGTTCGTTCCCTGCGCCCACTATCCGCTGAACTGCGTGTTCGCCGGGACGTCCCTGATCGTGACCGACCGCGGCCTCTGGGACGACGCATCGCCCGACGTGCCCCGCAACGGCCAACTCATCCGGGTCGAGGTCGGCGTTTCGGGACAGCCGCTCTTCCGGGGTCGCCTATCGTAGCGTGGGAGACGGCGACGGCACGGACCGAACGGGAGCGCGTCAGATCGTCGTCCCCGTGCCCGTCCCATCCTGCTCCGCGGGTGTCTTCGGGGCCGGATAGAGCCGACGCGGCTCCGGCAGGAGGCCCTGAGGGCGCAGCTTGAGGACGAGGATGAAGCCGGCGCCGATGACGATGGCGCGCAGCGCCCCGACCTGCACGGCGTTCAGCCCGGGCACGACCTGCGCAACGAAGCGCGTTCCCTCGACGAGGGCGACGACCGCGACGGTTCCGATCAGCGCGCCCCAGTTGTTGCCCCTGCCGCCGAGGACGAGGGCGAAGAAGACGTAGATGAGAAGCTGCGGCTGGAAGATCTCCGGCGAGAGATAGGTCACGTAGTGGCCGTAGAGGGCCCCGGCGAGGCCGATGAGGCCGCTGCCGATCGCCAGCGCGACGACCTGGAAGTGGAAGACGTTCTTGCCCGCCGTCGCGGCCACCATCGCGTCGTTCCGAATGGCGCGGAGCACGCGCCCCATCGGCGCGAGCCGAATGCGCTCCATGATGAGAAAGGCCGCGGCGACGACGGCGAGGCAGAGGATCAGATAGAGGACGTCGAAGGCCCGGCCCTCGACGAGAAGGGGCGGGTGCGGAATCTGGCCGATGCCGTCGGTGCCGTTCGTCAGCGCGATCTCGTTCTCGGCGACGATGCGCATGATCTCGGCGAAGCCGAGGGTGACGATGGCGAGGTAGTCGTCGCTGAGCCTGACGATGCCGACGCACGTCGCCGCGCCGAACGCCGCCGCGGTCAGCGTCGCCGCGATCATCGCAAGGGGAACCGGCAGTCCCAGCCGAAGCGTCAGCAAGGCGGAGGCGTAGCCGCCGAGGGCGTAGTAGCCGAGGATGCCGAGATTGACCATCCCGGTCATGCCCCACATCAGGTTGAGCGCGAGCGCGAGCAGGGCGTAGATGGCTGCGAAGGTCGAGATCGCCAGAAAATAGCTCAGCATGGGGGGCTCACCGATCCTCGCCGAGGAGGCCGCGGGGAAAGAAGAGAAGCGTCGCGACGATGGCGAGAAAGCCAATGGCCGAACGATAGGCGACCGGCAATACGAGAATGGACAATTCCTCCGTGACGCCGATGAGGAGGCCGCCGAGAACGGCCCCCGGGATGCTGCCGAGGCCTCCAAGGACGGCGCCGGCGAAGACCGAGAGGATGAGGCGCATGCCGAGGGTCGGGTCGACGGCCGTATCGAGCGACAGGAGGATGCCGGCGACCCCCGCGAGCCCCATGCCGATGAACACCGCGATCTGGGCGATCCGGTCCGGATTGATGCCCTTGATGTCCGCAAGCCCCGGATTGTCGGCGACCGCGCGCATCGCCTTGCCGATCCGGGTGAAGCGCAGGAGCAGGAAGAGCGCCGTCATGATCGCGCCGGCGAGAAGGAAGTTGTAGAATTGCTGCGGCCCGATCCGGACGGCGGCGATCACCCAGTCGCGCTAAATCGGCACGTCGAGGCCGCGCATGTCGTTGCCGAAGGCGAAGCGCAGCCCATTCTCGACAATCATGTTGAGGGCAAGCGAGGCGATCGCGACGGAGATCGGGCCGAAGGGCCGCAGCGGCTTGAGCGCGACCTGATCGCCGATCAGCCCGACGACCCCCGCCGCCGCGAAGGCGGCAGCCACCGCGACGACGACAGGCTGGCCGCCGAGCGTGTTGACGACGTAGCCCGCATAGGCGCCAACGGCCATCATCCCGGCGATCGAGAAATTCGAGATCCGCAGGACCGCGAAGATCATGTTGAAACCGATGGCGGGCACCGCCAGGATGGCGCCCGCCATGAGGCCGTTGGCGACGAGCTGGACGACGTGGAGCACCGCCTCGGCCTAGGTCGCGACAAGCTCGCCGTTCTTGATCTGCAGCGTCCGGAAGAAGGCGCGCGCGACGTTGCCGTTCGGCAGGAATTCGCACGGCCCCGACGCACCTTCGTAGTTGATCGTCCGCCCGTCGGCGATCAGCCGCAAGCCGTCCTGGACGTTGTCCACCTTCTCGCCGTCGGGTCCGCCGATCTTGCGGACCATGTCGCGGATTGCCGTTCCCGATGCGTCGCGGGCGGCCGCGGCAGCGAGCAGCGCGAGATTCACCTGGTCATAGGATTGGCAGAGGCTCGAGTCGGGAACGTCGGCCTTCACGAGCTTCTGCAGCCGCCGATAGGCCGCCGAGCCGACGGCGGGCGAGGGCTGCACGGTATAGACGCCCTCGGCGACGTCCTTGCCGGCCCCGGAGATGAACTGCGACGTGATGCCGGTGCCCGTGCCGACCACCTTGCCTTCATACCCGGCCCGGTAGAGATCCTTCATGATCACGATGTTGTCCTGCGGGTAGCCGCCGAGCAGGATGACGTCCGGCTTCATGCGCAAGGCCTGATCGACCTCCGACCGGAAGGAGGTCTTCCGCATGTCGTAGGTGAAGAAGTCCGTCTTGACGCCCTTCGACTGCACCGCGTTCTCGAGGCCCTGCATCATCGGCACGCTGAAGGGCGTCTGCGCGAGGAGCACGAAGATCGATTTGGCGCCTTTGCCGACGGCCCACTCGCCGATCTCCTTTCCTTGCAGGGCGACGTGCACGTTGGTGCGGATGAAGTAGCCCTGATGCGGGAGTTCGCTCAGGGAGTCGGACGCCGCGATCGCCAGCATCGCGACCTTGTTCTGCCAGCACAGGGGCAGCGTCGGCGCCGCGACGGCGGAGGACCAGACGCCCATGATCGCGGAGACGCGGTTGATGTCGATCAGCTTGCGCACCGCCAGAACGCCGGCGTCCGGATTGGTCTGATCGTCCTCCGCGTAGAACTCGACCTTCTGGCCGCCGATGCCGCCGGCCGCGTTCACCTCGTCGACGATCGTCTTGTAGATCAGGACCATGCTCGGCCCCCAGATGCCGCCGGCGCCGGTCAGCGGGACGAGGCCGCCGAGCCGGAGCGGACCGCCTTGCTGCGCGAACGCGAGGTTCGGCGAAAGGCCAAGCGCCGACGCGCCGGCCATGGCCTTCAGGATCGACCGGCGTGTCCACGAATGCTCAGTGTTCATGATACCCTCCCTTTTGCACCCTGTTCTTGTCCGAAGGCGAGTAGACGCCGAGGAAGATCCGGCGGATGTCGGGATCCGCGGCGATCTCCTTGGCCCGTCCCGTCCGGGCGTTCCTGCCGTCGACGAGGATGTAGGCCCGGTCCGAGACCATGAGCGCGTGCAGGGCGTTCTGCTCGACGAGGGCGATCGCGATGCCGTCGGAGGCGATGGCGCGGATCATCGCGAACAGCCTCTCCGCCGCGGCGGGAGACAGGCCTGCCGTGGGCTCGTCGAGGAGCATCAGTCGCGGATCGACCATCAGGGCCATGCCCATGGCGAGGAGTTGCCGCTGCCCCCCGGAGAGAGTGCCCGCTTTCGCGCGCCGCCGTCCGGCAAGCTCGGGGATCCGGGCGCAGACCCGCTGCATCTGCTCCGCAAAGGAGCGCCGGTCGAGGTAGGCGCCGATTTCGAGGTTTTCCTCGACGGTCATCGAGGGGAAGATGTTGGCGTCCTGCGGCACGAAGACGACACCGCGCCGGCTGATGTCCCGCGGCGCAAGGCCGGCGATGCTGTGCCCGGCGAGCGCGACGGTTCCCGACCGCGGCGCGACGAGCCCGGCGATCGCTTTCAGGAGAGTCGATTTGCCGGCCCCGTTCGGGCCGAGAATGGCGACGATCTCGCCGGGCGAGACTTCGAGGTCGACGCCCTTCAGAATCTCGTCGTGGCTGCCGTAGCCGGCGACGACCTTGCTCGCCGCGAGAAGAGTCATGACAGGCTTCCGAGATAAGCCGACTGGACGACTTCGTTCGCCCGGATGTCGTCGAAGGAGCCGTCCGCCAGCACCTTCGCCGAAGCCATCACGACGACGCGTTCGCAGAGATGGCTGACGAAGCCCATGTTGTGCTCGATGATCAGCATGGTCACGCCGCTGTTGCGGATTGCGAGCAGGCGGTCGGCGATCTCGACGGCGAGGGCGGGATTGACGCCGGCCATCGGCTCGTCGAGGAGCAGGAGCTGAGGATGCCCGAGGAGCGCCCGCCCGAGCTCGACGAGCTTCCTCTGGCCGCCGGAGAGGTCCGCGGCGCGATGGTTCGCCACGTGGGCGAGATTGAGCTGCCGCGCGAGAGCCCAGGCCTCGTCGATCACCACGGCCTCGCGCTCCTTCGCCGGACGCGGGCGCGCGAGCGCGCCGAAGAGCGTCTCGCCGGGCTGCCCTTTCGCGTAGAGCGCGAAGTTTTCGATGACCGTCAGGTCCGGCAGCCCGCGGGCGAGCTGAAAGGTTCGCGTCAGGCCGATGTCGGCGCGCTGGTCCGGCCGCCATGCGGTGACGGTGCGCCCGTCGAAGACGATCTCGCCGCCGGTCGGCCGCAGCGTGCCCGCGATGAGATTGAACAGGGTCGTCTTGCCGGCGCCGTTCGGACCGATCAGCCCCGTGATGGAGCCGCGGGCCACGTCGAGGTCGACGCCGTCGACGGCCCTTACGCCGCCGAAATCGCGGCGAAGATTCCGCACGCTCAGGATCGGCGGCACGCGCGCTCTCCTTCCATGCCCGCCCCGCAGGCCAAGCCGCTCGGCGGCGAAGCCTTTGTCATTCTAGCCATGAGTATCGACATTGTAAGGCTTCATCGCCTGAGGCTGGTCGCTCAAGGCCACGGAATCTTGCTTCTGTCGGCAGCTGCCCGGGCCCCGGCGAGGTGGGCTGTTTCGCGCGGCGAAAAAAGACATGTCTGGACCAGCTCCCATCGATCATCCGGCGAGAAAGGCATTCAAGGCGCCAAGAAACGCCGCCGGGCATTCGACCGGCATCATGTGCGGCGCCTCCTGCAGGAGAACGAATCGGGCGCCCGGGACGGCATCGGCGATCGCGGCCAGAACCTGCGGCGGCGCCGCGACGTCCTTCGTTCCGGCAATGCAGAGCGTCGGACAGGCGATGGCGTGCAGGCGAGGTGCGGTGTCGATCCGGCTGATCGCCTGCCAGGCCGCGTTCCACGCGGCGGGGTCGGTTCGCAACAGGCGATCGCGAATGACGTCGGCGCCGCCGGTCGCCAGGAATTCGGGCGTGAACCAGCGGGTCAGGGTCTCATCGAGAACCGCCGCCATGCCGCCGCGGCGCGCCGCTTCGCCGCGCTCCGAGAGAATCTTCCGCGCTTCGGGCGAAAGGGTGCTCGGGCAGCCGGCGACGACGAGTCGGGCGACGGCGCGGGGGTGCTCGATCGCAAGTGTCTGAGCCACCATGCCGCCGAAGGAGAGACCGACGACGGCGGCCGGCCCGACGGCAAGAGCGCCCAGGAGAGCGTCGAGATCGGCGGCGTAGTCCGAAAGGCTCGTGGCGGGATCGGCGGCGCGGGAGCCGCCGTGGCCGCGCAAGTCGACGCGGATCACGGTGCGCGTTCGCGCGAGGTCCGGCGCGATGGCGTCCCAGCAATGCAGGTCGAGGCCGACCGGATGCAGGAGCACGACAGCATCGCCGCGACCCTCGATCCGATGGTGCAGCGTCGCCTCGGTCCCGGTTTGGCTCGCTTTCATGTGCTGTAGTTCGTGAAGTTTGCGGTCCCGGACCGGGCGCGCCAGTCCGTCACCACGTTGACGACGGCGGTCCTTCCGGCCGCGACCGCCGCCGCGGCGCGTTCGAGGGCGGGACGAATGTCGCCCGGCTCTTCGACATACTCGCCGTGGCAGCCGAAGGCCTCGGCCACGCGGTCGTAGCGCGTGTAGCCGAGATCGCGGCCCGGCTTCTTCCGCTCCGGGTCCGCCGTCCAGCCGCCGTTGAGGCTGATCACGACGAGGATCGGAAGGTTGTGCCTCACCGCCGTGTCGATCTCGAAGCCGTTCAGCCCGAAGGAGCCGTCGCCGTGCAGGACGACGACCTGATGGTCCGGTTTCGCGGCCTTGGCGCCGATGCCGAACGGCAGCCCGACACCCATCGTGCCGAACGGCCCCGAGTTGAGCCGGTGGCCGGGACGGTAGCTCGGGATCGACTGGCGGCCGTAATTGAGGATCTCCTGTCCGTCGACGCAGAGGATGGTGTCGCGGCCGATGAAGTCCCGGATTTCCTTGCACAGCCGCAGCGGATGAATCGGCACCTGATCGGTCGCCAGCGCGGCCTCGTGCTTCGGCAGCTTCGCCCGTTCCGTCGCGCCGAGCCTGTCGCGCCAGGGGCCGTAGCGGTCCGCGTTCAACGCGCTGCCGCGCTCGCACAACTGGCCGAGCACCGTTCGCGCATCTGCGACGATGCCGAGCGCGAGGCCGAGGGACGTCTCGATCTCCTCCGCGCTCGCGTCGATGCGAACGAACCGGGCCGAGGTCGAGAAGCGCGGCGGCAGTCCGTAGGAAAACACGTAGTTGAGCCGGGTGCCGATCGCGAGCACGAGATCGGCCTCCTTGAAGGCGAGGGAGCGGGCCTGCCCGAAAAAGGACGGGTGATCCTCGGGAATGGCGCCGCGGCCCTGCGGCGTGGTGTAGAACGGAATGCCCGAAAGATCGACAAAGCGCTCGAGCTCCGCTGCGGCCTCCGACCACAGGATGCCGCTGCCGGTGAGCAGGATCGGGCGTTCGGCTTCGCGCATCATGGCGATCAGCCGAGCGACGCTCTCCTGTGGGGCTGCGGAACGGGGCATCGGCGGCGGCTTTGCGGGCAGGACGACGCCGGCCTCGTCGACATCGGCGTAGAGGACGTCGCCCGGGAGGTCGAGGTAGACAGGACCCGGCTTGCCGCTTCGCGCCATGCGGAAGGCCCGCGCGACGTATTCCGGGATGCGGCGCGGATCGTAGACCCGTTCCGCGAATTTCGTCACCGGCTTCATGATCGCAAGCTGATCGATCTCCTGAAAGGCGCCCCGGGCGTAGCTCTCCACGGGCGAGGCGCCGCCGAAGGCGACGAGCGGCGCGCAATCGATGAGCGCGTGCGCAAGCCCGGTCGTCAGGTTGATGGTGCCGGGTCCGGAAGCGGCGATGCAGAAGCTCGTCTTGGCCCGGACGCGGGCATAGGCGTTCGCCATCATCGCCGCCGCCTGTTCGTGCCGGACGTCGATCATCCGGATGCCCTCGGCCATGCAGGCGCTGATCGCATCGTTGCTCGGACCGCCCATGATGAAGAAGCCGGTGTCCGCGCCCTCGGCCGCGACCGCCCGTCCGAACAAGCTGTATCCCTTCACCATCGCGCCGCCCGCTCTGTCCCGTCCTGTCCGGCCGGCTGCATGACCGCGCCGAGAAATTCCCGAACCTCCGCCGCGAACGCGCCGGGGGCCTGAAAGGGAATGAAGTGCGATCCCGCATCGACCCGACGCATCGTCGCCGTGGGCGTCGCCGCAAGGACGTCCTCGGCGATTGCAAGCGGAAGCTGAACGTCGTTGGCGCTCGCAAGCAGCAGCACCGGGCAACCGATGCGCGCCAGATCCGCCGAGACGTCGGCGGATGCGATTCCCTCCGCCAGGTCCGCATAACCCTGAAGGGGTTGCCGGAGCAGGATCTGGGCGAAGCCGGTGCGATCGGCGCCGCCGTCGAGCCCATGGAACGCGCGCCCGACGATGTCGTCGCAAATCGCCGAGAGACCCGCGCGGCGGGCCTTCTCGACGCGCTCCGCGATCTTCGCGCGCGCTTCGGCGGAGAAGCGCCGGACCGGGTTGGCCAGCACCAAGGCCGGGACATGGGCGCCGCTGCGCGCGGCGAAGGCTGCCGCGACGAGGCCGCCGATCGCGCAGCCGACCGGAACGAGCGAATCGAGGCCGAGCGTGGAGCGCAGCGCTTCGAGCGCCGCGACGTGGCGCGCGAGCGGCACCGGCTCTCCGGCGACCGGCGATCGGCCGGCGGAGAGGAGATCGCAGGCGACGCAAAAAAAGCGCTCCGCGAGGAGCGCCGCGGCCGCGTCCCAGAAGGCGTGATCCGACCCCAGCGGGTGGACGAGCAGGAGTGCCGGCGATCCGGGGTCGCCTTGCGTGCGGTAACTGAGGATGTCCGACGCCATGGCCCGCTGCGGCATCACCCCTCGATCGACGACAGGAAGCGGCCGTTGTCGATCTTGATCACCCCGTCGACATAGAGCGTCGGCTCCAGGATCACGCCGTCCATGTGAATCTTCGACTTCACGGAGCCGCCGACATCGATGTTGGTTCCAAGTCCGAAATGCATCGAACCGTAGATGTTCTTGTCCTCGCGCTGAATGCCGCGCACGACCGCCTTTGCATTGACGCCGACGGACGCTTCGGCCGGGCACATGTAGGCGTTCTCATCGCCGTAGACCTTCAGGTAGTTGCGCAGGATGTGCGCGTCCGCGCCGCCCTCGATCGCGGTGACGCGGCCGTTCTCGACCGTCATCTCGATCGGCGATCCGAGGCGCCCGATGTGATGCATGGTGAGCTCGATGACGAGCTTGCCGTTGGCGCTGCCTTCGACCGGCGCGACGTTGTATTCGCCGGTCGGAAAGAGATAGTAGTAGAGGTTCCCGCCCTTGCGGTTTTCGTCCTTGTCGAAATTGATGATCTTGTAGGCGTCGAATTCCGGGGCGGGCAGCGGCGGCACGAAGATTCGGTCCGCGACGCTGTAGGTCAAATCCGTCCCATAGCGCGAGGTGACCCGGCACTCGCGCGCGCCAGGGCCGAAGATGTTCTTGGCGACGTAGTGCTTGCGGACGGCGATCTGTTTCATGTCATCGGCGATGGCGCCCGATTGCAGCATTTCGAGCGTCATGCCGCCGTCGAGGCAGATCGCCGGGATGCCCGCCTTCATGGCGGCGAAGTTCGCCGGGCTGTGCAGCATTCCGGTCGAGGCGAGCAGCACGTTCACGTCGGACTTGAGCATCGCTTCGCACACCGCCGAGGGTGGATCGTAGTAATCGGCGGGACGACGTTCGAAGAGCACGACGGTCGCCTCGGCCCCGAGCTCGGTCACGATGCTCATGATCACCTGCCAGACGCGGGGATCGTGATCGGTATCGGACAGAATGAGGACGCGCGAGCCGCGCTTGATGTTGCTCGCGAACGGCTTGCGCAAATGCTGCATGTTCCCGACGGTAAACGTTTGTGTCGACATCTGCGCCGTTTCCTGTTCGTGCTGGAGGCAAGGTCCGGAGGAGTGGGGGCGGGCGATGCCTCGCAATTGTCGACATTTACCGAAATTGGATCGGCCGTGTCAAGGTCGTCCCGTCCGCTTTCGGACCCCTCCGAAGAGGTCGGCCGCCTCGTCCCGCCGGGGCCGGACGGGCCTCAGATTCGGTAGAGCCGCGCTGCGTTGTCATGGAAGAGCGCCGTTCGCTCGTCCGCCGAGAAGCCCGCGGTGATGTCCAGAAAGGACTGCCAGATGCGGTCGTAGCTCGCCATCATCCCGTCGACGGGGAAATTGCTGCCGAACATGGCGCGATCGACGCCGAAGAGGTCGATCGTCGTCAGGACGAGAGGGCGTATGCTCTCGGTCGTCCAGGCCCGGTCGGACATGCCGAAACCGGATATCTTCACCGCCACGTTCGGAAGCGCCGCGAGGCGGCGCAGGCCATCCCTCCAGGCGTCGATGCCGGAGGCGCTTCGATCCATCGGAAGGCCAGCGTGGAGGAGAATGAACTGCACTCCCTCGTGCCGGCGGGCGAGGGCCGCCGCACGCTCCATCTGCACCGTGAGGAGCTGCAGGTCGAAGGAGAGGCCGAAGCGCGCCAGAAGCCCAAGATTCCTGTGCCAGCGCTCGTCGGCAAGGAGGTCGGGATGCTTTGCCGGGTTCGTGACGATGCCGTTGAGCGCCTGGCGCACGCCGCGCATGTTCGGCGACCGGCAATGCGCCTCGAGAACGCGGGCGATGTCCGGGGCGCTGAAATCGGCGAAGGCGACGATGGCGTTCGGGAGCCCGCGCCCGTTCTCGGGATCGTCGGCGACCGATTGCAGCCAGCGCGTCTCGCGGACCGGGTCCGAGAAGTCGTGATCGGCCTGGACGTGAACGGACTTGACGATCTGCCAGTTCGCGCTGTCCCGGACGAAGTCGGCGAGACGATAGTCGCGGCAGATCGGCGCGTGGTCGCCGTAGAGCCGCGGCGTCCCGGGGTCGAGGAGCCAGGGATAGTGGTTCGCCTGGAGATCCCACAGGTGATGGTGAGCGTCGATGATCCTCACCGCCGCCCCTTCATCGATGCGTGGCGCCGCCCTCGCCGCAGGGCCTCCGACCGTCGGCTACGTTCCACTCGTCTTCTCGTCACGGGTCTTCCGATTTGTCGACAGTAAGCGCTGCCGAGGGAACACGTCGGAGCGTCCCCCGGTGCGCATGGTCCCGCCCGGCGAGGGTCCTGGCGCCGCGACATCAAGGGGGCGACCGGGCCCCGTCCTCCCTGCCTCTGGCGCGTTGACATCCTGCCGGGACGATCTCTAAACTGTCGACACTGCCAGGTCAAGAAACGAACGGTGCCGCGCCCGGGACGGGTCGAACGCGGGCCGCAACGAAGGGAGGATGTCATGCGGAGGCGGACCATCTGGGGCGCGCTGTCGCTCGCGCTGTCGCTATCGATCGCGGGGCCGGTCCCCGCGGCGGACGTCGCGCTGCGGATCGGCTCGTCGAACTCGCCGGAATCGGCCCTCGGCCGCGGCCTCAACAAGGTCGCCGCCCTCGTCGATCAGGCGAATGTGGGCCTCAAGCTGCAAATCTTCCCAAGCGGCCAGCTCGGCAATCCCGAGGCGCAGGTTCAGAACGTGAAGCTCGGCGTACAGGACGGCTTCTTCGAGGACCTCACCTGGTGGAGCCCGTTCGCGTCCGATCTGCGCATCGCCGGAGTGCCGTTCGAGTTCGACGGCCGCGCGCATTTCGAGAAATGGCTCAAGAGCGACACGTTCCGCTCGATCCAGGGCGAGATCGTCAAGAATGGCGGCCAGCGGCTCCTGGTCGGGACGCCGCTCTGGTGGCGCGGGCCGTATCGTGTGCTGATGTCGTCGAAACCGGTCTCGACGCTCGACGACATTTCGAAGATCAAGCTTCGCCAGCCGGCCATCGAGGCCCTGACCCGCTACTGGGGCCGCGCCGGACTCGGCTCGAACGTCGTGACGATCGGCTGGGGCGACGTCTACCTCGCCATCAAGCAGGGCGCGGCCGACGCCGTGACGCTGCCGCTCGACCTCGTCGAAAGCACCAAGTTCGCCGAGGTCGCGCCGAACATCGTCATCACCGACGAGTTCCCGCAAATTCTCGTTCTCGGCATCAACGAGCGGAAGTGGCAGGCGCTGACCCCGGCGCAGCAGAGCACCCTCACCGCCGCGATCGACGAAGCCGGAAAGGGCTACAACAAGGAAGTCACCGACAGCGAGCAGAAGTGGAAGAACGACCTGAGCGCCGCGGGAGCGCGCTTCACCACCCTCGATCGCAAGCCCTTCGTGGAGAAGGTGCAGCAGATCGACAAGAAGGGAGAAGCGGAGGGCTACTGGACGCGCAGCCTTCTCGAGAGCGTGAACGCGCTCCGGTGAGAGCGGGGCGGACCGACCTTTCGCGGGCAAGCGGCGAGTTCGACCTGCGACGGCGACCGCCGCAGGCGCGCGCCGTAGCGAGCAAAGGTTCGAATGCACACCGTTGCCCTGGTCCTGACGTTTTTCGCAACCCTGGCTCTCGGGGTGCCGATCGGCATGGCGATGCTCGTCACCTCGCTCGTCGTGCTCCTGTTCCTGATGGATCTGCCGCTCGTCCTCGTGCCGCAGGTGATGATCAATTCGCTCACGAGCTTCGAACTCCTCGCGATTCCACTGTTCATCTTCGCGGCGGAGATCATGAATGTCGGTGGCCTGACGAACCGCATCATCGCCGCGGCCCTGGTTATCGCCGGGCGCATTCCGGGCGGACTGGCGCAGGTCAACATCGTCGCGGCGGTGATCTTCTCCGGCATTTCCGGCTCCGCCCTCGCCGACGCCGCCGGCCTCGGGCGGATGCAGATCGCCTCGATGCAGAGGGCCGGCTACGATCTTCGCTTCGCCTGCGCCGTGGTCGCCTCGTCGTGCATCATCGCGCCCCTGATCCCGCCGTCCATCATCGGCGTCATCTATGCGATCCAGGCGCATGTCTCCGTCGGTCGCATGCTTCTCGCCGGCGCCGTTCCAGGTCTCCTCGTCGCGCTCAGTCTGATGATCTACGTCTGGTTCCTCGTGAAGACGGGCAGGGTGCACGCTCCGCCGGTCGCGACCCCTGGCCTCGAAGAGAGCCTGCGCACCATCTGGAACGCGTTGCCGGCGGTTCTCGCCCCCGTCATCATCCTCGCCGGCCTCGTGGGCGGCATCTTCACCGTCACCGAGACCGGCGTCGCCGCCTGCGTCTACAGCCTGTTCGTCTCGATCGTCGTGTATCGCGAGATCAGCTGGAAGGAGTTCTTCCGCATCGCACAGCGCTCGGTGCTCTCGACCGGGCTCGTCATGCTGATGATCGCGACGGGCACCGTGTTGTCGTATCTCATCACGATCGATCAGGGACTGATTGCGGCCGCCCACTGGTTCCAGTCTCTGGGCCTGGCGCCGGCGATGAAGCTCCTCGCGCTGAACGTCTTCCTCCTCCTCGTCGGCGCGGTGATCGAGGGCATCCCTGCGATGCTCATCCTGATCCCGATCCTCGTGCCGGTCGCCGTGAGCATCGGCGTCGATCCGATCCAGTTCGGCGTCATCATGAATCTCAACCTCCTGCTCGGGCTCATCCATCCGCCGATGGGGCTCGCCCTGTTCGTCGTCTCGAACATCAGCGGCCTCAGCACCGAGGCGGTGGCGCTGGCGGTGCTGCCGTTTCTCATTCCACTCCTGATAGCGCTTCTTGCCGTGACCTATATTCCCGGCCTCTCCCTATGGCTGCCGAACCTTTTGTTCCCGTGAGCACCGGAGGGAGTTCGCCGGGCTTCGAGGCGGCGGCGCGCTGGGTGCGGCGCTGGGTCCGCGCCCTCCTCGGCCTCTGCGCCGTGCTGTTCTGCGTTGCGCTCGCAGGGCTGACGGTCGACATCGTCATGCGTTACGCGTTGAGTTCGTCGGTCCGCGGCATGCAGGAGATCGTCAACCTTGTGTTCATCTGGATCTTCATGCTCGGCTTCGCCGCGCTCTACGCCTGCAACGGCGACGCCGCGATCACCTTCGCGGTGCGTGCGCTGCCGGTCCGGGCGCGGATCGTGGTGGCCGGCTTCGTCTCCCTCCTCATTTGCGCGAGCATGGCCATCGTCTTGAA
Source organism: uncultured Alphaproteobacteria bacterium (assembly GCA_963754975.1). GTDB lineage: Bacteria > Pseudomonadota > Alphaproteobacteria > Rhizobiales > Beijerinckiaceae > Microvirga. Next base: position 272,922 of record CAVWII010000007.1, on the reverse strand, counting down.
GGAAACGCTCGGGCTGATCGCGTCGCAGATGTCGATCGCCAGCATGGAGCTCGGCATCCCCGAGCCTGTCCGGATGGCATCCCTTGCCGTCGCCGCGGCGTCCGTCGCCGTCACGAGCCTCCTCGATGCCTGGGGCTGCCTGCTCTGGGCGAGGCACGGCGTCCGCCCCGTGCTGTGGGCCGACGATGTCCCGTAGAAGCGCCTCTCCCATGAAGGTCGTCATCATCGGCGTCGGCCATTGGCACACGCCACTCTACCTCGAGCCGCTCCTCGAGCAGCCGGACGTCACGGTGGCCGGAATTCTGCGATAGCGACGAAGCGGTGGCGCGGCGCTTCGGCGAGCGCCTCGGATGCGCGGTCGCGGCCGGCGCGGACGAACTCTGCGAGCAGGTCCGGCCCGATTTCGCGTTCGTCCTCGGCCGGCACGCGGACATGGCCGCGGCGGCTCGCATCCTGATCGAGCGGAAGATCCCTTTCGTCGTCGAGAAGCCGGCGGGCCTCGACGCCGCGCAGGTGCAGGCGCTCGCCGGCGCGGCGACCGCGGCGGGCGTCTTCGCCGCCGTCCCGCTCGTGTTCCGGTCCTCGGGCTTCATGTCGACGCTGCGCCGGGAAGCGGCCGGCGAGCGCGTGCTCTACGCCGATTTCAAGTTCGTCGCCGGGCTGCCCTCGCGCTATCACGAAGCCGGGTGTCCGTGGATGTTCGACCGCAAGCAAGCCGGCGGCGGCACGCTCGTCAATCTCGGCGTGCACTTCATCGACCTCTTCCAGTGCCTCACCTCGACGGTGGGGACGCGGCTCGACGCGGCCTCCTTCGCAGCCTTGCAGCGCGAAGGCGACGTCGAGGATTACGTCACCCTGACATTGCGCAACGGCGACCGCATCGGGCGGGTCGAGACGGCCTATCTCTATCCGGCCCCGGCTGGAATCTTCGACATGCATTTTTCCGTGAGGACGGAGAAGCACTACGTGCGCACGCTCGGGCCCGGGACAATCGAGGTGTCGGATCTTGCGGGCGGGCGGCGAACGGTCAAAGGGACGACGACGAACATGCCGATCTATCCGGCCTTCGTCGCCGACGTTCTCGACCGGGTCCGGAGGGCCGAATCCCCCGTCGCCGATCTTCACGACATGGCGAACGTCATGGCCGTCGTCGAGCAGGCCTATCGCATCGGCCGGGTGAGATAGCGGCGCGGCCCGTCGCCGATCGAGAGCGCCCGCTTCCGTCGAAAGAGGTACGGCGTTTGCGCCAGGGGCGGCGCGGCCGCGAGAATCGGCCAAAGGTCGAGTTGCGGATCGGCTTCGGCGCTGGCAGGTCACGGGCGTGTTCTTCGTGTGTGTGCTGTTTTTGGCGGGCGCCGGCTTGTGGACGTTCGGCGTCATTCGCGGGCGGGGCGAGCCGTCCCTGTCGTCGTCCTGGATCGGCTGGTTCGCCGGGCTCGCGACCCTTGCCGCCGCCGTCCTCTGGAGCCTCGTCCTGTTCTTGCAGTGACGGTCTTCGGAATGCCGTCACCTTCCCGGCGTCCCCTCGCGGGGCTCGCTTCATGCCGCCGTTGCGCCGCCTCTGGACGTCGTCGCCCGGGCGAAGGCGCAATCGATAACGCGGATGCGCCTGCGCGCCGTGGTGCGGGAATCCTCTGCCGCCCTCAACGACCGCGTCGCTCGACGTGCTCGTCGATCCATTTCAGGATCACGTCGGCGACCTGAAGGTTGTTCCGGTCCTGCATGAACATGTGGCTGTTGCCCTTCATGCCGAGCGACGGCAGGGCGATGAACGTCATGTCGCCGCCGGCCTTGTTGACCGCCTCCATCTCGGCCACGCATTCGGGCGGCGGCTGCGGCGTGTCGTAATGGTCTCCCACGACGACGAGCAACGGCACCTTTGCAAGGGTCGCGATCTGCTCGGCATCGAGCTTCGGGAAACACCCGGTCTCGAGCTGCACGATGCCGCGGATGCCGGGCCTTCCCTTCAGCACGGCCTTCGTCGGGAAGCCGCTCGACTGCGAGTGGCCGACGAGGACGGCGCCGCCGAGCTCCTGCGCCAGCGCGGCCATGTTGTCGACCGTGGGCAAGGTCGTTATGGGGTTTGCGAACTCGGCGAAGAGGTCGGGAACCTGCGTCATGATGAGGTCCGGGATGACCTGCTTGTAGAGCTCGTCGACCCTCTCCATCGGAAACTGCTGATCGGGCCAGGGCTCGCCGAATTTCGGCCCGAAGCGGAAGATCGGCCAGGCGAACTGCGCCGTCGCCATCAGCACGAGCGGCTGGCTCGCCGGCGGGTTCTGGCCGAGGCGGACCTCGTTGAAGCCGACGGTGTTGAAGCCGGACCGCGCCCGTCCGGACTGTTCGGCGAGGTAGGTCGGGTAGCCGCGGCGCGTGAAGTATTCGTACCAGCCCATGCGCCCGTCGGGCGTCGTCTCCCAGGTCTTCGAGCTGAGGCAGCAGCCGTGCACGAAGACGACCGGGACATGCCGTTCCGGATTCAGCGGCTTCTGGAACTGGACGTACATCTGGTCGACCATCACGTCGCCGCGGGGCCCGCCGAAGAGCTTCGGTGAAATCTCGTTCCACCCGGTGGCGGGATTGGAGATCGAGCGGCCGCCGACGAAAAAGCTGCCCTGTTGCTGCAGGACCAGGGGCTCGGCCGCCGCCTTCAGGTCGCGAAGGGACTGCGCCGCCGCGGGGATCGGTGGCGCCGACAGCGCCGCCGCGAGGGGAAGCGCAGCGATGAGGTGCGTCCGGCGAAAGCCTGGCATCGGTCGGTCCTCCCGGGTCAGCGTCGGTCGGGCCCGCTGCGGCGGGGGCCCGAGACCGTCGGAGGCTCCCCACCCGCCGCCGTAACTCCGGATTGTATTGAAGCGTTTCAAAACCGTCAATCAGAGTGATCCCACGGACCCGGCGGGGCGGCCAGGAGATCGCGTGCGCCGGGACACATCTTCCGGGGAGTCCATAGCTACCGTAGCGTCAGCAATGCAGGAGGCTCCGATGACGCGCTCCAAGGCACATGTTCTCGAAGGCGTCGACACCCCGGCCGCCGAGTCCTACGCGGGCATTGCGTTTGCGGTCTTCACCTTCATCGTCGCGGCGAACGTCTTTTCGGCGATCGCGACGCTCATCGCCATCTCCTGACGGGACACCGCCTCTGGGGCGGTCGGCGCGAAGCGGCCGCTCTCCGAGAACGGACGAGCGCCTCCGCCGCAGCCATCCACGCCCCTTAAGGCGCGACACGGCGCTCGCCGACCGGCCGCGACCGACGACGGTCGGCTGGCGGACGAAGGCGACCCCAGGTCCCATCTCGAAAATGACGCGCCGCCGCGGCTTTTCGGCGGCGCGAAACGTTTGCTCAAAATTTCCTCTTGTATCCGATTTTAAACTCGTATTGTATACGATCCTGCGAGGCGCGACGGAGGATCGATGGCGGCGCGGCGGCAACACGGTGGCGCAGGGCGGGCTAAGCAAGGCCCGCGCCAGACGTCCGGCGCCACGCCCGCGGAGCCGGATCGCGCGGACGCCATCTATTCCGGTCTGCGCCGCGCGATCATCGAGCAGTCGCTCATGCCCGGCGCGAAGCTGCCGGAAGACACCATCGGCGAGACCTTCGGCGTCAGCCGCACCCTGGTGCGCTCGGCGCTGACGCGGCTCGTCGGCGAGGGCCTTGTCGAGCAGGTCAGGAACCGCGGCTCGTTCGTCGCGAGCCCTAGCCTCGCCGAGGCGCAGCAGGTGTTCGACGTGCGCCGCCAGCTCGAAGGCCTCGTCGTCGAGCGTCTTGCCGGAGGCCTGGGCACGGCGCAGGCGAAGCGCCTGCGCGCCCATGTCGGGGCGGAACGGCAGCTCCTCGGCCGCGACGGACCGGAATCGATCCGCCTCGCCGGCGAGTTCCACATGCTCCTCGCGGAGCTGACCGGCAACGCGCTTCTCGCCCGCTATGTCGCCGAGGTCGTCTCGCGCTCCTCCCTCATTCTCGCGCTCTACAGCCGTCCGCACTCCTCGGAATGCGGCGCCAACGAGCACGCCGGCATCCTCAAGGCGCTGATCGACGGCGACGGCGCCCGCGCGCGGCACCTGATGGACCACCATCTCGGCCTCGTGCAGGACCGCGCCCTGCTGCCGAAGGACGACGGCGCAAACCGGAGCCTCAAGGACCTGCTCTCGCCCTATGCGAGCCAAAACCGCACCTTCAACAAAACGCCGGCCGACGGCGAAGACGATTGACCAGAGGAGAACCACAATGAAACGCGCACCCGCCGCCGCGGCGCTCGTCGCTGCCATGACGTTCTGCGCCGTCCCCGCCAGCGCCCAGACGCTGCGCTGGTCCTCGCAAGGCGACATCGCCACCATGGACCCCTATGCGCATACGGAGAGCTTTACCTCCAACATGCACCATTACGTCTACGACCCGCTGGTGCGCCGGAACCGCAAGCTCGAGATCGAGCCGGCGCTGGCGACGAGCTGGTCCATCGTCGCGCCGGACCGCTGGCGCTTCGTGCTCCGCCAGGGGGTGAAGTTCCACAACGGCGATGCCTTCAACGCGGACGACGTCGTCGCGTCGATCGCCCGCCTGCTCGATCCGACCGCCCGCGCCCGCGGCAACCTCGCCAACGTGATTCGGGCCGAGAAAGTCGACGACTACACGGTCGACATCGTCCTCAACGGGCCCTACCCGCTGCTGCTCAACGACCTCTCCGGCATCTTCATCATGGACAAGGAGTGGCTCGAGGCGAACAACGCGACGAAACCCGGCAACATCGCGACCGGCGTCACGACCTTCGCTTCGACGAACGCCAACGGCACCGGCCCGTTCAAGCTCGAGAGCTACCAGCCGGACAGCCGCACCACGATGGTCGTGAACGAGAACTGGTGGGACAAGCCCGAGCACAATCTGAAGCGCATCGAGTTCCGTCCGATCAAGTCGGACGCGACGCGGGTCGCGGCGCTCCTCTCGGGCGAAATCGACATGGTCGCGCCGGCGCCGCTCCAGGATCTCGGCCGGATCGCCGCCGCGCCGGGCTACAAGGTCGTCGAGGAGCCATCGCTGCGCCTCATCTTCCTCGGCCTCAACTGGCGGCCGGAGCTTCTCGCGGCGCCGGGGCAGAAAAACCCGCTGCTCGATCTCAAGGTGCGGCAGGCGCTCTGGCACGCGATCGATCTCGACACGATCCAGAAGCGCGTCATGCGCGGCAAGTCGCGCACGGTCGGAACCCTCGTCGCGCCGCCGGTGCCTGGCTACGCCGCCGCGGTCGACAAGCCGCTCGCCTACGATCCCGAGAAGGCGAAGAAGCTCCTCGCCGAGGCCGGCTATCCCAACGGCTTCAAGATCGGCCTCGCCTGCTCGAACGACCGCTACATCGCGGACGAGCAGACTTGCGTCGCCATCGCCGCGATGTGGAGCCGGATCGGCGTTCAGGTCGACCTGAAGACCGAGAGCCGCACGACCTACTTCCCGAAGGTCGATCGCAGCGAGACCGACATCTACATGCTCGGCTGGGCGACCCTGCCGCCGATGGATTCCTACAGCGTCCTCTCGGCGATCCTGGCCTCGCGCAAGGACACGTTCGGCGGCAACAACCCGAACGGTCTCGTCAACGCGCGACTCGACGAGCTCGCCCGCTCCGCCGGCGTCGAGCTCGACGAGGGCAAGCGCCGGGCCATGCTGACGGAAGCGCTGACGATCGCCCACGACGAGGCGCTGTTCATCCCGCTTCATCAGCAGCCGGTGGCCTGGGCCATGAAGTCGACGATCGACGTGCCGCAATTCGCCGACGAATATGTTCGCCTTTGGTTCGCGCAGATGAAGTGACGGCCCGATTCACTCGGCCATCGGACGCCGCGGCGCGGCGTCCTTCGAGGGCTCTACAATGCTCGTCGTGATCCTCTCGAGACTCGGGCAGGCCGTCCTCGTCATGCTGGCGGTCACCGCGGTCGCGTTCCTGATGTTCCGCTTCGTCGGCGATCCGGTCGCCATCATGGCGCGGGAGGACGCGACCGTCGCGGAGAAGCAGGCGATGCGCACGCGCCCTCGGCCTCGACCAGCCCATCGTCGTGCAGTATGGCCGCTTCCTCGGCCGGGTCGTCTCCGGCGACCTCGGCATCAGCTACCGCAACCAACGTCCCGTGACGGCGCTCATCGCGGAACGCCTGCCGGCGACGATCGAGCTCGTCTTCGTCGCGACGATCCTGTCGCTTGCGGTCGGCATCCCGCTCGGCGTCCTCTGCGCCCTGCATCCGGCCGGGCTCGCTCGCGCGGCTCATCCAGACCCTCTCCCTGATCGGCATCTCGACCCCGACCTTCGTCACCGGCATCGCGCTCATCCTCGTCTTCGCCGTGTCGCTGCAGATCCTGCCCTCCTTCGGCCGCGGCGACGTCGTCCGTATCGGCTGGTGGACCACCGGCTTTCTCACGGTGAGCGGCCTCAAGTCGCTGATCCTGCCCGCGGTCACGCTCGCGCTTTACTCCGCTGACGCTGATCATGCGCCTCGTGCGCTCGGAGATGATCGACGTCCTTTCGTCGCGACTACATCCGCTACGCGCGGGCCCGCGGCCTGCCCGAGCGCTACATCCACTACCGCCTCGCCCTGCGCAACGCGCTGATGCCGGTCATCACCGTGACCGGCCTGCAGATCGGCTCGCTCATCGCCTTCGCCATCGTCACCGAGACGGTGTTCCAGTGGCCGGGCATGGGCCTGCTCTTCATCCAGGCGGTGAGCTTCGTCGATATCCCGGTGATGGCGGCCTACCTGCTGTTCGTCGGATTCCTGTTCGTCGTCATCAACACGCTGGTCGACGTGCTCTATGCGATCGTCGATCCGCGCTTGCGGGTGGGAGCGCCATGAGCACGATCGCCCTCGCCTTCCGCCGCGCCCGCATTCCGCTCTCGGTGCTGATCGCCGCCGCCGTGGCCGTCCTGCTCCTCGGCGCCGCGCTCCTCGCGCCCTGGATCAGCCCCGACGGACCCGACCGACATCGCGACCTACAACCTCGCCGACGCCGAGCTCCCGCCGTCCTTCACGGCCGACGGCGATCCGCGCTTCCTGCTCGGCACCGACAACCAGGGCCGCGACCTCCTCTCGGCGATCCTCTACGGCGCACGCGTCTCCATCGCCATCGGCGGCGGCGCCGTGCTGGTCGCGGCGACGCTCGGCGTCTTCCTCGGGCTCCTCGCCGGCTATTTCGGCGGCTGGGTGGACGCCGCTCATCATGCGCATCGGCGACGTCATCCTGAGTTTCCCGACGATCCTGCTCGCGCTCCTCGTCAGCGGCATCGCGCGCGCGGTGTTTCCCGGCGGCCGGCACGGCCGAGCTGGGCGCCGGTCGATCCTGATCGGCGCCATCGCCATGCACGAATGGGTGCAGTACGCGCGCACCGTCCGCGCCGCCACGATGGTCGAGGTCAGCCGCGACTACGTCAAGGCGGCGAAGGTCATCGGCCTGCCGGCGCGCCGGATCATGAGGCGCCACATCCTGCCCAACGTCATGAGCCCCGTGCTCGTCATCGCGACGATCAACCTCGCCGCGGCGGTGCTGACCGAGGCGACGCTGTCCTTCCTCGGCGTCGGCATGCCGCCGACCTATCCCTCGCTCGGCACGCTGATCCGCATCGGCAACGAGTTCGTCTTCTCCGGCATCTGGTGGATCGCGCTTCTTTCCCGCCGCTGACCCTCGTCGCTGCTCGTGCTGGCCGTGAACGTCGTCGGCGACTGGCTGCGCGACCGTTTCAACCCGAAGCTGAGGGCTCGGCGATGACCGCCGCCGCACCTCGACATCCGCGGCCTCACGCGTCGAGTACCCGCTCGCCGACGGACGGCGTCTTCCGGGCGGTCGACGACGTCGGCCTCGCCGATCGCGCCGGGCGAGATCCACGCCCTCGTCGGCGAGTCCGGCGCCGGCAAGACCACGATCGGCAACGCCGCTATGGGGCTCCTCGAAGCGCCCGGACGCATCGCCGCCGGCTCGATCGCGCATCGCCGGCCTGCCCCTCGACACGCGACCGGCCGCACGAAGGGAATCGTGCCGGGGCGCGACATCGGCGCGATCTTCCAGGATCCGATGACGAGCCTCAATCCGCTCTTCACGATCGAGAGCCAGCTCTGCGAGACCATGCGCTTCCATCTCCGCCTCGGCCGCGCCGCAGGCGCGGGTGCGGGCGCTCGAGCTCCTGAGGGCGGTCGGCATCCCGGAGCCGGAGCGGCGGCTCGCGCTCCTATCCGCACCAGCTCTCCGGCGGCCAGCGCCAGCGCGTCGTCATCGCCGCAGCGCTCTCCTGCGACCCGAAGCTGCTCGTCGCCGACGAGCCGACGACGGCGCTCGACGTGTCCGTCCAGGCGCAGATCCTGAGCCTTGATCCGCGACCTCGCCGACGAGCGCGATCTCGGCGTGCTGCTCGTCACCCACAACATGGGCGTCGTGGCCGAAGTCGCCGACCGCGTCACGATCATGCATCGCGGCAAGGCCGTGGAGAGCGGCCCGGTGGCCGAGGTCCTCGCCGCTCCACGCCACGACTATGCGCGCGCAGCCTCATCGGCGCCGTGCCGCGCATCGACCGGGCGCTCGCCCGCTTTCCGGTGGTCGGGCGACGAATCCGCCGCGGCCGGCGAGGCCCGCGACCGCCTGCGTCGGCGCGCGGCGAAGGGACGGCGCGCCGGCCGGCGACGCCGGCGCGGCGCTTCTGACCGTCGAGAACCTCGCCGTCGACTACCGATCGGGCGGCATTCTGCCGGGACGGGCGGGCAAGGTCTTCCGGGCCGTGAACGACGTCTCGTTCTCGATCGGAGAGGGCGAGATCTTCGGCCTCGTCGGCGAATCGGGCTGCGGCAAGACGACGGTCGCGAACGTCATCGCCGGCCTCGTGCGGCCGACCGGCGGGCGGGTCCTCTTCCGCGGCAGGGACGTGGCAGCAAAGGCGGACGCCGCCGGCAAGCGCGCCCTGCAGATGATCTTCCAGGATCCCTATTCCTCCCTCAACCCGCGCATGCGCGTCGCCGCGACCCTGACGGAGCCGATCCTGTTCTATCGCCTCGCGGCGAGCCGCGCCGAGGCGACGGCCGATGCCGCCCGCCTGCTCGAGGCCGTCGGCCTCGAAGCCTCGGTCGGCGCGCGCTACCCCTTCGCCTTCTCGGGCGGCCAGCGCCAGCGCATCTCGATCGCGCGGGCGCTCGCGGCCGAGCCCGCGCTGCTGGTCTGCGACGAGCCGACCTCCTCTCTCGACGTTTCCGTCCAGGCGCAGATCCTGAATCTGCTGAAGGACCTCCGCGACGCGGCCGGGCTGACCCATCCTCTTCATCAGCCACGATCTCGCGGTGGTGCGCCAGATGTGCGACCGCGTCGCGGTCATGAAGGCGGGGAGCATCGTCGAGACGGCCGATTGCGAGACCCTCTTCCGCGCCCCGCAGCACCCCTACACGCAAAAGCTTCTCTCCCTCGTTCCCTCCGTGGACAAGATCTGGCGCGGCGATGCGCCGGCCGAAACCCTGCAAGGATAAGATCGATGGCCGATATCCTCATCACCGGCGGCGTCGTGATCGCCGTCGATCCGCAGCGCCGAATCATCGAGGACGGCGCCGTCGCGATCGAACGGGACCGCATCGTCGAGGTCGGCCCGACCGACGAGGTCCGCGCCCGCCATCGCGCGGCGCATGTCATCGACGCCGGCGGCAAGGCGGTCCTCCCGGGTCTCGTCGACGGGCACGCCCATGCCGGGCACGGCCTGATCAAGACAATGGGCGGCGGGCGGTCGGACCTCTGGTACAAGGCCTGCGAGCGCGCCTACACGGTCGGCTCGACTCCGGCCTTCTGGCGGGCGGAGGCGCAGGCTCGCGGCCCTCGAGCGCCTGCGCTTCGGCGTCACCACCGGCGTCTCGCTGCTCGGCGGCGGCGACAGCATCATGCGCACGGACGAGCCGGACTACGGCGACGCGCATTGCGAGGGTGTCGTCGAGGTCGGCACCCGCTCGGTCGTCGCGATCGGCCCGACGCGGCCGCCGCATCCGCGCACCTATGCGCGCTGGTCGGGCGAGGAGAAGCGCGAGTTTCCGGTCACCTTCGAGCGTCAGATCGCGACCTGCCGCGCGCTGATCGAGCGCTGGCACGGCGCGCACGGCAAGCGCATCAACATCGCCCTCCTGACGCCGACGCTGCGGCCCGAGCATCGCGAGGAACTCGGCGCCGAAATCCTCGCGGAAGCCGTCGCGCAGGCCAAGGAGACGCGGCGGCTGAGCCGCGAGCTCGGCCTCGTCTTCACGCAGGACGGGCACACCTGCGGCAGCGTCGCCTTCGCGCACGAGATGGGCCTCCTCGGCCCGGACGCGCTCCTGTCGCATTCGACGAGCCTCACCGAGGAGGAAATCCGGCTCTGCGGCGACACCGGCACCTGCATCGCGCACAATCCGAGCGCCATCGCCTCGATCCTCGGACGCTGCCCGGCGCCGGAACTGATCGCCGCCGGGGCCACCGTCTGCATCGGCTCCGACGGCACGGCGCCCGACCGCTCCGCCGACATGTTCCGGCACATGCAGCAATGCATGCACTACCACCGCACGTTTTTCCACGACCCGTCCTGGCTCGCGCCCGGCAAGGTCCTGGAGATGTGCACGATCGAGGGCGCGAAGGCCCTCGGCCTTGAGGACGAGATCGGCTCGCTCGAGGTCGGCAAGAAGGCCGACGTGATCCTCGTCGACCTCAGGCGGCCTCACCTCTATCCGGCCAACATGCCCGCCTTCCGGGTCGTCTACTTCGCGAACGGGAACGACGTCCACACCGTCATCGTCGATGGCCGTATCGTGCTCGACGGGCGCCGCGCGACGCAGGTCGACGAGGACGAGATCCTCGACGAAGCGCAGCGCGAGACCGAGCTGATGCTGGATCGCCTCGACCTCAGGCCGCTGCTGCAGACACCCGACACATTCTGGGATCTGCGGGCGGTCGATCAGTTGCGTCACTGAAGCCGACGATTTGCGAGAGACCTGTCATGCTCGACCACAAGCCCGATGCCGCCGACCTCGTCGAGGCGTTCCTCGAAGCATCGATGGCGCCGGACCCGATACGGGCCCGCGCCTTCATGGCGCCCGACGTCGTCATCACCTTCACCGGCGGCCGGCGCATGGGCGATCCCGCCGAGAGCACCGCCTTCAACGCCAGGCGCTATGCCTGGGTGAAGAAGCGCTTCGAGCGCACCGACGTCGCGCCGGGCGAGGACCCCGGCGAGGCCGTCGTCTACAACATCGGCACGCTCTACGGCGCCTGGCCGGACGGCACCCCCTTCGAGGGAAACCGATATGTCGATCGCTTCGTCGTGCGCGGCGGCAAGATCGTGCGCATGGACGTCTGGAACGACAGCGCCGAGATTCTTCTGCGTCGCGCCGGCCTCGCGGAGGACGGCTGAGTTGACGCTGTCGGCCGCCTTCCTGTCCCCACCGCGAGCGCCGCAGGACGGGCGCCGTCCCGTCGCGACCGACCCCCAACGCCCGCCTCGGCCCCGAGGCCCCGGCGCCTGAGCGCATGGCGGCGACGGGTCGCCCGGCCGAGCCCGTTGACCGCGTCAGCCGAGGGAGGCGTAGCCGCCGTCGACCGGGATGCCGGCCCCGTTCAGGAAATCCGAGGCGTGGCTGGCGAGGAAGACTGCGACGCCGGCGAAATCCTCCGGCGTGCCCCAGCGGCCGGCCGGCGTCCTTTGCAGCACGCGGTCGTGCAGGCCGGCGATTTCGCGGCGGGCGCCGCGGGTGAGATCCGTATCGATCCATCCCGGCAGCACGGCGTTGATCTGAATGTTGTCCTTCGCCCAGGCCGTGGCGAGACCCCGCGTCAGTTGCAGGAGGCCGCCCTTGCTGGCGCCGTAGCCGACCGAAAAGGGCGTGCCGAACCACGACAGCATCGAGCCGATGTTGATGATCTTGCCGCCGCCCGCAGCGAGAAAATGCGGGCGGGCCGCCTGCGAGAAGACGAAGGCGGCCGTGAGATTCGTCTGCAGCACCTCGTTCCACTCCGCAATCGAGTAGTCCTGCGGCGCCTTGCGATAGGTCATGCCGGCATTGTTGACGAGGATGTCGAGGCGCCCGAAGCGCTCGACCGTCGCCGCCACGGCCGCCCCGCAGGCCGCGGCGTCGCGGACGTCGACTTCGTGCGCCATCGTCTCGGCGCCGAGGCTCGCCAGGGCCGCAACGGCCGCCTCGTTCTTCGCCGCGTTGCGGGCCGCGACGACGACGGCGGCGCCGGCCCCCGCCAGCCCCTTCGCCATGCCCAAGCCGATGCCGCCGTTGCCGCCGGTGACGATGGCCACGCGGCCCTTGAGATCGAACAGCATCGCCGCCTCCCGTGAATGATGCCGCCGCTGCCTCGCCGACCGGCGCATCTGCCCCCGTCGAGACTAGCGCAACGGACCGCGCCTGCCGGGCGCCCGGGACGGGTTTTCGCAGCCCGAAAATCCGAAGCGCGGGACCCGGCACGATCGCCGCCGCCGGGCCGGTCCCGATCTCCGGCTTCACGGCGGCGCCGGGAGCCGGCGCCGCGGGACGTGCATGTCACCTTTACCGGGGTCGGCAGGTCCGTTGACTCGCGACAAGGCTCCCGGAGCAGACCGGGTCCGGCCGCTCGCCGGTCCGCATCGGGCGGGCCCCTGCGACCGGGGACAAGGGTCGATTTCCGACTCCATTTCGACGGCGGGCTGATGATACGCTCATCCCCCGGGGCCGCCACTCGCCGGTCCCGACCGGGCGCGGGCCGGATTTTCGGACGTCCCTACGAGGAAGAGATCAGCGATGGCCGGTACAGCTCCGCTGCGGTTCCATGTGCCGGAACCCGAGGTCCGCCCCGGCGGAACTCCGGATTTCTCCAACGTGCGCCTCGCCGAGGCGGGATCCGTCAGGCGGCCCGAGATCGACGCCAATCCGGAATCCATGCGCGATCTCGCCTTCTCGATCATCCGGGTCCTCAACCGGGAGGGCGAGGCGGTCGGTCCCTGGGCCGGCTCGCTCACCGACGAGGAACTGGCGGAGGGCCTCCGCCACATGATGACCCTGCGCGCGTTCGACACGCGCATGCAGATGGCCCAGCGCCAGGGCAAGACCTCGTTCTACATGCAGCACATGGGCGAGGAGGCGGTGAGCTGCGCCTTCCGGGTCGCGCTCGAGCCGGGCGACATGAACTTTCCGACCTATCGCCAGGCCGGGCTCCTCATCGCCGGCGGCTATCCGATGGTCGAGATGATGAACCAGATCTATTCGAACGAGCGCGATCCCCTGAAGGGCCGCCAGCTTCCCGTCATGTACGCCTCGAAGGAGCACGGCTTCTTCTCGATCTCCGGCAATCTCGGCACGCAGTTTGTCCAGGCCGTCGGTTGGGCCATGGCCTCGGCGATCAGGGGCGATACGCGCATCGCCGCCGGCTGGATCGGCGACGGCTCGACCGCCGAATCCGATTTTCACGCCGCCCTCGTCTTCGCCTCGACCTACCGGGCGCCCGTCGTGCTCAACGTCGTCAACAACCAATGGGCGATCTCGACGTTCCAGGGCATCGCCCGGGGCGGCTCGGGAACCTTCGCCGCCCGCGGCCTCGGCTTCGGGCTTCCGGCGTTGCGTGTCGACGGCAACGATTACCTCGCCGTGCACGCGGTCGCGAAATGGGCGATCGCGCGCGCCCGCGGCAATCTCGGCCCGACCCTCGTCGAGTATGTCACCTATCGCGTCGGCGCCCATTCGACCTCGGACGATCCGTCGGCCTACCGGCCGAAAACGGAATCCGCCGCCTGGCCGCTGGGCGATCCGGTGATCCGGCTGAAGAACCACCTGATTCAGCGCGGACGCTGGTCGGAAGAGCGCCACAAGCAGGCGGAAGCGGAAATCCTCGACACCGTGATCGCCGTGCAGAAGGAGGCCGAGCGCCACGGCACGCTGCACGCCGGCGGCAAGCCGTCGGCGCGCGACATGTTCGAAGGCGTCTACGACGAGATGCCCGCGCATCTCCGGCGCCAGCGCCAGCAAGCGGGAATCTGACCATGCCCCGGATGACGATGATCGAAGCCATTCGGGGCGCCATGGACGTCGCGATGGAACGCGACGATCATGTCGTCGTGTTCGGCGAGGACGTCGGCTATTTCGGCGGTGTCTTCCGTTGCACGCAGGGCCTGCAGCAGAAGTACGGCAAGAGCCGTTGCTTCGACACGCCGATCAGCGAGCTCGGCATCGTCGGCACAGCCATCGGCATGGCGGCCTACGGCATGCGGCCTTGCGTCGAAATCCAGTTCGCCGACTACATGTACCCGGCCTACGACCAGATCGTGTCGGAAGCGGCGCGCCTGCGCTATCGCTCGAACGGTGAATTCAGCTGCCCGCTCGTCGTGCGCATGCCGACGGGCGGCGGCATCTTCGGGGGCCAGACGCACAGCCAGAGCCCGGAAGCGCTGTTCACCCACGTCTCGGGACTGAAGACGGTGGTGCCGTCGAATCCTTACGACGCGAAAGGCCTGCTCATCGCCGCCATCGAAGATCCCGATCCCGTGATCTTCCTCGAGCCGAAGCGGCTCTACAACGGGCCGTTCGACGGCCATCACGATCGTCCGGTGACGCCCTGGTCGAAGCATGAACTGGGCGAGGTGCCGGAGGGTCACTATGTCGTGCCGCTCGGCAAGGCGGCGGTGCGCCGCGCCGGTTCCGCCGTCACGATCCTCGCCTACGGCACGATGGTCTACGTCGCGCAGGCGGCGGCGGAGGAGAGCGGCATCGACGCCGAAATCATCGATTTGCGCACCTTGCTGCCCCTCGACCTCGACGCCATTGTCGCCTCGGTAAGGAAGACGGGCCGCTGCGTGATCGTGCACGAGGCGACATTGACCTCCGGCTTCGGCGCGGAGCTCGCCGCGCTCGTGCAGGAGCATTGCTTTTATCACCTCGAGGCACCGGTGGCGCGGGTCACCGGCTGGGACACGCCCTATCCCCACGCGCAGGAATGGGACTACTTCCCCGGCCCGGCCAGGCTCGGTCGCGCCCTCCGCGAAGCGATGGAGGCGTGACGATGGCCGAGCATGTCATCAAGCTGCCCGACGTCGGCGAAGGCGTCGCGGAGGCCGAGCTCGTCGAATGGCACGTCAAGGTCGGCGACCTCGTGCGCGAGGATACGCTGCTCGCCGCCGTCATGACGGACAAGGCGACCGTCGAGATTCCGTCTCCCGTCGAAGGCGAGATCCTGTGGCTCGGCGCCGATGTCGGCGACACCGTCGCCGTCGGCTCTCCCCTGATTCGTCTCAAGGTCGAAGGCGAAGGCACCGCGCCGGCTCCGGCGGACGAGCCGGCCGAGGCGCCGCAGCCCAGTCCTGCCGCCGCGGCGCCTCGCCCGGCGAAGGAAGCGCCGCTGCCGGCGCGGCCTCCGGTTTCCGCCGCCGCCGCGCCGCGTCTGCCCGCGCCGTCCGGAGCGCCGCGGCCCGGAGGGGAGAAGCCGCTCGCCGCGCCCTCCGTTCGTCAGCGCGCGCGCGATGCCGGGATCGATCTGCGGCAAGTGCCGGGAAGCGGCCCGGCCGGTCGCATCACGCACCAGGATATCGAGGCCTTCGTCGCGCGCGGCCCGCAGGTTCAAGGCTTGCACGGCCTGCGCCGGAAGGACTTCGGTCGAGGCGATCAAGATCGTCGGTCTGCGCCGCCGCATCGCCGAGAAGATGTCGCTGGCGAATGCGCGCATTCCCCATATCACCTACATCGAGGAGGTCGACGTCACCGCGCTCGAGGACCTGCGCGCCGCCCTCAACCGGCAGAAGCGCGCCGACCAGCCGAAGCTCACGCTGCTGCCCTTCCTGATGCGGGCGATGGTGAAGGCGATCGCCGACCAGCCGAGCATGAATGCGCTCTTCGACGACGAGGCGGGCATCGTCCATCAGCATGGCGGCGTGCATATCGGCATCGCCGCGCAAACGCCGGCGGGCCTTCTCGTCCCCGTCGTTCGCCACGCCGAGGCGCTCGACCTCTGGGAATGCGGCGCCGAACTCAACCGCCTCGCGGATGCGGCGAAGAACGGCTCGGCGGCCCGCGACGAGCTCTCCGGCTCGACCATCACGATCACCTCGCTCGGCGCCATGGGCGGTGTCGCGACGACGCCGATCATCAACCACCCGGAGGTCGCTATCGTCGGCGTCAACAAGATCGTCGTCCGCCCGATCTGGGACGGATCGACCTTCATCCCGCGCAAGATGATGAACCTGTCGTCGAGCTTCGATCATCGCGTCATCGACGGCTGGGACGCCGCCCTGTTCGTCCAGCGCATCAAGACCCTGCTCGAGACGCCCGCCATGATCTTTGTCGAGGCCTAGATGAAAGAGATTTCCTGCAAGCTCCTGGTGATCGGCGCGGGACCCGGCGGCTACGTCTGCGCGATCCGGGCCGGCCAGCTCGGAATCGATACCGTCATCGTCGAAGCGAACAAGCCCGGAGGCACCTGCCTGAATGTCGGCTGCATTCCGTCGAAGGCGCTGATCCATGCCGCGGAGGAGTTCGAGAAGGCGCGGCGCTGGGCAGGCTCGTCGTCGCCGCTCGGCATCTCGGTTGCAAAGCCGACGCTCGACCTCGAGCGCACGATCGCCTGGAAGGACGCCGTCGTCGGTCGCCTGACGAGCGGCGTCGGCGGCCTGCTCAAGAGAGCCCGGGTGAAGATCGTCGTCGGCGTGGCGCGTTTTCGCGACGGCAAGACCGTCGCCGTCGAAACGGAGACCGGATTGCAGGTCATCCGCGCCGAGGAAATCGTCATCGCGACCGGGTCGGCGCCGGTCGAGCTGCCGTTCCTGCCGTTCGGCGGCAGCGTCATCTCGTCGACCGAAGCCCTCGCGCTGGGCCAGGTTCCAGAGAAGCTCGCGGTCGTCGGGGCCGGCTATATCGGGCTCGAGCTCGGCACGGCGTTCGCGAAGATGGGCTCCGCGGTGACGGTCGTCGAGGCCGAGGAGCGCATCCTGCCTCTCTACGACGCCGAGCTCACGCGCCCGGTCGCGGCGCGCCTGCGCGAACTCGGCGTCAGGACCGTGGTCGGCGCGAAGGCGAAAGGGCTCGCGGCGAACGGGTCGGTGCTGCTCGTCGAAGCCGCCGACGGCAAGGAGATGCGGCTCGAGGCCGACAAGGTGCTCGTGACGGTCGGCCGTCGGCCGCAAACCGAGGGCTGGGGCCGCGACGAAATCGCGCTCGACATGGACGGCAGGTTCGTCCGCATCGACGGCCAGTGCCGGACCTCGATGCGCGGTATCTATGCCATCGGCGACGTGACGGGCGAGCCGATGCTCGCGCATCGCGCCATGGCGCAGGGCGAGATGGTCGCCGAGATCGTCGCCGGGCGCCGGCGCGCCTGGGACAAGCGCTGCATTCCGGCGGTCTGCTTCACCGACCCGGAGATCGTCGCCGCCGGTCTGTCGCCGGAGGAGGCGCGGGAGACGGGCGCCGAGACGCGAATCGGCCTGTTTCCCTTCTCCGCGAACGGGCGGGCGATGACGAAGCTCGACGACGCCGGGTTCGTCCGCATCGTCTCGCGCGCCGACAATCACCTCGTTCTCGGAATTCAGGGCGTGGGGAGCGGCGTCTCGGAACTCTCCGCTGCGATGGGGCTCGCGATCGAGATGGGCGCGCGGCTCGAGGACATCGCCGGAACGATCCACAGCCATCCGACGCAGGGCGAGGCGCTGCAGGAGGCGGCCCTGAAGGCGCTCGGCCACGGCCTCCACTCATAGAGGAAGCGCGATGCCGGTGCTCGATGCTCCCCTCGGACGGCAAACACCGATGGGCGCGACTCTTGACGGCGGCGGCGCGCTGTTTCGGACCTGGGCGCCGGAGGCTCTCGAGGTCTTCGTCGCGACCGATGCCGGCGCGACCGCCGGCTGGACGAGCTGGTCGCCGGGCGACGCGGACCGCCTGCGGCGACTCGGCGACGGCACCTGGGCCGGCTTCGTGCCCGGCATGGCGGACGGCGACCCCTACCTGTTCTTCATTCGCGGAGCGGCCGGAACGGGCGGGTTCAAGCGCGACCCCTACGCCCGAGAACTCGCAACGACGCCGGACTTTCCGAACGGGCCGTGCCTCGTGCGGGATCCGGCGAGCTATCCGTGGCGCGCGGACGGCTGGCGCACGCCCGCCTTCAACGACCTCGTCATCTATCAATGCCATGTCGGCGTGTTCTGGGCGGTCGACGCGCAGGGGCGCGACCGGCGCCGCAGCTACGGACGCTTCCTCGACGTCGTCGAGAAGATCCCCTATCTGCGCGACCTCGGGATCTCCGCCCTGCAATTGCTGCCGATCCAGGAGTACAGCGGCGATTTCGGCCTCGGCTATAACGGCCTCGACTATTTCTCTCCGGAGATGACCTATCAGGTCGAGGATGCTGGCGAACTCGCTCGCCATCTCGCCACCGTCAACGGCCTGCTCGATGCGGCCGGCAGGCCGCGGCTCGCGCTCGCGGACCTCGAGCCCGGCCCGAACCAGCTCAAATGCCTCGTCGATCTCTGCCACCTCAATGGGATCGCGGTGATCTTCGACGTCGTCTACAATCACGCCGGCGGCGGCTTCGACCCGCGCAGCCTCGCCTTCTACGACGGGCAGCAGCCGAGCGGCGCGCCCTGGCAGGACGACGAGGCGACCCTTTATTTCGGCAACGGCGAGCACGCGGGCGGCCTCGTCTTCAACTATCGCCGCGATCCCGTTCGCAGCTTCCTGATCGACAACGCACGCTTCCTCCTGAACGAGTACCGGATCGACGGCCTCCGCTACGATCAGGTCAGCGTCGCCTTCGATCATCCCGGCGGCGAGCGTTTCTCGATCGAGCTTTCGGGCGGCGTCCGGACGCAGCGGCCGAGCGCCATCCAGATCGCCGAATACTGGAACTGGGATCGCGCCCGGGCCGTCGAGACGCCGCCGGCCGGCCTCGGCTTCGATGCCGCCCTCTCGGACGGCCTGCGCAACAGCCTGCGCGCTCGGCTCGGCGAGGCCGCCGACGGACGGGACGCGCATGTCCGGCTCGACGCCTTGAGGGACGAACTCGACGCGCCGCCGGCCTTCCCGGCCGCCTGGCGCGCCGTGCAGGCCCTCGAGGACCACGACATCGTGCGCTTCGAACACGAGAAGGGCGTGCCGCGGGCGCCCCGCGTGCCGGCGCTCGCCGACCCATCCACGAACGGGCGCTCCTGGTACGCACGCAGCCGGAGCCGCGTCGCGACGGCGCTGCTCCTGACGGCGCCGGGCATTCCGATGCTGTTCATGGGTCAGGAGTTTCTCGAGAACAGGCCCTGGCACGACGATGTCGAGCATTGGTCGCAGTTTCTGATCCGCTGGGACTGGCTCGACGGTTCGGACCGCCACATGGCCGACTTTCATCGCTTCGTGAGCGACCTCGTGCATCTGCGCCGCGCGCGCCCGGCCCTGCGCGCCGAGGGCGTCCGCGTTCCGCAGGTCCACGAGGCCGACCGCATCGTCGTCATGCATCGCTGGGTCGAAGGCGAAGGACGGGATGTGCTCGTCGTCGCGAGCTTCAACGAATCCGTGCTCGAAGGCTATGCGATCGAATTTCCGTGGCCCGGATCATGGCACGAGGTCTTCAACAGCGACCTCTATGATCACTTCCCTAATCCCTGGATCGCCGGCAATGGCGGAAGCGTCGTCGCCGACGGTCCCGGCGGTCGCGTCTATCCGCACAGCGCCAATCTCAGGATCCCCGCCAACGCCGTCCTCGTTTTCGCAAGGGAGGCATGACCCTCGCCCTCCGGTCCCGGCCTTGCGGGGGCCGGGCAGCCCTGCGCGGTTCCGCGCGATCGTTCGGCCGATCGGCGCCGCCCGCCCGGATCGCGCGGCTTACCGCCGGCGCATAGCTCGCCGTCGTTTTTCGAGCTTGACGGTCCATGAAGGCAGGGGGTGCATTGACGGGTGCCCTGGATCCGAAGGTCCAGGAAGCCGAGATGAGAATTTGGGAGAGACGCCATGAGGAGCCGATCGGGGCTGAGCCGCGTATTGCTGGGAACATCCTTCCTGGCGTTCGCCGTTGCACCCGCCTACGCCCAACAATCGACCGATCCGATGAAGTCGATCCGGCCGGTGACGGACGAGATGCTGCGGCAGCCGGACGCCGGCGATTGGCTGATGTGGCGCCGAACCTACGACGGGTGGGGCTACAGCCCGCTCGACCAGATCAACAAGGCGAACGTGAAGGACATTCGCCCCGTCTGGAGCTGGTCGCTCACCAATGGCGCTACGGAAACGACGCCGATCGTCCACGACGGCGTGCTGTTCATCTGGAACTACGGCGACAAGATCCAGGCGCTCAACGCGGCGACCGGCGATCTGATCTGGGAGTACAAGCGGGACCTCCCCGAAAAGCTCGTCACCGCGGGCGGAAACAATCTCGCCAAGCGCAACATGGCGATCTACGGCAGCAACCTGATCTCGGCCACCTCCGACGCGCACGTCATCGCCCTCGACGCGAAGACCGGCAAGGTCGTCTGGGACTACGAGACGGCGGACTGGTCGAAGGGCTGGCGCTACACGGCAGGGCCCTTCGTCGCCGACGGCGTCATCATCCAGGGCATGACCGGATGCGGCAACGCGGAGCCGGGCGGATGCTTCATCACCGCGCACGATCCTGCCACCGGCAAGGAACTGTGGCGCGTCAATACGGTGGCGCAGCCGGACCAGCCGGGCGGCGACACCTGGAACGGCCTGCCGGTCGAGAGCCGCTTCGGCGCCTCCGCCTGGATCTCGGGCAGCTACGATCCCGAGCAGAAGATCGTGTTCTACGGCGTCGGCCAGCCCTATCCGTGGATCGCCGAGATGCGCGGCACCAAGCCCGAAAAGCCGGGGATGAAGAGCAACGCGCTCTATTCGGACTCGACCTTGGCCCTCGACCCCAAGACGGGAACGATGAAGTGGTATCACCAGTACCTCCAGGACGACACCTGGGACCTCGACTATGCGTACGAGCGGCTCCTGATCGACCTGCCTTTCGAAGGGCAGCCGCGCAAACAGGTCGTGACCGTCGGCAAGCTCGGCATCATCGAATCCCTCGACCGCACCAACGGCCAATGGCTGTGGGCGAAGCAGACGATCCCGCAGAACGTCGTCGCCAAGATCGACGAGAAGACCGGCGCGAAAACCATCAATGAGGCGGCGATTCCGCATATCGGCAAGACGACCGTGAACTGCCCCGCCGATCCGGGCGGCCGCGGCTGGCCGGCGACCGCCTACAGCCCGAAGACGCAGATGCTGTATCTGCCGCTGAACGAGTTCTGCTCGAACACGACGCCGACGCCGCTCGACGCCGGACAGGCCTATACCGGCGGCGGGCGCGCGATTTTCGCCCGCACCCTCGTCCCGGGCAGCGACGGCAATGTCGGCCGCGTCGACGCCGTCAAGCTGACCGACCGGACGCAGGCCTGGTCGCAGCGCATCCGCGCCCCGGCGACGGGCGCGGTGCTGCCGACGGGCGGCGGCCTCGTCTTCGCCGGAGCCTGGGACCGCATGTTCCGCGCCTATGACGACACCACCGGCCAGGTGCTGTGGCAGGTCAAGACCAACAACGCGATCAACGGCTTCCCCGTCAGCTACTCGGTCGACGGCAAGCAGTACGTCGCGATCGCCACCGGCAACGGCTCGAGCCAGGCGAAATCCCTTGCCACGCTGACGCCCGAGATCGGCGTGCCGGACGGCGGCTCGGTGTTGTGGGTGTTCGCCCTGCCGTAGGCCGCGCCGACGGGGGCGGGCTTCGGCCCGCCCGTCGCCAACGGGAACCTGCCGTGCGCCAAACCGGCCGTGCCTTCGCCGCCCTCCTCGGGGCGGCGCTCCTCGTCGGGACGTTCGGCTGCGAGGCCTTGTCCCAGCCTGCAGACACGCCGTTCGTCCAGGACGAGTGGCGGTTCGGCCGCCGGCAGGATGAGCAGAGCCTCACCTTCTGCGTCGACAAGCGCGATCCGGACTGGCCGGTCGCGGAAGAGATCGGCGCCGCCATTGCCGGCGCCCTCCTGCTCAAGGCGCGGCCGGTGATCGTCGAAGGGCGCGCGCCGATCGAGGAGATCGACAACCTCTATCGCATCCTGCTCGAATCCTGCGACGTCTATCTCGGCTTCAAGCTTTTGCCCCAGGCCATCCCGCCCTGGCTGACGCTGACCCGCCCCTATTACCATGCGAGCTACGTCCTGCTCACGAAGGACCCGGCCTGGTCGTCCCTTGCCGACATGCCGGCCGTGCAGCCGGTCGGGTCCGTGCTCGGGACGAGCGCGGACCTGCGACTGATCCTGATGCTGCAAGGGGGCGGCGCGACCGCCGCCTGGGCCCGTTACCCGATGAGCAATGACGAGGCGGTCCTGACCGCCCTCGAGAGCGGCCGCATCGGTGCGGCGCTGGTCTGGGCGCCGGCCTACTGGGCGCTTGCCAAGGCGCACCCGGAATGGCGCCGCTTCCGCGCCATCGCGCCGAAGCCGTTGACATTCTCCGAAGTCGGCATCGCCGCAGCCCTCCTCACCCGGCAGACCTTCCTGCGCGCCGCGATCGACCAGGCGATCGCCGCATTGACGGCGGACGGCACCATCTGGTCCATTCTCCAGAAGGCTGCGTTTCCGGCCGAACGGGCCGGATGACCGGCAATCCGGAACGGGGGAGAGTGGTGGAGATCGCCGCAGCGGCGCGACCGGAGCCCCGCCCGCGCGGTCGAGCGGACGCCGTCCTCGTCGAGCGCGTCACCAAGCGCTACGGCCGCAAGCTCGCCCTCGATGCGCTCAGCCTCGCCGTCGAGACGGGGGCCTTCTTCGCCGTGCTCGGGCCGAACGGCGCCGGCAAGACGACCCTGATGCACATCCTGTCCACCATCCTGCGGCCGGACGAAGGCCGGGCCTGCATCCACGGCATCGACGTCGTCGCCGATCCCCGCGGGGCGCGCCGCGGCATCGGCGTCGTCTTCCAGCAGCCGAGCCTCGACGACCGCCTGAGCGTCGCGGAAAACCTCGAGTTCCACGGCCTCGTCTACGGCGTCCCGTCCGCTCTGCGCCGACAGCGAATCGAGGACCTGCTCGCGATCGTCGAGCTCAGCCCGCTGCGCGACGCGCTCGTGCGCACGCTCTCCTCGGGCATGAAGCGGCGCCTGGAGATCGCCCGCGCCCTCGTCCACGACAGCCGCATCCTGTTCCTCGACGAGCCCACCGTCGGCCTCGATGTGCAGTCGCGCCGCGCCATCTGGGGCTTTATCGGGCAGCTCCGGCGCCAGCGCGACCTCACCGTCGTCGTCACCACGCACGCGATCGAGGAGGCGGAGAGCTGCGACGGCGTCTGCATCGTCGATTGCGGCCGCGTCATCGCCGGCGGCACGCCCGCGGCGTTGAAGGCGGAGCACGGCACGCAGCTGCTCCGGGCGACGCCGATCGACGACGCCGCTGCGGCCGCGATCCTCGCAGCGTTCGGCACCGGAGCGCGGCGAAGCGGACCGGACATCCTGATCGAAACCGTTGGCGAGGCGAATCTCGACGGGGTGCTGCGCGAGCACGGTGCCCGCCTGCGGCGGCTGACGGTCGAGGAGCCGAGTCTCGAAAGCGTGTTTCTGACGCTGACCGGCCGCGAGATCCGCGACGCGGCCGCGAGCGCGCGCGACCGTACCCTCGAATTCGGCAGGCGCGGCGGAGAGCACACAAGATGATTTTGGCGCGAAAGGGCGACGCCGCGCCTGCTGCCGGAATGGCGATGCCTCTTGTCCTCGGCGTCTATGCGATCTGGCTGCGCGAGGTGAAGCGCGCGATGCGCGACCGCGGCCAGCTCGTCGGCGGCGTCAGCAGGCCGCTGCTCTGGGTGCTCGTCATGGGGGTCGGGCTCAATCCCTACTTCCGCGGCGAGATTTTTGGCGAGGTGCGATTCGTCATTCCGTTCACCTACGTGCAGTTCATCTTCCCCGCCGTCATCGCGCTGAACATCATGTACACCTCGGTGCAATCGGCCGTCTCGGTGATCTGGGACCGCGAGTTCGGCTTCCTGCGCGAGGTGCTCGTCTCGCCGATGCCGCGGGCGCTGATCCTGCTCGGAAAGGTCTTGGGCGGCGCCACCGTGGCGATGGCGCACGGCTCGCTCGTGCTCGCGCTTGCGCGTTTCGCCGACCTCTCGCTGTCCGTCGCCGACATTTTCGAGGGGCTTTGCATCATGTTCCTGATGGCCTTCGCGCTGACTTCGCTCGGCGTCGTCATCGCGAATCGGGTCCGCAGCTTCGAGGGCTTCGGGGTCTTCTCGAATGTCGTCATCCTGCCGCTGTATTTCACCTCGAGCTCGATCTTCCCCCTCGATCCTTCCCTGAGCAGCGCGCAGATGAAGGTCGTCTACCCGGAATGGCTGGTCTTCCTCGTCCAGGCGAATCCGCTGACCTACGGCGTCGACGCGCTGCGTGGCGCCTTCATCCACTACCATCAGTTCGACCCGCGCCTCGGCCCGGCGATCCTCGTTGCGATGGCGCTCGGATTCTTCGCGCTCGCCCTGCGCGATTTCTCGAAGGCCTGACATCTTGGGCGCGCTGCGCAGATTGCGGATCGACTGGCTCGGCTTCGGCCTCGCGGCCGCTTTCCTCGTCGCGATTCAGTTCCTGCCGCCGGACACGTCCCTCGACGAGGTCCGCCGCGCGGGTGCGCTGAGGGCCTGCGTGCCCGCCAGCGCACCGCCGCTCGTCACCGGCCGTCCCGATCGGCCCGGCCTCGACATCGAACTCCTGCGCGAGGTGGCCTCCGGGCTCGGCGTGTCGCTGCAGGTGGTCACGCGCCCCGGCCTCGCGAAGGACTTTAATCTGCGCGACTCGGGAATCACCCGGGCGCAATGCGACGTCGTCGCCGGCGGCATCGTCGCCTCGCCGCAAACCCGCGCCTTCATCGACGTGACGGCTCCCTATGCCGAAACCGGCTGGGCCTCGGTGTCGACCGGCGCGCCGACTTCGGCAGCGCTCGAAGGCCGCAGGGTCGGCGTCCTCGCCGGAGCTCCGGGCCTCGATCGTCTCGCCTTGTCGAAGCGCCTGCGCGAGGCGGGCGCGAGGGTGACGATCGTCGCCGGCGCGGACGAACTCGCGGCGGGCTTGCGCCTGGGTCGCTTCGATCTCGGCGTCACGGAGGCGCTCGTCGCGACCCGGCTTGCCGCCGAAATCGGCGGCACGGCCGCCTTCCTGCCTGGGCTGGACCGGGGCGCGCTTGCCTTCGGATTGTGGAAAGGCGACCTGACCCTGAAGCGGGCCATCGGCGAGCGCCTCGCGCGCATGGAAAGCAGCGGCATCATCGCGAAGATCGTGGAGCTATACGCCGGCGCGCCGATCGGTGGGAGCTAGAAAAGGATGCCCGCAAGCGCGCGATGCAGCGGCGCCAGCGCCGCCGTCAGCCATCCCGCGGCGATCGCAACGATCAGAATTGCGGCGCCGCCACGGGCGCATTTGCGATAGAGGTCTTCGTCCATCGTCTCAGTCGCACGCAAGAGCGCACCCGCGGCGAGCGGAGGCAAGGGCAGGACGTTCACCACGACGAACCAGAGACAGAGGTCGACGAACACGCCGATGAAGGCATCGGCGGTCATGCCGGCGGAATCGGGCAGAGCGGCCACGAGGGGCCAGCGGAGCAGCATCGAAAGCCAACCGAGGACGAGCACCGCCGAGAGCCCAAGGGCGACGACCGCGAGAAGACCCGCCGCGCCGCCGCGCAGGCTATTTCGTTCCAGCCGCACCGGGCGGATCCAGCCGGCGGAGAACAGGACGAAGAGCAGACTGCCGAGGAGCGCGAGATGGGCGAAGGGATCGAGGGTCGCGCGCCCGTCGCGGGAGGGGCCCGGATCGCCGAGCCGGCGCGCCGTGAATGCCTGCGCCGCCCCGTGTACCGCGGCGATGAGTGCGAGAGCCAGGATGCGCATGACCGCGACCTGCGGCGTCAGGTCGAACCAGCGCATCGCCGTCATGGCGCTCGGCCGCCTATTGCTTCAGGCTCATCTGCTGCTGGTCCTGCGCCGAGGCCGGCAGCTCCTTGTCGCCGGGCTTGAACCCGTTCGCCGACAGGAAGAAGGCGACGATGTCGGCATAGGTCTGGTCGCTCAGGCGGCCGGGCCGGTCGGGCGGCATCTTCGTCTTGGTGTAGGCGAAGAGCGCTGTGACGCTGCCGCCTCCCCAATGCTGGCGGAAATAGCTTCCCTTCAAGGGCGCGCCGCCGAACTCGCCGTCGTCGAGGTTGGCGCCGTGGCAGTCCTGGCAGTTCTTGCGATAGGCGGCATGACCGCGCTCGGCCTGCTCGGCGGTGAAGATCGGCCCGGAGGCCGACCGCGCGGCCGCCGGCGCTCCCGTCCCGCCCGCAGCGGGGATCGCCGCAAGCCGCAGCGCATGCGTATCCTCCGGGCTCGACGGGACGCCGCGCGCGCGGGCGACCTCTTCCGCGGTGAACGGTGTGAAGCCCGGCGGCAGCGTCTTGTCGTTGCCCCAGGCGGTGGCGACGTAGTTCGCGACGCCGGCGATTTCCGCGTCCGACAACTGGTCCCAGGCGGGCATGGCCCCGTCGAACGATCGTCCGGCGACGGTGATGGGTCCGGACAATCCGAACAGCACGAGCTTCGGGATGTAGTCGCGCGGCAGGCCCGACGCCAAAAGCGCGGGAACGTGTCCGGCGAGCGGCGGAAACGCGTCGGGTACGCCCTGGCCCGTCGGCTGATGACAGGCGGCGCAGACCGTCTCGTAGGTCTGGACCGCGGCGGGATCGGCGCCGGCGAGGGGCTGCCCGGCGGCCGGAACGGCAGCGAAGGCGATGAGGGCGGCGGGTGCCAAGCGCTTCGCGATCGACGTTTGCGGCACCTTCGACGCCTCCCGGCCTGATCTCGCTTGATGCGGAAGCCGGCCCGTTCTCGCCGAAGCTCCGATCCCCTGCGGATATTCGACATTGGGGCGGCGATAAAGGTCAAGGCTCCGCACGGCCGCGCAAGGCAGCCATGCAGCGCGCCGCAGCGCCTTGCCGAGGCGGCCGGGTTCAGCTCGCGTGGTGCACCTCGGCGAGGGCGTAGACGGGGGTGGGGATGCCCTCCCGCCGGGCCTTGAGCTGGAGCGCGAGGAACTGCGAATAGTGCCGCGACTGGTGCAGGTTCCCGCCGTGGAACCAGAGCGCCTCCTGGCGGGTCGGCTTCCACATGTTGCGCAATTCGCCCTGCCAGGGGCCGGGGTCCTTCGTCGTTGCCGAGCCGAGCCCCCAGCACTTGCCGACCGCGTCGGCGACCTCTTGCGAGATGAGCTTCGCCGCCCAGCCGTTCATCGAGCCGTAGCCGGTCGCATAGACGATGATGTCGGCGGGCAGCTCGCTGCCGTCGCTGAAGACGACGGAATGTTCCTTGATCTCCTTCACCGAGACGCCGGTCTTGAGCTTGATCTTGCCGTCCGCGACGAGATCGGAGGCGCCGACGTCGATGTAGTAGCCGGAGCCCCGGCGCAGGTACTTCATGAACAGGCCCGAACCGTCCTCGCCGAAGTCGAGCATGAACCCGGCCTTGCGCAGCCGCTCGTAGAAGTCGGCGTCGCGGCGCGCCATCTCCTCGTAGACCGGAATCTGGAACGTATGCATGATCCGGTAGGGGACCGAGGCGAAGATCAGGTCCGCCTTGTCGGTGGTGATGCCGTTTGCGACCGCCGCCTCCGAGTACAGACCGCCAAGCGCGAGGTCCATCAGGGTGTCCGAGCGGGCGATGTGGGTCGAGGTTCGCTGCACCATCGTGACGTCGGCGCCGTGCTCGCAGAGATCGGCACAGATGTCGTGGGCCGAGTTGTTCGAGCCGATCACGATCGCCTTCTTGCCGGCGACGTTCTCGCCGCCCTTGTGCCGGCTCGAATGGCCTTGCACGCCCTTGAACTTCTCCTGCCCCGGGAAGCGCGGCTCGTTCGGGATGCCCGACATGCCGGTCGCCAGGACGAGCTGCTTCGGCCGCAGCACGATTTCCTCGCCGGCGCGGTCGACGACGACCGTCCATTCCTTCTTCGCCTCGTCGTAGGCGGCGCTCTTCGCTTCGGTCGAGCCCCAGAAATTCAACTCCATGACCTTGGCGTACATTTCGAGCCAGTCGCCGATCTTGTCCTTCGGAGAGAAGACCGGCCAATGGTCCGGGAAGGGCAGGTAAGGCAGATGGTCGTACCAGACCGGATCGTGCAGGCAGAGCGACTTGTAGCGCTTGCGCCAGGAATCGCCCGGCCGCTCGTTCTTCTCGACGATCAGCGTCTCGACGCCGAGGCGCTTCAGGCGCGCGCCGAGGGCGAGGCCGCCCTGGCCGCCGCCGACGATAAGGCAATAGGGCTGGCGGGAGACGCCGAGTTCCTCCTGCTCGCGGGTGCGCTCTTCAAGCCAGCTGCGCCGGTTCTCGATGCTGCCGTGCTCGACGCCCTTCGGCCGGCGCGGGCCTTTCGGCTCCTCGTGGCCCTTGAGCTCCGTCATCGTGGTGAGGAGCGTGAAGCATTCCTCGCCCTTGAGGCGAACGTGCCCGAAGCCGCGCGCCGCCGCGGTCTCGAAGGTGATCCAGGCCTCGGTGACGCCGTTTGCCGCCGTCGCCTCGCCCTCGACCGCGAATTGCGAAGGCTTCACCCGGTCGAGGGTGGCCGCGAGCATCGCCGCGACGCCGTCGCGGCCTTCGCAGGTCGTGATGTTCCAGGTGAAGCTGACGAGGTCGCGCCAGTAGCACTCCTCCGCGAACATCTTCGCCGCTGCCGAGACGTCGCGCCGTTCGAGGGCGGCGCCGAAGGCCGACAGCCATTGCGTGACCTGGTTCGTGGCGGCGACGGGGCTGATCGCATCCATGTTTCTTCCTCCCGCTGGACAGGGCGTCGATGGCGCGGGCCGTCCGCTCGTCGCGCGGCGGCCTTTGCCCGACTGTCTCCGGAAAGGGCCGGCCGGTCCAGCCGCGATTGCCGCTGCGGCGGGCGGTCATGTGCCGCAGCGTACGGTTGCGCCGCCGGCCGCCGCCCTTTCACCCCCGCCGCGAAAGGAATTGTCTCACACTTGCACCGGCACGCCGGGCCCGCGGCGGCCGGCCGGAATTGCCGCCGCCGGCGGGAACGGGGAAACGTCGGCCGGCGGCAGTGCCCGCCGCGGTTGGCGCCGACAGGGAAGATTGCGTCTCATTAGCGTCCGGCTATCGCATCGACACACTCTTGAGATTGGATCGCCGCGCGGCTGCCGACGAAGCTGCTCGTCCTTCCCGATGGAGGACACCATGAAACGCCTCGTCTCGACGCTCGCCGCTCTGCTCGTCCTGGCCGCTCCCGCCCGCGCCGATCCGCGCGAGGATATAAGCCGGCTCTATGCCGATTTCGTCGCCGCGCAGAACGCGCGCGACCTTGCGCGCGTGCGCGAGACGCTGCTCGATTCGCCGCGCTTTCTCTGGGTCAGCGACGGCAAGAGCATCTGGGGCCGCGAGGCGACCCTGGAGCGCATGGGCTCGTTCCAACAGGCCGAGACCTGGCGCGTCGAGCCGGATGTCGGGAAGGCCGTCCCGGTCGAGGTCGGCGCGGATGCCGCCTTCCTGCACCTGCCCCTCGATCTCGTCATCGGCGCCGCGGAAAAGCCCGACCGCCTGCGCTTCCTCGTCAGCGTCCTCGGCGTGCGCACGCCGGCGGGCTGGCGCATCGCGGCCCTGTTCACGACGACGGACAAATCCGACTAGCCCTCGTCGCCCGATAACGAAAAGGCCGGAGGCTGATTGCCCCCGGCCTTCTCGCTGCCCGGGCGCTCTCAGTGCGCGGTCCAGCCGCCGTCGATCGGGAGGGCGGCGCCGGTGATCGAGGCGGCGGCGGGGCTGGCGAGGAAGACGGCGAGGGCGCCGATCTCGTCCACCGTCGCGAAGCGCTTGTTCGGCTGCTGTGCGAGAAGCACGTTGCGGATCACGTCCTCGCGCGGGATGCCGTGCGACTTCGCCTGGCCGTCGATCTGCGCCTCGACGAGGGGCGTGAAGACGTAGCCGGGACAGATCGCGTTGCAGGTGATGTTCTCCTCCGCTGTCTCGAGAGCCGTCACCTTCGTCAGTCCGACGAGGCCGTGCTTCGCGGCGACGTAGGCGGCCTTGAAGGGCGAGGCGACGAGGGCATGCGCGGAGGCGACGTTGACGATCCGCCCGCCGCCCTGGCGGCGCATCGCCGGCAGCGCAAGGCGCGTCGTGTGGAAGGCGGAGGAAAGGTTGATCGCGATCACCGCGTCCCAGCGCTCGACCGGAAACTTCTCGAGCGGGCTGACATGCTGGATGCCGGCATTGTTGACGAGGATGTCGAGGCGCCCGTAGGTGTCGAGCGTCGTTTCGATCATCGCTGCGATGGAGGCGGGGTCCGCCATGTCGGCGGCCGAATAGAGCGCCTTCACCTGGAACTCGCCGGCAAGCGACGTCGTCGTGGCGCGGATGTCCTCGGGCGAGCCGAAGCCGTTGAGCACGATCGTCGCGCCGGCGGCGGCGAATGCCCGCGCGATGCCGAGGCCGATGCCGCTCGTCGAGCCGGTCACGACGGCGACCTTGCCGGCGAGCATGGGCGCGTTCCGCGCGACGGGATCCTTGACGTTGATGGTCATGACGGTCTCCTTGAGGTGCGAGGTCGAACGCTACTGCGGGGCCGCGGTGGTGCTGCGCACCGGCATGACGTGCAGACGCAGCGAGAGCAGAGCTGCGGCGGCGAGGGACAGGCCGATCGCGACGACGCAGGCGGTCCAACCGCGCCGGTCGAAGATCTGGCCGAGAACGAAGCTGCCGACGAGGCCGCCGAAGAAATACGAGGCGAGATAGAGACCGCTCGCCGAAGTCCGGTCCGTCGTCGCCGCCTGGCCGACGAAACCCGTCGCGACCGCTTGCGCGAAGAAGGTGCCGACGGCGACGAGGACGAGGCCGGCGAGCACTGCCGGCAGGCTCGGCAGGACGAGGAGCGGCAGCCCGGCGGCGGCGGTGAGGAGCGCGCCGCGGAAGGTCGCGCCGGCGCCGAAGCGGGCGACCGCCCGTCCGGCCGCTGGGGTCGTCAGGATCGAGGGCGCGAAGACGACGTAAACGAGGCCGAGCGCCATCTGGTCGAGGCCGAGCGGCGCGCGCACGAGCACGAAATTCACGTAAGTGAACGTGCCGATGAAGGCAAACAGGATACAAAAACCGATCGCGAAGGCCGAGCGCAGGGCCGGGTTGCGCAGGTGCGCGGCGACGGCGCGCAAAGGCGAACCGGGCGCCGCGGGCATCGCCATCGATGGGCCGGTGAGGGCGGTCGCGACGAGGGCGGCGCCGGCGAGGTTGAGCGCAGCGAGGGCGAGGAAGCTCGCCTCGACGCCGAAGGTGTCGGCGACCGTCGCGGCGACCAGGCGGCCGACGAGATTGCTCGCGACGTTGCCGGTGATGTAGGCCGCGAACGCGCCGGCCGCGGCGCGGGCGCTGCAATGCTCGCCGAGATAGGCGAGCGTCAGCGTGAAGGCGGTCGCCATGAACAGGCCCTGCGCGACGCGCAAGAGCGTGAAGACGGCGAGATTCGGTGCCACGGACAGGAGCGCGGTCGGGATCGAGAGCAGGAGAAGGCTCGCGACGATGCCGGCGCGCTGGTCGAGCGTGCGGCCGAAGCAGGCGACGGCGAATCCGGCGGCGGCCATGCCCAT
Source organism: uncultured Alphaproteobacteria bacterium (assembly GCA_963754975.1). Lineage (GTDB taxonomy): Bacteria > Pseudomonadota > Alphaproteobacteria > Rhizobiales > Beijerinckiaceae > Microvirga. Next base: position 241,369 of record CAVWII010000007.1, on the reverse strand, counting down.
GGTCGACGCGTTCACCGCAAAGCCCATCGCCGCCGGCGTGACGTCGTAGACGCGCACGAGCGCCGGCAGGACCGCCTGTGCGGCGAAGAGGTCGACCACCGTCAAGAACGCGATCAGCCCGATGGTCAGCGTGCGGCGCCGGTCGTGCGCGGACGAGGCAGGCGCTTCGGCATGGGGCATGGCGGCTGCATCGTGCATGGCTCGGCTCCAAAAAAGAGGCGGCGCCCGCAGGGAGGAACGGGCGCCGTGGGCTTCGTTCACATGACGTGCTGGTCGTCCTCGACGTGGAAGAGGTCGGCGGAGAGGAGCACCGCCGGGACCTTGCCGTTGTTGCGCCACCAATGCGACGTGGCGCTGCGCTCCGGCGTCGTCTCGCCAGCCTTGTGCTCGATCGGCACCGCGCAGGTGCTGGCATACTCGGTGATGCTGCCGGAGACGATGGTGATGATCGCCGGCCGGTCGCCGTGGCTGTGCCAGGGCACGATGCCGCCCGGCTGCACGACGAGCTTGCGCAGGCGAAGCTGGCGGCCGGCGAGCGCGATCTTCTCCTTTGAAAGATCGGTCGCGGCGAGCACGTCGTCGGTGACGTCCTTGGGCTTCATTGCGCCGGGCTTGGTGACGTCGACGCCGACCTTGTCGACCGGGCAGCTGCCGGCGAGCGCGGAGCCCGAGACGAGGACGAGGGAGCCGAGGGCGAGGCCGGCGGCGGCGAGAAGCCGGCGGCTTTTCGGGGTGGGCGACATGGTTCGATCTCCGATAAAAAGGGGTCGCTGTCTTGCGTTTCAGCGGGTGCGAGCATCGGCGGATCGGCGGCCCGATGGAAATGCCGAAGGGGCGTCGCCTCGATAGCGCGGCGCTATGGCGGCGGGGGTTTGTCCTTGCGGCGCGGGCGCTTTCGGCCGACCATGCGGCGCAACGGGCCGGCCGACGCCCGGGCGTGGGGTGCAGCGATGGAGATGCATCAGATCCGCTATTTCCTCGCGGTCTGCGAGGAACTGAATTTCACGAGGGCGGCGGAGCGCTGCAACGTCGCGCAGCCGTCGCTGACGCGGGCGATCAAGCTGCTCGAGGAAGAGCTCGGCGGCGTTCTCTTCCATCGCGAGCGGGCGAACACGCATCTCTCCGAGCTCGGGCGGATGGTGAAGCCGCATCTGGATGAGGTCTACGGGCAGGCGCAGGAGGCGAAGCGCCAGGCCCGCGACTTCAAGAAGCTCGAGCGCGTCACATTGCGCCTCGGCGTGATGTGCACGATCGCGCCGGACCAGATCGTCGACCTCATCATGAGCATCCAGAGCCGGCATCCGGCGGTGGAGCTCGAGATCGTCGATTTCGAGCGCCGCGCGGCTGCAGGAGCAGCTCGTCGCCGGCGATCTCGAAGTCGCGGTCTATTGCGCGCCGAAGAACGAGCCGGACGCTCGGCTGCACTACATCCCGCTCTTCCGCGAGCCGTTCGTCGTCGCCCTTCCCGCCGATCATCCGCTGGCGCAGCAGAATACGATCCGGCCGGCGGACCTCAACGGCATCCGCTACCTCAACCGCATCAACTGCGAGTTCAACGGCTTTGCCGGTCCGCTCTTCCGCGAGCACGGCCTCGACTACCGGATGGTCTATCGCAGCGAGCGCGACGACTGGATTCTCGCCATGGTCGCGAACGGCCTCGGCTTCGGCTTTCTTCCCGCGAGCTGCCTGCAGCATCCGCGGGTGATCGGGCGGCCGATGGTGGAGCCGGAATTCTGGCGCGACGTGAACCTCGTCACGGTGCGCGGCAGGCCCCATTCGCCGGCCGTTGGCGCCCTCGTGCGCGAGGCGATGCGCGTGCGCTGGCTCGGCGAGCCGGCACTCGCCGTCGAGCGGACGCGCGCGGACGAGAGCCGCGCGTTTCCTCCCTCGGCCGCTCGGACGCCATCTGATGCTCGCGTCGCGACGACGGCGTCCGGCGAATGACGGCAGGCCCGCGCTCGCCTCGCCGCTACTCCTTGCCGCAGGTCGCGCTCAACACCCCGTTCGCCCATTCGACGGCCGGGCCGAGCTGGGCGGACCAGAGGGTCCAGGTGTGGCCGCCGGGATCGATGCGGAAGGGCACCGTCACGCCCGCGGCGGCGAGGGTGTCGCGGAAGAGGATGTTGCCCTCCTTCAGCGCCGGAAAATCCTCGCTGCCGATGGCGAGGTAGAACGGCGTGCGCTCGCGGTCGGCGATGTAGGCGGGCCCTTTCAGGAAGAGGTTCCAGCGGTTGAAGCGCTGCCAGTCGAACGGATTGCCGAAGACCGTGTTGAACATGCGCGTGACGCGCTGCGCGCGCGCCGTCTCGTCCTCCGGCATCGGCCGAAAGAGGCTGCCGGAGAACGAGAACGCCGCCGCGTAGAGGCGCGGATTGTCCATCGCGTAGAGCAGGGCGCCGTAGCCGCCCATCGAGAGGCCGCCGACGGCGCGGCCCTCGCGGCAGGCGGCGGTCGGGTAGGCGGCGTCGATCGCCGCGACGAGATCGCCGGTGAGCGCCCGCGCGGCGGGGCCGAAGCCGCCGGGATCGGGATCGTCGACGTACCACGAGCGCGCCGCCATCGGCATTACGACGAGAAGCGGCTTGATGCGTCCGTCCGCGATGAGGCGGTCGAGGGTCGCCTGAACGTGGCCGAGATCCGGCCAGGCGCGCTCGCTGTCGCCGAGGCCGTGCAGGAGATAGAGCACCGGCCATCGCTGCCCCGGCGGCGGCGCCGCGGCGGGACGATAGAGCGAATAGACGATCGGATGGCCGAGGGCGGGGCTTTCGGCGCGCCGGTCCATGAGCACCTCGCCGCCGCGGGCCGGCCCTGGCGCGACGCCGACGAAGAGGGCCAGTGCGGCGAGCCCGGCCGCGGCCTTCGGCACGGCCGTCATCGGCGCCGGCTCGCGCCGCGGCGCGGGCTTTTGCGCCCGCGCCGCCCACGGCGCGCGCTTGAACCATTCGACAATCGCCGCGACGGCGATCAGCACGAGGCAGCCGCCGACATTCGCCGCCGCGACGGTGCCGGCGCTGCGTCCGGCATGATCGAGCGCGACGCCGAGGGCCTGCGCCAGGACGAGCCCGGTCAGGAAGATCGCGAGGCTCTGGCGGCCGACGAGGCGCACGGGATCGAAGGCGCGCGCCGCGACGCGCCGGCCGCCGTCGCCGGCCAGGATGTAGGCGACATAGGCGAGCGCGAGGAAATGCGCGACGCGCAAGGGTCCGAGATGCGTCTTGTCGATCGCCATGCCGAGCGCCTGGTGCGCCTCGCCGAGCCAGGGCGCGAAGCCCCAGCCCGCATAGCAGGCAAAGCCGAAATGGCAGGCGAAGGGCGCCGCGGCAATCAGCATCGCGGCGGCGGCGACGACGAGCCGCCGGTCGAAGCGCGGGAGCGGCAGCCAGCCGCGGCCGAAGGCGAAGCCGAGAAAGAAGATGAACTGCCAGGAGAACGGATTGAAGAACCAGGTCCGGCCGGTTTCGGGATCCGCCGGCAGGTCGAGCTTGCCGAGAAACGCGGCCGTCCAGAGCGCGAAGGAGAGAGCCGCGAAGGCCGCATAGCCGGCCTTGCGCACGACGAGCATCGCGACCGGAATCATCGCCAGGATGGCGAGATACATCGGCAGGATATCGAAATAGTTCGGCACGTAGGTGAGGGTCACGAGGCCGAAGAGCTTCGTGCCGGGATCGTCGAGGAAGGCGCCGAGATTGAGGTCGCCGCGCAGATAGTGCCCGCTGCCCGCCGCATGATCGGCGGCGGCGAGAAGCGCGACGACCATGATGAAGACGCCGATATGGGCCCACCAGATCTGCCAGACGCGATGCGCGATCCGCGCCGTGCCGAGGGCCATCCCCGCTTCCGCGAAGACGCGCCCGAAAGCGAGCGACGAGGCGACGCCGGAGCAGAACACGAAGATCTCGGTCGCGTCCGAGAAGCCGAAGCGCGCCGGAATCCAATCCGCCCAGCCGTTCCACGGGATATGCGCGAAGAGGATGATGAACATGCCGGCGCCCCGGAACACGTCGAGGCGCGGATCGCGCGGCCGGCGGCCGGGGAGGGCGGCGTCAGATGCGGCCGTCATAGTCGTCAGCCTCGATGCTGCAGGCGATGAGCGAAAACGCATCGCGGCGCGCGAGCGCCGCGGCGAGAGCATTCTTCAGCGCCGCGGCGTCCCGCACCGCCACGCCGACGCCGCCGAAGGCGGCGGCGAGCGCCGCGAGGTCGGTGCGGCCGAGGCGCACGCCGGCCTGCTTCAGCCCGGCCTGGCGCTGCTTCATTTCGATCAGGGCAAGGCTTGGCATCCTGCAGCACGACGAGGACGACGGGAAGGTTCGCGTCGCGCAGCGTGCCGAGCTCGCCCGCCACCATTTCAAGGCCGCCGTCGCCGATCACCGCGACGACCGGCGCCTCGGGCCGCGCGACGGCGGTGCCGATGGCGAGGGGCAGAGCCGCGCCCATCGTGCACCAGCCGGCGGATTGCAGGAACGCCAGGGGCCGCCGTGCGGAAAACTGCTGGCTGAGAAGAATGCGATGCGCGCCGCTGTCGACGGTCACGACGGCGTTCTCAGGCAGGGCGCGCTGAAGGGCGTCGAAGACCGCGCCGGGCCCCCACGCATTCCCTGGGGCGAAGGCGGCGGCGAGGGCGGCCTTTGCGCGTGGGATCGTTCCGTCCGGCCAATAGCCGCGCGCGGGCGGCGACAGCTGGCGCCCGATCGAGGCAAGCAGGGCCGCCGGCGAGCCGATCAGCCTGCGGTCGACGCGATGCATGCCGTGATCGGCCGCGTGGCGCGTCAGATCGACGACGCTCGCCTCGGCGCCGAACGGCTCGAGCCAGCCGGGCCGCATCTCGATCGGATCGTAGCCCGGGAGCAGCACGAGGTCGGCGCCGCGGACGACGTCGCGCAGCATCGCGTCGGCCTTCGGCGAAAGGCCGGCGGCGCCGAGCGCGAAGGGATGCGTCTCGTCGAGAACGCCCTTCGCCTTGTAGGTGGTGAGCACCGGCACGCCGGCATCGGCGAGGGCGCGGAGGGCCGGCCCGGCGCCGTCCCGCGCCGCCTCGAAGCCGGCGAGGACCAGCGGCCGCTCGGCGGCGGCGAGGAGCGCGCGCAAGGACGCAAGCGCCGGATCGGCGGGATCGACGGAAGGCGTCGCCTCGATCGTCGGCGCGACGGGATCGCCCTGCGCGAGCGCCGCCGCGATGCCGGGCGCGAGGTCGAGATGCACCGGCCCCATCGGCGGCGCCAGGGCGAGGCGGACGGCGCGGGCGATCGTCTCGGCGGCGCCCTCCGCCTCGACCTCGAAGGAGCCCTTCACGACGGCGCGCAGGAGCGCCGGCTGATCGACGATCTGGTGCGTGTAGCGCGCGCGCAAGGAGCGGTCGACGACGCCCGACACGACGAGGAGCGGCACGCGCTCCTGCATCGCGTCGGCGATGCCGTTGACGGCATTGGCGAGGCCCGGGCCGAGGGTCGTCACGAGGACGCCGGGCGCGCCCGGCCGCGCCAGGCTCGCGCCGCCCGCGGCGATGGCCGCCGCCGTCTCGTGCCGCGTCAGAACGAAGCGGATGCCGGCCTCGCCGAGCGCGTCGAGGAGCGTCACGACCTCGCCGCCCGGCATGCCGAAGGCCTCGCGGACGCCGAAGGCGTGAAGCGTGCGCGCGACGAGATCGGCGACCCGCGGCGGGTTGTCCGCCGCGGGCCGCCGATCGTCGCGGCGTTCCGGCGCGAGTACGCGGCTCACGGCGCGCCGATCCGCTCTTCCCGCAGCTTCACGACGAGGCCGACGACGAGGCCGAACAGGACGTGCCCCCCGAACGAGGCCCAGGCGAGCGGGATGAAGTCGAGGAAGGCGGGCAGTCCGGCGATGAGATGCGCCATCACGTAGAGCGCGAAGATCCACAGCCCGACGCCGAAGCCGGCGGCGGTGAGCCACCACGGCAATCCGGGCAGGATCGCCCGCTGCAGCGGCCGCGCGATGAAGAGATAGCCGATCGGATAGAACAGGAAGCCGACGACGAAGTGGATGATTTCTCCGGCGAGCCGGCTCTCGAGGCCGAACACGCTCTGCACGAGCGCGGCCGGTTCGAGCGGCCCGCCGACTCCCGGCAGGAGAGGCGTGATCAGCCGGGCCCAGACCTCCCAGGTCAGATCGGCGGCGATGCCGGCGAAAAGGGAGGTGACGAGCGTCGCCGCGGTGAGCGGCGGAAACAGCGTCCGCGGCTTGCCCACGCCCGCGGCGGCGGAAAGAGCGATGTCGGCCATGGTGATGTCCTCCGGTGTCAGGGCTGCGCGACGAGCTTCTGCCAGTTGGCGCGGGCGGCCGCGTTGTAGCCGGGCACATCCTTGAGCCAGGTGGTGCGCACGCCCGTGTCGTAGTTGAGGTAGAGCCTGCCGTCGACGATGGCCCAGGCCTGCGGGTCGATCTTGACGAGATAGCCCTGCGCGACGCCGTAGGCGCAATAGCCGCCGAAGGCCGGCACGTAGCGCTCCGGATCGGCGAGGAACCGCTGGCGGTTCTCGACGCTCGAAAAGCGCCAGACGGCGCCGCGATGCTCGGCGGAGAGATCCGCGCGGCCCTGGCGCGGGCCGCCCTCGACGAAATAGGCGACCGGGTCGTAGCCGTGGATCGCGACCCGCGCGCCGGCCAGCGTGTTGATCGGCGGCGCGGCGTCGGCCGCGCGCGCGGCGGCGGCGAACGGCAGGCCGGCTACAGCGGCAAGGAAGAGGCGGCGGGTCGGTTCCATGGCTGCATGGTCCTTCTGAAGAGGGGTCCGCGGCGCGGCGCACGGCGCGCTTCCACGGCTTCGAGGCGGAGGAGGACGTCGCGGGCGAAGCGATCCTCGCGGCGCAGGCGGTGGCGGACCGCGAGCACGCCTTCGAGGGCGGTGCGATCGCCGCGCTCCGCGGCGATCGCCGCCAGCGTGCGCACGAAGACGTCGCGCTGCGCGTGGCTGCCGCCGATCGCCGGCAGGTCGCGGGCGAGGCGTTCGAGCGGGGCGCGCGCGCCGTGAAGGCCGACGAGGAGCGCCGCAAGGTCGCGGCCGATCAGCGCCATGACGCCGGCCTGATCGCCTTCGCCCGTTTCGGCGCGGGCGGCGATGGCGGCGGCGAGATCCTGCGCGCCGCGCCGATCCTTGATTGCGACGAGGGTGAGGAGATGATGCAGGCTCGCGAAGGTCAGCGTCAGGTCGTGCCTGCGGCGGCGGGCGAGAACCGCAAGCTCGTCCCAGCGCTCGCCGACGGCGACGCCCTCCTGTTCGAGCCGCCAAAGCAGCGAGACGGCGTTGGCGACGTCGCGGAAATCGTCCGTCGCGGCCGGGCGGACCTCCTCGTCGTAGAGCCGCAGCACCGCCTCGTGGTCGGCGCGTTCGAGATGGAACAGCGCCAGATGCCAGGCCATGTGGAAGGAGAAGTTGTTGCAGCGGCTCCAGGCCGGCCTGGTCGATTCGAGCCAGGCGATTCCTTCCGCCGTGCGGCCGGTCATCTCGTGCACGTGGCTCACCGCGTGCTGGCCCCAGGCGTCCTCGGGCTCGAGCGCGCTCGCGCGCCGGCCCGCCACCTCCGCCATCGCGAAGGCGCCGCGCTCCTCGAGCGCGAAGGCATGGCAGCCGAGCAGGAAGCCGTAGCCCGGCCTGTCCTCGCTCCAGTGCTTCAGCGTCGCGCTGGTCGCCGCGAGCATGCCTTTCGCGTCGCCGAGCATGAAGCGCAGGGCATGCGCGGCCTTGGCGAAGAGGAAGACGTGCGGCGCCGCGACGAGCGCGGCTTCGAGGCGGTCGGCGGCGGCGAAGAAGCGGCCCTCGCGCGCCTCGCCGAGGGCGGCGACGAGGGTGCGCTCGTCGTCGCTGCCGCCGCGGACGTCGAGGCAGGCGAGCGCGTCGGCATGGGCCTGCGCCGCGACCGGCAGCGTCTCCTCGCGGGCGAGGATGACATTGGCGAGGCCCTTCAGGGCGTGCCCGGCGACGAGGCCGGGATCGGCTGCGAGCGCGCGGCCGAGCGCTTCGCCGGTCGAGGGACGATGCGCGGCGAGCCCGTGCACGGCGGTCTCGAAGAAGGCGATGGCCTCCGGGGAGGAGGAGGAATGGTCGGTGCCGAAGCGATCCGTACTCATGGCGCGGTCCTCACTGTTCGTGCCGCGGAGGGAGGGGCCGGCGGGTGCCGATCTCGACGAAGGCCCGTTCGAGGCCCGCATCGGCGGAGCGGTCCGTCAGGCTCAGGCGCAAGAGGTCCGAGGTGCTGCGGAGCTGCGCGACGAAGCGGCGGCAATTCTCGCAAAGGAGAAGGTGCGCGCGCATGCGCAGGCGGTCGAGAAGGCCGTGATCGCCTTCCAGAAACGCGGTCGCCTCTTCGGAGACGTCGCGGCAGGTGAACATGGCGGACCCCCATCGAGGCTGAAGCGGGAAGCGTCGTCCTGCCTGTTGGTCCTGCGGCCGCGCGTTTCGTTACGCGGCTTTGGCGGGTTTTCGGTCACGCCTGCGTGATCGGGCCCGATGGAGACAAGCCGGTCGACGGCGTCGCGCAGTTTTGCGCGGGCGCGGTGCAGGAGGACGCGGCAATGACCGGGCGTGAGGCCGAGGACGGTGGCGATCTCGTCGGCGTCGCGGCCTTCGAGGTCGCGCAGGATGACGACGGCGCGCTGCGCCGGCGGCAGGGCCTCGAGGGCCTGCGCGACGTGCCGCCAGAGCTCCCGCCCGCCGACGATGCGCTCCGGGTCGAGGGTGTCCCAGAGCGCGATCGGCTCGGCCCAGTGGCCGTCGGCGACGAAGCGGTCGGGATCGTAGGTCGAGCCGCGGGTCTCCTCCCGCGCGAGGTCGCTGAAGGGACGCAGGCGGCCGTCCTGAACGGCGCGGCTGCGGGCGCGGTTGAGCACGATGCCGGTCATCCAGGTCGACAGCGAGGAGCGGCCCGCAAAGCCGTCGAGGCCGGCGACGATCGCAAGCCAGGCGTCCTGCACCACCTCCTCCGCGGTCGCGCGCTCGCGCACGACGGTCTGCGCGAGAGCGACGAACGGGGCGTGGTGCCGCCGGAAGAGCGCGCGGAAGGCGGCCTCGTCGCGGGCGCGCAGCCGCGCGAGCAGCGCGTCCGAGCGCGCCGGAGCGGGTGGGGCGGAGGGGCCGATGGCTGGCATGGAGATCGGCTGGTCCGGATACGGCGCCGCGTGCATGGCGATCCTCCGACGTTTCGCGCCCCGCTCCTCGTCAATCCTGCGTGAGGATCGTCCGCGGGTCGGCCCGTATCATCCGGTCCCGCGCCGGCCGCGTTAAGCTGGAGGTCGGCGATCGGTCGCATAGCCGCGCTCTATGATGGCGCCGCCGCCTGCCGACGCGCGACCGGGCAGGTGCCCCGACGGCTACGCCCGACCCGATCGTGCCTCGTCGCGGGGCAACGGACCCGCGATCGTCAGGTCCGGGCTCGACGCCTCGTATACAACCGATGATTTCAGTAGGTTAAGTTGCCCGCAATGTCGGCGGGGGCGGGCATCGGATATCGGCAACCCAGCCGAGCGACCTCGATGGAGTCACCAAGGTCGCCGAGCGCGCCGATGCTCCCGAGGCGGCCGTCAGGGGTCGGCGCAGCCCAGGGCCGCAAGCGCTTCGGCGATCTCCGCACCGGGCGCGGCGCCCGGTTCCCCCTGTCCCGGCCTCAGGCCGACGACACGGGGGCGCCGGTCACCTCGCGCTCGCGGAAGGCCGCGCCGGCGCCCGTTGAGGAAGACAACGTGGACGTGGACGCTTTACGGCAAGGCTCCCTCAGAGTTTCGATTTCACCAAGCGGTCCCACTTCTGACGGTACTCGGCGTCCTTCGCCGCGAGGGTTGCCCAATCGAGCTGGATGGCGGTCTCGATTGCCGCGGCGGAGTAGGCGGGATCCGCCGCCATGCGCTCCGGCAGCTTCACCTTCGAGGACGTCGGCGCGACGCCGTTGAGTTCGCAGAAGCGGGCGAGCGAAGCCGGCGAGAGCAGGATGTTCAGGATCCTTTCCGCCACCGCCTGCTGGTCCGGCTTCGTTCCGACGACGATCTGGAAGAAGAGCGGAAACGCGACGAGCCCTTCCTTTGGAACCGTGAAGCCAACGGGCGCTCCGGCATCGGCCCATTGCTGGACGTTTCCCTTTGCCCAGATGGTGATCCAGGCGTCGCCCCGCGCGATGAGGTTCTGTGCCTGCTGGGTCGAGGTGACGAGCGCGAGGAGCTGGTCCGTATGCTCGGACCAGATCTTGAAGCCCGCATCGGGGTTCGCCTCGTTGCCGCCGTTCATGCGCGCTGCCTGCACGACGCCCGTGTAGGGCCAAAGATAGTCGAACAGGATGACCCGGCCCTTGTAGGCAGGATTCGACCAGACGTCGGCCCACGACGTGGGCGGCGTCTTCACGGCGTCCGTGTTGTAGGCGATACCGATCGGCGACACCGAATGACCGACGCCCATGTCGCCGGGCCTGCGATAGGCGGGGTAGATGTCGTTCATGTTCGGAATCTTGGCCGAGTCGAGGGGCAGCCACATCTTGTCCTGGTCGCCCCGGAAGGTGACGGCGGAATTGAAGTAGCCGAAGTTCACGAGCGGCTTCGTCGGATCGGCCTGCTGCGCCGCGAGCATCTTGGGATAGGCGACGGCGTTGCTCTCCTCGTAGAACTCGATGACCGCGCCGGCGTTTCCCTTGACGAAGTCCTTGACGACCTCGCGCGCGACGGTTCCCTGCTCGCCGCCGGACCAGATGAACATCGTCAGCGCCACGTCGGCGGCCGCGGCTTCGATCGGAAAGAGCAGGCTTTCGGCAAGCGGCAGGGCCGCTGCGCCGAGGCCCAGCGACGCCGCCTTCTGAAGGAACGCCCGACGATCGAGCTGCACGGTGGATGTCCGATTCACGTTCGACATGAGTGTTCTCCCTTGTTCGGCTTCAGCCGACGACGAGCATTTCGCTGGTGTCGCTCAGCGAGGTCAGCACTTCGTTCTCCTTTTCGCCCAGAAGGACCATGTCCTCGACGTGGAAGTTGCCGAGGCCCTCGAATTTCTGCGAGACTTCGATGCACATGATCATGTTCGGCACGAGCACCTCGTCCTCGTAAGGACTGAGGATCGGGTACTCGTGCAGCCGGATGCCGAGACTGTGACCGACATCGACCCCCTTGAAGTCCATGCCGAGCTCCTTCGCCGCCTTGACGCCCTCGCCATAGACGTCCCGCGCCCGCACACCCGGGCGCGCGATCTTGATGAGCTCCTTTTGCATCGAGACCATGCGACCGTAGGCGTCCCTCTGCGCTGCCGTCGGCTCGCCGATGATCGCCATCCGCGCGGAATCCGTGTAGTAGCCGCCGAAAAAGCCGACCATGTCGACCATCATGATCTCGCCGCGGCCAACCGGCGAGGAATCGGCGACCCAATGATTGAGCAGCGTGTGCTCGCCCGTGCTGAAGATCGTGAAGGGCACCCAATCGGCCCCGGCCTGCAGGATATTCACGACCATTCGGCGCGAGATGGCGGCCTCGGGTTCGTTCTCCCTTGCCGCGGTCAAGCCGTCGACCACCGCCTTCTCCCAGATGCGCGCATTCTTGCGCATCCGCTCGATTTCCTCCGGAGTCTTGACCATGCGCGACCGGTTGAGGACACGCTCCGCGTCGGCGACGACGAGGTTCGGCAGGGCCGCTCGCAGCCGGTCGCCGTCGCGAGTCGGCAGCGCCCCCAGCTCGATCAAGATCCGTCCATTCTCGAGACCGCGCGCCTTCAGCGCGTCGACCAATCCGTCAATCGGGCGTACCGCGTGCTCCTGGTAGGTGATGACGTCCTCGATCCAGGACTTCGTGCGCGCCGTGTAGGCGACCACGGTGCTGACGACGAAGAACGGTCCGCCCTCCCTCCGAAAGACGGCGAAAGCCAGACGATCCGGAATCATGCGCTGGCTCGCGATGAAGACGCCTCCAAGGTGCTGAACGTTCTCCGGCGAGACCGCGACGACCGCGTCGTACCCCTCCTCCTCCAGCGCCTTCCTGAGCGTCGTCTCGAGATGTTCGCGCTTGCTCATGAGTCATTCCCCTTGATGTCAAGGCCGGTGTAGGTTGCCGTTCGGATGATCGCGAGAAGGGCCTCGAGGTCCCGATAGGAATCGTCCAAGGTCGATTCGTTGATCGCCATCCCCGCAACGAGATCCGCGAAATGGCGAATTTCGTTCGCGTAGGGATTGCTTCGGGGCCCGATAAGTTCGGTCCGCGTACCCGCTCGCGCCGAAAAGATCGAGATTTTCGGGAAACGATACGGGCGGTGCGGATACCACAGCTCCACGTGAGCCGTCGCGTCGTTGCCGTAGAGGGAAATCTCCTCGCCGCATTCCAGGCCGCGGAGCTGATGGTGCGAGGCGAGGACGGGACCGAACGAGAGCGTGACGATGCCGAGATTGTGGTCCGGATCGCGGTAGGTCGCATTGTGCACCGCCGTGACGTCGCCGAGCCAGAAACGCATCAGGTTGAGGTGGTGGATGCTGTTCTCGGCGAGCCAGTCGGGCGCGAGATCCTGCCTCGGCCCCGGGGCGGCGGGGGCGACCGCGGCGTAGCGGCGATAGAAGCTCGGAAACGCCAGCCTGCAGAAGCTCGTCGCGGCGCGGATTTCGCCGAGCTCGCCTGCGGCGATCATGGCGCGGACCTTCAGGCAATCGTCGTCGTAACGCCGATGGTAGGCGACCATGCAATGGACGCCAGAACGCGCCACCGCCGCGATGGCCTCGCGCGCCTCGGCGAGGGAATAGGCGATCGGCTTCTCGACGAGAATGTGCTTGCCGGCCGCGGCCGCGGCGGCGATGAGACCGGCGTGGGTCGGCGCCGGAGTGGCGATCAGCACCGCATCGAACGCGAAGGCGGCAAGCGCCTCCTCGAGCGAGGAGCGGGACGGAGACCCGAGCGCCGCGGCGACGGCGGCCGCGCGCAGCGGATCGGTGTCGACGGCGACCGCCACCTCGATCTCCGGCCTGAGCGCGAGGAGCGCCGGGACGTGTTCGGCCTGCGTGATGTATCCGCATCCGATCAGGGCGAGGGACAGGCGACTCGTCATGATCGGCCTCGCTTTGCAAGAAGCGAGCCGACCGACATCCCACGGCTCAGCCAGGCGATCAGTCCGGCGACCGCAGCGGACACGGCGATGAGGAGCGTCGACAAGGCGGCGAGCGTCGGATCCTCCAGCTCCTGCATATAGAAGTACATGCGGATCGGCAGCGTCATGTTGTCGGCGCGGGTGAGGAAGAGGGAGACGTCGAACTCGTCGAAGGAGAGGATGAACGCGAACACTGCGGCGAGGAGGATGCCGCGCTTGATCTGAGGAACGGTCGCGAGCCGGAAGGTCTGGAAGCGCCCGGCGCCGAGGTCCAACGCGGCCTCCTCCTGCCCGCGATCCACCTGTTGCAGGTTGGCGGCGACGATCGTCACGACGTAGGGGAGGAGGACGGCCGTGTGCGACAGGACGAGGCTCGTGAAGCCGGGGTAGAGCCCAACCCTGATCGCGGCGATGAACACCGCGATGCCGATGATGATCTTCGGAACGAGCAACGGGCTCAGCAGCAGGGACTCGACCGACTGCGGGCCGGACCAGCGGCCGCGCACGAGGGCCAAGGCCGCGCAGGTCCCGAGGGCGACGCCCAGCACCGTGCTCAGCGCCGCCACGACAAGCGAGTTGCGCAGCGCGATGAAGAAATCGGGGATCGTGAACAGCCTGACATACCACTGGAACGAGAGGCCGGGTGGGGGGAAGGTGCTGAAGCGGGCCTGATTGAATGAGTTGACGATCACGAACACGAGCGGCGCGAGCATGAAGAGCACGAACAGCGCCACGTAGGCGTTGACCAGCCAGCGCGCCGCGAGCGGCCGCATCACCGGGCCTCCCGCAATCGCGCCGTTGCGAGGAGGCGCGAGAAGACCGCGACGAGCACGAGGGAGAACAGGAGCAGCACGATCGATTGCGCGGCCCCCATCGGCCAGTCGAGTCCGACGACGCTCTGATAGATCGTGACAGGCATCACCCGCACTCTGCCGCCGCCGAGCACCGTGGGCGAGGCGAAGGCGCTGATCGCGGTGCTGAAGACGACTTGGCATCCCGCAAGGACCCCGGGCAGGGAGAGCGGCAGAACGATCCGCCGCCAGACCTGGAACTCAGTCGCGCCGAGGTCATGCCCCGCTTCCACGAGCCCCCGCGGCAACTGCATCAGCACCGTCAGGAGCGGGAACAGCATGAATGGCAATTCGACGTGAACCATGGACACGATGACGCCGAGCCAGTTGAACATCAGGCGGACCGGCCGGTCGACGAGCCCGAGTTCAAGCAGGATGGAATTGACGACGCCGTTGTTGGCAAGAAGAAGCTGCCAGCCGTAGGCCCGCACGATGATGCTGACGAGCACCGGCGAAAAGATCACGATGCCGAGGAACGTAAAGAGCACGGTCCCTCTGCGGCGGATCATGACGAGCGCGATCGGATAGGCGATGAGAAGGCAAATGATCGTGACGATCGCCGCGAGATAGAAGCTGTTGTAGAGCGTCTCGAGATGAAAGGGATCGGTCAGGAAGGCGTTTAGGGTCGCAAGCGTCCAGTCGGCGCCGACCTTACCGTTCGAATAGGCGTGAAACGCCTGGGCGAAGAACAGGGCAAGGGGAAGCGCGAAGGCGAAGATGAGCAGGAGCGCCGCCGGCAGGAGCAGCCAGCGGACAGCCGGCGCGGCGGAGATCGGCACCGCGATCATGGCCGCAGCACCACCACGGCGTCCTGCGGCCAGGCGACCGCCGCCGCTCCTCCGATGCCGGACGCCGCCTCCCCGCCGAGATTGAGGGCGACAACGGCGACTTCGCGATCCGCCCCGACTTCTGAGCGTGAGGCGGGCGACGTGTCCCTGGAAGATGACCGCGGCCACGGTCGCGGGAACGGCCCCCTGCGTCCCGGGCGCGACGAGATCGATGCGCTCGGGGCGGAGCGAGAGGACGGCCCGATCGCCCGGCTGGAGATCTCCCGCCGGCACGACAAAGCTCAACCCGTCGGCCTGGGCGAGGGCCTGCGCGCCCTCGCGGCGAACCACCTTCGCGTCGAACAGATTGGTTTCGCCGACGAACGTCGCCGCGAACGGCGTCAGCGGCCGGTCGTAGAGATCCCGCGGCTGCCCGAGCTGCTCGATGCGCCCCCGATTCAGCAGCGCGACGCGGTCGGACATCCCGAACGCCTCGCCCTGGTCGTGCGTCACAAACACGAACGTCGTCTTCAGCCGCTGCTGAATCGCCTTCAACTCCCGCTGCATCTGCGTCCGCAGCTTGAGGTCCAGCGCGGCGAAGGGCTCGTCGAGCAGAAGCACGGACGGCTCGTTGACGAGCGCGCGGGCGAGCGCAACCCGTTGCTGCTGCCCGCCCGAAAGCTGGCTCGCCAGCCGGGACTCGTAGCCCTCGAGGCTGACGAGGGAGACCGCGCCGTCGACGCGACGCCTGACCTCGGCCGCCGCGACCCGCGCCACCCGCAGGCCGAAGGCGATGTTCTCGAACACGCTGAGGTGAGGGAACAGGGCCAGTTGCTGGAAAACCATGTTCGTGGGCCGCCGGTTGGGCGGAAGCCCAGCCATCGGCGCGCCCTTGATCCAGATCTCGCCGCGGCTCGGCTGTTCGAAACCCCCGATCATGCGGAGCGTCGTCGTCTTGCCGCAGCCGGATGGACCGAGGAGCGAGAAGAACTCGCCCGGTCGGATGGCGAGAGAAACGTCGTCGACCGCCGCGCTGCCGCCGAAAGCCTTCGTCACGCCGACGAGCTCGACATCCGCCTCCCCCGTCCTGGCCGGGGGCTCCGTGTCGGCGAGGCGACGCGCGCCGGCCTGCAGGATCGTCATTTCGGCACTCCGTTCAACCGGATCCCTCCCGTTACGTCACGCGATCCACTCCGATACCGGCGCCGAAGCCTCGTGCAGGGGCTGGCTGACGACATCGACGAGAGTCGGCCCATCGGTGCAGATCGCCGCCCGGAGGGCGCCTTCGAGTTCGAGCGGATCCTCGACCCGCCACGTCTTGAGGCCGTAGGCGGCGGCGATGGCGCGATGATCGCCGGGGCTGAAATCCACCGCGTAGAAGCGGCCGCCGAAGCTCGCGGCCTGTCCGGCCTTGATCCAGCCGTAGGACCCGTTCGCGATGACGACGAGGGTGACCGGAAGCCGATACCGCATGATCGTTTCGAGTTCGCCGGAGGCGAATCCGAAGCTGCCGTCGCCCATGACCGCAACGCATTTGCTGTCGGGTCGCGCGAATTGCGCGCCGACGATTCCGGGCAGTGAGAAGCCGAGCGCACCGTGAGCGCGATTGGAGATGAAGTATCGTCCCGGCCGGCGCAGCTCGTAGTAGGCCGAGAAGTACGGGCACGGCGTCCCCGGATCGGCGACGACGACGGCGTCATCCGGAAGGCACCGATTGAGCGCCGCGACGAGACGCTCGGGACGGATCGGACGGTCGGTGCTCGCGGCGAGCGCCTCGAACCGGGCCTTCTTGCCGGCTTTGGCGACGGCGACCCGGTGCCGGGCCGCGTCGATGCGCTCGCTCGCCGCCTCGTCGACCTCCAAGAGCAACGCGGCGAGGACGAGCCGGGCGTCGCCGAGGAGGGCGGCATCGACGGGATAGCTCACGCCGATGACGTCCGGATCGACGTCGATGTGAATGACGCGACAGCCCCGCGGCGGCGGATACTGCCACTTCTCGGTCGTGACCGAACCCGCCCGGCAGCCGATGAAGACGACGAGATCGGCGTCGCGGATGACGGTCCTCGTTTCGAGGGTGCCGCCGTTCGATCCGACGACGCCGCCGGCCAGCGCGTGGGTATCGGCGATCGCACCCTTCCCGCTGACCGATGTCAGGACTGGCGCCCCGATTTTTTCCGCGAAGGCGGCGAGCTCCGACGTCGCTTTGGAAATCACCGGGCCGCCGCCGGCGACGATCACCGGCCGAGACGCCTCGCGAAGGAGCCGCGCCGCGCGCGTGACCATGGCGGGATCGGGGCCGCTGATTGCGCCCGGGACGTTCGAGCCGGCCTCGGATCCCCAAACGGATTCTTCGTCGACCGGCGCGCGCTGCACGTCGATCGGCAGGCCGAGATGCACGGAGCCCGGCCTGCCGCCGGCGGCGACCGCGAAGGCGCGCCGAAGCACATGAGGGATCTGGATCGACGAGGCGATCACCGCATTCCACTTGGTCAGCGGCCGGAACAGTGCCGCCTGATCGAGCTCGGTCAGCGGAAAGCGTCCGCGGGACGCCACGGCGACGTCGGTCGTCAGGGCGATCAGCGCGGACGACGATTCGTTCGCCTCGACGAGGGCCGGCGCGATATAGGTCGCCCCGCCGCCGCTCGGCCCTTCGCAGACGCCGACTCGGGACGACAGGCGTGCGTAGACGTCGGCCATGTAGCCGGCGGAGCGCTCGTCCCGCGTCAGAATGTGCGCGATGCCGTGATCGAGGCGGTACAAGGCGTCGTAGAGAGGCAGGCTCGTATCCCCGCAGAGCCCGAAGATATGCTTGACGCCATGCTTCTGGAGCAGCGTGACGACCGCGGCGGCGCCATCGAACTGGTTCATTCCGGGTCGTCCGCCGCTGTGCCGTGGAAAGGGAGCGGCAGCTCCCCCATGTAGATGCGCGAGAAGCCCTCGCGGATGGCCGCCAGGATCTGGTCCTTGCGGTGCAGGATATGGTCCGCCATGCGGGCGGCGGCGCGATCGGGATCGCGCGCCTTCACCGCGCGCAGGATCTCCCGATGTTCCTTTTGGGTCGTCGCGCGCTGGCCGGTCATGGCGACCCAGCGAACGAAGTAGATGCGGCTGTTGATGTTCTTCAGCGTGCGCAGAACCTCGCCGTTCCCGGCGAGCCGGGCAATAGTCTCGTGGAACCGCTGGTCGTAGTAGAGGACGCGCTCGATGTTTACATCGTCGGGCTCATTCGCCGTCGTGGCCAGAAAGCGCTCGAGCTCGCGCAGATCCTCGTCCGTGGCACGCTCGCAGGCGAGGCGGACGGAGAACATCTCCAGGCCGCGCCTGAGCTCGTAGAGATCGTAGATCTGGCGCGGGTCGAGCTCTCGGCAGAAGAAGCCCTTGTTGGGTCGTGCGATCAGGAATCCTTCGGAGACGAGCCGCTGAAGGCTCTCCCGCAGCGGCGTCCGGCTCACCGAAAGCCGGCGCGCCAGCTCGACCTCGTTGATGCGCACGCCGGGCTGGAAGGCGAAGGTCGCCGCCATGTCGTGCAGGAGCGCGTAGAGCGGGCGCGCCTCGCCTTCGGCCTTCGTCGCCCCTTCCATCATCGCTCCACCGCACAGGTTCGGCGCTCCACCGCACCGGTTCGGCGGAAGGATAGGAAGCATTTCGACCTGTCGTCAATACTGCATACAGTTGTGAGCGCAAGGCTGGGTCCAAGGGGATGCCGCCCCCCTCGCGCTCGCTTCGGCACCCTGGGAGGACAGGCGCCATAGCTCCTCATGCCTCTGTAAAATAAGGGGTCTCGGCCTCTGTCGATTGTCCCGTGCGCGCCTGATGGGAGAGTTGTCTCAGCTCCCGGAGGGGCCGACGGGCAGCTCCGAGCCCAGCTTCAGTTGCTGTTCCCCAAATGACCGGGGGAGACCTGGATCGAGGCGAACGAGCCGCCGCTCGGTCGCCCCTCGGCGAGCCGGGAGCGAGCGCGCAGCGAACCGCGCGCTCGTGTATGCGTGAAACGCTCAATCACCGCGGCGAGACGCGATCGTCTTTTCGATCTGCGCCTTCACGGCCTCCATGTTGAAGCTCGCGCCCTTCTGCATCGGCGGGAACTCGATGAAGGTCTGGGCGGCCTTGCCGACCTCCTGCTGCACGAAGACGAAACGCCAGAACTCGTAGGCGAACCAGTTGTAGTAGGCGAGCGAGCCGCTGTCCTTGCCGTCGAACATGCCGGTGCGCTCGAAGGGATCGAGACGCAGATTGACCAGGATCGGCCAGTCGACCTTCACGCGTGGCGCCGAGCCAGCCGTTCGGCTGATCGGTGAAGCGGTACTTGTAGTCGTCGATGCGCACGGCGCTCAGCGTGCTCTCGGTGAAGTAGAAGATCTCGTGGCGCTTCGACGGGCCCTTGCCGGTGATCAGGTCGAGTCTGGTTGTAGCCGTCGAGATGGACCTTGTAGGTCCGGTCGCCGATCTGTCTTGCCCGGCCTTGCAGCTCGTCGACGATGTTCGGATTGCCGGCCGCGGCGACGAGGGTCGGGAACCAGTCGAGCCCGGAGACGATGCCGTTCTCGACCTTGCCGGCCGGCACCTTGCCGGGCCAGCGGACGATGGCCGGGACGCGGAAGCCGCCTTCGAGGCGCGGTGCCCTTGCCGCCGGCGAACGGCGTCTGGCCGCCATCCGGCCAGGTGAAGTTCTCGGCGCCGTTGTCGGTGGTGAAGACGACGATCGTGTTGTCCTCGAGGCCGTTGTCGTTCAGATACTTCATGACCGAGCCGACGATGTCGTCGAGCTGCGCCATGCCGGCTTCCTGGATGCTCCAGCCGTTCTCCGAGTTGCGCATCGACTCGTACTTGTCCGACAGATGCGTGACGACGTGCATGCGCGTCGGATTGAGCCAGACGAAGAACGGCTTGTTGTCGCTGCGCGCCTTGTCGATGAACTTCAGCGTCGCTGTCGAGGATCTCGTCGTCCACCGTCTCCATCCGCTTCGGGATAGAGCGTCGCCGGCGTCCTCGATCCTCTGCTTGCCGATCTTGCCCCAGCGCGGCTGATCGGTGGGGTCGTCGCGTGTCGGTCGCCCAGGAATGGACCATGTTGCGCGGGCCGACCGTGTCCTTCAGCGCCTGCGGATAGTTGCGATGCGCCGGATCCTCCATCGCGTCGAGGTGATAGAGGTAGCCGAAGAACTCGTCGAAGCCGTGCACCGTCGGCAGGAACTCGTTGAGATCGCCGAGGTGGTTCTTGCCGAACTGGCCGGTGGCGTAGCCCATCGACTTGAGCACCGTGCGCGATCGTCGGCGCCTGGTCGGGAATGCCGATCGGCGAGCCGGCCTGGCCGACCGTCGTCAGGCCGGTCCGGATCGGCAGTTCGCCGGTGATGAAGTTGGCGCGGCCGGCCGTGCAGCTCGCCTCGGCGTAGTAGTCGGTGAAGCGCATGCCCTCGGCGGCCAGCCGGTCGAGGTTCGGCGTCCGTCCGGACATGATGCCCTGGTTGTAGACGCCGATGTTGAACCAGCCGATGTCGTCGCCCATGATCACGATGATGTTGGGTTTCTGCGTTGCGGGCGGCGCCTGCGCCAGGGCGGGCGCAATCGCCCAAGCGCTGCCGAGCAGCAGCGCTCCGCACGCTCGTGCCGCCAATGTCGATTTTTTCATTTATCTGTCCTTCTTGGTGGAGATGTGCCCGTGCCGGACCGGGAGAGCGACAGCTCCTCCCAGGCGCGAGCTGTGCCAGAACTTCCCGGTCTCGCCTCTGGCGAGGGACGCCAGCGACACCGGCGCGCTTGCCGTACTCGTCCTCGAACGACGGGGCTTGACCGCAAGGGACAAAGGGCCGGCTGCGACTTCACGGATTGGAGGGCGGCTTGCGCCACCCGCGCGAAGCCGGTCATAGGCCGATTTCTGCATTCCGCTCGGCAGGCCGTCATCGCCGCGGCGGGGGCGGTGTCCGTCGGGGGAGCTCAGCCGGCCGGCTGGCCGATGCCGTCGCATCGGCGAGGCGTTTCTCGGCCTCGATCCGGACCTCGGTCGCCTTCCTGAAGATGGAGCGGCGGATCTGCAGGAACCGGGCAAAGAGCGCCTCGCGGTCGTTCATCAGGTGATTCCCTCCCCGACGATGCTCATCGCAAACACGGCGCCGTGAACACCCTCCTCAATCGAGGTAGGACCACCCTTCGGATTTGCGGAAAATCGACGCGCGCTCGGGCAGGCGGTCCATCCGTGGCCGGCCCGGACTCTCGCCGCGGGCCCCCTTCGCCGGCCGGCTTGGTTCCGAACAGGAGCCGCCGACGAATCCTGCCCAGGCTGACCGGCCTCGAATAGCACCGGGAGCGCGGCAAGCAAAACGGGCGTCGCTATGCACCCCGAAGCTATCAGGTCCGCCGGCCCTCGACTTGACACGGGCTGTCGCAAGACGCGTCTTTCGGAGCGGGTAGGGCATTTTGGTAAGGGAGGACTTCGTGATGCGCCGACTGGGCGATCTTCTCCGCACGGCCACCATCGCCGGGACGCTGTGCCTTGCATCCGTGCCGGCTTCCCGCGCCCAGCCCTCGGAGATGCCCGGCTGGGTCACGGCGTGGGCGACGTCTATGCAGGACCCTCTCCCCACGGGCTTCCCGGTCGGAAATCCGCCGGTGGACTCTCCGCAATGGGCACAGATGTTCCCTGGCAACCGCGCATCCGACCAGAGCTTCCGGATGATTGTGAGACCCCAGGCGGCCGGCGAGCGGATCAAGCTCAAATTCTCGAACCTGATGGGCAACAAGCCGGTCACGCTCGCTCACATGAGCGTCGCCGCGAGGGCGGAGGGCAAGGGCGTCGCGGCAGGCACGGCGAAGGCCGTTACGTTCGGCGGCGCCGAACGGGCCACAATCCCGGCGGGCCGGGAGATCTTCAGCGATCCCGTCGAGTTTACGGTCGAGCCAGAGAAAGACGTGGCCGTCACCTTTCACCTTGTCGGGGAGTTCGGGCCCGATCACTTGGCACGCGAAGGCGATGGTCACCTCGTATATGACGGGCCCAGGGGCGGGAGATAAGGCGGCCGACACGTCGGGCGACAGCTTCCAATACGAGGTTCGCTCCTGGCTATGGCTGAGCGAGCTGCAGGCCTTTAAGGCCGATGCTCCCGACCGCAGGACGATTGTGGCAATCGGCGACTCGATCACCGACGGCTCCGGCACCACCGTCGACGGGCATGACCGCTGGACCGACTTCTTGAACCGCCGCCTGCGCGCTGCCGGGTCCAAGAACGTCGTCGTGAACGCCGGGATCGGCGGCAACCGAATCACAACGCTACGCTGGGGACCGGTGATCGGCGGCGCCCTCGTGTCGGGCGCGGTCCAGGCCGATGTTTCAGGTGCTCCGCGAACTCCGAGCGCGCGCTGCGAAGCGTGCGGCGAGCCCGCAATCGCCCGCTATGAGCGCGACGTCCTCAACCTGCCGAATGTCTCCGCCGTCATCATCTTCGAGGGCGTGAACGATATCGGCGGCGGCGGGAGCTACGGCGAAATTATCGCGGGAATCCAGGACCTCGCATACCGGGCGCGTCTGCGCGGACTCAAGGTTTTCGCGGCGACGATCACGCCGTACTATGGGTTCGCCTACGACCTCGTCTATCCGGATGTCACGCGCCGACAGGTCAACGAGTGGCTCAGGACCAGCAAGCTGTTCGACGGCGTCTTCGACTTCGATGCAATCGTGCGCGACGACAAGAACGCGGCCCGCATCAGGGCCGATCTCGAAGCACCGGACCACATCCACCTGAATCCTAAGGGATACTCGGCCGTGGCCGATTCGATTCCCCTGCCATCTCTCGACGAGAAGCTCCGGAACTAGCGCTGCCGACGAACTTGTCTTTGCGAGAGTGCTTCTGCGGACGACCGCCTCGGCAAAAATAGCCGGCCGCCGCCGAACAAGCTCGGCCGCGGCGCGTTGGAAGGCAAACGGGAGTTGTCATGCCTTCCAAGTCTCGCGCGAACGGCCCTCACGCCTCAGCCCAGCTCCCCTCCGTAACCGTCGACAGCTACAACGTCGAACTGCGCGATGAAGGCGGCTTTTTGGGCGACCGGGCGAGCAATCGCGCCTTCCGCTCTCTCCTCGAGGATTGGCGGGAGCGCCTGCGCGCGACGCGAAGCGACGGGGAAGATCCGCTCGGCGACGTCGCGAGCCACGAGGTTGGGAAGAAGAAGCTGGACAAGCTCCTCGTCGACGGCGACCCCGAGGCGGCGGGTCTCGTCATGGGCGTCGTCGAGGAATTCGCGCAGGAGCTGGCGACGGTGACGCGGCGCTTTCTGCGCGCCAAGGGCTGGAAGGAAACGCAGCGCATCGTCGTCGGCGGCGGCCTCCGCGAGAGCCGCGTCGGCGAGCTCGCCGTAGGCCGCGCCACCGTTGTCCTGAAGGCCTCGAACGGCATCGACCTCGATCTGGTTCCGATCCGCCACCATCCCGACGAAGCCGGTCTGATCGGCGCCGCGCATCTGATGCCGTCCTGGATGTTCTCGGGCCACGACAGCCTCCTCGCCATCGATATCGGCGGCACGAACATGCGCGCCGGCCTCGTCGCGCTCAACGCCCGCAAGGCGCCCGATCTGTCCCGCGCGGAGGTCTTCAAGTCGTCCCTCTGGCGGCACCGGGACGGGGACGAGCAGGGCCCATCCCGGGAGGAGGCGATCGCCCGCCTCGTGACGATGATCGAGGATTTAATCGCGAAGGCCCAGTCGGAGGGGATGAAGCTTGCGCCCTTTATCGGGGTCGGCTGCCCGGGCCTCATCCGGGAGGACGGCCGCATCCTGCGCGGCGGACAGAACCTACCCGGCGGGAACTGGGAATCGAGCCGCTTCAATCTCCCGGATCGCCTCGGCGCGGCGATCCCGAAGATCGCCGGACACGAGACTTCTCGTTCTCCTCCACAACGACGCGGTCGTCCAAGGACTGAGTGAGGTGCCGTTCATGCAGGACGTCGAGCGCTGGGGGGTGCTGACGATCGGCACCGGCCTCGGCAACGCACGTTTCACGAACCGAAATCATGCGGAGGACGATGCCGATTGACGGCGCCCGCCGGCCCTACCCCTTGCCCCGGTTGGCGACGATCACCTGATGGGCCGATTCCTCGGCGAGGGCCTTTGGCGTCCTGGCGGCGGCGATGTCGGCCGCTGCGCGCAGGAGCTCGGCCGCGCGGCGGTAGGCATCCTCTTCAATCCGTCCCATCGTCCGCTCCGGGTCATGCGGGAGCGCGACCTTGACGTCGACCGTCTGGACCGTATGGGTGTCCGCCGTCTTGAATCCGAACTGAAGGCCCACCGCGACGATTTTCGGGGTATCGGCATCCACCTCTACCACCTTTGTCTCGCCGAACGAGAAACTGTAGAACTCCATCGCTGCTGCTCCCGGCGACCCCTCGCCGCCTCTGGCCAAGGAGGCACCGACCGAGGTTGCCCGGCAAGCCTTCATTGCGGCCGTCAGAAGGTCCAGCGTCTTGAACCATGAGCGCCGGGCGGCTCCGACCGTTCAGGTCATCGGATCAGGTTGACGAACCGAAGCACCGCGCAGCGTCACTTTGGGCCCGCATTTCCGCCCACGCTTCGGCCCGGCGGCAATAAAAAGGGCCGCGGCAGCCTCCCGGAACGCGAGAAAGGGATCGCGTCGATCCGCGTCGTCGGCGTCCCCAAGCAGCATCCGGCAGCGACCGCCCGCTCCGGTAACGGCGCGGCGGAGATTTGCTCATCCCCACATGCCGCGCATGCGAGCCTTCACATCGATGGGCGTACGAACCGAATGCGCAGGGGCACTGCCAGGTTGCGCGCGGGGCCAGTACTGGCTCCGGAAATGGTCGGTCGCCCCATTCGGAATGAACCGCGTTCGCTGCGCATAGACGTGCCGGTCCCCGAGGCTGCGCTGCCCAAGAGTGAAGAAACGCTGCGGCACCATCAGATGAAGCTGGTCCTTGGCGCGCGTCATGGCGACGTAAAGCAGCCGCCGCTCTTCCTCGATCTCCGCCGTCGAGCCGGCGCCGAGATCGGACGGAATGCAGCCATCCACGACGTTCAGGACGAACACCGAAGACCATTCCTGCCCCTTGGCGGAGTGGATGGTAGAGAGGATCAAATAATCTTCATCGAGAAGCGGCGATCCGGCCTGTTCGCTCGTCGCATCCGGCGGATCGAGCGTGAGCTCGGTCAGGAAGCGCTCGCGCGTGGGATAACTCGCGGCGATCTGTGCAAGCTGCGTGAGATCCGTCTGCCGTTGCGCCGCGTCCTCGAAGCGCTGTGCCATCAACGGCAAATACCAGCGGCACGCGAGATCGAGCTCGGCCGGCCAGCCGGCGCCGCCGAGATGCAGCGTGTTCATGGTCTCGACGAAATCCTGCCAGTGGGCGGCCGCCGCAACGGGCGGCCGGAATCCTTGAGGACCCGCCGCCACGCGTCCAGCCGCTGCGATTCCATCGAGGAGCTTGGCGGCAGTACCGGGGCCGATGCCGGGCAGGAGTTGTGCGACGCGAAATCCGGCCACGCGGTCGCGTAAATTGTGTGCCCAACGCAACGCCGCGAGCACATCCTTGATATGCGCCGCTTCAAGGAATTTGAGGCCGCCGAATTTGACGAACGGGATGTTGCGGCGGATCAGTTCGACCTCAAGCGTCGCGCTGTGGCTCGAGGTGCGGAACAGGACCGCCTGCGATTTCAGCCGCATCCCGGTCTCGCGGTTCGCAAGAATCGTCTCGACGATGTATCCCGCCTGCGCGTTGTCATCGGCGACGTTGACGAGGGCGGGCAGATCGGACGAAGCGCGGTCCGACCACAGGTTCTTGGTGAAGCGCTCGGCAGCCAGATCGATCACGGCATTCGCAGCGGCAAGGATCGGCTGGGTCGATCGATAGTTCTGGTCCAGCGTGACCAACGCGGCTTTCGGCGTGAAGTGGGCAGGAAAGTCCAGGATGTTGCGGACCGTCGCCGCACGAAACGAATAGATCGACTGCGCGTCGTCGCCGACGACCGTGAGCCCGCGTCCGGTCGGCTTGAAGTTGAGCAGGATCGAAGCCTGTAGCCGGTTCGTATCCTGGTATTCGTCGACCAGGATATGGTCGAAGCGCCCGGAGAGATCCCCGGCGAGCGCCGGCGCCATCATCATCTGCGACCAGCAGAGCAGCAGGTCGTCGTAATCGAGCACGTTCTGTTGCTGCTTGGCCCCGACATAGGCTCCGAACAGTTTTCGCAGTTCGGCTTCCCATTCCGCGCACCACGGAAAGAACGCGCCAAGGACCTCCGCAAGTGGAAGCCCCACGTTCACGGTCCGCGAGTAAATCGCGAGACACGTGTCCTTCATCGGAAAGCGCTTCTCCAGCTTCGAGAAGCCAAGATCGTGCCGCACGAGATTCATGACGTCGGCGGAGTCTTCGCGGTCGTGGATCGTGAAGCCAGCATCCAGTCCAAGGTCCGCTGCGTATTCGCGCAGGAGGCGCGCCCCCATCGCATGGAATGTCCCCGACCAGGCGAGGGCATCGGTCATGACGCCAGCGCTTCGGCCTAGCGCTTTGGCCATGATCCGTTCAACGCGACGCTGCATCTCGACGGCGGCTCGGCGTGAGAATGTCAGCAGCATGATGCGGCTCGGATCGGCGCCGGAGACGATGAGGTGCGCGACGCGGTGCGCCAGCGTGTTGGTCTTTCCGGAGCCGGCGCCGGCAATGATTAGAAGGGGCGGAGCTTCGGCCAGGGCGCCGCAGCCGTGCTCGACCGCCCGCCGCTGCTGCGGATTGAGCCCGGCAAGATAGGCGGCGCCAGCCGCGGCCTGGGGGTGACCCGCCTTGAGATGCTGCAACATGCGCCGTGCCCCGAATCGCGCAGCGATAGCACAAATCATGAACGGGCGTTCAAGTCGAATGAATTTTGAACCGACCAGATCTCCCGGCTCTGTTGCCGCCTGTTCGCCGGCGCCGATCCGGCTCATCTTCGACCGCGCCGCCTCTAAGCGCTCGCTGTTGCGGAGCCTGCGCGAAGGAGAATTCCTCGAACGAACCGAAAACTGGTAAGCAATGTCGTGGTGACCAAATCCGCGATAGGCGCTCAGCGCCGCCTTGCTGCGATCTTCTGTGCCGACGTGGCAGGCTACAGCCGCCTGATGAGCGGCGACGAGCGCGGCACCCTCCGCCTGCTTGCGTCACATCGCGAGATCGCGGACCGCGAAATCGGACAGCACGGGGGGCGCATCGCCAATACGGCGGGGGACAGCATACTCGCCGAGTTCCCGAACGCCCTTGACGCAGTTCGATGCGCCTTGGCCGTTCAAGAACGCATCGCAGCGGTGAACGATGCGGTCCCTCAGGAACATCGGGTCGTCTTCCGCGTCGGAGTGCACGTCGGCGAAGTCATGGTCCGGAATGGCGACATCTTCGGGGACGGTGTCAATGTTGCTTCTCGCCTGCAGGGGCTGGCTCCGCCCGGATCCGTTTGCCTCTCTGAAGCGGCACACGCTTACGTTCAGCGCTTGTTGCCGCTCGCCTTCGAGGACATCGGTTCGCAGCCGGTCAAAGGCATCGACAGGCCGGTTCGCGCCTTTCTCACCCACCCGGCCCACCATCTCTCATCGAAAGCCGTGCCGCTCGTCCACAGCCAGTTCGAGTTTCACTTGGGGCGGCGATTCAATAGGCTCTGCATGGCAGCCCTCAATGAGATCGCGAGCACCGTCGCTCTGAACGCGATCGATATTCCAGCGCTCGCCTCGATTGTCGACGAGCCGAACATCGGACCTCGCCGCTTGGCCGAACGGATGGGCATCGGGACGTCAGAAGCGCGGCGAATTACGATTTGCCTGGAAGCGCGAGGTTTCATCGAACGCGCGCGCTCCGAAGAAGGACTGCCTTCCGGCACGTCGTTTCGTCCGACGCCGTTCGGGGAGGAGACACGCTTGCGGCTCCGCGTTGCCGTGCTGGCGGCACAAGACAGATTGTTAGCCCCCCTATCAGATCACGAGCGTGAAACTCTCAAGGCCCTGCTCGCGAGGGTGATCGAGGCGAACTCGAGCCGTACCAAGGACTGATCCTGGGACGTGGCCCGGGAGTACTGAAGAAGGCGTTGGCGAGATGTCAGGCCGCCGCCGCTGTCCTCGTCGAATTGGCTCGTCCACTGCGATCCTCAGAAGGTTTCAGTCCAGGGGCGGAGTTCGATCTCCCACGACCAGGCGCTGCGGTCCTGCCGGAGAATGTCGAGGTACGTGCGGGCGATCGCATCGGGATCGAGCATCGAGTTCGGGGCGGTCGCCGGGTTCGGCTCTGTTCGCGCTTCGGATGCCGCCGTCGATCACGAAATGCGCGACGTGGATGCCTTGCGGCTGCAGCTCGCGTGCCATGCTCTGCGCGAGCCCGCGCAGCGCGAACTTGCCCATCGCGAAGGGGGCCGAGCGGGCGTAGCCCTTCACGCCTGCGGAAGCGCCGGTGAACAGCACGGCGCCGTTCCGATTCGGCAGCATGCGCTTGACAGCTTGCTGGGCGACCAGGAACGCTCCGAAGGCCGTGACGGCGAGCGCACGCTCGACCGCGGCAGGATCAAGCTCCACCAGCGGCCCGCGCACTCGGGCGCTGGGGTTGTAGACCACCACGTCCGGGGCGCCGCCGAGCGCATCGTCCATGGCTGCGAACAAGGCTTCGACCGCGGCCGGCTGCGAGGCGTCGCAGGCATGCGTCGGCGCGGCGAGCTCCTCCGCGAGCCGAGAGAGCTTGCTGGTGTTGCGGGCCGACAGCCCAACTTTCATCCCAGCTTTCGCGAGAACCCGTGCGAGCGAGGCGCTGAGACCATCGCCGACGCCGACGATGAGAGCGGATCGGTAGGCTGGGGTCATGGTCTTTCCTTCGACTTGGATGACGCCTTCCAGGCGAGCCGGTCTCGCCAGGCCCGTGCGAGGACGCGCAAGCCCATACCGCCGTCCGGTTAAGGATCCGCTAACCATACGCAGACCTTGACAAAGTCCGCGATGTCACGCGGAGAATCAGGTCGGTGCGAAGCCGGGATCCCCGACAAAAACATCGGCGCCCGAGCCTCACCCGCGGATGTGGGAACGAAGCTGTCCTTCTGACCGTTTCGGCATCGATGTTCCCCTGGTGAAGCCGCTCCGCGCTCTTCGGCGGGATGCAACGAGTAAATCACGCGCCGTCATTTTGCGCGCTCGAACTGTGTGCGGCGAAAGGCAGTCTTGAGCCGGCGCGGCAATCGTCCAATCGTTGTCCGAACGAAAGGGAGGGGTGCGTGGATTGGGCGGGCGGCTACGTCGCCGATATCGGCTACACGGCCGGCTTCTACCGCGAGACCGCACCCGCGCATCTCGCCTTCGCCGCCCTCGCTGCCGGCCGCTCGCCGGGGCGGGGGCTGAAGCCGAAGCGTCTCCTCGAACTCGGCTTCGGCCAGGGCTTCGGCCTCGGGGTCCTCGCGGCCGCCAATCCGGACGTCGCCTTCGAGGGCATCGACTTCAACCCGGAGCACGTGGCCCATGCGCGCCGCCTCGTCGCCGCGGCAGGGCTCGAGAACCTCGCCCTTTCCGAGGCGAGCTTCGAGGAGGCCGCCGCGCGGGGCGGCGAAAGCGACGCCGACGTCGTCGCCCTGCACGGCATCTTCAGCTGGGTCGCCCGCGACACGCAGGACGCCATCGTGCAGGTGATTCGGCAGCGGCTGCAGCCGGACGGCCTCGCCTACGTCTCCTACAACAGCATGCCCGGCTGGGCGCCGCTGGCGCCCATCCGCCAGCTCATGCTGGCGACGAAGCGGCGCCATCCCGGCGGCTCGGACCGCCAGCTCGGCCTGGCCCTCGAACTCGTCGCGAGTTTGCGGCAGGGCGGCGCGGCCTATTTCAGCGCCAATCCGGCCGCCGCTCAGCATGTCGACGCCATGCTCGCCATGGATCGGGTCTATCTTGCGCACGAATATCTCGACGCCCATTGGGATTTGTTCGAGTTCGCCGACCTCGCAGCGAGGCTCGGCGAGGCGAAGCTTTCCTTCGTCGCCTCCGCGACGCTCCCGGAGAATGTCGACGCATACGCCGTCCCGATCGCCCTGCAGCCCCTCGTGGCGCAGGCGGGGGATATCGTCTTGCGGGAGACGCTTCGCGATTACGCGGCGAACAAGCGCTTCCGGCGCGACGTCTTCGCCCGCGGCTCGGCGGCGCTCACCGCGGCGGAGCAACGCCGCCTGCTGTCGCGGACGCGTTTCGCTCTCGCCGTCCCGCGCGCCCGCGTCACCTTCCAGTTCGCCGGCCCCCTCGAGATGCTCACCGGCCACGAGGCGCTGTACGCGCCGGTGGTCGATATCCTGGCCGAACGGAATGCCGGCTTCGACGAGCTTCTGGCGCTCCCGGCCTATGGCGAGGAGCGTCTCGGCATGCTGCTCGACTGCCTGTCGCTCCTTGTCCATTCCGGCCAGGTGATGCCGCTCGTCCGGCAGGACGAGGCCGATCCCGGCCCGGCACAGCGGTTCAATCGCATGGTGGTCGAGAACGCCCGGGCCGGCCGGCTCTATTTCCACCTCGCCTCGCCGGTCGCCCGGACTGGCCTGCCGGTCAGCGATTTCGGCCTCCTGACCTTGGCGGCTTTCTTCGCCGGTGAGGGCCAAGACGGCGAACGGGCCGCGCGTCACGCCCTGGGACTGCTGAAGGCGATCGGCCGGCGGCCGCTGAAGGACGGCAGGCTGATCGAGGACGACGGCGAGGCGACAGCGTTCCTGACCGCGAACATGAAGCCCGTGATCGACGATTTCATCCCGGTCTGGCGGAAGCTCGGCGCAATCTAGACCGACACATGTCGTAACGTGATGCCTTCGCGTCTCTGAATTAGCGAACTCCTGGGATCGTCTGGCCATTAATCCATAATAGGATTTTTAGAATAGCAAACCACGTATCGTGTGGCGTTGCTGCATCAGTTCCTGACGATTCCGCCGCTTTTGGCCAAGGCGACGGATATTTTCCTTTTCGATGTAGCGATGCTCGCTAGGTTGAGCGCATTCCGCTTCGGGAGGAGCATTGCGGGTGCCAGCCGACGCGCGTTCGAGCCTTCGCCCTCGATTGGCCAGCACTGTCCTGCGCGGAACCGCGCAGGCGCTTTTGGTGTCGACCTCGCTCGCTGCCGGAGCACTCGTGGCCAGCAGCCCGGCGGTCGCGCAGTTCGTCTGCTCCACGGGCGCCACCCAAGATGGGGCAACCGCCGCGTCCCCCGGGGATGAGGCCTGCGGTACGGGCGCGGTCGCGAGCGGCGGCAACAGCACCGCCATCGGCAACAAGGCCAGCGCGACGATAGGAGCTGCCACGGCCGTTGGCAGTGGTGCGGCGGCGAACGCGCTCGGCGCTTCCGGATACGGTTCCCAGAGCACGGCCAGCGGCGCGGGCTCGTCCGCGTTCGGTTTCCAGAGCAAGGCGAGCGGTGCGGGCGGGGTGGCGATCGGGTCCTCTGCCGTATCGACCGGTACCAACTCCATCGCGCTCGGCGCGAACGCGACGGACGGCGGCGCCGCGAACGTCCTCTCGATCGGCACCGTGGGCGGCGAGCGCCGGATCACCAACGTGGCGACCGGCACCGCGACGACCGACGCGGTGAACTTCGGGCAGCTCAACAACTTCCCGATCAAGGGCAACAACTCGAGCGCACTCGCCTTTCCGACCGCAGCCGGAAATGACGCATTGTCCGCGGGCTACGGCGCGACGGCCGTCGGTGCCGCCGCTGCGGCGTTCGGAAAATCCGCGACTTCGAGTGCGGCCAATTCCGTCGCGATCGGCAGTTCGGCGACCTCGTCCGGTGTCGCGAGCACGGCCGTCGGCTCGGGCGCGACGGCTTCCGGCCTGAACAGCACCGTGGTCGGGCGAAGCAGCCAGGCCACGCAGGCCTCCGGCACCGCCCTCGGCGTCTCCACGCTGGCCAATGGATCCCTCTCCACCGCCATCGGCCAGGGCGCCCAGGTTACGATCGCGAACGGCACCGCGCTCGGACAGGGAGCGACCATCACCGCCGTGGCCGCGATCGGCGGCACGGCGCTCGGTCAGGCCGCGTCGGTGACCGCCGCGAACAGCGTCGCCCTCGGCGCGGGCTCGGTCGCCGATCAGGCCAACACCGTTTCCGTCGGTACCGCAGTTGCGCAGCGGCGAATTGTCAACGTGGCGGACGGCACGATCTCCACGACCTCGAAGGATGCGGTCAACGGTTCGCAGTTGAACACGCTCGGCCAGAGCCGCCCGATCGTCGGCACCAACACCGGGAGCTTCGCGTTCCCGACGGCGGTCGGAACGAACGCCCTGTCCGCCGGTTTCGGCGCCACCGCCGCTGGCAACAACGCCGCGGTCTTCGGCACCAATGCCGCCGGCGCCGGCGCCAACGGCGCGGCCTTCGGTCTTTCTTCGAAGGCGTCCGGCGCGTCCTCCGTCGCCGTCGGCGACAGTGCCCAAGCCACACAGGCGGGCGCCGTCGCCGTCGGCCAGAACGCCGCCGCGACGGGAACGAAGGCGATCGCCATCGGCTCCGGCGCGACGGCGTCCGGCTCGATCGCGGTCGGCGCAGCCGCCAACGCGACGAACGGCGGCGCCGCCTTCGGCGACGGCGCCGCGGCGACCGGCGCAAGCAGCGGCGCAGCGTTCGGCACCAACGCGATCTCGACCGGCAACAACTCGGTCGCCCTGGGCGCCGGCTCGACGGACGGCGGCGTCGCCAATGTCGTGTCCGTCGGCAAGGCTGGCGGCGAGCGCCGCATCATCAACGTCGCGCCCGGCGTCAAGGGCACCGATGCCGTCAACGTCGACCAGCTCACCGGCTTCGGCACGAACTTTCCGATCGTCGGCAACAACACATCCAAGTTCGCCTTCCCGACGGCGACCGGCTCGGACGCGCTCGCAGCGGGCTTCGGCGCGACGAGCGCCGGCACCGGCGGCGCCGCCTTCGGGACCAAGGCGACCGCCGTCGGGACGTCCGCCACCGCCGTGGGCTTTCAGGCGACCGCTACCGGCAACTCCTCTGTCGCGGTTGGCCAAAACGCCACCGCGGGAAAGAACGGCGGCATCGCGATCGGCCTCGCGAGCCAGTCGAACGACCTCGATGCTGTCGCCATTGGCACGAACAGCCAGGCGACGGGCATCAACAGCGTTGCCTATGGCGTCGCAAGCAAGGCCTCTGCGGCCGGCGCGACGGCGCTCGGCGTCGGCAGCCAGGCAACCGCCACCGACGGCACCGCCGCCGGCAGCAACAGCGTCGCCTCGGCCGAACGGCACGGCCGCCTTCGGCACCGGCTCGCAAGCGACGGCTGGCGGAGCGGCGGCATTCGGAGCAGGCAGCAAGGCGGGGGGCGGCAACAGCCTCGCCTTCGGCACCAACGCGATCGCGACCGGCAACAACTCCGTCGCCCTCGGCGCCGGCTCGACGGACGGCGGCGTCGCCAACGTCGTCTCGGTCGGCGCGGCGGGGGCCGAACGCACGATCACGAACGTCAAGGCCGGCGTCAACGCGACGGACGCCGTCAACGTCTCGCAGCTCACGGGCTTTGGCCAAAACTTCCCGATCGTCGGCAACAACACGAGCGGCTTCGCCTTCCCCACCGCCGTCGGCACGGACGCCCTGGCCGCGGGCTACGGCGCGACGGCCGGCGGCGCGAATGGGGCTGCCTTCGGCACGAACGCGAATGCGAGCGGCGTATCGAGCACGGCGATCGGCGAGATCGCGACGGCAAGCGGTCCATCGAGCACGGCGGTTGGCAGCCAGAGCAGTGCCAGTGCCAACGGCGCATCCGCCTACGGCGTCTTCAGCCAGGCGATCGGCGCGAACAGCTCCGCCTACGGCACCGGCGCGGTGGCGAGCGGCGTCAACAGCGCGGCCTTCGGAAACGCGAGCTCGGCGAGCGCGCTAAACGGCGCCGCCTACGGCGCCCTGAGCCAGGCGAGCGGCGCCAACAGCGCCGCCGTCGGCCTTCAGGCGAAGGCCTCGGGCGCATCCTCCGTGGCGATCGGCGACAATGCCCAGGCGACCCTCGACGGCGCCGTCGCCGTCGGCAAGACCGCCGCCGCGACCGGTCTTAACGCCATCGCCATCGGCGCCGGCGCTTCGGCCTCGGGTTCGATCGCCGTCGGTGCGGCGGCGGTTGCGGCGAACGGCGGCGCCGCCTTCGGCGACGGCGCGAAGGCGACCGGCGCAAGCAACGGCGCCGCCTTCGGCACCAACGCGATCGCGACCGGCAACAACTCCGTCGCCCTCGGCGCCGGCTCGACGGACGGCGGCGTCGCCAACGTCGTCTCGGTCGGCGCGGCGGGGCCGAACGCCGATAGCCGAACGCACGATCACGAACGTCAAGGCTGGCGTCAACGCGACGGACGCCGTCAACGTCTCGCAGCTCACGGGCTTTGGCCAAAACTTCCCGATCGTCGGCAACAACACGAGCGCGCTGCGCCTTCCCGACCGCCGTCGGCGCCGATGCTCTCGCTGCCGGGTACGGCGCGACGGCGGCCGGCGCCAAGGCTGCGGCGTTGGGCACGAGCGCAGTCGCCTCGGGTTCGGACAGCATCGCCGCCGGCGCGGCGGCTCAGGCGACCGGCATATCCGCGACCGCAGTCGGCTCGCAGTCCCTCGCCAACGCCGCGAATGCCTCGGCCCTCGGCAAGGGCAGCAGCGCATCGGCGGGCTCGGCCACGGCCCTCGGCGCCCAGAGCGCAGCAAGCGGCGTCAACGCGACCGCAGTGGGTGTGCTTTCAAACGCGGGCGGGCCGAACAGCTCGGCTTTCGGCGTCGGCAGCGCGGCTTCCGGCGCCGGCAGCACCGCCATCGGGCAGACGGCGCAGGCGACTGCCATCAATTCGGTCGCTCTGGGCCTCGGCTCCCTCGCGGATCAGACCAACACCGTTTCCGTAGGAAGGATCGGCGGCGAACGTCGAATCGTCAACGTCGCGCCCGGCACCGTCGGCACCGATGCCGTGAACCTGAACCAGCTCCTTTCCGTGGGCGTCAGCTTCCCGATCGCCGGCAACAAGGTCCTGGTCACCGCCTTTCCGATTGCGTCCGGCGCGGATGCTCTCGCCGCGGGCTACGGAGCCGCCGCGGGAGGCGCGAATGCCGCGGCGTTCGGGACCTCGGCGAGCGCGAGCGGCGTCGCCGCGGTGGCGATTGGCGCGGGCGCCGTATCGAGCGGCGCAAACTCGGTCGCAATCGGCGCAGGCTCCAGCGACGGCGGCCTTGCCAACGTCGTCTCCTTCGGACAGGTCGGCGCGGAACGCCGCCTCATCAATGTCGCCGACGGCACGCTGTCGGCCACGTCAAAAGACGCCGTGAACGGCTCGCAGCTCTTCGCCACCAACCAGAACGTCGCCAATCTCACGACCAACATCAACAACGGCACCATCGGTCTTGTGCAGCAGAACCCGGCGACACGGGACATCACGGTCGGCGCCGCTACCGACGGCACATTCGTCAACGTCGCAGGCACGGCGGGCAACCGCCGCATTGGCGGCGTCGCCACCGGCGTCGCGGGCACCGA
This sequence comes from uncultured Alphaproteobacteria bacterium, assembly GCA_963754975.1. GTDB lineage: Bacteria > Pseudomonadota > Alphaproteobacteria > Rhizobiales > Beijerinckiaceae > Microvirga. Next base: position 206,252 of record CAVWII010000007.1, on the reverse strand, counting down.
CGCCGTCAATGTCGACCAGCTCTCCAGTGCCATCAACAACTCGACTTCGAACGCGCCCCTGCGCGGCAACAACACGAGTGCGCTTCCCTCGCCCGTCGCGAGCGGAGCGGATTCTCTTTCAGGCGGCTTCGGTTCGACCTCGGCGGGCAGCAACGCGACGGCTTTCGGGACCGCGAGCAGCGCGGCCGGCGACAATTCGACCGCTGTCGGCGCAGGCGCGGCCGCCGCAGGGGCGGGTTCAGTCGCCCTCGGCGGACGGGCCTCCGCCGGCCAGGCGAACGCCATCGCGATCGGGGCCGGCGCGGCGACGACACGCGCCAATCAGGTCTCGATCGGCACGACGAGCAATACCTACACCCTCGCCGGCATCGGTTCTGCCGCAAGCCTGGGCGCTCAGAGCGGGGCAACCCGATTCGTCGACCTCCGACGGCAACGGCAATCTCGCGCTGAGCAACTTCAACGCCGGCACGATCGAGGCTCTGGTCGGCCAGGTTGGCGGGCTGCAGTCGCAGATCGACAACCTCAACACCATGGTCGGCGGGGCTTGGGTTCTGGCAGAGAAGGCGCGCCGCGACGGACGCCAGGGCACCGCCGCCGCGCTCGCGCTCGCTTCGGCACCTTTCCCGTCGGCCCCGGGCAAGACCTCCTACAGCATCAACGGCTCGACCTACCGGAGCGAATACGCATTCGGTGTCTCGCTCGCGCACCGGCTCGACACGATCAATCCAGTCGCCCTCACCGGCGGCGTCACCTTTGCCGTCGGTGGGCAGGTCGGCGCCCGCGTCGGCATCGAGGGCGAGTTCTGACAGATGGCGCCGTGGCGGGCGGCGTGGTTCACGGCGACGACGGTTCTCGCCCTCGTCGGCGCCGGCGCGGGACTTTGGGCCCTCCTCGCGCCGCGGGCCGCACCGCCGCCAGCGCCGGCGCCAGCGCCGGCGGCGATCGAAGCGCGCGCCGGCATCCTCGACCTCAACGAGGCGCTGATTCTCGTCCGAACGGCCGTCGACGCCCTGAACCAGGCGAACCAGACCGGCAACTACACCGTCCTGCGCGATCTTGGCGCGCCTGGCTTCCGTGCCGGCAATACCCCCGAGCGCCTCGCTGAGATCTTCGCCGATCTGCGCGCCAACCGCTACGACCTCTCCCCCGCGATGGTTCTCGAGCCGCGCTTTCTCATCCCGCCGCGCCTCGAGGCGAACGGCCAATTGCGCATGGCGGGCTTCGTGCCGTCACTGCCGCTGCAGATGAACTTCGATCTCCTGTTCGCGCCCACCGACGGCCGCTGGCGCCTGTTCGGAATCGCCATCACCGTCGGCCCGCCGGGCCCGGCCGCGCCGCAGGGCCCCGCGCCGCCGGCGCCACTGCCCGGCGCGAACCCTTCGCTGGCACCCGCCGGGAACGCGCCGCAAGCCCAGCCCGCCTCGCCGCCGCGTTGATTCCGCAGGGCAGAGGCCGGACTGGCTCGACGCTGACATGCGGCCGCTGCGGGCGGTTGCCTCGTCCCCTTCGCGACGATGCCACGCTGGGGTTACTTGGACCTTGGAAAGTCGTCGCGCCGGTAGATCGCCTTGATATCGTTGAGCTGAAGGATCGGGCGGTCAATGCACCGCACGATGACAGCGCCAAGCTGATTTTCGAGCTTACCGTCCCATTCTTCGATGATCAGGCGGACAGCCCGGTACAGCGGCAGAGTTGCCACCAAGCGGCCGAGAGGTTCGCCAGCTGTCGGCCCCCCTGGCGCCCCGCTCGTCGCGAAAACATCGACGATTTCCTCGTAGTCGTATGTCTTGGTCATCGAAGGGGTTTCCCATCGATTCTTGATGTCCGCGGGCCTCGTCGAGGACCTTGAGAATCAGCCGCGAGCCGCTCGGATGTTGCAGCAAGGGTTGCTTGCCTCGCCGCGGAGGCCCGACCGGGAGCGAACCGTCCAACTCCCGCTCAGCGAGGTCGAGCGCTGTTCCATGGGCGCGTGCCTGGTCGCCTTTCAGGCCCTGCTCCTTCGGCGGCCTAGCTCTTGCGATCATCGCCCTGGTCGAGGGCGGCGAGACGGCCTTCGAGGCTGCGCCTCTCTTCCGCGAGCACCGCGAGCCTCGTCCGCGCGATCGCTGCGGCGTCGCCGGCAGCGGCGGCCGTCTCTCGCTCACGCAAGGCGGTTTCGTCGGCAAGTTCCTGAAGGCGGCGTTCGATCTCGGTGCGGGTCATGCTCAGAATATAGCGCGTCCCACGAAGGCGGCCTATCCCCCGGCGCCGTCCCCGTGTGCTCTTTGGAGCAATGGGCCGCCTCGACCACGGCAGCGGCGCTCCTCCCCACTGCAATGGTGAACCATATGCCTCGGGGAGAGTTACCCATGCTCCGCTGCAACAAGAGGTTTCCATGATCGGACGCTGGCTAAGGTTGAGTACCGAAGCAACGATGCTTGCCGTCGAGGCTCACGGGGTCATCGCGATGCGACTGGCCCAGATCGCCGTCGGGCGAGGCAGTCCGGCCGAAACCCAGCTGATGGTCACCGAGAAAATGCGGGCCCTTGCCCAGGCCGCAGCCACGATGGCCACCGGTGGCTCAGCCCAGAAGGTCGTTCGCGGCTATCGCAAGACTGTCCGGGCCAATGCAAGGCGCCTGCGGAAGTAGCCCGCGACCTCTAGAGCAAAATCCGTTCAAGATGACCCATCCCCGGCTCTGTCATCCCCGGGGCTGCGAAGCAGAGCCCGGGATCCATGAACGCGACAACGCAGACGGCGCGGAGATTGCGGTGTTCATGGGTTCCGGGCTCCGCTTCGCGGCCCCGGAATGACAGCGCTTGAGCTTGCTTCGGCGTGAACGGATGCTGCTCCAATCTCGCGTTCGAGGGGCGCCGAGCAGACGATGGCACAGGTCGAGCCGAGCTCGCGCGAATCTCACATCTCAGAGCCCGCCTCGATGACTTCTTCCGTCGTCACGCGAAAATCCAGCAGGGTGCCGGGACCGAATGAAAGCGTCAGCGGGACGTCCGCGGCATCGCGGCCGCGGGCGATCAAGATCCTGCCGATCCGCGGATCGTTGTTGCGCGGATCGAACGTGTGCCAGCCGCCGCCCAAAAAGACCTCGATCCAGGCCGCGAAATCCTGGGGCGCGTGAGGAGGCGGCAGGCCGATGTCGCTGACATAGCCTGTGCAATAGCGGGCTGGTATGTTGAGACAGCGGCAGAACGTCACCGCCAGATGAGCATAGTCGCGACACACTCCGCGCCTCTCCGCGAGCGCCTCCGCGGCCGTGCGCGTCGCCCGCGAGTGCTCGTATCCGAAGACGATATGATCGTGCACATAGTCACAGACGGCCTGCGCGCGGCCCCAGCCCGGCGGAGCCGTTCCAAACAGGCTCCACGCCATGTCGGAGAGAAGGTCCGTCTCGCAGTAGCGGCTTCCAAGGAGAAATAGCAGGGTTTCCGAGGGAAGGTTCTGAATTTGGAATTGTTCAGCTCCTCGATCGGCCGCGTCCCACAATCCTCTGTCACGGACGACAGTTTCGGTCTTGAGGGTCAGCTTTCCGGCTGGCGCCACAAGACGATTGCACCAGTTGCCGAAGCTGTCCCGATACCCCTCCACCGGCACCCAGGGCGTCGTCACCAGGTAGTCCGCTCGCTCCAGATCGGACACCCTCGACGCGTGGACATTGAGCATCACGATCATGGGTGTGATTTGCTCAAACGCGTAGGCCATCTCGCAGCCGACAAGAATCCGCATGGCCTCCCTCAGCCGCACTGTCGAGACGTCCGGTCGCCGGGGAGGTTGGAATCCAGAATACGTCTCGATGCGCCGCGGGGAGATCACTAGCACACCGCGGGGCCTGTCGACAGCCACGGGGAGGGTCGTCACGCGCCTCGCGGAAGCCTACAGAACATGAGGGATGCCGTTACCATCCCTGACGGAGGAGGCATCATGCTCGGCCTTGGCGCTCGCGTCTGTCGCATCGCGGCGGCATCGACATTGCTGCTCGCCCCGTTGGCAAGTCTCCTCCCTGGTCCCGCGACGGCGCGGGATGAGCCGGTCTGGGAGGTCAAGGGCAAGCTCCTCGGCAAGAACGACAAGAGAGCGGAGGACGTCAGCGGCATTGCCTGCTCGTCTGCGACCGGCTTCCCGCGAAACTGCCTCGTGATCGACGACGAGGGTCAGTTCGCCCAGATCGTGATCCTCGAGGAGGGCCGCCTTCTGGCAGGGGATCGCATCACGCTGATCGACAACAGGCTGGATCGAAAGCCGCTGGAACTCGACGGGGAAGGTGTCGCCTACGACGACGGCTCGTTCTACGTGATCGGCTCCCACGGCCATCCGCGCGACGCGAAGAGGGACCTCGACCCCATCAGGGATGCCTCCAAGATCGCGGCAAGCATTGAGGCCAACAGCCAGATCATTCGCGTTCGCATCGATCCGTCCAAGATCGACGCGCAGGGAAAGCTCACGGGCGCCGCTGACGTCAAGCCCTCTGCCGAACTGCGCAAGTTGCTGCCGGCGGACCTTGTGCTCGCTCCCTTCGTCGACAGGCGGCTCGACGAGAACGGACTGACCATCGAGGGGCTCGCCGTTCGGGACGGGCGCGCCTTCGTCGGCCTGCGCGCACCGTCCCTCGGGGGCGACCACGCGGCGATCCTATCGGTCGCCTTGAGCGCGCTCTTTGAGGGCGCGACACCCGATCCAAAGCTGCACCTGCTCCATCTCGGGCCGCGCCGGGGCATCCGGGATTCTGCCGCAGCCCCCACGGGCTTCCTCGTTTTGGCCGGTCCCGCGGCCGAAGAGGAGGGCACCTACTCGATCTATCGTTGGGACGGTGCGGGCCGAACCGAATTGCTCGCGGAACTTCCGAGCCGCCGCCTTGACGGCAGGCTGCTCAAGCCTGAGGCCCTGCTCTTCCTGGATCAAACCGCGCGCAGCCAGCGGGTCCTCGTCATGGCTGACGGCGCCAAGGATGGCGCTCCCCGCCCGATACGAATCCGCCGACCGGCGGATTCTCACTAGGCAATCATGCCGGCCTCCCTTGTCGGGGTCGGATGCTGGGGCGGACCTCGACAAGGGCAGTCGCTTCAGGAAGGCTTGGTCGGAGTTCAAGCGGTGGAACCCCGATAAGGCGGAGGCGGTCGTCAGGCGGGCAGAGGTTCCGGCGGCCGGGCGGGGGCTGGTGCCAAGAAGGCCGCGAAGAGAGAGGGGGGCACGCAGGGCCGTCTGCCGTGCCCGGCCCATCTCCGCAGCGACGATCGAGCCTAAATCGTTCAGGTGTGAACGAACCGACGGAAATTCCCCCCGATCGGCGCAATCTTCGATCGAGGCCGCCATCGGCGAACGGGAGACGAGAGCCATGACCACGTCACAGTTGATTGCGACGGCGCCGCGACGCGCGGACCCGCCGCTGCTGCTCTGGATCCCGGCGCTCGATTCCTGGGAGAGCGCCTGCTGGTTCGAAGGGTCCTGGCGCATGTGGGCCAACCTCGATGTCACGCTCTCGCCCTCGCACTGGCGCGAGCCGCCCCGGGCCCCGGCCGGCGCGCTCGACGAGTTCAAGCCGCTCTTCGGTGACTTATGGCCGCCTTGACGATGTCCTCAGGCACCCGCAGTGGCGACGTCCTGACCGTGGGCAACGACGGGAGGACAGGGTGACCGTGGCCGCTTACGATTTGAACTTGGCGATGAAAGCCGACAGGAGATTTTGTCCGTTGGGACTGCCGTAGCCGGTGCACGCATCCCAACCCGGTCCCGCCTCATAGCCGGGAACCGTGACGATCCCGGAATTTGCGCTGGCCTGATACTGATACTGGTTCGATCCCGACTGAATGTCGTGAAAGGCATCGGAGTTGCCGACGCCATCCGAGTAGAGAATTGGGTTGAGAAACCCAACCCTCTGATTCAAGATTTCGTTGATGATCGCGATCAGTGCGGCCCACAACGGACCCGTGGCGCTGTCCCCGCCCGTTCCTACCAGAGGATTGCCGGCGATGGATATCTTGTATCCTGTGCCGGCCGGGGCGGCCACGTCGGGCACGCCGCGGCCGGTATTGCCGGTATTCACCGACATCGGATTGAGTCCCGCCTGGAGCTGGTAGTCCGGCACCGGGTAGATCTCGCTAACCCCCCTCCCGTCGCGCCGACCTCGTTTTTGGGCGTTGCCGGCTGCGACTGGCTCCAGGCGACTTCGCTCGTGATGACCGATCCCGAGCCGTGGAGGTCGGTCCCGCCGCACGCCGTCACCCAGGGCGAGGACGGCGGATAGTTGACGCTTGCCGCGCAATCGGCCGCGGTGGGTGCGGGCGGAGGCTTCGGGCCCCACGATCCGGCGTCGCCGGCGCCGTGGAGGACCGTTATGCCCTGATTTGCGGCTTGTTCGAAAAGCGCGTCGAGACGCTCACGGACATCCTTCTTGTACTGCTGTTCGGGATAGGCGCCGATGCTCATCGTGATGATGTCGTTGCCGTCGGCAATCGCCCGTTCGACAGAAGCGGCGAGGTCGTTGGAAAAATAGACGTTCAACGTGGCGCCGTAGGCGATGCCGCCTGCGACCTCGATGTCCAGGTAGACTTCGCCGGACGTCGATTGAGGGTTGAAGACGCCATTGCCGACTTCGATGGCTTTAAGGATTGGAGCCTGCGGCAATTGCAGCGTATTCAGAAAATAGTCATTCAGAGCGTCAATCGAGTATCCGGTATTGCTGGCTTCGAGGATGGCGATTTTCTGTCCGGCACCGGTACCAGCCGGGAAATTGTAGAGGCTTGCCACTTCGTGAGGAAAATAAAAACCGCTATCGCTGGCGTCGTTGCTCATCCCACGTTGTCCTTCTGAGAGGCCGCTTCGAAGTTGAGTGGTCGAGAGCCGTGTGATTCCGAGCGGTTGCTGAAGCCTGCTTGGAGATACCCATGTGCACCCCGACCACTCGCGAGCACTATAGCCGCAGGACATCCCGCTACCAGACCGATCTGACCGACGCAGAGTGCCGCAAGCGCCGTGCGCCGGTCGACACCGACGGGCGCGTTCCTGATTATCGAACCGCATTCGGCGAACGTCCAGGATCGCGACGGCGGCGGGCCGCTGCTCGAAGCCTCCCGCCGCTTCTTCCCCTTCATCGAGCGCGCCTTCGCCGACGCCGGATACGACCATGAGCGAGCAACCATGGCCACCACCGTCATCGTCGAGATCGTCCGCAAGCTGCCAGATCAGGTCGGCTTTGCCGTCCTGCCGCGCCGCTGGGTGGTCGAGCGCTTCTTCGCCAGGATCGGCCGCAACCGCAGGCTCGCCAAGGACTTCGAGGCGACAATCGACTCCGCCCGAGCCTTCCTCCGCGCCGCTGCCGTTATGCTGCTCGTCCGCCGCATCGCCAGGGCATCATGACTTTCGAAACCGACTCCAAGTCAGCAGCGTGATCGTCGATACGCGATCCCGTAGATCCGTTGTCTATACGCGAAGGCGCATCGGCATGGGGCCTTACTTTTGTCGCCGCAGATGCTCGGCCCAGTAATTGTGCGCGGTGGTGTAGCTGATCTCGTATTCCTCGACCGCGGCGTTCCTTCCACCGCCGACGGCGTAGAAGTCGAGGATGGCTTTCTTTCCCGCTTCGGTGAGTTGTCCAGCCTGATCCTTGAGCGGCTGGTCCGCAGGCTCGTCGTTTTTCAGCTCGGCATCGAGCTGCAGAAGCAGAATGCCCATCTGCTTATGGAGATTCTTCAGGACGTTGAGTGCGGCGATCACTGGAGGCTCCGTGTATTGCGACGGGCCCGGTTTAACACTTCTCTTTTAAATGTGCAAGATATCTTTTGTCGTATATCTCGGAGACCCACCCACATCGCGCAGATATCCGAGCGGACGATGTCGTCGACCGTGAGACCTGCAGGACCTTGATCCGGCCCTCGATAAGCGCGACTTCACCTTCGATGTTGGGATGAGCCCAAACGTTCCAGCAGATCGCCGACAGGCTGCTCGACATGATATTGAAGCCGGTTTCACCGGGGAGCTCGCGTTTGCTCACCACGAACTCTGCAGTCGGGGGGACGAAGTACGTGTTGTCCTCAGCGTCAAAGCAGTTGTACATGATGCGTCGTGGACCGTCCGAGACGGCGAAGATCTTAGGTGATTGCACGAACTCTGCGAACGACGCCCGAGTCAAGCAATCCACAAAACCTTTGGCCACTTCCGAAGCGAGTTCGCGCTCAGCAAATTCGAATAAATCATGCGGTCCGCACTTCACTGCTGACCCAGCATCGATCGCAAAGAGCGAGGTGGAGAGGACGAACGCGAGCGGGCGCATTTGGAGTCTTCTCCCAAACAGGAAGCAGACGACGCCAGATATGTCAGGCAGGATTGACGAAGATGAACTAAGACGCGGGAAACTCTATGCTCAGCCGATGATGCTTTACTCCGGTCATAACACAAGGGAAATTTCGGCAGCTATGCTCTCAAGCAGCTGCCGATCGCAGTCAATTACAACCAAGCGATAGTGAGCTTCGCGGAATCGATGTCGTTTCAATACCTTAGCCATTCGCAGAGGCAGTTTGCTCATCCTTCTCTACGCCAGCCGATTTCATGATCTCGTCGATTCGCTCGAAGATCTCCGGATGGTGCCGTCGTTCTCGATCATGAAGTCAGGCGAGGGGCGATCGGCCCGCTCGGCAGCGTGGACACCGATCATCAGGCCGAACAACTGGAACAGCTTCTCCAACCGCGAAAACCGCTGCCCATGCCGGGATTTACCAGGCGTTTATGGTGCCCAGGAGAGGACTCGAACCTCCACGGCTTTCACCACTGGTACCTGAAACCAGCGCGTCTACCAATTCCGCCACCTGGGCCCGCCTTGCGGCGCGATCCGTTTAGTCGGGCCGCCGCGGCGCGTCAATGCGGCGGCGGGCGCGCCGTCGGCTCGTCCCGGGGCGGGTCGCCACTTCCCATGGGGCCCGCGTTTGACTAGGACGGGACCGTGCGATCCGCGCGAGGGAGACAGTCATGATCGGCGCCATGCGTTCGCCGGCCCAGCAGCTCGTGACCGTTTTCGGCGGCTCGGGCTTTCTCGGCGGATTCGTCGTCAACGCCCTGGCGAAGCGCGGCTATCGAATCCTCGTCGCGACGCGGCGGCCGGATCTCGCCTACAGGCTTCAGCCTCTCGGGGCGGTCGGGCAGATCCATCCGGTGCAGGCGAACCTGCGCGATGCCGCTTCGGTCCGCCACGCCGTCGCCAAGGCCGACCACGTCGTCAATCTCGTCGGCATCCTGAAGGAGAGCGGCCGGCAATCCTTCTCGGCGCTCCAGGCGGAGGGGCCGCGGCTGATCGCCGAGACGGCGCATCGGGACGCGCGGCTTGTCCACGTCTCCGCCCTCGGCGCCGACGCGCGCTCGCCGGCGGACTACGCGCGCACGAAGGCCGCGGGGGAGGCCGGGCTTCTCGCCGCTCGCCCGGACGCGACCGTGTTCCGGCCCTCCGTCCTGTTCGGGCCGAACGACGGCTTCTTCTGCCGCTTCGCGGCGCTCGCCCAGCTGCTTCCGGGCATCCCCCTCGCCGGGGCGGAGACCCTGTTCCAGCCGGTCTATGCGGGCGACGTCGCCGAGGCGATCGCGCGGACCGTCGACGGCGGCGTCGCCGGCGGCCGGATCTATGAACTCGGCGGGCCGGAGGTGCGCACGCTGCGCGCCTTCGTCGAGACCGTGCTGCGCGAAACCGAGCGCCGCCGCTTCGTCGTGCCGCTGCCCTGGGGTCTCGCGCGGGCGCAGGGCACGCTGATCGGGGCCCTCGATCGCTTCAGCCTCGGGCTGATGCCGCAGGACTTCGTCATCACCCGCGATCAGATCGCGCTGCTCGAGCGCGACAACGTCGTCTCCGAGGCGGCGATCGCCGAGGGCCGTACCCTGCAGGGGCTTGGCATCGCGCCGACGGCCCTCGAGGCGATCGTCCCCGCCGCCCTCGTGATGTACCGCAAGACCGGGCAGTTCGATCTCAAGCGCAAGACCCCGCCGCAGCCGCCCGCCTCAGGCCGCCCCGGCCCGCCGGTCGGACAGGGCGCGGCGCGCTAGGCCCTTATGGACATGGACCATCAGCGCCACGCCGAAGAGCGGGGTGAGGAGGTTCACGACGGGCACCAGCACCAGAGCCGCCAGCATCGCGCCGGCCAGCATTACGGCAATGCGGTTATCCCGGCGCATCTGCGAGGCCTCTTCCAGGGACCGGAAGCGTCCCGCCGCGAGTTCGAAATACTCGCGGCCGAGGAGGTAGGCGTTGGCGACGAAGAAGACCCCGATGTTCACCACCGGCACGAAGAACAGCAGCAGCGCCGCAAGGTTGACGATCAGCGTCAGGCCCGCAAAGCGCAGTCCGTAGACGAGGGAGCGGCCGAGGGGCAGCGGCATGCCCCGCGGATCGCCGGGAAAGTCCGTCCGCTCGACAACCTCGGCGACATCGTCGAGGAAATAGCCGGCGACGAGGGCCGAGACCGCCGGGATCAGGTAGATCAGCGCGACGACGAGCCCCGCTCCGGCGAGAAAGACGGCGAGCCCGTCGAGGAACGGGTACTGGTCGGAGATGTGCACCCGGTCGAGATAGGCGCTCAGAAGCCGCGTCAGGGCGAACCAGACGAGGGCGAGGAGCGCGAGGGTCAGCGCCAGCGACTTCCACAAGACCGTCCGCAAGGGCGGCGAGAACACCTGCGCCCAGGCCTTGAAAGCCGCCTCGATCAGCATCGCCGCTCCCCTTCGCCACGCAGCGGCATAGGTAAGCATCGCCGCGGCGAAAGGCGAGCCGGGACCGCAGCGGGCGCGCCGCGATGAGGCCCGCCCACGTTCCCCGCCTCGCCGAGCCGCCCCGGGAGGCGGATGTCGCGGTGATCGGCGCCGGGGCCGCCGGCATCGGCGCGGCGCGGCGGCTCCTCGCCCTCGGCCTGACGGTGGCGGTGGTCGAGGCGCGCGACCGGGTCGGCGGCCGCGCGCTGACGGTGCCGCTGCACGGCCATCCGGTCGATCTCGGCGCGCACTGGCTCCATGCCGGGCCGATCAATCCCCTCGTCCATCTCGGCCGGGCGAGGGGCGAGCCCCTGCGCCGGGCGCCGCAGGCCCGCCACCTCTTCGTCAGCGGGCGCCCGGCCGGCCGGGACGAAGCCGCGAGGCTCGACAGGGCCTTCGACCTGTCGGACCGGGCCATGGCGGCGGCCGCGCGCGACGAGCGGGACCGGCCGATGGCGAAGGCGCAGCCGCCCGCGCCGGGGCCGTGGGGCCGCCGGGTCGCCGCCGTGCACGGACTCGTCTCGGGCCGGCCCCTCGATGAGGTCAGCCTGCACGATTATCCGAGCATGGAATACTCCAACAATTCTTTCATCGCCGGCGGCCTCGGCGCCTATCTCTCGCGCCTCGCGGACGGCCTGCCGATCCGGCTCGCCGCGCCGGCGAGGGCGATCGACTGGTCGGGCCCCGGCATCCGCGTCGAGACCGCCGCCGGGACGCTCAAGGCCCGCGCCCTCGTCCTCGCCATGCCGATCGCCGTCCTGCAGGCGGGCGCGATCCGCTTCACGCCGGCCCTGCCGAACGCCGTCGCCGAGGCCGTGCACGGCTTCACGCAGGGCGTCTACGAGCACATCGTCCTGCACTGGCCGCATTCGCCCTTCCGCGGCGCCGACCGGCTCGCGAGCCTTTCCGGAACGCGGCGCTCCCCGCCGGGGCTGATGACTTGCCTCGACGGCACCCCCTTCCACCTCTTCGAGCTCGACCGGCCGAGCGCCGTCGCCCTCGACGGCCGCGACCGCGACGCCCCGGCCCGCTTCGCCAGAGCGGTCCTCGCCGAGCATTTCGGCCCGCGGGCCCTCGCCGGCCTGTCGGTGCCGGCGGCGACGGCCTGGCGCAACGATCCCTTCGCCCGCGCTTCCTGGGCCGTCGTGCCGCCCGGCAAGGTGGCGATCCGCACCGTGCTGAAGGCGCCCCTGGCCGACCGCCTCTGGTTCGCCGGCGAAGCCCTGGCCAAGGTCCAATGGGGCACCGCCGGCGGCGCCTTCGCGGAGGGGGAGCGGGCGGCGGAGGAGATCGCGGCGCGGCTGAAGCGACAGGGACGCACCGAGCGCGGCTAGAGCATGCTCGGCAGCACGCGGTCCGGCGGGCGGTGGCCGTCCATGAAGGTCTTGATGTTGACGATGACCTTCTCGCCCATGTCGACGCGGCCTTCGTGGGTGGCCGAGCCCATATGCGGCAGAAGCACGACCTTGCCCTGCCGGGCGAGCTTGACGAGGCGCGGATTGACCGCCGGCTCGTGCTCGAACACGTCGAGGCCGGCGCCGCCGATGTCGCCGGCTTCGAGCAGGCGGGCCAGCGCGGTCTCGTCGATGATCTCGCCGCGCGCGGTGTTCACGATGATCGCGTCGGGCTTCATCAGCTTCAGCCGGCGGGCCGAGAGCAGGTGATAGGTCGCCGGCGTGTGCGGGCAATTGCACCGAGACGATGTCCATGCGGGCCAGCATCTGGTCGAGGCTCTCCCAGTAGGTCGCCTCGAGCTCCTCCTCGATCGGCAGCGGCCACCCGGCGGCGGTTGTGATAGTGGATCGACAGGCCGAAGGCCCGCGCCCGGCGGGCCAGGGCCTGGCCGATGCGGCCCATGCCGACGATGCCGAGGCGCTTGCCGGTGATGCGGTGGCCGAGCATCCAGGTCGGCGACCAGCCGGTCCAGGTGTCCTCCGGGATCATGCGCGCCCCTTCCGGCGATGCGGCGCGCCACCGCCAGGATCAGCGCCATCGTCATGTCGGCGGTGTCGTCGGTCAGCACGCCCGGCGTGTTGGTGACGGTGATGCCGCGCGACAGCGCCGCCTGGACGTCGATGTTGTCGACGCCGTTGCCGAAATTCGCGATCAGCTTCAGGTTCGCCCCGGCCTGGGCGAGCAGCGCGGCGTCGATCTCGTCGGTCACGGTCGGCACCAGCACGTCGGCGCTCTTCACCGCCTCGACGAGCTCGGCCTGGCGACATCGGCTGGTCGTCGACGTTGAGCCGGGTGTCGAACAGCTCGCGCATGCGCGTCTCGACCACGTCCGGCAGGCGGCGCGTGACGACGACGAGCGGTCTTCTTCTTCATCGGCTGTCCCACCCCCGCGGCGGCCGCATCCGGGCGGCCTTCACGCCCCCTTAACCATCGCGAGGCGATTGGAAGTGGCGGCGGGCCGCCGCCTGGCGATCGCCCGACGCGCTCCTTAAAGAGACGCTCGCGCCCTGACAATCCGATGCGAGGGGACCATGCGCAAGACCGTTCTCGCCGTCGCGCTCCTGGCCTGCGGCGCTCGCCGTGGCTGCGACCGAGGAGCCGCCGGGACGGGCGCCGCGGCACGGGCCTGCCGGTGCCGCGCTACGTCAGCCTCAAGACCGACCGGGTCAACCTGCGCGAAGGCCCCTCGAAGGACCACCGCACCGCCTGGGTCTTCCAGCGCGCCGGCCTGCCGGTCGAGATCATCGCCGAATTCGAGACCTGGCGGCGCATCCGCGATTCGGAGGGCACCGAGGGCTGGGTGCTGCACTCGCCTGCTGTCCGGCCGGCGCACCGCGCTCGTCGCGCCCTGGGCCAAGGGCGAGGCGGCGCCGATCGCCGCTCCTGCGAGCGGCCGGAGGACAACGCCGAGTCGGTGGCGCGGCTGCAGCCGGGCGTGATCGCGCAGCGTCAAGGATTGCGGCGGCGCCTGGTGCCGGGTGGTGATCGTCCTCGACGGCGCCCGCGACGTCGCCGGCTACATCCGGCAGGAGAAGCTCTGGGGCGTCTACCCGAACGAGAAGGTCGAGTAGAAGACGTGAACCTGTCGCTCAGTCTCAGAGACCTGCTGCCGATCCTCGCGATCGTGCTCGGAATCGTCGCCATCGTGGCGCCGCGCTTCCTCAACTACATCGTCGGCGCCTTCCTCATCCTCTATGGGATTTTCGGGCTTGGGCTCGTGCGCTAGCGGCGCCGGCCTGCCGGCACGGGCTCGTCGTCAGACGCTCTTGCGGCGCAGGCGGACGATCACCTCGACGCCGGCGATCTCCATGCCCGGCGGCGGCGTCGGCAGGTCGCCGACGTCGATGCCCTCCGCCGGCATGTCGATCAGCTCGCCCTCGTCCTCGACGAAGAAGTGGTGGTGCTCGGTCGGGTTGGTGTCGAAATAGGCCTTGGTGCCGTCGACCGCGAGCTCGCGCAGCAGGCCGGCCTCGGTGAACTGGTGCAGCGTGTTGTAGACGGTCGCGAGCGAGACCGGCACCCGCGCCCGCAGCGCCTCGTCGTAGAGCATCTCGGCGGTGAGGTGCCGGTCGCCCTTGCCGAACAGCAGCCAGCCGAGCGAGACGCGCTGGCGCGTCGGCCGCAGGCCGACGCGGCGCAGCTTGTCGCGCAGGTCGGACAGCGGGACAGCCCCGGCGCGGGGCCGGGGCGATCTCGGGGCGGATGCGGGCGGTCAGGGATCGGTCATGGCTGAGGGAGCGGTTCGCCGGCCTGTATCATCCGCATGATACGGAAGGCGAGGGCTCGCGGGCAACTGCCGAGTTGGCGATCTCGTGAGGGAGGCAGAGCAAGCCTCGGCTACCTCGCGCCCGCAGGCTGCCGTCGGGACGCTGTCCTTGCCACGCCGATGGTCCGGCGCAACGCGTCGTTCGCCTTCGGATCTGTCGCAAGGTTTCCGCGTCATGCCGGGCGAGCTGGCGCCGTGCCTTTCCGGACATCTTTGAGCCCCGGCGGGCTGTGCTACCAAGCGCCTCCTTCGGGGCCGCGGCCCCTGCTGCGCCATGGACATCGAAAGGACCGGCGAGCTGCATGGACCGGCAGTCGAGCTATTCCTACGAGGACCTCCTCGCCTGCGGGCGCGGCGAACTGTTCGGCCCGGGCAACGCCCAGCTGCCGCTGCCGCCGATGCTGATGTTCGACCGGATCATCCGAGATCGCGGAGGACGGCGGCGCCGCACGGCAAGGGCCATGTCCGGGCCGAACTCGACGTCAGGCCGGACCTCTGGTTCTTCGCCTGCCACTTCAAGGGCGATCCGGTGATGCCGGGCTGCCTCGGCCTCGACGCGCTCTGGCAGCTGGTCGGCTTCTTCCTCGGCTGGCTCGGCGGCCGAGGGCCGCGGCCGGGCGCTCGGCGTCGGCGAGGTCAAGTTCGCCGACCAGGTGCTGCCGACGCGTCAAGCAGGTCGTCTACGGCGTCGACCTGAAGCGGGTCTTCCGCTCGAAGCTCGTCGCTCGGCATCGCCGATGGCTGGCTCGAGGCCGACGGCGAGACGCATCTACGAGGCGAAGGACCTGCGCGTCGGCCTGTTCAAGACCGCGGCCGCCCGGGCCTGACCGTCGCACGACCCGTTCGAGCCTGTTGAGATGCGGCCCGGTCGGCCTTACGTCAGCCAGGCGAGCCGCCGAGGATGGCCGGACCAGGAGGAGCGCCATGAGACGCGTCGTCGTCACCGGCATGGGCATCGTCTCGTCGATCGGCAACAACACGCAGGAAGTGCTGGCCTCCCTGCGCGAGGCGCAAATCCGGCATCGTCGCGCGCCGACGACTACGCAGGAGCTCGGCTTCCGCTGCCAGGTGCACGGCGCGCCCACCCTCGATCCCGAGGAGGCTGGTCGACCGCCGCGCCATGCGCTTCCACGGCGGCGGCACCGCCTGGAACCACGTCGCCATGGACCAGGCGATCCGCGATGCCGGCCTCGAGGCGGGCGAGATCTCGCAACGAGCGCACCGGCATCATCATGGGCTCGGGCGGCCCCTCGACCCGCACCATCGTCGAGGCCGCCGACACCGCCCGCAGCAAGGGCCCGAAGCGCGTCGGCCCCTTCGCCGTGCCGAAGGCGATGTCCTCGACCGCCTCGGCGACGCTCGCGACCTGGTTCAAGATCAAGGGCGTGAACTATTCGATCTCCTCGGCCTGCGCGACCTCGAACCACTGCATCGGCAACGCCTACGAGATGATCCAGTACGGCAAGCAGGACATGATCTTCGCCGGCGGCTGCGAGGAGCTCGACTGGACGCTCTCGGTGCTGTTCGACGCGATGGGCGCGATGTCCTCGAAATTCAACGACCGGCCGCAGGTCGCCTCGCGCGCCTACGACGTCGAACCGCGACGGCTTCGTCATCGCCGGCGGCGCCGGCGTCGTGGTGCTGGAGGAGCTCGAGCACGCCAAGGCGCGCGGCGCCCGGATCTACGGCGAGATCGTCGGCTACGGCGCGACCTCCGACGGCTACGACATGGTCGCGCCCTCCGGCGAGGGCGCGGTGCGCTGCATGCGCATGGCGCTGGCGAACGGTGAAGAGCCGATCGACTACATCAACCCGCACGCCACCTCGACGCCGGTCGGCGACGTGAAGGAGATCGAGGCGATCCGCGAGGTCTTCGGCGCCGGCGAGAAGTGCCCGCCGATCTCGGCGACGAAGTCGCTGACCGGCCATTCGCTCGGCGCGACCGGCGTGCAGGAGGCGATCTACTCGCTGCTGATGATGAACAACGGCTTCATCTGCGAGAGCGCCCATATCGAGGAGCTCGACCCGGCGTTCGCCGACATGCCGATCGTGCGCAAGCGCATCGACGATGCGAAGCTCGGCACGGTGCTCTCGAACTCCTTCGGCTTCGGCGGCACCAACGCGACCATCGTGCTCGAGCGGTACGACGCGTGACGTCCGCTCGCGGCGCGGCACGCCGCAGTCTACGATCTTCGACCGGCAGGCGATCCGCATGGATATCCTCGACGACGGCACCGTTCCGCGACATCGGATCGCCGAAAGCGTCCCGTGAGCGGTCTGATGCAGGGCAAGCGCGGCCTCATCATGGGCGTCGCCAACGATCACTCGATCGCCTGGGGCATCGCCAAGGCGCTCGCCCGGCACGGCGCGGAGCTCGCCTTCACCTATCAGGGCGAGGCGCTCGGCAAGCGCGTCACGCCGCTGGCCGCCTCCCTCGGCTCGAAGCTCGTGCTGCCCTGCGACGTCGAGGACATCGCCTCGGTCGACGCGGTCTTCGCGGCGCTCGACGAGCGCTGGGGCAGCCTCGACTTCGTCGTCCACGCCATCGGCTTCTCCGACAAGACGAGCTCAAGGGCCGCTACGTCGACGTCACGACGCGCGAGAATTTCTCGCGCACCATGGTGATCTCCTGCTTCTCCTTCACCGAGGTCGCGCAGCGCGCCGCGGAGCGCATGCGCGACGGCGGCGCGCTCCTCACGCTGACCTATGGCGGCTCGACGCGGGTCATGCCGAACTACAACGTCATGGGCGTCGCCAAGGCGGCGCTCGAAGCGTCCGTGCGCTATCTCGCCGCCGATTTCGGGCCGCGCAACATCCGCGGCAACGCCATCTCGGCCGGGCCGGTGCGCACGCTCGCCGGCGCCGGCATCGCCGATGCGCGGCTGATGTTCACCTACCAGAAGGCGCATGCGCCGCTGCGCCGCACGGTGACGATCGAGGAGATCGGCGGCTCCGCGCTCTATCTCCTCTCCGACCTGTCGAGCGGCGTCACCGGCGAGATCCACTACGTCGATTCCGGCTACAACATCATCTCGATGCCGCGGCCCGACGTGCTGAAGGCGCAGGACGACGCCGGCGTCACCGGCGAGGAGGCTTAGCGTGAAGGGCGCGATTCGCCGCCGGCGCCGCAATCGCTCTCGGCGTTGTGGCGCTGTCCGCCTGATTCTGCGCCTCGGCGCTCCGCGCCCATAGAGACAAGCGGCGCGGGAGCGGCTATGCGCCGTCCGCGATGTCGCTCCTTCGCTCCAGCCTCGTCGTCGGCGCCGCCGCGTCCTTCTCCCGCGTCCTCGGCTTCGTGCGCGATCGTCCTCATCGCCCAGACCCTCGGCGCCGGGGCGGTGGCGGATGCCTTTCTCGCCGCCTTTCGCCTGCCGAACCTGATCCGCCGAGTGCTCAGCGAAGGCGGTCTCAACCCGGCTTTGGTGCCCGTCCTCGCGCGCCTGCCCGCCGACGAGGCGGCGTCGTTTGCCGGCGAAGCGCTCGTCGCGCTGTCGCTCTTCCTCGTCGTCCTCATCGCCTTCGTCGAGGTGACGGCGGGTTTCGCGGTGCTGCTCCTGGCGCCGGGCCTCGCCGAAGATCCGCAGACCCTGGCGCTCGCCGCGCTCTGCACCCGCCTCGGCTTTCCCCTCGTCGCCGGGGTGGCGTTGACCTCCTTTGTCGCGGCGGTCCTCAATCACAGCCGCCGCTTCGTCGCGACGGCGCTCGCGCCCCTCCTCGTCAACGCCATCCTCGTCGTTGCGCTCCTGCGCCTCGACGACACGGACTGGCCCGCGGCACGGCAGGCGGCCTTGCTCGCCGGCGCTGTCGAGCCTTGCGGGCTTCGTGCAGCTCGCCCTCGTCGCGGTCGCCCTGCGCGGACGGGACGCGCCGATTCGCCTGAGCTGGCCGCGCTTCGATGCGCGCTTGCGCAAGCTCCTCGCCGCCGTGGCGCTCACCGTCGCCGCCTCGAGCGCGCTGCCTTTGTTCGTCATCGTCGGCACGCAGGCGGCCTCCTTCACGCCCTCCGCGGTGTCGTGGCTCTACTTCGCCGATCGGCTGATGCAATTGCCGTTCGGCATCGTCGCCTCGGTCGTCGGCGTCGTGCTCTTGCCGGAACTCGCGCGCCACCACGCCGCCGGCCGCGACGCCGCCCTCGTCAGCGCGCAGAACCGCGCCCTCGAGATCGCCTGCCTCGTCGCGGCGCCGGCGGCGATCGGCCTCGGCCTCTGCGCCGAGACGATCGTCGCGGTGCTGTTCGAGCGCGGCGCGTTCGGCGCCGACGACACCGCTCGGCACCGCCCGCGCCCTGCGGGGCTGAGCCTCGGGCTCCCGTTCGCGGTCGCCGGCAAGGTGCTGGCGCAGACGCTCTTCGCGCGCAGCGCCTTCGCGCCGCAGATCCGGGCGATCGCGGCGGGGCTCGTCGCCACCGCGGCGGCGGCGCTCCTGTCTCCCGAGCGAAGCGGCGGCCTGTCCCTCGGTCTCGCCGTCGCCGCCGGCTGCATCGCTTACGCCGCGGGCCTCGCCTACGCCCTCTCCGGCGCCGGCCTGTGGCGGCCGGACGCGGCGCTCGCGCGGCGCCTCGTCCGGGTCGCGGCGGCGGCCGCCGCCCTTGCCGCAGCCCTTCTCGGCCTGCGCGCTCTGGCGCTGCCGGCGAACCTCGCCACCCTCCTCCTCTCCTGCGCCGGCGGCGCCGCCGTCTATGCCGGTTCGGCCGTCGCCGTCGGCGCCGTCGGCCGCGCCGATCTCGGCCTTCTCGCCAAAAACCGCTGACCGGCTTGCGCTCGCCCGGTCGCCCTTGCATAAGGCGCGCCGCGACGGTTGAGTTTCGAGGCTTCCATGGCGACGTTCCACCAGCGGGTCTTTTCCGGCGTCCAGCCGACCGGGAACCTGCATCTCGGCAACTATCTCGGCGCCATCAAGCGCTTCGTCGCCATGCAGGCGACGCACGACTGCATCTACTGCGTCGTCGACATGCACGCGATCACCCTGCCGCAGGACCCGGTCGAGCTCGCGCACCAGATCCGCGAGGTCACGGCCGCCTTCCTCGCCGCCGGCATCGATCCGAAGGCGCATATCGTCTTCAACCAGAGCCAGGTTTCCGAGCACGCGGAGCTCGCCTGGATCTTCAACTGCGTCGCCCGCATGGGCTGGCTCGAGCCGCATGACGCAGTTCAAGGAGAAGGCGGGCAAGGATCGCGAGGCGGCCTCCGTCGGCCTCTACGCCTATCCGATCCTGATGGCGGCGGACATCCTCGTCTACCGGGCGACGCACGTGCCGGTCGGCGACGATCAGAAGCAGCACCTTGAACTGACCCGCGACATCGCCCAGAAGTTCAACAACGACTTTGCCGAATCGATCGCGGCGCACGGTTTCGGCGACGCCTTCTTTCCGCTCACCGAACCGCTCATCCAGGGTCCGGCGACGCGCATCATGTCGCTGCGCGACGGCGCGAAGAAAATGTCGAAATCGGACCCCTCCGACTACTCGCGCATCAACCTCACCGACGATGCCGACGCGATCGCCCAGAAGGTGCGCAAGGCGAAGACGGACGCCGATGCGCTGCCCTCCGAGGAGAAGGGCCTCGACGGCCGGCCCGAGGCGGAAAACCTCGTCTCGATCTACGCCGCGCTGACCGACGGGACGGTCCAGGACGTGCTCGCCCGCCACGGCGGGGCGCAGTTCTCGGCCTTCAAGAGCGCCCTCGTCGACGTCGCGGTCGAAAAGCTCGCTCCGCTTGCCGCCGAGATGCGCAAGCTGATCGGCGATCCGGGCTATATCGATTCGGTCCTGGCGGAAGGCTCCGCGCGGGCGCGCATCATCGCCCGCCCGAACGTCGACGCCGTCAAGGACATCGTCGGCTTCGTTCGGGCACGCTGAGCCGCCCTTGCCTGCGGGCTGGGGACGTGGGACGTAGGGCGTCGGGAGCAGGGAGTTGCGAATGGCGAATGGCGAATGGCGAATGGCGGGCGGTGAAAACCGCAGCGCCTTCAACGGAGCCATCGAACCGTTCCCCTCGGCGAAGCCCGCGATCCCCTTTCCATTCGCCATTCGCCTTTCGCCATTCGCCATTCGCCCCGTCCCCCGTCCCACGCCCTGCGTCCCACGCCCGGAGGCGCAGCCGTGAGCGGCACGAGACGGCGTTCCTTCGAGACCGGCCACCGGCCGAAATTCATGGTCGTGGTCGACGAGACGCCGGAATGCGCCCGCGCGGTGCATTTCGCGGCACGGCGCGCGAGCCGGATCGGCGCCAGCATGCTGATGCTGGCGGCGGTCGATCCGCCGGACAATTTCGAGTGGATCGGCGTCGGCGAGGCGATGATCGCGGAGGCGCGCGAATCGGCCCAGAAACTCCTCGACGGGGCTGCCCAGGAGGCCCGCAGCGCGGCCGGGCTCGATCCGGAGCAGATCATCCAGGTCGGCGAGAAGGCCGCCCTCATCGCCAAGCTGATCGAGGAGGACGAGGATATCTCCTTCCTCGTCCTCGCCGCCGGCACCGGCAAGGAGGGTCCCGGTCCCCTCGTCTCGACCATCGCCGGCAAGGCCGCCGCCAGCTTCCCCATCCCCATCGTCATCGTGCCCGGAAGCCTGACGGACGAGGAGATCGATGCGTTGGCGGGGTAGGGCGTGGGACGTGAGATCGTGGGTCGTGAGATCGTGGGTCGTGGGTCCAGGCGGCGATGTTACTTCAACTCACTACTCACGATCTCACTACTCACGATACGAAGCACGATCTCACGAAGTCACGATCTCACGAAGCACGTTTCACCCCACCGTTGGCAACGCCCTCCTGGACCCCCACCTGAATCCTGTTAGAACGATTCCAGACGCAGCCCTCGGCCGGCCTTGAACCGGCGCGGAGACAGAGACGATGTTCATCCAGACCGAAGCGACGCCCAATCCCGCCACCCTGAAGTTCCTGCCCGGCCGGGTCGTGATGCCGGAAGGCACCTTCGATGCCCGCGATCCGCGCGGCGCCGCGGCCTCGCCGCTCGCCGAGCGGCTGTTCGAGGTGCCCGGGGTCGCCGGCGTCTTCTTCGGCTACGATTTCATCACGGTCACCAAGGCCGACGGCGAGTGGCAGCACCTGAAGCCGGCGATCCTCGGCGCGGTCATGGAGCACTTCATGGCCGGCCAGCCGATCCTGCGCGACCATGCGGAGACCGGGCTCGAGGAGGGCGAGGAATTCTTCGAATCGGGCGACGCAAACACGGTCGCGACGATCAAGGAGCTTCTCGAGACCCGCATCCGCCCGGCCGTCGCCGGAGACGGCGGCGACATCACCTTCCGCGGCTACAAGGACGGCGTCGTCTATCTCGCCATGAAGGGCTCCTGCTCCGGCTGCCCGTCCTCGACCGCGACCCTGAAGCACGGCATCCAGAACCTGTTGCGCCACTTCCTGCCGGACGTGCGCGAGGTGCAGGCGGTCTGAGGAACTTCGTGAGATCGGGCTTCGTGCTTCGTGAGATCGTAAAGTCGTCCTTGGTGAAGGCGTGAAATCGTAAGCGGTGAATGGTCTTTCCGCTCACGAAGCACTATTCACGATCTCACGAGGCACTATTCACGAAGCACGATCTCACGACCCGGAGCCCCTGAAGGTGCGCGTTCTCGCCATCGACACCTCCCTCGGCGCCTGCGCGGCCTGCATCCTCGACACGCGCGCGGGCGAGCCCGTCGTGAGCGAAAGCATCCTGATGGAGCGCGGCCACGCCGAAGCGCTCCTGCCGATGCTCGACCGGGTCGTCTCCGCCGTGCAGGGGGGGTTTTCGGTCCTCGACCGGGTCGCGGTCACCGTCGGACCCGGAAGCTATACCGGCATCCGCGTCGCGATTTCCGCCGCGCGCGGCGTCGCGCTCGCCGCCGGGATTCCGGCGGTCGGCGTCGCGACGCTTTCGGCCTACCTGGCGCCGCTTCTGCACCCGCGACACCCGCGGCCTCGTCGCGGCGGCGATCGATGCCCGCCACGGAGCCGTCTACATCCAGGCGGTCGCGCCGGGCGGGCGGACCGTGATCGCGCCCTCCCTGTCGAGCGTGCGCGAGGCCGTGCGGGTGCTCGGCTCCGGGCCCGTCCAGCTCGTCGGCTCCGGCGCCGCGCTCATCGCCGCGGAATGCCGCAGCCTCGGCGTCGAGGTCAGCATCGCCGATGCGCCCGCGGCGCCCGACATCGCCTGGGTCGCCCGCATCGGGGCGCGGGCCGATCCCGCCCAGGCCCTGCCGAAGCCGCTCTATCTGCGCGGGCCCGACGCCAAGCCCCAGGACGCGGCCCGGATCGCCCGGCAATGAACGGGTTCTCCTGGTTCCGCCGCCCGCGGCCGGTCGTCCGCCTCGCGCCCCTCCGCACCGAGCACGCCGGAAGCCTCGCCGCGATCCATGCGAGCGCCTTCGCGCGGCCGTGGAGCGCGCTCGAATTCGAGCGCCTCCTCGCCGACCGGATCGTTTTCGCCGATGGCCTGTTCTTCGGCGGCCGCGCCGAGCCCTCGGGCTTCGTCCTCTCCCGCCTCGCCGCCGACGAGGCCGAGATCCTGACCCTCGCCCTCGCCCCGAAGGCCCGCGGACACGGCCATGCCGGTCCGCTCCTGCGCCACCACCTCGACGAACTCGCCCGCGCCGGGGCGCGGCGCGTCCACCTCGAGGTCGAGGAGGGCAATCTCCCGGCCCTTGCAGCCTACCGCCGCCTTGCCTTCCGGGAGGTCGGCCGGCGCAGCGGCTACTACGCCCTGCCGGACGGCAGCCGCGCCGCGGCCCTGACGATGAGCGTCTCGCTCTGAGCGGCCGGCCTCCCCATCGGGCACGCCTCGGCCTATAAGCGGGCAGGAGCATCGGATTTGGCCGTACGGGACGCGAAGGGCACGAGCCGTCGGCGGGCGCAGGCGATCGAGCGCGCCTGCCGCGAGCGCGGCCTGCGCATGACCGGCCAGCGCCAGGTCATCGCCCGCATCCTCGATGAGGCCGCGGACCATCCCGACGTCGTCGAGCTGCATCGCCGCGCGGCGAAGGTCGACGAGCGCATCTCGCTCTCGACGGTCTACCGGACCGTGAAGCTCTTCGAGACCGAGGGCATCATCGAGCGGCTCGAATTCCGCGACGGCCGCTCCCGCTACGAGCAGGCGGCCCGCGAGCACCACGACCACCTCATCAACCTCGAGACCGGCGACGTCATCGAGTTCCGCTCCGAGGAGATCGAGGCCCTGCAGACGAAGATCGCCCGCCGGCTCGGCTATCGCGTCGTCTTCCACCGGCTCGAACTCTACGCGGTGCCGCTCGACTCGCCGTCCGACGGGGACGAGGAATGAACCGGGTCGCGACCGGCCTGCGGCTCTTCGTCCTCGCCCTCGCCTATCTCGTCCTCGCCCCGCTGCAGGTCCTCGCCGTTCGCTTCGGCTGGCGCCTTCGGGAACGGCTGCCGGTCGTTTTCCACCGCCTCTTCCTCGCCCTGTTCGGCGTGCGGGTCGTCGAGCGCGGGTCGCCGCCGGGGAGGGGGGCGACCCTCGTTCTCGCGAACCACGTCTCCTGGCTCGACATTCCGGTGATCGCCTCGCGCCGGCCGGTCTCGTTCATCGCGAAATCCGAAGTCGCGGGCTGGCCGATCGCCGGCACATTCGCCCGTCTCCAGCGCAGCATCTTCATCGAGCGGGAGCGGCGCCGTTCGACCGCCGAAGCGAGCCGGGCGGTCGCCAGCCGCCTCGCCGATGGCGACATGATCGTGCTGTTCGCCGAAGGCACCAGCGGCGACGGCAACCGCGTCCTGCCGTTCCGGTCCTCCCTCGTCGGGGCGGCCGAGGCCCTGCTCGCCGATTCCGCCGTCTCCCGGATCGACCTTCAGCCGCTCGCGGTGACCTATACGCGGCGCAACGGCCTGCCCCTGACCCGCCGCGAACGGCCGGAGATCGCCTGGTACGGCGACATGGACCTCGTGCCGCATCTTGCCGCCTTCGTCCGGGCCGGGCCGGTCGACGTCACGGTGACCTGGGGCGAGCCGTTCCCGTTCGACGGCGACCGCAAGCGCGCCACGGCGCGGGCGGAGGCCGACGTGCGCGAAGCGGTCCAGGCGGTCCGGTGAGCGTTTTCAAAAGGAGGCGAATCCGCGCCTTTCGGAGAGATGTGCGGATGCCGCAGCGATGAGAGGGGAGGCAGGCCCCCGCATCTTTCCGGTTCTCTTGTCCCCTGAATCGGCTTAATCGATGCCGACCGCGACGATTGAACGGGCTGCTGCGTGAAGAAAGTCTTCGTCAAGTCCTACGGCTGCCAGATGAACGTCTACGATTCCGGGCGCATGGCGGACGTCCTGGCCGGCGAGGGCTTTTCGCAGACCGCCGCAATGGCGGAGGCCGACCTCGTCGTCCTCAACACCTGCCACATCCGCGAGAAGGCCGCCGAGAAGGTCTATTCCGAGCTCGGCCGAGTCAAGGCGCTGAAGCGTGCGCGGGCGGCCGAGGGCCGCGAGACGACGATCGTCGTGGCCGGCTGCGTCGCGCAGGCCGAGGGGAGCGAGATCCTGCGCCGGGCGCCGGCCGTCGACGTCGTCGTCGGGCCGCAATCCTATCATCGCCTGCCGGAGCTTCTCGCCAAGGCCCGCACCGGCCCGGTCGTCGACACCGACTT
The DNA here is from genome assembly GCA_963754975.1 of uncultured Alphaproteobacteria bacterium. Taxonomy (GTDB): domain Bacteria; phylum Pseudomonadota; class Alphaproteobacteria; order Rhizobiales; family Beijerinckiaceae; genus Microvirga. Next base: position 181,236 of record CAVWII010000007.1, on the reverse strand, counting down.
CCCGGTCGACGACAAGTTCGACCACCTGCCCGCGCGCCGGCGGAACGGACCCGCGGCCGCGGCGTCTCGGCCTTCCTCACCATCCAGGAAGGCTGCGACAAGTTCTGCACCTTTTGCGTCGTGCCCTATACCCGCGGCGCCGAGCTGTCGCGGCCGGTGGCGCGGATCGTCGAGGAGGCGCAGCGCCTCGCCGCCGCCGGCGTGCGCGAGATGACCCTGATCGGCCAGAACGTCAACGCCTATCACGGCGAGGGTCCGGACGGCCGCACCTTCGCCCTCGGGGGCCTGCTGCGCCGCCTCGCCGAGATCGAGGGCGTGGCGCGGCTGCGCTACACGACGAGCCACCCGCGCGACATGGACGACGACCTCATCGCCATCCACGCGACCTGCCCGCGCTGATGCCCTACCTGCACCTGCCGGTGCAGTCGGGCTCCGACCGCATCCTCGCCGCCATGAACCGGCAGCACACGGCCGGGACCTACCGCGCCCTGATCGACCGCATCCGGGCGGCGCGGCCGGACATCGCGCTCTCCTCCGACTTCATCGTCGGCTTCCCGGGCGAGACGGAGGCGGATTTCGCACAGACGCTTCGCCTCGTCGGCGATGTCGGCTTCGCCAGCGCCTTCTCCTTCAAGTACAGCCCGCGCCCGGGCACCCCCGCGGCGGAGAGCGCCGGACAGGTGCCGGACGAGGTCAAGGCGGAGCGGCTGGCGCGGCTTCAGGAGCTGCTCGAGAATCAGCGCCAGGCCTTCAACCGCGGCACCGTGGGCCGCACCCTCGACGTTCTGCTCGAGAAGCCGGGGCGGCATCCGGGCCAGATGGCGGGGAAGTCGCCCTATCTCCAGGCCGTGCAGATCGAAGGCGGCTTTAGCATCGGCGAGATCGTGCCGGTGCGGATCGTCCGGGCGGGTTCGAACAGCCTGTTCGGCGAGGCGGCGGGTCCCGCAAGGGCGGCCGCATGAGGAACTTGGCTCGAACGGAGGGAGAGACGATTTGAGGCCGGCCGACAGTGCGACGCGGGGACGAAAGATGGGCAGCCCGTCGAGCTTTCCGCGGGGCGTCGAGGAGACGGCGGAGATCACGCTGACCTTCGACGACAACCGCCTCGCGAGCCTCGTCTTCGGCCAGTACGACCAGAACCTCGCCCATCTCGAGCGGCGCATGAACGTCGTCGCCAGCGCGAACGGCAACCGCGTCACCGTGCGCGGCACGCCGGAGGCCTCCGAGCAGGCCCGGCGCGTGCTCGAACGCCTGTACGACCGCGCCCGGGACGGCCGCGCCCCGAGCCTCGGCGACGTCGACGGCGCTGTCGCCGAGAGCACGCTTCAGGGCAGCCTGTTTCCGGAGGCCGCGGAGGACGAATCGACGCCCGGGCGCAGCACCTTCGACCAGATCGCAACCCGCAAGCGCGGCCCGGTGCGGGCCCGCAACTCCGCGCAGAACGCCTACATCAAGGCCCTGAAGCAGAGCGAGCTCGTCTTCGCCGAAGGACCGGCCGGCACCGGCAAGACCTGGCTCGCCGTCGGCCACGCGGTCTCGCTCCTCGAGCAGGGCCAGGCCGAGCGGCTGATCCTGTCGCGACCGGCGGTCGAGGCGGGCGAGCGCCTCGGCTTCCTGCCGGGCGACATGCGCGAGAAGGTCGATCCCTACCTGCGCCCGATCTACGACGCCCTCTACGACTTCATGGAGGCGCGGCACGTCGAGCGCGGCCTGCAGACCGGCATGATCGAGATCGCGCCGCTCGCCTTCATGCGCGGCCGCACGCTGACGAACGCGATCGTGCTGCTCGACGAGGCGCAGAACACCACCGCGATGCAGATGAAGATGTTCCTGACCCGCCTCGGCGAGAACTCGCGGATGATCGTCACCGGCGATCCGACGCAGATCGACCTGCCGCCGGGCCAGAAATCCGGGCTCGTCGAGGCCGTCCGCATCCTCGATGGGGTGGAGGGCATCGCCCGCATCGTCTTCCGCGAGCAGGACGTCGTCCGCCACGACCTCGTGCGCCGGATCGTCAGGGCCTACGAGCGCGACGGCCGCGCCGGCCCGAGGCCGTGACCGAGCTCGAGGTCGTCGTCGAGCAGCCCGGCTGGGCCGCCCTCGGCGACGCCGAGAGCTTCGCCCGCCGCGCCCTCGCCGCGGCCTTCTCCGTCGCCCCGGACGCGCCGCATGCCGACGTTGCGATCGGCCTCCTGCTGACCGACGATGCCAGCGTGCGGGTCCTCAACCGGGACTGGCGCGGCAAGGACGAGGCGACGAACGTCCTCTCCTTCCCCGCCGCGGATCAGCCGGCGGTGCCCGGCGCGAAGCCCCTCGGCGACATCGCCCTCGCCTACGAGACCGTCGCCCGGGAGGCGGAGGCCGAGGGCAAAAGCCTCGCCGACCATGTCGCCCACCTCGTCGTGCACGGCATGCTCCATCTCCTCGGCTACGACCACGAGCTTGAGGCGGAGGCGGAAATCATGGAAAATCTGGAGGTGAGGGCGCTCGCGGCCCTCGGCGTCGCCGACCCTTATGCCGACCGGCCAGCGCTAACGTTACGTCCTTTTTAATCTCGCGGGCGGCGAGTGGTTGTATTCCGTGCGATCCTGATCGAATAGTCTGCTGCCTGACGGGGTCGTGCCCCAGGAGCGGCTGAAACCCTTTCCATGAACGAAGATCGAAGTCCCGACGAGCGCTCGGCCCGGCCATCCCTGGACGTCGAGAGCGTGCGCGAACGCTGGTTCGAGCGCCTGTTGACCCGCTTCGGCGTCCTGAAATCGCGCGAATCGATCCGCGACGACCTCGAGGACGCCCTCGCCGAGACGGTGCAGGATCCGAACTTCTCGCCCCAGGAGCGGGCGATGCTGAAGAACGTCCTCGGCTTCCACCGCATCCGCGTCGAGGACGTCATGGTGCCCCGCGCCGACATCGTCGCCGTCGCCGCGGACACCACCCTCGGCGACCTCCTCGCCCTGTTCCGCACCGCCGGCCATTCCCGCCTGCCGGTCTACGGCGAGACGCTCGACGACCCGCGCGGCATGGTCCACATCCGCGACTTCCTCGACTTCCTCGCCGCCCGCGCCGACACCCGCGCCTCCCGCCGCCGGCGCACGGCGGAGGACGGGACGGTGCTGCCGCCGAGTCTTGGCCGGGTCGACCTCTCGATGACCCTCGCCGCGGCCAAGATCCTGCGGCCGGTCCTGTTCGTGCCGCGCTCGATGCCGGCCCTCGACCTCCTCGTCAAGATGCAGGCGACGCGCACCCACATGGCCCTCGTCATCGACGAATACGGCGGCACCGACGGCCTCGTCTCGATCGAGGATATCGTCGAGATGGTCGTCGGCGACATCGAGGACGAGCATGACGACGCCTCGGCGCGGATGATCGTCGCCGCGGGCGACGACACCTTCGTCGCCGATGCCCGCGCCGGCCTCGACGAGGTCGCCGAGACCCTCGGCGTCGACCTCGCCGAGGAGGACAGCGCCGAGGACATCGATACGCTCGGCGGCTTCATCGTCACGCTCGCCGGGCGGGTGCCCTCCCGGGGCGAACTGATCGCCGGGCCGGACACCCTCGAATTCGAGGTGCTCGACGCCGATCCGCGGCGGCTCAAGCGGGTGCGCATCCACCGCCGCGGCGCCGCGCCGCCGCCGGGGGCCCTGCCGCCGCCGCCGCAGCGCCTGCCGCCGCCGGAAAGCGCCGCCGCCGAATGACGCGCCTGTCGGAGCGGGGCATCCCGGTGAAGGGGTGGCGCCGCCCGCTCGCCGCGACGGCGGCCGGCGCATTCGGCGCCCTCGCCATGCCGCCTTTCGATTTTCTGCCGGCCCTCTTCGCCGCCCTCGTGCCGGCGGTCTGGCTCCTCGACAGCGCCGGCGGGCCCTCGCCCGCCGCGCGGTTGCGTCGGGCTGCCCTCGACGGCTGGTTCTGGGGCTTCGGCTTCTTCGTCGCGGGCTTGTGGTGGCTCGGCGCCGCCTTCCTCGTCGAGGCGGACGCATTCGCCTGGGCGATGCCCCTCGGCGTCCTCGGCCTGCCGGCCCTCCTCGCCCTCTTTCCCGCCTTCGGCTTCGCCCTTGCCCGGCTGCTGTGGACGCCGGGCGCCGCCCGCATCCTCGCCCTCGCCGCCGGCCTCACCGTCTCGGAATGGCTGCGCGGGCACCTCTTCACCGGCTTTCCCTGGAACGCCCTCGGCATGGCGCTCGGCGTCCATCTCTGGCCGATGCAGGCGGCCTCCGTCGTCGGCCTCTGGGGCCTGACGCTCCTGGCCGTCGCCATCGGCGCCGCCCCGGCGACCCTCGCCGACCGGGAGGGCCGCCGCTTCGCGCCGAGCCTCGCCGCCGGCGCGCTTCTTCGGCCCTCGCGGCCGGAGGCGCCCTGCGGCTGCCGGCGGGGCCGACGCCGGCCGTTGACGGCGTCCGCCTGCGCATCATGCAGCCGAACCTGCCGCAGGACGCGAAGTTCAGGCCGCAGAACGCGGGCGCCATCATGCAGCGCTATCTCGCCGACAGCCGGCGCGCGAAGGAGCCCGGCGGCGAGGCGCCCGACTACACGCACCTGATCTGGCCGGAATCCGCCTTCCCGTTCCTGCTCGAGCGCGCGCCCCTCGCGCTCGCGCAGATCGCCGACCTCCTGCCCGCGGGGACGGTGCTCGTCACCGGCGCCGCCCGCATGGAGGAGCCGCTGCCGGGCGAAACCGTCGGCCGCTTCTTCAACGCGATCCAGGCGGTCGGCGACGACGGCACGATGCTGTCGACATACGACAAGGTCCATCTCGTGCCCTTCGGCGAATACCTGCCGCGGCCGCTCGAGGCCCTGATCCGGGCCCTCGGCCTGCGCGAATTCGTGCACGTGCCGGGGGGCTTCGAGCCGGCGGAGAGGGCTCGCGCGCTTGCCGTGCCCGGCCTGCCGCCGATCGCCGCCTCGATCTGCTACGAGGCGATCTTCTCCGGCGCGCTGGTGCCCGAGGGGCCACGGCCGAGCCTGATCCTGAACGTCACCAACGACGGCTGGTTCGGCTTCACCCCCGGTCCGCCGCAGCATTTCGCCCAGGCGCGGTTGCGCGCCGTCGAGGAGGGCCTTCCCCTTGTCCGCGCTGCCAATACCGGCATCAGCGCCGTCGTCGACCCGTACGGCCGAATCGTCGCCGCGCTGCCCCTCGGCCGCGAGGGCGTGCTCGATGCCCCTCTCCCAAAAGCGATTGCCGTCTCAGCCTTTAGCAGCCTTGGCAGTCGTCCCGCGGCTGTTATGGTTCTCGCGTGTATCGCCCTCTGCCTCGTTGCCCGCGTGCGCAAGCGCCGGGAGCCGTGAGGGCCAATAACATCGGAGCCAGCACGGAGCTCCCGGAGTCCAGGGCATGAAGAAGGCCACCGGCACTGTCGACAAGGAAATCGGCACGCGCATGCGCAGCCGGCGCATGATCATTGGGATGAGCCAGGAAAAGCTCGGCGAGATGCTCGGCCTGACCTTCCAGCAGGTCCAGAAATACGAGAAGGGCACGAACCGGATCAGCGTCGGCCGCATGATCGATATCGCCAAGGTGCTCGGTGTCGACATCCACTTCTTCTTCGACGGGCTTGCGGGCGTGAAGCCGCCCGGCTTCGCCGAGCCGGCGCAGCCCCCTTTCGTGTCGGATTTCATCTCGACCCAGGACGGCCACCAGCTCATGAAGGCGTTCACCCGGATCAAGAATTCAAAGCACCGCCGCGCGGTCGTCCAGCTTGCCAACTCGCTGGTCGAGGAGGGGGACCCCGCCCGTTCGAAGTAACGAACGCGCCCCTTCGGTTTACTTGACGGAGTTAGGTCTTTGAGGCATTACGGCGCTGAATTCGCCGCTTTGGCCGCCATTTTCGTTTGATAAGAAGGACGATCCCGTGCCCCGTTCGAGCTATCTTTTCACGAGCGAGTCCGTGTCCGAGGGTCACCCCGACAAGGTCTGCGACCGGATCTCCGACGAGATCGTCGACCTGTTCTTCCGCGAGGCCGCGAAGGAAGGCTTCGACCCCTGGCAGGTCCGCGTCGCCTGCGAGACCCTGGCGACGACGAACCGGGTCGTCATCGCCGGCGAGTATCGCGGCCCGGCATCGTCACGAACGACCTCATCGCGCACGTGGCGCGCCTCGCCATCAAGGATATCGGCTACGAGCAGGAAGGCTTCCACTGGCAGCACGGCCGACATCGAGGTCCTGCTGCACGCCCAGTCCGCCGACATCGCCGTCGGCGTCGATTCGGCCGAGAAGAAGGAAGAGGGCGCCGGCGACCAGGGCATCATGTTCGGCTACGCCTGCAACGAGACGCCGGAACTGATGCCGGCGCCGATCTTCTACGCCCACAAGATCCTCGAGAACCTCTCGAAGGCCCGCAAGAGCCGGTCGAACGGCGGCGCCTCCCTCGGCCCGGACGCCAAGAGCCAGGTCACCGTCCGCTACGAGAACGGCAAGGCCGTCGGCGTGACCCAGATCGTCGTCTCGACGCAGCACGTCGACAGCCGCAACGGCCGCGAGATCACCTCCGCCGATGTGCGCGGCATCGTCGAGCCCTATGTCCGGCAGGCCCTGCCCGAGGGCTGGATCGCGCTCCGACACGGTCTGGCACGTCAACCCGACCGGCAAGTTCGTCATCGGCGGCCCGGACGGCGATTGTGGACTCACCGGCCGCAAGATCATCGTCGACACCTACGGCGGCGCGGCGCCGCACGGCGGCGGCGCCTTTTCGGGCAAGGACCCGACCAAGGTCGACCGCTCGGCCGCCTACGCGGCCCGCTACCTCGCCAAGAACGTCGTCGCGGCGGGCCTCGCCGGGCGCTGCACGATCCAGCTCTCCTACGCCATCGGCGTCGCCAAGCCGCTCTCGATCTATGCCGACCTGCACGGCACCGGCGAGGTCGAGCGAGGGCCGGCTCGAGAAGGCCCTGATGGAGGTGATGGACCTGTCGCCGCGCGGCATCCGCACGCATCTCGATCTCAACAAGCCGATCTACGCCAAGACCTCCTCCTATGGCCATTTCGGCCGCCCGCCGCAGAACGACGGCAGCTTCTCCTGGGAGCGCACCGACCTCGCGCCGACGCCTGAAGTCCGCCCTCGCCTGACCGCCGTCGCGTGGGCGCCGCCGAGCGCGCCTTCTTCGGGCGGCGCAAGGGCAAGCGCCTGCGGGTCGGCCAGGAGGAGCTCCTCGACACGCTCCTGCCGGCCCTGCGGCTCGATCCCGTGCGGCGCGGCTCGACGATCTTAAGGCCGGCTTTCCGGAGCTGCGCCTGGAGATCGGCTTCGGCGGCGGCGAGCATCTCGCCGCGCGAGGCGCGAGCGAACCCCGACGTCGGCTTCATCGGCTGCGAGCCGTTCGTCAACGGCATGGCGAAGCTTCTGGCCGTCGCCGACGCGGAGGGCCTGAAGAACATCCGCCTCTGGGACGAGGATGCGACCTTGCTCCTGCCGCGCCTGCCGGAGGCGCTCTTTGCCCGCGTCTCTATCCTCTATCCCGATCCCTGGCCGAAGCGGCGCACACCGCAAGCGCCGCTTCGTCTCCGACGCGCTCCTCGCCGAGCTCGCCCGGGTGATGCGGCCGGGCGCCGAGCTGCGCTTCGCCACCGACATCGACGACTACGCCGGCTGGGTCCTCGCCCGCTGCTGCGCTCGCCGGATTTCCGCTGGACCGCCGAGCGCGCCGACGACTGGCGCCGCCCATGGCCGGACTGGCCCGGCACCCGCTACGAGGCGAAGGCGCTGCGGGAGGGGAGGGTGCCGACGTATGTGACGGCGGTGCGGGCGTAGGTGGAATGGGCAGGGACGTGGGACGTGGGACGGTGGGACGTGGGATCGCCTCTCCCCGCTTGCGGGGAGAGGGCCGCCGAAGGCGGCAAGCCTGCGCAGCAGGCGAGGGTGAGGGGGCGGTGACGGAGGGGGCTGCGGTTCGGAAGGGCGCCTCTTCCGGCACCGCCCCCTCACCCCCGCTTCGCTTCGCTCCGCTCGTTCGGCCGGAGGCCGAACCCTCTCCCCGCACGCGGGGAGAGGCGAAACCGCGCCCCCCGTCCCGCGCCCTGCAGCCCCACTCCCCATTCGTCAGTTGCATCCTTCCCGCCGCCGCATTATAGTGCCCCGTCAGCTCCGGTCGCAGTTCACGCTGCAGTTCGAGAGTGGGCCCCGCCGGGTCCGCTCTTTTTTGTTGTCCGACGCCGGAGCGCCCGAGCGAACGATGGCGAGCCAACGGGACAAGCGTCTCATCACCGAATCGGGCGTCGCCGCCCGCGTCGCAGCGATCGTCGAGCCGGTCATCGTCGCGCTCGGCTTCGAACTCGTGCGCGTGCGGGTGACGCCGACCAACGGCTGCACGGTGCAGATCATGGCCGAGCGGCCGGACGGCACCATGTCGGTCGAGGATTGCGAAAGCGTCAGCCGCGCCGTCTCGCCGGTGCTCGATCTCGAGGACCCGATCGCGCAGGCCTACTACCTCGAAGTCTCCTCGCCCGGCATCGACCGGCCGCTCGTGCGGGCGAGCGACTTCGAGCGCTGGGCCGGCTACGACGCGAAGATCGAAATGGCGCGGCCCCTCGACGGGCGCAAGCGCTTCCGCGGCTTCGTCCGCGGCGTCGAGGATGGGCGCGTGTCGATCGAACTGCCCGACGCGCCGGCGGGCGCGGAGCGCCTCGTGCGCCTGCCGCTCGACGATCTCGGCGACGCCCGGCTCGTGCTCACCGAAGCGCTCGTGCGCGAATCGCTGCGCCGCGGCACCGGGCCCGCGCCGGCGGACGAAGCGGACATCGAAACACCAGCCGAGCCGGCGCCGCAGCGCCGCGCCTCGAACCGCAAATCGAAGAAGGAGTGACTCCCATGGCCGTCAGCGCCAACAGGCTCGAACTCTTGCAGATCGCCGATGCCGTCGCCCGCGAGAAGGTGATCGACAAGCAGATCGTTCTCGACGCGATGGCCGACGCTATCGCCAAGGCCGCGCGCTCGCGCTACGGCGCCGAGACCGACATCCACGCCGAGATCAACGGCAAGACCGGCGAGTTGCGCCTCGCCCGCCATCTCCTCGTCGTCGACGACGCGGCGGTCGAGAACGACTCGCGGGAAATCCCGATCTCGGAGGCGCGCAAGCGCAATCCCGCGGCACAGATCGGCGATGCCATCTCCGAGATGCTGCCGCCGTTCGATTTCGGCCGCATCGCCGCCCAATCGGCGAAGCAGGTCATCGTGCAGAAGGTGCGCGACGCCGAGCGCGACCGCCAATATCAGGAATACAAGGACCGCATCGGCGAGATCGTCAACGGCGTCGTCAAGCGCGTCGAATACGGCAACGTCATCGCCGATCTCGGCCGAGGCGAGGCGATCGTGCGCCGCGACGAACTCATCCCGCGCGAGACCTTCCGGCCCGGCGACCGCATCCGCGCCTATCTCTTCGACGTCCGCCGCGAGGTGCGCGGGCCGCAGATCTTCCTGTCGCGCACGCACCCGCAATTCATGGCGAAGCTGTTCGCGCAGGAGGTGCCGGAGATCTACGACAGCATCGTCACCGTGCAGGCGGTGGCGCGCGATCCCGGCTCGCGGGCGAAGATCGCCGTGTCCTCCCGCGATTCCTCGATCGATCCGGTCGGCGCCTGCGTCGGCATGCGCGGCTCGCGGGTGCAGGCGGTCGTCGGCGAATTGCAGGGCGAGAAGATCGACATCATTCCCTGGTCGGCCGATCAGGCGACCTTCATCGTCAACGCGCTGCAGCCGGCCGAGGTCGTCAAGGTCGTGCTCGACGAGGAGGCCGACCGCATCGAGGTGGTGGTGCCGGACGATCAGCTCTCCCTGGCCATCGGGCGGCGCGGCCAGAACGTGCGCCTCGCCTCGCAGCTTACCGGCTGGGACATCGACATCCTCACCGAGGCAGAGGAATCCGAGCGCCGGCAGAAGGAATTCGCCGAGCGCACCGAGCTCTTCATGACCGCCCTCGACGTCGACGAGGTCGTCGGCCAGCTCCTTGCGTCGGAAGGCTTCCGCTCGGTCGAGGAACTCGCCTTCGTCGAGCATTCCGAGCTCGCCTCGATCGAGGGCTTCGACGACGACACCGCAACCGAGATTTCGAGCCGCGCGCAGGAATACCTCGCCCGCATCGAGGCCGAGCAGGAGGAGCGCCGCAAGGAGCTCGGCGTCGCCGACGAGGTCAAGGAGGTCGAGGGCGTGACGACCCCGATGCTCGTCGCCTTCGGCGAGAACGACATCAAGACCGTCGAGGATCTCGCCGGCTGCGCCACCGACGACCTCGTCGGCTGGACCGAGGGCCGCGGCCCGGAGGCGACCCGCCACAAGGGCGCCCTCGACGGCTTCGAGATCTCCCGCCAGGACGCCGAGGCGATCGTCATGGCCGCCCGCGTCAAGGCCGGCTGGATCGAGCCGGAGGCCGCCGCGCCGGCGGAGGAGCCGGTCAGCAGTGAGTCGTGAGGTCGTAAGTCGTGAGGTCGTGAGGTCGTGAGTAGTGAGGTCGTAAGAGGGTGGACCGCCCCACGCCCCACGACCCACGACTCACGACCCACGATCTCACGACCCACGATCTCACGACCCACGATCTCACGACCCACGAAGCACCCCCGGAGCCCCCTTGCCGCGCCACGAGCCGGAACGCACCTGCATCGTCACCCGCGCGGTCATGCCGCCCGCGGCCTTGATCCGGTTCGTCGTCGGGCCGGAGCGGCAGGTGGTGCCGGACCTGCGCCGCAGGCTCCCCGGCCGGGGCGTCTGGGTGACGGCCCGCCGCGCCCTCGTCGAGGAGGCGGTGCGGCGGCGGCTGTTCTCCCGCGCCTTCAAGGCCGAGGCGAGGGCCTCGGAGAGCCTTGCGGCGGAGATCGAGGAGCTGATGCGGGCGGACCTGCGCCAGGCCCTCTCCTTCGCCAACAAGGCCGGTCGGGTGATCGCCGGCTTTGCGAAAGTCGAGGCGGCGATCGCCGGAAAGCCCGTCGCCGCGCTCATCCACGCCTCGGAGGCGGCCGAGGACGGGCGGCGCAAGCTCGCCGGCCAGTTGCGAAAATGGCGCGGCGACACGATATCGGTCCTACCGGTCGTCGTCGATTTCTCCAGCGACGAATTGGATTTGGCATTGGGCCGGTCACATGTGATACATGCTGCCCTCGTCGCGGGCGCCGGAAGCGACGGCTTTCTCACGCTTTGGCATCGCTACCGCTCCTATCGCGGGATCGAGGCCGAACCTGTCAGCCCCCCTCGGGACGAGGTCGGCGACCCCATTGGTATTGAACCCGCAGGATCTGAGCGGAATGACTGATACGAAGAACCCGGGCGACAAGACGCTCCACATGTCGCCCAAGACGCTGTCCCTGAAGCGCTCTGTCGAGCAAGGCATGGTGCGGCAGAGCTTCTCGCACGGCCGCTCGAAGGCGGTCGTGGTCGAGACGGTGAAGCGCCGTGCGGCGACGCCGGGACAGGTCGAGAAGCCGGTTCAGCCGGCGGCCTCCGCCGCGCCCCGCGGTGCCGCGGCTCCGGCGGCCGGTGCCGCGCAGGGCCGCGCCCGCCCGGCGGCGGTGCCCTCGAACGCGCCGCGCTCCGGGGTGGTCCTGCGCACCCTTTCCGATCAGGAGCGGGACGCCCGCGCCAGCGCCCTGGCCGATGCCCGGCGTCGCGAGGAGGAGGACCGCCGCAGCCAGGAGGACGAGGCCAAGCGCCGCGCCGACCGCGACGTCCGCGAGGCGAAGGAGCGCGAAGCCGCCGAGGCCCGCAAGCGCGACGAGGAAGAGCGCCGCCGCCAGGAGGACGACCGCAAGCGCCGGGCCGAGGACGAGGCCCGCCGCCGCCTCGGCGAGGAGGCCTTGCCGCCCCGTCCGGCGAGCGCCGCCCGCCCGGCCCAGAGCCCGCTCGGCCGGACCAGCGGTCCACGCGCCGCGGCGCTCGACGCGCGCCGACCGCCGAGCCTCAACCACATGGCCCGCCCGGCCGCCGCGCCGGAGGCCGAGGAACGTCCGGCGACCCGTGCCGGCGCCCCCGCCGCCCGCCCCGCGGGGGACGAGGCGCCGCGCACGATCCGCCGTCCCGGCGTCGCGGCGAAGCCCGTCGCCGTTCCGAAGCCGACCAAGGCCGCCCCCGGCGAGGAGAAGCGGCGCGGCCGCCTGACCCTCACGAACGCCCTCACCGAGGGCGACGAGCGGACGCGCTCCGTGGCCGCCTTCCGCCGCCGCATGCAGCGCCTCACCGGCCACCGGCAGACGGAGCAGAAGGAGAAGCTCTCCCGCGAGGTCACGATTCCGGAGACGATCACGATCCAGGAGCTCGCCAACCGCATGGCCGAGCGCGCCGTCGACGTGATCAAGCTCCTGATGAAGCAGGGCGACATGCACAAGATCACGGACGTGATCGACGCCGACACCGCCCAGCTCATCGCGGAAGAGCTCGGCCACACGGTGAAGCGGGTCGCCGAATCCGACGTCGAAGAGGGCCTCTTCGACGAGCCGGACGTGGATGCCGATCTCGAGCCGCGGCCGCCGGTCGTGACCATCATGGGCCACGTCGACCACGGCAAGACCTCGCTCCTCGATGCCATCCGCAAGACGAACGTCGTTTCCGGCGAGGCCGGCGGCATCACGCAGCATATCGGCGCCTATCAGGTGACGTCGCCCCTCGGCGGCAAGATCACCTTCATCGACACGCCCGGCCATGCCGCCTTCACGGCGATGCGCGCCCGCGGCGCCAAGGTCACGGACATCGTCGTCCTCGTCGTCGCGGCCGATGACGGCGTCATGCCGCAAACGGTCGAGGCGATCGCCCACGCGAAGGCGGCGAAGGTGCCGCTGATCCTGGCGATCAACAAGATCGACAAGCCGGAGGCCAATCCGCAGCGGGTCCGCACCGAGCTCCTGCAGCACGAGATCGTGGTCGAATCGATGGGCGGCGAGACCCTCGAGTTCGAGGTCTCGGCGAAGACCGGCGACGGCCTCGAGGCGCTCCTCGAAGGCCTCCAGCTCCAGGCCGAAATCCTCGAACTCAAGGCCGATCCCGACCGCTCGGCGGAAGGCACCGTCATCGAGGCGAAGCTCGACCGCGGCCGCGGCCCGGTCGCGACCGTCCTCGTGCAGCGCGGCACCCTGCGTACCGGCGACATCGTCGTCGCCGGCGCCGAGTGGGGCCGCGTCCGCGCCCTCGTCAACGATGCCGGCGATAGCGTCAAGGAGGCGGGTCCGTCGGTCCCGGCGGAGGTCCTGGGCTTCAATGGTACGCCCGAGGCGGGCGACCGCGTCGCGGTCGTCGAATCGGAGGCCCGGGCCCGCGAGATCACCGATTACCGCACCCGCCAGAAGCGCGAGCGGCAGGTCGCCCGCACCGGCTCGGCCGGGCGTTCGCTCGCCGAGATGATGCGCGATCTGAAAGAGGGCTCCGGACGCAAGGAGTTCGCCCTCGTCGTCCGGGCCGACGTGCAGGGCTCGGCCGAGGCGATCGTCGGTGCCCTCGAGAAGCTCGGCACGGAGGAGGTCGGGGCGCGGGTCATCCAGGCCGGCGTCGGCGGCATCTCGGAATCCGACATCACCCTTGCCGAGGCGTCGAACGCCATTGTGCTCGGCTTCAACGTCCGCGCCCACAAGGAGGCGCGCGAGGCGGCCGAGCGGGCGGGCGTCGAGATCCGCTACTACAACATCATCTACGACCTCGTCGACGACGTGAAACAGGCGATGTCGGGCCTGCTCGCGCCGACGCTCCGCGAGGAGCGCCTCGGCGAGGCGCAGATCCTGCAGATCTTCGACGTCTCGAAGGTCGGCAAGATCGCCGGCTGCCGCGTCCTCGACGGCGTCGTCCAGCGCGGCGCCCATGTCCGCCTGATTCGCGACAACGTCGTCATCCACGAGGGCCGGCTGTCGCAGCTCAAGCGCTTCAAGGACGACGCCCGCGAGGTCAGCGCCGGCCAGGAATGCGGCATGGCCTTCGAGAGCTACCAGGACATGCGCCCCGGCGACGTCATCGAGTGCTACCGGGTCGAAGAGGTGAAGCGGACGCTGTAAGGACCGGACTCTCTGTCCGCGCGATTTCGCCTCTCCCCGCTTGCGGGGAGAGGGTTCGGCCTGCGGCCGAACGAGCGGAGCGAAGCGAAGCGGGGGTGAGGGGCGGTGCTAAAAGAGGCGCCCTTCGCCGACGCAGCGCCTCTTCCGGAGACGCCCCCTCACCCTCGCCTGCTGCGCAGGCTTGCCGCCTTCGGCGGCCCTCTCCCGCCAAGCGGCGAGAGGTGAATGGAGCGCACCGTCGCCCGCTTCGCCGGCCGCGGCGAGGCTCCAGCGGTTCCGCGCAGTGCCTTCGCTTCCCCGGCGGACTTTCCCGCCTTCGTGCAGTATGCGAGGGAACGGGCCCCATCCCGAAAGGTCTGTCGCCTTGCCGTCACGTCCCGCGCCGTCGAAGGCCCCCTCCCAGCGCCAGCAGCGCGTGGCGGAACTGGTCCGGCACGCCCTCGCCGAGGTGCTCTCCCGCGGCGACCTCCAGGACGAGGTGCTGGCCTCGCACGTCGTCACCATCCCCGAAGTGCGGATGTCGCCGGACCTCAAGCTCGCGACGGCCTTCGTGATGCCCCTCGGCGGCAAGGACGAGAAGGCGGTCATCGCCGCCCTCGACAGGCACAAGAAGCACCTCCGCCACGAGGTCGCCCGGCGGGTGAACCTGAAATTCGCCCCCGAACTCCGCTTCCTCCGCGACCCGAGCTTCGACGAGGCCGCCCGCATCGACGCCCTCCTGCGCTCGGAGAAGGTGGTCCGGGACACGCGCCGCAAGGACGAGGAAGACGGGCAGGAGCCGTGACCCCGGGCGGCCATCTCGCCCTCGGCGTCGGGCTCCTCCTCGCCCTCGCGGCGGCGGGCGCCGCGACGATGCTCGCGCCGGTCCGGTCCGAGACGGTGGCCGGGCGATTCGCGGCCTTGCCAAAGCCCGTCGGCAGGTCCGCCGACGTCACGGAAACCCTCGCGGATCTCTTTCCCGCCGGAACGCCGGTCGCCGCCGCCGTGGCGCGGCTCGGCGAGGAGGGCTTCGCCTGCGGCGCCGATCCCGGCCAGCCCGGCCTGACCCGCTGCTGGCGCCGGACCGTCGACTTTCCTTGCGAGAATACCTGGGTGGTCTATCTAGCGGCGAACGGCTCCGCCCTCGTCCGGATGCGAGCGATGGCCGCCGGAACCTGCGACTGAGGCCGTTCCCCGGCCATCCCCGACCGTGAGATCATGAGCGACACCCCTCCTCGCCCGCCCCAGCGCCCGCAGGGCGAGCGCCCGAAGAAGCGCGACGTCAACGGCTGGATCGTCCTCGACAAGGGCGTCGGCATGACCTCGACGCATGCGGTCGCGGTCGTGAAGCGCAGCCTCTCGGCGAAGAAGGCGGGCCATGCCGGCACCCTCGATCCCCTCGCCTCCGGCATCCTGCCGATCGCCCTGGGCGAGGCGACGAAGACCGTTCCCTTCGTCATGGACGGCCGAAAGTCCTACGTCTTCACCGTCACCTGGGGCGCCGAGACCGACACCGACGATGCCGAGGGTCGGGTGGTCGAGAGCGCCGAAATCCGGCCGGAGCGCGGTGCCGTCGAGGCCCTGCTGCCGCGCTTCGTCGGGGCCATCGCGCAGGTGCCGCCGCGTTTCTCGGCCATCAAGATCCAGGGCGAGCGCGCCTACGACCTCGCCCGCGACGGCGAGATCGTCGCCCTCGAGGCGCGCACCGTCGTCATCGACCGGCTCGCCGTCATCCACCATTCCGGCGACCGCAGCGTGCTCGAGGCGGATTGCGGCAAGGGCACCTATGTGCGGGCCCTCGCCCGCGACCTCGGCCGCGCTCTCGGCTGCCTCGGCCACATCTCTGCGCTGCGGCGCACCCGGGTGGGGCCGTTCGGCGAGGCGGAGGCGGTGGTCGTCGACGCCGTCGCGACGGACCCGGCCGCCCTGCGCCCGGTCGAGGCGGCGCTCCAGGACCTCGTCTCGATCCCGGTCTCCCGGGACATGGCCTCCCGCCTGATGCGCGGCCAGCCGGTCATCCTGCGCGGCCGCGACGCGCCCCTCTCCGGCAAGATCTACGCGACCTGCAACGGCGTCCTCGTCGCGGTCGGCGATGTGGAACGCGGAGAGTTGGTGCCGCACAGGGTGTTTCATTTGTAGGTGCAAGGGGATTTGGGGCTGGGGGCGTGGCGTCGTGAGGCCGGGGGTCCCGCTGCCGCCCGCCCCCTCGCAGGTCGTTTCTCGCCGCTTCCCACGTCCTGCTCCTCCGGGCCCCACTCCCCACTCGCCAACCCCCTAGCCAACCCACCCTTTTCGTGTATGGTGCCGGCCACTTGGCGGGGGTTCGCCCGCCTTGGACGTCGCGAGAGACCGACCGCGCTGGACGACATCCCGGCCCGGCCGCCTCGCACGAGGCCTTCGCTCGACGGGAGCGGCGGCACCGATCGTACCCCCATCTGAAAGGACATCCGATGTCGATCACCGCCGAGCGCAAGACCGCGCTCGTGACCGAATATGCGCAGAAGTCCGGCGATACCGGCTCCCCCGAAGTCCAGGTCGCCATCCTGACCGAGCGCATCAACAACCTGACCGACCACTTCAAGGCCCACACGAAGGACAACCATTCCCGTCGTGGACTCCTGAAAATGGTCTCCCAGCGCCGCTCGCTCCTCGATTACCTGAAGAGCAAGGACGAAGGCCGCTACCGCACCCTGATCGAGAAGCTCGGCATCCGCCGCTAGCCCGATCGCATCGTCCGCCCGGGGCCCGGCCCCGGACGGCTCTCACGGCGCGGGACGCCAGGTCCCGGCCGCTCCACGAGGCGCACGACACGATGACCATGGCAGGATCGCTGGGGGCTTGAGGTCGGGCGGCGCCCCGGCGCCGCTCCCTGCGAGCCCCCAGCCGTCTTGCTCATGGCATCGGGCCGCCGCCGATCGCCAGAAAGAAGGCAAGACATGTTCGACACCCAACGCGAAGAGATGATCTGGGCCGGGCGCAAGCTCGTGCTCGAAACCGGCAAGATGGCCCGCCAGGCCGACGGCGCCGTCGTCGCCACCTACGGCGAGACCACCGTGCTCGCCACCGTCGTCTCGATGAAGGAGCCGAAGCCCGGCTTCGATTTCTTCCCCCTCACCGTGAACTACCAGGAGCGCACCTACGCGGCCGGCCGCATTCCCGGCGGCTACTTCAAGCGCGAGGGCCGGCCGACCGAGAAGGAGACCCTCGTCTCCCGCCTCATCGACCGCCCGATCCGCCCGCTCTTCGTTCCGGGCTACAAGAACGACACCCAGGTCGTCGTGACCGTGCTCTCGCACGATCTCGAGAACGATCCCGACGTCGTCGCGCTGGTCGCGGCCTCCGCGGCCCTCACCCTCTCGGGCATTCCCTTCATGGGGCCGATCGGCGCCGCCCGCGTCGGCTATATCGGCGGCCAGTACAAGCTCAATCCGCCGCTCCAGGAGATGGAGGAATCGACCCTCGATCTCATCGTCGCCGGCACCGCCGACGCCGTCCTGATGGTCGAATCCGAGGCCAAGGAACTGGCCGAAGAGGTGATGCTCGGGGCCGTGATGTATGGCCACAAGCACTTCCAGCCGGTCATCGAGGCGATCATCCGCCTCGCCGAGAAGGCGGCGAAGGAGCCGCGCGACTTCAAGCCGGCGGACGCCGCCGACGTCGAGGCCGCGGTCCTCGCCATCGCCGAAAAGGATCTGCGCGAGGCCTACAAGCTCACCCGCAAGCAGGACCGCTACGCCGCCGTCGACGCCGTCAAGGCGAAGGTGATGGCCGAGCTCGTTCCCGCCGAGGGCGAGGCGAGGTTCGACGTCGAGAAGGTGAAGGCGGTCTTCAAGGACGTGCAGGCGAAGATCGTGCGCTGGAACATCCTCGACGAGGGCAAGCGCATCGACGGTCGCGACGTCCGCACCGTGCGGCCCATCGTCGCCGAGGTCGGCGTCCTGCCGCGCACGCACGGCTCGGCGCTCTTCACCCGCGGCGAGACGCAGGCGCTCGTCGTGACGACGCTGGGCACCGGCGAGGACGAGCAGTACATCGACGAACTCGAAGGCACCCGCAAGGAGACCTTCCTCCTGCACTACAACTTCCCGCCCTATTCGGTCGGCGAGACGGGCCGCATGGGTTCGCCCGGACGCCGGGAGATCGGCCACGGCAAGCTCGCCTGGCGCGCCATCCATCCGATGCTGCCGGCGGCGCACGACTTCCCCTATACGCTGCGCGTCGTGTCGGAGATCACGGAATCGAACGGCTCCTCGTCGATGGCGACGGTGTGCGGTTCCTCGCTCGCGCTGATGGATGCGGGCGTGCCGCTGCGCCGCCCGGTCGCCGGCATCGCCATGGGGCTCATCCTCGAGGGCGAGCGCTTCGCGGTGCTCTCCGACATCCTCGGCGACGAGGATCATCTCGGCGACATGGACTTCAAGGTCGCCGGGACGGACCACGGCATCACCTCGCTGCAGATGGACATCAAGATCGCCGGCATCACCGAGGAGATCATGCGCGTCGCCCTCGATCAGGCGAAGGACGGCCGCGAGCACATCCTCGGCGAGATGAACAAGGCGCTGACCGCGCCGCGGGCCGAGCTCGGCGAGCACGCGCCGCGCATCGAGACGATGCAAATCCCGGTCGACAAGATCCGCGAGGTCATCGGCTCGGGCGGCAAGGTCATCCGCGAGATCGTCGAGAAGACGGGCGCGAAGATCGACATCAACGACGACGGCCTCATCAAGATCGCCTCCGCCGATGCGAAGTCGATCAAGGCGGCGCACAACTGGATCCGCTCGATCGTGGCGGAGCCGGAGGCGGGCGCAATCTACGAGGGCACGGTCGTCAAGGTGATGGAGTTCGGCGCCTTCGTGAACTTCTTCGGCGCCCGCGACGGCCTCGTCCACATCTCCGAACTCGCCAAGCACCGGGTCGGCAAGGTCACCGACGTCGTCAAGGAAGGCGACAAGATCAAGGTGAAGTTCCTGGGCATGGACGACCGCGGCAAGGTCCGCCTGTCGATGAAGGTCGTCGACCAGGAGACCGGCGAGGACCTGACCGAAAAGCTCCGCGCCGAACGCGAAGCCGAGCGCGCCCAGCGCGACCAGCCGCGGCAGGCCGGGGAATAGGCGCCGCCGCACCTTCGCCTCTCCCCGCTTGCGGGGAGAGGGTTCGGCCTTCGGCCGAACCAGCGGAGCGAAGCGAAGCGGGGGTGAGGGGGCGGCTGCGGAAGAAGGCGCCTTGCCGCGCCGCGGCGCCTCCTTCTTCACCGCCCCCTCACCCTCGCCTGCTGCGCAGGCTTGCTGCCTTCGGCAGCCCTCTCCCCGCAAGCGGGGAGAGGTGAATCGCGCCCTTCGCCGTGATGCGTGAATCCGCTCGCCCCGCCAGCGCTCGGGGCGATCCCGCTCCCCTCACACGCTCCCGTTCGCCAACGCCCGCAGCATCACGCGGATGACCGCGGCGAGGCGCTGGTCGAGGAGGTCGCGCGGGGTCTCGGCGTCGAGGCGGATGGCGAGGGGGTTGATGAAGCGGAAGGCCGCGTCGGTGACGAAGGCGAGGGCGCGCTCGCGGTCGCGGGGATCGAACTTGCCCGTCGCGACGCCCTCGTCGACGACGCGCTCGAAGAGCTGGCGCAGGCGCGCCCGGTGCCTGCGGATCAGGGCGCGGGAGGTTTCGGTCGCGTCGCAGATGACGTCGAACAGGTGCCGGTCCCGGGAAAGAAGGTCGCGCTGCAGGCGGGCGAGGGCCTGGATCAGGCGCTCGAGCTTGTCGTCGGCCGGGTCCGGCGCGTCGGCGATGTCGGCAATCGTCGCTTCGAGGGACCTGAGCCAGACCGCGGCCACGGCGTCGACGAGGGCGGCCTTCGAGGGAAAGTAGCGGTAGACGTTGGCGTGGGTCATCCCGGCCGCCTCGGCGACGCCGACGACCGTGACCGCGCGGGCGCCCTTCGCCCGCAATTGCTCCGCCGCGATCGCCAGGATGCGCGCGTCGACGGAGAGCGCCGGCGCCCTTCTGACCACGGTCAGCTCCGCGGCCGCGGGGCGGTCCGGCTGAGCTCCTGCAACAGCTCGATCTGAAGCTCCTGCATCTCGGCGAGGCGCTCCCATTGCTTCGTCAGGAGATGGTCGAGCTTCTCGTGCAGGTGCCTGATCTCGAGCTCCGCCTTGAGGTTCACGCGGTAGTCGTTGAGGGAGCGCATGCGGTCCTTCGCCTCCTGCCGGCGCTGGCTCATCATGATGATCGGCGCCTGCACCGCGGCGATGCAGGACAGGACGAGGTTCAGGAGGATGAACGGATAGGGATCGAAGGCCCTGCCGGCGATGACGGCGTTGAAGGCCATCCAGATGACGAGGATGACCGCGAAGACGATGAGGAAGGACCATGAGCCGCCGAAGGTCGCGAGGTGGTCCGACAGGCGCTCGCCGAGGGAGCGCGCCTCGGCCATCTCCTCCTCGACGTTCTCGGAGAGGATCTCGTGCCGGGCGAGGCTTTCGACCACCTCCCGGTCGAGGGCCGAGAGTTCGCCGCGCTCCTCGGTGAGAAGGTCGGCGATGTGCGCGGTGCGCAGGCGGTCGACCTCGCGGCGGCTGATGAGGGCGTCCGGCGGCACATCGCCGATCTTCGCCTTGAGGCGTTCGAGGAGAACCGGCCGCAGCACGGCAACGGGGATGAGGTCGCGGGCCGGCAGCGCCTCGCCGGTGACGATGCAGCGGCCGGTCTTGCCGTTATGCGATGCGGCGCTCGCGGCGGTGTCGGATCGTGCCATGGATCGTGCCTTCGGCTTGGCGGGTTGGGAGATGGGGCGGTGCGCGAAAGCGAATGGCGGGCCGTCTTCGATCACGGCACGCTTCCCAACGTCCCCCGTCCCACGTCCTGCGCCCGGCGTCCCCTCACGTCTCGACGAGCCCGGCGCTGCTGCCGGTCGATTCGCTCTCCGGCCGGCCATGCGGCAGCGCCAGATATTCCTGCGAGCGCATCTCGATGAGGCGCGAGACGGTGCGGTCGAACTCGAAGATCTCGCGGCCGGTCTCGGCGCGGTAGAGATCCTGCGGCTCCGCCTCGGCGGAGGCGAGGAGTTTTACGCGGTGATCGTAGAGGGTGTCGATCAGCGTAATGAAGCGCTTCGCTTCGTTGCGCTCCGGAAAGCCCATGCGCGGGATGGCGTCGATGACGATGGTGTGAAAGGCCTGGGCGAGGGCGATGTAGTCGGAGGCGCCGAGCGCCGTCGCGCAGAGCTCGGCGAAGGCGAAGCGCGCGACGCCGCCCGCCGCCTGCGGCACGGCGACCGGATGGCCCTTCACGGTGAGCGTGAGGGGCGCGCCGCCGGCGTGGCCCGTGAGCTTGCGGAAGGCCCCGTCGAGGGCGGCTCGGGCGCGGGCGTCGGCGGGCACGTGGTAGACCGGGCTGCCGGCGAGTTTTTCGAGCCGGAAATCCGCCCGCGCCTCGAGCCGCACGAGATCCATGCGCTTCTTCAGGAGCGCGATGAAGGGCAGGAAGAGCGTGCGGTTGAGGCCGCCCTCGTAGAGCCGGTCCGGCTCGACGTTCGAGGTCGCGACCACGACGACGCCGCGGCCGAAGAGGGCCGTGAAGAGCCGCCCGAGAATCATCGCATCGGCGATGTCGCCGACCGCGAACTCGTCGAAGCACAGCACCCAGGCTTCCGCCGCCAGCTCCGCCGCGACGGCGGCGATCGGATCCTCGCCCTTGACCTCGCCCGAACGCAGCTTCTCGCGGAAGGCGTGGATGCGTTCGTGCACGTCGGCCATGAAGGCGTTGAAATGCGCCCGCCGCTTCCGGCGCACCGGCAGCGCCTCGAAAAAGAGATCCATCAGCATCGTCTTGCCGCGGCCGACGGCGCCGAAGATGTAGAGGCCCTTCGGCGAATCGACCGCGCTCTTGCGGGAGAACAGCCAGCCCAGGGCGCTCGACTTGCGCGCCATGCGATGCTCGGCGAGCGCCTGCGTCAGCGCGTCGAGCCGACGCACCAGGCTCTCCTGCGCCGGGTCGCGCTCGATCGCGCCGGAGGCGACGAGGGCGGAGTATTTCGCGGCGATCGGACCGGAGGTCGGGCGGGCGAGGTTCACGCGGAGATTTAGCCCATGTTCGGCGTCGCGCCGCCTGCGCAATTTTGCGGCGGCGCAGGCAAGGCCGGCTGTCTCAGCGCGACAGCGTCAGCGGCGCGCCCGATTTCGCCAGGACGCCGGAGAGCGCGCCCTCGACGGAGCGCAGGCGGGCGGCGACGGTGCCGCCGGACTGGTACAGGTAGACCTCCCCGTCCCGGTAGTCCCAGGCGCTGATCTTGGCGAGGTCGCCGTTGGCGCAGCCCGTCGCGCCGGCGCGGTAGAGATCGAGCGCCGGGGTCGAGGAGAGTTGGACACGGCAGCTCGCGCCGGCGACGCGGGCGGTCCAGGCACCGACGACGCCCGAGCGACCGCTCGCGGCCGGGAGCGCCGGCGCCGCCGGCGCCGCCGGCGGCAGGGCGGCGACGTTCGGGCCGGCCCCCATCGGCGCCGTGCCCTCGACCGGCGGCAGCGGCGCCGAGATCACGGGTCCGGACGGCACGGCCTCGACCGGCGGCAGCTCGGGCCCGGGTCCCGGCGCGCCCGGCGGCGGCCCGCCGGCGTCGCCGAATCGCGCCGAGGTGCAGGCCGAAAGGACGAGGGCGAGGCCGGTCAGGGCGGCGAACGGGAAGCGGGTCTTCGTCATGCGGGCCTCGTTTCGGTCGGAGCGCCGGTCAAGCAGGTTTCTTCGGCCCGCGCAACGTCGGGCTCCTTCGTCGCGCCTTCAGGAACAGCGGCAGCCGGCCGGGAAACGACGACTTTGACATTGTATCGTTCGCGTCAATCATGTCCGAAAACCGCGAGCGCCGAGCGGTCGCCTGTGCCAGATTCGGGGCATGGACATTCTCGACCGCGCCGCCTGCTACCGCGCCCTTCAGACCCGCGATCCGCGTTTCGACGGGCGCCTCTTCACGGGGGTGACCTCGACCGGGATCTACTGCCGGCCGATCTGCCCGGCACGGACCCCGAAGTTCGAGAACTGCCGCTTCTTCCCCTCCGCGGCGGCGGCGCAGGAGGCGGGGTTCCGGCCCTGCCTGCGCTGCCGGCCGGAGACGGCGCCCGACCTCGCCTTCTGGCGCGGCACCTCGAACACGGTGTCGCGGGCCCTCGCCCTCATCGTCGAGGGCGGGCTCGATGGCGAGGCGGGCGTCGAGGCCCTCGCTTCGCGGCTCGGCATCGGCGAGCGGCATCTGCGCCGCCTCTTCAAGGAGCATCTCGGCGCCTCGCCGGTGGCGGTCGCGCAGACGCGGCGGGTGCTGTTCGCCAAGCAGCTCATCCACGAGACCGCGATGCCCCTCGCCGAGATCGCCCTCGCGGCCGGCTTCGGCAGCGTCCGCCGCTTCAACGAGACGTTTCGGGCCCTCTTCGGCCGCCCGCCCGGCGCCCTCCGGCGCTCGCGACGTCCCGCCGCGGAGGGCGCGGCCGGCGTCACGCTCCTCATCCGCTACCGGCCGCCCTACGATTTTCCCGCCCTCCTCGCCTTTCTCGAGGCCCGCGCCATCGACGGCGTCGAGACCGTCGCGGACGGGATCTACCGCCGCAGCGTCGCCGTCGCCGGCGAGGCGGGGATCGTCGCCGTGCGGCACGCGCCGGAGCGGGACGGCCTCCTCGTCAGCGTGCGCTTCCCGAACCTCAAGGCGCTGCCCTCCCTCGTCGACCGGGTGCGGCGCGTCTTCGACGTCGGCGCCGACATCGAGACGATCGGCGCGCACCTCGCCCGCGACCCGCTCCTCGCGCGGCTTGTCGCGCAGCGGCCGGGCCTGCGCGCGCCCGGCGCCTTCGACGGCTTCGAGCTCGCGCTCCGCGCCATTCTCGGCCAGCAGGTGAGCGTCGCCGCGGCGCGCCGGCTTGCCTCGCGCCTGGTTGCGATCTGCGGCACGGCGCTGCCGGAGCCGGAGGGCGCCATCACCCATGCCTTCCCGACGCCGGCGCAGGTCGCGGCCGCGGATCTTGCGTCCCTCGGGATGCCGGGGGCGCGCAAGGCGGCGCTGAAATCGCTTGCGCAGGCGTGCCTCGCCGATCCGCACCTCTTCCGCCCCTTCGGCTCGATCGAGGAGGCGATCGCGCGGCTGCGCGCGATTCCAGGCATCGGCGAATGGACGGCGCAGTACATCGCGCTGCGCGCGTTGCGCGAGACCGACGCCTTTCCGGCGAGCGACATCGGGCTCCTGCGCGGCGCCGCCGAAGCCGGCGGCGTTCGGCCGAAACCGGCCGATCTCCTCGTTCGTTCCGAGCCGTGGCGGCCCTGGCGGGCCTATGCGGCGCAGCATCTGTGGGCCGCCGAGCCCGGCCGGCCGGAGGGAGTTCGCCTTGCCTGACACGCTCCGCTTTCTCATCGACCGCCTCGACACGCCGATCGGCGAAATGGTCATCGTTGCCGACGCGGCCGGCCGCTTGCGCGCCCTCGACTGGGACGATTACGGGGAGCGCCGCGCGCAGCATCTCCAGCGCGCCTATGGCAGCGGGCTCGCGCTTCGCGAGGCCCGCGATCCCGGCGGCCTGACGAGCGCGCTGAGGGCGTATTTTTCCGGCGATCTCGCGATCATCGACGGGCTGCCGACCGACGCGGCCGGAACGCCGTTCCAGAAACAGGTCTGGAGCGCGCTCCGGACAATTCCCTGCGGCACGACGATCTCGTACGGCGAGCTCGCGCGCCGCATCGGCCGCCCCGCGGCGGTGCGCGCGGTCGGCCTCGCCAACGGCTCGAACCCGATCGGCGTCGTCGTGCCGTGCCACCGGGTCATCGGCGCGAACGGCACGCTGACCGGCTACGGCGGCGGCCTCAACCGCAAGAGCTGGCTCCTCGCCCACGAGAGCCCGCTGCCGCTGCTCGCCGCGGGTGCGCGAGGAGCGTAGCGCAATCGCCTCTCCCCGCTTGCGGGGAGAGGGCCGCCGAAGGCGGCAAGCCTGCGCAGCAGGCGAGGGTGAGGGGGCGTCTCCGGAAGAGGCGCTGCGGCGAGGGAAGGCGCCTTTTCCGGCAGCGCCCCCTCACCCCGCTTCGCTTCGCTCCGCTTGTTCGGCCGCAGGCCGAACCCCCTCCCCGCAAGCGGGGAGAGGCGAATCGCGTCGCGCTGCATTCGCCATTCGCCATTCGCAGCGCGCCGCCTCAGGCACTGCGGCGCGGCTTTACGTCCTTGCTCGATGCGAGATCGTCGAGGATCGGGCAGTCGGGGCGGGTGTCGCCGTGGCAATGGCCGGCGAGGTGGCGGAGGCTGCGGCTCATCGCGTGCAGCTCCGCGATCTTCGCCTCGAGGTCGGCGACATGGCGGAGCGCCAGCGCCTTCACGTCGGCGCTGGCGCGGGCCTTGTCGCGCCAAAGCGCGAGGAGCGCGCGCGTCTCCTCGATCGTGAAGCCGAGGGTGCGGGCGCGGCGGATGAAGCGCAGGTCGTGGAGGTCGCGCTCGTCGAAATCGCGATAGGCGTTCTCGCGCCGCGCCGCCTTGGCGAGAAGGCCGATGCTCTCGTAGTAGCGGATCATCTTCGCCGAGACGCCGGTCTTCTCCGCGGCCTTGCCGATGTTCATCGCCTCCTCCTTGCTCCGCCGCCGACACGGCCATGGCGACGCCCTCCGCCAATCGCCGGTTCAGCAAGACCTTCTAATCCCTCCCATCATGGTAAGGTCAAGCGCAGACCCACTTTCCGCAAGCGTGGTCTGTGCTAAGCCGGCTCGCCATGTCCGCCGGCCTGCCTCCCGCTCCCCGCCGCGCCGTCGTCGTTGCGGCCCTCGGGATCACGCAGATCCTGTCCTGGGGATCGACCTACTATCTTCCCGCCGTGCTCGCCGGTCCGATCGCCGCCGAGACCGGCTGGCCGCTGACGGCGGTGGTGGCGGGGCTCTCGGTCGGGCTCCTCGTGTCCGGGCTCGTCTCGCCCTTTGTCGGGCGCCGCATCGACCGGTCCGGCGGCCGGCCGGTCCTGGCGGCGGCCTCGCTGGTGCTCGCGGCGGGCCTCGCGCTCCTGGCGGTGGCGCCGACGCTGCCGATCTATTTCTCGGCCTGGATCGTGATCGGCGCCGGCATGGGCGCCGGCCTCTACGATCCCGCCTTCTCGACCCTCGGCCGGCTCTACGGCCTGCAGGCGCGCCGCGCGATCTCGAGCCTGACCCTGTGGGGCGGCTTTGCGAGCACCGTCTGCTGGCCGTTGAGCGCCGCCCTCGTCGCCGCGGTCGGCTGGCGCGGCGCCTGCCTCGCCTATGCCGGGCTCCAGCTCGCCGTGGCGCTGCCCCTGCATCTTCTGTTCGTGCCGCGGCTGCCGCCGGCCGACCCGGCGCGGGCGCCGCGTCCGGCGCCGCCGGCCGCGCCTGGGCGGCGGCCGATCCTTTTTCTCCTCGGCACCCTCCTCGTCATCGCCTCGATGATCTCATCGGCGATCTCCGTGCATCTCCTCGCCATCCTGCGCGCCCGCGGGGTCGGCCTGTCGGAGGCCGTCGCCCTCGGCACGCTGATCGGGCCGGCGCAGGTGGCGGCCCGCCTCGCCGAAATGCTGTTCGGCACGCGCCTGCATCCGCTTTCGACCATGGCGGCGGCGCTCGGCCTCGTCGCGGGGGGCGTTTCGCTCCTCGCGACCGGGGCCGCTCCCGCCGGCATCGCCCTCGTGCTCTTCGGCGCCGGCAACGGCATCTTCTCGATCGCCCGCGGGACGCTGCCCCTCGCCCTCTTCGGCGCCGACGGCTACGCCACCACGATGGGCCGCCTCGCCCTGCCGGCCCTCGTCGCCGCCGCGCTCTCGCCCGCCCTCGCCGCTGCGCTCCTGGCGGAGAACGGACCCGAGGCGCTGGTCGCCGCCATCGCCGCCGCGGGGCTCGCGAATGTCGGCGTCGTCGGTCTCCTCAATCTCGTCCAGCGCCGGGGGCGGCGGCGCGGCGGCGCGCTTACCTTGTAACCCGACGGTTATTCCGGCGCCGCCCCCTCGTCTGCCCGCGCCCGCGGGGCCACTCGCGACACGGTGATTGGCGAAAGCCGAAAAGTGCGGCTATCGGCTCTCACCGCTTGCGGAGAGGCGCAATCCATCGCGCCTGTTGACATCGCTTGCGCGAGAGGCAAGATAGTAACTGTCTGGTTACAACGGTCCGCGGCGATCATGCCGCCTCGACGACGGGCCGGAACCGGAGAGGAAACGGACGGGCGCGCCCCGTCGAGCCGCGAGGGACATCATGAGCCGTTCATCCGTCAGCCGCCGCACCCTGTTGAAACTGTCGCTCGCCGCCGGCGCCGGCGGCCTCGCCCTGTCGCGGGGAACCGGCGCCGCCCGGGCCGCCGATGCCGTCAACCTGCGCATGTACTGGTGGGGTTCGCAGGACCGCGCCCGGCGCACGCTCGCGGTCGCCGATCTCTATCAGGCGCAGATGCCGAACGTGAAGATCGGCGGCGAAACGACGGGCGCTGACTACTGGTCGAAGCTCGCGACGATGATGGTCGGGCGCAACATCCCGGATGTCTTCCAGCTCGAGCCCTCGACCATCGCCGACTACTCGCGCCGCGGCGCCTGCGCGCCCCTCGACGAATTCATGGGCAAGCAGCTCAACATCGACGCGTTCGGCAAGAACATGGTCGATCTCTGCCGCGTCGACGGCAAGGTCTGGGGCGTCGCCCTCGGCCTCAACTCCTTCGCCATGGCCTACGACAAGACGATGTTCGACAAGGCCGGCGTGAAGCCGCCGGACGAGAAGACGACCTGGGCGGAATATGCCGACACCGCCGTCGAGGTGACGAAGAAGCTCGGTCAGGAAAACTATTTCGGCGCTCCCTACGGCGCGCGCTATTTCTACGCCTTCGAGGTCTGGCTGCGCCAGCGCGGCAAGGGCGTCTATGCCGCCGACGGCAACAAGGTCGGCTTCAACGCCGACGATGCGCGCGAGTGGTACACGTACTGGGAAGACCTGCGCAAGCGCGGCGGTTGCGTGCCCGCGGACGTGCAGGCCCTCGACCAGAACCAGATCGATTCGAACGCGCTCGCCCTCGGCAAGTCGGCCTCCGGCTTCGTCTATTCGAACCAGCTCGTCGGCTACCAGCTCCTCACCAAGAACAAGCTCGCGCTGACGACCTATCCGCAGAAGGGCGGCGGCGCGCCGTCGGGCCACTACTACCGGCCGGCGCTGATCTGGAGCGTCGCCGCGACCTCGAAGAACAAGGATACGGCCGCCGCCTTCATCGACTTCTTCGTCAACGACGCGAAGGCGGGAGAAGTGCTCGGCGTCGAGCGCGGCGTGCCGATGTCGCCGAAGATCCGCACCGCGATCCTGCCGAATCTCAACGAGACCGAGCAGGCGAGCGTCAACTACGTCAACATGCTCGCCGACAAGGTCATCGCCTATCCGCCGCCGGCGCCGAAGGGCGCGAACGAGTTCGACCGCGCCGTGATGCGCATGGTCACCGACCAGCTCGCCTTCGGCCGCATCTCGATCGCCGAGGCGTCGCAAAAACTCGTCGACGAGGGCAACCGCGTTCTGTCGCAGTGAGGGGCGTTTTCTCCTCTCCCCGCTTGCGGGGAGAGGGCCGCCGGACCTCGGGTCTAGCCGAGGTCCGTTCTTTGGTGCGCAAGCCGGGAACACCCGGCTTGCGAAGGCGGCGAGCCTGCAAGGCACGCGAGGGTGAGGGGGCGTTTCCGGAAGAGACGCGGCGTCGGTGAGGGCGCCCTTTTCGACACCGCCCCCTCACCCCCGCTTCGCTTGTTTCGGCCGAAGGCCGAAACCCACTCCCTGCAAGCGGGGAGGGGCGAAAGGAAGCGCACCGATCGACACGAGGTGAGAGCCAGATGAAACGTCTCAAGGTCGCGATCGTCGGCTGCGGCTGGACCGCCGGATCGCAGGTCGAGCGTGGCTTCGCAGCGCTCGCGGACACCTTCGAGGTCGTCGCCTGCTGCGACCGCGCCGAGGAGCGCGCCCGCGACTTTTCCGCGCGCTACGGCATCGCCCGCGCAAGTGCGTCGCTCGACGACGTCCTCGCCATGGCCGATATCGACGTCGTCTCGATCTGCACGCCGCCGAACCTTCATGCGGAGCAGATCGTCGCGGTGCTCGCCGCCGGCAAGCACGCGATCTGCGAAAAACCCCTCGTCGCTTCCCTCGCCGAACTCGACGCCGTGCGGCGCGCCGAGGCCGCGTCCGCCGGGCGGGTGATGCCGATCTTCCAGTACCGCTTCGGCAACGGTATCGCCAAGGTCAAGCACGTCATCGACACGGGTCTTGCCGGCCGCGCCTATCTCTCCTCGATCGAGACCGCGTGGCGGCGCGGACCGGATTATTACGACGTCGCCTGGCGCGGCAAGTTCGAGAGCGAGCTCGGCGGCGTTCTGCTGACGCAGTCGATCCACATGCACGACCTTCTGCTCTTCCTCGTCGGTCCAGCCGCCAAGGTCGCGGGCTTCAAGACGACGCGGGTGAACCGCGTCGAGGTCGAGGATTGCGCCGTCGGCAGCCTCGTCATGGCGGACGGCTCGCTCGCGGCGCTCGCCGCGACGCTGGGCTCGGCGCGGCAGATCACGCGCCTGCGCTTCTGCTACGAGAACGTGACTTTCGAGAAGCAATGCGAGGACGACGGCGCCGGCCGTCCCGGCGACGATCCCTGGACCGTGATCCCGATGAACGAGGCCGTCGGCGCGCGCATCGCGGCGGCGATGGCGGCGGTGCCCGAGCGCCGCACGGGCTTTGCGCGCCAGTTCGAGCTCTTTGCCGAAGCGGTCGCTTCCGGCGGCCCGTTTCCGGTGACGCTCGACGACGCGCGCCGCTCCCTCGAACTCGTCACCGCGCTCTTCGACGCCGACGAGACCGGCCGCGCCGTGTCGCTGCCGATTTCGCCCGGCCACGCAAAATACGACGGGTGGACGCCGCGCCGCGCGGCGGCAGCTTGAAATGAGCGCGGCCGAAGCCCTCGGTGCGCAATGGGTCGCGCGTCCGCCACGGGGCGAGCCATGAGCGAGACGCTGCACGCCGCGCTCGCCGCGAACCCGCTCGCCTCGCGCGCCGATGCGCGAAAACTCCTGCACGACCTCTTCGAGCCGCTCGTGCCCGCCTTCAGCACCGGCCGCGCGCAGGTCAGGCTCGGCCTCGACGCGGCGCATTTCGACCGCAAGGCCGCCTGGTTCGAGGGCTTCGCGCGGCCGCTCTGGGGGCTCGCGCCTTTGCATGCCGGCGGCGGCGCCTTCGCGCATTGGCATCTCTTCCGCGAGGGGCTCGAAAGCGGCAGCGATCCGGCCGATCCCGAATACTGGCTGGAGACGAGCGACCGCAACCAGCGCTCCGTCGAGATCGCGGCGCTCGGCTTCGCCATCGCGCTCGCGCCGGACGCGCTCTGGCAGCCGCTTCCGGACGCCGCGAAGAAAAACCTCGCCGCCTGGATCAAGGTCATCGAGACCGTCGCGATGGCCGACAACAACTGGCATTTCTTCCCGGTTCTCGCGGGGCTCGGGCTCGAGCGCGTCGGCGTGCCGATCGACGCGGCCTCGCGCGAAAGGCATCTCAACCGCATCGACGATTTTGTGCGCGCGGATGGTTGGTACGGCGATGGAGCGGAACCGTTCATCGACCACTACAACGGCTTTGCGCTGCACTTCTACGGCCTGCTCTACGCGCATTTGGCGCAGGATCGCGATCCGGTGCGCGCACAGGAATTTCGCGAGCGCGCCCGCGCCTTCGCGCAGGGCTACCGACACTGGTTCGGCCGCGACGGCGCCGGCCTCGCCATCGGCCGCTCGCTCACCTATCGCTTCGCCATGGCGGCCTTCTTCGGCGCGCTCGCCTATGCCGATGTCGAGGCGCTGCCGTGGGGCGAGATCCGAGGTCTCTGGGCGCGGCACATGCGCTGGTGGATGCGCCAGCCGATGCTCGACGCGGTCGGCCGCCTGTCGATCGGGTATGCCTGGCCGAATCTTCTGATGAGCGAGGAGTACAATTCGCCGGGCTCGCCCTACTGGGCCTTCAAGGCCTTCCTGCCGCTGGCGCTGCCCGAGACGCATCCGTTCTGGCAGGCGCGGGAGGTGTTGCCGAAGGAGCCCGCGGAGCCGGTGACGATTGCGGGCGCGTCGATGGTGGTGCAGCATATCGCGGGCGATGTCGTCGCGCTGCCGGCGGGGCCGGTCCGCGTCGAGATGCGCAACTCGCGCGACAAATACGGCAAGTTCGCCTACTCGACGCGGTTCGGCCTCGCCGTCGAGGCGGAGCGCTGGGTGCGCATCGGCTTCTTCGGCGACAACATCTTGGCCTTCAGCGTCGACGGCCGGGATTTTCACGCCCGCGGCGCGCTGACGGGATCGCGCACCGGCGAGGGCTTCGTCGAGACGGAGTGGTCGCCCCTCGACGGCGTCGCGGTGACGACACTGCAAGGCTTCCTCGAGGGCTGGGAGGTGCGCCTTCACCGCGTCGCGACGGAGCGGCCGGCGACGATTCTCGAATCCGGCCACGCCGTACCGACCCGCTGCGGCACCCGCGAGCGCCTGCGCGATCTTTCCGGCGCCGAGGCCGGACCCGCGGGGCTCGTCCTCATCCTCGACGACGGCCACCGCACCGCCATCGCCGACCTTCTCGGCACGCGCCGCGCCGCCGCGATCGACGTCGCGCCGAACACGCACCTGCTGTTCCCGCACGCCGCCGTGCCGATGCTGCGCGGCAGCCTCGGCGCGGGCGAGCACCTCCTCGCGACGGCGGTGCGCGCGTCGTTCGGCGCAGACGACGGCGCGCCACCGCCGGGCCGGGAGGCCGTCGCCGCCTTTGCCCAGTCGGCGGGATGGGCGCTGCGGCCGGACCGCCTCTCGGCGGACGTCGCGATCGCAATCCAGCGCCAGCCGGCGATGCACTGACCGCCGCGCGCTTCAGCGCGGACGCTGCGATCGCGGCGCGGCGCGCGCGATCTGGAAGTGCGAGCGATCCATGTCCTTGAAGCCGTGGAACGTGTCGCCCCAGCGCAGGGGCAAGCCGATTTCCGCACTGGCCTTCTTCATCGCCGCGGCGACCCTGTTCAGGGCGGCGGGGTCGAAGTCGACGCGGCCCTTCTCGTCGAGGGGCCAAAGGTCGACGGCGTTTCCGCTCCGGTGATGGCTGCCGCGCGTCTTCGACCAGCCCCAGGCGACGGCCAGCCGCTGCAAGGCGGCGCTGCGCCGGCCTGAGCCGATCACGAAATGCAGTCCCGGATTGTCGGCCCGGGCCTTGCGAATAGCCTTCGCGAGGGCGGGATTGACGGCCGCAAGATTGGCGCTGTCGTTGCCGATCGGGTCCGGATTCCAGGCGCGGAACATGGCGAGCTGATCCCGGCCATACTCGTCCTTCGGCGGGATCTTCGCGTAGACGTTGCCCGGCCCGTAGAGAGCGACGGGCGCGGCATCGCGATGCCGGCGCGCCGCATCCGTCGCGCGCTGCGCCAGCGCGGCGGAGGCCATGCCGGCGATGAGGACGGCGGCGAGGCCGATCCGGGCGAGGCCCGCGCCGGCGCCGGCGAAAAGGGACCGCGGATTCTTGACAATGTTACGACGCGCCGACATGGATGGCGTCGGCGGGACGGGCGCGAAGCGAAGGCGTCGCCCGGGGGGTGCTTCCTCATGTCGTCCTTTCCCACGCAGGCGCGGGCGGTCGTCATCGGCGGCGGCATCATCGGCACTTCGACGGCCTACCATCTCGCGTCCCTCGGCTGGCGCGACGTCGTCCTGATCGAGCGGCACAGGCTCACCTCCGGCAGCACCTTCCATGCCGCCGGCCTCGTCGGGCAGTTGCGATCGAGCGCCAACATCACCCAGCTCCTCGGCGAATCCGTGAAGCTCTACCGGACCCTCGAACAGGAGACCGGGCTCGCCACCGGCTGGAAGATGAACGGCGGCCTTCGCCTCGCCTGCACGCAGGAGCGCTGGACGGAGGTGCGCCGGCAGGCGACGACCGCGCGCTCCTTCGGCCTCGACATGCATCTCCTCTCGGCCGCGGAGGCGCGGGACCTGTGGCCCCTGATGGACGTTTCCGATGTCGTCGGCGCGGCCTTCCTGCCGACCGACGGACAGGCCAATCCGTCCGACATCACCCAGTCCCTCGCCAAGGGAGCGCGCATGAAGGGCGCGACCCTGTACGAGGAGACGGAGGCCGTCGGCATCGTGCGCGAAGGCGGCCGCGTCACGGCGGTCGAGACGAGCCGCGGCCGCATCGCCTGCGAGGTCGTGGTGAACTGCGCCGGCCAGTGGGCGCGGGAGATCGGCGCGATGGCAGGGGTCGGCGTGCCCCTCGTTTCGGTCGAGCATCAGTACATGGTGACGGAGCCGATCGCCGGCGTCACCCCGACCCTGCCGACGCTGCGCGATCCGGACCGGCTCACCTACTACAAGGAGGAGGTCGGCGGGCTCGTCATGGGCGGCTACGAGCAGAACCCGATTCCGTGGGCGATCGACGGCATCCCGAAGGGCTTCAATTTCCAGCTCCTGCCCTCGAACTTCGATCATTTCGAGCCCTTGATGGAGCTCGCCCTCGGGCGCGTGCCGGCGCTCGCGACGGCGGGCGTCAAGGAGCTTATCTGCGGCCCCGAGAGCTTCACGCCCGACGGCAATTTCATCCTGGGCGAGGCGCCGGAATGCGGCGGCTTCTTCGTCGGCGCCGGCTTCAACGCCTTCGGCATCGCCTCCGGCGGCGGCGCCGGCAAGGTCCTCGCCGAATGGATCGCCGGCGGCGAGCCGCCCTACGACGTCTGGCCCGTCGACATCCGCCGCTTCGGCCGCAATCACCGCGACGTCGGCTGGGTCCGCAAGCGGACCCTCGAGGCCTACGCGAAGCACTACACGATCGCCTGGCCGCACGAGGAGCATGCGAGCGGCCGGCCCTTGCGGCGCTCGCCGCTCTACGATCGCCTGAAGGCGCAAGGCGCCTGCTTCGGCGAGAAGCTCGGCTGGGAGCGCCCGAACTTTTTCGCCGCGCCGGGCGAGACGGCGGCGGACCGATACACCTTCGGCCGGCCGAACTGGTTCGAGGCGGTCGCCCGCGAGCATCGCGCCGTGCGGGAGTCGGTGGCGGTGTTCGACCAGACCTCGTTCGCGAAGTTCAACCTCGTCGGCCGCGACGCCGAGCGCGCCCTGTCCTGGATCTGCGCCAACGATGTCGCGCGGCCCGTCGGCAGCCTCGTCTACACGCAGCTCCTCAACGCGCGCGGCGGCATCGCGTGCGACCTCACCGTCGCGCGCCTTGCGCCCTCCGCCTATTACATCGTCACCGGGACGGGCTTTGCGACCCACGACGAGGACTGGATCCGCCGCACCGTTCCAGCCGGGCTCGACGCGCATCTCGTCGACGTCACATCCGCCTTCGCGGTGCTGAGCCTGATGGGTCCGAATGCCCGCCGCGTGCTCGAGAAGGAGACCCGTGACGACGTCTCGAACGCCGGCTTCCCGTTCGGCCGCTGCCGGGCCATCACGGTCGCCGGCGCGCCGGCGATCGCCCTGCGCGTCACCTATGTCGGCGAACTCGGCTGGGAGATCCACGTGCCGACGGAGTTCGCGGCGAGCGTCTACGATGCCATCATGGCGGCGGGCGCGGAGTTCGGCATCGTCAATGCCGGCTACCGCGCCATCGAGAGCCTGCGCCTGGAGAAAGGCTATCGGGCCTGGGGCGCCGATATCGGCCCGGACCACACGCCCCTGGAGGCCGGCCTCGGCTTCGCGCTGAAACTCGGCAAGCCGATTCCCTTCCTCGGCCGCGAGGCGCTCGAACGCCAGCGCGACGGCGGGCTCGCGAAAGTCCTGTGCGGCTTCACGGTCGACGATCCGGAGATCGTCCTCCTCGGCCGCGAGACGATCTACCGCGACGGCGAGCGCGTCGGCTGGCTGTCGAGCGGCGGCTTCGGCCACACCATCGGCAAGCCGATCGGCTACGGCTACGTGCGCCGCGCCGGCGGGCTCGGCGAAGCCTATCTCCGCGCCGGCCGCTACGAGCTCGAGGTGGCGACCGTGCGCGTGCCCTGCGCCCTGCATCTGTCGCCGCTCTACGATCCGAAGATGGAGCGGATCAAGGCCTGACCGCGGCGCTCACGGCGCCAGGCCGATGCGGCGACGGGCGCGGTCGAGGCGGGACAGGTAGTCCTCGGTATAGGCGACGAAGTCGAAGGCGAGGTCGGAATGAATTTCCGACACCGCGCTCCACAGGGCCTCGCGCAAGAGCGACGCGCATTTCATCGCCTCGAACGCCGCGAGACGGGCGTCCGCGGGCCGTTCGCCGAAATAGCGCGCCAGCACGTGGCGGTCTTCCGCTTCGCTCAATTCGTTGTTCGACGAGAGGTTGGCGAGGTCGAACAGCGGGGCGTTGAAGCCGGCATAGTCCCAGTCGATGAGCCACAGGCGCTCGCCGTCGTCGATGAGATTGGCGGCGAGGAGGTCGTTGTGGGCGAAGACGATCTCCACCGCTCCCACCGCCCGCTCGAGGTCGTCGCAGAGGCGGGCGAGCCCGGGCAGGAGCGCGGCGATGCGGCTGCCGTCGTCGCGCAGCGTGCCGATATAGGAGCGGACGACGTGGAAGACCCAGAAGGCGAGAACCGGCCCTCTGAGGTGGCCGGCGACGTCGCGATGGCAGCGGCGGATCAGATCGACGATGCGGCCGAGCCGTTCCGGCTCGCGCACCGCCGCCGGCGACAGGGTCGTGCCGGCGATGCAGCGGGTCACGAGGATGCCCGGCTCCGCGTGCACGACCTCCGGCGACAGTCCGGCCGCGTGCGCGGCGCGGGCCGCCGCAAGCTCGTTGAAGCGCATGACGCCGTGCAGGGGAATGTCGTGGCCGAAGCGGACGACGAAGCGCCCCTTCCGCGGATCGGCAACGAGGAAATTCCGGTTCGTGATGCCGCCGCTCAGGGGCTCGATGCCGACCGTTGCCGACCACAGGGGGAGAGCGCGGATGCGCTCCGCTTCCGGCGGCGGGTTCGGCGACATCGTTGGCTCCCTTCGGCGAGGCGGCGGACGCGGCATTGTCACGGCTCGGCGCCGGGCCGCAAGGGTCTTGCGCGAAGCGGTCGCGATGGGCGCCGCCCGACGCGAAGATCGTCGTGCGCACATCGTCGCCGGTCTTGACGTCCGCAAGGGCAGGGACGCTCGAATAGAAGGCAGTGGACGGCGTCATTCCGATGTTCAGGACGCGCACGACCCGTCTATGCTGCCGAGCACGGCCTCGTCAGGACATCGCATGACTCTGCGAGGAGGAGCGGACGACCGGCGTCGCTGTCGGGGTTAGCCCCGACCCGATCGAAAGGTCGAGCGTCCGGTTCGCTCGCAGCAAAACCCAGCCAACGCGGGGGAGCACCATGGCCCACTCAGAGGAAGACGACGTCAAGACGCTGCATCAGATGGGCTACGCCCAGGAGCTGGCCCGCCGCATGAGCGGCTTCTCGAATTTCGCGATCTCGTTCTCGATCATCTGCATCCTGGCCGGCGGCATCACGTCGTTCCCGCTCGCGATGGGGACGGGCGGCGGCTTCCAGGCGACGATCGGCTGGATCGTCGGCGGTCTTTTCGCCCTCGTCGTCGCGGCCTCCCTCGGCCAGATCGGCTCGGCCTATCCGACCGCCGGCGGCCTCTATCATTGGTCGTCGATCCTCGGCGGCCGCGGCTGGGGCTGGGCGACGGCCTGGATCAACCTGCTCGGCCTCATCTTCGTCGTCGCCTCGGTGAATGTCGGCACCTACCTCCTCTTCCGCGACCTCGTCTGGTCCGGGCGTGTTCGGCCACGACGTGCTCCGGCCTGGGGCAGACAGGGAGCAGATCATCGCCGTCGTGCTGATCTCGGCGACGCAGGGCCTGTTCAACCATTTCGGCATCAAGGTCACGACGGCGCTGACGGACTTCTCGGGCTACCTGATCCTCGTCGTCGCCGTCGTCCTGACGCTGACCTTCCTCATCTTCGGCGCGAGCTTCGATCTCTCGCGGCTGACGACCTTCGTCAACAACACGGGCGAGGCCGGCGGCGGCTACGTGCCCGAGCCGCGCACGGCGATCGTCGCCTTCCTCGTCGGGCTTCTCTACCCGCTCTACACGATCACGGGGTTCGATGCGTCCGCCCACACCTCCGAGGAAACCCACGACGCCCGCGTCGCGGTGCCGCGCGGGATGCTGCACTCGGTGTTCTGGTCCCTCGTCTTCGGCTTCGCGATGGCGGTCTCCTTCGTGCTCGCGAGCCCGAACCTCGCGGCGACCGCCAAGGACGGCGCCAATGCCTGGTTCAACCTCTTCAACAACCTGCCGGCGCCGGCCCTTCTGAAAAGCGCGCTCGCGATCGGCATCGTCGTCGCGAACTTCATCTGCGCCCTCGCCGGCCTCACCTCGACCTCGCGCATGATCTTCGCCTTCGCGCGGGACGGCGGCCTGCCGGGGTCGAGCCTGTGGAAGGAAGTGAGCCCGAAATGGCGCACGCCCGTTGCCGCGATCTGGCTCGGGGTCGTGCTTTCGATCGCCGCGACGCTCTACTCGCCGGCCTTCGCGGCGCTTGCGGCGGGTTGCGCCCTGTTCCTCTACGTGTCCTACGCGATGCCGGTCGCCGCGGGCTTCCTCGCCGAAGGGAAGACCTGGACGGAGTTCGGGCCGTTCCGGCTCGGCGTCTGGTCGAAGCCCCTCGCGATCCTGACGATCCTCGGCGTCTTCGTCCTGATGTATGCCGGCATCCAGCCGCCGTTCGACATCCTCATCAACTACGCGATCGGGCTCGTCGTCCTGTTGATCGTGCTCTGGTTCGGGATCGAGCGGCGCCGCTTCAAGGGTCCGCCCATCGGCGCCGAGATCGCCCGGCGCCAGGCTGAGATCGCCCTCGCCGAGAAGGCCGTCGGCGAAGCGGCGTGACCGGGCCGCGACGGCGCGAATTCGCCTCTCCCCGCTTGCGGGGAGAGGGTTCGGCCTGCGGCCGAACGAGCGGAGCGAAGCGAAGCGGGGGTGAGGGGGCGGTGCCGGAAGAGGCGCCCTTGCCGCGCCGCAGCGCCTTCTTCGTCGCCGCCCCCTCACCCTCGCCTGCTGCGCAGGCTTGCCGCCTTCGGCGGCCCTCTCCCCGCAAGCGGGGAGAGGCGAATCGCTGCTTTTTGACCGCGTCGAGGCGCAATCGCGAAGTGTGAATCCGCTAGCCCCGCGAGCGGGGAGAGGCGAGGCCGCGCCCTTCGCCGGGATGTGTGCAGACGTCAGTCCGTCTTCACCATCACGTGGCGGACGGCGGTGTAGTCCTCGAGGGCGTAGAGGCTGAGATCCTTGCCGTAGCCCGATTGTTTCAGGCCGCCATGCGGCATCTCGTTCACCAGCATGAAATGGCAGTTCACCCAGGTGCAGCCGTAGCGCAGCCGGGCCGCCGTCGCCATCGCCCGCGAGACGTCCTTCGACCATACCGATGAGGCGAGGCCGTAATCGGAATCGTTCGCCCAGGCGACGGCCTCGTCGACGCCCTCGAACCGCGTCACCGAGACGACCGGACCGAACACCTCGCGGCGCACGATCTCGTCCTCCTGCCGGGCGCCGGCGATGACCGTCGGCTCGTAGAAGAAGCCGCCGCCGGCGGGCTCGCGGCCGCCGGTCGCGATCTCGATGTGCGGCAGGTCGGCCGCCCGCTCGACGAAGGAGGCGACGCGGGAGCGCTGGCGCGGCGAGATCAGCGGGCCGAGGTCGTTCTCCTCGTCGACGGCGCGGCCGAAGCGCAGGCCCGACACCGCCGACGACAAATCGGCGACGAAGCGGTCGTAGATCTTCGCTCCCGCATAGATGCGGCACGCCGCCGTGCAATCCTGGCCGGCATTATAAAAACCGAACACCTTGATGCCCTCGACGACCTCGGCGAGATCGGCATCGTCGAAGACGATGACCGGCGCCTTGCCGCCGAGTTCGAGATGCGTGCGCTTCACGGATCTCGCCGCCGCGGTCAAAACCTTCTTGCCGGTGGCGACGTCGCCGGTGAGCGAGATCATCGAGACCTTCGGATGCGAGATCAGGGCCTGGCCGACGGTCTCGCCGCGCCCGACGACGACGTTGACGACCCCTTCCGGAAAGATGTCGGCGACGACGCGGCCGAGCCTCAGCGTGCTCAGCGGCGTCTGCTCGGACGGCTTGATCACGACCGTGTTGCCGCCGGCGAGCGCCGGCGCCAGCTTCCAGGCGGCCATCATCAGCGGATAGTTCCACGGCGCGATCGAGGCGACGACGCCGATCGGGTCGCGCCGGATCATCGAGGTGTGCCCCGGCAGGTACTCGCCGGCGACGGCGCCCTGCAAGGTGCGCACCGCTCCGCGAAGAAGCGGAAGCAATCGACGATCGCCGGAATCTCGTCGCGCAGGACGAGATGGCGCGGCTTGCCGCAATTGAGCGCTTCGAGGGTCGCGAAGTCCTCCGCCTCCGCCTCGATGCGGTCGGCGAGCTTGAGGAGCAGGAGCGAGCGGGCGGCCGGCGTCGTCCGCGACCATTCGGCGAAGGCCCTGTCGGCCGCGGCGACCGCGGCGTCGATCTGTTCCGCGGAGGCTTCCGGCAGGGCCATCACGGTGGCGCCGGTGCGCGGATCGAGAATCGTTTCCGCCTCCTCGGTGCCGCGCACGAACGCCGCGCCGATCAGCATCTCCTCCGGGGTCGCGATCGATGCCTGGTCCATTCCGGTTCTCCTTTTTTGCGAGGGGCGGCGGGTCAGCGCCCGGCCGCGGGGCCCGCGTCCCGCGTCAGGGCGTAGGCCGCGAGGATCGGCAAGAGGGTGACGGCGATGACGACGACGGCGACGACGTTGGTGACGGGCCGCTGCCGCGGCCGGATGAGCTCGTTCAGCATCCAGATCGGCAGGGTCGTCTGCTGGCCCGCCGTGAACGTCGTGACGATGACCTCGTCGAAGGACAGCGCGAAGGCGAGCATGCCGCCGGCGAGGAGCGCCGTGCCGAGATTGGGCAGCACGATGTAGCGGAAGGTCTGGAAGCCGTCGGCGCCGAGATCGTAGGACGCCTCGACGATCGAGGGCGCGATGCGGCGCAGGCGCGCGACGGCGTTGTTGTGCACGACGACGACGCAGAACGTCGCGTGCCCGATGACGATCGTCCAGAACGAGAAGGGGATGTCCATCAGGTTGAAGGCCGAGCGCAGGGCGATGCCGGTGATGATGCCCGGCAGGGCGATCGGCAGGACGATGAGGAGCGAGATCGCCTCGCGGCCGAAGAAGCGCGTGCGCGCGAGCGCGCCGGCGGCGAGCGTGCCGAGAACGATCGCGACGAGCGTCGAGACGGCGGCGACCTCGATCGAGAGGGCGAGCGCGCGCCAGACGTCCGGCCGCTCCCAGGCGGCGGAAAACCAGCGCAGGGTCAATCCCGGCGGCGGAAACTGGTAGCTGCGCTCCTCGGTCGTGAAGGCGTAGAGCACGAGGAAGGCGAGCGGCAGGTGCAGGAACAGGAGTCCGGCCGCGGCGGCGAGCTTCAGTCCGAGCGGCGCGCTAGAGGGCATCGAAGGCTCCGAGGCGCTTCGCGGCGAGAAGATAGAGCGCCATGACGGCGATCGGCACCACCGCGAAGGCGGCGGCGAGGGGGATGTTGCCGGCCGTGCCCTGCAGCACGTAGACCGTCTGCCCGATGAGCAGCGTCGAGGGACCGATGATCTGCGGCAGGATGTAGTCGCCCAGCGTCAGCGAGAAGGTGAAGATCGAGCCGGCCGCGATGCCGGGCATGGCGAGGGGCAGGATCACCGAGCGAAAGGTCTGGCCGGGCGCGGCGCCGAGATCCGCCGAGGCTTCGAGAAGGCTCGTCGGCACCCGCTCGAGCGCCGCCTGGATCGGCAGGATCATGAAGGGCAGCCAGAGATAGATGAAGACGAGCAACTGCCCGAGATAGCTCACCGACAGGGACGGCCCGCCGACGAGCGGCAGGTCGAGCAGCGCATCGATCGCCGGCGTCGCGCCGACGTGTTCGGCGATCCAGGCGACGGCGCCTTCCTTCGCGAGGAGGAGCTTCCAGGCGTAGACCTTGACGAGGTAGCTCGACCACAGCGGCATCATCACGGCGAGATAGAAGGCCGCCTTCATGGCGCCGCGCGCATAGCGGGCGGCGTAATAGGCGATCGGAAAGGCGAGGAGCGCCGAAGCCGCGGTGACGGCGGCGGCGATGACGACGGTGCGCAGGATGACGTCGAGGTTCGCCGGCTGCAACAGCTCGGCGTAGGTCTTGAGGGTGAATTCGCGGACGATCGTCCCCGAGAACTCGTCGATCGAGAAGAAGCTCTGGAGGAGGAGCGCGACGAGGCTGCCGACATAGACGATGCCGAGCCACAGGAGCGGCGGCACGAGCAGCGCCGCGAGCAGGAGCGCGCGGTTGCGGAAGAGCGCGTCGGAGAGCCGGCGCGAGGCGGTCTCGCGCGGCAGCGGCAGGTCGAGGGCGAGGGCCGTCATGGCTCCTCGGCCATCGCATGGAGGGCCTGCGGCGCAAAGCTCAGGCGCAGCCCCGCGCCGGGGAACAGGTCGCGCGCCTCCTGCGCCGGCACGAGGGCGGTCAGCCTGACGCCGCCGCAATCGGCGACGATGCGTCGGCTCGCGCCCTGGTACTGCACCTCGACGCAGGTGCCGTCGATGCCGATGCGGCCCAGGGCGTCGACGCCGCCGGCGGCGCGGACGGCGATGGCCTCCGGGCGCAGGCTCGCAAGGCGCGCCGGCGCGCCGAGGCGCGCGGCGACGGCCGCCTCCAGCACGTTCGAGCCGCCGACGAAATCGGCGACGAAGCGCGTGCGCGGGCGCTCGTAGATGGTCTCGGGCGTATCGACCTGGACGATGCGCCCGGCATCGAAGACGGCGACGCGGTCGCTCATCGACAGGGCCTCGCCCTGATCGTGGGTGACGAAGACGAAGGCGAGGCCGAGCCGCCGCTGCAGGGTCTTCAATTCGACCTGCATCTCCTCGCGGAGCTTGAGGTCGAGGGCGCCGAGCGGCTCGTCGAGGAGGAGAACCTTCGGCCGGTTCACCAGGGCGCGGGCGAGGGCGACGCGCTGGCGCTGCCCGCCCGAGAGCTGGGCCGGCCGGCGCCCCTCGAAGCCGATGAGCTTGACGAGGGCGAGGGCCTCCCGCGCGAGGGTGCCCTGCTCGGCGCGGGGAAGGCCGCGGATGCGCAGCCCGTAGGCGACGTTCTCGATCACCGTCAGGTGCGGGAAGAGCGCATAGTCCTGGAACACCGTGTTGACGGCCCGCCGGTAGGGCGGCACGCCGGCGACCGGCTCGCCGAAGATGCGGATTTCGCCCGCGTCCGGCTGCTCGAAGCCGGCGATGAGGCGCAGGCAGGTGGTCTTGCCGGAGCCGGACGGCCCGAGCATCGCGAAGAACTCGCCCGCCGCGATCGCCAGATCGACGCCGTCGACGGCCCGCACGGCGCCGAAATGGCGCGTCACCCCGCGCATCGTCACGGCCGGGGCCGCGGCGCCGCCGCCTTCCCCCTGCGGCCGAACCGCGATCGCCGGCGCTGCCAGGGAGGGCGGCCTCGCATCGTTCATGGCAGCGGGGACGACGTCCCCTCTCCCGCGCCCGTCAGCGGCCGCCGAGGATGGCGATGTAGTCCGTCACCCAGCGATAGTAGGGCACGCAGCCCTCCGACTGAGTCGCGCATTTGGCGACGGGCGTGCGCCAGAACTTGATGCGGCTGAAATCGCCGAGGCCGTTCGTCTCGCAGCCCTTCTCGCCCAGAAGCTCGTTGCCCTTGCAGGCGGCCGGCACGGCCGGAACCGAGCCGAACCAGGACGCGAGGTCGCCCTGCAGCTTCGGGCTGATCGAGTGCTCGAGCCAGAGATAGGCGCAGTTCGGGTGCTTTGCGTCGACATGCATCATCGTCGTGTCGGCCCAGCCCGTCGCGCCTTCGGACGGCACCGTCGAGGCGATCGGCTTGTTCTGGCTCTTCAGGAGATTGACCTGGAAGGGCCAGGATGAGGAGGCGACGACGCCCTCGTTGGTGAAGTCGTCGACCTGCACCATCGCGTCGTGCCAGTAGCGCTGCACGACGGCGCGCTGCTTGCGCAGAAGGTCGAGGGCCGCCTTGTACTGCGCCTCGGTCAATTCGTAGGGATCCTTGATGCCGAGCGCGGGCTGATGCGCCATCAGGTAGAGCGCGGCGTCGGCGATGTAGATCGGGCCGTCGAACGCCTGTACGCGGCCCTTGTTCGGCTTGCCGTCCGGCAGGGCCTGCGCCTCGAACACCACGTTCCAGGATTTCGGCGCCTCCTTGAAGACGTTGGTGTTGTACATCAGGACGTTCGAGCCCCACTGATAGGGCACGCCGTAATGGACGTTGGCGACCGTGTGCCAGGGCGCGCTCTGGAGGCGCTCGTCGACGCTCTTCCAGCTCGGGACGAGGGCGGTGTTGATCGGCTGCACGCGCTTGCCCGAGATCAGGCGCAGGCTGGCGTCGCCCGAGGCGGTGACGAGGTCGAAGCCGCCCTCGTTCATCAGGGCGACCATCTCGTCCGAGGTGCCGGCGGTCTTCACCCTGACCTTGCAGCCGCTCTTCTGCTCGAAGCCGGTGACCCAGTCGTATTGCTTGTCGGTCTCGCCGCGCTCGATATAGCCCGGCCAGGCGATGATATCGACCGCTCCCTCGCCCTTGCCGAGCTTCTTGACCTGCGCCACGGCGGCGCCCGCGACCAGCAAGGCCGCGACGGCGATCGAGGCGGTTCCCAAGACGACGCGATGCATGGCTTCGATCTCCTCCCGAGAAGTCGCAGGACGGCGCCGACGGCGGCCGCGCGAGGCCGAACCCGCTCCTGGCAGGCAGAGTGGCCGAGCTTGGAACCGGAGCGCCACTCCATTCCGGAGAAATCGCTTATCGGAAAAACCGATAATTCAGCCCCGCCGCCGCACCGAGCGGTGTGTCTGGACGGTCGCGAGGAACTGCGAGGCGGCCGCCGACAGGCGGGAGCCGCGGCGCCAGACGATGCCGACGGAGACGGCCGGCAGGTCGTCCTTGAGGGGCCGGGCCTCGATCTTGTCGCCTTCGAGGGACCATTGGCGATAGGTGAGGTCCGGCAGGATGGCGAGGCCGGCGCCGGTGGCGACGAGGCTGCGGATCGCCTCGACGGAGCGGGTGCGGAAGGCGATCGGCGGCCTGATCCCGAGCTGCTGCCAGGCGAGCCGCGGGGTTTCGTCGATCTCGTCGATGGCGAGGAGGATCTGCGGCTCGCCGGCGAATTCGGCGATGCCGACCGCCTCGGCCCGGGTCAGGGGATGGCCGACCGGCAGCCAGAGGCGGTAGCGCGAGGCCTCGACGATTTCCACCTCGAGGGAGAGCAGGCTCGCCCGCGGCGGCAGCACCATGACGGCGATGTCGAGTTCGCCGCCGATCAGGAGATGCTCGAGATAGTCCCGGCTGTCCTCGACGACGGCGACGTCGATCGGGGGGAAGGCGCGGCGGAAGCGGGCCAGGAGATCGGCGAGGATGTACCCGGCGACGAGGGGGGTCACGCCGAGCTGAAGCCGCCCCTCCGCGACGGCCGCGGCCTCGCTCAGGGCGCGGCGGGCGTTCGCGACCTCGGCGAGGATTTTTTCGGCGTGGCGCAGGAACTGGTAGCCCTTCAGGGTCAGCCCCATGCCGTGCGGCGAGCGCTCGACGAGCTTGAAGCCGAGATCGTGCTCGAGCTCCTGGATCGCCTCGGTGATCGTGGACTGGGAGATCGACAATTGCCGCGCCGCCCCGGAGACCGAGCCGGTCTCGGCGATGGCGACGAAGTAACGGACTTGGCGGAGGGAGAAAGCCATCGATGCGAGGTCCGGCCGGCGCGGCCGGAACGGGCAGCCGGCAAGCTTCCCCCGCCGATGCGGGCG
Source organism: uncultured Alphaproteobacteria bacterium (assembly GCA_963754975.1). GTDB lineage: Bacteria > Pseudomonadota > Alphaproteobacteria > Rhizobiales > Beijerinckiaceae > Microvirga. The sequence goes on along the minus strand of CAVWII010000007.1, from coordinate 136,543 downwards.
AGTAAAGGGCGCGGCCCCGCCTCACCCCCGCTTCGCTTCGCGCTGCGACTCCGCGCGGTCGAAAAAAGCGCGATTCGCCTCTCCCCGCTTGCGGGGAGAGGGCTGCCGGAGGCAGCAAGCCTGCGCAGCAGGCGAGGGTGAGGGGGCGGCGACGAAGAAGGCGCTGCGTCGCGGAAGGCGCCTCTTCCGTCACCGCCCCCTCACCCCCGCTTCGCTTCGCTCCGCTCGTTCGGCCGCAGGCCGAACCCTCTCCCCGCAGGCGGGGAGAGGCGGGATCGCGCCCTTCGCCTCGCGCGAAACGCAGCCGTCGTGGTGTGCGAATTCGCTGGCACACGGGGAGGGGCGCGGCGCGAAAACCCGGCCTTGTCCCCACGGCAGCGATGGTCAACAATCTCCGGACCACGTCGCCGAGACGACGGACCGATCCGCCATGGGAAGGAAGCCGACGATGCCCGTCACGCGCCGCCTTTGCCTCGCCGCCACCGTCGCCGCGTTCGCGGCCGGTCTCTCGTTCTCGGCGCCGGCCTCCGCCGCCGACACCGTTCCGATCATCGTCAAGGACACGACCTCCTTCTTCTGGCAGATCGTGCTGGCCGGCGCCCGCAAGGCCGGCAAGGACCTCGGCGTCAGCGTGCCCGAACTCGGCGCGCAGTCGGAGGCCGACATCAACGGCCAGATCTCGATCCTCGAGAACGCCGTCTCCGGCAAGCCCGCGGCGATCGTCATCGCGCCGACCGAGTTCAAGGCCCTCGGCAAACCGATCGACGAGGCGGCGAAGTCGGTCAAGATCATCGGCATCGACTCGGCCGCGGATTCGAAATCCTTCACCTCCTTCCTCACCACGGACAACGTGCAGGGCGGCCGCGTCGCCGCGGACGCCCTCGCCGCCGCGATCGCCGAGAAGTACGGCAAGCCGGAAGGCGAGGTGGCGCTGATCACCTCGCTCCCCGGCGTCGGCTCCCTCGATCAGCGCGCCAAGGGTTTCAAGGAGCAGATGGCGGCGAAGTATCCGGGCCTCAAGCTCGTCGCCGACAAGGTCGCCGATGGACAGGCGACGACCGGCCTCAACATCATGACCGACCTCATCACCGCGAACCCGAACCTGCGCGGCGTCTTCGCCTCCAATCTCATCATGGCGCAGGGCGCGGGCCAGGCGATCTCGGAGAACAAGGCGCAGGACAAGATCAAGCTGATCGGCTTCGACAGCGACGACAAGCTCGTGAAGTTCCTCTCCGACGGCATCATCGCCGGGCTCATCGTGCAGGACCCGTTCCGCATGGGTTACGATGGCGTCAAGACCGCGCTCGCCGCCTCGAAGGGCCAGAAGGTCGAGGCCAACGTCGACACCGGCGTCAACCTGATCTCCAAGGCCAACATGAAAGAGCCGCGGGCGCAGGAACTCCTGACGCCGAAGATCAACTGAGCCGGCCTTTTTCGCGCAGCGGGGCTCCCCGTGTCCGGATTGGTGATTGCGCGCGGCGGGCCGCAGGGCTCGCCGCACGACGCCGCGGCGCCGCTTCTCGAGATGCGCGGGCTCGAGAAGCGCTATGCCGGCACGCATGCCCTGAAGCCGACGAATCTCTCCTTCGAGAGGGGCGAGATCCACGCCATCGTCGGTGAGAACGGCGCCGGCAAGTCGACCCTCATCAAGCTCCTCACCGGCGTCGTCACACCGACCTCCGGCGAGATATTCTGGGAAGGCCGCCCCGCCGTCCTCGCGACGCCGCACGACGCCATCGAGCGCGGCATCAACGCCGTGCATCAGGAGGTCGTGCTCTGCCCGCACCTGTCCGTCGCCGCCAACATGTTCCTCGGCGAGGAGCGACGGCGCTTCGGCCTCCTGCAGCACGGCGCCATGGTTCGCGAGGCGCAGGCGATCCTCGACGATCTCGGCTTCAAGCTTCCCGCCGCGGCGCCGCTTTCGAGCCTCACCATCGGCCAGCAGCAGCTCATCGCCACGGCGCGCGCGGCGATCCGCGGCACGCGCCTCCTCATCTTCGACGAGCCGACCGCGTATCTCACCCGCACCGAGACGGCGCAACTCTTCGCGCTGATCCGCCGGCTCGAGGCGCAGCACGTGACGATCGTCTACATCAGCCATCGCATGGAGGAGGTGTTCGAGCTTGCAACGCGGGTCTCGATCCTGCGCGACGGCACCCTCGTCGGCACGCGCCGGATCGCCGAGACGGACGAGGCCGAGCTGGTGCGGCTGATGATCAACCGCTCGATCGAGCAGATCTACCACAAGGAGGAGATCGCTCTCGGCGCGACGCTCCTCGACGTGCAGAACCTCTCCGGCGCCGGGTTCTCGGATGTGTCCTTCCGCGTGCGCGCGGGCGAGATCGTCGGGTTCTACGGCCTCATCGGCGCCGGCCGCAGCGAATGCGCGATGGCGATCTTCGGCCGGCGGCCGAAGACGGCCGGCACCATCGTCTTCGAGGGCGAGCCGATCGAGATTCGCAGCGAGGAGGACGCGATGGAGCGCGGCATCGCGCTCGCGCCCGAGAGCCGCCGCGACCAGGGCCTCTGCCTCTCGCTGCCGGTCGGCCTCAACCTCAACCTTCCGATCTACCGGCGCCTCGCCCGCGGCTCGCTCATTCCGGCGCGGGCCGAGGCGGCCGCATGCGGATCGGCAGATCGCGAACCTGCGCATCAAGGCGCCCTCGCGCCACACGAAGGTCTCGAGCCTGTCGGGCGGCAACCAGCAGAAGGTCGTGATCGGCAAGTGGCTCAATCACGGCGCCCGCCTCTTCATCTTCGACGAGCCGACCGTCGGCGTCGACGTCGGCACGAAGGCCGAGATCTATCGCCTCTTCTCGACGCTCCTGCGCGAAGGCGCCGGTATCGTCCTCATCTCCTCCTACCTTCCCGAAGTCTACGAACTCGCGGACACGCTCCACGTCTTCCGCCGCGGCCGCATCGCCGCAAGCTATGGCCACAAGAGCGCGAGCCACGAGGACATCCTGTTGCGGGCCATCGGACCATGATCCCCACCGCCGCCGAAAAGACCGATGGCGCGAGCCCCGCGCCGACGCGCGGCCGGCTTGCGCTCCGCGGCGGCGTCAGCCTCCTGTTCGGCCTGACGCTGCTCGGGCTCCTGCTTCTGCTTTGGCTCATCCTCGGCCTGTCGACGAACAGCTTCTGGACGCCGAACAACATCACGAACCTTTTGCGCCAGGGCTCGATGACGGCGATCCTCGCCATCGGGCAGACCTTCGTCATCATCACCGCCGGCATCGATCTTTCGGTCGGCGCCGTCGTCGGCTTCACCACCGTCATCGTCGCCTGGCTGCTCGCCAAGGGCCTGCCGATCTGGCTCGCGGTCGGCGTGAGCCTCGGCATCGGCTTTTCCATCGGCATGTTCCACGGCTTCTCCATCGTCCGCCTCGGCCTGCCGCCGTTCATCGTCACGCTCGCGACGCTCACCTCGCTGCGCGGCATCGGCCTCCTCATCACCAACGGCGCGACGATCTCGATCACCAACGATGCCTTCACCGAGTTCTCGCGCAACGACTTTCTCGGCGTTCCGAACCTGTTCTGGATGGTGATCCTCGTCGCCGTGCCGTCCTTCGTCTTTCTCCATCATAGCCGCTGGGGGCGCTATCTCTTCTCGATCGGTTCGAACGCCGAGGCGGCGCGGCTTTCCGGCGTCAACGTCCGCCGCGTCATCTATCTCGCCTACACGCTCTCCGCGATGTTCGCCGCCTTCGTCGGCCTCCTGCTCGCGGCGCGCATCGGCATCGGCAACGCGACGCAGGCGGAGGGGTGGGAACTGCAGGCCATCGCCTCGTCGGTCATCGGCGGCGCCAGCCTCTTCGGCGCCGTCGGCTCCGTGCACGGACCGCTGCTTGGCGCCTTCATCCTCGCGACGATCAACAACGGCGCCAATCTTCTCAACGTGAATTCGTTCTGGCAGCGCATCATTACCGGCGTGCTGATCATCGCCATCGTCTATTTCGACCAGCTCCGCCGCCGCCGCCGCGAACCGTGACCGGCGCCACGCGTCGGCGAGGAACGCCACAAGGTTGCTTCGCGGCGAGGCTTTTGAAGCCGGACCGATGTGGTATCGTCGAAGCAAGCCCGGGGGCCTTCAGGCCGGGTGGAACGACTGTCGAGGAGGAACCACGATGCCGTCTCCCTCCGACCACGAGCCGCATGGCAGGCACCAGTCGAAGAAGGCCGCCGCCAGCGGCTGGATCGGCTCGGCGCTCGAGTACTACGACTTCTTCATCTACGCCACGGCGGCGTCGCTGATCTTCCCGCAGATCTTCTTTCCTTCGGGCAATCCCACGGTCGCGATCGTCGCCTCGCTGGCGACCTACGGCGTCGGCTACGTCGCGCGGCCGATCGGCGCCTTCGTCCTCGGGCACTGGGGCGATACGCACGGCCGCAAGACCGTGCTGATCCTGTGCATGTTCCTGATGGGCTTCTCGACGATGGCCGTCGGCCTCCTGCCGACCTATCAGCAGGTCGGCATGCTCGCGCCGACGCTCCTCGTCATCCTCCGCCTGATCCAGGGCTTCGCCGTCGCCGGCGAGATCTCCGGTGCGAGCTCGATGATCCTCGAGCACGCGCCGTTCGGCCGGCGCGGCTTCTTCGCGAGCTTCACCCTGCAGGGCGTGCAGGCCGGGCAGATCCTGGCCGCGGCGGTGTTCCTGCCGCTTGCCGCCTATATGCCCGAGGAGGCGTTCAATTCCTGGGGCTGGCGGATCCCGTTCCTCCTCAGCGTCTTCGTCATCATCGCCGGCTACATCATCCGCCGCGAGGTCGACGAGACGCCCGGCCTTCGCCGAGGAAGGCGAGCACGGCGAGGTTCCGAAGGCGCCGATCGTGCAGGCGTTCAAGACGAGCTGGCGGGACATGCTGCGGGTCGTCTGCATGGCGCTGATGAACGTCATCCCGGTCGTCGCCACCGTCTTCGGCGCCGCCTACGCGGTGCAGCCGGCCTACGGCATCGGCTTCCACAAGGACGTCTATCTGTGGATCCCGGTCCTCGGCAACATCCTGGCGGTGCTCGTCATTCCCTTCGTCGGCAACCTGTCGGACAAGATCGGCCGCAGGCCTCCGATCATCGTCGGCGCGCTCGGCTCGGGGCTGCTCTCGTTCGGCTATCTCTACGCGATCAGCATTCACAACGTGCCGCTGGCGATCCTGATGTCGCTGCTCATGTGGGGCGTCGTCTACCAGGGCTACAACGCCGTCTTCCCGAGCTTCTATCCCGAGCTGTTTCCGACCCGCACCCGCGTCTCGGCGATGGCGATCTCGCAGAACGTCGGCACGACGATCACCGCCCTGCTTCCGGCGCTCTTCGCCACCGTGGCGCCGCCCGGCTCGGCGAACATCCCGCTGACGATCGGCGCTCATCACCTTCGCGATCACGGTCATCGCGGCGATCGCGCGCCGTGAGCGCCCGGGAAACCTATCGCGTCCACCTCAACGACCTCGGCCGCCCGGACGCCGTCCCCGTCAGCAAGCGGGACTACGACGCGATGCGGGCACAGACCCTTGCCGGGGCGGGGGCGGCCTAGGCGAAGGCGTCGAGCGTCGCGCCCCGCAACCCGGCACCGCGCCGCGGCCCGGGATGGCGTGCGGGAGCTGTCGATCGCGCAATATCCTCGCGGGCGCTGTAATTTGGCGGCGCCGGGGGCGTCGGAGGGCGCTTTCGGTTATCCCCTCGGAGGACTCGACTTGGCGGAACGTCCGTGTTGCGTTGCCAGGGCCGATCAAGGGACGGGCGATGCGTGAGGCCGACGAGGCGTTCAAGGCCAAGCTTGAATTGTTGCGGGCGACCCTCGACAACATGGATCAGGGGCTGATCCTGATCGACGAGCATCGGCGCCTGCCCATCGTCACCCGCCGCGCCATCGAGCTGCTCGATCTGCCGCCCGAGTGGATGTGGTCGAATCCCCGCTACGACGACGTCGTCGCCTTTCAGCTCGCCCGCGCCGAGTTCGACGGCATCGACGAATCGACGCGCGCCTTCATCCAGATGGACACGACCTCGATGGACAACGCGCACACCTACGAGCGCACGCGCCCGAACGGCGTCGTGCTCGAGGTCAGGACCGTGCCGCTGCCGGGCGGGGGCGCGGTCCGCACCTTCACCGACATCAGCGCCCGCCGCCAAGCCGAAGCGAGCCTGCGCGAGAAGACGACCCTTCTCGACGCCACTCTCGAGCACATGGACCAGGGCCTTCTGATGATCGATGCGAACAGCATCGTGCGCGTGTGCAACGAGCGGGCGATCGAGCTTCTCGATCTGCCGCGGGAGATGATGCGGCGCCAGCCCTCCTTCGCGGAGGTGCGTCGCTACCAGCTCGACCGCAACGAGTTCGCGAAGGCCGCGAAAGCGCTCCAGCTCTGGCTCGCCAATCCGGGCATCGAACGGCAATCCCACACCTACGAGCGCGAGCGCCCGAACGGGACCGTGCTCGAGATCAGGACCGTGCCGCTCGACGACGGCGGAGCGGTGCGGACCTATACCGACGTGACGGAGCGCCGGCGCAGCGAATCGAAGCTCGCCGAGAGCGAGGCGCTCTACCGGCTGCTCGCCGAGAACGTCATCGACCTGATCGGCCGCACCGGCCTTGATGGCGTGCGCCGCTATGCATCGCCCTCCGTCCATGATCTCCTCGGCTACCGTCCCGAAGAGGTCGTCGGGACGAAGCTCGTCGACACCGTCCATCCCGACGACCGCGACCGTCTCCTCGACATCCTGGCGCGGTTTCGGAGCGGCGTCAGGGACGCGGCGACGAGCGTGCATCGCGTCAGGCACCGCGCCGGCCACTGGGTCTGGTGCGAAGTCCAGTTCCGGCTCGTCCGGGACGACGACACGCGGGAGCCGCGCGAGCTCGTGACAGTGACGCGGGACGTCGGCGTGCGCATGGAGGCGGAGAGCGCCGTCCGCGAAAGCGAGGAGCGGCTTCGCATCGCGCTCGCCGCCGGCCGCATGTACGCCTGGGAGCGCGAGGGCACGACCGAGAACATCCTGCGCACCGGCGAGGTCGCGGAGGTGCTCGGCCTTCCCCCCGGCGCAGAGATCTCCGGTCCGCTCACCGACTTTCTCGATCGCGTGCATCCGGACGATCGCGCGAAGCTCGAGCAGGCGACGGCGGCGGGCTTGACGCAGGGCGCGCCCTACGAGGTCGAATTCCGCTACACCCGTCCCGTCGACGGGCAAACGGTGTGGCTCGCGGATATCGGCCTCGGCCTCACCAGCGCCTCCGGAGAGAAGCATCAGTTCGGGGTCTGCGCGGACATCACCGCGCGCAAGGTGGCGGAGCTCGCCCTCGCGCACGCGAAGTCGGAGGCGGAGGCCGCGCGGCGCGTCGCCGAGGCGGCCAATCTCGCAAAGACCGAGTTCCTGGCCTCGATGAGCCACGAAATCCGAACGCCCTTGAACGGCATTCTCGGCTATGCGGACCTGTTGCTCGAAGACGCGAAGCTGACGGCCGAGCAGCGCCGGCAGGTGACGCGGGTGCAGTCGGCCGGGACCGCGCTCCTGACGATCGTCGACGACGTGCTCGATTTCGCGCGGATCGAGGCGGGACAGGTGGAACTGGAGCACCAGCCCTTCTCGCCGGCCGCGATGGCGGAGAGCGCGGCCGCCGTCGTCCAGCCCCTGGCCCAGAAGAAGTCCCTCGACCTCTTCGTCGAACTCGATCCGCAGCTTCCGGCCCTTCTCGTCGGAGACCAGGACCGGCTGCGCCAGGCGCTCCTCAACCTTCTCAACAACGCCATCAAGTTCACGCCCCGCGGCGATATCCGCGTGACGGTAAGCTGCCTCGAAACGGGCAAGCCGGGCTGCACGCTGCATGTGAAGGTCGCCGACACCGGCATCGGCATCCCGAGCGACAAGCTCGATCGCCTCTTCCAGCGCTTCAGCCAGGTCGACGGATCGGTGCGGCGCCAGTTCGGCGGAACCGGGCTCGGGCTCGCGATTTCGAAGCGCCTCGTCGAATCGATGGGCGGCGAGATCGGCGTCGAGAGCCGCGAGGGCTTCGGCTCGACCTTCTGGTTCACGCTGACGCTGCCCCTGGCCGAAGAGCAGACGGTCGCGGTCGGGGCGAGGAAGGCTCGCCCGGCTTCCGCCCGCCTGCGCGTGCTTCTGGCCGAGGACAACGACATCAACCAGGAGATCGTCAAGGCCGTCCTCGAAGCGGCCGGCCATTCGGTCGAGGTCGTGTCGGACGGCGCGGAGGCGGTCTCGGCCGTTCAGGAAAGGGATTTCGACGCCGTCCTGATGGACGTGCAGATGCCGGTGGTCGACGGCATTGCCGCGACGCGGCACATCCGCGGCCTTGCCGGCCCGGCGCGCAATCTGCCGATCATCGCGCTCACCGCGAACGTGCTGCCGCAGCACATCGAGAGTTTCGCCGCGGCCGGCATGAACGGCCATATCGGCAAGCCGTTCCGCCGCGACGAGCTTCTCGAAACGCTGGAGCGGCTGGCGAACCTTCACGAGTTCAAAGCGGGATTCGGCGGTGGCGCCGGCAAAGGCGTGAGGGGAGAAAGGCGCATCTTCGCCTCCCCCGCTTCTGGGAGAGGGCCGTCGGGTCTGCGCAGCAGGCGAGGGTGGGGGCGGCGACGAAGAAGGCGCTCTTTCTGCACGCCCCCTCAGCGGGGAGAGGCGAATCGTGGTGTCGCGTGCACGCGGCGTTACACTCGTTTGCTTCGGGCTCTAACGCAGCCTCGGGCTGACTCGCGCCGCTCGGGCGTGTATCGTGCGCCGAAGGTCCCGCACGCGCAGGAAATGGGGAGGCAAACCGATGACGATGAGGCCCGATCCGACCTTTTACCCGTCGCCGAAGCTGGCAATGGAGGCGCCGGTCGAGGACTTCGCCTACACGCTTCTTTTGAGCGGGGACTTCTCGCAGCCCGACGCGCTCGCGGTGATCGACGTCAAACCCGGCTCGCCGACGTACAGCAAGATCGTGCACACGGTGACGATGCCGCACAAGGGCGACGAGTTTCACCATTTCGGCTGGAACGCCTGCTCGTCGGCCCTGTCGCCGCTCGCGGGACATGCCTTCCTCGAGCGCCGCTACCTGATCATCCCCGGCATCCGCTCGTCGCGCATCTACATCGTCGACACGAAGCCCGCATCCGACGCAGGCGAAGATCCACAAGGTGATCGAGCCGGAGGAGGTCTTCAGCAAGACCGGCTATTCGCGGCCGCACACCATCCATTGCGGGCCGGAGGGCATCTACGTCAGCACCCTCGGCGGCGGCGGCGCGGACGGCACCGACGGGCCTCCGGGCGTCTTCATCATGGATTGCGAGACCTTCGAGATTCTCGGCCGCTGGGAGATCGATCGCGGTCCGCAAACGCTGCATTACGATTTCTGGTGGAACCTGCCGCGCGACTACATGGTGTCGAGCGAATGGGGGCTGCCGCCGCAATTCGAGAACGGCATCGTCGCGGAAGACCTGCTGTCGAACAAGTACGGCCACCGCATCCATTTCTGGGACCTGCGCGCGCGCGCGCAACGTCCAGACGATCGATCTCGGCGCCAACCATCAGATGGCGCTCGAGGTGCGGCCCGCGCACGATCCCGTGCGCGAATACGGCTTTCTCGGCGTCGTCGTCGACACCACCAACCTCGAAGGCTCGATCTGGACCTGGTGGCGCGAAGGCGGCACGTTTCACATGCGAGAAGACGGCGACGATCCCGCCCGAGCCCGCGCCGAAGGACGATGCTGCCGCCGCTGCTGCAGGGCTTCGGCGCCGTTCCGCCGCTGGTCAGCGACATCGACCTCTCGATGGACGACCGCTTTCTCTACGTCGCGTGCTGGGGAACCGGCGAGATGCGGCAATACGACGTCAGCGATCCGATGAAAGCCGAAGCTTGCCGGCTCCGTGCGCATCGGCGGCATCGCGCGCCGCGCGCCGCATCCGAGCGGCAAGGCCTTCGCGGGCGGCCCGCAGATGGTCGAGATCAGCCGCGACGGCAAGCGCGTCTACTGGACCAACTCGCTCTATTCGACCTGGGACGATCAGTTCTATCCCGACGGCGTCCCGGGCGCGCAGGTGATGGCGCGAGTCGGCGACGAGCGGCGGCCTCACGCTCGACCGAGAATTACTGGGTCGAGCTTCCCGGACGGCTACCGGGCGCATCAGATCCGGCTCGAAGGCGGCGACTGCTCGACCGACTCGTTCTGCTACCCGTCGGCGTGAATGTGCCGGAAGCGGCGTTCGTTCCGGCCGCGCTCTGGCTGGCGGTGATCGCGAGCGGCGTCTTTCACGGGCTCAATCCCGGCATGGGATGGCCGCTCGCCGTCTCGGCCGGGCTGATGGAGAGCGAGCCCGGCGCGCGCTCGCGGCGGCGCTGGCGCCGCTCTCGGCGGGCCATTTCCTCGCGATGCTCGCTCGTCATCCTGCCGTTCGCGCTCCTCGTCGTGCTCGTCGATTGGGAGCGGCCGATCCGCATCGGCGCGAGCCTCCTCGTGATCGGCTTCGGCGCCATGAGACTCCTCGACAGGCGGCATCCGCGGGTCCTGGCGCGGATCAGGCCGACGCAGCTCGGGCTGTGGTCCTTCGCCGTCGCGATCGCGCACGGCGCCGGGCTGATGCTGCTGCCGATCTATCTCGGCCTCTGCGGCGCAAGCGATGCCGGCGAGCGGGCGGCGGGCCTCTTGATCAATGCGGATCTGGGCATGGCTGTCGCGGTCTCCGCCGTCCACACCGCGGCGATGATCGCGGCAGGCGGATTGTGCGCCTGGCTGGTCTTCCGCCATCTCGGCCTCAAGGCGATCGCCCGGAGCTGGTTCAACCTCGATGCGGCGTGGGCCGCGAGCCTCGTCCTCGTCGGGACGATTTCACTCGCGCTCGCCATCGCCGGACCGCATTGAGCGCGGCCCCGAAGCGATCGGGAAAGTGCACGCTTCGCCATTCGCCTCTCCCCGCTTGCGGGGAGAGGGTTCGGCCGTCGGCCGAACGAGCGGAGCGAAGCGAAGCGGGGGTGAGGGGGCGTCTGCGGAAGAAGCGCCCTTCGGCGACGCAGCGCCTCTTTCGTCGCCGCCCCCTCACCCTCGCCTGCTGCGCAGGCTTGCTGCCTTCGGCAGCCCTCTCCCCGCAAGCGGGGAGAGGCGGATCCCCGCAAGCGGGGAGAGGCGGATCCCCGCCTACGCCGCGCGCACGCGCTGGCGCACGAGGCTGAGAATCGCGGAGCCGATCGGCGTCGGCGCGCCGACCCAGGCGCCCATCTCGACGACGGCGCCGAGCAGCGCCTCGATCTCGAGCGGGCGGCCCTTCTCCAGGTCCTGCAGCATCGAGGTCCTGTGGCGGCCGACCTCCGCCGCGCCGTCGATGCGCTTGTCGACGTCGATCGGAAAGCGCACGCCGAGGCCCTCCGCCACGGCCTGTCCTTCGAGCATGAGCGCGCGCACCGTCGCGCGCGTATGAGGATCGGCGATGATCTCGTCGAGGGTCGCGAGGGTCAGCGCGCTGACCGGATTGAAGGCCATGTTGCCCCACAGCTTCACCCACAGCTCGTCGCGGATGCGCGGGCGCACCGGAGCCTTCAGGCCCGCCTTGATCATCAGATCCGAGAGCCGCGCGGCGCGCTCCGAGCGGCTGCCGTCGGGCTCGCCGAGGCTGAAGCGGTCGCCGTAGGTGTGCGTGACGACGCCCGGCTCCGCGATCTCGGCGGCGGGATAGACGACGCAGCCGAGCGTCCGGGCCGGCGGCAGGCCGCGCCAGAGAACGCCGCCGGGATCGACGGCCTCGACGATGCGATTCTCGAAGGGGCCGGCGAGCTTGTGGCAATACCACCACGGCACGCCGTTCACGGCGGCGACGATCGTCGTGTCCGGCCCGATCAGCGGCGCGAGCTGCGGCAGCGCCGGCGAGAGCGAATGCGCCTTGAGCGTCAGGAAGAGGTAGTCCTGCGGCCCGACGGTGCGCGGATCGTCGGCAACGCGCGGCCGCGTCGTCAGGCTCTCGCCGTTGCTGTGAAGCCGCAGGCCCCGATCCCGGATGGCTTCGAGATGCGCGCCGCGGGCGACCACGGTCACCGGCGTACCAGCAGATTCGAGGCGGGCCGCAAGCAAGCCGCCGATGGCGCCGGCGCCGAAGATGCAAATCGAGGTCACGCCGCCGCCTCGGCGAGCCCGAGTTTCTGCGCCAGGCCGACGCGCTGGAGCTTGCCGGTCGCGCCCTTCGGAATCTCGGCGACGAAGAGGACCCGGCGGGGGACCTTGAAATCGGCGAGGCGGGAGGCGGCGAAGGCGCGGATCTCGGCCTCGCTCGCCTCGCTCCCGTCGCGCAGGACCACCACCGCGGCGACCTCCTCGCCGAGCTTGCCGTGCGGCATCGCGAAGGTCACGACCTGTGCCACCGCCGGATGGTCCATGATGACCGTGTCGACTTCGAGCGGGCTGATCTTCTCGCCGCCGCGGTTGATCAGCTCCTTCAGGCGCCCGGTGAGAAAGAGATAGCCTTCCTCGTCGAGCCGGCCCTGATCGCCGGTGCGGAACCAGCCGCCCGAAAAGCTCTTGGCGTTGGCCTCCGCGTTCGACTCATAGCCGCGCGTCACGTTCGGGCCGCGGATCGAAACTTCGCCGATCGCGCCCTGCGGCAGGATCGCGCCGTTCTCGTCGAGGATCGCGACCTCGGGTCCGGCGGCGAGGCCGACCGAGCCCGGCTTGCGGGCGCGCGGCGGCAGCGGGTTCGAGGTCATCTGATGCGAGGCCTCGGTCATGCCGTAGGACTCGACCACGGGGCAGCCGAACGTTTCTTCGAGCTCCGCCATGACCTGCGGCGGCAGCGATGCGGAGGACGAGCGGATGAAGCGCAGCCGGTCGCGGCCGAGGCGCCCGGCGTTGCGTCCGGCGCGGGAGAGGATCGCCTGGTGCATCGTCGGCACCGCACTGTACCAGGTCGGATCCACCTCTTCGAGCCAGGCGAAGAAGCGCAGCGCGTTGAAGCCCGGCGTGCAGCTTACCGAGGCGCCCGCGGCAAGGGACGACAGAACCGCGCCGATGAGTCCGTGGATGTGGAACAGCGGCATGATGTTGAGGCAGAGGTCGCTCTCCCGAAGCGCGAGCGTCGTGCCGATATGCCGCGCCGAGGCGGCGAGATTGGCGTTCGAGAGCGGCACGATCTTCGGCCGCGCCGTCGTGCCCGAGGTGTGCAGGACGAGGGCGATGTCGTCGGCCTTCGCCGGGCCGCCGGCCCGGGGCGACGCGGCGGGCAGCCCGTCGAGGGACAGGCGGAAGCCGCCGGCCGGCCCGGCCGTTTCGGGGATGAGATCCACGACCGGAACGCCGAGCCTTTCCGCCACCGCCCGCGCCGGGGTCTCCTCCCCCGCCTGCGCCACCAGGGCCTTGGGCTGGAGATCGGAGAGGTAGAACTCGAACTCCTCCCCGCGATAGGCCGGATTGAGGGGCGCGGCCGTCGCGGCGGAGGCGACCGAAACGAAAGTCGCCGCCATCTCCGGGCCGTTCGGCAGCACGATCGCGACCCGGTCGTCCCGCCCGATCCCGACCCCGTTCAGCGCCGCCGTCGTCGTCTCCGCGAGGCGCCGCAGGCCGGCGTAGCCGAGGAACGGGCGGCCGGGCGCGCCGATCGCGCCGCTCTGCCCGTGTCCTGCGGCGAGGATGTCCCCCATCGTGCCCGGCATCGCTCGCTCCTTCTCTCGCTGCGGGGCGGAACCGTACCGGAAATGGGCAGGGCAGGGCTAGGGCTTGACCCGCTCGCGGCGGAGCCTCACACGGGGGCCGCCTCGGCCCGTCCGAGCACTCGAACCCCAACGGAGCGACATCCGTGACCCTCTCGATGCACCAAGCCTCGGCCGCCGTCTTCCGGCAGGGCCTGACGACCCTCTCCGCCCTTCTCGACAAGGCCGTCGCGCAATGCGGCGAGCGCAAGATCGATCCCGCCGTGATCCTCGCCGACCGGCTGGCGCCGGACATGTTCCCGCTCAGCCGCCAGATCCAGCTCGCGGCGGATTTCGCGAAGAACGGCATCTCCCGCCTCGCCGGGCGGCAGCCGCCGAAGCACGAGGACGTCGAGACGACGGTGCCGCAATTGCAGGAGCGCATCGCCAAGGCGCTCGCGATCGTCGACGGAACGCCCGCCGCGGAGGTCGACGGCTCGGAGGGCCGCGAGATCACGCTCCCCGCCGCCGGCGGCCAGACCATGACGATGAGCGGCGAGGCCTACCTTCTGCACTTCATCCTGCCGAACTTCTTCTTCCACCTCACGGCGGCCTACGCGATCCTGCGCCATAACGGGCTCGCCGTCGGCAAGCGCGACTTCATCGGTTCGATCCCGGGCGTCGTGCTGCACTGAGCCTCAGTCGCCGACCTCGTCGTCGCCGGGCTGGCGCGGCGCGAGCGGGGTGAAGGCGCAGCGGTCGGGCTTGAGGTCGATCAGCGGCGTGCCGTCGAGGCAATCGAGGCCGCGCACGAACACGCTTGCGCCCTCGACGCGGACGAGCCTGACGATCTGCGTGCCGATCGGGTTCGGCCGCACCGGCGTGCGCAGGGAGAAGGTGCCGCGGGCGCTGCCGTCGTTCTTCGGGCTCTGGCGCACGAGATCGCGCCGCGACAGGTGCAGCCAGTAGAGCACCTCGAGGCTTTCGTATTCGGCGATGCCGTCGAGGGCGGCGATCCAGGGCTCGAAAATCTCGATGCGGCAGGTCGGCCCGTCGAGGCGGCCCTGGCGCGGGCAGGCGAGCCGGTCGGTCCAGGGCGTGTGCAGGCGGCCGATGAAGACGAGCCCGGCATCGTTCGGCAGCGGTGCGGCGACGGCGACCTCGCCGGCGCGGATCTCGTCGCGGCGGACCATGGCTCGACCCTAGCCGTCGACCGCGACCATGACGGCCGACGCCTTGACAACGGCGGAGGCGTCCTGCCCGGCCTTCGGTCCGCGTTCGCCGACCGCCCCGTTGGTGATGGCGGCGGTGACGATGGTGCCGTCGACGTCGATGCGCACATGCGCGGTGGTCTGGCCCTTGCGGACCTCGACAATTCGGCCCTTGAGCTTGTTGCGCGCGCTGATCTTCATGGCTTCCGTTCCTTTGCCCCAGGGGCCCGGCATCATCGTCGTGAACGCCCGGCCGTTCAACCACCTACACCTTCGGGCGTAGCAGGGGGAAGGACCGCCCCGCCATTTGCCGATGGCCCGGCCGAACGGCCGTCGTTACGGGCCGGCTTCGCTGTGAGACGGTGCAAGAGACCCTGTCCCTTGCAAAGGCCCCTTCATGGCGACCCAGACTTTCGACGAAGCCTCTCTTCAAGCGCTCGTTGCGAATGCCACCCAGTCGAACGACATCGTCCTCGAGAACCAGAAGCAGGGAACTCCCGAAAGCGAGTGGATGCTGAACGGCGACGGGGACGCCAACATCCAGGGCTTCGCGACGAACATCAGCGTCAATCAGGGCGGCACGGTCGACTTCAAGATCGCCACCGATTCGACCCACTACCGGATCGAGATCTACCGGCTCGGCTACTACGACGGCGACGGCGCGCGCAAGGTCGACACGATCGACAAGACCCTGGCGAGCGCGCAGGTGCAGCCGCACCCGATTGTCGACATGTCGGTCGGCCTCATCGATGCCGGCAACTGGTCGGTCTCGGCGAGCTGGGACGTTCCCGCGGACGCGACCTCCGGCGTCTACATGGCGAAGCTCGTCCGCGAGGACGGCACGCCGGGCGAGAACATGATCCCGTTCATCGTCCGCAACGACACCAAGAACAGCGACATCACCTTCCAGACCTCCGACACGACCTGGGAAGCCTACAATGCCTGGGGCGGCGCCAGCCTCTACTGGGGCAACGTGCCGGTCGATCCGAACGACATGATCGGCTACATGCCGCCGAACTGCTCCTGCGGCCTGCAGGCGATCGGCCGCGCCTCGAAGGTCAGCTACAACAGGCCCTTCATCACCACCACGAGCCCGGTCGGCGGCGCCTGGGACTACATCTTCGGCGCCGAGTATCCGGCGATCCGCTGGCTCGAGCAGAACGGCTACGACGTCAACTACATCTCAGGTGTCGACACCGCCCGCGACGGCGCGCAGCTCCTCAACACCAAGGTCTTCCTGTCGGTCGGCCACGACGAGTACTGGTCCGGCGAGCAGCGCGAGAACGTCGAGGCGGCGCGGGACGCCGGCGTCAACCTCGCCTTCTGGAGCGGCAACGAGGTCTATTGGAAGACCCGCTGGGAGACCAGCATCGACGGCTCGGGCACGCCGTACCGGACGATGGTCACCTACAAGGAGACCTGGGCGCATACCGACATCGATCCGAGCGACACCTCGACCGGCACCTGGCGCGATCCGCGCTTCCAGGATCCCGGGCAGGAGCCGGAGAACTCGCTCACCGGCCAGCTCTTCAAGGTCGACGGCTATGCCAAGGACACGATCACGATTCCCTACGACTATTCGCAGCTGCGCTTCTGGAAGAACACCAGCATCGCGAACCTGCAGCCAGGCGAATCGGCGACGCTGATCCAGAACATCCTCGGCTACGAATGGGACGTGGACGTCGACAACGGCTTTCGTCCCGAGGGCATGATCAACCTCTCGCTCTCGACCGTCAACGTCAACGCGTACCTCTACGATTACGGCACCACCGTCGCGCCGGGCACGGCGACGCACAGCCTCACGCTCTATCGCGCGGAGAGCGGCGCCCTCGTCTTCGGCGCCGGCACGGTCTACTGGAGCTGGGGCCTCGATTCCCACCACACGCCGTCCGAAGGCGAGCCCGAGGATCCGAACGTCCAGCAGGCGATGGTCAACCTGTTCGCCGAGATGGGCGTGCAGCCGCAGACGCTCCAGGCGAGCCTCGTCCTCGCGACCCAGAGCACGGATTTCACCGCGCCTACGGCGGCGATCACGGCGATCGGCACCGGCTCGCCGATTCTCGAAGGCCAGGTCGCGACGATCACCGGCACGGCCGCCGATGTCGGTGGCATCGTCGCCGGCGTCGAGGTCTCGACCGACAATGGCCAGACCTGGCACAAGGCGAGCGGGCGCGAGACCTGGAGCTACAGCTGGTTCGTGCAGGCGAGCCGGCATCTACCAGATCAAGGCCCGCGCCGTCGACGACAGCGTGAACATCGGCGCGGCGACGGCGGCGACGGCGGCGGCGGTCGTGACCGGCGGCCGCAAGAGCCTCTTCACCTTCGACGAGAAGCCCGCGACCGAGTTCGTGCTCGATAACCGAGGACGTCGAGCTCGGGGTCAAGTTCTCGAGTTCCGCCCAGGGCAGCGTCGCGGGGATCCGCTTCTGGAAGCCGGCGCAGATCGAGGGCGAGCGAGTCGCGCATCTGTGGTCGGAATCCGGCGCGCTTCTGGGAACCGCGACCTTCACGGTCCAGAGCTATTCCGGCTGGCAGACCGTATTCTTCGACACGCCGATCGCGATCGCGCCGGGCCAGACCTACATCGCCTCCTTCCACACGCGCGTCTACTCGGCAACGGACAACTACTTTACGACTGCGCACACCTCCGGGCCGCTGACGACGCCCGCCAACGCCGCCGTGTTCGCCTACGGCGACAACGGCACGTTCCCCAGTCAAAGCGGCGGCAGCACCAACTACTACGTCGACGTCGTCTTCCAGCCGGTCGCGCAAGCTGCGCCGGTCGCCGTCGCCGACAGCGTCGGTCCGGCGCAGATGGGGACGGCGTTCGTCATCTCCGCCGCGACGCTTCTCGGCAACGACACCGACGCGAACGGCGACACCCTGACGATCTCGTCCGTCGGCGGCGCGAGCCACGGTACGGTGAGCCTCAACGCGCAGGGCACCGAGGTCACCTTCACGCCGGACGCGGGCTACAGCGGCGGCGCCGGCTTCACGTATTCGATCTCCGACGGGCAGGGCGGCAGCGCCTCGGCCGGCGTCTCGTTCTCGGTCGTCCCGGGAAGCGCGCTTCCGGTGAGCTTCTTTGCCCCGGACGCGACCCCGGCGGTGCCGAGCGAGAACGACGGCAGCGCGGTCGAGCTCGGGATGCAGTTCCAGGTTTCGGTTGCGGGCACCGTCACCGGCATCCGCTTCTACAAGGGCGCCGGCAACACGGGCACTCACACGGGGACGCTGTGGTCGAGCGACGGCCAGGCCCTCGCGACGGTGACCTTCGTCGCCGAGAGCGCGGGCGGTTGGCAGACCGCCATGTTCTCGAACCCGGTGGCCGTCACGCCGGGCCAGACCTACACCGCGTCCTACCACACCGGCACCGGCCATTATTCGGACACCGCCGACTATTTCACCGCTCCGAAGACGAGCGGCCCGCTGACGACGCCCGTCAATGCGGGCGTCTACGCCTACGGCAGCACGAGCCAGCGTCCGACCAACAGCTTCAAGGCGGCGAATTACTTCGTCGACGTCGTCTTCCAGCCCGCCGGGCAGGCGCCTCCGGTCGCTCACGACGATCTGGGGCCGACGCTGACGCAGAACGGCTCCGTCGTGATCGCGACCTCGACGCTTTTGAGCAACGATTCCGATCCGAACGGCGATCCCATCGCGGTGTCGCAGGTCGGCGGCGCGAATCACGGCACGGTCAGCCTGAGTCAGGACGGCACCGCGATCACCTTCATGGCCGAGACCGGCTATGTCGGCCCCGCGAGCTTCACCTACACGATCTCGGACGGCCACGGCGGCACCGCGACGGCGAACGTCTCGCTCTCGGTCGCGGCGTCCGGCGGCAGCACCCCGGTGAACCTGTTCTCGCCGAGCGATCTTCCCGCGGTCACGAGCGAGAATGACAGCTCCTCGGTCGAGCTCGGGATGAAGTTCACGGCCTCGAGCGACGGCACCATCACCGGCATCCGCTTCTACAAGGGCGCCGGGAACACGGGCACGCATACGGGCACGATCTGGTCGAGCACCGGCCAGGCCCTGGCCACGGTGACCTTCACCGGCGAAAGCGCGAGCGGCTGGCAGAGCGCCACTTTCTCGAATGCCGTGAACGTCGTCGCGGGGCAGACCTATACGGCGTCCTATCACACCACGACCGGCCACTATTCGGACACGTCGGCCTATTTCGCGGCCCCGAAGACGAACGGACCATTGACCGCGCCGGCGAATGCGGGCGTCTACGCCTACGGCGGCGGCAGCCTCTTCCCGACGAACACCTACAACGCGACGAACTACTGGGTCGACGTGATGTTCCAGCCGGCGAGCCAGGCCGCGCCCGTGGCCGTCGCCGATCCCGGGCCGACGGTGACGGAAAACACGCCGATCACCATCGCGACCTCGACCCTCCTCGCCAACGATTCCGATCCGAACGGCGATCCGCTGTCGGTGACCGCCGTCGGCGGCGCAAGCCACGGCACGGCGAGCCTCAACGCACAGGGCACCGAGATCACCTTCACGCCCACCGCCGGCTATACGGGGCCGGCGAGCTTCACCTACACGATCTCGGACGGCCACGGCGGCAGTGCCTCCGCACCCGTCTCGTTCTCGGTCGTCGCGCCGAACCTCGCGCCGGTCAGCCTGTTCTCGTCGTCGGCGACGCCAGCGGTGGCGAGCGATTCCGATACCGGCTCGGTCGAGCTCGGCGTCAAGTTCTCGTCCACGGTCGCGGGCACGGTCAGCGCGATCAAGTTCTACAAGGGCGTCGGCAACACCGGCACGCATACGGGCACGATCTGGTCGAGCAGCGGCACGGCCATCGCGACGGCGACGTTCTCGGCCGAGACGGCGACCGGCTGGCAGACCGCGACGTTCGCGAATCCCGTGACGATAGCGCCGGGTGAGACCTACACGGCCTCCTACCACGCCCCGAACGGCCGCTACGCGGACACGACGAACTTCTTCACGGCGCCGACGTCCAGCGGGCCTCTGACGATGCAGAACAATGCCGGCGTCTACGCCTACGGCGGTTCGAGCCTGTTCCCGACGAGCAGCCACAATTCGACCAACTACTGGGTCGATGTCGTCTTCAACCCGCAAGCCTGACGAAGCCGCGATGCAGCCATCCCCGATCCCGATCTCAGCGAAGGCCGAAGCCGGGCTGCTCCCGGTCACGGTCCTGTGCGGGTTTCTCGGAGCGGGCAAGACCTCGCTCCTCAACCATGTCCTCAACAATCGCGCCGGGCTTCGCGTCGCCGTGATCGTCAACGACATGAGCGAGATCAACATCGACGCCGATCTTATCCGCGACGGCGGCGCCGATCTCTCGCAGACGCAGGAAAAGCTCGTCGAGCTGACGAACGGCTGCATCTGCTGCACGCTGCGCGACGACCTGCACAAGGAGGTCGAACGGCTCGCCCGCGAGCGGCGTTTCGACTATCTGCTGATCGAGGCGACCGGCATCGCCGAGCCGCTGCCGATCGCCGCGACCTTCTCCTTCCGCGACGCGCAGGGCCGCTCGCTTTCGAGCCTTGCCCGGCTCGACACGGCCGTCACGGTCGTCGACGCGCTTTCGCTGGCGAAGGATTTCAATGACGCCGAGCTTCTGCGCGAGCGCTACGCCGGCGTCGTGCCGACCGACGAGCGGACGCTCTCCGACCTCGTCGTCGAACAGATCGAGTTCGCGGACGTCATCGTCGTCAACAAGGTCTCCGAGGTCTCGCCGGAAGAGAAGGCCCGGGTCCTCGCCATCGTCGCCTCGCTCAACGCCACCGCAATCGTCGTCGAGAGCGATTTCGGCCGCGTCGACACGCGGGCGATTCTCGACACCAAGCTTTTTCGCGAGGACAAGGCGGCGACGCATCCGCTCTGGCACAAGGAGCTTTACGGCGGCGGCGCGGCGCATACGCCGGAAACCGAGGAATACGGCATTTCAAGCTTCGTCTTCCGCGACCGCGCGCCCTTCGACGCCGCGCGGTTCGAGGCGTTCCTGAAGGGCGCGCCGAAGGGGCTGATCCGCGCCAAGGGCCATCTCTGGTTTTCGTCCGACCCGAGCGCCGTGGTCGAGTTCTCCCTTGCCGGCTCGCAGACGCGCTTCAGGCCGAAGGGCTCGTGGTGGTGCGCGGTGCCGCAGCATTTGTGGCCGCGCTACCCGCAGTTCCGCGATTACCTCAGGAAGCATTGGCACCCGGTCTTCGGCGACCGCCGCCAGGAGCTCGTCTTCATCGGCACCGACCTCGACAGGGAAGCGCTCCGCGGCGCCCTCGAATCGTGCCTCGTCGAAGGAGCGCTGCCGCCAGCCCCCGAAGCCGCGGCGCAGAGCGCGCTGGCGTCGTAGGACTCCTGCGCCCGCCGAAATCCCGTCGCGCCGAAACGCCCGCGTCCCGCCTCTCCCCGCGTGCGGGGAGAGGGCTGCCGAAGGCAGCAAGCCTGCGCAGCAGGCGAGGGTGAGGGGGCGTCTCCGGAAGAGGCGCTGCGTCGGTGAAGGGCGCCTCTTCCGGCACCGCCCCCTCACCCCCGCTTCGCTTCGCTCCGCTCGTTCGGCCGAAGGCCGAACCCTCTCCCCGCAAGCGGGGAGAGGCGAAACCGCGCCCTTTGCCGAGTGCCACGCGCTTCCGGCGGGAGAGGGGCCCTGCGAAGGCGGCTCCTTCGCCGCCGCCTCGCCGACGCCTGCTTCAGGCGAGAATCTCCACCGCGCCCGTCCTCAGCCGGTAATAGCCGCCGACGATCTTCAGGCTCTTCTTCTCGACCGCCTCGCGCAGGATCGGCGTCGCACCGGCGAGGGTCGCCATCGTCCGCCGCACGTTCTCCTTCGTCGCGTTCTCGAGGAGGTCGCCCGGCCGGTCGAAGGAGGCTTCGACCGCCGGCGAAAGCTGCGCGACGAGGGACGGCAGGTGGCCCGGCAAGGTCGTCTTGTCGCGCAGGGAGGCGATCGTCGAGGCGACGGCGCCGCAGGCGGCATGGCCGACGACCACGATCAGCGGCGTCTTCAGGATCGCCACCGCGTATTCGAAGCTCGCGATGTTGTCGGCATTCGCGAAATTGCCGGCGACGCGCACGACGAAGAGATCGCCGCGGGACGAATCGAAGGCATATTCCGGCGCAATGCGCGAATTGGCACAGCTCAGGATGCCGGCGTAGGGATTCTGGCCGCCGACCAGCGCTTCGCGCTCGCGCAGGAAATCGTGCCGCCGGGCGTCGCCTCGCACGTAGCGGCGATTGCCCTTCATCAGGCGATCGAGCGCCTGGTCGGGGGAGAGGACGTTCTCGGGTTTCGGCGGCGGCTTCGCGTCCTTCGCCAGCGCCGGCGCGGCGAGCATCGCTGCGAGCCCGGCGCCGAGGCGCAGGAATCCGCGCCGATGCAGCGCACCGTCATGGTGGTTGAAACCGCAGGTCCCGCACATCGCGTCCGTCTCCTCCGCTCAGCCCTCGACATCCGTTTCCGGCCGGTCGTTGCCCGGCGACATCTCGTCGTGCCAGACCCCCCGGCTGTCCTCATAGGAGATGCCCGTCGCCTCGCCGGGGACGCCCTGCTCCCGCGCCGCCCGCTGCGCGGCGGCGCGGGCGGCGGCATGGGTCGGGAAGGTCTCCGAGTAGACGCCCGCGACGCGATAGGCCCAGCCGCCGTCGTGCTCGACGATTTCGTAGGTGATCTTCGCCATGGGTCGCTCCCGGCAGTGGCCGCTCATCGTGGTTCGCGTGCCGGCGCTGCGCAAGGGGCATGCGGAGCCGGCGCGCGCCCGGGTTCGGCCGCCGCCGCCCGCTTGGGTGCCCGCCGCGGACGGCCGCAATGCTTCCTGGGCTATCGCTGCGAGAGCGGGTCCCGGCGACTTTCGCGACCTGCAACGACGTTCATAATGACGTAACGGAATGTGCCAAGAGGGCGCAGGGAGGCAGCCCGCGCGTCCGGGAATACCCTGATTGTTCCCTCCAGCCGGCGAAGACAATATCCCTGCCGGAGGGTCAAGCGATGCAAAGGAGACGGAGCGAGGCCCGTTCGTGGCCCGGCGAGCTTGCGGACGACGGCGACGAGGCCCGATTGCCGCCCGTCCGCGGCGTCGGCTCGGGCCTCGTCAATCTCGGCGTCGCCGGCGAAATCAGGACGGTGCTGCGGGACTTCGGCTGTGACGCGGAGGCCGTGATCGCCGCCGCCGGACTCGATCCGCGGCTCTTCGACGACCCCGACAACGTCGTTTCCGCCGCCGCCCTGAGCCGGCTGCTCGGGCTTTGCCTTCAGGCGACGAACTGCCCGCATTTCGGCCTCCTCGTCGGCCGCAAGTCGACGCTCTCGTCGCTCCGCATCGTCGGCCGCCTGATGCAGCATTCGCCCACCGTCGGCGAGGCCCTGCGCAATCTCGTCCAGCACCTGCACGTGCAGGACCGCATCGCCGTGCCGGCTCTGACGGTGAAGGACGAGGTCGCGGTCCTGAGCTATGCCGTCTACGCCCCGGTCGAGCACGCGGACCAGATTCTGCGACGGCGCCATCGGGGCCGGCATCAACACCCTTCGCGCGCTGTGCGGAGCGGCCTTCGCGCCGAGCGAGGTGCTGCTGCCGCGGCAGCGCCCGGCGGACGTCAAGCCGTTCCGCGAGTTCTTCCGCTCGCCCGTGCGCTTCGACGAGGAGACGGCCTCGATCGTCTTCGCGAAAGCCTGGCTCGACCATCCGGTCGCCGGCGCCGACCATCTCGTCCGGCGGGCGATCGAGGAGCGCATCGCCGCGGTCGAGGCGCGGCCGAAAAGCGAGTACAAGGACGAGCTGCGCCGCATCCTGCGCCTGCGCCTGCTCGAGCGCCGCTCCTCGGCCGAGCAGGTGGCGGCGCTCTTCGCCGTCCACCGCCGCACCCTCAGCCGGCGCCTGCATGCGGAAGGCACCGCCTTCAAGATCGTCGCCGACGAGATCCGGTTCGAGATCGCGCGCCAGCTCCTCGCCGACACGGACCTGCCCTTCGGACACATCGCGGCGGCGCTCGACTTCTCCGAGGCGAGCGCGTTCACGCGCGCGTTCCGGCGCTGGTCCGGCCGGACGCCGACGGCCTGGCGGGCGGCGCATCGCTCGCGCTGAAACCTTGTCCCCGCAGGTCAAGCGGACAGCGCTGCAATGCTGAACCATGGTGGCGGGAACGGAAAATCGCCATGCAGCCGGTGCTGGATCGCCGCGCCAGGGCTGTCGGTTCGGCCGGAGTCTTCAGCGACGATCTCCGCCGGATCCTGCGCACCGAATTGCTGAAGGGCGCCTGCTCCCTCGACGCGGTCGCCCGCTTCTACGCCATGCACCGGCGCACCCTGACCCGACGCCTCGGCGCCGAGGGCACGGCGTTCCGTCAGATCTCCGATGAAATCCGCTTCGAGATCGCCTGCCAGCTCCTGGCCGAGGAGAGCCTGAGCCTGGGCCAGATCGCGGCGGCCTTGAAGTTCTCCGAGCCGAGCGCGTTCACCCGCGCCTTCCGCCGCTGGTCCGGCCAGACGCCGACCGCGTGGCGCGCCAGCGATCCCCACGAGCGGCCGACGCCGCGGGCGAAAGCGGCCCCGCGGGCCCTTGCCGGCGAGGCCGGCTGAGGCCTACCAGAGCACCGGGTCCCACGGCCCGAAATCGAAGGCGTTGGGGCTCGCGAGGGCGATCATGCGCTGCTCGTCGGTGACGCGGTTCTGGAACGCCATCGCCTGATAGGAAGACCAGGCCTGCTGGCTGCCGAAATAGACGCAGTTGCAAACCGTCGGGTCGGCGTAGACGTAGGTCACCGAGGTGCCTTTCGTCTGCCGAACGAACTTGTGCGGCGGCAGGGCCTTCATGCTGGCGATGCGCCCGGGCGAGTTCGCGGGTTGGATCTGGAAGCCCGCGGCCGCCAGAAGATCCTCCTTGTTCGAGACCGTCTGCTGCGCCGACTGGCAGGCCGTCAAACTCGCCGCGAGGGCAAGGAGGGTCAGGGTTCGAAATCATCGTTTCGTCCTCCGCGGCAGGGGCGGCACTCTCGCCTGACGCAGCCGCGCCCGCTTGACCAAACGGGACGCATCCCCAGGGATTCACCTCTCCCCGCAGGCGGGGAGAGGCGAATCGCGTCCCATTCCATTCGCCCTTCGCGCCTTTCCCCTATTCGGGAAGCCGCTTCAGGCCGGCTTCAGCATCCACTCGTGCGCCGGGTCGTTGTGGAATTTCCAGATCCGCTTCGGCCCGGCCATCACGTTCAGATAATAGAGGTCGTAGCCGTGCGCGGCGCCGACCGGATGGTAGCCGCGCGGCACCAGCACGACGTCGCCGTCGGCGACGGCCATGGTCTCGTCGAGGGAGCGGTCGTCCGTGTAGACGCGCTGGAAGGCGAAGCCCTGCGGCGGATCGAGGCGATGGTAATAGGTCTCCTCGAGGAGCGATTCGGCCGGCAGGGCGTCGCGGTCGTGCTTGTGCGGCGGATAGCTCGACCAGTTCCCGGCGGGCGTGATCACCTCGACGACGAGGAGGCTCTCCGCCGGCTCCGTCTCCGGCAGGATGTTGCGGACGTGGCGCGTGTTGCTGCCGCTGCCGCGGACGAGCTGCCCGACTTCGCCGGGCCCGATCACCCGCGCCGGCAGCCGGCCTTCGCCCGGCGCCGTGCACAGGGCGACCTCGCAGGGGCCCTCGGCCGTCAGGGTGAAGGAGGAGCGCGCCGGCACGTAGAGCGACCACGGCTCCGGCGCGAACGGCGTCTGACGCCCGCCGATCGTGCCGAAGGATTTTTCCCCGGCGCTCGCCTGCGCGCGGCCGGAGAGCAGGACGAGGCAGGCCTCGCGATCGCCGGTGTCGCGGGAGAGCGCCTGTCGGTCCTTCAGCCGAAACACCTCGAAGCCGACATAGGTCCACCCCGCCGAGCGCGGCGTCACCGCATGCACGCGCCCCTCGGCATCGGGCGCGCTCGGACGGACGAGAAGGTTCGGCATCGGAAGTCTCCCGGTTTCTCTGCCCTCGGGGATCGCCTCTCCCCGCTTGCGGGGAGAGGGCTGCCGGACCTCGGGTCTACCCGAGGTCCGTTCTTTGGTGCGCAAGCCGGGAACACCCGGCGTGCGAAGGCAGCAAGCCTGCGCAGCAGGCGAGGGTGAGGGGGCCGTGACGAAGAAGGCGCTGCGTCGGCGAAGGGCGCCTCTTCCGGCACCGCCCCTCACCCCCGCTTCGCTTCGCTCCGCTCGTTCGGCCGCAGGCCGAACCCTCTCCCCGCAAGCGGGGAGAGGCGAAGGCGCGCGACGCGCCTCACATCAGCCCCGCCCCCTTGAGATATCCCTTCAGGTTGTCGTAGCCCATCTTGGCGTAGGTATAGGGGTTCGCCTTGACCGGGTCCTGCTCGGCTTCGACGATGACCCAGCCGGAATAGCCCTTGAGCTCGGCGAAGACCGCCGGGAAGTCGACCATGCCGTCGCCCGGCACGGTGTAGACGCCCTCGACGACCGCATCGAGGAAGCTGAGGTCCTTGCCGTTCGCGCGCTCCATCACCGCGTGGCGCACGTCCTTTGCATGGACGTGGCCGATGCGGCTGCGGTAGCGCCGCGCCAGCGCCACCGGATTGGCGCCGCCCCAGATGGCGTGGCCGGTGTCGAGGAGGAGCTGCAGCGGTTCGCGGGTCTCCTCCATCAGCCGATCGACGTCCTTCTCCGACTGCACCGCCATGCCCATGTGATGGTGGTAGACGAGCCGCACGCCCTCGCCCTCGGTGCGCTTCGCGAGCTCGGTCATGTTCCGGCCGTAGCCCTTCCATTCGCCGTCCGCGATCCTCGGCCGGTGCGAGAGGGGCTTTTCGCGCCGGCCATGCACGTCGCGGGTGTTCTCGGCGTAGACGAGCACCGGCGATCCCATCGCCTTGAGGAGATCGAGATGCGAACGCATCGCCTTCATCTCCTCGTCGATCGAGCGCTCCAGCACGTGGCCGGAATACCAGCCCGAGACGCAGGCGAGGCCGAACGGCTCCAGCGCCTTCTTCAGTGCCGCCGCCTCGCGCGGAAACTTGTTGCCGAGCTCCATGCCCTGAAAGCCGATGTCCTTGGCTTCCTTCAGGCAGGTTTCGAGCGGCGTCTCGCCGCCGAGTTCCGGCATGTCGTCGTTCGACCAGCCGATGGGATTTGCCCCGATCCGAATCATTTTCTCGTTCCTTGCTGCAACGCGTCTTCGTCAGTCGATGCGCTGGAGATCCAGCGCGTCCTCGTAGGCTTGCCGCGCGGCCCTGACTTCCGCGCGCACGGACACTTCCGGCACCGCCACGTCCCACCAATGCCCGCCCGCGTCCGTCGAGGGGATCGGATCGGTGTCGATGACGATGACGCTCGTGCGCTCCGCCCCGCGCGCCTCGCGCAGGGCCGCTTCGAGGGCGGTCACGCCCTCAACCTTGCGCGCGATCGCGCCGAGGCTCGCGGCATGGGCGGCAAAGTCGATCGCCGGCAGCGTCACGTGCTCGGTGTGCTCGAGGAGATTGTTGAAGCTCTCGCCGCCGGTCGCGCGCTGCAGGCGGTTGATGCAGCCGTAGCCGCGATTGTCGAGGACGACGATGGTCAGCCTGCGCCCGAGCATGATCGAGGTGGCGATCTCCGAATTCATCATCAGGTAGGAGCCGTCGCCGACCATCACGATCACCTCGCGGTCGGGATGCGCCATCTTCACGCCGAGGCCGCCGGCGATCTCGTAGCCCATGCAGGAGAAGCCGTATTCGAGGTGGTAGCCGAGGGGCTCGCCCGCCTGCCAGAGCTTGTGCAGCTCGCCCGGCAGCCCGCCCGCCGCGCAGACGACGATGTCGGAGCGCTCGGTCGCCCGCTGCACGGCGCCGATGACCTGCGCGTCAGAGGGCAGGTCCGCGTTCGTCGTGCCCGTATAGCGCGAAGCGACGCCGCTCCAGCGCCCGCGTTCTTCGCCCGCGCGGTGCGTCCAGGCCGCGTCGGCGCGCCAGCCGGCGAGCGCCTCGGCGAGGAGTTCGAGCCCCGCGCGGGCGTCGCTGAGAAGCGGCTCGGCGCCGTGCTTGCCGGCATCGAAGGCCTGCACGTTGAGGGCGATCATGCGCCGCTTCGGATTCTTGAACAGGGCCCAGGAGCCCGTGGTGAAGTCCTGCAGGCGCGTGCCGACCGCGAGCACGACATCGGCTTCCTCCGCGAGCGCGTTCGCGGCGCCGGTGCCGGTGACGCCGATCGCGCCCATGGCCTGCGGATGATCGAAGGCGAGGCTCGACTTGCCGGCCTGGGTCTCCGCGACGGGAATGCCGAAGCGCGCGGCGAAGTCGGCGAGCACGCCCTCGGCTTCCGCG
This sequence comes from uncultured Alphaproteobacteria bacterium, assembly GCA_963754975.1. Taxonomy (GTDB): domain Bacteria; phylum Pseudomonadota; class Alphaproteobacteria; order Rhizobiales; family Beijerinckiaceae; genus Microvirga. The sequence goes on along the minus strand of CAVWII010000007.1, from coordinate 108,495 downwards.
TAGAGGACGCCGCCGCCGGCGACGATCAGCGGCTTCTTCGCCGCGCGCAGGAGCGCCACGGCCGCAGCGAGCTCGGCCTCGTCCGGCCGGATGCGGCGCGGCAGCCACAGCCGCTCCTCGAAAAAGCTTTCCGGATAGTCGTAGGCCTCGGTCTGCGCGTCCTGGCACAGGGCAAGCGTGACCGGGCCGCAATCGGCGGGATCGGTGAGGACGGCCATGGCGCGCTGGAGCGCGGGGACGATCTGCTCGGGCCGGGCGATGCGGTCGAAATAGCGCGAGACCGGCTTGAAGCAGTCGTTCGCCGAGATCGTGCCGTCGGAAAAACTTTCGATCTGCTGCAGGACCGGATCGGGCCGGCGATTGGCGAAGACGTCGCCGGGCAGCAGCAGCACCGGCAGCCGGTCGACATGCGCCACCGCGGCGGCGGTCACCATGTTGGTGGCGCCGGGACCGATCGAGGTCGTGCAGGCCATCATGCGGCGCCGGCGGGAGGCCTTCGCGAAGGCGATGGCGGCGTGCGCCATGGCCTGCTCGTTGTGGGCGCGGTAGGTCGGCAGCGCCGCGCGCGCGCCATGCAGGGCCTCGCCCATGCCGGCGACGTTGCCGTGGCCGAAGATCGCCCACACGCCGGCGAAGAGCGGCTGCGCGACGCCGTCGATCTGCGTGCGCTGCGCGGCAAGGTAGCGCGTCAGCGCCTGGGCCATGGTCAGTCGAATCTTGCGGATGGTGGACATGGCGCTTCCTCTCAGGCGGCCCTGGCAAGGCCGCGGGCGCGGCGCCAGGCGTTGACGAGGCGCTCGAACCGGGACGCCATGTCGGCGATCGCCGCCTCGTCGCCGATCGCGCCCTTGAACCAGAGCTGGGCGGCCTCGTTGAAGATCGTGCGGCCGACGGCAAAGCCCTTGACGAGGGGCTCCGACGCGGCGACCGCGAAGGCGGCTTCGAGTTCGTGCTCCGGCGCTTCGAGGCCGAGGAGAACGATGCCGCGACAATAGGGATCGTTCCTTCGAATCGCCTCGGCGGTGGCGCGCCAGGCGGCGGCGTCCGCCTGCGGCTCGAGCTTCCACCAGTCCGGCTTGATGCCGAGGGCGTAGAGGCGCTCGAGCACGCTTGCGACGGTCGTCGGCCCGACCGGTCCGTGCTTGCCGCAGATGATCTCGACGAGGAGGTCGCGGCCCTGCGTGCGGGCGGCGTCGCTGAGGCGCAAGAGCTCGCGCTCCTGCCGCGCCTTCAGCTCCGGCGGATCGTCCGGGCGGTAGAAGCACAGGCACTTGATCGTGTGCGCGAGGGGCCATTCGAGAAGCTTCGAGCCGAGATCGCCGCCGCCCTCGAAATCGAGCGGCCGCGAGCCCGGCTCCTCGACGGGGCGGCCGATCCAGAAGGGATGGTCCGCCGCCCGGAACAGGGCCTCGCGGCCGTAGGTGCCGTCGATCAGCATCCCGAAGCCCGGACGGCCTCCGGCGACCCGCGCCGCGGCCGCGACGGCGAGAACCTTGAATTCGCCGATGCGCTCCAACGGCGCGCCGGCCTCCTCGGCCATCGCCGCGAACTGGGCGCGGTGATCGATCGCGAGGGCCATCAGCGTGTCCGCCTCGCGCCGGCGCGTCGTCGCCCAGTGGACGTGGTTGAGCGCCGCGTCGTGGCGCAGGGCGCGATGCGGGCTGCCGTGGCGGAGAAAGTGCTGCAGCTCGGGGAAGGTCGGGCTCTCCGGCGAGCAGAGCAGGCGCGAGACCGCGAAGGCACCGCAGGCATTGGCATAGGCGCAGGCGGTTTCGAGGGGCTCGCCGGGAAGCCAGCCGCGCAGGAAGCCGGAGAGGAAGGCATCCCCCGCGCCGAGCACGTTGTAGACCTCGACCGGGAAGCCGGGACCCTTGACGCCCTCTTCGAGGGAGGCCGGGATCGGGCCGGGAAAGACGACGCAGCCCATCGGGCCGCGCTTGCAGACGATCGTCGCCGCCGAGCGGGCGCGGATGGCGCGAATCGCCGAAAGCGTGTCCTCCGAGCCGCCGGCGATGTGCAGCTCCTCCTCGGTGCCGACGATGAGGTCGCAGAGCGGCAGGATCGGCGAGAGATGCGCGGTGACGGCGTTCGAGGCGACGTAGCGCGCTTCGCCGGCGCCGTGGCCGAGGAGGCCCCAGAGGTTCGGCCGGTAGTCGACGTCGAAGACGATCCGGGCGCCGTGCGCGCGGGCGATGCGGATCGCCTTCATCTGCGCGGCGGCGGTGTTTTCGCGCGAGAAGTGCGTGCCGGTAACGACGACGGCGCCGGCCGAGGCGATGAAGGCCTCGTCGACGTCGCTTTCGTCGAGGGCCATGTCGGCGCAGTTCTCGCGCACGAAGATCAGGGGGAAGGTGCGATCGTCGCGAACGCCGAGGATGACGAGGGCGGTGAGGCGCTCCGGATCGGTGCGGATGCCCTGCGTCGCGACGCCCTCGCGCACCATCTGCTCGCGGATGAAGCGGCCCATCGCCTCGTCGCCGACGCGGGTGATGAGGCCGGATTTGAGCCCGAGCCGGGCCGTGCCGATGGCGATGTTCGAGGGGCAGCCGCCGACCGCCTTCGAGAACGAGCCCATGTCCTCGAGCCGGCCGCCGACCTGCTGGCCGTAGAGGTCGACGGAGGCGCGGCCGATGGTGATGACGTCGAGGTTCGGCGGGGCCATGTCCTCCTCCTTGCCGGCGGCGGCAAAGCCGTCGACGATCGATGCTGCCGAAGGCCGTTGTCCGGCTCTTGCGGCAATGAAACGTTTGTTCTAATTACCACGTCAGTTCGGAACATCAATTCCAAAATCGGGGGGAACCAGCATGATCGGGGTTGCGGTTCTGGGGGCCGGAAGGATCGGATCGATCCATGCCCGCAACGTGGCGGCCTCGCCACACGCTAAGCTGGTAGCGATTGCGGATACACACGCGCCGGCTGCGGAGGCTTTGCGCCAAGCGGTCGGATTGAACGAGCATTCACCGGAAATGCCCGCTCAATGCATCACTCGCTCGGACGTCGACGCGGTCCTGATCTGCACCCCGACGACGACCCACGCGGATCTCATCGAAGAGGCGGCCCGCGCCGGCAAGGCGGTGTTCTGCGAGAAGCCCGTCGATCTTTCGAGCGCGCGCATCGAATCCTGCCTCGCCGTCGTCGACAAGGCCGGCACGCCCTTGATGATCGGCTTCAACCGCCGCTACGATCCGAACTTCGCCGCCTTGCGCCGGCGCCTCGAAGCGGGCGAGGCGGGCGAGGTCGAAATCGTCACCGTCATCTCCCGCGATCCGGGCCCGCCGCCGCTGAGCTACATCGCGAGTTCCGGCGGCCTCTTCCGGGACATGATGATTCACGATCTCGACATGGCGCGCTTCCTTCTTCTCGGCGACGAGCCCGTCGAGGTGCATGCGGTCGGCTCGGCCATCGTCGATCCGGAAATCGGCAAGGCCGGCGACGTCGACACCGCGGCCGTGATGCTGAAGACGGCGAAGGGAAAGATCGTGCAGATCTCGAATTCGCGCCGCGCCACCTACGGCTACGACCAGCGCATCGAGGTGCACGGCGCGAAGGGCATGATTCGCGCCGGCAACATCCATCGCACCACGGTCGAGATGGCGAGCGGCGCCGGCTTCACCGCGGACCCGGTGCAGGACTTCTTCCTCGAACGCTACGCGGAGGCCTACAAGGCGGAGCTGGCGGCGTTTCTCGATGCGGTGAAAAGGGGCGTCAAGCCTTCGCCGTCCGGCGAGGACGGCCTGCGCGCCCAGCGCCTCGCCGATGCGGCGACGCTCTCCGCTGAGAGCGGGAAGCCGGTGCGGGTGGGGTGAGGGGCGTTGGTCGTGAAGTCGTTGCGGAAGTCGTTAGTCGTCAGTCGTGAAGTCGTTAGTCGTCAGTCGTGAAGTCGTTAGTCGTCAGTCGTGAAGTCGTTAGTCGTGATCGTCACGTTACGTCTCACGATCTCACGATCTCACGACCCACGATCTCACGACCCACGATCTCACGACCCACGATCTCACGACCCACGATCTCACGACCCACGATCTCACGACCCACGATCTCACGATCTCACGACCCACGCCCTACGTCCCACGACCCACCCTACGCCTCCGCCCGCCTCTCCGCCGTGCCGACGGCGAGCGCCATGGCGAGCGCGAACGAAGCGGAGAGGGACCGGAAGGCGGCGTAGTCCGCCTCCGCGACTTCGAGCCAGACCTCGGCGCCGTAGACGAGGGGCGAGAAGGCGCCGTCGGTGATCGCGACGACGGGCACGCGCCGCCGCGCCGCCGTCGCGGCGAGCTCGGCGGTGATCGGCGCATAGGGCGTGAAGCTGATCGCCAGCACCGCGTCGCGCGTCGTCGCCGTCGCGAGCTGCTCCGGGCCGAGCTGCGCGACATGGTCGACGAGGGCGACACGGATGCCGAGCTTGCCGAAGGCGTAGGCGAGATAGGCGGTCACCGGAAACACGCGCCGGGCGCCGAGGAGATAGATCGTCTCCGCAGCGGCAAGAATGTCGATCGCGCGGGAAAAATCGCGGGGCGCCACCGTGTCGCGCAGGCGGTCGAGGGAGAGCGCGGCGGCCTTGACGAAGCCGTCGAGGAGCGAGGCCGCGCGCTCGCCCGGCGGCTCGGCGCTGCGCAGCACCTTCAGCCGCTCGCCGTAATCCGGAAAGCGCTCGCGCAGCCGGGCCCGAAAAATCTGCTGCAGATGCGAGAAGCCGTCGTAGCCGAGCGATTGCGCGAAGCGCACCAGCGTCGAGGGCTGCACCTGCGCGTGCTCGGCGATCTCGGCGACGGTGCCGAACGCCATTTCCTCCGGCCGTTCGAGCGCGAACGCCGCAATCTGCTTCAGCCGCTTCGGCAATCCGTCCAGCCGGCTGACCAGAAGATCGCGCAGACCCTCGAAATCGTCCGGCACCCCCTCCGCCGCCGCGGCGGCCGGTCCGTCCGGCATTTTCCCCTCCCCTGAACCGTGTTACGAAAGCGCTTGACAGGTGCCGGTCAGGATGGAACAAATATTCTACGCAAGCAAATAAAAGGTTCATTCGTTCTGTTTCTGAGGAGCGCTGGAGAGGGCAGGGGCGAGGGCGGGCTTGCCCCGAACGCGGCGGCCTCCGCCGGGTCCATTCCGGGGAAGCGAAGAGCTCCGGGACCTCAGATCGCAAACATTCCGAAGACGGCCATCAGAGCCGTCAGGCAACAAGCATGTCGCTCGGCACGAACCAGAGGCATCGCAAGGGGAGAACATCCATGAAAGCAGTCATCGCAGGTCTCGCTACGGCGCTCGCGCTCGGCATCGCCGCGCCGGCCGTGGCACAGCCGCAGCCGCGCATCATCGTCGTCACGCACGGCCAGTCGAACGATCCGTTCTGGACCGTCGTGAAGAACGGCGTCGCCGCCGCCGGCAAGGACGCCAACGTGCAGGTCGATTACCGTGCGCCCGAAACCTTCGACATGGTGGCGATGGGCCAGCTCATCGACGCGGCGGCGAATCAGAAGCCGGCCGGCCTGGTCGTCTCGATCCCTGACGGCTCCGCGCTGGCGCCGTCGATCAAGAAGGCGGTCGCGGCGGGCGTGCCGGTGATCTCGATGAATTCCGGCTCCGACGTCTCGAAGAGCCTCGGCGCGCTCCTGCATGTCGGCCAGGACGAACTCGTCGCCGGGCGGGCCGCGGGCGCCAAGCTGAAGGAGCTCGGCGGCAAGGTCGGGCTCTGCGTCAACCATGAGGTCGGCAACGTCGCCCTCGACCTGCGCTGCAAGGGCTTCGAGGAAACCTTCGGCGGCAAGGTGACGGTGCTGCCGGTGCCGATCGACCCGACCGAGATCCGCTCCAAGGTCAAGGCGGCGCTGAGCGCCAACACCGCCATCGACACCGTGCTCACGCTCGGCGCCGAGGAAGCGGGCGAGCCCGCCGTCGCCGCCGCGAAGGAGCTGAACAAGGCCGGCATCCGCGTCGCCTCCTTCGACCTCTCGGCGGGCTTCCTGAAGCATGTCGCGGCGGGCGAGGCGGTCTTCGCCATCGACCAGCAGCAATATCTGCAGGGCTACCTGCCGGTGATCTTCCTCGCGAACTACGCGCGCTACGGCCTCTTGCCCGGCGGCGACGTGCCGTCCGGCCCGAACCTGATCACCAAGGACAAGGCCGCCCAGGTGGTCGACCTTTCGGCGAAGGGCATTCGCTGATCCGCTCGCGGGGCCCGCGGCCGCTGCGCCGCGGACCCCGTCCCCGACCTCGCCAGGAGCACGCGATGGCGGACGCCATTCCCGCGGTCAACATGGAGCAGCCCTCCGGCACGGCGCGCGACGAGCGCCTGAAGGAGACGCCGCTCGCAATCCGCATCATGCGCCGGCCCGAACTCGGCGCTGCGGCGGGTCTCGTCTTCGTCACCCTGTTCTTCCTCTCCACCGCCGATCCGTCGATGTTCACGCTGGCGGGGGTGATGAACATCCTCGCGCCCGCCTCGCAGCTCGGCATCCTCGCCATCGCCGCGGCGCTCCTCATGATCGGCGGCGAGTTCGATCTCTCGATCGGCTCGATGGTCGCCTTCACCGGTCTCGTCTTCGGCTCGCTGATCGTGCTCGGCGGCCTCGCGCTGCCGCTCGCGCTTCTCGCGACGATGGCCTTCGCGGCGACCCTCGGCGCGCTCAACGGCCAGCTCGTCATCCGCACGCGGCTGCCCTCGTTCATCGTCACCCTCGCCTTCCTGTTCATCCTGCGCGGACTGTCTCTCGTCGGGCTGAAATGGGCGACCGGCGGCTCGACGCAGCTGCGCAACATCGGCGATCGCGCCGGCGGCGGCTTCGTGCGCGAGCTCTTTTCCGGCGTCGCCTTCGAGGACCTGTTCTCGTGGCTCGCGGGCCACGGCGTCGTTGCGACCTTTCCGGACGGTATGCCTGCGGTGCGCGGCGTGCCGGTGTCGATCATCTGGTTCGTCGCCGTCGCCGCGGTCGCGACCTGGGTCCTCCTGCGCACCCGCACCGGCAACTGGATCTTCGCCACCGGCGGCGACGCGAACGCGGCGCGCAATTCCGGCGTGCCGGTCGATGCGGTGAAGACCGGGCTGTTCATGCTCACCGCCGCCGCCGCGACCCTCGTCGCCGTCATGACCGTGCTCGATGCCGGCTCGACCGACGCGCGCCGGGGCGCGCAGAAGGAGTTCGAGGCGATCATCGCCGCCGTCATCGGCGGCTGCCTGCTCACCGGCGGCTACGGCTCCGCCATCGGCGCCTTCTTCGGCGCCGTGATCTTCGGCATGGTCTCGATCGGGCTGACCTATACGCGCTTCGATTCGGACTGGTTCCAGGTCTTCCTCGGCGGCATGCTCTTGCTCGCGGTCCTGTTCAACAATTTCATCCGCAAGAAGGTCACGGGGGAGCGCTGACATGGCCGCAACCACGCCCCTCGTCGAGGTGCGCGACCTCGTCAAGCATTTCGGCTCGGTCATCGCGCTGTCCGGCGTGTCGATGACCGTGTCGCGCGGCGAGGTCCACTGCCTTCTCGGCGACAACGGCGCCGGCAAGTCGACCCTGATCAAGACGCTCTCCGGCGTGCATCGCTCGACGAGCGGCGAGATCCGCGTCGACGGCGAGACGGTCTCCTTCGCCTCGCCGCGGGACGCCCTCGATGCCGGCATCGCGACGGTCTACCAGGACCTCGCCATGATCCCGCTGATGTCCGTGACGCGCAATTTCTTCATGGGGCGCGAACCGACCCGCGGCTTCGGCCCATTCCGCAACGTCGATTTCGAGCATTGCAACGAGGTCACGCGCCAGGAGATGCACCGCATCGGCATCGACATCCGCGATCCTCACCAGGCGGTTGGGACGCTGTCCGGCGGCGAGCGCCAGTGCGTCGCCATCGCGCGCGCGGTCTATTTCGGCGCCAAGGTGCTGATCCTCGACGAACCGACCTCGGCCCTCGGCGTGGCGCAGACCTCGATGGTGCTGAAATACATCCACCAGGTTCGCCAGAAGGGCCTCGGCGTCATCTTCATCACGCACAACGTCCGGCACGCCTATGCGGTCGGGGACCGCTTTACCGTGCTTAACCGCGGTCGTACGCTCGGTACGTCGGCGAAGGCCGACATCCACATCGACGAGCTGCAGAACCTCATGGCCGGCGGCAAGGAATTGCAGGCCGTCGCGCACGAACTCGGCGGCACCGTCTGAGACAATTCGCACACGATACGGGGAGAGAAGCGGTATGGCGGGGCTAGGAGTCGGCCTGATCGGCACGGGCTACATGGGCAAGTGCCACGCGCTTGCGTGGAACGCGGTTGCGCCGGTGTTCGGCGACGTCGAGCGGCCGCGCCTCCTGGTCCTCGGCGAGGCGACGCAGGACCTCGCGGACCGCAAGGCGCGCGAGTTCGGCTTCGCCCGCGGCACTGGCGACTGGCGCGAGGTCGTCGGCGACCCCGCCGTCGACGTCGTCTCGATCACGACGCCGAACGCCTTCCATCCGGCGATGGCGATCACGGCGCTCGAGGCCGGCAAGCATGTCTGGTGCGAGAAGCCGATGGCCGGCTCGCTCGCCGATGCGGACCGCATGCTCGCCGCCGCGCGCGCCTCCGGCCGCGTCACGGTGCTCGGCTACAACTTCATCCAGAACCCGACGATCGTCCTGATGCGGCGCATCCTCGAGGAAGGGCAGATCGGCGAGGTCAATCACATCCGCATCGAGATGGATGAGGACTTCATGGCCGATCCCGAGGCGCTGTTCTACTGGAAGAGCGAGGCGACCTCGGGCCACGGCGCCCTCGACGATTTCGGCGTGCACCCGCTCAGCCTGCTCTCGTTCCTGTTCGGCGGCGTGCGCCGCGTCTGCGGGCACATGGCGAAGCCCTACGCGGACCGGCCCGTCGCGGGCGGCGGGCGGCGCGCGGTCGAGACCTTCGACATCGCGACGTTCCTGTTCGAGCTCGAAGCCGGTCCGTCGGGCGTGATCTGCCTCAACCGCTCGGCCTGGGGCCGCAAGGGCCGCATCACCGTGCAGCTCTACGGCAGCACCGGAACGCTCGTCTACGACCAGGAGCGCATGAACGAATTGCAGCTCTACACCACCGACCTGCCGAAGGAGACGCAGGGCTTCCGCACCATCCTGACGGCGCCGCACCATCCGCCCTACGACAAGTTCATCCCCGCTCCCGGTCACGGCCTCGGCTTCAACGATCTGAAGATCGTCGAGTGCCGCGCCCTCATCGGCCGCATCCGCGGCGAGGACATGCGGGCGATCGACTTCGAGGAAGGCATCCGCATCGAGCGCACCGTCGACGCCATCGCCCGCAGCGCGCGAACCGGGGCATGGATCGACGTGCCGGCCGGCGAAAGGCGCGCCGCGGCCTGAAGGCATCCGGCGACCGGCGAGAAGCGCGCCCTTCCGCCTCGCCCGCTTGCCGGGAGAGACGAGCCCGCGCCCCTTCCAACGGGAGGGGACCATCCGCCAACCCGAACCGGAGAGGGGGTCGCTGGCGCTCGACACCGGCGCGCCGGCCCCCTATTCAGCGCCGATGCGCGTCGACAAACTCTATCGCTATCCCGTCAAGGGACTCTCCCCGGAACGTCTCTCCGCCGTCGCCCTCGAAGCGGGGGCCTATTTTCCCGGCGACCGGCTGTTTGCGATCGAGAACGGGCCGTCGGGATTCGATCCCGCCGCGCCCGAGCATCAGCCGAAGATCAAGTTCCTGATGCTGATGCGCAACGAGAGCCTCGCCCGCCTTGCGACGCGCTACGACGACGCCTCGAACAGTCTTGTCGTCGTGGAGGGCGGGCGCGAGGCGGTCAGGGCGGATCTCGGCCGCCGGGAGGGACGGCTCGCAGTGGAGGCCTTCTTCCGCCGTTTCATGCCGGCGGAGTTGCGCGGGCCTCCGAAGGTGCTCGCGGCGCCGGACGGATTCCGCTTCACGGACTCGCGGCGCGGCTTCGTCTCGCTCATCAACCTCGCGAGCGTGCGCGACCTCGAGTCGCGCCTCGGCATGCCGGTCGATCCGCTGCGCTTTCGCGGCAACCTCCTCGTCGACGATCTTCCGGCCTGGGGCGAGTTCGGCCTCGTTGGCGGAGAGCTGGGAACCCCTTCCGGCCTTCGCTTGAAAGTCACGAAACGCATTGAGCGCTGCGCCGCGACCAATGTCGATCCGGCGACGGGGCTCCGGGATCTGCAGATCCCGAAGGCGCTGATGCAGCTCTACGGCCATGTCGATTGCGGCGTCTATGCCGAAGTTGTCTCGTCCGGCGCCCTCGCTCCGGGAGATCGCTTCGAGGCAGAGGCGTCGTTCCAGGCCGCCCTGCCTTTCTGACGGCAGCAAAAAGGGAGGGCTTTCGCCCTCCCTTGGATTGCTGGCCTTGGCGCCGGCGCCTATTCCGTCGCCGGCGGCTCCGTGGCGTTGGTCTCGGCCTGCGGGGCCTCGCCGCCCTCGGGCTCGCCCTCCTCGGCGCCGAAGCGGGTGCGGCGGCGACGGCGGCGGGTGCGGTAGTCGCCCTCGCCGTTGAGGCCGCCGTTCATGCCGTTCGCCTCGGGCGCCTCGCCCTCCTCGCCGATGGCGATGGGCTGGCGCACCGGATTCGTCAGGAAGGCCGGCAGGCCGCCGGCATCGCCCTCGGTCTCTTCGGCCGGACGGCGGCGCTCGCGCCGGAACTCGCCCCGCTCCGGACGCTCCGGCCGCGGCTCGCGCTCCGGGCGCTCCGGTTGGCGATCCTGACGCTCGGGCCGGTCGACGCGATCGTCACGCTGGAAATCCTGGCGCGGGGGGCGGTCGCGCTGGAAGCGCTCGCGCCTGTCCGGCTGGCGGTCCTGCCGCTCGGGGCGGTCCTGCTGCCGATCCTGCCCCTGCCGATCCTGCCCCTGCCGGTCCTGCCCTTGCCGGTCCTGCCCTTGCCGGTCCTGGCGTTCGGGCCGCTCGAAGCGGGCGCCGCCGTCGTAGGGCTGGGGCTGGGAGCCGAAATCGCCTTCCTCGCCGCTGCCGTAGGGCCGGTTGCCCTCGAAGCCATCCTCGTCGCCGTCGTCGGGACGCTCCTGGTAGCCGTACTGCTCCCGAAGCTGTTCCTGCGCCACCGCGATGATGCGATAGTAATGTTCGGCGTGCTGAAGGTAGTTCTCCGCCGCCACCGGATCGCCGGAAGCCTGGGCGTCGCGGGAGAGCTGGCTATATTTCTCGGCGATGTGCTGGGCCGTGCCCCGGATCTTTACGTCCGGACCGTTCGACTCGTAGCTCCGCGTCAAGGGATTAGGCCCCTTGTTGTTGCGGTTGCGGCCGCGCATGCGCCTGTTCTGTCCTGGTCTCATGTCTGGTCTCAGACCCTCGCTGGTTCGTCCCACGCGATGGAATCGCCAAAGGCGCCGAGCGGGACGTGCCCGCCGTTCGCGTGGCCTTCCGTCTGTCGTTCGTCCGCGGCTTGTCGAGCCTTGGCCGTCCTTCAGTGTCGGGTTTCAAAAATGCGACCGCGCCGGACTACCGATGCCCCCGTCTGCGCGGCTGATATCGCCTGGTCCTCCCGGCGGGCGCTTTGGCCCCAAATCACCGCCGAATCCTTAGACCGAGGTCAATCTCTGCCGCCGAACCTAGCGGCTTCCGGCCGCTGCAACAAGCGGTTTTTCTGAAACCGCCCTTGTCGTCCGCTGTAGGAACGGCCCCTCCCGCCTGACGATCATGTCCGTTTCAGGGCGACGCACCGGGGCCTCCCCGAGAGATCGGCGGTGAGATCGAGGATTTCAAGGGGCAGGCCGGCGAGGAGCGGCGGGATCGCTTCCGCCTGATCGTAGCCGATCTCGAGGACGAGATGGCCGCCCGGGGCGATGAGGCGCGGCGCATCGGCGAGGATGGCCCGGTAGGCGCAAAGTCCGTCGGCGCCTCCGTCGAGGGCTGCGGCGGGATCGTGCTCCACGACCTCGCGGTCGAGGGTCGGCACGATCGCGCTCGCGATATAGGGCGGGTTCGAGACGATGAGATCGTAGGGGCCGCGCAGTGCCGCGCCCCAATCGGACACAGCGAAGTAGCTTCGCCGTCCGACGGCGTTCCGCTCCGCATTGCCGCGCGCCGTCGCGAGCGCGCCGAACGCCCGGTCGACGCCGACGCCGATGGCCAGCGGACGCTCGGCGAGCAGCGCCACGAGGAGGCAGCCTGAGCCGGTGCCGAGATCGGCGACGAGGACGGGAGCGTTCCTTGCGGGCCGGAGGCGAAGGGCGGTCTCGACCACGGTCTCGGTCTCCGGCCGCGGCACCAGGGTCTCCGGGGAAAGCGCGAAGGGAAGGCCCCAGAACTCCCACTCGCCGAGGATGCGCGCGACCGGCTCGCCGGCGAGCCGGCGCGCCTCGTAGGCGGCGACTGTCAGCGCCTCGGCTTCGGACAGCGGCCGGTCCGGCTCGAGCGCGAGCTCGGCGGCGGAGAGGCCGGCCGCGGCGCGCGTCAGGATGCGGGCGTCGAGACCGGGCCGTTCGAGCCCGGCGGCGGCGAAGCCTCGCCGCAGGCGCGCGAGGGCGCCGCCCCGCGTCAACACCGGCCGGCGCACGTCACGCGGCGCGCTCCTCGTCGGCGAGGAGCGCCGCCTGGTGCTCGGTGACGAGCGCGTCGACGATCTCGTCGAGGGCGGTGCCAGCGAGCACCTCGTCGAGCTTGTAGAGGGTGAGATTGATGCGGTGGTCCGTCACCCGCGCCTGCGGAAAATTGTAGGTCCGGATGCGCTCGGAGCGGTCGCCGGAGCCGACCTGCGAGCGGCGGTCGGCGGCGCGCGCCGCATCCTTCGCCTGGCGCTCCGCGTCGTAGAGCTTTGCGCGTAAGAGCGCCAGGGCGCGGGCGCGGTTCTTGTGCTGCGAGCGCTCCTCCTGCACGAAGACGATGGTGTTCGTCGGCAGATGCGTGATGCGGATCGCCGATTCCGTCTTGTTGACGTGCTGGCCGCCGGCGCCCTGCGCGCGCATGGTGTCGATCTTCAGATCCGCTTCGTTGATGGCGATGTCGACGTCTTCGGCCTCCGGCAGAACGGCGACGGTCGCAGCGGAGGTGTGGATGCGCCCGGACGTCTCCGTCGCCGGCACGCGCTGCACCCGATGCACGCCGCTCTCGAACTTCAGCCGCGCGAAGACGCCGCGGCCCCTGATCTCGGCGACGATCTCCTTGTAGCCGCCGACGGTGCCCTCGCTCTCCGAGATGATCTCGACCTTCCAGCCCTTCAGCTCCGCGTAGCGCGCGTACATGCGGAAGAGATCGCCCGCAAAGAGCGCGGCCTCGTCGCCGCCGGTGCCGGCGCGGACCTCGAGGATCGCGCTCTTCTCGTCGGCGGCGTCCTTCGGCAGAAGGAGAAGGCGCAGCTCCTGCGCGGCGCGCTCGACCGCCTCCGCCGCGGCGGGGCGCTCGTCGTCGGCCAGCGTGCGCATCTCGGCGTCGGTGTTCGGATCGCCGGCGAGGGCGGCGAGATCGTCGAGATTCTGCGCCGCACTCTGATAGGCGCGGATCGCGACGACGACCGGGTCGAGTTCCGCAAGCTCCCGCGAGAGCGCGACGAAGGCCTCGGGGTCCGGCCCGCCGTTCAGCGTCGCCATGACGATGTCGTGGCGCGCGAGGATGGCCGCGAGGCGTTCGGACGGCGGTGTCATCGACATCAGACCGGGATCGAATGACTCTCGGCAAAGGCCGAGAGGACAGGCCGCAGGGTTTCGCTGGCGCCCGAGCGCTGCAGTTCCTCGTGAATCGCGATGCGGGCGGTGCCGGCGTCGAGGGCGAGCAGCATCGCCTTCACCGGACCGATCGACGTCGGCGACATCGACAGGGACCGGAAGCCGAGCGCGATCAGCGCCATCGCCTCCAGCGGCCGCCCGCCGATCTCGCCGCAGACCGTCACCGGGCAGCCGCAGGCCTTCGCCGTCTCGGCGATAAGGCGCAGCGCGCGCAGCGACGGCGCGCTCAACGGATCGAAGCGGTTCGCCACCATGCGGTTCTCGCGGTCGACCGCGAAGAGGAACTGCATCAGATCGTTCGAGCCGACGGAGACGAAATCCGCGCTCTTGCAGATCTCCTCGATCTGGAAGAGGAGCGAGGGCATCTCGAGCATCACGCCGAGGCGCACGTCGGTCGGCAATTCGTGGCCGTGGCGCAGGAGATAGGCGTGCTCGCGCAGCACGAGGGCCTTGGCGCGGACGAACTCGTCGCAGGTCGCGACCATCGGGAACATCAGCCGCAGCGGTCGCCCGCCCGCCGCCTTGAGAAGCGCCCGCGCCTGCGCGCGCAGCAAGGCCGGGCGGTCGAGGCCGATGCGGATGGCGCGCCAGCCGAGAGCCGGATTCTCCTCCTCCACGGCCTGCATGTAGGGCAGGATCTTGTCGCCGCCGATGTCGAGGGTGCGGAAGGTGACGGGCATGTCGCCCGCCGCCGCATAGACCGCCTTGTAGAGGGCCTGCTGCTCGCCCGGCGAGGGCATCCGCTCGGCGACCATGAACTGCAACTCGGTGCGGAAGAGGCCGACGCCGACGGCGCCGGTCTCCGGCAGGTGCGGCAGGTCGACGAGGAGCCCGGCATTGAGCTGCAGGGTGATCGGAATGCCGTCGCGGGTGACGGCCGGCACCTCGCGCAGGCGCCGGTACTGCTCCATGCGCCGGGCGCGCAGGCGGGCCTTTTCCGCGTAGGCGGCCTCGACGTCCGGGCGCGGCCGGATCTGCGCGTCGCCGCCGCCGCCGTCGACGATGATGGCATCGCCCGGCTCGACGAGGGAGGTGGCGTTCGCGACTTCGCCGACCGCCGGGTATGCCGAGGGCGCGGGCGACGATGGCGATGTGGCTCGTCGGCCCGCCTTCTTCGAGGACGAGGCCGCGCAGGCGCGAGCGGTCGTAGTCGAGGAGCGCCGCCGGACCCATCGAGCGCGCGACGATGATGGCGTTCTCCGGCAGCGAGCCGCGCTCGGCGACGAGGTCGCGGCCGACGAGGCGGTGCAGGAGGCGGTTCGCGAGATCGTCGAGATCGTGCAGGCGCTCGCGCAGGTACGGGTCGGTCTGGCGCAGCATGCGGGCGCGATTGTCGGACTGCACGCGCTCGACGGCGGCCTCGGCGGTGAGGCCCGACAGCACCGCCTCGCGCATGCGCCGGAGCCAGCCCTGGTCGTGCGCGAACATGCGGAAGGTTTCGAGCACCTCCCGGTGCTCGCCGTGATGGGCGACGTCGCCGCGCTCGATCAGTTCGTCGATCGAGGCGCGGACCTCGCCGATCGCGGTCTCGAGGCGGCGCAGCTCGCGCCTCCGGGTTCTCGGCGATCAGGTTCTTCACCACGACGCGGGGCTCGTGCAGGACGACATGGCCGAGGCCGACGCCGTCGGCGAGGGAGACGCCGCGCTGGTGCAGCGGTCGCCGCAGGGCCGTGCCGGTCTCGGTGAGCGACAGCGCCTGCAACTCGCCCGCGGCGATCATCTCCGCCAGCACCATGGCGGTGGTCTGGAGCGCCTCGATCTCCTCCTCGGTGTAGACCCGGCGCGTCCGGTTCTGCACGACGAGGACGCCGAGGGTGTTGCCGGCCCGCAGCAGCGGCACGCCGAGGAAGGCGTGGTAGATCTCCTCGCCCGTCTCCGGCTTGTAGGAGAAGGACGGGTGCGTCTGGGCGTCGGACAGCGAGAGCGGCTCGGCCGTCGCGGCGATGAGGCCGACGAGGCCCTCGCCCGAGGTCATCGTCGTGAGGTGCACGGCGGTGCGGTTGAGGCCTTCGGTGGCGAACAGTTCGAGGGTGCCGTCGCCCCGCATCACGTAGACGGAGCAGACCTCCGCCACCATGTTGGCGGCGATCAGGATGACGACCTTGTCGAGGCGCTCCTGCGCGCTGACCGGCTCCGCCATGATCTCGCGGAGGCGGCGCAGAAGGACGCGCGGACCGCCGTGAGCGGCTGGCATGGGCTCTACGTTCCCGTCCCGAGCCGGCGGAGCCTCCGCCGGGAATCCCTGGAATACCTAGCGTAGCAGGACGGCGCCGCCGCCCGTCACGCCTTGTCGAGGCCGTATAGCGAGTGGAGCGTGCGCACGGCAAGCTCCGTGTAGGCCGAGTCGATCAGGATGGAAAACTTGATCTCCGAGGTCGTGATGGCGCGGATGTTGATTCCCTTTTCCGCGAGCGCCCGGAAGGCCTTGGCGGCGACGCCGGCATGGCTGCGCATGCCGACCCCGATGGCCGAGACCTTGACCACGTCGGTCGCCCCCTGGAGGTCCTGGAAGGCGATCTGGCCCCGATTCTCGTGCAGCACGGCGCAGGCCCGCTCGTAATCCGCCGAGGGCACCGTGAAGGTCAGGTCCGTCGTCACCGAATCGTCGGAGACGACCTGGATGATCATGTCGACGTTGATGTTGGCGTCCGCGAGGGGCCCGAAGATCGAGGCGGCGACGCCCGGCTTGTCGGCGACATTCCGCAGCGTGATCTGGGCCTCGTCCTTGGAATAGGCGATCCCGGTGACGATCTGCTGTTCCATGATGTCGTCCTCGTCGCAGATGAGGGTGCCGAGCTTCGGATCGTCCGGATCGTCGAAGGAGGAGCGGACGTAGGTCGGGACCTGATGCACCATCGCGAGTTCCACCGAGCGGACCTGCAGCACCTTGGCCCCGAGGGAGGCCATTTCCAGCATTTCCTCGTAGGCGACCCGGTCGAGCCGGCGGGCCTTCGAGACGATGCGGGGATCGGTGGTATAGACGCCGTCGACGTCGGTGTAGATGTCGCAGCGCTCCGCCCGGATGGCGGCTGCGAGGGCCACCGCGCTCGTGTCGGAGCCGCCCCGGCCGAGGGTTGTCAGCCGGCCGCTCGCCTGGTGGATGCCCTGGAAACCCGAGACGACCGCCACCTCCCGTCGGGCGAAGCCCGAGGCGATCCCGGAGCCGTCGATCTCGGCGATGCGGGCGGAACCGTGGGCCTCGGAGGTGGCGATCGGGATCTGCCAGCCCTGCCAGGAGCGGGCGGGAAGCCCCATCTCCTGGAGGGCGATGGCGAGGAGCCCCGAGGTCACCTGCTCGCCGGAGGCGACGACGACGTCGTATTCCTTCGAATCGTAGAGGGCGGAGGCCTCCTTGACCCAGGAGACGAGTTCGTTCGTCTTGCCCGCCATCGCGGACACGACGACCGCGACATCGTAGCCGGCGAGGACTTCGCGCTTGACGTGCCGCGCCACGTTGCGGATGCGTTCCACCGTGGCGACCGAGGTGCCGCCGAACTTCATGACGAGACGTGGCATGGATGGGGGTCGGGCTGGGGGAGCGGCTTCGCAGGGCGAAACGGCGGGTATACATGACGGTGAGGCCGTGGCCTGTCAACAAACGTCACAGTTTCCGACACAGACCCCTGCGGCCGGATTGCGAGGAGGGACGATGACCGAGAGCGCCTCCAGCGTCGATCCCGCCGAGGTCGCCCGGTTCGACCGCATCGCTGAGGAATGGTGGGATCCGAAGGGGCCGATGCGGACCCTGCACCGGTTCAACCCGGTCCGGCTCGCCTATGTCCGGGACGAGGCCTGCCGGCGCTTCGGGCGCGATCCGCGCGGCGTCCGGCCGCTCGAGGGCCTGACGATCCTCGATGTCGGCTGCGGCGGGGGGGTCCTGTCCGAGCCCCTCGCCCGCCTCGGAGCGACCGTCGTCGGGCTCGATCCGGCCCCGGCCAACGTCGCCGTGGCCCGCCGGCACGCCGAGCGGGCCGGAATCGCCGTCGACTACCGGTCGGAGGCGGTCGAGGAGGTCGTGGCCCGCGGCGAGGCCTTCGATATGGTCCTCGCCATGGAGGTGGTGGAGCACGTCGCCGACGTTTCCGCCTTCGTCGCCGCCTGCTGCGCGGTCGTGAAGCCCCGCGGACTCCTGGCGATGGCGACGATCAACCGCACCCTGCGCGCCTTCGCCCTCGCCATCGTCGGCGCCGAATACGTCCTCGGCTGGCTGCCGAAGGGCACCCATCGCTGGGAAAAGTTCGTCACCCCGGACGAGTTGACCCTGGCGATCGAGAATAACGGCCTTGCCGTGACCGACGTCTCCGGCGTCGTCTACAGCCCGCTCCGGGACGCCTGGAGCCTGTCGCGGGACGATGCCGTGAACTACATGGCGCTCGCGACGCGCGGCTGAGCGAGCCGCAGCACGAGATATCCGGCAAGGGCGGAGACGAGCGAGCCGGCGAGCACGCCGAGCTTCGTGGGGTAGATGAGCGCGGGCGCGTCCGGGAAGGCGAGCGCGCCGATGAACAGGCTCATGGTGAAGCCGATGCCGCAGAGGAGCGCGACGCCGTAGCATTGCAGCCGCGTCGCGCCGGCCGGCAAATCGGCGAGGCCCGCCCTCACTGCGCCCATGGCGAAGGCGTAGACGCCGATCTGCTTGCCGACGAAGAGGCCGAGCGCGATGCCGAGCGGGATCGGCGCGAGAAGCGCGTCGAAGCGGAGCCCCGCAAGCGGGAGGCCCGCATTCGCGAAGCCGAAGATCGGCACGATGCCGAAGGCGACCGCGGGCTGGAGCGCATGTTCGAGGCGGTGCAGGGGTGAATCCTCCGCCTCCGGCCGCGCCGCGGCGGCGCGCAGCGGAATCGTCAGCGCGAGGACTACGCCCGCGACGGTGGCGTGGACGCCCGATTTCAGGACGAAGAACCAAAGCGCCACGCCGACGACGAGGTAGGGCCAGAGCCGCGTCAAGCCGGCCCTGTTGAAGCCCGCGAGGAGGGCGGTTGCGGCGGCGGCGGCGGCGAGCATCGGCGTCGAGAGTTCGCTGGTATAGAAGAGCGCAATGACGAGGACGGCACCAAGATCGTCGATGATCGCGAGGGCCGTCAGAAACACCTTCAGCGAGGCCGGAACGCGGCTGCCGAGGAGCGCCAGCACGCCGAGCGCGAAGGCGATGTCGGTCGCCGTCGGAATCGCCCAGCCCTGCAGGGTGTCGGGGGTGCCGCGGTTGAGCGCGACATAGATCGTCGCCGGGACGACGATGCCGCCGAGGGCGGCGATGCCCGGCAGCGCCCGCAACGGCCAAGTCGACAATTCGCCGACGAGCACCTCGCGCTTGATCTCGAGCCCGACGAGCAGGAAGAAGACCGCCATCAGCGCGTCGTTCACCCAGTGCAGCAGGCTGAGCCCGAGGACGTATGTCTCGAGCGCACGAAAATAGGCGGGCGCCAGGGGCGAGTTCGCGACGATGAGCGCAAGCGCCGCCACCGCCATCAGAACGAGGCCACCGGCAGCCCCGCTCGCAAGAAACCGCTCGAGCACCGAAAGCGGCCCCGGCCTGGTTGCATCGGCGCCGTCGTTCAATCCTGCCTCCTCGGTCGATGCCGTCTTACCGCAGGACCGCCGCAAAGTCTGGCCCACAAAGCCATCTTCATCGACGCGGCCTCATCCTGAGAGCTTGTGAATCTTTCAGATAGGAGGCGCGGGTTCGCCTCTCCCCGCTTGCGGGGAGAGGGCCGCCGAAGGCGGCAAGCCTGCGCAGCAGGCGAGGGTGAGGGGGCGGTGACGAAGAAGGCGCTGCGGCGCGCAAGGGCGCCTCTTTCTGCACCGCCCCCTCACCCCCGCTTCGCTTCGCTCCGCTCGTTCGGCCGCAGGCCGAACCCTCTCCCCGCAAGCGGGAAGAGGCGAAGCCGCGCCCTTCGCCCGAAAGATTCACAAGCTCTGAGGAGCCCTGGACCTTAAGGTCCAGGGCGTCTCGAAGGAGGCTCAAGAAGGCGCTCGAACCTCCCGACGCCAGTCGCCGCGCGAAGGTGTTTCCGAGCCTCCTCGAGCCTCCTTCGAGACGGGTCGGACCTGACGGTCCAACCCTCCTCAGGATGAGGTGTTTTGGGGCTGAGACGGGAACTACGAACCAGAACTCTCAGGATGTGGGCCTGGCGGCTATCGGACCGCTTCGCGGCTCTTGCCGCGCCGTCGCGAGGCGAGAATCGTCGCGAGGGTCACCGGGCGGTAGTCGAAGAGATCGACGCCGACGTCGTACTGCCGGGTCTGCGGCTTGAGCTTGCCGTGCGAATGGCCGTGCAGGTCGATCGAGCCCCGGCCCATGTTCTTCCAGGTCCGGAAGGCGTAGTGGCAGAGGACGAGGGCGGCGCCGTCGACGGTCATTTCGACATAGGACTGGACGCTTGCCCACCCTGATGCGGCGAGGGTTTCCGGGCCGTCGTTGTTGCCGCTGACGAGATGCTTTTCGCCTGCGAGCGCGGCGAGCAGGGCCTCGATCCGCGCCGCCGTCACATGCAGCGCGAAATCGCCGAGGTGCCAGACGGCGTCGCCGGGCGAGACGGTTTCGTTCCAGCGGGAGACGAGGGCCGCATCGTGCTCTTCGAGCGAACGGAACGGCCGCTTGTCGATGCGCAGGACGCGAGGATCGCCGAAATGCGTGTCGCTCGTGAAATAGAGCGACACGGTCAGTTGCGGTCGTCCGGCAGGATCGGCAGCGGATGCACCTCGATGCCTTCCTCCGACAGGGCCGCCGCTTCGATCGGGGAGGCCTTGCCGTAGATCGAGCGGTGTTCGATGTCGCCGTAATGCATGCGCCGCGCCTCTTCCGGGAAGCGCTCGCCGACATCCTCCGCGTTCTTCGTCACGTGTTCCTTCAGGGCGCGCAGCATGGCCCGCATCTCGCGCTCCTTCTCGGCCAGGATCGCCACCGGCTGCGGCGTTCCCGCATCCGCTTCGGGCGCGCCCTGGGATTCGGCCGCGGGCGCACGGCCCCGGCCGCGATCCGTACGCGCCACGGACGGCGCCAGGATCTGCTTCTCGACCTTCGCGGAATGGCAGACCGGACAGGTGACGAAACCGCGCTTCGCCTGCGAATCGAAGGCGTCGCTGGACGCAAACCAGCTTTCGAAGCCGTGGTCGTTCCCGCAGACGAGGGCGTACTTGATCATGAGCTAGGAGATGGCGGCGCCGCCGCGCCTTGCCAAGGGGCGCGAATCCTCACGCTGCATCCTCCCGCGGGGCCGCCGCGGCGATTTCGACCCGGAACGGGCGGCCGTGCTTCAAGGTCGGGATGCGGGCGCGGGCGTCTGCGACGAGGGCGGTGTCGATCTCGGCAAGGATGATCCCGGGCTCCGTGCCGGCCTCGGCGAGGACCCGCCCCCAGGGATCGACGATGATCGAATGGCCGTAGGTCTCGCGGCCGCTCTCGTGCGTGCCGCCCTGCGCGGCGGAGATCATGAACGCGCCGGTCTCGATCGCCCGCGCCCGGTTCAGCACCGTCCAGTGCGCCTCGCCGGTCTGGCGGGTGAAGCAGGCGGGCGCCGACAGGAACGCGGCGCCGTTCTCGGCGAGGGCCCGGTACAGAGCCGGGAAGCGCACGTCGTAGCAGATCGTCAGCCCGAGGAGGCCCCAGGGCGTTTCGCCGAGGACGGCGCGGTCGCCGCCGGTGTAGGTCGCCGATTCGCGCCAGGTCTCGCCGTCCGGAAGATCGACGTCGAAGAGGTGGACCTTGTCGTAGGAGCACACGATGGCCCCGGCACGGTCGATCAGGAAGGCGCGGTTGGCGATCTTGTCGCCGCTCCGGACCGCGATCGAGCCGACCTGCACGACGATGCCGCGCTCGCGGGCGACCTCGCGCAGGGCGAGGAGCGTCGGGTCGCGCTCCTCCGGCCCGATCTTTTCGAACAGCAAGGCGCGGCTGCGCTCGACGAGGGAGGTCATCTCCGGCGTCTGCACGAAATGCGCACCGTTCTCGGCGGCTTCGCGCACGAGGGCGACGGCGGCGTCGCGATTGGCGAGGGGATCGCGTCCGGCGCGCATCTGGGCGCAGGCGGCGATGAAACGGGTCGCGGTCATGAAGAAGTCCTCGCTCAGGCCTGCAGAAGGGCATCGAGTTCGCCCCGTCCGTCAAGGGCGTAGAGATCGTCGCAGCCGCCGAGATGGCGCTCGCCGACGAAGATCTGGGGCACCGTCGAGCGGCCGCCCGCCTTCTTCACCATCTCCGGGCGGGCTCCCGGGCTGCGCTCGACGTCGATTTCCGTGAAGGCGGCGCCCTTCTTCGCCAGCAGGTCCTTGGCGGCGGAGCAGTAGGGGCACCAGCCCTTGGTGTAGATGACGATCGGGGCCATGGGCGATCGGTTCCTCGGCAAAGCACAGCATATAGGGTCCGCCTGGCGTTCGTCACACCTCCTGGACGACGCGGGCGAAGGCGAGCACATCGACCGAGGCGGCGCCGCCGCGCAGGAGCGCCCGGGCAGCGGCGTTGGCGGTCGAGCCGGTGGTGAGGACGTCGTCGACGAGGAGAACGCGGCGGCCTTGAAGCCGCGCCCGCGCCTCGGGCGGCACCCGGAAGGCACCTTGCAGGTTCTCCCGGCGCTGCGGCCGGGAGAGCCCGACCTGGCTCGCGGTCGCCTTGACCCGGGCGAGCAGCATCGGCTCGGCCGGGACGCCGCTCTGCCGGGCGATCGTGCGGGCGAGCGCCATCGCCTGGTTGAAGCGCCGCCGCCAGAGCCGGAGGCGGTGCAGTGGCACCGGCACAATCACGTCCGCCTCCGCCAGGAGGCCGGCTCCCGCCCGCGCCATCATTCGCCCGAGGGCCTCGGCGAGGTCGAGCCGGTCGCCGTATTTCAGCCGGTGCACGAGGCCGCGGGCGGTCTCGTCGTAATGGGCGACGGCCCGGGCGCGCCCGAACACCGGCGGGTCCGCGATCGCCGCCGGCGACAGCATGCCGTCCCCGTAATCAGCCGGGAACGGCGTCCCCAGCCGCTCGCAGTACGGCCGCTCGATGAGCCGCAGCCCCGCCCAGCACGCCGCGCAGAGCCCATGCGCCGCCCCGGTCGCGCCCTGGCAGGCAATGCAGGTCGGCGGATAGACCGCCGCCAGGGCAGCCGCCGCGGCCGCGCGAGCGAGCCCGAGCGCGCGCCGGGCGACGAGGAGGGAGGACGGGCGCAGGAGCATCCGGCAAGGCTACGGGAGGACCGGCGCGCCGCGCAACATCGCTGCGCGACTCGCCCCTTTTGCGATCTGCGAATCCGCCGCTCCGAAAGGGAGCGGCGAGAGCCGTTACCCGACCACCCTGTACTTCACGAAGCCGTCCGGCGCGTCGCCGAGCTTTTCGACCGTGATGCCGGCGGGCTGGTAGGCCGCCGCTGCCGGGCCGGTGACGTAGATCGCCGTCGCCCCCGCCGGGATCGAAAGCGACCAGGAGCCGTCGGCCTTCGGCGCGATCTCCTTGCGCTCGACGATGAAGCGCATGATCGCGTCGCGGGTGAGGTCCGGCGCGTCGAGGATCGTCGTCTTGCCGTCGTTGCCGGGGAAGTTGCCGCCGCCCGCCGCGCGGTAGTTGTTCGTCGCGACGATGAAGACCTGGTCGTCCGCGACCGGCTTGCCCTGATAGGCGAGATCCTTGATGCGATGCGCCGCCGGCTCGACGAGCTTTCCGTCGAGGTCGTAGCGGCTCGGCTGCGCGACATCGATCCTGTAGGTGACGCCGGCGATGACGTCGAAATTGAAGGCCGGGAATTTCTGGTTCACGAGCTCCTGCTCGCCCGCCTTCGCCGGATCGATCCGGTTGTAGATCCCCGCCGAGCGCTCGAGCCATTCGCGCACCTGCGCGCCGGTGATCTTCACCGCGCGGATGGTGTTCGGATAGATGTAGATGTCGGCCATGTCCTTGATCGCGAGCGGACCGACCTTGATGTCCGTGAAATAGGCCGGGCCGCCGCGCCCGCCGGCCTTGAACGGCGCCGCCGCGGAGAGCAGCGGCAGATCCTTGTACTCCGTCGTCTTCAGGAGGTCGGCGACGTACCAGGCCTGCGCCTCGGCGACGATCTTCACGGAGGCGTCGTCGGAGATGAGCGAGTAGTAGGAGTTGATCGGCACCTTCGTCGTGCCGACCGGCTCGCGGACGTATTTCAGCGTCGCGTCATGGTCGCCCTGCGAGGCGGCGAGGACGGCGGCTTCGCTTTGAACCTTCGGCACGATCTTGCGCTCGACGCGCTCGTAGATCGGCCGCGCCTCGCTCTTCGAGGCCGACACCTTCCAGGCGCCCTCGGCCTTGACGAGATCGAGATCGACGATGCCGAGATGGCTGCCCCAGAAGCCCGCCATCACGGCGGGCTTTCCATGAAGCGTGCCCTTCTCGTTGTCGACGCCGGGAATGTTGGCGAAGTCCTTGCCGCCCGGAAAGACGAGATGCTGATGGCCGGTCAGGATCACGTCGATGCCGTCGACCTTGGCGAGATGGAGCGCGGCATTCTCCTCCCCGCCCTTACGCTCGCCGCCGGCGATACCGGAATGGCACAGCGCCACGACGATGTCGGCACCGGCCTTCCTGAGGTCGGGCACGTGCTTCTGCGCCGCCTCGACGATGTCCGTCGTCGTCGCCTTGCCGTCGAGATTGGCCTTGTCCCATTGCACGATCTGCGGCGGCACGAAGCCGATGACGCCGATCTTGATCGGCTGCATCGTGTCGCTCTCGTCCTTGAAGGAACGGTCGAGCACGATCCAGGGGCGATAGAGCGTCACGCCCTGCGCGGTGACGACGTTCGCGCAGACGATCGGAAATTTCGTGCCGCCGAGCGAATTGGCCGAGGAACTCGAGGCCGTAGTTGAACTCGTGATTGCCGACGGTGCCGCACGCGTAGTCGAGCGCATTCATGGCGGCGACCATCGGGTGCAGGTCGCCCTTTTTCATGCCGCGCCGATAGGCGACGTAGTCGCCAAGGGGCGAGCCCTGGATGAGATCGCCGTTGTCGAACAGCAGGCTGTTCTTCGCCTCCGCGCGCGCGGCCCAATAGAGAGCGGCGGTGCGCCCGAGGCCGACCGTGTCGTCCGCGGCGTCGCGGTAATAATCGTAAGGAAAGACGTTGACGTGCAGGTCCGTGGTCTCGAGCACGCGCAGCTTGACGACCGGCGCGCCCTGGGCCTCGGCAAGCCCCGGAAGGGTGGCGACGGCGGCTGCGGCGGCGCCGGTCTGGAGGGCACGGCGGCGGGTAATCATGGTCATGGCGGCATCCCTGGAAGGTTTCTTCGTTTTCAGCGCCATCCGGTGACGGCCCGATGACGTTGTTGCAGACGTTAGCCGCCTCAGGGCCGTCTGTCAGCCCGATCGGGTGGGGGGCCGATTGATTGTTGTGAAATTGTATTACATACTACGCATCGGCCGTCTGAAGAGGATCGACGATATGACCGTGTCGCGCCGCATGCTGATCGCGTCTCTTTTCGCCCCGTCTCCTTGGCTCGATGCGCGCGCGGAAATCCCTGTCGCCTTCGGCATGTGCAGGATGGGGCTGGTGCCGTTTCCGGAAAAGTTCGTGAAGGTGGAAGTCTCTCCGCAGGGGGGATATTTTGAGGACCTGCTGCAAGAGGAACTCGGCCGCGCCCTCGGCGAACGCCTCGCCGGCGCGGGCGTACCGTTCGAGGAGCGGTTCGCGCTCGGCGTCCGCTTCGAGGACAGCGCGGCGGGGGCGAGAACCGCCGGTTTCGAAGTCTCCGCGGTCAGGCCGGACGGCGAGATCGCCGCGTGCCGGGTGATCGGCGCGCCCGCTGGCTTGGAGAACGAACTCCGCAAATCCCTCGACGCCGCCATTTCGGCGGCCGCCGCAATCTCCGCCCGCCACATCGTTCGGAGTTTGTACCGGTAGGAGTTTGCCAGCCTCTTCCCCCCGCCCGATGGAAGTTCAAGTCCCGTCCGCCGCCCTATGGCCGTCCGCCAGCGCCCGATCGAGGTCGGAAAAGAGGTCGTCCGGGTCCTCGATGCCGACGGAGAGGCGCAAAAGGTCCGGCGGGCAGGGGGTGCCGGGACCCTCGATCGAGGCGCGGTGCTCGATCAGGCTTTCGACGCCGCCAAGGGAGGTGGCGCGCTTCCACAGGCCGACCCGGGCGGCGCTTGCGATCGCGGCGCGCTCGCCGCCGGCGACCTGGATCGAGAGCATGAAGCCGAAGCCGCCTTCCATCTGGCGGGCGGCGAGGTCGTGGCCGGGGTGCTGCGGCAGGCCGGGATAGAGCACCCGCGCGACCTTCGGGTGCGAGGCGAGGCGCTCGGCGAGGGAAAGGGCGCTCTTCGCCTGGGCGGCGGCGCGCAGGTGCAGGGTGCGCAGGCCGCGGATCAGCAGGTAGGCCTCGAAGGGCCCGAGGATGGCGCCCTGTGCCCTGCGAATCGAAACGACCCTGTTCCAGAAGGCGTCCGGGGTGCGGCCGGCGAGGGCGCCGGCGATGACGTCGGAATGTCCGTTCAGCACCTTCGTCGCCGCGTGCATGACGATGTCGGCGCCGAGGGTGAGCGGGCGCGTATGGATCGGCGAGGCGGCGGTCGAATCGACCGCGAGCCGCGCCCCGGCGGCATGGGCGATCTTTGCCGCCGCCGCGATGTCGGTGATCGTCCAGAGCGGGTTCGAGGGCGTCTCGACCCAGACGAGCTTCGTGCGGCCCGGCTGCACCGCGGCGCGGAGCGCGCCGAGGTCGTCGCTCTCGGCGAAGGAGACCAAGAGCCCCCAGCGCGTCGCCTCCGTGGCGAGCCAGTTGCGCAGGGCCCAGTACATCACCTTCGAGGCGACGACGTGATCGCCGGGGTCGAGGGCCTGGAAGAGGGCCGTCGCCGCCGCCATGCCGGAGGAGAACAGAAGCGCGCCGGCCGGCGCCTCCTCCAGCATCGCGATCACCGCCTCGGCCTCGCGCACGGTGGCGTTGTCCGGGCGGCCGTAGACGTAGCCGGAGGAATAGCCGTTGTCCTCGTCGCGAAGATAGGTCGTCGCGACATGGATCGGCGGCACCACCGCCCGGGTGATCGGGTCGATGCGCCCGAGCGCCTGGGCCGCGAGGCTGCGCTTCGACCAGGGGAGGGCGTCGTTCATGGAATGGCTCCGCACGGAGCGATAGCGGGGAACGAAGGCCCTTGCACTCCGCGCAGGCCGATCAGTTGGGCAGCACGCGGGCGACGGTGGCGCGCAGGTCGGCGAGGGAGAACGGCTTCGTCAGGACGTCGGCGACGATGCGGTCGAGCCCCGCCGTGCGTTCGCGCTGGTCGGCAAAGCCCGTCATGAGCAGGATCGCGATCTGCGGATAGTCCCGCTTCGTCGCCTGCGCCAGGGCGATGCCGTCCATCACCGGCATGCGGATGTCGGTGATGAGCAGGTCGTAGGCGCCGCGGCGTTCGTCGAGGCGGTCGAGGCCGTCGCCGCCGTCGAAGGCGACGGTGACCTCGTGCCCGTCCATCTCGAGCCCGCGCCGGAGCAGGCCGCGGACCGGCTCTTCGTCGTCGACGAGAAGGATGCGCGCCATGGCTCAGGTCCCTCCGAACAGGTCGGGCTCGGTGTCGAAATGGTCGACCACGCCGACGAACGGCAATTGCCGGAAGGAATGGGCGACATCCATTCCGTAGCCGACCACGAACACGTCGGGGCAGGTGAAGCCGACGAAATCGGCGTCGATCGAGACCGCCCGCTTGCCCGGCTTTTCGAGCAGAACCGCGGTCAGGACCCGGCGGGCGCCGCGGGCCATCAAAAGGTCCTTCGCGAACACCACGGTGCGGCCGGATTCGAGGATGTCGTCGACGAGGAGCACGTCGCGGCCGCGCACCTCGCTCTCGACGTCGCGCAGGATCGCGACCTGGCCGGAGGACACCGTGCCCTTGCGGTAGCTCGAGAGGTGGATGAACTCGACCTGCGGCGTCAGCCCCGCCCGGTGCAGGGCCCGGATAAGGTCCGCGGCGAACATGAAGCTGCCCTTCAGCACCGCGACGACGAGGAGGTTTTCGGGCCGGGCGGCGGCGACGAGCCGCGCCAGCTCCTCGTTGCGGGCGGCGATGGAGGTCTCGTCGAAGAGAACCCGCACGCGGGGGGTAGGGGCCATGGTCTGTCCGCTCTCGATCGGGAATGCCTGAGGCCCGATCCTGTCCCGTTCCATCGTCGCCGCAAGTCGGCGCCCGCGCTAGGGCTCACGCCACGCCGGCGTTGCGTCAGCCGCCGCGGCGCGGCGCCGCGCTGGAGGGCGGCCCCTCAAGGTCGTCCGGGTCTTCCCCGAATTCCGCCCCCGGCCGCATATTCGCTTGCGCGGGAGGGGCAGACGGTGAGCATGGCGAATCAGGATCGGGACCCGGCGGAGCGGACGACGTCTCCCCGGTTCTCGCCCCCTCCGGTTAAGGACGCGTGAAGGCCCGCCCGTGACAGGTCCGAACGGCAGCGACTTCGACCTCGGCATCGCCTCGGTGCACCTCGAGAACGTGGGCGTCCGCTACGGCATGGGGCCGGAAGTGCTGCGCGACCTCACCTTTTCGATCGAGCCGCGCTCGTTCCAGTTCCTCACCGGGCCGTCGGGGGCGGGCAAGACGACGCTCCTGCGCCTGATCCTCCTCTCCGTGCGGCCGACCCGCGGCCTCGTCTCCCTGTTCGGCGAGGACGTTTCGACGATCTCGAAGGACCAGCTCACCGGTCTTCGCCGGCGCATGGGCGTGGTGTTCCAGGATTTCCGCCTCCTCGACCATCTCACGACCTACGAGAACGTCGCCCTGCCCTTGCGCGTCCAGGACAAGGAGGAGGCGAGCTACCGGCGCCGAGGTGGTGGAACTCCTGCGCTGGGTCGGCCTCGGCGACCGCATGCACGTGCTGCCGCCGGTCCTGTCCGGCGGCGAGAAGCAGCGCGCGGCGATCGCCCGGGCGCTGATCGCGAGGCCCGAACTGCTCCTCGCCGACGAGCCGACCGGCAACGTCGATCCGTCCCTGGCGCGGCGGCTCCTGCGCCTCTTCGTCGAGTTGAACCGGCTCGGCACCTCCGTGCTCATCGCGACCCACGACCTCGCCCTGATGGACCAGCTCGACGCGCGCCGCCTCGTCCTCGGCGACGGCCGGCTGCATATCGACGAGTGAGCGCATGAACGATCTGAACGATCCCGCGCGCCCGCGCCCGCCGCGTCCGGCACAGGAGCCGCGCTCCGAGGCGCGGCCGCTGCCGGCGGCCTTGCGCCGCAACGCGCCCCTGGTGCCGGTCGACTCGGCCGGCGGGCGGGCCCTGTCCGCGGTGATCGCGATCCTGACCTTCCTCGCGGCCCTCTGCGCCGGTGCGGCGGAACTCGTCGCGGCGAGCTCGGCCGATTGGAGCGCCGCCGTCAGCCGTGAGGTGACGATCCAGGTCCGCCCGCATCCGCAGCGGGACATCGAGGCGGACATCGCCCGCGCGGCGGACCTCGCCCGCGGCACGGCCGGGATCGAGCAGGCCGATCCCTTCACCCGGCGAACAGTCCGAGCGGCTGCTCGAGCCCTGGCTCGGAACCGGCCTCGATTTCGGCGACCTGCCGATCCCGCGCCTCATCGTGCTGAAGCTCGCCGGCGGCGCGCGGCCCGATTTCGATCCTTTGCGCCGGTCCTTGCGCGACGAGGTGCCGACCGCCTCTCTCGACGATCATGGGCTGTGGCTGTCGCGGCTCTCGACGATGGCCGACACGGTCATCTGCGATCGGCATCGTCCTCGTCGCGCTCGTCCTCGTCGCGGCCGGGCTCGCGGTCACCTTCGCGACCCGCGGCACCATGGTCGGGAACCGGGAGGTCGTCGAGGTGCTTCACTTCGTCGGCGCCAACGACGATTACATCGCCCGCGAGTTCCAGCGGCGTTTCTTCCGGCTCGGCCTCAAGGGAGCCGCCGTCGGCGCCGGGGCCGCCCTCGTCCTGACGCTCGTTCTCGGCTGGTTCGCCTCGAGGTTCCGGGCGAGCCCGGCCGGCGACCAGATCGAGGCCCTGTTCGGCTCCTTCGGCATGGGTTGGCGCGGGGTCCTGCTCGTCGTCCTCATCGCGCTCGCGGTGGCGGTCATCACCGGCATCGTGTCGCGGCTGACGGTGAGACGTTTTCTTAACGCTGCCGGATGAAAGTGACGACGGATGATTCCCCGCCTCTCGCGCGCCGCAATCCGCTCTATTCTCCAGGCTGATGATGTTTCGTTCGCAGCACCCGGCCGGGCTCGGCGCCCTTGACGCGACCGAGGCCGTCGGCTGGGGGTGGGTCCATCCCATGACGGCGGCCCCGGCGCGCCGCTCCTTCGGCACGCTCCTCCTCGCGGCGGCGGCCGGCGCGGTCCTTCTTGCCGGGCTCGCGCTGTTCGTCGGCTTCCTTGTCTTCGTCTATTCGCTTGAGCGTTCCGAGCGCCCGCCCGAGACCCGCGCCGACGGCATCGTCGCCCTCACCGGCGGCTCGCAGCGCATCGGCGACGCCATCGACCTTCTCGCCCAGGGCTATGCCGGCCGGCTGCTGATCTCGGGCGTCAACGAGCGCACGAGCCGCGACGAGATCGCCCGCCTCAATCCGGGCCAGCGCCGGCTCTTCGAGTGCTGCGTCGATCTCGATTACCGGGCCCGCAACACCATCGGCAACGCCATCGAGACGCGGCGCTGGATCGAGCAGAACCGCTTCCGGTCGGTCATCGTGGTGACCTCCGCCTACCACATGCCGCGGACCCTCGTGGAGCTCGACCACGCGCTCCCGGATTTGCGCAAGGTGCCCTATTCCGTGGTCTCGCCGGCGATCGACCCGGCGGCCTGGTGGCGCAGTCCCTCGACGGCGCGGGTGCTGCTGTCGGAATACGCGAAGCTCCTCCTCGTCTATGCGCGCACCCGCTTCGAGACGGATCCGGAACGGTCGACCGCCGCGAACCTGATGAGCTTCGGGCGGCCGGTCAGGATGGTCGCCGAGCCGCTGCCGCGCTGACGAATAGGCCTTCTCCGAACCGGCGAAGACGCGATAGAGCAAGCCATGCTCCTGTTCCGCTCGCTCCTCTTCAACGTCGCCTTCTACCTTCACATGATCGTCTGGCTGTTCCTGCTGATTCCGGTGGCGGCGCTGCCGCGCCTGACCTTCATCCGGGCGGTGCAGGTCTGGGCGCGCTGCTGCCTCTGGCTGCTCCGGGTCATCGCCGGCACGAAGGTCGAGTTCCGGGGCCTCGAGAAAATCCCGCCGGGCGGAATTCTCGTCGCGGCGAAGCATCAGTCGCTCTGGGAGACCTTCGCCCTGCTCCCGCTCTTTTCCGACCCGGCCTTCATTCTGAAGCGCGAGCTGATCTGGATTCCGCTCTTCGGCTGGTACGCCGCGAAGGCGCGCTGCGTGCCGGTCGACCGCCGGGCCGGCTCGAAGGCCCTCGTCCTGATGAACGTCCGCGCCCGTGCCGAAGCGGAAGCCGGCCGCCAGATCGTCATCTTCCCGGAAGGCACCCGCCGTGCTCCCGGCGCGCCCCCCGCCTACAAGTTCGGCGTCGCTCACCTCTACGACGACGCTGAAGCTGCCCTGCGTGCCGGTGGCGCTGAATTCCGGTCTCTACTGGCCGCGCCGCCGCGCCATCCGCCGCCCCGGCACGATCCGTGTCGAAATCCTCGATCCGATCCCGTCAGGCCTGTCGCGCGACGCATTTTTCCGCGAGGTCCAGGACAAGATCGAGGGTGCGAGCGAGCGCCTCTACCGCGAGGGCCTCGCCGAACTCGGGCCGCTGGTCGGGACGTAGAACAGGCGGCCTGTGGCCTGGGTCGCGTTTCGGCGAGGCGAACGCGCGGGCCTGCGACGGCGTGACTCGCCCTTGCGGAAGGGGGTCTGTCCCCGTTCAGTCTTGACCTTCGAATCTGCCTCCACTACGTTGAGAACATATGGCGAACAGACGGACCATATCCTGGTCGACGGCGATGCGGGATCTACGCCACGAACGGACGCGGAGAGCGGGCGTGCGGGAGGAGCGGCTGCGGGCGACGGCGGGATTGCGGCAGGCGCCTCTGCCCCTGTCGTCCTGGCGCGGGCGCTCCGGCCGGCGCTACGTCGTCGGCGTGCACGCCCTCGACGAGGCCGAGATTCTGGCGGTCACCGAGGCGGTGATCCTGGCCGTGCGGCGGGACGAGAGCGGCACCGCCCACGTCATCGACATCGCCACCGCCGACTCGCAGCCGAGCGGCGAGGCGCGGGCGCGCTGGATGAGCCGCGTCCGCAGCGCGGGCGCGACCGAGATGCACGTGCACCGGCTCGCCGAGGGCGAGCGCGAGCGCCGGGAAATCCTCGCGGATCTGTGCAGCCGATCAGGCGGCGTCCTGAAGCGCCGCGACGAGGCGGGCAAGGACCGGGTCGGTTACACCCATGGCGGCCAGGTGCTCGTGCGTCGAGCGCACGTAGTCCGGATTGCCGCCGGAGGCCCCGACCCCCTGGCGGACGAGGCGCAGGATCTCGGCGGCGGGCAGGCTGCCCGCGTATTGCGGATGGGTGCGGTCGGCGACGTAGGCGAGGGCGGTCACGGCGCGACCGTCCTCGAGCCGCACCGGCAGGCGCCGCTCCCGGTAGACCGTCGTCACCTGCTCGCGCTCGCGCAGATAGCGCACCGTCTCCGCCGCTTCCTCCGCGGCGACCCGGAACGCGACCCCCCGGCAGCGGCCGCCGCGGTCGAGGCCGAGGACCAGGCCCGGCTTTTCCGGCGTGCCGCGATGGACATGGGAGAAGATGCACAGCGAGCGGCGATAGCCGGAAAGATGCGCGTCGCGGCGCTCGTCGTAGGGAAAGCCCGGCCGCCACATCAGCGAGCCGTAGCCGAAGACCCACAAATCCGCCTCATCCCGCGTCATCGTATGCGCCCGGGCCGCCTTGCCGGGCGATGCGGCTAGCAGTTACGAACGCCCGGCACAACAGGAGGATCGGCATGGCCGATGCCGCGCCAGGGCCGATCGGGACCCGTTCCAGCCGCTTCTGGCTCTTCGCGCCGATCGCGCTCCTGATCCTCGTCGCGATCGGCTGGACAATCGCCTGGTTCGTGATCAGGGACCGCACGGCCGCGGGGCTCGACGCCTTCCGGGCCGCCGAGGAGCGGGCGGGAAGGCAATGGACCTGCAAGGACCGCTCCATTGCCGGCTACCCGTTCCGCGTCGAAGTGTCCTGCGCCGAGCTCGGCGTCGTCCGCGACGGCGTCACGGTTTCCCTGGGCCGGGTCGAAGTCCGTGGCGCAGGTCTACCAGCCGCGCTTCGTGATCACCGAGATCGACGGCCCGATGACCGCGTCCGACGGCCGCGTGACCGTTCAGGGAAGCTGGCGCCTGCTCGAAGCGAGCGTGCGGTCGACCCGCGACGGCCTTCAGCGCCTCTCCCTCGTCGCCGACGCGCCGCGCTTCACGGTCGCCGGCGCGGCGCCGGAGGACGTCGTCGTCTCCGCGGACCGTTTCGAGGCGCATCTGCGGCCCAATCTCAGCCGTCCGCAGGAGGAGGCTTACGACGTGGCCTTGCGGTTGCAGGGCGCGAGCCTGCCGGCCCTCGACGCCTTCTTCAGCGACGCCGCGCCGACGAGCCTCGAGACCGACCTCACCGCGACCCGCGCGGCGGGCTTCGCCGGCCGGCCGCTGCCGGCCGAGATCGAGCGCTGGCGCGCGGCCGGCGGCAAGCTCGACATCCTCGAATTCTCGCTGAAGAAGGGCGGCAAGCGGGTCGACGCCAAGGGCACTCTGTTCCTCGACGACCTGCACCGGCCGGCCGGCGAAATCACGCTGGCCACGGCCGGGCTCGAAAGCTTGATCGCCAGCATCGCCGGCAAGGGCCTCGGCGCCAACCTGATCGCCGGCCTGTTCGGCGGCGGCGGGACGCCGCCAGCCGGGACGGCGGCGCCGGCCCTTAGGGCGCTGCCGCCCTTGCGCCTCGACAACGGCCGCGTCGCGCTCGGACCGTTCGTGGTTCCGCGGCTGCGGCTCGAGCCGTTGTATTGACGATCCTTCAATCCGGCCGGCGCCGGCCGAAATCCGGCTCGGCGGTTTCCTGGCCGGAGGAGATGATGCCGCGGCGGATGGCGCGGGTGCGGGTGAAGAGGTCGAACAACTTGTCGCCCTCGCCCCAGCGGATGGCGCGGGCGAGGAGCGCGATGTCCTCGTTGAGCCGGGCCAGCATTTCGAGAACGGCATCCTTGTTGTGCAGGAAGACGTCCCGCCACATGGTCGGATCGGAGGCGGCGATGCGGGTGAAGTCGCGAAAGCCGCCGGCCGAGAACTTGATGACCTCCGACTGCGTGACCGTCTCGAGATCGGCCGCGGTGCCGACGATGTTGTAGGCGATGAGATGCGGCAGGTGGCTCGTGATGGCGAGCACGAGATCGTGGTGCTGCGCATCCATGATCTCGACGTTCGAGCCGAGCGCCATCCAGAAGGCGCGAAGCCGCGCCACCGCCTCCTCGCTCGTGCCCTTGGGCGGCGTCAGGATGCACCAGCGCTCGATGAAGAGCGTTGAAAAGCCCGCATCGGGCCCCGATTGCTCGGTGCCGGCGACGGGATGCGCGGGCACGAAATGCACGCCCTTCGGCAGATGCGGCGCAACCTGCGCGATCACCGAGCCCTTGACCGAGCCGACATCCGAGACGATCGCGCCCGGCGCGAGCGCGCCGGCGATCTCAGCCGCCACGGCGCCGTAAGAGCCGACCGGCACGCACAGGATGACGAGATCGGCGCCGGCGACGCCGGCCGCGGCGTCGCTCGTCGCTTCGTCGGCGATGCCGAGATCGCGCACCCGCGCCAGCACCGCCTCGTCCCGGTCGATCGCGACGACGCGGCCGGCCAGCCTGATGTGGCGGCAGGCGCGGGCGATCGAGGAGCCGATGAGCCCGAAGCCGACGATGGCGAGACGCTCGACGAGCGGCACCGCGCGGGGAGGGCCGAGCCGCTCAGGCATGGCGGGGCGCGCCGGCGAGGAAATCGGCGAGCGCCCGAACGACGAGCCGGTTCGCCTCCTCGTCGCCGACGGTGAGGCGCAGGCAACGCGGCAGGCCGTAGGCCTCGACGCGGCGCAGGATCAGGCCCCGCGCGGTCAGGAACGCATCGGCGTCCTTCGCGCTCCGTCCCGCATCGGCGGGAAAGTGGACGAGCAGGAAATTGCCGACGCTCGGCGTCACGGACAAGCCGAGCGCCTCGATCTCCTGCGTCAGCCAGGGCAGCCAGCGCTCGTTGTGCGCGACGGCTTCTGCCGTGTGCGCGTCGTCGGCGAGCGCGGCGATGCCCGCAACCATCGCGAGGCCGTTGACGTTGAAGGGACCGCGGATGCGGTTCACCGCGTCGACGACCGCCGCCGGCCCGACCATCCAGCCGAGGCGCAGATTGGCGAGGCCGTAGATCTTCGAGAAGGTGCGCGTCATGACGACGTTCTCCGCCGTCGCGACGAGTTCGAGGCCGGAGGCGTAGTCGTTGCGGCGGACATATTCCGCATAGGCCGCGTCGATGACGAGGAGCACGTGGGGCGGCAGCCCCGCATGCAGGCGCTTGACCTCGTCGAAGGGCAGGTAGGTGCCGGTCGGATTGTTCGGATTGGCGAGGAAGACGATCTTGGTCCGCGACGTCACGGCGGCGAGAAGCGCGTCGACATCGGCGGTGTAGTTCGTCTCCGCCGCCACGACCGGGGTGCCGCCGGCCGCGAGGATCGCGATGCGGTAGACGAGAAAGCCGTGCGCCGAGAACAGGCCTTCGTCGCCCGGCCCGACATAGGCGCTCGTCAGGAGCGAAAGCAGCTCATCCGAGCCCGCGCCGCAGAGAATGCGCGCCGGATCGAGGCCGTACTTGGCGCCGATCGCCTGGCGCAGCTGCGTCACCGAGCCGTCCGGATAGAGCTCGAGGTGGCTCGCCGACCTGATCGCCGCGAGCGCGCGCGGCGAGGGTCCGAGCGGCGTCTCGTTCGAGGAAAGCTTGTGGACCTTCGCGACGCCGGACGCCGCGCTCTTGCCGGGCACATAGGCCTCGATGGCGAGAACGCCGGGGCGGGGTTCGGGGCGTTGCGGGAGGAGCATGGCTGTTCGTCGGGGGTCGTGGGTCGTGGGTCGTGGGTCGTGGGTCGTGGGTCGTGGGTCGTGGGTCGTGGGTCGTGGGTCGTGAGTAGAGAGGCGGGCTCTAAAGAGCAATCCCCGTTGCCGAGGCCAGGAGGCGCGAGCACGACCTGACGAAGCACGACCTCACGAAGCACGACCTACGAACCACGACCCCACGACCCACGACCCACGGCCCACGAAGCACGACTTCACGCCCTTCCACCCTCACCCCACCCGAAACCGCTCGGCATGGCTGCCGACCTCGACGAGGCTTGCGACGGCGCCGGCTTCCGCAAGGGCAGACTTCAGGCGATCGGCGGGGAGCCCGCCGGGGGCGGCGAGGAGGACGGAGAGGCCGGTCGTGTCGCCGGCGCTGCCGACGATCTCGCCGCCGAGGCCGGCGAGGGCTTCGGCGGCGCCGTCGCGCCAGCGCTCGAACTGGGCGGCGTAGAGCACGACGTCGCGCACGGCGGCGTCGGCGAGCGGCTTCGAGATCACGAAGACCGGGGTACCGGCCGGGTGGCCCGGGCGCTCGATGAAGGGCAGGCGGGCGATCACCTTGGGCCGGCCGGGTCCGGCGAGGCGCCGCCACCAGGCCCCCGCCGAGGCGCCCTGGTCGAGGCGGAAAATGCCGAGGTCGCCCCGCGACCGGGCCACGGCCTCGATCACCGCAGCGGCGCTCTCGTGGGTGAGATAGGGCACCGTGAAGCCGAAATGGAAGCGCGCGGAATCGCGCATCGGCGCGTCGCCGGCCGAGATGTCCGCGTGCACGGCGTAGGGCGCCTGGACGTAGGTGAAGGTCCCGATGATGACGCGCCAGATGCCCTCGACGGTGTCGAGGGGCAGAAGGCCGCGATGGCGGTCCGCGAACGCGCGCATCATCGAAGCCTCGCGGCCCGGGCGGAAGGCGGAGCCGGATTCGGAGGTGCCCTTGGTGGCGATGAGCGTGCCGATGATGGCGCCGCGCTCCATCAGGAGGCGGTGCATGGCCTCGTCGATCCGGTCGATGTCGCGGCGCAGATCCTCGAGGGTGGAAGCGGTCATGCGGCGGGTCCCCGTGCGCCGCCTCTTTCGCAGCACGAGGGCCCGATGCCAAGCCTGAAGCGGTGCCTCAGGCGATGAGCAGCTCGTCGTGGCGCCAGCCGCCGGCGGCCGACTGGCGGCTCGGGCGGGCGCCGGGCACGCGCTCGCGGAAGCGCAGGCGCGCCTCGCGGAACAGGCGCAGCTTGCGGCGCGCCGGAACCGTGCTCGCGCCGGCATCGCGGACGAGGGCCGTGGCTGCGGCGTAGAGGTCGGCGGTCGCCGCCTCGACGCCGGGATGGCGCTCGATCATCCGGATGAAGTCGGCGAGGAGGTTGCGCAGGAGCGTCTGAAGGTCGCGCAGCTCCGCCTCGGAGCGCCCGTATTCGATTTCAGTCAGAGCGGGCTCGATGAGCCCGATCATGTCTTCGATCGCATCGCTGTCGTGCGTCATCGGCCATCCCCTCGGTCGGAGTTGAATCGGCTACGCATGCAAGGCGATGAGACTGGGGCAGGATGGTTAACGGAAGGTTGACCGGCGCGGCCCGCGGGTCCGAAGTCCCGGCGGTATCCGCCAAGAACCCACGCAAGAGAACATCGTAACGCGTCGATTCGGGCGAGTCCTCGCCCCATCATTGACCGGAAAATTCGGACGTTTAAGGTTAAAGTCGTATCTTGCCGCCAGCAAAAGGCGCTCCTCGATGTCGCGAAGACTCCTCCTGGGCAGCGTGGTTGCCATTATGGCTGTCTTTGCCGGACAGCCTGCCCGAGAGTTCCTACCGCTTGGACTGGCGAAGGCTGAGGCCCGCGACACCTATACGCGCAAGCGCGTCAACGGCCGCTGGATCACCGGCGTCTTCCACAAGCAGCACGCCGCGACCGCCCCTGCCGTGGCCAAGGCGGTTCCTGCCGCCGCGGCGACAGCCGCGATCGCGAGCCCGGCCGCGCCGCCGCCCGCCGCTCCCGTCGAGGCAAGGCAGGCGCCCGCGGCGGAGCCCGCCGCCACGGGCAGCCTCAGCGACTATGCGCTCTGGCTGCAGCGCAGCGCGCCGGAGCGGCAGCCGGGTCTCGGCGACGCGCCGCAGGCGTTCTTCGCGCCGCTGCGCGAGATCCGCTCCGTCGTCATCGACTACCAGAGCGGAATCCGGACGACGTTCTACATCGACGGTGGCGTCACCGAGCAGCCTCTCGTCGGCGAGCCGATCGTCGCCCGCTCGATCCAGTCCTGGCCCTACGGCGCGCCGCGCTGACGTCGCCGCCTTCCGCGGACCTCCCCTCGAATCTTTCGCCGCGCCGGCCGTGATCGGCGCTTGCGCGTTTAGTAAATCTGTGCCTCACTAAACATATTACTAAACAAGCCGGGTCCACCGGCGGGGCCCTCGGCCCGCGAGGAAACGCAAGATCGCGACTTTCGCCCGCCGGTCTTTCTGCGGCGGCTCAATGCTGCCTTCGGCCGCCGGCCGGGGCGGTCCGTCTGCACCGATCACGGAGGGGAGACAATGAAGACCTAGACCATTGCCGCAGGTGCGCTTGCCGCCTCGCTCGTCTGCGGAGCCGGCGCCGCGCAGGCGCAGGGCAAGACCATCACGCTTGTGCTGGGCCGCCTGGGACCCGGCCAACGCCCTGGTCGAGCTCTCGAAGGACTTCACCGCGAAGACCGGCATCGACGATGAAGTTCGAGTTCGTGCCCTGGCCGAACTTCGCCGACCGCATGCTCAACGAGCTCAACTCGAAGGGCAAGCTCTGCGACCTGATCATCGGCGACTCCCAGTGGATCGGCGGCTCCGCCGAGAACAAGCACTACGTCAAGCTCAACGACTTCTTCGCCAAGGAAGGCATCAAGATGGATGACTTCATGCCGGCGACCGTCTACGGCTACTCGACGTGGCCGAAGAACACGCCGAACTACTGGGCGCTGCCGGCCATGGGCGACGCGCTCGGCTGGACCTACCGCAAGGACTGGTTCTCCCGGCCGGAGCTGCAGGCCGAGTTCAAGAAGAAGTACGACCGCGACCTCGCGCCGCCGAAGACCTGGACCGAACTGAAGCAGATCGCCGAGTTCTTCCAGGGCCGCGAGATCGACGGCAAGAAGGTCTATGGCGCGGCGATCTTCACCGAGCGCGGCTCGGAAGGCATCACCATGGGCGTCACCAACGTCCTCTATCCCTGCGGCTTCCAGTACGACGATCCGAAGAAGCCCTATGCCATGGAAGGCTTCGTCAACTCGCCAGGACGCCGTCAAGGGGCTCGAGTTCTACAAGGCGCTCTACAAGTGCTGCACGCCGCCCGGCTACACCAACGCCTACATGCAGGAGGGCCTCGACGCCTTCAAGTCCGGCCAGGTGGCGATGCAGATGAACTGGTTCGCCTTCTTCCCGGGCCTCTACAAGGACGAGAAGGTCGGCGGCGACAAGATCGGCTTCTTCGTCAATCCCGGCCAGAAGGTCGAAGCCTCGACAGCTCGGCGGCCAGGGCATCTCCGTCGTCGCCTACTCGCCGAACCAGGACGAGGCGCTCGCCTACATCAAGTGGTTCGCGCAGCCCGAGGTGCAGAAGAAGTGGTGGGCGCTCGGCGGCTACGCGGTCCACAAGGCGGTCGTCGACGACCCGGCTTCCCCAAGACCGCGCCCTTCGCGGCCGACTTCCTGAAGGCGATGGGCAGCGTCAAGGACTTCTGGGCGGAGCCGTCCTACGCCCAGCTCCTCCTCGACATGCAGAAGCGCGTGCACGACTACGTCGTCGCCGACAAGGGCACGGCGAAGGAGGCGCTCGATCTGCTGGTCAAGGACTGGCAGAAGGTCTTCAAGGAAGACGGCAAGATCTAACGCCGACGCGAGCCTGCGGCCGGGCGCCGCGCGCGCCCGGCCCGTGCCGCCGGAAGCCTCTGACTCGCATCCGGATCGGCGCTGTCATGAATGTCGAGGCGTCCCCGACGCGATTTGCCGACGAAGGCCGCCGACCGCGCGCCGGCCGCCGCGACGCGCGCGGCTGCGCGGCCTCTCGGACCGGGCGATCGCCTGGCTGTTCATCGCGCCGACGATCGTCCTGCTTGCTCGCGATCAACATCTTCCCGCTGATCTGGACGATCCGGCTCTCCTTCACGAACTACCGCGCCAACCGGCCGAATGCGCCGCTCGCGCGATGTCGGCCTCGCAGCACTACAACGACATCCTGACCGACCCGGACGTCTGGGCGGCGATGCAGGTGACGGCGCGTTTCGTCATCTGGACGATCGTGCATCCAGACCGTGCTCGGCTTCGCGCTTGCCTGGCTGATCGACCAGAAGTTCCGCGGCCACGGCTTCTGGACGACGATCATCCTGCTGCCGATGATGCTGTCGCCGGCGGTGGTCGGCAATTTCTGGACCTTCCTCTACCAGCCGCAGATCGGCCTGTTCAACTACGTCGTCGTCCTTCTTCACCGGCATCCCGCCGTCCTCCTTCCAGATGATCGGCGACGTCACGCTCGCGCCCTGGGCGATCGTGCTCGTCGACACCTGGATGTGGACGCCCTACGTGATGCTGATCTGCCTCGCCGGGCTGCGCTCGATCCCCGACTACATCTACGAGGCGGC
The DNA here is from genome assembly GCA_963754975.1 of uncultured Alphaproteobacteria bacterium. Taxonomy (GTDB): domain Bacteria; phylum Pseudomonadota; class Alphaproteobacteria; order Rhizobiales; family Beijerinckiaceae; genus Microvirga. Next base: position 68,290 of record CAVWII010000007.1, on the reverse strand, counting down.
CGAGGTCGACCGCGCCTCGAAGTGGCGGCAGTTCTGGTCGATCACGCTGCCGATGGCGCTGCCGTTCATCATGCTGGCGGTGCTGTTCCGCGGCATCGAGAACTTCAAGATGTTCGACATGGTCAACCTGCTGACCGGCGGCGGGCCGGGCTCGACCACCGAGGTCGCCTCGATCACGCTTGAAGCGCGAAGCCTTCGAGAAATGGCGCACCGGCTATTCCTCCGCCTTCGCGATCATCCTGTTCGTCACCGTCTTCGGCCTCGCCAACATCTACGTGAAGGCGCTCAACCGGGTGAAGCAGCGATGAGCGGCAGCGTCGACGGCCCATTCCGTCGTCGAGCCGTCGCCGCTGACGAAGCGCGTCGCCGGGGCTCTCGTCATCCTCTATGCGATCGTCGACCATGGTGCCGCTCGTCTGGATCGTGCTGACCGAGCTTCAAGTCGCCGCCGGATTCGATCTGCCTATCCGCCGAAGGTGCTCTTCGCAGCCGACGCTCGAAGGCTATTGCAATCTGTTCACGACGCGCTCGCGGCAGACGCCGGAATATCATCGCCAGCCTGCCGCCGCCGTCGGGACCTGCGAGACGATCGCGCGCGCCCGCAACATGGTGATCGCCGGTCCGTCGAAGTTCGTGCCGCGCTTCTGTCAACTCGCTCGTCATCGCCTTCGGCTCGACCGTTCTCGCGGTCTTCCTCGGCACGCTCGCGGCCTACGCCTTCTCGCGCTTCCGGGTGCCGCTCGAAGGACGACCTGCTGTTCTTCATCCTCTCGACGCGCATGATGCCGCCGATCGCCGTCGCGATCCCGATCTATCTGATGTACCGGGAGCTCGGCCTGCACGGACACGAAGCTCGGCATGATCCTGCTCTACACGGCGGTCAACGTCTCGCTCGCCGTCTGGCTGCTCAAGGGCTTCATCGACGAGATCCCGCGCGAATACGAGGAGGCCGCGATGATCGACGGCTACACGCGCCTGCAGGCCTTCCGCAAGGTGGTGCTGCCGCAGGCCGTCGACCGGCATCGCCGCGACCGCGATCTTCTGCCTGATCTTCGCCTGGAACGAATACGCCTTCGCGGTGCTGCTCACCTCCGGCGAGGCGCAGACGGCGCCGCCCTTCATCCCGATCATCATCGGCGAGGGCGGCCAGGACTGGCCGGCGGTGGCGGCCGGCACGACGCTGTTCCTCATCCCGATCGTCGTCTTCACCGTGCTGCTGCGCAAGCATCTGCTGCGCGGCATCACCTTCGGAGCGGTGCGCAAATGACGCCGGAGCCAGCCCGCGATCGCGTCGCCGCCGCGCAGGCGCTGTTTCGCCGCGCGGCGCCGCCGAAGCCGCGGCGACGATCGTCATCGCGGCCGGCGTCGTCATGCTGATGCAGCCGTTCTCGCTCGACGCTCTACGGCTAGTCCTTCGCGATGATCCTCGTCGGCACCGTGATGTTCATCGTCGGCTCGAAGCTTCCGGAGTAGGCGATGGCGACGATCGACGTCCGCGATCTCAGCAAGGCCTTCGGCGATTTCGTCGCCGTGCGCGAACTCGACCTTCACCGTCGAGAATGGCGAGTTCTTCTGCCTGCTCGGCCCGTCCGGCTGCGGCAAGACGACGACGCTGCGCATGATCGCCGGGCTCGAGCTGCCGACCTCCGGCCGATCCTGCTCGGCGGCGAGGACGTCACCTTCAAGCGCGCCTCGCGAGCGCGACATCGCCTTCGTCTTCCAGCTCTTCGCGCTCTATCCGCACATGAACGTGCGCGCGCAACATCGGCTTTCCCCTGCGCAACAGCGGCATGCCGCGGGCCGAGATCGCGGCGCGCGTCGAGGAGGCGGCGCGGATCCTGCGCATCGAGCATCTGCTCGACCGCTCGGTCTCCGGCCTCTCCGGCGGCGACCGCCAGCGCGTCGCGCTCGGCCGCGCCATCGTGCGCGAGCCCGATGGCCTTCCTGATGGACGAGCCGCTCGGCGCGCTCGACGCCGAGTTCCGCGCACCTCATGTGCGGCGAGCTGCGCGCGCTGCACGATCGCCTCGAGGCGACGACCGTCTACGTCACGCACGACCAGCTCGAGGCGATGTCGATGGCCGACAGATCGCGGTGATGAACGACGGCGTGATCGAGCAGCTCGGCACCGCCGCAGGAGATCTACGACCGGCCGGCGTCGCATGTTCGTCGCCGACTTCATCGGCTCGCCGCCGATGAACTTCCTCGACTTCGCGGGCGCCGCTCGCGCCGCGGCGACGCGCGCGATTCGCGTCGACGGAGCGCAGCATGGCGGTGCCCGAGCTGCGCGAGGACCGCGCCGAGGGCGAGCTCGTCCTCGGCGTCCGGCCCGAGCACGTCCGCCTCTCCGACGACGGCTGGCTGCGCGGCGAGGTCTTCGGCGCCGAATATCTCGGCACGACGCAGATCGTCACCGTGCGACCGACCGCGGACAGGTCCGCGCGCAGGCTGCCCGCCGGACGCGAGCGTGCCGCCGCGGCGAGCACGGTCGGCCTCGCGCTGCAGCCGGACAAGCTCTCGATCTTCGACGGGGCGACGGGCCGGGCGATCCGCACGGCGCTGCACGAGGGAGGCGCGCGCATGGCTGAGGTCGTGCTCGACCGCGTCTCGCAAGCGCTTCGGCGACGTCGAGGCCGTCGCCGACCTGTCGCTCACCATCGGCGATGGCGAGTTCGTCGTCCTGCTCGGTCCGACCGGCGCCGGCAAGACGACGACGCTTGCGCCTCGTCGCCGGGCTCGAGCGCCCCGATGCCGGACCGATCCGCATCGGCGGCGCGCGACGTCACGAGCGCCGACGCCGGCGCTGCGCGACGTCGCCTTCGTCTTCCAGCAATACTCGCTCTATCCGCATCTGACCGTCTTCGACAATCTCGCCTTCCCGCTGCGCTCGCCGGCTGCGCCGCATGGCCGGAGGACGAGATCCGGCGCGCGGGTGACGGAGATCGCGCGGCTTCTGCACATCGAGGACAAGCTGCAGAACCGCGGCGACGCGGCTCTCCGGCGGCCAGATGCAGCGCGTCGCGATCGGCCGCGCGCTGGTGCGCCGGCCGGCGATCTACCTGATGGACGAGCCGCTCTCCTCGCTCGACGCCAAGCTGCGCGCCGATCTGCGCCTCGAGCTGAAGCGCATCCAGCAGGAGCTCGGCGCGACCATCCTCTACGTCACGCACGACCAGATCGAGGCCATGACGCATGGCCGACCGCATCGGCGTGATCGACGCAGGGCCGGCTCGTCCAGGTCGGCACGCCGCGCGAGATCTACGAGGACCCGGTCGACGTCTATGTCGCGACGCGGCTCGGCCAGCCGGCGATCAACCTCCTGCCGCGCGGCGCTCTTTCCCGACGTTGCCGGCGCCGGCCGGCAGCGGCGACGATCGGCGCGCGCACCGAGCACCTGCGCATCGCCAAGGCGGACGAACGGCGCGGCAGCTCGTCGGCACGCGTCGCCTGGATCGAGCATCTCGGCGACCAGAACCACCTGCACCTGACGCGTCGGCGACGACGAGCTCGTCACGCTTGGCCGATCCGGATCAGCGGCCTCGAGGTCGGCGACGCGTGTCGCGTCGACCTGGCGCGGCCGCTCTTCTTCGACGCGGCGGGCCGGCGGATCGCAGCATGAGGCTCGCCATGGAGGACGCGATGACGACGACAGACGATCGGCAGCGCGACCTTCGATCCTGCGAGCGGTCGCGGAGCGCGTGATCGCCCATGCCGACGAATTGACCGCGCTCGATCAGGCGATCGGCGACGGCGATCACGGCGTCAACATGAAGCGCGGCTTCGAGGCCGTGCTGGCCGATCTCGACGCAGCTCGCAGGCAAGCCGCTGCCGCGAGGCGCTCAAGGCGATCGGCATGACAGCTCGTGATGAAGGTCGGCGGCGCCTCCGGCCCGCTCTACGGCACGTTGTTCATGGACGCTCGGCAAGGAGCTGCCGGCGGCGCCGACGCGCGGCGATCTCGCGGCGGCCTTCGCTGCGGCGATCGAGGCGGTGAAGGCGCGCGGCAAGTCCGAAGTCGGCCAGAAGACCATGCTCGACGTGCTGGTGCCGGTGCAGGCGGCGCTCGCCGGGCGGCGCGGAGCTCGGCGCGCCGTGCAGGCCGAGGCGCTCGCGCGCCGCCGAGGCGACGATGCCGATGAAGGCGATCCGCGGCCGCGCCTCGTTCCTCGGCGAGCGCTCGATCGGCCATGTGGATCCGGGCGCGCGCTCGGCGGCGCTCGATCGTCGCGGCGATCTGCGATGCGCTTGGAGGCTGAGGCCATGGCGAATGTCGGCATCGTCATCGTCTCGCACTCGGCCAAGGTCGCCGAGGGCGCCGCCGACATGGTGCGCCAGATGGTCGGCGACGCGGTGCCCGCTCGCCTTCTCGCGGCGGCAATCCCGGACGGCGGGCTCGGCACCGACGTCGAGGCGATCATGGCGGCGATCGACCGGCCTGGTCGGCGGCGGGCGTCGCCATCCTGGTCGATCTCGGCGGCGCCGAGACGAACAGCGAGATGGCGGTCGAGATGCTGCCGGAGGAGCGGCGCGGCAGGGTCGTCGTCTGCAACGCGCCGATCGTCGAGGGCGCGGTGATGGCGGCGACCGAAGCGTCGGGCGGCTCGTCGCTCGACGCCGTCAAGCGCACCGCCGAAGAGTTGTCGCCGCGTGAGGCAGTCGGAAGAGCGAGACGATGCAGAAGGCCGTCGGCCGGTGCGATGCTGACCAACGCGGTCGGGCTGCATGCGCGCCCCTCGGTGAAGCTGACCCAGCTCGCCAAGAGCTTTCGGCGCGAATGTCGAGCTCGCGCTGGCGCCGGATGGCCCGTGGATCGATGCGAAGAGCCCGGTGAAGGTGATGCGCGTCAAGGCCGGCGAAGGGCCGACGCTCCATTTGCGCGCCGAGGGCGAGGACGCGCAGGCGGCGGTCGCCGCGCTCGTCGACCTCGTCGAGCGCGAGTTCGACGAGGAGTGAGGCGATGCCCGCCACGCTGCCTCGTCGGCCGTCCCGCCGCGCCGGGCCTCGCGCGCGGGCCCGTCGTGGTCCTGCGCGCCGCCGGCGCCGATGCGCGCCAGGCAGCGGCGACCCGGCGGCCGAGGCGGCGGCCCTGCGCACGGCGATCGCCGCGCGCGATCGAAGCGCTCGACGCGTCTCGTCCGCGGGCGACCGGCGAGGCGGCGCCGAGATCCTGGCCTTCCAGGTCGCGATGCTCGAGGACGATGCGCTCGCCGACCGGGCCTTCGCCGAGATTGCCGCCGGCGCTGCCGGCGGACCGCGCCTGGCGCGAGGCGCTGGACGCGGAGATCGCCGGCTACGAGGCGGCCGAGGACGAGTATTTCCGCGCCCGCGCCGCCGATCTCGCGGACATCCGCGACCGGGTGCTCGACGCACTCGCCGGCGCGGGCGACGCGCCCGATCCCGCCGGGCGCCGTCGTCTTCGCGCGAGGACCTGACGCCCTCGCGCTTCCTCGCGATCGACTGGACGCGGCGGCGCCATCGTGCTCGCGGACGGCAGCCCGACGAGCCATGTCGCCATGCTGGCGCGCGGCGCGCGGCGTGCCGATGGTGGTCGGCGTCGCGGCGTCCGCATGCGCTGCGGCCGAGCCGTCGCGAGGCGCTCGTCGATGGCGACGACGGGCCTCGTCCTCGATCGGCCCGACGCGGCGGACCTCGACGCGTTCGCGACTCGCGCGAGACGGCGGCGGCCGACGCTGCGGCGCAGTCGATGCCGCTACCGCCTGAAGCCGGCGGTGACCGCCGACGGCACGCCGATCGCCGTGCATGATCAACATCGCCGATCCGGCGGAACTCGACGCGCTCGACCCCGCGATCTGCGACGGCATCGGCCTGGTGCGCACGGAGTTCCTGTTCGGCGGCGGCGGCGCTGCCGGACGAGGAGCCGCAGTATCGCCGTCTACCGGCGCATCGCCGAATGGGCCGGCCGGCAAGCCGGTCACCATCCGCACCCTCGATGCCGGCGGCGACAAGCCGATCCCGGGCCTGACCGACGAGCGGCGAGACGCAATCCGTTCCTCGGCCTGCGCGGCATCCGCCTGTCGCTGGCGCATCCCGAGATCTTTCCGCATGCAGCTGCGCGCGCTCGCCCGCGCCGCCGCCTACGGCCGCGTCAAGATCATGCTGCCGATGGTGACGGTGCCGGAGGAGCTCGCCGCGACCCGCGCGCTTCTCGACGAGGCGGTGGCGGCGCTTGACGGCGAAGGCCTGCCGCATGCGCGCGCCGCCGCTCGGCATCATGGTCGAGGTGCCGGCGGCCGCCATCGCCGATCGACCGCTTCGACGCCGACTTCTTCTCGATCGGCTCGAACGACCTGACCCAATACGTCACGGCCGCGAGCCGCGACACCGCCGCCGTCGCCGCTCTCGCCGATCCCGCCGCATCCGGCGGTGCTGCGCCTCGATCGACGAGGTCGCCGCGCACGGCGCGCGCGAGCGGCCGCGAGGTCAGCCTCTGCGGCGACGCGGGCGGCGATCCCGCGCATGCTGCCGCTGCTCCTGCGGCGCGGGCTGCGCACCGTCTCGGTCGCGCCGACCCTCGTCGGCGGCGACGAAGGCGGCGATCGCCGCGGTCGATCTCGCCGGGACGGCGCGCGATGACGACGCGCGCGAGCCGACCAGCGCGACGAAGACCGATGCGGTCGGCGCCTACAAGCGCATCCTGCGCGGACGTGCTCGACAGCCGGCCCTCCGGGCACGCGGCAGCGGCTCGCCGCGGCGCTCGGCAAGAACCGCAGCTTCGTCTCGCAGATCACCAATCCGGCCTATCCGATGCCGATCCCGGTGCAGCACCTCTCGAGTCGATCTTCGAGATCTGCCACTTCTCGCCGGCGGAGCGGCAGGCCTTCCTCGACGCCTATCACGCCGCCCATCCGCGCCGCCTGGTGACGGTCGCGCACGGGCCGGCGACGCGGCGCATCGCCGTCGACGTGCCCGACCTCGGCGACGCGAAGCGCAATCGCGCGCTCGACGACCTGATCGGCGAGATGGCCCGGCGCCTCGCGCAGATCGTCGCGCGGCCACAGACACGGAGGAGAGCCATGAAGAAGCTCATCAACGCCGTCGAGACGGTCCTCGCCGAGAGCCTCGACGGATTCGCCGCCGCGCATGCCGACATCGTCGTCCTCGGCGACGGAGCGCAAGTTCGTGCGCCGCCGCGACCCTCACGCCCGGCAAGGTCGCGCTGATCTCCGGCGGCGGCTCCGGCCACGAGCCGCTGCACGCCGGCTTCGTCGGCACTCGGCATGCTCGACGCCGCCTGTCCCGGCCAGGTCTTCACCTCGCCGACGCCCGACCAGATGGTCGCCGCCGCCGAGGCGGTCGACACCGGCGCCGGCCTGCCTCTTCATCGTCAAGAACTACGAAGGCGACGTGATGAACTTCGAGATGGCCGCCGAGATGGCGGGCCGCGAGATCGCTGACGGTCGTCACCGACGACGACGTCGCGGTCGAGAACTCGACCTATTCACGACCGGCCGGCGCGGCGTCGCCGGCACGCTGATCGTCGAGAAGATCGTCGGCGCCGCCGCCGAGGCAGAGGCGCGGTCTCGCCGAGCTGCAGGCGCTCGGCCGGCAGGTCAACGGCCGAACCCGCTCGATGGGCGTGGCGCTGACCTCCTGCACCGTGCCGGCGGCCGGCAAGCCGACCTTCGCGCTTCGGCGAGGACGAGATGGAGATGGGCGTCGGCATCCATGGCGAGCCGGGTCGCCGGCGCGTGCGCCTCGAGAATCGGCGGACGCCATCGCCGAGGAGTGATGGCGCCGATCCTCGGCGATCTTGCGCCAAGACCGGGCGCCGCGGTCCTGCTCCTCGTCAACGGCTTCGGCGGCACGCCGGCGATGGAACTCTACCTCATGTACAACAGCGCGAAGCGCCTCCTCGACGACGCCGGGCGCGAATCGTCGCCGCTCGCTCGTCGGCTCCTACGTCACCTCGCTCGACATGGCCGGCTGCTCGCTCACGGTGACGGTGCTCGACGACGAGCTGACGCGCCTCTGGGATGAGCCCGTGCACACCGCCGCGCTGCGCTGGGGCGCGTGATGGCGTCCGGCCCAATCAGGCAGCTTCGCCTCTCCTCGCAAGCGGGGAGAGACGAAGGCGCACAGATTACGAAGATTTAATCCAATTCGGCCCGCGATCACCCGGCTGTGAGTTGTCCGCGGGCGCAGCCGTGCCCAACTGAACTCTCCAGTTCAAATTGAACTTCCGAGTTCACGGTTGCGAGATCGAATGGGCAAAGTGCCGACATTGCCGCTTTCCCCTGCGCGGCGGCAGCGCATCGTCGAGGCCGCGGCGCGGCTGTTCGCGGCGGCGCCCTATGCCGACGTGCATATGGACGCGATCGCGGCGAGCGCGGCCGTAGCGAAGCCGACCCTCTATCGCTATTTCCCGACGAAGGAGGCGCTCTTCGTCGCGTCGCTCGAGCGCACCCTCGAAGATCTGGGCGCCGCCCTGCAGGCGCTGCGCCGCGAGGCCGGGTCGAGCGAGATGAAGCTGCATCGCCTCGTCGCGCTCATCCTGAAGCGGATCGGGAGCCTTGCGCCGGCTGTTACGGCGATCGAAACGCAACGGGCGGAATGGGGCACGGAGAGCCGCCGCGTCCTGCGCAGGGGCTTCCGCAATCTGCGCACCGATATCGGCGAATTGATCCGCGACGGCCTGCGCGAGGGCCGCTTTGCCGGGGTCGATCCCGACCTCGCGAGTCTCGTCATCCTCGGCGGCATCCGCATGGCGGCACATGCCCAGCCGGGGCGGGGCGACGCCCTCGCCGCCGACATGGCCGATCTTCTCCTCGGCGGCCTGCGCGGCGAGCGGGAGCGGCCCCTTCCCGGATTCTCCCCGCCGACACTTACCGGAGCCGCCGCATGAAGCGCGCCGTTCTCTTCACGCTCTTTCTCGCCGTCGTCGCTGTCGGGGCCTTCTGGGTTCAGGTGCGGCATGACGGCGACCTGGAACTGGCCTGGACCGACGCGAAGGCGCTCGTCGGCCTCGGCGCTCCGCCGGCGCCGCCGCAGGCGGGCGAGCGCGCGCGCAGCGAGGGCCCGCGCGTCGCCGTCGTCTCCGCCGTCGCGAAGACGATGGACCTGCCGATCACGCGCACGGGCGTCGGCTGGATCGAGCCGATCGCGACGGTGACGGTGCGCGCCCGCATCGACGGCCAGATCCTCGAGCAGCGCGTCACGGACGGCCAGACGGTCGCGAAGGGCGACGTCCTCTTCCGTATCGACGACCGCGAGATCCAGGCGCAGATCGCCCGCGATGAAGCAACGCTTCAACGCGATCTCGCCTCGCAGGCGAAGGCCGAGGCGGACCTCAAGCGCGCGCAGGATCTTGTCCTCAAGAACATCGTTTCGCAGGCGCAGATCGACCAGAACGCCGCCGACGCGAAAATCGCCGCCGCGAACGTCGTCGGCGACCGCGCTGCGCTCGATGCCGACCGGATCCGGCTCGGCTATACGACGGTCACGGCGCCGATCGCCGGCCGCCTCGGCACGATCCGGGTCACGCCGGGCAACCTCGTGCGCGGCAGCGACAATACCGGCGACGGCCTCGTCACGATCACGCAGATGAAGCCCCTGCGCGTCACCTTCGCCCTGCCGGAGCGCGACCTCGATCTCGTCCGCGCCGCGCTCGAGCATCCCGATCGCGCACCGGTGCGGATCTACGCGAGCGGCAGCACGCAGGCGCTCGCGAGCGGTATCCTGTCCTTCGTCGATTCGAGCGTCGAGCAGAGTTCCGGCACCATCACGGTGAAGGCGCTGCTGCCGAACGAGGACGGCCGCCTCTGGCCGGGGCAGTACGTCCGCGCCGAGCTCGACGTCGGCACGCATTCGAACGCGACGACCGTGCCCCTCGTCGCCATCGCGCCGGGCCAGGATCAGCCCTTCGCCTATGTCGTGACGCCGGGCAAGACGGTCGAGCGGCGCAAGGTCGAGATCGCGGGCCAGCTCGGCGAGGTCGCCGCCGTGGCCTCTGGCATCAAGCCCGGCGAGCACGTCGTCGTCGAGGGCCAGCCGCGCCTGCGCGATGGCATCCGCGTCGAGGAGACGGTTGAGACGGCGAGCGGCGCGAGCGGCGCCGTTGCCGCGAACGCGGCGCAGGACGCGGCGAAGAAGGTCCGCTGATGAACATCTCGGCACTCTTCATCCGGCGGCCGGTCGCGACGATCCTGCTTTCGCTCGCGCTGACGCTCGCCGGCATCTTCGCCTATCGCACGCTCCCCGTCGCGGCATTGCCGCGGGTGGATTTCCCGACGATCTCGGTCTCGGCGCAGCTTCCCGGTGCTTCCCCCGAGACGATGGCGACCTCGGTCGCGACGACGCTGATCAAGGAATTCTCGACGATCCCGGCGGTCCAGAGCATCACTTCGACATCGATTCAGGGCGCGACGTCGATCACCCTCGAATTCGACCTCAACCGCGACATCGACCAGGCCGCGGCCGACGTGCAGGCGGCGATCGCGCGCACGCTGAAGCGACTGCCGATCGAGATGACGACGCCGCCGAGCTACCGCAAGCTCAACCCGGCCGACGCGCCGATCCTGCTGCTGGCCCTGCGCAGCGAGACGATGCCGCTCTCGAAGCTCGACGCCTTCGCGCAGACGGTGATCTCGCCGGCGCTGTCGACGATCAACGGCGTCGGCCAGGTGCTGAGCTTCGGCAGCCAGAAATACGCCGTCCGCATCCAGCTCGACCCGGCGGCGCTGACGGCGCGCGGCATCGGCGTCGACGAGATCCAGCTCGCCGTCGCGGCGGCGAACGTCAACACGCCGGTCGGCACCGTCGAGGGCAACGCCCAGAACCTGACCATCGACGCCAAGACCCAGCTCGTCAACGCCGACGCCTTCCGCGATATCATCGTCGCCGTCCGCAACGGCCATCCGGTGCGCCTCGGCGACATTGCGCGGGTGATCGATTCCGTCGAGAACGACCAGGTCGCGAGCTGGTACGACGGCGAGCGCTCCCTTGTCCTCGCCGTGCAGCGCCAGACCGACGCCAACACGGTCGAGGTCATCGACCACGTCCGCGCCATGCTGCCGAAGTTCCAACAGCAGCTCGGCCCCGGCGCCTCGATCAGCGTGCTCAACGACCGCTCGACCTCGATCCGCGAGGCCGTTCACGACGTCCAGTTCACGCTGGTGCTGACGGTCGGCCTCGTGATCCTCGTGATCTACCTCTTCCTCGGCCGGCTCGCCGCGACCCTGATCCCGGGCGTCGCGGTGCCGATCTCGATCATCGCCACCTTCGCAGCGATGTACGCGCTCGGCTTCTCGATCGACAACATCTCGCTCCTCGCGCTCACGCTCGCCGTCGGCCTCGTCGTCGACGACGCCATCGTCATGCTCGAGAACATCGTCCGCCACGTCGAGGAGGGCATGACGCCGTTCGAGGCGGCGCTGAAGGGCTCGCGCGAGATCGGCTTCACCATCCTGTCGATCACCGTCTCCCTCTGCGCTGTCTTCATCCCGGTCCTCCTGATGGGGGGCGTCGTCGGCCGCATCTTCAACGAGTTTGCGATGGTGGTGACGATCGCGATCGTCGCCTCGGCCCTCGTCTCGCTGACCCTCACGCCGATGCTCGCGGCGCGGCTGCCCAGCGCCCATGGCCGCAATGCGCCGGCGCGGCGAAACCTGTTCGAGCGCGGCTTCGACCGCGTGCTCGCCGGTTATCGGGTGCTGCTCGATCTCTGCCTGCGCTTCCGGATCGTGACGGCGCTTGCCTTCCTCGCCTCGGTGGCGCTCACCGGGCACATGTTCATGACCATCCCGAAGGGCTTCTTCCCAATCGAGGATATCGGCCAGCTGCAGATCACGACGGAGGCGCGCCAGGACATCTCCTTCCAGGCGATGACCGACCTCCAGCACGAGGTCGAGGAGGTGCTGCGGCGGGCTCCGGCGGTGGCCCATGTCGTCTCGAGCGTCGGCTCGCAGGGCGCGAGCAACAGCCTCAACCAGGGCCGCTTCTTCGTCGAGTTGAAGCCCAAGGCCGAGCGCGCCTCCCTCGACACGGTCCTTGCCGATCTGCGCCGCGACCTTGGCCAGGTGGCCGGCATCCAGAGCTTCATCACGCCGGTGCAGAACCTGCGCATCGGCGGCCGCCAGTCGAAGAGCCAGTACCAGTTCGTCGTGCAGGGGCTCGACCGGGCCGAGCTCGAGCGCTGGGCGGTCCGCCTCGCCGACGCCATGGGCCGCGACCGCTCGACCTTCACCGGCGTGACCACCGACCTCCAGAACACCGCCCTCCAGGCGACCGTCACCGTCGACCGGGACAAGGCGAGCGCGCTGAACATCGGCGCGGACGAGCTGCGCTCGACCCTCTACACGGGCTTCGGCACGCGCCAGATCTCGACCATCTACACGACTGCCGACAGCTACGAGGTGCTCGTCGAGTTCGATCCGCGCCTGCAATGGTCGGCCGACCGCCTCGATCTCGTGCGCATCCGCAACGCGAACGGCGTCCTCGTGCCGCTGTCCGCCTTCGCGACGGTGACGCGGACCTTCGGCTCGCTCTCGGTCAACCAGCTCGGGCAATTGCCGGCGATCACGGTGTCCTTCGACACCCCGGCCGGGGTTTCCCTCGGCGACGCGGTGCAGCGGATCGAGGCCATCAAGGCGCAGCTCAACGTGCCGACGACGATCTCCACCACCTTTGCCGGCACGGCGCGGGTCTTCGAGGATGCGCTCGGCAACCAGGGCCTGCTTCTCGGCGCGGCGGTGCTGACGATCTACATCGTCCTCGGCATCCTCTATGAGAGCTTCATCCACCCCCTGACGATCCTGACGGGCCTGCCGGCCGCGGCCGTCGGCGCCCTCGGCGCGCTCCGGCTGTTCGATCTCGACCTCTCGGTCATCGCGGTGATCGGCATCCTGATGCTGATCGGCATCGTCAAGAAGAACGCCATCATGATGGTCGACTTCGCGCTCCAGCGACAGCGGGAGGAGGGGGCGAGCCCCTTCGAGGCGATTCGCGAGGCCTGCCTCCTGCGCTTCCGGCCGATCATGATGACGACGCTCGCCGCGATCATGGGCGCGCTGCCGATCGCCGTCGGACACGGCGCTTCGGCGGAACTGCGCCAGCCCCTCGGCATCGCGGTCGTCGGCGGCCTGATCATGTCGCAGCTCCTGACGCTCTTCATCACGCCGGTGCTCTACCTGTTCATGGACGGGCTCGCGGCGCGGGTGAACGGCCTCTTCCGGCGCGGCGGCCGCAGGGCGCCCCGCGCGGCGGCCCTCGCTCCTGACGGCCCGATGCCGTCGCCGACTCCGGCGGAATAGCGGCAAAGCCGCTCCGCGGCGCCTGTCAGGCATGCAATTGCGGTCTTGCGAGGCGGGGCGGGCGAGGGCAAAGAAAGTCCCATCGGGTCCGAAGCCGGCGAAAGTCCCGCCCTCAGGGTGCGTCGCGGCTCGCCGCAGGAGCCGAGCGGAGCCGGAGAGAAGACCTGAGATGGACCAGCGCGTCGCCGCACAACCCGCCCTGACGCGGGCCTCGGACCGGGAAGGCACGACCTTCGCGGTGCTCGGGGCGCTGAGCCTGTCGCACCTTCTGAACGACCTCATCCAGTCGCTGCTGCCGGCGATCTACCCGGTCCTGAAATCCGCCCATTCCCTCGACTTCACGCAGATCGGCGTCCTCACCTTCGTGTTCTTCACGGCGGCGTCCCTGCTGCAGCCCCTGGTCGGGCTGTACACGGACAGGCATCCGCTGCCGTTCTCCCTCGCCGTCGGGATGGGCTCGTCCCTCGCCGGCCTGATCCTTCTCTCCCAGGCGGGCAGCTATCCGCTCCTCGTCCTCGCGGCGGCCCTCGTCGGCATCGGCTCGAGCGTGTTCCATCCGGAGGCCTCGCGGGTGGCGCGCCTCGCCTCGGGCGGCCGGCACGGGCTCGCGCAATCGATCTTCCAGGTCGGCGGCAACGCCGGCACGGCCCTGGGGCCGGTGATGGCGGCCTTCATCGTGGTGCCGCGGGGCCAGCACAGCGTGATCTGGTTCTCCCTCGTCGCCCTCCTCGGCATCGCCGTGCTCGCGGCCGTCGGGCGCTGGTACGGCGCCCGCATCGTTCCCCGCCGGGGGCAGGCGGCGCCGGCTCACAAGCCGGCCATGCCGCGCCCGCTCGTCGTGCGCGCGGTCGCGGTGCTGCTGGTCTTGATCTTCTCGAAGTACTTCTACCTCGCGAGCTTCACCTCCTATTACACGTTCTACCTGATCGATCGCTTCGGCGTATCGGTGCAGGAATCGCAGCTCTACCTGTTCCTGTTCCTCGGCTCCGTGGCGCTCGGCGCGCTGCTCGGCGGGCCGATCGGCGACCGGCTCGGGCGCAAGCCCGTGATCTGGGGCTCGATCCTCGGCGTCCTGCCCTTCACCCTGATCCTGCCCCACGCCAACCTGTTCTGGACCGCCGTCCTGACGGTGCCGATCGGCCTCATCCTGGCCTCCGCCTTCTCGGCGATCCTGGTCTATGCGCAGGAGCTGCTGCCGGGACGCGTCGGCGTCGTCACCGGGCTCTTCTTCGGCTTCGCCTTCGGCATGGGCGGGCTTGGCGCGGCGCTCCTCGGCATCCTCGCCGACCACACGAGCCTCGAGACCGTCTACCGGATCTGCGCCTTCCTGCCGGCGATCGGCGCGCTGGCGGCGTTCCTGCCGGAGCGCGGTCGGTAGGCGCTCCGTGAAGCGCGTCACACGGCTTCACGTTCCTTAGAGGCATTTTCGGTGCCGGAAGTCGGCCAGCCAAGATATTGCGGGATTTTCCTCTGAAATTCCCGATTGCAGGACGTCGAGGGCTGGAGCTTCCTTAAGGAAATGATCTCGCGTCGCCGCGGCGCGGGCTCGCTTTGCCGCACCGGGCGACGGCGCCTGGGTGCATCACCGTGGGGCGACGAGCGATGCGTCGAGGCGAGAAGGTTCCTCCTGCGCAGAACCTCGAAGGCGCTCGGGCCAAGGGTCCGGCCGGAGCACCCGCCGACACCCTGGCGACGCTGCTCCAGGAACACCAGGACGTTCTTCTCCGCCGCCGCATCCTCGTCGAGGCCGATCCGGACGGCGAAGGGGCGCGCGGCGCCGCGGCGCCAGCCGGTCCGACGCCGGACGGGGCCGCGGACGCGGCGGGGCTCCATCCCTATTTCGCGCGGGCGCATGCGCTCGACGATCTCTCGGCGCTCTGCCTCTCCGGGGGCGGCATCCGCAGCGCCGCCTTCGCGCTCGGCGCGATCCAGAGCCTGGCGCGGCGTCAGCTCCTGCACCGGTTCGACTATCTCTCGACCGTCTCCGGCGGCGGCTATATCGGCTCCTGGCTGATGTCCTGGGTGCAGCGCCGGGGTTACGAGGCGGTGCTTGCCGGCCTGCGCTCCGACCGCGAGCCGGACCGGACCTCGCCGCTCGCCTATCTCTGGCGCTACAGCAACTACCTGACGCCGCACACCGGCCTGTTCTCCGCCGACACGCTCACCATCGTCGCGCTCTACGTCCGCAATCTCCTCCTGAACTGGCTCGTGATCATGCCGCTGATCCTGTCGGCGATCGCGCTCGCGAAGCTCGCCGCGCTCACGGCGTGGGGAATCGATCCGGCCCATGCCGGCACGCTCGCCATGCTGGCGATCACCCTCGTCGGATCGGCGCTCCTCGATTCCCTCCTGCAGCGCCCGGGCTGGGAAAACATGCGCTCGACGCGCCTCGCCTTCTGGATGACGAACCTCCTGCCGATGCTGCTCGGCAGCTTTCTCGCCAGCGTCGCCGGCATCAAATATCTCGCCATCGTCGAGTACGTCGACCCGCCCTGGCCGTCGATCGCGGTCACGCTCTCGCTCGCGGGAGCGCTCATCTGCGCGCTCGCCTGGCTCCTCGCCTTCTATTTCGCGCGCCTGTCGCCGCGGGCGGGGGAGCCGGGCGCCCGCGTGCCGGCTCCCTCGGTACGCACGACGGTGGCGAGCGCCTCCCGCGAGGATCCCGTCATCGGCTACGTCGCCTGGGCGGCGGTGAGCTATGCGCTCTCCGGGATCGTCTTCGGCCTCGTCCTCACCGGCATCCTCTGGCTCCTGCACGGCCCCGTCGAGGCGCTGGCGCCGCTGCGTCCGAACGGCCCATCCGATCTGCGCGGGCTTCTCCTCGTCTGCTTCGGTCCGGCGATCGTCGTCGGCGCCATCTTCTTCGGCGAGCTGATCTATGTCGGCCTGACGAGCGATGCGCCCTGGGCCGACGCCGAGCGCGAATGGCTCGCCCGGGCCGGCGGTCACTACGCCTTCGTGGCGTGGATATGGGCGGCCGGATTCGTGGTCGTGCTCGGCGGGTCGGCGGTGGTCGGCAGCTTCGCGTTTCCGAACGCCGTCGGCTGGTTTGCGGGCTCGGGCGGCGCCGCCGCCATCCTCATCGCTCTCCTCGGCAAGGCCTCCTCGACCGCCGCCTTCGTGCGCGACGAGATCAAGACCTGGAAGAACCTCTCGGCGCGGTTCGTTCTCGCCATCGTCACGCCGGTCTTCATCGTCTGCCTCCTCGCCCTGCTCTCGGCGGGGTTCGACTGGATCGTCTTCGGCAAAGCCGGCGTCGTGCTGCCGAGCGAAGCGGCGAGCGCCGCCTCGCCGCTCTCGCTCCTCGCCTGGTTCTTCGGCATTCTCGTCTTCGGCCTGGCCATCTCGCGCTTCGTCAACATCAACCGCTTCTCGCTGCACAGCGTCTACCGCAACCGCCTGATCCGCACCTTCCTTGGCGCTTCGCGGCGCGACCGGGCGCCGAATCCGTTCACCGGATTCGACGAGCGCGACAACATCGCCCTTCAGGATCTCTGGCCGCAGAAGCCGGCCGAGCCCGGCAAGCTGCCGCCGCAGCTTCTCGTCGCGAACATCGCGCTCAACGTCCTGAAGGGCAAAGACCTCGCCTTCCAGGAGCGCCGCGCCTTGCCGCTCACGGCGACGGCGCGGGCCGTCGGCAGCGGCAACCTGCCCTGGATCGACTGGACGGACACGCAGCGCATCGGCTGCTACCGGCCTTCGCGGGATTATGCGCGCGGCCGCAAGGGCGCGAAGGGCATGACGCTTGGCACCGCGATGACGCTCTCCGGCGCCGCGGCGAGCCCGAACATGGGCTATCACTCCTCGCCGACGCTCAGCCTGCTCCTGACCCTGTTCAACGTCCGCCTCGGCGGTTGGCTCGGCAATCCCGGCCCCGCCGGCACGTCGAGCTTCACCCTGAGCGGACCGAAGATCGCGGCAAAACCCCTCGTCTACGAGGCGCTGGGCCTCGCCAACGACTACCGCAAGTTCGTCTATCTCTCCGACGGTGGTCATTTCGAGAATCTCGGCCTCTACGAGATGATCCGGCGCCGCTGCCGCTCGATCGTCGTCTGCGATGCGGGCTGCGATCCGAAATGCACCTTCGAGGATCTCGGCAATGCGATCCGCCGCATCTCCCTCGATTTCGGCGTCAGGATCGAGTTCGAGGCGCTCGACATCAAGCCGCGCACCGCGCAGCCGCCGGGGATGGCTTACGCCGCCGTCGCCGACATCATCTATCCGGAACGGCCCGACCTGCCGGGCAAGCTCCTCTACCTGAAGCCGGGCTTCCTCGGCGGCGAGCCCGCGGCGGCGCGCAGCTACGGCGAGATTCACCCGGAATTCCCGCATGAGACGACCGTCGACCAATGGTTCGGCGAGTCGCAGTTCGAAGCCTATCGCGCGCTCGGCGAATACGTCATGGACCGCGTCGTCGGCGAGGACGCGGTCGACGCGAAGGACGGCATCGGCGCCTTCATCGCCACCGCGAGCCGCCATCTGGCGCGCCAGCGCGGGGGAGCGCCGGCTCCGCCGCCCCAGCCGCCGCGCCGGCCGCGCAAGGCACAGCCGCGGCGCGGCGCGGACGACGACAGCCTTCGCTCTCACCGTGAAAGGGGAACGCCATGAAACGAGTCGTATCGGGCCTCTGCGCGGCCGCGATAGCCGCGCAGGCTCCGGCGCTCGCGGCCTCGGACCGCGTGCAATGCGAGCGCCTGCTCGGGAGCGGCCGGCCCGGCCTCTATCTCGCAGCGGGCGACGACCTGGCGCCGGTCGCCGGCGCGGCGCGCTACATAGCGAGCGGGCGGCTCTTCTACCTCGTCGCCGATTCCGGCGGCCGCGCCTTTCGGGTTTCGCGCGCCACCGTCTGGCACGTGCGCACGCAGACGACTGGCAATGCGGGCGAGGCCGACGAGGCCTTCGTGAGCCGCGACGCGGTGACGACCGAATGCTCCGGCGGCAGGCCGCTGCCGTCCTTCGGTCCGTCCGGCCGCTTCGTGTCCCTGCCGCGCTATCTCGATCACCATGCCGCTTCGGCGGCGGCGCAGAAATACGATGCGCCGCTCGGCGCCGATTTCCATTTCGTCGTCAGCGATCCGACGCAGCGCGTCGCCTGCGCCGGCCGCACGGACGATCCGAGGACGCTCGGGCGCGACCTGCGGCAGGTCTACGGCTTCGAGGGCGTGGCGCGCAGCGACGGCCTTCTGGCGCGGTCGACGCAGACGAGCCGGGCGCTTGCCTCCGCCGCGCCCGTCTATTCGGGGCTATCCTCCGAACTCGCCTACGTCGCCGCCGGCGAGCCCGCCTGCTTCGGCTTCACGATGCCGATGCCGACGCGCTCCTCGCTGATCGGACAGATCTTTCCGTTCCTGCGCGGCGGGCCGGCGGGTTGGCAGCCGCAGCGGACTGAGATCGACATCCAGACGATCCCGCAGGGCGCGCGCCTGCGCTCGATCGCGCTGAGCTGGAGCAACTGAGCGCTCCGGTCGAGGAGGCACGGACAGGGCCATGGCCGCCTGGAATTTGCGCCTGACGACGGGACGCGAATGGCTGCGCTTCCCGCTCGGCCGGATCGTCGGCAGCCAAACCCTCGAGGACGCGGTCGCGCGCCTCGTCTGGATCACGATCCCGCTCGAGTTCTACGTACTCACCCGCTTCTCGGGAGGCGTCTCGGTCAACGACCACATCGCCGTGACGGTGATCGCCCTTGCCGCGATTCTCCTCGTTCTCCTCGTCAGCGTCGCCGTCGCCCTCGTCGCGCGGGCCCGCGGCACGTCATTCGAGCAGAGCGTGCGGGTCTGGTCGGTGTCGCTCATCCTGACCTGGGCAGCGGCCCTCGCCCTCCTCGCGCTCGGCTACGGCGTCGGACAATTGTTCGGCGGCTCGCAGGACGTCGTCGCCGCCATGCTCTTCCCGCGCCTCGACCGGGCGCTGCTCGGCTACGGCCGTTATCCGCACCTCCTCGATCCGACGACTTTCCTGATCTACCTCTGCTACGCCGCGGGCGGGCTCGTTTTCCTCAACGTCGTCGCGCGCCTGTTCGGCGGGGAGCCGCAGGGGACGAGGGCGGCGGGCCCGAGCGCGCTCGCCGTGGCGGCTCTCAGCGCCTTCGTGATGATGGTCCTGCACGGCGCGAGCGTCCTCGTCTGACCCGTCCGGCGGTTGCGGAGCCGGGCTTCCGAGCGGCGCGAACGGGCGTCTGCGCCGCGGCGATTCGGGCTGCGCCCCCGATTTTGCTCACGAGAATGTTATGCTACGTTGTTGCCGCCTTGGAGAAGCGGCATGATCGACGACGATGGAGACCCGACGGCCGGCCCCTCTGAGGGTCCTGCGCCGGACAAGCCGCGCGCGGTGCGGCGGCGATCCGTCCTGAGCACCCGCGGCTACCGCTGGCGCAACGAGCTGACGCAATCCGAACTCGAACGGGCCCGCCAGCTCTTCGCGGGCGCCGACCGTTCCTTCAACGCCGTCGCGGCCGAACTCGGCGTGGTGCCGCGCATCCTCGCCCGCCATTTCCCCGAGGCGGAGGCGACCGGGCCGCGCCGCCGCGCCCTGCGCCCGAAGCTCGCCGAAAATGGCGGCCACAACCTCAAGGCGGAGATCGCGGCGCAGATCGCCGCGGCGCTGCGCGAGCACGGCATCTCGCAGCGGGCCTTCGCGGCGCTCATCGGCAAGACGTCGGGCGCGGTCCAGAACCTGCTCAACCCGGCGACCAACGTCACCCTGGCGAACCTCGCAAGGACTGCCGCCGCCCTCGGGCTCGAATTGCGGATCGAGTTGCGGCGGGCTAATGCACCTGCCGGCGATCGGCCGCCAGCGAAATCCGAGTGACCGGCCGCTCGCGGATCTCCTCGAGCAGGAACTCGATCGAGGGCAGGTCGAAGCCGTCGTTGATGTTGCGGATCCCCGCCGCGGCCGTATAGGCCTCCGCGAGACGGCAGGCGGCGTTCCGCCAGGCATCCCGGTCGAAGCGGATGCTCTCCGCCAGGGCCACCAGGATCTCGAGTTCGTCCGTGAGGACGTCCGGGCCGCACATCACCTTCATTGGACCCCCCTGTTCTTCGTGAACGCTCTGCGGCTCCGGCCGTCCGGAACAGGCGTCCCGCCGGCCGGACGACCGGCGAAGCGTCGGGGCGCCGGTCAAGTGTCTTATCGGCAGTTAAATTAACCGTTATAGTATGATGTGACAAGGGGGAAATTGCCTTAAGGGTTCGACCTGAGTGGCAGAAACGTCACGATCAGGCAGAATTCGTCTTTCGCCGCATTTTAGACACTTTTACTTGACCCAGCGGAACCGTGAGCCGATGATGGCGTTGCCGGTCGAGGGCCGAGCACAGGTCCCCCGGGGTTGAGCCATGGCTTTTTCAGCGCGTTCAGCGAAAGGGAAGGTCGCCCGCGGGCTTCTCCTCTCCGGCTTGGTTTTCGTCGGCCTCAGCGCTCCGGCGCAGGCGCAGAACTTCTTCGAGGCGTTGTTCGGCGGGCTCGGCTTCCGGGCGCCGCGGCCGGCTCCGTCCCCGTACCTTGCGCCCCCGCCGCCGCTGTACGTGCCCCAGCAGCGCTCGATCCGCCGCGCCAAGCCCGCCGTCGCCACGGCGCCGGTCGAGAAGACGACCGTGCCGAAGCAGGCCCGCGCCGCCTCGATGGCCGAACTCCTTCGCGACATTCTCGACGACGAGACGCTGCGCCGCGGCGACGTCGTCGTCTTCGCCGACGGTCCGCGGGTCTTCGTCGGCGGCGGCCCGGCGCCGCACGATATGTCCGACTTTCAGGACATCCGCGAATCCCGCCTCGTCGGAAAGAACACCCGCACGCAGCTTCTCGCTTCCGCCGGGACGCCCGACGGGCGGCCGCCGGAGCGCAACCGTTCGCGGAAGCGCCCGACGGCATTGCCGGAGGCTCCGGACAACATCCAGGCGACCGCCTCGACAGTCCGGGTCAACGCGCTGCGGTGAGCGGAATCAGGGCTCGCAGGCGGCGGTCGCGCAGGTAGAGCCCGCCCCAGACGAGAAGGCCGAGATAGACCCCGAACAGCGTGTGGCTGAAGAGCGGGCTGCCGACGCGCACATGCGTCGCGATGGCGCCGCCGAGGTAGCCCGTGAGCAGGATCGCCCCGAGGACCGACGTCCGCGGCAGCGCATAGAGGATCGTGCCGGCAAGGGTCAGGACGCCGAGCACCCGCGCGAGCGTGTCGCTCGCGGGCCAGCCGAGCTGCGCCATCGTCTCCGTGACGACGGCGATCGGCACGAGCTTGATCGCGCCGTCGACGAGAAGGAACGCGACGACGAGGCCGCTCACGATGCGGCCGGTCCAGGTGGACCAGGCCGTGGGCGCGTCGCGCGGAAGGTCCGCAATCATCGTCGTCTCCTGATCGAAGGGGAACTCAAGGGCCGTTCGCGCAGAGGACGCGCGAGACCGCCGCGATCCGACAGCGCGGGCCGGGCGTCCGCTGGCCGCCTCAGTGCAGGCGCGCGGATTTGAGGTAGCGGCCGCGATCGCCGGACCGGACCGTGATGTCGAACACGTCGCCTTCCCGGTCGAGGGTGAGCGGCACCTCGACGCCGGCCTCGCCGAGCGCCCACATGGCGCGGTAGAAGCCGGCGAGCGACGGCACCGGGGCGCCGGCCACCGCCCGCACCACGTCGCCCGCCGCGAGCCCGGCGCGCTTGGCGGGACCGTCTCCGGCGAGGCCGACGAGCACGACCAGATCGTCGGGATCCTCCATCGCGTAGAGACCGAGCCAGGGACGCGGCGGCGCGTTGACCCGCCCGAAGGTGAGAAGGTCGTCGAGGATCGGTTTCAGGTGATCGATCGGCACGACCATGTTGAGCGGCACCGGACGCCCGCCGGGGCCCTGGTGCTGGAGCTGCAGCGAGCCGATTCCGAGGAGGTCGCCGCGTGGGCCGATCAGGGCCGTGCCGCCCCAATGCGGATGCGCCGGCGCCGTGAACAGCGCGTCCTCGATCAGGTATTCCCAATAGCCCGCGAATTCCTGCCGAGCGACGATGCGCGCGCCGAGGGAGTGCGACTTGCCGCCGGCTGCGCCGATCACCACCGCCTCGCCGAGCGCCGCGCGCTTCGATGTGCCGAGGCCCATCGCCGGCCCGTCCAGCGGCCCCAGAGCCTGCACGAGGCCGAAGCCGCTCGTGTAGTCGTAGGCGATGGGATGCGCCGCCACGGCGCGCCCGCGCGAGGTCGTGAGCCAGATCTCGGCAGCCTCGGTGATCAGGTAGCCGATCGTGAGCACGAGACCGTCGGCGCGGATGGCGACGCCGTGGCCGATCCTGTCAGTGCCGAGGGCCTCGGCGGTGAAGGCGTCCTCCGGAACGATCGCGCGGAGCCCGACGACACAGGCAAGCGCCTCGCGGAGATCGTAAGCGAGGTTCGCCTGCTCGGGCTGCAGCTCCGCCGGGATCAGCCAGTCTTCGGGAGAGGGCATGCCGGACTCCATCCTCTTAGCGTCCATGCTGACAGGTCCGCCGCTGCCCGTCACGAGCCTGCGACGCCGCGGCGGAACCGGCGACGACGAGACGACGAGGGTTGCCGCGCGCGGCTCCGCTTGCCGCAATTGGGCCACATCCAACCGGCGCCGCCGCCGCGCCTCTTATATAATGTACGTGCGCCAAGACGGGACCGCGGTCGCCCCCGACATTCGGGCCGGGTTCGCCGGCGCCGATCCCCGCGAAGCTGCCGCGCCCGGGAACGCGATGGCGGAAGGCGCGCGTGCGCCTGCGCTCCGCCGCTTCGGGAGGGGTGCTTGCGCTTCAGACGACGACGGTGATGCGCTCGGCGGCACGGGTCAGGCCGGTGTAAAGCCAGCGGCTGCGGTGCTCGCGGAAGGCGTAGGATTCGTCGAACAGGACGATGTCGTCCCATTGCGAGCCCTGCGCCTTGTGCACGGTCAGCGCATAGCCGTAGGTGAACTCGTCCGACTCGCGGCGCTCGACGAAGCTCAGCGCATCCTCGCCGCCTTCGAAGAACGCCTTCAGCACCGAGACTTCGACGGGTCGGCGCCGGCTCTCACCTTCGGGCAGAACGTCGAGGCGGACGAAGTCGTTGAGCGAGGGACGCAGCGCCTGGATCGTCCAGGTGCCGCCGTTGAGCAGCCCCTTGCTCCTGTCGTTGCGCAGGCAGACGAGCTTCTCGCCGGCCGCCGGCATCGGGTCGCGGTAGCCCTTGAGCGCGCGGATCCGCCCGTTGTAGAGCCGTCTCGTACGGTTGAGGCCGACGAGGATCTGGTCGGCCTGCATCACCGTCTCCGCGTCGATTTCGCGGCGGCGGATGACGCGGCTTTCGCCGAAGCCGCCGATCTCGAGGCGACCGCCCTCGCGCACCGCGATCGACATCCGCACGATCGGATTGTCCTTCGCCTGCCGGTGCACCTCCGTGAGCATCACGTCCGGCTCGGCGTCGGTAAAGAAGCCGCCGCCCTTCACGGGTGGGAGCTGCGCCGGGTCGCCGAGGACGAGCACGGGACGACCGAAGGAGAGCAGGTCGCGGCCGAGCTCCTCATCGACCATCGAGCATTCGTCGATGACGATGAGGTCGGCCTTCGCGGCGGCGCTCGAGCGGTTGAGCACGAATTGCGGGCCGCCCTCGTCTGACTCGCGGGAGCGATAGATCAGCGAGTGGATCGTCGAGGCGTCCGTGCAGCCCTTGCTGCGCATGACGAGCGCGGCCTTGCCGGTATAGGCGCCGAACGCGACCTCGCCGTCGACGCCCTCCGCGATGTGGCGGGCGAGGGTGGTCTTGCCGGTGCCGGCATAGCCGAACAGGCGGAAGACCGGACGCTCGCCGTGGCGCAGCCACGCGGAGACGGCAGCGAGCGCGGCATCCTGCTGCGGCGAGAAGCTCATGCCGCCGCCGTCCTCGCCTCGGAGCGGAGATTGAAGACGATCCCGACGACGATGATCGCGCTGCCGAGGAGCACGAAGGGATCGAGGGGCTCGCCATAGAGCCGCCAGGCGACGAGAGCGATGAGTGGCACGCGCAGGAAATCGAGGGGCATCACCATCGTCGCGTCGCCGTAGCGGTAGGCGTTGGTGAGGCAGAGATGCGAGAACAGTCCGCCGAGGCAGATTGCCGCGAGCGGCGCCGCGTGGACCGGCTCGAGCTTGAGCCAGAAGGCGCGCCCGGCGCCGGCGAAGTTCGGGACGAACTGCATCAGGTTCATGAAGAACAGGATCGCGAACACGCTCTCGGTGCGGGTCAGGGCCTTCGTGGCGATGGCGGTGACGGCGAAGCCGACCGCTGCGGCGAGGACGATGAGGCTTCTCGCGTCGAGGCTGCCGGCGCCCGGCCGCAGAATCACGAGCACGCCGAGGAAGCCGAAGGCGACGGCGACGATCCGCCCGACCGTCAGGTCCTCGCGCAGGAAGAGGACGGCGAGGAGCGCGACCCAGGCCGGCGCCGTGAACTCGAGGGCGAAGACCGTGGCGAGCGGCAGGAGCGTGACGCCGAGCGTCCAGCCGAAGGTACCGCCCCAATGCGCGGCGTTGCGCACGAGGTGGAGGCGGAGGCGGCGCGGCCGCAGAGCAGGCCGCAGCGCCGGCCGCACGAGGGCGGCGGCGGCGAGCATGACGACCGCGGCGGCGTTGCGGAAGGCGAGGATCTCGAACACCGAGAAGGTCGGCGCGAGCGCGCGCGTCGCCACCGCCGTCGCGGAAAAGGAGAGGAGGGCGCCGCTCATCCAGAGGATGGCGACGAGGATGTTGCGCTTCGTCACTGGACGCGAAATCCGGCCGCGACGATGGCTAAGCGCATTTTCGCGCGAAGTCGACACCGCCCCGTCCGCCCCGCGGCGACGCCGCGCCGCCGCCTAGAGATAGGCGATCATGCGGCCGGCGAGCAGCACGGTCAGCCAGGCGACGAGGGAGATCGCGGCCGGAATGCGCGCCGCGCCCGGCAATCGTCCCGCACGAAGCGCTCCGCCGAAGCGCGCGTGAACGTAGGCGACGTTGAGGACGCCGAGCGCCAGGAACGCCATCTTGACGAAGAAGGCCGGATTGACTCCGAGCGCCCGCGCCTCCGCCGCGAGGAGCACGAGACCCGTCGGCACCTGCAGCGCGAGACCCGCCGCCGCGAGCGGCAGCGCCACCCGTCCGATCGTCGCCGCTTCGCCGAGGCGGCGCAGCGCCAGGGCGACGTCGAAGGTCGCGATGGCGCCGACAAGGAGCGCGGCGCCGAGCACGTGCGCGAGGTTTGCGAGCGTGTAGAGGAGCGCCGAATGGCGCGCCGCGTGGCCCAATCCGGATTGCTCCAGGGCCGCGAGCCAGTCGAGATAGGTCGCCATCGTCAGCGCAGTTCGAAGGTCTTGCCGTCGACGAGGATGCGCTCCGCCCGCATCTCCCGCGGCACCTTCGTCGAGGGATAGCCGACCACCCGGATGCGCGTGCCGACCTTGATCATCGCCGGATCGAGGCCGCGCGATTCCATGCGGAAAGGCGGTGCGAGGACGACGTCCCAAGATTCGCCGGAGTGATTCACGGCGAGGTGGACGTGCGGATTCTGCCATTCGAGCGCCGTCACGGCGTTTTCGACGGTCATCACCGTCCCGGCGTCGTAGCTGCCCCAACCGTGGTGGGCGAAGGCCATTCCGCTGACCGCAAGAAGAGCGATCGTAGCGCCGATCATCACTTGCCTTTTCATCGTGACCTCCTTGTCTGTCGATCGTTAACACACTGACCTTGCGGCGATTTTCGATTCGCTCGCAGACGTCCTCGCTCATCTTGGCGCGGCGATCGCAAGCGGCATCGCGGGCGTCGCGTCGCATCGAAACGAGTTCGGGCGACACCCGATTTGCGCCGCCTTCGCGCAAGCCCGAGCGACCGCCTTCGGATAAATATCCACAGCAATTGTGGCCTGACTACTTCCTACACTGTCCGTTAATCGGAACTCGCTTGGTATAACGACGTTGCCTGATCGAGCGTGACGGTGTCATGCGAAGGCTTTGAAGGAGGCGGCTATGCCGACAGACGACAAGGCGAACCCGATGGGTTCGACCACCAGCAGCACTGGCAGCACCCCTGCCTCGGCGCCTGCGAAGAGAAGCCGGAAGTCCGGCGCGAAGAAGTCCGCTCGCAAGAGCGCGGCGAAGTCCGCGAAGAAGAGCGCCACCAAGCGCTCGGGCGCGAAGAAGGGCGCCAAGAAGGCGGCCAAGAAGACCACGCGGAAGACGGGCGCAAAGAAGGCGGCCAAGAAAACCGCCAAGAAGTCCGCGAAGAAGTCCGCCAAGAAGTCCGCCAAGAAGGGCGCCAAGAAGGGCGCCAAGAAGGGCGCAAAGCGCGGCGCAAAGAAGTCCGCTGCCCGGTCCTCGGCCCGGGGCGGCGCCAAGAAGGGTGCACGGAAGGGAGCCCGGAAGAGCACGCGGCGCGCCGCGGCGGCTTCCAGCAAGACCTCCGCCACCAAGCGCTCGAGCAAGCGGGCGTCGAAGAAGGCGAAGTAAGGCGTGTTCTCTGCGCCGGCTCGGATGGGCTGAGGCCTCGTCCCGCCGGCGCAAGGGCCCACAAAAAACGCCCGGCGCTCAGCCGGGCGTTTATCGTTTCGGGGGCAGGCGGCGCTCAGGCGCCGCTCCTCGATGAATCGGATTTCCCCCAGTAGGGCGTGGCGTTGTAGTAGCGATGGACGTGCTCCTCCCATTCGCGGTCGTAGGAGGCGTCGTGACCTTCGGCGG
This sequence comes from uncultured Alphaproteobacteria bacterium, assembly GCA_963754975.1. GTDB lineage: Bacteria > Pseudomonadota > Alphaproteobacteria > Rhizobiales > Beijerinckiaceae > Microvirga. The sequence goes on along the minus strand of CAVWII010000007.1, from coordinate 41,374 downwards.
TGCGGCGCGGGGCGCCGCGGAGCTGGTCCTCGCTGAGGTCGACCGCGTAGGCGTCGAGGTCGGTGTTGTAGGTCAGCACGCCCCAGGGGAGCGTATAGTACTCCTCTCCGAGCCCGAGGATGCCGCCGAAGCTCATCACCGCATAGGCGACCTTGCCGGAGCGCTTCTCGATCATGACGCGCTCGATGGTGCCGATCTTGTCTCCGTTCGGGCGCCGGACCGGCGTGCCCTCGACCTTGTCGCTCGCGATGAGGTCGTGGGTCTCGCGAACCTCGCCGCCGGTGTTCGTCGTCGTCTCCATGCTGTTTCTCCCGTGTTGTGGCTCTGCCCGGAGAACGCCCGCCGCGAAAAGCCGGTTCCGCCGCATCGGGAACCCGGCCGTTCGAGGTCGCGTTGAACTGTCGATCCACCGACCCGTCCGCGCAGGAGAGGCAATCATGACCATTCGGCTGAAACGGGTCGAAGAACAGGTCGTCGTCATCACGGGCGCATCGAGCGGGATCGGGCTCGCGGCCGCCCGCCTGTTCGCGGCCCGGGGCGTGCGCGGCCTCGTCCTCGTCTCGCGCAACGCGGAGACGCTGCGGCAGGTTGCCCAGCAGCTCGACGCGCGAGGCACGCACGCGGTCGCGGTGGCCGGCGACACGAGCCGCCGGGACGATCTCGAACGCGTCGCCCGCGTCGCCATCGAGACCTTCGGCGGCTTTGACACCTGGGTGAACGATGCCGCCGTCGCGCTCTACGGGCCCGTCGAGCAGTATCCCGCTCGCGGATCAGCGCCGGCTCTTCGACGTCAACTACTGGGGCGTCGTCAACGGCTCGCTCGTTGCGGCGCAGCATTTGCGCCGGCGCGGTGGTGCCATCGTCAATCTCGGCAGCGTGCTCTCCGACCGCACGATGATCCTGCAGACCCAGTACGCGGCCTCGAAGCACGCCGTGAAGGGATTCACCGACGGGCTGCGGATGGAGCTCGAGGGGGAGGGCGCGCCGATCTCCGTCACGCTGATCAAGCCGTCCGGCATCGACACGCCCTATTCCGAGCATGCCCGCAACGATCTCGGCGTGAACCCGCGCCTGCCGCCGCCGGTCTACGATCCGCGCCTCGTCGCGAAGGCGATCGTGTTCGCAGCCGAGACGCCGCGGCGCGAGCTCACCGTCGGCTTCGGCGGCTGGCTGATGGCGGCGCTCGGTGCTGTCGCGCCCAGCCTCGTCGACAGGCTCATGGAGCGCACCGGCCGCGCCGCGCAGACGACGCGCCATGCGCAAAGGCCGCGGATGCGCGACAACCTGTACAGGCCGCGGCAGGACGGCGACGAGTATTCCTCGTTGCCGGGCGAGCCGCGCCGGACGAGCCTCTTCCTCGCCGCGCAAATGCATCCTCTCGCGACGGCGGCGCTCGTCGCCGGCCTCGGTGCCGCGCTCGCCCTGGTGCTGCGGCCGACGGCGGCCTACGGCTTAAGGTCTCGCCGCAGAGGCCGTCGCACCGCCGCGATGGCGCCTCGCCGCGAGGCCGACGCGCCGGCTGCGGTCCGCCATCTCGGCAACGGCGACGCGCCGCGCACGACCGGGCCGGGCTTCCGCACCGTGCCGAGCCCGAGCGACGGCCGCCCGCAGGTCCGCCATTGAGCGGGGCGATGCGAACGGGCACCTGAGCGCGCTGCCGCGACCGCTCGTTCCCGGCCGGTCCGCGACGGCCCGCCCGCTGCGCGACTTCGGCGGCAAGACTCCTCGCACCGGAGCCGTGCACAGGCTTGTGCGGTGTCGCGCCCTTCGCAGCGTCGCGAATCTAAGGTTCAATGGCGCGCCATGACGCGACGCCATCTGCCCCCGTTCCTCCTCGCCATCGCTCTCGTCTCCGCGCCGGCCGCTGCGCAGGACAGGGGCACCCTCGACCCGAAGCCGCTGCCGCCGCTCGCGCATCCGAACGATCCCTCGACGCCCGCCACGGAGCTCTTCGGGCGCGTCAAGGCCGCGGCGCCCCTGCCGGCGCGATCGATCGGCGGCTACGCCAAGGGCTGCGTCGCCGGCGCCGTGGCGCTGCCGATCGACGGCGACACCTGGCAGGTGATGCGCCTGTCGCGCAATCGGATATGGGGCCACCCGCGCCTGATCGCCTTCCTGCGAGCGGCTCGTCGCAACAGGCTGCCGCAGGCAACGGCTGGCCGGGCCTCCTCGTCGGCGACATCGCGCAGCCGCGCGGCGGGCCGATGATGACCGGCCACGCCTCGCACCAGATCGGGCTCGACGCCGACGTCTGGCTGACGCCGATGCCGAGCCGTCGCCTGTCGCGCGCCGAGCGCGAGGAGATGTCGGCGATCGACATGGTGCGGCACGACCGGCTCGACATCGATCCGAACGTCTGGACGCCGCAGCACACCGCGCTCTGCTCAAGACCGTGTCGCAGCAGCCCGAGGTGGCGCGCGTTTTCGTCAACGCGGCGATCAAGAAGGCGCTCTGCCGCGAGGCCGGCGGCCGACCGCGGCTGGCTCACGAAGATCCGGCCGATCTTCGGCCACAACTATCATTTCCACATCCGCCTCGCCTGCCCGTCCGGCGGACGGGAGCTGCGGCGACCAGGACGCCGCCGCCGCCGGGCGACGGCTGCGGCGCCGAGCTGGCGCAATGGTTCACGCCGCAGATGCTGCACCCGAAGCCGGGACCGCCGCGCAAGCCGTGACCCTGCGCGGCGCTGCCCGCCGGAGTGCCGCCGCGTGCTGGCGGCGCAATAGGACCGGCGCGGCTAGAGCCCGCTCGCCGAGTGCCCTTCGTCGGCCGGCTCCGCCGTGGCCGCTCTCGGAGAGCGGTCCGTCAGCGCGAGGATGACGCCGGACACGACGAACACCATGTGGATGCCGACGACCACGTCAGGTCGCGATCGGAAATGTTCTTGAGGTTCATGAAGGCCTTCAGGACCTGGATCGCCGAGATCGCGACGATCGACGACATGAGCTTCAGCTTGAGCCCCGTGAAGTCGATCTTGCCCATCCAGTCGGGCCAGTCCTTGTGCGTCGTCGGCATCGATCTTCGAGACGAAGTTCTCGTAGCCGGAGAAGATCACGATGATGATGAGCGAGCCCGTCAGCGTCAGGTCGATGAGCGTCAGCACGCCGAGAATGACGTCGGACTCGGTCGCCTCCGGCACGTGCAGGACGAAATGCCAGAGCTCCTGCAGCGCCTTCAGCAGCAGGATCGCCGAGCGGAGATCACCAGGGCGACGTAGAACGGCGCCAGCAGCCACCGGCTCGCGAACAGGAACCGTTCCAGAAGCCGCTCGATCATCGCAGAAAGGATCCTCCTCGCACGGCGCCGTCGGATGCCACGCGGGCAAGGAGGATTCAAGCGGCCGCGGTCAGGCCGCGACGCCGGTGCCGATGGGGCAGGCGACGCCGGTGCCGCCGAGGCCGCAATAGCCGCCCGGGTTCTTGGCGAGGTATTGCTGGTGATAATCCTCGGCGAAGTAGAACGGCGGCGCCTCCGCGATCTCGGTCGTGATCGGGCCGTAGCCGCGCGCGGCGAGCGCCTCGCTGGTAGGCGGCCTTCGACGCCTCCGCCGCCGCCTGCTGCGCCGGGCGTCGTGCACGTAGATGGCCGGAGCGGTACTGGGTGCCGACGTCGTTGCCCTGGCGCATGCCCTGCGTCGGGTCGTGGCTCTCCCAGAAGGTCTTCAGCAGCTCGTCGTAGGCAGGATCCGTGCCGGGTCGATAGACGACGAGCACCGACCTCGGTGTGGCCGGTGCAGGCCCGAGCAGATCTCCTCGTAGGTCGGGTTCGGCGTCGCGCCGCCGGCATAGCCGACGGCCGTCACGTAGACGCCGCCGAGCTGCCAGAACTTGCGCTCCGCGCCCCAGAAGCAGCCGAGGCCGAAGATCGCGGTCTCGTAGCCGTCCGGATAGGGCCCCTTCAGGGGGCGTCCGTTGACGAAGTGGTGCTCGGCGGTGGGGATCGGCGTTCGGGCGGCCCGGCAGGGCCTCGGAGGCGGCGGGAACGTCCAGTCGCTTACGGCCGAAGATCATGGCGAAACCTTTCGAAGAAGACCCGTAATATGGTGTCGCCCGTTCCTTTCCGCGAGGGGGGCGGCGCCGTCACTTGGCCGCGAGGCGAGGCTTCTAGCGCTCGAGCGCGTAGCCGATCGGCTCGACGGGCTTGCGGCCGAGCCACATCAGGATGGCGCCGAGGACGAAGCCGGCGACCGAGGCCGGCAAAAGGAAGAAGTTGAGCAGGACCGGGTCCCAGAGGAAGGGGTGAACGTGTCGGGTGACCGCCGGCTCGATCAGGGGGAAGTACTTCGGGAACAGGGTCAGGGCGAGTTCGCCCAGGGGCGTGAAGACGACCTTGCTGTTGGCGATCGACTTCGTCGCGTCGATGACGAGCCCGACGAACCCCGCCGCGAGGAGCACAAGCCCGAGGATCCTCGCCAGAAACCGCAGCATCGCCTGAACCCTCGCTGGCGCCGGCCCGCTCCGGCGTCTCCCTGACCTGGAACATAGGCCATTTTCGGCTCCGGGAGGACCGCCTGCGGTCGAAATGCCACGCCCGCCGGCGGCCCTTCCGCGGCGCCGTTCCCGGCTGCCGCGCCGCTTGCCACCGGCCCCCATTGCGGCTACACGACCGCCTCCCGAGACACCCCGCGGCCGCAGCTCCGACCGTCGCAACGCGACCCGGTTCGCGCCTGGGTCGGGTCTCGCGCGGAGGGGTGGCCGAGCGGCTGAAGGCGCACGCCTGGAAAGTGTGTATACGGGGAACCGTATCGCGGGTTCGAATCCCGCTCCCTCCGCCACGAATTAAACACCTGTCGCGACTACGATTTCTGCCTCAGATGCTTCCAAAAACTCGGGAGGCGCCCCGTTCTCGGAACCGAACACGAGCCGCATCTCCTGACCGCGTTGTTGGACCCGGACGGGACCCGTGATGACGGTCGTTCGATCATCTTCCTGCTCTCCTGAAGACGTGCCCCGGATCGAGGCCATGAGTTGGTCGGGGTGGATCGCGATCTCGACGCGATCAGCGAGCACCGAGATGCGCGACACGAAGCCGTTCAGTGCAACTCCAAAGTCCGCGGCGCCAAGGAACGGCCAGTCAGCCACCTTCTTGGCCGCTGCCGCGATGATGGTGGCCTGATCGGTGCCAGTGGTGATAACGGACGACAGCTCGCATGGGTCGCCGAGAAGGGTGCCGAGCCTGGCCCGTACCAGCGCCTCGATGCCCACCGCCGGGGCGGTCTCTGGTTCGATTCCTGCGAGGTCCACCACGCACTTGCGGCGAACGCGAGTTTGAGCGCGCTCCAGGAAAGCTCCTGCAATTTCGGTAAGTTAGCCGGCGCTGCCGCGCGAATTCGTGGTCTCCGGTTGACGAATCGCGCTCGAGGCCGCGCCTTGGGCCTGCCGTCTCTGGCCGCGAAGTCGTGCTTCGCGGTGGGTGAGGAGAGACCGGTTAGCGGACTGCGTGCTTCGACGTGACGGCGGGACGCGCAGGGGTTTGGGTTGCGACAGTCGTCAGCGCCGAACGCCGAGTGCATTCCACTGCCGAGACCAGATGAGGTCAGGATCGGCGATGCGCCGGGTCGACATTCCCCCGGCAGCGTCGATCGCCGCCTGTACGAGGTCGGGGGCAAGAAAGGCGAGAGGGATCGTGGTCTCGACGTGACGCCTTGTGCAGCCGTCGCGTGCTGCAAGAGCGTCCGGTGTGGCTCCATCGAGAATCTCGCCGAGCCACTTCCGTCCAAGCGCGATGGAGCGCAGCAGCACGCCTCTCGCCTCCGCCTTGATTTAGCCGGTCGGCCCTTCCGTGCACCTTCATCGCGGGGCCGCGAAGCGGAACTCCGGAGCCAAAATCGCCAGCGTTCGGAAGGTTCGCCTTCCAATCACGCGCGTGCGAAGAGGCCTTCGCGGTCGATCTTTTTAAGAGGCCGCGCCCCTTCGGGCAGTGCGGCCCGGTCGACGTTCAGGTAGAACGACACGGTGGTGTAGTAGCCGGCGAGGGCAATCAGCTCCGAGGCGCCGGCCTCCCCGAATCGGCTCTTGATGGCATCGAAGATACTGTCGCTCACGAAGCCTGTCGTGAGGAGCGCGATGATGAAGTCGAAGACGGTGGCCTCGTCGCCCTTGACCGGCGGACGCCTGCCGGCCTCGATCGCCTCAATGGCTGCTTCGGAAACGCCAGAAGTCCGCGCGATCCCGCTGTGGATGTGCCACTCAAAATCCGATGACCAGTATCGCGCCACGACGATGATCGCGAGTTCCTTGAGCCCTGCCGGTATCGGGGATGTGAACCGGATGTAGGCGCCGATCTTCTGGAACCAGTCGGCGATCGTCGGGCTGCGCAGCATGGCGTTGAACGGCCCTTGCAGCGACTTTCGCCCACTCATGATCTCGGCGGCGATCCTCGCCTGTTCGTCCGTCAGGAGATCCGAGGGAATCTGCGGAAATCGTGCGCTCATGAGCCTCTCTCTAACTCCCTGCGCCGGCCGGGCCTCAACGTTGCCCTCGCTGGATGAGCTTGCGGAAAAAGCGGCGCGCAAAAGCGACGTCTGCGTCCGGAAGCCCGGACAGCTGCTGTTCCTCGAATCGGCGCCAGCGCTCGTTGATCGTGGTGATCAGCGCCCAGCCTTGCCGGGATAGCCTCAACCTTCCGGCCGTGTCCGGCACCACCATGTCGTGATCGACAAGCCATGAGACGGCATCCTCGGCGTCCCGCTCGCTGATGTACTTCGTCAGCGCGAGTTCGCGCAGGGTGAGTCCTGGGCTCTCTGACAGGGCCGTCAGCGTTCGCGCCTGGCCGCGAGTGACGCCTTCGGCCGCCCGGTGCTCCTCGAAACCGCCGGCGATGGCCTGGTAGGCTTCGAACATCAGCGTGAGAAATGGCGCGTTGGCCGGCAGGCCGCTGCCTTCTTCCGCTGCCTCCACGCCCCGAAGATCGGGGTGGTCCTGGGCGACGCCGAAGCGCCCCTGGGCAAAGAGCAACGCCTCGGTCTCCGACGTCGCGTGCTGCAGGACGCGGTCGATGAGGATCAGATGGTCCCCTCCCTCGTAGGCGACCTGGCGCCGGCATTCGAGTTGCGCCAGCGCGCCCGCGAGGAGCGGTGCACCGCCGAGCCCCGGCGACCAGTCGACGTCGGCGAACTTGTCCTCATCGCGACTGGAGAAGCGCTGGGCGAGCCTGATCTGGCTCGCGGAGAGAATGTTGATCGCGCAGTACTCGGCGGACTCGAAGGCAGCGAAGCTGCGCGACTGCCGCCCGATCGACCACAGGACGAGCGGCGGATCGAGAGACACCGAGGTGAACGAGTTGGCAGTGACGCCGACAGGTCGCTGGTCGCGCGTCGTCGTAACGATCGTGACGCCCGTCGCGAACTGGCCGAGGCAGTGCCGGAATGCCCGGCTGTCGAGGACCGGGCTCGATGGAGTCGCCTCGGCCTCCGGGTTCGCAATGAGCTCTCGGGGCTTGCCGTTCATACGCCGAGATGGTTCTGGAGCTTGCCCATGTTCGCCGCGAGACGGTCGGCCGGGATCATGTCGACAATGGCGCCGTGCTCCATGACATAGTGCCGATCTGCGACCCTCGCGGCGAAGCGGAAGTTCTGCTCGACGAGCAAGATCGTAAAGCCCCGCGCCTTGATGTCGGCGATGGTGCGCCCGATCTGCTTGACGATGACCGGCGCCAGTCCCTCGGTCGGCTCGTCGAGCAACAGGAGGCGCGCGCCGGTGCGCAGAATGCGCGCGATGGCGAGCATCTGCTGCTCGCCGCCCGACAGCTTGGAGCCCTGGCTCGTCGCGCGCTCCCTGAGGTTCGGGAACATCGCGTAGATCGTCGCCAGGTCGAGGCCGCCCGGCGCAAGCACCGGCGGTAGCATCAGGTTCTCCGTGACGTTGAGGCTCGTGTAGATGCCTCGCTCCTCCGGACAGTAGGCGATACCGGCCCGCGCGATCTGATCGGAGCGCGCTTTCACGAGCTCGACGCCGTTGAGGCGGACGCTACCCTCGCGTTGCGCGATCAGGCCCATGATCGACTTCAGGGTCGTCGACTTGCCCGCGCCGTTTCGCCCGAGCAGCGTCACCACCTCGCCTTCCGCGACGTCGAGGTTGACGCCGTGCAGGACGTGGCTCTCGCCGTACCATGCGTCGAGGCGCCGGACCTCAAGCATCGACGGCGCCGATGTAGGCGGCGATCACGTCGGGATTGGCCGACACGCTGGCATAGTCGCCGCTCGCCAGAATCGAACCCCGCGTCATCACGATGACATGGTCGCACAAGCCCCTCCACGACCGACAGATTGTGCTCGACCATCAGCACCGTTCGGCCGGCCCGCACCGACTTGATCAGCGCCACCGTGCGGTCGATGTCCTCGTGCGTCATGCCGGCGGTCGGCTCGTCGAGCAGCAGCAGCTGCGGATCGAGGGCCAGCGTCGTCGCGATCTCCAGCGCCCGCTTGCGGCCATAGGGCAGAAGCGGCGGCTGGGGTGTCCTCCCAATCCTCGAGGCCGACGTCGTGCAGCAGCTCCCGCGCCCGTTCGTCGTAACATGCCGAGGCTGCGCTCCGAGCGCCAGAAGTCGAACGATTCCCCGCGCGCGCGCTGCAGCGCCATGCCGCACATTCTCGAGCGCCGTGAGGCCGAGAAAGACGGCGGAGATCTGGAAGCTGCGGCCGAGCCCCAGCCGCGCGACCTCCGCCGGCTTCTTGCCGGTGATGTCGGAACCCTTGAAGCGGATTTCGCCGCGCGTCGGCTGCAGGAACTTCGTCAGGAGATTGAAGCAGGTCGTCTTGCCGGCGCCGTTCGGCCCGATGAGGGCGCAGATCGAGCCTTCGCGCACCTTGAGGTCGACGTTGTCGACCGCGACGAAGCCGCTGAACTCGCGCGTCAGGCCGATACGTTTCGAGGATCATGTCGGACATCGAGTCGCTCCCGCGTGCGGGTCAGCCGCGTCGCGGCTCGGCGCACGGCGGCTGCGGGACGCGCGGCCGCGCCCCGAAATAAGGCATGACGTCACGGGCGAAGCGTGTCAGCCAGTCCTGGCGGATGTCGTGCGGCAGTCCGGGCAACGAGGGCTGGACCATCACGTAGTTGTAGCCGACGTCGAGGAACCGCTGCAGGCGCTTGCGCACGGTTTCCGCGCTGCCGATCAAGCGAGACCTCGAACAGTCGTCCCGAGATTGTCCGGGTTGCAGTTGGCGATGCGCTGCTTGAAAGTCCGCCGAGAAGGACGCATAGGACGGGACGTTGCCGTAAAGCTTCTCGTCGGCGGCGTAGTGCTCGACCTGCAGCTGGAACCAGCGCGGGTATGTATTTTCGCGCCTGCTCCATCGCCTCGCGATCCGTCTCGGCGATCACCAGGATCGGAGAGACGACCTTCAGGCCGCCTGGTATCTGCCGCCGCGCGCCCGCGTCGCCGTCTTCCCAGGCCGTCAGAATCTGCGCGCTGCTCCTCGAGGGGCGCCTGTCCGGTCATCATCGGCTGCGAGATCGAGATCGGCGATCTTGCCGGCGCTCGAGGGCTGGCTGATGGCACCGATGAATGAGACGTTCTCCATGCGCGGCGTCGGCCGCAGCGTCGTCTCGCGCTCGATCTTGTAGTGCTTGCCGTCGTAGGTGAAAGGCTTGCCCTTCGAGCGCAAGCCGGATGATCTCGCGGATCTCCTCGAACCGTTCCTTCGCCTCGAACAACGACACGCCGAAAGTCTCGTATTCGAGCGGCGCCATGCCGCGTCCGAGCCCGATGCGCAGCGGCGCCGTCGGACAAGCAGGCTGAGCATCGCGATCTCTTCGGCGATGCGCAGCGGATGGTGCCAGGGCGTGACGATGACCGCCGTGCCGAGCCCGAAGTCGGGATACTTCGCCGCGATGTGCGACAGGACCACGAGCGGACTGGGCGTCGGATAGTAATTCGAGAAGTGATGCTCGACCACCCACGGCGCGTCGTAGCCGAGCGCGTAGCCGAGGTCGGCATCGGACATCATGTTCTGGTAGAGCGTCGCGTCCGACGCGCCGTCCTCGCCGACGGCCCCCATCATCCACCCGAACAGCGGCGCGGAAGGCGTCATTCTTTTCACTCCCTACGCTGATTCAATTTTCTTATGCCGACCGGTGCGACGACAGAGTCTCCAACTGCCCGTGATCCGCATAGGCCTCGATGATCATCGCGGACGTGCGCTCGAAGTGAGCGGCAACGCTCGGCCGCTGCGAGGTCGGCGTCGCCCCGCATCGTCGCCTCGTAGATTGCCAGGTGCTCGCTTCGCGTGTCGCGCTCGACCGCGCATCACCGTACGGCTGAGGCGCCGATAGCGTTCGCTCTGCTCGTACAGGATGGTCCGGAACTTCATCAGCCAGTCGAGGCCGCAGGCCGACACCAGCGCCGCGTGGAAGCGGCCATGCATGCGCGACCAGAGCTCGTGACGGCGATGGTCGCTCCCCGGCTCGTAGCCCGGCGCCGCATCGAGATCCCGCCACGCCCGTTCGAGGTCGGCTCGCCATGCGGCGTCGCCGCGGGCGATCGAGCGGCGCAGCGCAAGGCACTCGAGCTCGATGCGCGTGTGCGTCACGTCGCGCAGGTCGGCGAGCGACAGCGGGCTGACGCGAAATCCGCGCTGGTCCTCGACGACGACCAGGCCGTGGCGACGAGCCGCGACAGCGCCTCCCGAACCGCGACCGTGCTCACGCCGAACCTCTTCGACGAGCGGGCCGACGAGCAGCTTCTCGCCCGGCTGATAGCGTGCAGGAGAGGATGTCGCTGCGCAGCTGCGCGTAGACCGCCGAAGCAAGGGTACGCGGACCGCCCTCGGAGCCCATCCGCGGGCTGGCGTCAGATCGAGAAAGAGCGGCGAAGCGAGCGTCATTCATGGCGCCAGAATATCCGCGAACAGGCAGCTCATCAGTCAATATAAAAAATATATATTTTTTATGGACGCCGCCGGACGGCGTGTGAGAGTCTGCTCGCAGGCGACAGTTCGCGGGCGATCGTACCGGCGCTTTCGCGCAGACTGACCGCGCGACGCCCGAGACCGGCGAAGTCCGGCGAGGCGAGGGAGGAGCAGACTATGGCAGAGAGGACGGTATCTCGCGGCGCGCTCGTCGGCGCCGTGTTGCTGGCGTTGACCGGTCATGCGCCTCGGCCAGGAGAAGACGCTGCAAGCATCGGCGTGCTGACCGACATGAGCAGCGTCTCGGCCGACATCATGGGGGCCGGCTCGGTGCTCGCGGCGCAGATGGCGGTCGAGGACGCCGGCGGTTCGGTCGCCGGCACAAGATCGAGATCATTTCCGGCGACCATCAGCAGAAGCCCGACGTCGGCGGTCGCCGTCGCGCGGCGATGGATCGAGCAGAACCAGGTCGACGCCATCGTCGACATCCCGAACACCTCGGTCGCGCTCGCCATCAACCAGATCGCGCGCGACGCCAACATCGTCTTCATGCCGTCGAGCTCGGGCGGTCTTGCGCTGACCGGAGCGCAATGCTCGCCGAACACCGTGCGCTGGACGCAGGACGTCTGGGCGAGCGCCACGGCGATTCCGAAGGCCCTGATGGAGGGCGGCGCGAACAAGACCTGGTACTGGATCAGGCCCGACGTCGCCTACGGCGCCGACATCGTGAAGATGGGCGGACGAGGCGATCGAAAAGCTCGGCGGCAAAGTCGTCGGCACCGTCGCCCACCCGGTCGGCATGACCGACTTCTCGTCGTTCATCCTGCAGGCGAAGTCCTCCAATGCCGACGTGATCGGCGTCGCGAGCTTCAGCGACGATCTCACGAGCATCCTCAAGGTCGCCGGCGAGTTCGGCGTCACGCGGGCAAGCAGAAGATCGCCTCCACAGTCCTGACGATCAACAACGTGCGCGCCGTCGGCCTCAACCTGACTGCAAGGCCTCTACACCGCCGACCCCGTTCTACTGGGACCTCAACGACGACACGCGCGCCTTCGCGCAGCGCTTCAACCCGCGGCACCCCAAGAAGATCGCCGTCAACGAATACACCGCCGGCGTCTACAGCACGGTGCGCCATTACCTGAAGGCCGTCGCGGCGGTCGGCTCGCCGAAGGACGGCCGCGCCGTCGTCGCCAAGATGAAGGAGATCCCGGTCGACGATCCGCTGTTCGGCAAGGGCCAGGTCCGCGCCGACGGCAGCGTCACCCACCCCATGTATCTGTTCCAGGTGAAGGCGCCGTCCGAATCGAAGGGCGAGTGGGACTACTACAAGCTCGTCGGCACGCTGACGCCGGAGCAGGCCTTCGGCCCGATCGATCCGGCCTGCCCGCTCGTCAAGTAATCGGTTCGCCGCCGCCGCCGAGGCTCCCGGCCGCCGAGCGCGGGAGCGGCGCGTTCCAATCGGGAGCCACTCGGATGGGAATTTCGGCGTCGGGGCTGATCGGCCAGTTCTGATCGGCCTCATCAACGGCTCCGCCCTCGCGATGCTGAGCCTCGGCCTCGTCGATCATCTTCGGTCTGCTGAACATCATCAACGTGACGCACGGCGCCCAGTACATGATGGGCGCTTTCTTCGCCTGGCTGCTGCTGACCCATCTCGGCATCGGCTACTGGCCGGCGCTCGTCATCGCGCCGGTGATCGTCGGGCTCACGGGGCTCGTGCTCGAATTCGTTCTCCTGCGCCGCGTCTACAAGCTCGACCACATCTACGGCTTCCTCCTCACGCTCGGCCTGTCGCTGCTCATCGAAGGAGCCTTCCGGCAGCGCTACGGCATTTCCGGCCAGGCCTACGACATTCCCGACCTCCTCGCTCGGCGGCTTCGATCTCGGCTTCCTCTTCCTGCCGGCCTACCGCGTCTGGATCATCGTCTTCTCGACCATCGTCTGCTTCGGCACGTGGTTCCTGATCGAGCGCACCCGGCTCGGCGCCACGCTGCGCGCGGCGACGGAGAACCCCGGCGCTGACGCAGTCGTTCGGCATCAACGTGCCGCGCATGATCACGCTGACCTACGGCTTCGGCGTCGCGCTCGCGGGCCTCGCCGGCGTGATGGTGGCGCCGATCTACCAGGTCGGCTCGATGATGGGCGCCAACATCCTCGGCGTCGTCTTCGCCGTCGTCGTGATCGGCGGCCTCAATTCGCTGCTGGGCGCCATCGTCGCCGGCTTCTCCGCTCGGCGTGATCGAAGGGCTGACGAAGGTCTTCTACCCCCAGGCCTCGAGCACCGTCATCTTCCTCGTGATGGTCGTCGTTCTGCTGATCAAGCCGGCCGGCCTCTTCGGCACCGTCGTCCAGGCGGCGCCGAGCAATCTCACCCACAATCTCGCGCCGGTGAGCCGGAGCATCGTCATCCCCGCTGCCGTCATCCTGCTGGCGCTCGCCTTGCTTGCGCCCGTTCCTGTTCTATCCGCTCTTCGTCACGCAGGCGCTCTGCTGGTCGATCTTCGCCCTCTCGTTCAACCTGCTTCTCGGCTACGGCGGCTTGATGTCGTTCGGGCACGCGGCTTTCTTCGGCGGCGCATCCTACGTTCTGGCCTACACCATGAAGAGCTGGGGCTTCGGCGCCCGAGCTCGGCATCCTCGTGTCCGTCGGCGGCGCGACCCTGCTCGGTGCGCTGTTCGGCTGGATCGCCATCCGGCGCCAGGGCATCTATTTCGCGATGATCACCTTCGCGCTGGCGCAGATCGTCTACTTCTACGCGGTGCAGGCGCCGTGGACCGAAGGCGAGAACGGCATCCAGTCCGTGCCGGCCGGACACCTCCTCGGATTCATCGACCTCGAAGAGCACCTACGCCACCTACTACTTCGTCCTGGCGCTGTTCCTCTTCGCCTTCGCCGTCGTCTGGCGGGCGGTGCATTCGCCCTTCGGGCAGAGTGCTCAAGGCGATTCGGCAGAACGAGCCGCGCGCGATCTCGCTCGGCTACGACGTCGACCGCTACAAGCTGCTCGCCTTCATGCTCTCGGCCGCCGTCGCCGGCCTCGCCGGTGCCGCAAAGACGATCGTGTTCCACATCGCCACGCTGACCGACGTCGACTGGACGACCTCGATGCAGGTGGTGCTGATGACGCTGGTCGGTGGCCTCGGCACGATGCTGGGGCCGATGGTCGGCGCCTTCGTGATCGTCGCGACGCAGAACTATCTCGCCGAGTTCGGCTCCTGGGTGACGATCATCCAGGGCGCCGTGTTCGTCGCCTGCGTGCTCTCCTTCCGACAGGGGATCGTCGGCGGCGTTCTCGAACTTCTCGATCGCTGCGGTTCAAGACCAAGGTGAGCGAGCCGCCCCTGAAGCAGGCCGCCGAAGCCTGATCACGCGAAACCTGGATAACGCACGTCGCAGGAGAATGTCATGAAGATCGCAAGCTATCGTCGACCCGACAAATCGGCGGGCTGGGGCATCGTAACCGATACCGGCGTCATCGACCTCGGCTCGCGCGGCGCAAACCTGCGTGAAGCGCTCGCAAACGGCGGTACGCCTTCCCAGGCGAAGGGGGCGAAGCCGGATTTCCTGATCGATCAGATCGAGTGGCTGCCTCCGGTGCCCGATCCCGAGAAGATCATCTGCATCGGCCTCAATTACCGCAGCCACATTCTGCGAGACTGGCCGCGAGGCGCCGGCGAAGCCGGTCGTCTTCACGCGCTTCGCGAACAGCCAGATGGGACACGACCAGCCGATGGTCCGGCCCAAGCGTCTCGGAGCAGCTCGACTTCGAGGGCGAGCTCGCGGTGATTATCGGCAAGCGCGGCCGCCACATCCCGCGGGACAAGGCCCTCGAGTCATGTCCTCGGCTATTCCTGCTACAACGACGGCTCCGTGCGCGACTGGCAGCGCCACACGCATCAGTTCGCGCCGGGCAAGAACTTCGCCAGCACCGGCGGCTTCGGGCCGTGGATCGTCACCGCCGACGAAATGGGCGACGTCGCGCAAGGCGACGCTGGTCACGCGCCTCAATGGCGAGGAGGTGCAGCGGACGACAATCGACGACCTGCTCTTCGATATTCCCGCCATCATCGAGTACTGCTCGACGTTCACCGAGCTCGCGCCCGGCGACGTGATCGCGACGGGCACGCACGGGCGGCGTCGGCGCGCGCGCGCAAGCCGCCGCTCTGGATGAAGCCGGGCGACGTCGTCGAGGTCGAGATCTCCGGCATCGGCGTGCTTCGCAACCCCGTCGTTCAGGAGGCGCGCTGACGGCGCGCGGCGCCCTCGTTAGCGAACCGTTCATCGCAACAACCAGGAAATGTCATGCCTACCGTCCTGTTTCCCACCACCGTCGTCGGCAGCTATCCGCAGCCGGACTGGCTGGTGAACCGCGAGGTGCTGAAGTCGATCCGGGTGCCCCGCATCCACGCGCCGGAAATCTGGCGCCCCGAGGCACAATTCCTCGAAGCGGCACAAGACGACGCGACCATCCTCGCGATCCGCGACATGGAGGCGGCCGGTATTGACATCATCTCCGACGGCGAGATCCGGCGGGAAAGCTACTCCAATCGTTTCGCGCTCATGCTCGAGGGCGTCGACGCCGACAACCCGGCCGAGATCGTCGGCCGCACCGGCACGGTCGGAAAGGTGCCGCGGGTCGTCGGCCCGATCAGGCGCACGACGCCGGTCGAGGTGCGCGATGCGGCGTTCCTGCGAGCCAACACGCGGAGCAAGACCAAGATCACGCTGCCCGGACCGTTCACGATGGCGCAGCAGTGCAAGAGCGATTTCTACTCGGACAACGAGGAGATGGCGCTCGCCTTCGCGGACGCCGTCAATGCGGAATTGCGCGACATCAAGACGACGGGCGTCGACTGTCGTTCAGCTCGACGAGCCATGGCTGCAGGCGCGGCCGGAGGAAGCCCGCCGCTACGGCGTCAGAGCGATCAATCGCGCGCTTGAGGGCGTGCCTGGCGTGCGCATCGTGCATCTGTGCTTCGGCTACGCGCATGCCGTCAGCAACAAGGAGTCCGGTTACTCGTTCCTGCCGGAGCTCGTGGACTGTGTCGCCGACCAAATCTCGATCGAGGCGGCGCAGCCGAAGCTCGATCTCGGCATCCTCCGCGAGCTGTCGGGCAAGACCATCCTTCTCGGCGTTCTCGACCTTGGATCGAAGGACGTCGAGTCGGCCGACGTGGTAGCCGCACGCATTGAGAGCGCGCTGCCCTTCGCGGCACCCGAGCGGCTCGTGCCGGCGCCGGACTGCGGCATGAAGTACCTGTCGCGCGACGTCGCCTTCGGCAAGCTCAAGGCTCTCGCCGACGGCGCTGCCCTGGCGCGTCGCCGGCTGTCGTAGATCGAGACTGGGGCGGATCCCGGCCGCCGAACTGAACCGAATACGGCCGGCACGCGAGCCGAGACGCCGACACAACAGGAGGGAAGAGGACGATGATCGTTTCCTTAGGCGGGACCTTTGCTTGCATCTGTTAGAGGTCACAGACTTTCAGGCATTTCGCGTCGACATCCCTTCCGGAAGTCAGATTTCGGAGATTTCGGGAAAGATTGGACCGGCGGTCGTCTTCGAGAGCGAACAAGTGGGCTGGGTGTCGGAAAGCTGGCTTCGCGAGCAGGGGACCGATGCCGCGTGGTCGGACCGCCTTGCCACGATGGTCGAAAAGGCGAGGACGCACGGCTGGGTTCGCGATGAGCCCGAGCTCGCCATCCGCCGTGAGGCGCTGTCGGTCAGCCTTACTGCCGACCTTAACGCCCATTCGCCTGTGCGCCTCGCAACGGCGGCTGGCTACGGTCGCTCGATTGCGTGCAGGCGAACGTGAACGGCTCGCCGCAGGCAGCACAGAACGTGTGCCAGATGTCGAGCGTCGTCTCGTGGCCGTCACCGGCGGTATGAAGCCGACTGCCAACGCGCCAGTACGGCTGTCCGGCGTGCACGCGATCCGGGCGCGGAATGTCGTTGCTGTTCATGATGTCCCTACGAAATGGCCCAAGTTTGCGAGTTGGCACCTCATGCGATTCTCGCCTTGAAGCCATAACTCCGATGAGGAAACCTCGGCCTCCACTCCGGAACGATGGTCACGTTTCACCTCCGACGGAAGCCCGGCCTTGGCGGCTCGTGGCACCGTCGCTTTGGCTCAAGTCGTCGTCGGAGAGCTGAAGGACCCTACCGCAGGCCCGCGTGAGGCGGGCTTTTCATCGACGAAAGGTACTCGTCGACGGCTGCCCAGTCTCCGGCGCGGGAGGCGACCGCAACATAACCGTCTGGCCTGACGAGCCAGATGCCATTCTCGTCGACGGGCGCTCTGACGCCGCCTTCAAGGAGAGTAGGAAAACGGGCGAGGCGATCGCTAGCCGCTTCCTCCGGCGCGGCCATGAGCGCGAAGAGAGGCGTGTCGCCATGACCGAATGCAGCACCATCGACGATTCGTTGCCCCGGCGCAGGTCCATTTAAACCTCTGGCCGATCCGACGCTGAGAGGGCTGTCCTTGTAGGCCAGGGAAGTCTCCGAGAGCCGGTCAGCCATGGCTTGCTGCGCCCCGGCAAAGCCGAGGATCTGGTGGGCGAGGAAATTCCGCACCTGCTGCGCAAGACGGCTCCTGGTCATGGCGATGGCGGTCAGCCGGCCGGAATCTGCGAGAACCTGCGTCGCGATTGGGCTTCTCTCGGCGCTGTAGCTGTCGAGAAGGGCATCGGAGGCGGCGATTCCCCGGACGATGAGCGCCAGCTTCCAGGCGAGGTTGAAGGCATCCTGCATGCCCGTATTCATGCCCTGTCCGCCCGCCGGGCTGTGAACGTGGGCCGCATCGCCGGCTAGGAAAATGCGACCCGAGCGGTAATTGGCGACCTTGCGTTCGTTGATTCCGAAAGCGGCCATCCAGATGGGGTCCGAGAGAGTGAGTCCATCCGGCCCGCGCCTGTCGACGAGCGCCTCGACCTCGGGGAGGGTTGGCTCGGGCCTCGGTCCCATTCCCGAAGGACCGAGATCGGCGATGATGCGAAACCGGCCGGGTGAGATCGGGAAGAAGATGATCATGCCGTCCTGATGCCAAAAGATCGCGAGCTCGTCGCTGGGGGTGGTCAGCCCAGAGATGTGGAGGTCCGCCAGCACAAAATCGGTCGCGATCGTATCGCCTTTGAACTGAAGGCCCAGTCTGTGGCGGACAATGGAATGCGCGCCGTCGCAGCCGATCAGCCATGCGGCCTCGATGGCTTCCGTATGGCCAGTCGCGTGGCGCACCGCACAGGAGACCTTGTCGCCTTCTTCGACGAATTCCGTCAGCTCCACATTTCGCTCGACCGTGACGCCGAAAGACCCAAGCTGCGTTTCCAGAAGCCGTTCCGTCTCGGATTGCGGGAGCATCAGGGCGAAGGGATAAGGCGACTCGACACCATCGAACGTGACGTGGGCGATAAGCTCATGGCCAGACATAAATCGGCTTCCGTGCACCTTGAGGCCGGCCGAGATGAAATCCTCGGCACAGCCGGCGCGCTCCAGAAGTTCTAGAGTCCGACTCCAAACCGCCAGCGCCTTCGACTTGTCGGTGCGCGAGGCAGATTTATCGATGATGCGGAGCGGAACACGGTAGCGAGCGAGCTCGCAGGCCATCGTCAAGCCGACGGGGCCAGCGCCGACGATAAGCACAGGGGCTGTCATTGTCTCTCTCCTGTTCTGGCGGAAGAACCGACCCCTCCCCTCGGAAGCGAAAGTGCCGGAATAGCGGGAGCGGGCCATATCGCGGGTCGGTGCGGGTGCGGCTGCGAAGTGCCATCAACGACGATCAGGGCGCAGGGAAGGCCATAGACCACTTGGCAGCTCTCGAGGGCAGCTTCGCTCGCGGCGTCGGCGGACAGTCGTGGCATGGTCGTGATCCCTGACGAGCGGAGGACGGAGGGTGGCTGAGCCACCCTCCAGGTAGGATTCAGGAGGCCGATGCCTTGGCGAGAGCCTCGGCGTAGACCGGAACAACGAGGCGCTCGATCAGGGATTGCTGCTGGGCGCCGAAGACATCGTGCTCGTCGGTCGATGCCGAGATGTTCGGTCGGTCGATCGAGATCTTGATGGCGTTGCAACTGTCGACGAAGAAGGACCCGACGACCCGCTCGGCCGGAAGCCCGAGGAGCCCGGCCATGGACGCGGCGTGGAAGACGTTCGATCGCAAGGCCGACTCGTAGGACTCCGGCGAGTTGAAGATGATGTCGAAGGTCAGCCGGTTGATGCCGGCATCCTTGCTGCGGATGACGATCGCCATGTCGAGCAACTTCTCCTCGCCATGCCTCGGTCCCCGCGGCGGCACGTCGGCGATACGCGACAGGGTGCGATCGTCGACATTGCCCTTGTAGTCGGTGACGCCGATGTCGAAATAGGTCGGCCGTGCGGTGCTCTCCTGCACCCACTCCCCGCCGTTGGCGCGGAAGAAGGTGATCGGGAACATCGTTTCCTTGATCATCGTCTCGTTCTGCAGGAGATGATAGAGCGTCCACTCGTAGGCGTCCGGTGCGTCGAGGCCGACCAGCGAGCCCGGTCCGGCGCTCACGAGGTTCGTGACACGGGCGACGTCCGCCGCGTGGCGCTTTTCGAGGGTCGCCCGATCGCGATCGACCGTCCGCACGAGCGCCACCGGGTTCGAGGCATCGGCATCGACGATCTTGTACGTGGCGTTCGCGAGCGCATCCGGGAACTCGTCCTCGATGAGCTTCAGGACGGCCGCTTTGATCTTGCCGTAGTTCTCGAAGAACACCGGGTCGCGCGTGCCGCTCGGAACGACAGCGCCGAAGCTCCCGTCGGCACGCTTGAATGCGACGAGGTTCGGCGACAGCGGATAGGCGATGTTGCCAGCGGTCGCCTTGCGGCCCGGATAGCCGTAGTGGATAAGGTAGTGGGTGAGAAGGCTCGCGAGGAGGACCGCTCCCTCCTGCGTCTTCGATGTCGTCTCGATGATGATGCCGAGCTCGCGCTCGTCGCCCGAGACGGGCCTCGCCTGCACCCCGTTTCGGCCGTAGACGAGGACGTCGGGTGGAACCTTTGCGAAATCCGCGGGGGCGAGGTGGATGAGCGATACCTTCCGCGCACCGAGACGGCGAGCGCCTTCGAGCTTGATGCTCCACGGCCAAGGCTTTCCGGAGCGGACGAATTGGCTGTTGCGAATGCCGGCGATCTTAGCGTCCGGTGCGAAGAACTCCGTCTTCTCCATCGCGAGGATACCCTCGGGATAGAACTGGAGCTGCGGATGGCTCTCCTCGTAGAGGGAATGCGCGGCGATCGAATAAGGGGTGCAGCGGCGATCCGGATTGGGAGCGACGAAGAGCGCCGAGCCGTCGTCATAGACCTCGGCGACGAGGCAGTCGGAGGGCGAGCCCGGATCGCAGGCGAGCGCTCCGCACTCGAGCACGTGCCCGACGTGGTAGGCGATGCCCGGGTCGATGCCGCGGCGGATCATGTCGGAGGCGAACAGCGCGATGTCGCAGGAGCGGCCGGCGATGACGTACTGCGCGCCGCTCTCGAGCGCCGTAATCAGGGGATGGATTCCCATCTGCCCGACAATGACGCTTTCGCGAAGGGCATCTTCGGAAAGGTCCGGCCCGGCGCCGGTCGGCCTCAGGGCGCCGGCCCGCAATTCCTTGATGACGATCTCCGGATCGAGCTCGGCGCTGATCACCGCGACCTTCGCGTCCTTGACGCCGAGTTCCGCAAAGACCTCCTTGGCGACATCGAGCATGTAGTCGACGTTGCGGTTGCCGCCGGCCATGCCCGAGCTGCCAAGGATGACCGGAGCGCCCGTCTTCTGCCCGGCCTCGA
The DNA here is from genome assembly GCA_963754975.1 of uncultured Alphaproteobacteria bacterium. Taxonomy (GTDB): domain Bacteria; phylum Pseudomonadota; class Alphaproteobacteria; order Rhizobiales; family Beijerinckiaceae; genus Microvirga. The sequence goes on along the minus strand of CAVWII010000007.1, from coordinate 20,733 downwards.
CCATGTGACGCCAGTCGGCCTTCACCGCCTCGCGCTCGAAATATTCGGTGCCCGTGCCGAGGTAGTAGGGACCGGCATCCATCGATCCGGCGTCGGAGATGACGGCGTCGATACGTCCCTGCAGGGCCGCGTCGAGCGACGCCTTGGGGTAGCCGTATCCGAGAGCTCCGCAGACGGACACGACGCGATAAACGAGCTTGGGCATGGTGTCACCAGGTTCAGTTTCCGAGGGCGTGGAACGAAGCGCCGCCCCTCTTCCGGGCGCCCAAGAACACCACAGGCTCGCCGCCGACAAATACTGCCTCGATATCCGCCTATAGGCGGCCGATATAGCTCGCTCGCTGAGGCCGCTCATCGCGGCGTCGATGCCGGGCCTCCCGCTATGTTCTTGGCGGGTGAATCGCCTAGACTTCGCCTGTGGGGGCCCGGCTCGAGAAACTTCGTTCTTCCTCGCGCCGCCTCCTCGAGCGGAGGGCCGGCGGGCTGCCGCTGCCCATCCTTCTCATCCTGATCGTTCTCCTCGGCTGCCTCGGCCTTTTCCCGGCGACGTCCGGCGGCCTCGCGATGGCGCTGGTGTTGCTTCCGGTCGCGGCGATTTGTTCGGCGGCGATCGGCGAGCGGTTCGCCGCGCTCCGCGGCCTCGGCATCGATACGATCATCGCCCTCGTCCTTCCCTCCTATCTCGCGCATCTCGGCTGGATCCGGCCCGGCGTGCTGCAGGACATCCGGGATGTCTTCGAGCGCGCCGATGTGCTCGGCTGGATCATCGCCGTCCTGGTCTTCGGAGGCGTCCTCTCGATCGACCGCACGGCCCTCGCCCGAACGGCGGCGGGCATCGTCGTGCCGGTGGTGGTGGCGAGCCTCGCTGCGGCCGGCGTGGGCATCGCCGCGGGCGCGCTCCTCGGCGAAGACCCAGTCGAGACGTTCTTCTTCGTCGTCGCTCCGATCATGGGCGGCGGGATCGGCGCCGGCGCCATCCCGCTCTCAGCGGGCTATGCCGACAACCTCGGCCGAAGCGGAGGGGAGATTCTGGGAACGACACTGTCTGCCGTCGTCATCGGCAATCTCGCGGCGATCGTTCTGGCCGGGATTCTTGCCCGTCGCGATGGAGACGACCCTGGGTCCGACGTTACCCCCGCCTCTGCATCGAGGACCATCGCGCCGAGCGATCTGCCGCCGTCCACGCCGCGCCGAAAGGCCCTGTTCGCCGGCGCCGCGGCCATCGTCGGCCTGTATCTCGCCGCCGCGGCGGCGGCCCGCATGTTCGATCTTCCGGCGCCGCTCACGCTGATCGCCTGCAGTATCGCGCTCCATCTCGGCCGCCTGGTTTCCGAGCCTGTGCGAGACGGTGCGCTCGCCATCTACCGCGTCGTGGTCTCGAGGCTGATCTTTCTTCTGCTCGTCACGGTTGGGCTCGTGCTCATCCCGTGGACAGCCATCGTCGAGGGCTTCGTCGCCTCGCGGCTGGCGGTCGCCCTCGCCGTCGTCGTGACTTTGGCCGCGGTGGGCCATCTCGCCTCACGCGCCGTCCGCCTGCCCAGCATCGACGGGGCCACCATCGCGCTGACGCGAGCCGCGATGGGCGGAACCGGCGACGTTGCCATCCTGGCGGCGGGCAATCGCCTTCGATTGATGCCGTTCGCGCAGCTCGTCACCCGGATCGGCGGAGCGGCGACCGTCGCGGCCGCCCTCACGGCGCTGCAAGTCCTTCAGGGCTGAGATTGCCCCTCATGCCCGGCGATCGCCCACGGCTCGGCGCCGGGCGCCGGCACGTCGCGCAACTGGCGATCGAGGAGTTCCGTCACCACCGAGCGCACAGCCTCGCCGGCGCGCGTCAACGGGAAGTCGCTCGACCAGATCGTCGAGGCGGTGAGGGCGATCGGCGGATCCGCATTGATCGGTGTCGCCATGGCGTCGGGCGAGAGTTCGGAGAGGTCACCCCGCGGGAGCACCGTCCCGCCGATCCCCTGCCCAACGGCAGCGAGCACGCTCGACAGCACGTCCGCTTCGACGACGATGTTCGGCTGGAGGCCCGCGCGGGCGAAAGCGCGATCGACGACGCTGCGGGTCACGTTAGGAAGGCCCGGCAGCACGAGCGGCACGCGTGCGAGGTCATCGAGAGACATCGGGGCGCCGTTCCGGCGGGCCTCGCCGCGGGCGACGTAGTAGAGCCGCTGCCGAAAGATCGGCTTGCGCGAGAAGCGCGGGACGAATTCGTCCTCGAAGACGACGGCGAGATCGAGGGTGTGGGCATCGATGCGGCCCTTGAGGGACTCGCTGTCGAGGGACGAGAACTTCAGCACGACCTTCGGAAGCGCGGTCCGGCAGGTTTCGATGATCGGCCCCGCAAAGGACGCGGCGAGGGTCGACGACATGCCGAGGCCGACGGTGCCCTGGATGTCCCCGCCGCTCGAGCGCACGATCCCCGGGAGCTGCTCGACTTGCCGCAGGATCGACGACGCCTCCTTGTAGAGCACCTCTCCGGCGGCCGTCGGCCGCACGCCGCGCGCGCTGCGCTGGAGGAGCGTCACGCCGAGCTTGTCCTCGAGCTCGGCGATCTGCTGGCTGAGCGCCGGCTGGGCCACGTGCACCAGGGCGGCCGCCCGCGAGAAGCTGCCGGCCTCGACGATGCGAACGAAATAACGCAGGTGCCGCAGTTGCAAAGCTCGCCCCGGATCGAAGAAGAACAGGATACCAGCTTGCGACCTCCAAAGGAGCCGTCAAAACCGCGGCCGATGTCGCCGTCCGGCCCTCCGAAGCCTTGTCGCACACATGGCAAGCCGGAGCGGCCGCGGAACCCCGCTCTTAAGGCGAAAGTGTTCGTCGATCGGTGCCCAAGCACGTCCGATAAGTTCAATTATCGGACATGTCTCGGACGCTCCCGGCTACGGCCCTCAGCGGCCCCGCTCGGCTCCGACCGGATCAAGAAACGCAGCCAGCTGGCTCCGCACGGCCTCCGTGCCTCCGACCTGGGTCGAGGCGACGAATGAGCGAGGCGATCTCGCCTTCGAGGTGGCGGCGCTGGGCCAGGAGCAGGGCGATGACCTCCTCGAGGCTTTCGACCGCCTCGGGGTCGGCGGCGGCGCCCTTGCGCTGGCGATTGGCGACGAGGTCGTCCGTCACCTGGGAGAGGCGGGTGACGAGGGCCCGCAGGTGCTGCTGGGCCGGGCTCGGCGGCGGCGTCGGGGCGGCCCGCCGGGCTTGCCCGAAGCGGGCGATCATGGCGGCGTCGATGCGGTCGGTCTTCTCCAGGGCGCCCATCGCCTCGGCAAAGCGCCGCACGTTGCGGGCATTGACGAGGCCGCAGGGCTGGCCGGCCTGCCAGAGCAGGAGGAAGGCGAGCCGCTCGTAGCCGCCGCTCGCCTCCATTACGACGAGCCCGGCGCCCTCGGCTCGGCAGAAGGCGCCGAGCGCGGCGATGCCGGCCGCGTCGTTGCGAAACCGCTGCGCGGCCCCGCCCGGCTCGACATGAGCGTCGAGCCAATCCTTCGAAACGTCCACTCCACAGATGATCTCGTTCACGGTAACCTGCCTTGCGCGTGCGATTGGTGGAAACCAAGCGACTGTTCGGTCGTACGTGACAGTGGCGAAGATCCCAGGCTCACCCACGGTTGTTGCCGGAGGGGGTACGGGCGACATCGCCAGGCTTCGGGTTGGATGGCCATCCAACCCGAAGCGCCGTCGCTTCCATCGCACAAAATCGCCCCTGTGCAGATACAAGGGGGCGGTGCCGGAAGAGGCGCCCTTCATCGACGCAGCGCCTTCTTCGTCACCGCCCCCTCACCCTCGCCTGCTGCGCAGGCTCGCTGCCTCCGCAAGCCGGGTGTTCCCGGCTTGCGCACCAAAGAACGGACCTCGGCTAGACCCGAGGTCCGGCAGCCCTCTCCCCGCAAGCGGGGAGAGGCGAAGAGTCGGCCCGGAATGCTTGTAAGGGCTTTCGAATTGCACTAGATAACCGCCCATCCGACGAGACGGTCTGGGGTGAGGCGGGGTGCGCCGTGCGCGCGCCCCCGCGGTGCTCCGGGAGGTCCGTCGGCCAGCAAGACGTTTCCATCCGTCGTCGACGCGCCGGCCCGCTCCTTCCGGGGAGCGGCATGCGGGGGACCCGGCCCATCTGGGGCGTTCCCGGCAGCGGCGGCTGGAAGCGGCCCGTTCACGCGAGCCGCCGGCGCAGCCCCGAGAGGGCCCGAGGAGACAGAATGTCAGCATCCGTTCAACAGGCGCCGAGCCGCGACGATTTCGCGGCGCTGCTCGAGGAATCCTTCCGCAAGTCCGAGATCAGCGAAGGCTCGGTGGTAAAGGGCCAAGTCGTCGCGATCGAGAAGGACGTCGCGGTCATCGACATCGGCGCCAAGACCGAAGGGCGCGTCGCGCTCAAGGAATTCACCGGCCCCGGCCGCGACCAGACGATCAAGGTCGGCGACGAGGTCGAGGTCTATGTCGAGCGCATCGAGAACGCCCTCGGCGAGGCCGTCATCTCCCGCGACAAGGCCCGCCGGGAGGAATCCTGGGTGAAGCTCGAAAAGGCGTTCGAGAACAACGAGCGCGTCAGCGGCGTCATCTTCAATCAGGTCAAGGGCGGCTACACCGTCGATCTCGACGGCGCCGTCGCCTTCCTGCCGCGCTCGCAGGTCGATATCCGGCCGGTCCGCGACGTCACCCCGCTGATGGGCGTCGCGCAGCCGTTCCAGATCCTCAAGATGGATCGCCGCCGCGGCAACATCGTCGTCTCGCGCCGTACCGTCCTCGAGGAGAGCCGCGCCGAGCAGCGCTCCGAGCTCGTCGCCAACCTCGAAGAGGGCCAGGTCATCGACGGCGTCGTCAAGAACATCACCGAGTACGGCGCTTTCGTCGATCTCGGCGGCATCGACGGCCTTCTGCACGTCACCGACATGGCGTGGCGGCGCGTCAACCATCCGTCCGAGGTCGTGAACATCGGCCAGACGGTGAAGGTGAAGATCATCAAGATCAATCACGAGACGCACCGCATCTCGCTCGGCATCAAGCAGCTCCTCGCCGATCCGTGGGAGGGCATCGCCGCGCGCTATCCGGTCGGCGCGAAGCTCAAGGGCCGCGTCACGAACATCACCGACTACGGCGCGTTCGTCGAGCTCGAGCCGGGCATCGAGGGACTGATCCACGTCTCCGAGATGTCATGGACGAAGAAGAACGTGCATCCGGGCAAGATCGTCTCGACCTCCCAGGAGGTCGAGGTGGTGATCCTCGAAGTCGATCAGGTGAAGCGCCGCATCTCCCTCGGCCTGAAGCAGACGCTGCAGAATCCGTGGGAGGCCTTCTCCGAGAAGCACCCGGTCGGCTCGACCGTCGAAGGCGAGGTCAAGAACAAGACCGAGTTCGGCCTGTTCATCGGCCTCGACAACGATGTCGACGGCATGGTGCATCTCTCGGATCTCGACTGGAACCGTCCCGGCGAGCAGGTCATCGACGAGTTCAAGAAGGGCGACATGGTGCGCGCCCAGGTTCTCGACGTCGACATCGAGAAGGAGCGCATCTCGCTCGGCATCAAGCAGCTCGCGGGCGATCCCTTCGCGGATGCCGGCGAGATCCGCAAGGGCCAGATCGTGACCTGCGAAGTGCTCGAGGTGAAGGATTCGGGCATCGAGGTGAAGATCGTCGATACCGACCTCACCACCTTCATCAAGCGCAACGAACTCGCCCGCGACCGCGCCGACCAGCGGCCGGAGCGCTTCGCGGCGGGCGAGAAGGTCGATGCCCGCGTCACCACCTTCGACCGCAAGGCGCGCCGCGTCACCCTCTCCATCAAGGCCCTCGAGGTCGCGGAGGAGAAGGAGGCGATCGCGCAATACGGCTCGACCGATTCGGGCGCCTCGCTCGGCGACATCCTCGGCGCCGCGCTCAACAAGGCGGCGAAAACCGACAAGAAGTGATCGGCGGAGGCGGCTGCGGCCGCGCTTCCGGCGCTCTCCGAAAAGTTCGGGCCCGCGCGGCGATCGTCGCGCGGGCCTTCGTTCGTCGGGTCGCGGTGCTCCCCGCCCGAGCGCCGGCGGAGGCGCTCGGGCGCGGCTTCTTTTCCGGCGCTGCGGCCTCCCCCTTCTTCGAAAATGCGTTAGGGTGCGGCCCTTCCGCCGGCTGCCGAGAGAAGGGACGATCCGATGTCCATCGATGCCGAAGCCATCGTCGACCGTCGCCGCTTGCGGCGCAAGCTCTCGTTCTGGCGCGCCTTCGGCATTCTCGCCCTGATTGTCGCGGTCGTCGGCGTCGGCGCGGTCCTGACGCGGCAGCGCGGGGCGCCCTTCGCGCAGCCGCACATCGCCCGCGTGTCGATCGACGGCTTCATCGCCGGCAGTCAGCGCACGGCCAACCTCCTGAAGCGTGTCGGCGAGGCCGACGCCGTGTCCGGCGTCGTCATCTCCATCAACTCGCCCGGCGGCACCACGACCGGCAGCGGAAGAGCTTTTTCGCAACCTGCGCAGCCTCGCCGAGAAAAAGCCCTTGGTCGCCTTCGTCGACGGTACGGCCGCCTCCGGCGCCTACATCGCCGCGATCGCCTCCGACCGCATCGTCGCGCGCGAAACGTCCCTCGTCGGTTCGATCGGCGTCATTCTGCAATATCCCCAGGTCTCCGAGCTGCTCGGCCGCATCGGCGTCACGGTCGAGGACATCAAGTCGAGCCCGCTCAAGGCCGAGCCGAGCGGCGTGCGGCCGACGCCGCCGGAAGCCCGCGCCGCGCTGCAAAGCGTCGTCAACGACACCTACGACTGGTTCAAGGGTCTCGTCCAGATGCGGCGCAGGTACAGCCCCGAGGACCTCGCCAAGGTGTCGGACGGCCGCGTCTTTACCGGCCGGCAGGCCCTCGGCCTGAAGCTCGTCGACGAACTCGGCGCGGAGCGCGACGCCATCGCCTGGCTCGAGCGCGAGAAGGGCGTTGCCAAGAACCTGCCCGTTCGCGAGTGGCGCCCGCGCGGCGACGGCACCTTCTCGCTGTGGACCTCTGCGGCGTTCGGTGCCGATCTCTTCGGCTTCGAGGGCCTCGGACGGCAGCTCCGGCAGGCGGCCGGCGCAATCGACTCGGCGAAACTTGACGGTCTCTTGGCGCTCTGGCACCCTGCCGTCGAAAAATGAAGCACCTTCAACGGTCTAGCCCTGAAATGATCAAATCGGAACTCGTGCTTAAGATCGCCGAGCAGAACCCCCATCTGTACCAGCGCGACGTCGAGAACATCGTCAACGCCATCCTCGACACCATCGCCGACGCCCTGGCGCGGGGCGATCGGGTCGAGTTGCGCGGATTCGGCGCGTTCTCGGTCAAGCAGCGCGATGCGCGCACCGGCCGCAATCCGCGCACGGGCGAAACCGTCTCGGTCCAGCAGAAGGTCATCCCGGTCTTCAAGACCGGCAAGGAAATGCGGCTGCGCCTCAACGCGGGCGACGACGACGACGAAAAGCCGTCGAAGCCCGCCAAGGTCGCGCAGGCCGGCTGAACGGGCGCGGTGCGATGGTGCGATTCTTCAAGGCTCTCATCCTGCTCCCGATCGCCGTGATCGTGGTGCTGATCGCGGTCGCGAATCGCGCGCCGGTGCAGCTTTCGCTCGACCCGTTCTCGCAGGCCGCGCCGGAGATCGCCTTCAGCTTGCCGCTCTTCGCCCTCGTCTTCGCCGCGGTGATGGTCGGCGTCATCATCGGCGGCTGCGGGGCCTGGCTCGCGCAGGGACGCTACCGCCGCGAGCGCCGCCAGTTCCGCCGCGAGATGCAGCACCTGCGCACGGAGACGGACCGGCTGCGCGCCCAGGCCGCGTCCGGCGTGCCGGCGCTGCCGTCGCGCGGCTCCTATACCTGATCGCATGCGCGTCGTCGGCCGCGACGAGATCGACGCCGCGCTGACCTTTCCCGCGCTCGTCGATGCGCTCGACGACGCCTTCCGCGGCGAGATCGTCGTGCCGGTCCGTCATCATCACGAGATCGAGCGCGCGGGCGCTGCGGCGACGCTTCTGATGATGCCGTCCTGGACCGGCGCTGCTGCATCCGACTCGTTTCTCGGCGTCAAGGTCGTCGGCGTCTTTCCGGACAACCGCGCCCGCGACCTGCCGAGCGTGCAGGGCACCTATCTTCTCATGGACGGCGCCACCGGCGTGCCGCTCGCCGCCCTCGACGGCGCCCATCTGACGCTGTGGCGGACGGCCTGCGCCTCGGCGCTGGCGGCGCGCTTTCTCGCCGGCGAGGACGCCGCCCGCATGGCGATGGTCGGCGCCGGCGCGCTGGCGCCGTTCCTGATCCGCGCGCATCTCACGCAGCGCCCGCTGCGACGGGTGACGATCTGGAACCATCGCCCGGAGCGCGCCGAAGCTCTCGCCGCCGAGCTTGCGGCGGAAGGGCTTCCCGTGACCGCTTCCGCGGACCTCGAGACGGCGGTGCGCGAGGCCGATCTCGTCTCCTGCGCGACTCTCTCGACCGAGCCCGTCGTGAAGGGCGCCTGGCTGAAGCGCGGCGCCCACCTCGATCTCGTCGGCGCCTTCAACCTGCGCATGCGCGAGGCCGACGACGAAGCGGTCCGCCGCGCCGTCGTCTTCGTCGACACCCCCGCCGCGATCGCCGAAGGCGGCGACGTCGCCCTCTCGATCGCGGCCGGCAGCATCGCCGAGAGCGACGTCCGCGGCACCCTCGCCGACCTCTGCCGTCATCGCGTCAAGGGCCGCCAGGGCGCGGGGGAGATCACGCTCTTCAAGTCCGTCGGCACGGCCTTGGAGGACCTCGCCGCGGCGATGCTGGTGTGGCGGCGGATCGGCGGGTGAGCGAAATTCTGGAACTTGCTACGGGAAGGCCATGGATGACGACGCTTTCGAACGGGAGTTCGAGGCCCTGCGGCCGGAGATCGAGGCGCGCTATGCCATCAAGCTCGGCCGCGGCTTCCACGAATCCGCCTCGCCTTCGGTCATGACCCGGATCGTCTCCACCTTCGTCGCGGCCGGCCGCTGGTGGCGGACGATGGACCCCAAGCGACCCGGGTGCGAGAATGCGCCATGCTCGCCGACCTCTCCCGCTCCTCCGAACCCGTGATCAAGATCTGCGGCCTCAGCACGCCCGAGACCCTCGATGCCGCCCTTGCCGCGGGGGCGGATGTCGTCGGCTTCGTGCGCTTTCCCAAAAGCCCGCGGCACGTCTCCCTCGAAGCCGGCCGCGCCCTCTCGGCGCAGGCGAAGGGGCGCGCCCTGCGCGCCGCCCTCGTGGTCGACGCGACGGATGCCGAGCTCGACGCCATCGTGGAGGCGCTCGATCCGGACCTTCTGCAGCTGCACGGCTCGGAGAGCCCCGAACGCGTGCGCGCCGTCCGCGCCCGCACCGGCCGGCGCGGCGATGAAGGCGATCGGCATCGCCACGGCGGCCGACCTTGCCGCGATCGAAGGCTACCGCGCCGCGGCGGATCGCCTCCTCCTCGACGCGAAGCCGCCCCGCAGCGCCGGCGCGCTGCCCGGCGGCAACGGCCTCGCCTTCGACTGGCGGCTCCTCGCCGGCCTTGACCCCGGCCTTGCCTTCATGCTGTCAGGGGGCCTCACCCCCGAGACGGTCGGCCAGGCGGTCGCGCTCACCGGCGCGCGCGCCGTCGACGTGTCGTCCGGGGTCGAGGGCCGGCCGGGCGAAAAGGACCCGGCGCGGATCGCGGCCTTCGTCAGGGCCGCGCGGGCGGCGTTCGCCGCAACGGAACGGAAGGCGCAACCGGCGTGACCATCATCGACAAGCCCAACTCCTTCCGCACCGGCCCGGACGAGCGCGGCCATTTCGGAATGTTCGGCGGCCGCTTCGTCGCCGAGACCCTGATGCCGCTGATTCTCGAGCTCGAGAAGGCCTATGCGGACGCCAAGGTCGACCCCGCCTTCAAGGCCGACATGGAGAGCTTCCTCACCCATTATGTCGGCCGGCCAAGCCCGCTCTATTTCGCCGAACGCCTGACCGAGCACCTCGGCGGCGCCAAGATCTATTTCAAGCGCGACGAGCTGAACCACACCGGCGCGCACAAGGTGAACAACGTGCTCGGCCAGATCCTGCTGGCGCGGCGCATGGGCAAGGAGCGCATCATCGCCGAGACGGGCGCCGGCCAGCACGGCGTCGCCACGGCGACCCTGTGCGCGCGCTTCGGCCTGCAATGCATCGTCTACATGGGCGCCGTCGACGTCGAGCGGCAGAAGCCGAACGTCTTCCGCATGAAGATGCTCGGCGCCGAGGTCGTGCCCGTGCAATCCGGCTCGAAGACCCTGAAGGACGCCATGAACGAGGCGCTCCGCGACTGGGTCACCAACGTCGAGACGACCTTCTACTGCATCGGCACCGTCGCCGGCCCGCATCCCTATCCGGCCATGGTGCGCGACTTCCAGAGCGTCATCGGCCGCGAGACCCGCGAGCAGATGATGGCGGCGGAGGGCCGGCTGCCGGACAGCCTGATCGCCGCGATCGGCGGCGGCTCGAACGCCATCGGCCTCTTCCACCCCTTCCTCGACGAGCCCTCGATCGAGATTTTCGGCGTCGAGGCGGCCGGCCACGGCCTGTCGAGCGGGTTGCACGCCGCCTCCCTCACCGGCGGCCGGCCCGGCGTGCTGCACGGCAACCGCACCTACCTTTTGATGAACGACGACGGCCAGATCCAGGACGCGCACTCGATCTCCGCCGGCCTCGACTATCCCGGCATCGGCCCCGAGCATTCCTGGCTGCACGATGTCGGCCGCGTCACCTATCTCTCCGCGACGGACGAGGAGGCCCTCGAGGCCTTCCAGCTCTGCTGCAAGCTCGAAGGCATCATCCCGGCCCTCGAGCCCGCCCACGCCCTCGCCAAGGTGATGGAGATCGCGCCGAAGAAGCCGAAGGACCACCTGATGGTGATGAATCTGTGCGGCCGCGGCGACAAGGACATCTTTACGGTGGCGGAGCACCTGAAGCAGACGATCTGAGACCGCGACTCCACGCGGTCAAAAAGGAGCGCGATTCGCCTCTCCCCGCTTGCGGGGAGAGGGCCGCCGAAGGCGGCAAGCCTGCGCAGCAGGCGAGGGTGAGGGGGCGGCGCCGAAGAAGGCGCTGCGTCGAGGAAGGGCGCTTTTTTCTGCACCGCCCCCTCACCCCCGCTGCGCTTCGCTCCGCTCGTTCGGCCGACGGCCGAACCCTCTCCCCGCAAGCGGGGAGAGGCGAATCCGCGCCTTTTGCCAAGATGTGTGCATCCGCTAGCCCCGCCTGCCAAGCGGGGAGAGGCGAAGCCGCACCTTTCGGGGCGGTGACGAAGAAAGCGCGGCGGTTTGGGCCTGGCCCCTACGACGTCTCCGCCGGGCAGCCCTCGTCCGGTCCGACGACGTCGAAGCCCTGGCGGGCGAGGAGCTGGCCGTCGCGGGTCACGTCGATGGTCCAGCGGCCGGTGACGATCTCGTAGGGCGCCTCGAAGGTCCAGCCGCTGTAGAGCGGCGTGCCGACGAGGGTCATCGGCCAGGCTTCCACCGTGCGGCCGTTGCCGTCCTGCGCCGTGAAGGGCGGGTGGTGGATCTCGACCCGCACCGGCAGCATGACGAGGCCGGACGGGTCCGCCGCGGCATCCCGCATGGTCACCCCGAACTCGACCCCGAGCCGCGCCCGGACGCAGGTCGTGCGGCGGATGAGCCGGTAGTCGGAGACGTCGTAGATCGACCCCTTCGTCGTCTCCGGCGCCGTCCGGGAGCCCGTGTCCCTGGTGTCGAACAGGCCGTACTCGGCGATTTCGACGCCGTGGCCCTTCGCTGCCGCCGGCGGTGCCGACGCGATGGCGAGGAGGATGGCGGCCGCGAGGGCGGCGGGATGAATCCGCATGAGGGAACCTCTGTGGTTTCCGAAACACTATCACGGCAATGCCGTAAGGGCCACTGCCCAGCGGCCGTCTCCTCATCGCGGATTCCGCGTGCTATGGACCGCGCCATGACCACCCGCCTCGAAGCCCGTTTCGCCCGCTGCCGCGCCGACGGCCGCGCCGCGCTCGTGACCTATGTCATGGCCGGCGACCCCGACCCGGAAACCTCCCTCGCCATCCTGAACGCCCTTCCGGGCGCCGGCGCCGACATCGTCGAGTTCGGCCTGCCCTTCACCGATCCGATGGCCGACGGGCCGGCGATCCAGGCGGCGGGGCTGCGCGCCCTTGCCGCCGGCCAGACGACGGCCCGGACGATCGACCTCGTGCGCCGCTTCCGGACCGCGGATGCCGAGACGCCGGTGATCCTGATGGGCTATTTCAACCCGATCTACCAGTATGGCGTGCCGACGCTTCCTCGCCGACGCGAAGGCGGCCGGCGTCGACGGGCTCATCGTCGTCGACCTGCCGGCGGAGGAGGACGACGAGCTCTGCCTGCCCGCCCTCGCGGCCGGCCTCGCCTTCATCCGCCTCGCGACGCCGACGACCGACGACCAGCCGCCTGCCGACGGTGCTCTCGAACACCTCGGGCTTCGTCTATTACGTCTCGATCACCGGCATCACCGGCGCCGCGACGCCGGATTTCGGCAAGGTCGCGACCGCCGTCGAGCGCATCAAGCGGCACACCGCCGCTGCCGGTCGTCGTCGGCTTCGGCGTCAAGACCGGCGCCCATGCCGCGGCGATCGCCGAGGGCGCCGACGGCGTCGTGGTCGGCACGCGCCCTCGTCGAGGCGGTGCGCAGCAGCCTCGACGGGGCCGGGCGGGCGACCTCGCGGACGCTCGACGCCGTCACCACATTGGTGAAGGACCTCGGCGCCGGCGTGCGCTCGGTCGTCAAGAAAAGAGCCGCCTGAGGGCTCGCCCGGCGACGCGGCCCGTGAGGAGCGTTGCATGAACTGGATCTCCGAAGTCGTCCGGCCCCGGATCAAGACGCTGTTCAAGCGCGAGAGCCCGGACAATCTCTGGATCAAGTGCCCGGATACCGGCCAGGTCGTCTTCCACAAGGAAGTCGAGGCCAATCTGTGGGTCATTCCCGGCTCGAACCACCACCTGCGCCTCTCGGCGACGCAGCGCCTGAAGCATGATGTTCGACGGCGGCACCTGGCTCGACGTCGCCCTGCCCGAGGTCGCGGTCGACCCGCTGAAGTTCCGCGACGAGAAGCGCTACACCGACCGGCTCAAGGAGTACCGCGCCAAGACCGGCCAGCAGGATTGCTTCAAGATCGGCTTCGGCCGCGTCGAGGAGCTGCCGATGACCGTCGCCGTGCAGGATTTCGGCTTCATGGGCGGCTCCCTCGGCATGGCCGCCGGCGAGGCCTTCATCAAGGGCGCCGAGACGGCGATCGACAAGAAGACGCCCTATGTGCTCTTCGCCGCTTCCGGCGGCGCGCGCATGCAGGAGGGCATCCTGTCGCTGATGCAGATGCCGCGCACGACCGTCGCCGTGCGCCGCCTGCGCCAGGCGCGCCTGCCCTACATCGTCGTGCTCACCAACCCGACCACCGGCGGCGTCACCGCCTCCTACGCGATGCTCGGCGACGTCCATCTCGCCGAGCCCGGCGCGCTGATCGGCTTCGCCGGCCCGCGGGTGATCGAGCAGACGATCCGCGAGAAGCTGCCGGACGGCTTCCAGCGGGCCGAGTATCTGAAGGAGCACGGCATGGTCGATGCGGTGGTGCACCGGCACGACCTCAAGGCCACCGTCGCCCGCCTGTCGCGCCTGTTCACGAAGGCGCCGCCGTCGCCCATGCCGCAGGCGCCCCTGCCGCAGGCGGCGGAATAGCGGACGGGTCGGAGAGCAGGCCGGGATGAGCACCTCCGACGCGCTGATCGCGCGCTTTCTCGCCCTGCATCCGAAGACGATCGACCTGTCGCTCGGCCGCATCGAGCGTCTTCTCGACGCGCTCGGCGGCCCGCACCGGCGGCTGCCGCCGACGATCCACGTCGCCGGCACGAACGGCAAGGGCTCGACGATCGCCTTCATGCGCGCGATCCTCGAAGCGGCCGGGCTCGCCGTGCACGTCTACACCTCGCCGCATCTCGTGCGCTTCCACGAGCGCATCCGCCTCGGCGCCCTCGGCGGCGGACGCTTCGTCGACGAGGCGCGCTTCGTCGAGGCCCTGAGCCGTTGCGAGGCGATGAACGGCGGCGCCCCGATCACCGTCTTCGAGATCACCACCGCCGCCGCTCTCCTCCTCTTCGCGGAGACGCCCGCGGACGTGCTCCTGCTCGAAGTCGGCCTCGGCGGGCGCGCCGACGCGACGAACGTCGTCGCGCAGCCGGCCGCGGCGGTGATCACCTCGATCGGCCAGGACCACGCGGAATATCTCGGCGACACGATCGCCAAGGTCGCCTTCGAGAAGGCCGGCATCTTCAAGCGCGGCTGCCCGGGCGTGATCGCGCCGCAGGACTATGAAGAGGCCGACCGCGTGCTGCGCGAGGCAGGCCGAGCGCCGCGGCGCCGCGCCGCTCGTCGTCGGCGGGCAGGACTTCTCCGTGCACGAGGAGAGCGGCCGCCTCGTCTACCAGGACGAGGACGGGCTTTCTGGACCTGCCGCGCCCGCGGCTCGTCGGGCGGCACCAGTTCGTCAATGCCGGCACCGCCATTGCAGCGCTGCGGGCGGCCGGCTTCGGCAGCTTCGAGCACGGCCGCCTTCGAGACCGGCCTGCGCACCGCCGACTGGCCCGGTCGCGCTGCAGCGGCTCACGCAAAGGGCGCTTGCCGGCGCTCGCGCCCGAAGGCTGCGAAATCTGGCTCGACGGCGGCCACAACGTCGACGGCGGCCGCGTTCTCGCCGCCGCCATGGCCGATCTCAGCGAGCGCAGCGACGCGCCGCTTGTGCTCGTCGTCGGCATGCTCTCGACGAAGGATTCGCAAGGCTTCTTCCGCAACTTCGTCGGTCTCGCCCGCGAGGTCGTCGCGGTGACGATCCCGGCCCAGGTCGCCGCGCGTCCGGCCGAGGAGGTCGCGGCGATCGCGGCGACGGTCGGACTTGCGACCGCGACGCAGCCGAACGTCGAGGCCGCCCTCGCCTCCCTCCACGATGCCGTCTGGGAGCGCCCGCCGCGGGTGCTGATCTGCGGCTCGCTCTACCTCGCGGGGGAAGTGCTCAGGGCGAACGGGACGATGCCGGTCTAGGGCACGCTGCCTTGTGGAGAATCGCGCCGATCGCCTCTTCCCGCTTGCGGGGAGAGGCGATCGGCTGCGGCCGTCCTTTTGGCCGCACGATGCTAGCGCTCGCCGATCTTCTCGACATCCGGGAGCCGCCACGTTTTGTCGAAGAGCGCCTTCGTCGGCGCATAGAGGCGGAACATCAATTCGAACTTGCGCGCCGGGTCCGTCGGAACCCAGTTGTCATCCTTGCCCGCCGGAGCCTGCGGTCCGAAATAGACGTCGGTCGAGCCGTCCGCGTTCTTCTGCATCTCGGGGATCTGCGAGGAGCGGCTGGCGCGCGGCATGTTGCGGATCAGGGCATGGGTTTGGCGATCGTAGGCGGTCACCGACCAGTACTGCTCGACCGGCGCAGCGGCCGGCACTTGCAGGCGATAGGTCTTGCCGCCGTCGAAGGACTGGCCGTCCTTGTCGCGGATGGAGATCAGGTAGAACTGGCCGGCGCCCAAGCGCTTGATGCCGACAAAGGCATAGCTGTAGGCGAGGCCGCGCTCGTCGACCGGATAGGCATTCGGATCGGAAAAGGCGTCCTGCGCGGCCTTGACGAGTTCCGCAGGCGCCGGGAACGTCCAGCGGCTCGTCGCTGAGAAGAACGGCGGCAGGCCGGCATCGTATTTCTGCTCCAGCCAGGCGCCGGCTTCGCGCGCGGCGGAAGCGAGCAGCGTCTTCGTCTCGGCGCCGGGACGGAACGGTCTGCCCTTCTCGATGCCGAGCGACTTGAGCTGGTCGATCATCGCGCGGTCGCGATCGAGCCAGGGCTCGTTCTGCACGATGCGGTCGAGGTGCTCGAAGAAGCTCGCGTCGTAGCGGATCGTCGAGTCGAAGGTGACATCCTTGGCGTCGGTGAAAACGGTGGCAGGGGGTGCGGCCGCCTGCGCGAGCGGGTAGACCTTGACCTTCTTGCCGTAGGCGATGGACTTCGCGACGTCGGCATCGCCGTGGCTCGCGAGGTTGGAGCGGATGAGCGCATAACCGCCGAACGTATCGGACCGGAGCGGGATGTAGCCGTCGGGCACGGTGCCCGCGTAGCCCGGGGGCAGGATCAGGTATTTACCGCCGGCGCCCTTGTCGGCGCCGAGCAGGCCTGCATCCTCGAGGGGCATCTGCCAGACGGTGACGATGTTGCCGTTGAACGATCCGCTCGCGTCCCCGGCCGGCAGATCGAGGACGATCGGACCGTCCTTCGTGTCGAAGAACGCCATGAAGTAGATCGCGTCCGGGTTCGGCGTAAGCGTCTGGTTTCTCGCGTCGAGCGGACGACCCCAGTAGACGACCTGGTTCACCTTGCCGTTCGTCGTGCCGAGCATCTCTTGGAGCATGAGGTCGTAGTTGACCGCCGGCATGCCCCAGATGACGGCCTCGATCGCTCGGCGCTCGATTGTCCGGCGCGCGAGGTCGTCGGGAGAAGGAGACTGACTGAAACCAGGCGCAACGAGGAGCACGAGCGAGGCCAATGCGAGCAGCGTCCTGACCATTGCACGTCTCCGCTGAGGGGCGGCCAGGACCGCACCTTGCCCGGGCACGGGCGACCAATTCTCGCGGCCGCCAAAGCCCCGACGCACCCTTAGGCCACCGCCTTCTGAATCCAATCGCTGAGCGCGTTCTTCGGCGCGGCGCCGACTTTCTGGCTTGCGACCTTGCCGTCCTTGAAGAGGAAGAGGGCCGGGATCGAGCGGATCCCGAATTGCGAGGTGATGTGGGGGTTCTCGTCGACGTTGAGCTTGGCGATCTTGACCTTGCCGTTCATCTCCGCGGCGATCTCCTCGAGGGCCGGGCCGATCATGCGGCAGGGGCCGCACCATTCCGCCCAGAAGTCGACCACCACCGGTTCCGTCGACTTGAGGACGTCCTGCTCGAAGCTGGCATCGGTCACTTTCAGGGTGGTCATCGCATCACCTTCGTGTCGAGGCGGCTCGAGGGTCGCCTGAGGGTCGAGGCAAAGTAGGAACGCGGCATCCTCGAATCAAGCGTCGCCGCATGTTCCTCAAGCCGGCCTGACCTGCCGCAGGGCGTCGTCGAGGGCAGCAGGGGCGAGCTCCCGGATTGCCGGCCCGGAGGTCCAGATCAGGAAGGCGCGCACCCGCCGGCCGGGGAACAGGTCCTGCAGCAGGGCGCGGTAGAGGGCGAGCTGCGCCGCCGCCCCGGCCGGGACGGGCTCGTCCGCGGGCGGGGGTCGCGTCGTCGTCTTGTAGTCGGCGAGGAGGACCTCGTCGTCGAACACCGCGAGTCGGTCGATGTCGCCGGAGACGGGGGCCGGACCGTCCGCCGTCTCGATCCGCCCGGCGATTGCCGCCTCGGCGCGGGAGCCCGGTCCGAACAGGCGCTTGAGGTCCTCATGGTCGATGACGGCGAGGGCGTCTGCAACCATGCGCGCCCGCTCCGCCGGCGCGAGCTTCGGCGCCTGCGCGGCGATGTAGGCCTCGCCCGCGCTCTCGCGCCGCTCCGGCACCACGGCGGGCAGCCGTTCGAGGAGGGCGTGGATGAGGGTGCCGCGCCGCCGCGCCTCGCGCATGAAGGGACCGTCCCACGGCCGTGCCGCGCGATCGGCCGCACCCAGCGCGCTCGAGGGGCGAATCGGCGGCAGCGGCTCCGGCTCGGCCGGCACGGGACGGGTCAGCCAGCCCGGCGCCGCGGCCGCGGCGGCGGTCGCCGCGACATTCGCCGCCGCCGGCGGGGCGGACGGGCCGCGCCGCCAGGTGAGATGCTCCGTGAAAGGCGGCGCGCCGCGCTCGACCCCGCCGGCATCGGAGACGAGGCCGCGCCGAATCATCTCGCACCAGGCTTCCGCCGGCGAGGCGTTGCCGCCGGTGCGGAACGGGGCGATCACGAGCCTGTCCTTGGCGCGGGTCATCGCGACGTAGAGCAGGCGGTTGTGCTCCTCGAGGGCGCGGGCGCGCAGCGCAGCGCGCGCCGCCCCGATCGCCGCACTGTCGAAGGATTTTGCCGGCGACCAGACCGGGATCGCGGAGCCGTGCCGATCCTCGACCGGAACCAGGGCGGGGTCGCGGCCGAGGACCGCGCAATCGTCGATGAGGATGACGAGGGCGGCTTCGAGGCCCTTGGCGCCGTGTACGGTCATGACGCGCACTTCGTCGCGGCTGGTGTCGAGATCGCGCTTGATCGTGTGCTCGGCGGAAGCGAAGCGGTCGAGGAAGGTCGTCAGCGACGGCGTCTCCGTCGCTTCGGCATCGTGCGCGAGGCAGAGGAAGGCGTCGATCGCGTCCCCCGCCTCGCTGCCGAGCCGGGCGACGAGGCCGGCGCGCCCGCCGCGCGGACCGAGCAGCGTCGCATAGAAGCCGAACGGCCCCTTCGTCCGCGCGAGATCCTGCCAGGCGGCGAGCGCGGCGCAGGCAGCGTTAGCCCTCGGATCGCCGTCGGCCCCATGCCGGCGCAGGGCCTCAGCCAGCGTTGCGCCGCCGCGCCGCGCCGCAATGCGCAGGAGGTCGTCGTCGGAAAGACCGACGAGGGGGGATTTCAGCGCGCAGGCGAGCGTCAGGTCGTCCTCTTCGAGCAGGGCGGCGCGGCCGGCGGCGACGAGATCGAGCACGGCGATGTGCTCGCCGAGATTGAGCCGGTCGGCGCCGGCGACCGGCACGCCCGCCTCCTTCAGCGCCCGGATCACGGCCTCGAAGGCGACGCCGCGCTTGCGCACGAGGATCAGCACCTCGCCGGGGCGCGTGACATGGCCGTGCTCGTCGCCGATCGTCGTCAGCTGGCGCACCTCCTGCGCGATGCGCTTTGCGACGACGACGGGCGGCGCGTTCGCCTCCGGCTTGTCGACGGGCTCCGCCCAGGCGTCCGGCTCCTCCTCGACGCCGGGCGTTTCGGTCGGCCACAACTCGACGAGGCCGTGCGCGTTCGGCCGTGCGCTCTCGTGCACGGTGCCGACAGCCGTCTCCTCGAAGGAGAGGCCGCGAAAATGATCGGGCAGCGCGAAGGTGGCGTCGACGGCGGAGAGCACCGCGAGGCCCGAGCGGAACGAGAGCGTGAGCTGCACGTCCTCGAAGCGCAGTTCGGCATCGCAGACCTTCCGTTTCCACAACGTCCGCGTCAGCTCGAACTGGCGCGGCTCGGCGCCCTGGAAGCTGAAGATCGACTGCTTCGGATCGCCGACGGCGAAGAGCGTGCGCACCCGCTCGGCACGGGCGCCGTGGCCGGCGGTGAAATCCGCGGTGATGCGGAGCAGGATCTCCCATTGCTGGCGGTTCGTGTCCTGGGCCTCGTCGACGAGGACGTGGTCGATGCCGCGGTCGAGCTTGTAGAGCACCCAATCCGTGTCGACGCGCGCAAGAAGCGCCAGCGTCTTGTCGATGAGATCCTGGAAATCGAGCACCCCGAGGCGCGCCTTCGTGCGCCGCATTTCCAACGAGACCGCCTGGACCAGGATGAACAAGGCCTGCGTCCGCGCCACCGCTTCGGCGGCCTTGAGCTTGTCGCAGAGGGCGACGACGCGGCTCTGCTCGGCGAGAATCTCCTGCTTCACCGCGGGATGGATCGCCTTCGTGCAGACCGTGCCGTCCTTGCGCGGCAATCCCTCATCCGTGAAGAAGACCTTGAAATAGAGCCGGCAGCGTTCGGCGCGGTCCGGGGCTGCGAGATAGGCCCGCAACGACGCCGCCCGATCCTGGTCCGTCTTCTTGCCCGCAGCGAGGGTGTCCGCGAGAGAACCGCAGCGCGCCGCGGACCAGCCCTGCGAAACGATCGCCTCCTCGACCGCCGCGACATTCTCTCCCGGCGCGAGGCCGAGCGCGGCGCGCAGGCGGCCGAGCGCGGTGTCGCGCGCGGCGGCGTCCTCGCCGAAGGCGCGTTCGCCGAGGGCGGCACGCAGGATTGCGGCGAGCGCGTCGCCGGTTGCGTTCTCGCCGATCCGGTCGAGCGCTTCGGCGAGAACGACGTCGCCGCCGAGGCGCGCGTCAGCCAAGACCTTCGCGGTCGCTTCCGCGGCCAGTTCCGCGCTCTGGCCCTCGTCGAGCACGGAGAAGCGCGCCGGCACGTTCGCCTCGAACGGCGCGAGATGCAGAAGGCGTTCGCAGAAGGCGTGGATGGTGTCGATCTTGAGCCCGCCCGGCGTCTCGACGGCGCGGGCGAACAGGCGCCTGGCGAGGCGCATCTCGTCCCGCGTCGGCGGCTTGCCTTGCAGCCCGAAGAGATCCTCGCGCAAGCCCTCGTCGTCGAGGGTGACCCAGCGGCCGAGGCGCTCGAAGACGCGGATCGCCATCGTCGCCGCCGCCGCCTTGGTGAAGGTGAGGCAGAGGATCCGCCCCGGCGCCGCGCCGGCGAGCAGGAGCCGCACGACGCGGTCCGTCAGGACCTTCGTCTTGCCGGCGCCGGCGTTCGCGGACACCCAGGCCGAAGCGCCCGGATCGGCGGCGCGACACTGCGCCTCCCGGACATGATCCGGGATGGCGAACGGCGGCGGCGGGACGAGCGCCGTCACGGCTCGCCCTCCTCGTCGGCATTCGCGAGCGACCATTCCTTCACGCGGGCGAGATGGTCGTAGGCGGAGAAGCGGCGCGCGTATTTCGGATAGGGCCGCGAGACGTAGGCGCGCTCGCCCGCCGCATAGGCCGCGATCATGCCGGCGAAAGCGCGCCAATGATCGGCGATGACCTCGTCGATGGTGCGGCCGTCCTTCGGGACGATTCGCTTCTCCCGCAGCGGCGTGCG
>CAVWII010000006.1:0-368072 GCA_963754975.1 uncultured Alphaproteobacteria bacterium | reverse complement strand
GACCGTCTCGTGCCCTTGCCCGCTGGACTGAGTTCCGACCGAAGCCCACCTTATCAGCCTCGAGCCGGATCGCGGCGAATTCGACGGGAGGTCCGCCAGTCGCCGCGAGATAGCAGGCCAGACCGATTCCGCGCTTCAACCCTCTTGCGCTCCGAGGCAGAGCGCCGTTCTGGAAACGACGACCACGCGCTGCGCGCGATGGCGGATTCGAGCAAGCGGGCGAAGTCGCCGCTGTCGTAGACGCTGCCGGACGCCGCGCGATACGGTATGGCTCGACTGGGCACGAGGTTCCGGCGGCGGAGGTCGGCACGGTCGAGGCCCAGTTCGCGCGCCGCGGCATCGATGAGTTGTTCAACGAGGTAGATGGTCTCGGGCATTCCCGCGCCGCGGTAGGCGTCGACGGGCGTCGTGTTGGTGAGGGCGCCGGTGACCTCTGCAAATACCGACCTGAAGTCATAGACCGACGGCAGGACGGCGGTCCCGACCATGGTCGGGACGAAAGGCGCAAAGGTCGACAGGTAGGCACCCAGATTGGCCACCACGCGGACTCGCAGCGCTGTAAATCGGAGGTCCGCGTCAATCGCTAGCTCGGCCATCGACACGGTATCGCGGCCGTGGACGTCCGCCAGAAAAGCCTCGCTCCGATCGGCGGTCCAGCGGACCGGACGGCGAAGCTTCTGTGCTGCATGGCAGACAAGCACGTGCTCCGGATATGGGAAGATCTTGCTGCCGAAGCTGCCGCCGACGTCGGGCGTGATGACCCTCAGCCGGTCGGCGGGAACGCCAAGGGCCGCGGACGCGATCAGGTTGCGCACCAGCCAGGCGCCCTGGGTTGCGGTATGGAGGGTCCAGGCAGCCCGGCGGGAGTCGTACTCCGCAGTCGCCGAGCGCGGCTCGATCGGGGAGGCGACAAGCCGATTGTTGACGACCCGCAGCTTTGTCACATGCATCGCCGCTGCAATAAGAGCCGCCGAGCCCTCCTCGTCGCCCGTTTCCCACCGGAACGCCGTGTTGTCGGGAAGCTCGGCCCAGACCGGGGGAGCGTTCGGTGCCAACGCAGCCTCGGCGTTGGCGACGGCAGGCAGCTCCCGATATGACACGCGCACGGCATCGGCTGCCTCCTGGGCAAGCGCACGTCCCGTGGCGATGACGAAGGCGACCGGATCGCCGACATGCCGGACCCGGCCAGCCGCCAGGATCGGCCGCGGCGGCGCGAACATTGGCGAGCCATCGCGATTGCTGACCGTGGACACGCAAGGTAGTCCGCCAATGCCATCCGCGGCTAGATCCGCCGCCGTGAAGATCGCGAGGACGCCGGGCAAGCCAACCGCTTCGCTACTGTCGATCGACAGGATTTCGGCCGCTCCGTGAGGGCTTCGCAGGACAACGCCGTAGACTTGCGCCGGGCAGGAGCGAGGTCGTCCGCGAACCGGCCTTGACCCTCCAACAGGCGCCCGTCCTCGACGCGCATGCCACGGTACCCCCTTGCCGCCATCATCGTCGTGCTATCCTCATCGCTAGCCCCATGGGAGTGAACCGCTCTACCTCGATGCTTCCGGCGAGGACTCCGGCTTCCTCAAGGAACGTCCGTTACCGCGCTCACGAAGCCGTCGCTCCCGCATATCCGGAAATCCAGCATTGGGATATCTCGCCACATACGCCTCGACATCGGCGCGAGCGATCCGCCCCTCGCGGCGCGTAACACGCTGGCGGAAGACCACACGGTCGTTCCGCCCGGCCAAGGCCTCGAATTCGTCGCAGAACAGCGCCGCGTCGGCGGTCGATACCGAGTGATCGACCAGCAGCCTCCAGGCGCCCGGCAGCGCGTCGAGGTTGCGGGCGATCGCAATGGCGGGGGTGATGCCGATCCCGCCGGCGAGAAACACGATATCCCGGTCATGTCCGGGTGTAACACAAAACTCGCCCCTGGGCTGAGACAGGCGCAACGCGCCGCCGTCTTCGAGCTGCTCGAAGAGCCAGCGCGAGAGCACGCCCTGATCCTCGCGCCGGACGATCAGCTCGTACTGCCCGCGCGGGCCCGGCGGGGAGGCAACGGTATAGGGCCGCTCGACCCAGCGGCCGCGGATTCGGCCCTGAACGACGACATGCTGGCCCGGCAGAGCCGACGGCCAAGTCCGCATCGCGTGCGCAGGCGGAACATCCGCACTCTTTCGCTGAGCGGGACCGCGGCTTCGCAGCTCGCCGGGTGCCACTCCTCCTGGCCCAGGAACTCCTTGAGGATGGGGATGCAGCCGCCGCAAACAACGCCCGCCCGAGTCGCCTCGGAGATTTGGTCGAGATCCGTGCAGCCCTGGCCGATAGCCGACACGATCGCAGCCGTCGTTGCGCCTGAGCAGCGGCAAACCACCTCGGCCGCGTCCCGCGCTGGCGGAGTGATCGTTCCAAGGTCGCCGCCTGTCTCGAATGCTGCGATCTCGTCCTCGTCGACGGCGGTGCCGCCCAGCAGCCGCTCGAAGGCCGCGCCGAGGCCCGGCCACGCTCCTTCCGCCTCCAACTCGATGATCTTTCCGCCGAGGAGGTGGAGCTGGCGGTACAAGCCGGCGCCGTCCGCCTCGAAGCGGATGCTGCGCGTCGCCTCGTCCATTCCCATCAGCTGCGCCCTGAACGCATTTGCTTCGGGCACGCGCATGCTCAGCACGCGACGTCCTTCAGGCAAGTGATGCACGGCGGTCAGCGTCGGGTGTGAGGCGAGGCCGCTGCTCTGCAGCGTAACGAGCCCGCGCGCCGGCAGGACATACATGGATCGCAGCGAGGCCATGACCGAGCGCAGGCGTGGGTTCCGGTCGAGCGTCGAACGAAACCACGCGCCCTCCAGGGCAGCAACTTGCATCGGCTCCGCAGCCTTGATCGATGCCACCCGCGGGGCATCGTCGAGGATCGCCAGCTCTCCGAAGAACTGCCCAGGGAGCAGTTCCGCAAGGGGCAGTGCTGCTGCCCGTTTAAGGACCAAGGCTCGGCCCGTGACAATGAGGTAGATCTTGTCGCCGGTGTCGCCCTCGTGAAAAACAAAGGAGCCTGCCGCAAAATGCTCGACCGCATAGCCGGCGCCGATGCCGAGCTCACCGAGGATGCGCTCGCGGAATAAAGTGCTTCGCTCAGCCTTCTGGGTCTCCCCCGTCTGCCTCAGGAGTGCCAGAATCTGCTCGTCTTTCTCGAGGGCCCGCCCTAACGCGTCCCGCGGCAGGACGAGAAGCCGGCACCGCGTCGCCGAACGCACGCTCGCGCTGCGCGGCACAGGCCGATCTGCCAGCAGCGCCTGCTCGCCGAAGCAGCTGCCCGCTTCCAGGCGCGCCAGGACGAGGTCGGTATCGTCGAAACCGCGGCCCAGAACGTGGACGGCACCGTCGGCAATGAGGAAGAATTCATCTCCGGGTTCGCCTTCCCGCACGATTATCTCGCCGGGCATGAACCGGCGCTCGCGCGCATGACCTGCGAGGCTGACGCGGGCCTCGTCGGCCAGGCGATCGAACGGCTTTGTTGCGGCCAAGAGCCTTGCGGCCTCAGACGCGCTGTCGGGGGAGGGCGTGGCTTCGTCCCGCATCTCAATCAGACCGCCACATGGACCGCTCGACCCAACTCCACAGGCATAGCGGCCATGCCGCGAAACGATGTGTTGTGCTGCCAGATGCAGCCATCGCCGAGGCTCGCGCCCGGGTAGCGTCGGGCGAAGGCCTGAACGGCCTTCCGCACCACCGTCCGCGCCATGAAGGCGCCGACGCAGCGATGCATCCCAACCCCGAAACCGACATGGGCGGGCAAGGGTCGGTTGAGGTCCAGGCGGTCGGGCGAAGGGAACTGGCGGGGATCACGGTTCGCCGAGAGCAGAAACGAGAAGAGGAACGAGCCCTCGGGCACGAAAGTCCCGGCGATGACGATGTCGCGCTTGGCGCGGCGCAGCATGCTTGCGACCGGACCGTCGAAGCGGACAAATTCTTCAATCGCTGTCTCGGGCAGTTCGGAGCGGCCGCAGACGCGCTCGCGCAGCTCCGGATCGAGCATGACGGCGCGCAGCGCATTGCCGATCAGATTGGTCGAGGTCTCGTGGCCCGCGACGATCATGCTCATGACCAGCCCGACGAGATCCTCGTCGTCAACCTCCTCGCTCTCCTCGGCGAGTGGTCGGGCGAGCGCGCTCAGCATGTCATCGCTGGGGGCGCGGCGCTTCTCAGCCAACATCGCGAGAACATATTCGCGCAACTCGACTGCGCCCCGGTACCCTGCCTCGACGGCGTTTGTGTCGGCGACGCCTGCTCCGATCAGGGCGAAGATTTCCGTGGTCCAGCGCTTAAAGCACTCAATGTCGGCGTCAGAGATGCCGAACACCCTGGCCAGCACGCGCGTCGGGACGGGGTAGGCGAAGGCAGCGATGACGTCGGCAGATCCTGCGCCGTCGAGTTCATCGAGCGCCGCCTGCACCGCGTCCCGGGAAGCGGCTCCGATCACCGGAAGCAGCGCCGGGCCGAACGCCCGCTGAAGCCGCGCCCGCAGCCGCGTGTGGTGCGGCGGATCGACAAACAGCAGCCAGCGCTCCAGCGCATCGACATAAACCTCGACCTTGGCCCGCAGGTGATCGGGGGCGCCACGCGTGAACTGCCGGACTCGCTGGGCGGAGAAATCTTCTCCTTGCAACACGCGAGCAACGTCGCCGTACCGCGTCAGGACGAAGGCGCCGAGCCGATGGTCGAACCAGCACGGGTCCTCTCGCCGCATTTCCGCGAGGATCGGATAGGGGTCGCAGTAGAAATCCGCGCTGAGCAGATCGTAGTCGGCCACTTACCACCTCCGCTAACGAACCCTGAAAGAAACGAGCGACAGCCAGGAGCGTCCGCCGATCGTTCGGATGAGGCGCACGAATACCGCGCCGGCGGCAACTGCTGACCCGCCTGAACCTCCCGAACATTGCGCTACTCATCCTTCTTCGCTCTTCCTTGATGTTAAGCCCTTAGCTCCGCGGGGCCAATGCGCAGAGCTGAGTTGGCCAACAACTTCAGTTGCAGCCGCGACGCCGTCACTCAAATACTACATTCGGTCGTCCAAATGGGCTTGACACCAGAGTTTGTATACCGCTCCCGCGGTGGCACGCTCAACAGGCTCGACGAGAAAAGCCGTGCAGGTCCTTAGCGATTTGTACTCAGCGAGTTTCCTCCAGCGTCCTCTTGCCGGCCTGCTGCTACAGAGCGGCAGCGCAGCTGACCTAATTTGCGGAGGCATGCCTGTGCCCAGGCAGCCAACCGCCCGGGCGAGCGGCAGACCACCGTCCGTCTCATCGAAGCTCTCAAAAGCGATGCGCGCCGAATTCGATCAGCTGCTCAGCGAGAACCTTCCGGCCGTCTTCGGGGTGGTCGTCGAGGCTGCAATCGTCGACAAGGATATGGCCGCCGCCGATCTACTGCTGGCTCGGGGAATCCCGGTCCGCCGCGGCGCGGTCGTCAACGTCAGCCTACGTCCGCTGAAGACGGCCAAAAATTGTGCGGCCGCCTACGATGATTTCCTCACAGCCATCGCGGATGGCAAGCTGACGCCCGACGAGTCACGCCTCGTCGCCGACATCGTCGCAAAACGAGCCGAGTTGTTCCGGAACGTTGCGCTCGCAGCCCTCGAGGTCCCGGCTGTCCCCGCAGCCGACCCGATGCTCGCCGAAGACCCAGATGTCGCCCGGTCGGCTGCGCGGTGTCGCCCGGACCGGCGGGATCGCGTCATCGTCCGGATCCTGGCTGCCGCTCAGGAGCACGTCGAGCTCGCCTGTGGAAAAGCCCGTCACCGCAAGGTCGAGGTCGACATCGAGCGTCGCCAGCTCCGCGAGTTCGACCTTGAGTAGGTCCAGGTCCCAGCCGGCATTCACATCCTCAAATGCGGCCGTCGCCCCGCGGATCGGAAGCAGCCGAGCCACTGCTCGAGCTGCGCGCGCATTTGCGCAGCGCACTAGGATTGGATTGGACCGTCGAGACGATAGCGGCCCCGCTCAGGATCGAAATCTGCCTGTGGTCTGCCTTCTACTCCTTGACCGCGCCGGCTGTCAGGCCGGCGATGAGAAAGCGCTGCAGCAGGATGACCAGCACCAAAACCGGGACCATCTGGACGGTGGCCGCCGCAAAAAGCACGCCGTAATTTGTCCCCGTCACTGAATCCATGATCTCGCTGAGGATCAGTGGCGTCGTCCTGGCGTTCTGGATCACGAAAATGAATGCATAAAGATATTCGTTCCAAGAAAAGACGAACACGAAGACCGCGCAGGCGACCATGCCCTGAGCGGCCAGCGGTAGGATAATCCTCGTGAACAGCGTCACCTCGCCCGCCCCGTCGATGACGGCTGCCTCGTCGAGCGTGCGCGGGATGCGGTCGATGAATTCCTTCATCACCAGCGTATTCATTGAAACCCAAAACGCCGCGTAGAGCAGGATCAGGATCGTGCGCGTGTCAGCGAGGCCGAGCTGGTTGACCCACGGGAAGAGTGGAATCGTGGTGACCAAGGGGGGCAGCAGACGGATTGTGACAAGATAGAAGGCGCTCGCGGCGAGCCTGCGGCTCCGGTAGCGCGAGTAGATGTAGCCGGCGAGCGCTGCAGAGGCGATCGAGAGCATGGTCGCACATCCCGCAATCACGAGACTGTTCGCCATGTTGCCAAAGAACGCGGGGAAGGTCCTCGCGAGGTCGCCGTAGTTCGTCAGGGTCGGAACAAACTGCAGTGACGGCGGGAAGGCAAAAATATCGCGCGGCAGCTTGAACGAGTTCAGGAGCACGTAGGCGATCGGAAAGATCGACCACAGCACCACGACCAGGATGGCGAGCGACTTGCCCGCCCTCGCGAGCAGCCTAGTCAAATTTGAACATCCTCCGGTACATGGCGTGAATGTAGAGCGCGGCAAGCAGGACGGAGCCGACAACCATGAGCCACCCGACGGCGGCCGCGGCGCCATAGTCGGAATAGCGAAACCCCGCGCGGTAGAGGTAGGTCCCGAGCACCTCGGTGGAGCGGATCGGACCGCCCTGCGTGACCAGCCAGACCTCGCTGAACATGCGGAATGCGAAGATGTACCGGAAAACGATCGCGATCATGGCCGCTGGCGCGATGATCGGCAACGTCACATACCAGAACTCCTGGAACGGCCGTGCGCCGTCGATGTGAGCCGCTTCGGTGATCTCGCGGGGAACGGAGATGATCGCGGCATAGAGGAGAACGAAGGAAAAGGGCAGGTGCAGCCAGACGCTGATGGTCGAGATCAGTCCCAGGGCGACGTTGGGATCGCTCGTCCAGTCGAGCCGCGGCAATCCGATGGACTCCAGAACGCGAGTGATGAGGCCGAGCCGCGGATCGGCGAGGAAGCGCCACGCGAGCACCGCTACGACCTCGCTGATCGCATAGGGCGCCAGCACGATGGAGAAGAGAAGCGTCCGTCCGCGCGTGACGCTCGCGACGAGCTTGGCGGTGGCGAGGCCGAGCAACAGTTCGGCGTAGACCACGAAGTTGACGATCAGAAATGTGTTCAGGGCCGCCTGCCAGAAATACCTGTCGGACAGGATCTTCCGGTAATTGTCGAGCCCGACGAACTGAATGTTGCGGCCGAAATCGGAACTGGTGAAGCTCAGGCAGGCGACATAGACGGCCGGTCCCGCGAGCGCCAGCGTGACGAGAGCCTGCGCCGGAGTCAGCATCAGATAGTGGATCGGTCGAAGCTGGCGCATCTGCACGTAGGCAGGCCCGCGACATGAGGACGGGAGGCCGGCCGAGAGCCCGCCTCCCGCTCATATCACTTCGGCAACAGCACCTCGATCCGAACCTGGGTGTTCTTGGCCGCCTGCTCCGCTGTCTGGCGTCCAAGCAGCATCGCATCGCCCTCCTCACTCAGGATGTCCTGTGCCTCCTGGACCTTGTCGAAGCCGGGGAATGCGAGACGGGCGGCGGCGACCGACTCCGCCTCGGCAGCGGCGAAGGGATTGGCCGCCATGATCCGCTGATCCTTGTACGCGGCGGGTCGGGTCGGTCCGTTGCCGTTCAGCGCTTCGCGGACAGTCGCGTCGGGAGAGGACAGGGCCTTGATCAGGCTCCACGCCAGTTGCTTGTGTTGGCTGTTCTTGGGAATGACCAGATACCACACCTCCGTTTGAGCGGGCACCTTGCCGTCGGCCCCCGGCGGGATCGGCGCGGCCTTGATCTGCCCGGGGAAGCGCGAGAGCTTCGGATCATTGAGCACCGCGACACGACCGAACGGGTTGATGGTCATCGCGGCACGGCCGCTCTGCAAGTCCGCCAGGATGGTGTCGAGCTTCATGGACGTGAAGTTCTTGACCAGACCGCCATTGTCGTAGAGGTCCTTCAATTGCTTGAGCGTTGCGACGTACTCCGGCGTGTCGGCATTCAGCTTGTAGTCGGGGAGCAGCACCTGCTTGCCATTGGCGAGCGCCAGGTTGAGAAGGAAGGTCGGGGACGAGCCGGACTCTTGGGAGAAGCCGAAGACCTCGTTGCCGCTCGCATCCTTGCGGTAGAGTTTCTTCGCCATGTCGATCAATTGAGCGAAGGTCGCCGGCGGGCCGGAAAAGCCCGCCTGCTTCAGGAGCGCTTCGTTGTAGATCAGCGCGTTGGTCGCCTGGCGAAACGGAATGCCGTAGAGCTTCCCGTTGAAGGTCATTCCGTCGCGCATTCCCTTACTGAGGCCGTCGAAGTCCTCGATCGGGTCCTGCGCCTGGAAGCTGTCGAGCGGCTCGAGCAGGGCGAACACTTTCGGCGAGGCGAAACGATTCAGGAAGAAGGCGAGATCGATATTGCCTGTGGCGAGCGTCATCTCGCGCATGAGACGGTCGTGAATGGGTGACACGTCGGCGGTGATCCAGTTGATCTGGACGCCGGTTGCCTTGCGCCAGCTCTCCGTCACGTCGCCGCCGGTGGTCCCGGCCGTCTCACCGGTGCTGACTGACTGATGGACGCGATGGCCCAGCACGGTGAGGGCTGCAGGCTTGTCCTGGGCAACGGACGGCGAGCCGAAAAGGGTGCACGCAGCGAGAGCCGCGCCGATCGCGGTCAGCATCAGATTTCGCTTCATCCGGTTTTCCTCCCGTGAATGTTGTTTGGCGGGCAAGCATGCAATCCGTCCGCATGGCATCGGAGCGGAAGCCACCGCCAGCCCGCTTGATGGCCGGCTTTTTCGTGAGGTCGCTTGATGTCTGTCCGGGACCTGTCCTTCAAACGAGCCGATCGCGGACCCGCCTTGACGATGGGCCCGGTTGCGAGTAGCACGCCAAAAGCGTCGTGTAAAACGTTTTAATAGGGAGGAATGCCCGTGCAACGCGTGCTCAGCTACGACAGCGGATTAGCGAAGTTCCGGCCCTTGGCGCGAATCCTCACCTACGACGACTTCGACCGGGGCTTCAACGGATGGATGGATCTGACCCCGAACTTCGTCCACGACGACTATCGCTCGTTCGAGAGCATCGTCGACCTCGAGCGATGGGCGCCGACCATGCTCAGCGCGGCGCCGATGCGCTTTGCCGCGACGCACGGGTCGATGGAGGGCAACTACTCGCTCAAGCTGAGCACGCGCCCGATCGCAAATCGCTACGAGGAGCCGCCCGCGGCGGGCAGCATGGGGACCGCGATCAAGCGCCTGTCTCGCACGGAGCTCCAGAAGAAGATCCAGATCGAGGCCTGGTATTCCTACACGCCGCAGCAGGACCGGTTCGGCAAGGGCGAGGAAGACATCCGCGCCTTCGGATTCTACTGGGACCTGCAGGATTCCGAATATCGCTACATGCCCGGCGTTCGCTACGTGAATTCAGTGAACGGCAAGCTTGTGAAGAAGTGGCAGTACTGGCGCGCGACCGAAGGCGTGACGCGTAGGGATTGGTGCTTCGGACTGGAAGACGGCTGGCAGGAACCCGGTGTCGACAACCTGTGGTACGGCCGACGCTATCCCGACGGTTCGGCCGACGGCTACCAGTGGGTGCCGAATGGCGAGCAGGAGCTCGTCTACAACGAGAGCCCTGACAAGATCAACTGGATGTATTTCCGTCTACTGTTCGATTTCGAGCGACGGAAGTACATAGAGCTGCAAAGCCTCGATCGGGTCTTCGATCTGGACGGGCTCGCTCCGACGATGTCGCCTCGCTACAAAAGTATCGACAATCTGATCAACCCCATCTTCTATGTCGAAACCGACACGAACCGCAGCGTCAACTTCTTCATCGATTCGATAGTCTACTCGACGGAATGACTAATGCTGCGGCGCCTCCGCGACTTCGCCGGCATTCCCTCCTGGCGTTCACCTGGCCTTCTTGGAGCAAGATGCGATGTTGACGTTCAACCAAAGCGTGCTGGAACGAAGGGTCTCCGTCACCGACACCTACAGCACTTATCCTTTCGAGGCCGGCTGGGCCAGCGAAGGCGTGTTTTTTATCCAGACCGAGGGTGTGCATCCGGCGCTGCGGCTGCAGCCGGAGATATCGCCCGACGGGGTCAACTGGGTTCCGATCGAATCGCCGAGCGATATGGCTTCGGAGACTACGATCGCCGCGTTGAGGCTGCAGAATTTCGCCGGCTGGCTTCGCCTGACCATCGCAGGTGCCACGGCGGCCGAGCCGGCAATCGTCTTGATCCACCTCGCCCTGAAAGGATAACGAGTATCGTTGCCGGGGGAGACGTGAGATCGCTAAGGACCAAAATCGCGTCAGAATCATCGACGTCGCCAGGCGGGCCAAAGTGTCGCCGGCCGTGGTGTCCCGGGTCTTCAACCAAGATCCCACCCTATCGCTGCGAGACGAAACCCGGGCTGCCGTAGTGCAGGCGATAAAGGCGCTGGGTTATAGGCCGAATTCGGCGGCGCGGGGCTTGCGCAACGCGCGCACCCGCACGATCGCGCTCGTGCTGGATCAGGCGACCAACCCGATGCTCACGGATGTGGTCACTGGGGCACAACGGGCAGCGTTGCGTGCCGACTATGTCGTCATCATCATCGACGCAGAAGAGGTCGAGGAAGGCCGCTCGCTGGTCCGAAACATGATCGCGGCCAATCGAATCGATGGCCTGCTGGTGCATGCCGGCTTCGGTTCCGGCGCCGTGAAGGTGATTGACCTCGCCGCGGGCTTGCCGGCGGTCGTGCTGAACGATCCCGGACCGGCCGAGCTCTCCTCCGTCCGCCTCGACGACGAGGCAGCGGTGCGGCTCGCCACGCAGCATCTGATCGATCTCGGCCACCGGCATCTG
This sequence comes from uncultured Alphaproteobacteria bacterium, assembly GCA_963754975.1. Lineage (GTDB taxonomy): Bacteria > Pseudomonadota > Alphaproteobacteria > Rhizobiales > Beijerinckiaceae > Microvirga. The sequence continues at coordinate 356,857 of CAVWII010000006.1, read as the reverse complement.
GCGTTTGTCGAAGCCCGCAAAAGCAGCACCTCTGACCGCCGTCGGGATGCCTTCTTGCGCGAAATGCGCGGCGGGTTGGGCGACGTGAAAGGCAAGGTGGTTCCTTGCGCCGGGTGGACGCCGCAGCAAAGCCATGACGCTGTCGTGAATTTGCTGAAGAAGGGAAAGTCGCCGACGGCGTTTGTGGCGGTCAACGCCATATCCGCGGTCGGCGTCTTGTCCGGCTTGACGGCGTCGGGGCTTTCGGTACCCCGCGACGCATCGGTGATTGCTATTCACGACGGTTGGTTCGCCCCGCACTTGAATCCGCCTCTGACGACGGTTCGCCTGCCGCTTCCCGAACTTGGTCGGGCCGCCGTAGAATTGCTGATCTCGCTTCTGGGGGGCGGCGAGGTGATCCACCTGGTCATCGATCATCCGGCGCCCCAGCTTGTCCATCGGCATTCCACCGCGGTCCCGCCGGCACCGGCGACCAAGGGTCCCGGAAAAAAACGCGTCCGCGACGCCCCGCTCCGAGAACGACGCGGGGGGTGACTTCCACGGTGGTCCGGCGGCACGCTCGTTGCTAACCATATGGTAGCCGACTGCGCGTCTCGCGCCGTCGACTGGGCTATTCGACCAGTAGACACCCTTTGCGCTTGCCGCCAGACGACTTTGGAAAGGCGCAACGGTTGCAAAGGACCTGCCAATCACGTCATCGGGTTCTGGGGTGCGAGCGAGTAGCGTCCCGTCGCGGAGCAGAAGCGAGACGATGCCATTCTCGCCGACCGAGAGGGCACTATAGAAACGTTCGAATTACCGCGGCTCGACCGCGGCGACCACGATGCCGCCGAACGTGCCATCAGGCCGACTGATCCTGCGACTGAAACATACGAACCAGACATTGACGGACCGACTTCGGAGCGGCTGCGCGCAGCCCTAGGGAGGGGTTGCTATCGGCCCGGGCCTGCTCGCCGGTCTTGCAGGCATCGCATCCATGGGCGCTTACGATCTACGACCGCGCCACGTTTGCGTTCATCTATAGCGACTCCGGCAAGACGACGCCGTCGTCCTACGATCTCGATAAGATGAAAAAGAACGCCGACGGCAGCGTGACCCTCTACGTGGGCCCGAAACCGCCAGAAGGGCTCAATTCGAACTGGCTTCCCACCGTAGGGAAGCGACCGATGCCTACCATTCGCTTTTACGGTGGAACCGATGCACTTTTCGAGAGAACATTCAAAATGCCTGATTTCGAGCTCGTCAGGTGAGCGAGCATCGCCGATCGTACCAGGGGCGTGAAGCAATGACGGCTGCCCCGAAACGTCCTCCAGGCGACGTCGAGTTTGCCTGCGCGGCCCTGCCAAAGGGAGACGAGCAGACCCCAAGTCATGGGTAGTTGTCATCGCCCTGCCGGTGATCGCCAAGTTGGATGTGTCCATCGGCGGCTTGCAGGCCAGTGTAACGGACGACAGATGCGGGCGAGCGCCATGTTCGAGATCCTCCGATGACCAGCTGGTGTGTCCGCCATCTCGTTCATCGCAACGATGAGCTTGCCGATCGACACATCGAGCCGGGAGGCCGCGATGATGAACGTGCCGACCCCATATTCAGGGTGAAGGAGGGAAGAGAGCAAAAATGGCCTACCGGGTGATCGTTCTTGAGAACGCCAGCTTCCAGCGGCGCGAGGCCGAATGGGGGCGGGGCGTCTTCGCCACCAAGGCGGAAGCGGACGCCGCGGCGGAAGAGTTCACCGCCGCATCGCGGCGCTCCGAAGGCGAGTTCTGGAGCCAGTTCGGCGACAGCCACACCACCGAAGCGACCGGCCTCGCCGTGACGCACGAGTGGCGGGACGGATCGGCCCGCAAGCTCCGCAAGCGGGCATGAGCGGAGCCGATCCCGACGCCTTCTTTCGTCGCGACGTGACGGCGGTCGCCCGCGATCTGATCGGCGCGACCCTCCTCGTCGACGGTATCGGCGGCGTCATCGTCGAGACCGAAGCCTACGCCATCGACGATCCGGCCTCGCACGCCTTCAGGGGTCCAAACCGACGGAACGGCGCCATGTTCGGTCCGTCGGGCCGGGCCTACGTCTACCGCTCCCATGGGCTGCATTGGTGCCTCAACTTCGTCTGCGAGCCTGGGCACGCCGTCCTGATCCGCGCCCTTGAGCCGACGGCAGGGATCGAGCGGATGCGCCGACGGCGAGGGGTTGTCGACCGGCTGCTCCTCTGCGCCGGACCGGGGCGGCTGTGTCAGGCCCTCGCGGTGACCGGGGCGCACGACGGCCTTCCCCTCGATCAGGCGCCGTTCCGCCTGATTGCCGCGACGGGCGCGCGCCGGCTCGTGGTCTCGCCGCGGATCGGCCTCTCGAAGGCGGCAGAGACGCTGTGGCGCTTCGTCGACGGCGATTCGGCCTATCTCAGCCGGCGGCTGCCGAAGTAGCCGACGGCCCTCGCCTTCAGGCGCCAACTCTGGCACCGTCTACAGATGCCGGACCGCCGCACCATCCTCGCCCAATGCCTCGCGATCCGCCGCGTCATGGCCGAAGACGAGGTCGAGCGGCTGCGACGCTTGGCCGCCGGGCAGGCCACAGGCGGTTTCTACGGGGCGGCGTGGCGACCACAACTTCGGACACTGCAACGGGCGCTCGTGCGGCTGCGGCGGGAGCGAGGCGCGAGGGCACGGGCGTGAAGCGGAAGGCGATGGACCCCGCGACACGCGACCTGACGGCTCGGGCCGCGACGCCGGGCCATTGCCTCCAAGCCGGGCCATTGCCTCCAAGGAGTGAAGTGATGAAGACATCGATCCTCGCCGCCTTCGCCTTTCTCGTTCCGGCCGCAGCCGCGCAGGCGCAGAACACGTCCGCGACCACCGTTCCGGTCACCGTCGAAAACTTCATCCGTGCCGAATCGGACCTGTACATGAGCGCCGTGGCGCTCAAGGAGGATGGCTTCGGCAAGTTCGAGCACCACCGCGAACTCTCTCCTATCGATAATCAGAACGTCATCCGTCAGAACCGCGACACGCTCTACTCGGCGGCCGTGTTCGATCTCGATGCCGGACCGGTAAGGTTCACGCTGCCGGATGCCGGAAAACGCTTCATGTCGCTGCAAGTGATCAACGAGGACATGTATTCGCCGCCTGCGATCTACGCCCCTGCCAAGCGCACCTACACGCGCAAGGATGTCGGCACACGCTACATGCTCGTCGGCGTGCGGACGCTCGTCGATCCCCACGATCCCGCCGACATGGACAAAGTCCATGCGCTTCAGGACGCCCTCAAGGTCGAGCAGAAAAGCCCCGGCAAGTTCGAGGTGCCGAATTGGGACCCGGCCAGCCAGAAGAAGGTCCGTGAGGCGCTGATCGCGCTGGCCACCACCCTGACCGACACAAGCCACGCTTTTGGCCGGAAGAACGAGGTCGACCCCATCCAGCACCTCGTCTCGGCGGCTGCCACGTGGGGCGGCAACCCGAGAAAGGACGCCATCTATCTCACCGTGACGCCGCCCAAGAACGACGCCAAAACGGTCTACAGGCTCAACGTCAGCGACGTGCCGGTCGATGCCTTCTGGTCGATCAGCCTCTACAACGCAGATGGGTATTTTCAGAAGAACGATCTCGACGCCTATTCCCTCAACAACATCACTTCGAAGAAGAGCCCCGACGGGACGGTGCCGATCCAGTTCGGCGGCTGCGACGGCAAGATTCCGAATTGCCTGCCGATCATGGACGGCTGGAACTACACGGTGCGCCTCTACCGGCCCCGCGACGAAATCCTGAACGGCAAGTGGAAGTTCCCGGAGGCGCGGCCGGTGGCGAACTAACCCCGGCTAGAGGGCGAGGGCGTGATGAGCGAGCGCGAACCGAAGCGGCTGCCCTTCCTGAGCGACGCGCACCATGACGCGGTGGCGAACCTTGTCGGCCGGGCAGCCCAACTCGAACACGCCATCGTCTCGGCCGCCGCCGACTGCCTGCGCGAGATGCCGCGCACCTCGAAGCATCTTCTGCACAGCGGGCCGACCGCCTGCTGCCGCTTCTCGCCGCCTTGATGCACGACCGCTTCCCCATGACACGGACAACCTCGATGGCCTCTTCGAGGAGATCGAGAAGGCGCGGAAGGTGCGCAACGATGTCCCGCCGCTTCTCTCGCCGCGAACAATTCCGCGGAGCGCCAGTCTGACCAACGGAGTCCCTTGGTCTCACGCATGATGCCGGTGCATGCCGTTGAGCGCACCAAAGGCGGCTCTCGCGTCAACGGCGCGTCGCGCTCGCTTGTCGCGAAGTTGCCGCTCAGTTGGCGTTGCGGCTAAGCTTAGGACACCGAATCCTGCATCACAGACACATCGACGATCAAGGCGTAGCACCTCGCATTTTGCGGGGAGTCTCCATATGCCGGTTTTATTGAACATGTTTTTTGTCAAGGACGCTGCGGGCCGCAAGCCGTCCTATGGGGAGCGCACAATCCTGAACGCCGTCGAGGAAGCGAACAGCGTCCTTCTGAAGGACAAGACCAGAGGGTTTAGCTTTCCGCCGGCAGGCAAGCCCGTCGCGCTGAACTACGGCGTCAGCTTCGGCGATCCCATCAACTGCGGCGCAGAATTCGGAGACGAGATCGGAAGGAAGCTCATCGACAACCTCTACGCCGACACGCTCGGCTTCGCGAAGTTCCGTCGCGACCGCGGCCCTCCCGCGGTCAACGTGTTCTTCGTCTGGAAACTGAAGTTCGCCGACCTCCCGCCGCCCGACGGTGTCACGATGGACTATCGGACCGTGCTCGTTTGCAACTGGTCCGAAAGGCTGGGACTCGCTCTCGCGCACGAATTGGGACACGTGCTGCTTGGCACGTCGCCATCGCTGCACAACGACGTATACGGAGATTTCATGAACAGAAACGTCATGCAGTCGAAGGGAGAGGTCCCGGACGGCCTACGATCCAGAATGAAGGCGATGTACACAAAGCGCGCGGGAGGCGCACCCGGCTGGAAATGGGAGAGGAAGACCCCGGCGGCAGCGCCGACACCGACGCCCTCGGTCACGCCGCGTTGATCTCGTCGTCGATTGAACGTGCTGCGCCGTAGCGTAGCGTTCCGGGCCGCTTGCTCTTCGGAGTTAGCGGCCATCCCATTTTCGCGATGCGCCGATGACCGAAAGCCTCGTCTTCGTCGAAGACCTTGCAGAACAGGTTACCTGCCGCTCATCATGGGCCGATCCGATAGGACGGCGCGACCCACGGCTGAACGCAATCGAGCGGCTCCGAGAGCGCGAAAATCTGCGCGTGCAGGGAGTTGAAATCCTGTTCGAGCCCCTCCTCGCTCGACTTGCGGGTGTAGACGGCGCAGCGAAGGCTCCGCTCAGGCATGGCGCTCCTCCGCCCGTTCGGATCGGAGCCGGGTTGCATGCCGGGTCTTCGGCCAATCCTTCATGCCGTCCGGCTCGGCGCCGCCCACCGCCACTAAGCCTTTGTCCCATCACGAGTTTTCGAGTATTCTAGAGCGAACCTGAGAAACCTCTGAGAGCGCCGGGCCTGTCGCTGCGGAGTTCATCCGGGAAGCGAACCTAGGAGCCCTCGAGCGCGGTCTCTATCGTCGCCAGACCGGGCGGGTCTCGCTCCGACTCCACCCACCGAGGGCGTGACCCGCCTTCGCGGTCGCCGCGGAATTCTCAACGCCCGTTGCCCGCCCAGACGCCTCAGAGCCAGCAAAGGGCAGAAGACGCTTGCGTCGAGGTGGTCCCGGAGGTAATACCCTTTAGCACTCTCCGGCGAGAGTGCTAACCTTGGCTTTGAGCAGCGGTTCTGTTCAGCTCGGGATCAGGAGGAAAATAATGACATTTCGCCCGCTGCATGATCGCGTCGTCGTCCGCCGCATAGAGGCGGAGGACAAATCCAAGGGGGGCATCATCATCCCGGACACTGCCAAGGAGAAGCCGCAGGAAGGCGAGATCATGGCCGTCGGTCCGGGCGCCCGCGACGAGAACGGCGTGCTCCAACCGCTCGGCGTGAAAGCCGGCGATCGCGTGCTGTTCGGCAAGTGGTCCGGCACCGAGGTGCGCATCGATGGCGAGGACCTCTTGATCATGAAGGAATCCGACATCATGGGCGTGATCGAGGAGACCGTCGCTAAGAAGAAGAAGGCTGCTTGACGCGCCCTTTAATCACCGACAGGAGTACGAATTCATGGCCGCCAAAGAAGTAAAGTTTTCGAACCATGCGCGCGAGAAGATGCTGCGCGGGGTCGACATTCTCGCCGATGCCGTAAGGGTGACCCTCGGCCCCAAGGGCCGGAACGTGGTGCTGGAGAAATCCTACGGCGCGCCGCGCATCACCAAGGACGGCGTCACCGTCGCCAAGGAGATCGAGCTTTCCGACAAGTTCGAGAACATGGGCGCCCAGATGGTCCGCGAGGTCGCCTCCAAGGCGAGCGATGTCGCCGGCGACGGCACCACGACGGCCACCGTGCTCGCCCAGGCGATCGTCCGCGAAGGCGCCAAGGCCGTCGCCGCCGGCATGAATCCGATGGATCTCAAGCGCGGTGTCGACCTCGCTGTCGCCGCAGCCGTGAAGGACATTCAGACGCGGGCGAAGAAGGTCTCGACGAACGACGAGATCGCCCAGGTCGGCACGATCTCGGCGAACGGCGATGCGTCGATTGGCCAGATGATCGCCCAGGCGATGCAGAAGGTCGGCAACGAAGGCGTCATCACGGTCGAAGAGGCCAAGACCGCCGAGACCGAGCTCGACGTCGTCGAGGGCATGCAGTTCGACCGCGGCTACCTGTCTCCCTACTTCATTACCAACGCGGAGAAGATGGTCGCCGAGCTCGAGGACGTCTACCTCCTCATCCACGAGAAGAAGCTCTCCTCGCTCCAATCCTTGCTGCCCATTCTCGAGGCCGTCGTTCAGACCGGGAAGCCCCTGCTCATCATCGCCGAGGACATTGAAGGCGAGGCGCTTGCGACGCTGGTCGTCAACAAGCTCCGCGGCGGCCTGAAGGTGGCCGCCGTCAAGGCTCCGGGCTTCGGCGATCGCCGCAAGGCGATGCTCGAGGACATCGCCGTGCTCACCGCCGGGCAGACGATTTCGGACGATCTCGGCATCAAGCTCGAGAATGTCACCCTCGAGATGCTCGGCCGCGCCAAGCGGGTGCGCATCGAGAAGGAGAACACCACGATTATCGACGGCGCCGGCAAGAAAAAGGCGATCGAAGCGCGCGTCAACCAGATCAAGGCGCAAATCGAGGAGACGACCTCGGATTACGACCGCGAGAAGCTGCAGGAGCGCCTCGCCAAGCTCGCGGGCGGCGTCGCGGTGATCCGCGTCGGCGGCTCGACCGAGATCGAGGTCAAGGAGAAGAAGGATCGTGTCGACGATGCCATGCACGCCACCAAGGCGGCGGTGGAAGAGGGCATCGTTCCCGGCGGCGGCACGGCTCTTCTGCGGGCGAAGGGTGCCATCCGCAAGCTGAAGACCGATAACTCGGACGTGCAGGCCGGCATCAACATCGTGTTGAAGGCCCTCGAAGCGCCGATTCGCCAGATCGCGGAGAACTCGGGCGTCGAGGGCTCGATCGTGGTCGGCCGCATCAACGACAACAAGTCGGACACGTTCGGCTTCGACGCGCAAACCGAACAATATGTCGACATGCTCCAGGCTGGGATCGTCGATCCGGCGAAAGTGGTGCGCACCGCCTTGCAGAACGCGGCGTCGGTGGCCGGGCTTCTCATCACGACGGAAGCAATGGTGGCGGAGGCGCCGAAGAAGGAGTCCGCTCCGGCAATGCCGGGCGGCGGCATGGGCGGCATGGGTGGAATGGACTTCTAGGCCGCATCCGACTCTGCCAGGGAAACAAGGAAGGGCGGCTCTCGGCCGCCCTTCGGCTTGTTCGGCTTGAGGCTGGGACGGCCCGATGGTGATTCCGTCGATGCCCGGCTACGGCTTCTCCGGCAAGCCGACGGACGCGGCCGGCCCCCTGCCAGCGCGCCTGTCCGAGAAGGAACGCGCCACATCGACATGCTCAGCGCCGCCTCGATAACGGGGAACAAGTCCGATGCTGCGATGATGGGCACGCGCCCACAGGGGCACGGTGCTCGCTGCACCCTGGAAATGTCATTCAGGAGCAGGCCCCGCGGGAGCAGTTCATCTCATGACGCAAGAGCCGATCGGCCCGGCCGCGGCGCGACATGCCTTGAGCATTTCAGGCTCGGCGCCGTTGACGCAATCCCGATTGGCAGGCTCGCTCTTTCCAGCCTCACCATCAAACGGGCTCGGATCGGGTCTCTGCAGGTCGCCGAACTCTGGGATCGCAACCTCCGACTACCTGAGACGCAACGACCGAAGTAAAGTCTGCCAGGAATGGCCGCAATCGGCGTTCCCGCATCGGGCGGCCGCCACCGGCCGCTGTCGGAGTTTTGATTGACGTCCCGGACCAGGCTCAAGCAGGCTGGACGCGGACGCGGGCAGAAGGGAGGCGAGCTATGGATCGGCGTACCTTTATGAGCGGAACGGTTGCGGTCGCGGCGACGCCTGTCCTTCGGCGCGCCGCCCAGGCCCAGTCGGCGGCCCAGAATGTCGTCCTCGTACATGGGCTTTTTGCTGATGGCTCCTGCTGGTCTGAAGTCATTGCACGCCTGCAATCCAAGCGCATTCACGTCACTGCCGTGCAGAATCCGCTGACGACATTGCAGGCGAGCGTGGAGGCAACCCGGGACGTCCTGGCATGGCAGCAGGGTCCGACGGTCCTGGTGGCGCATTCGTTCGGCGGGATGATCCTCACCGAAGCCGGCGTCGATCCCAAGGTCTCAGCCGTCGTCTATGTCGCGGCCCGGGCACCCGATGCGGCTGAGGACTACACGTCGCTCGCGAGCCGGTTCCCGGCGCCGCCAGCCTCCGCTGGCATTGTCTGGTCCGGCGACTGGGGAAGGCTCAGCGAAGAGGCGTTCCTGCGCGACTTCGCGGGCGACGTACCAGCGGAAAAGGCGCGTGTCCTCTATGCTGTCCAGGCTCCATTCAACCGGGCCTTGCTTGCCGCCAAGACGACGCAGGCAGCCTGGCGCTCGAAGCCGTCCTGGTACGCCGTGTCAACCGACGATCGGACGATCAATCCGGATCTCCAACGCTTCATGGCAAAGCGGATGGGAGCCAAGACGATCGAGGTCAAGGCGAGCCACCTCTCCTTGATCTCGCAGCCCGATGCGATTGCAAATTTAATCCTCGAAGCAGCCGGGCGAACCTAGCTGCGTGCCTCGTCGATACAAATGGGCACGAGGATTTCCAACCGCGTCCCACCTCACGGGGCGAAACGACGCGCGCGGCGGCGACAATCGGACGGGCGAGTTGTTCAGCTGCGTGGACCTGAAGAGCCGGGTTGAGCGAGGGGCAGGCTGCGATGGAGCGGGACGTCGCGCCCACGACGTCCAGATCCGGTCCCCTCCATTCGTTCCGGAGGGGCTGCTTCGATGCGATTGGCGTCGATACCGCGGCCTGGTGTCGTTCGACCTTCTCGAAGGACCGCGACCAGCATCGGGTCTAGGTGAAGGCGCGAGTCGGGCGGTCGAGAACTTGGCGCCCCATGAGGCTCGCCAAGAGATCGACCATGAGAAGGGCCGTCCTGCCTCTCTCGTCCAAGAACGGATTGAGCTCCGCCAGGTCGACGCTCGTCACGAGACCTCGGTCGTGAAGGAGTTCCATGATGAGATGAGCCTCTCGGAAGCTAGCGCCTCCGGGAACCGTAGTCCCGACTCCCGGCGCAATGCCGGGGTCGAGAAAATCGACATCGAGGCTCACGTGCAATAACCCACCTGACGATTCGACCCGATCCAGGAAGGGCAAGAGAAGGCTCACGATCCCGTTCTCATCGATGCTCCGCATGTCGTGCACGACAATCTGCGCTTGACGCAAAGCCAATCGCTCCGCCGGATCGACGCTCCGGACCCCCATCATGCAAATATTGGAACCGACGACCCGGCTGTGCAGAGCGGGAAGAAATCCGTCGAAGCCCGGCTGTCCCGTCGCGTAGGCGATCGGCACGCCGTGGAGATTGCCGCTTGTCGTCGTGTCGAGCGTGTGAAAGTCGGTGTGCGCATCGAGCCAAAGAACGAAGAAGGGGCGCCTCAGCTCGGTTGCCCGCCGCGCCATCCCTGAGAGCGTTCCCGCGGAAAGGCTGTGGTCGCCGCCGAGGAAGATCGGAAGCGCATCGACACTGCAAGTGAAGGCGGCGTCGGCGATGACCTGGGTCCAAGCCGAGATCTCCGGGAGCGCCTTGACGGCTCGGTTGGGGTGGGCCGCTGGCTCGCGCACGTGGGGCGTCAGGTTTCCGTGGTCGATGACGTGGTGGCCGAGATCCTCCAGCGCGTTGACGATGCCGGCCGCACGATACGCGCTCGGGCCCATGTCACACCCGAGGCGACCCGCCCCGTCCTGCACGGGCACGCCGATCAATCTGCACAGGCGCTGCACGAAAGCCTCCATGGATGGCGAGCGCGAGCGGGTGGGATGCCGACCGCACCTTCCCCGACGCCTCTTTTTCCCGGTCTCGCAATCACGTCAAACACCTGCCTGGGGGCCCGAGGCCCGACCGGGCCAGCGGCCCAGAAGGTGGAAGGGCGGGAGGGATCCCAACCGGTTCCTTTCCGCTGTCATGAAACATTTCCTTTCTCCTTGCTAGGCCGGCCTGTCGCTGTGCGCGCGGATGTCGTCGGGCAGCGAGCCGTTCCTCGGAGAGCAACGGCCGGGGCGATGGGACCGGCGTTTTGCGTTTTCGAGGACACGCAACGGGGCTGCTGAATTCGCGGCAGCGGCGGGTGCACGCGAGCTTGTCGCCAGCTGGCGGCCGCTCCGGGAGTTCTCCGCGACCGAAGAACGGCGGTCTCGAGGAAAAACCATTTCTTCAGCACTGCGCACTAACTTGATTTCCCGGCCGAGTGAACAGGGCGGTGCAAGCCCGCGCGAAATGAACGACACATCCACCACACCGCCTCCCGCCAAGCTAAAGCTTGGCGCCGCTGGCCTCGCACTGGCCGCCCTCTGTGCGCCGGTTGCGCCCCTTATCGCCGGCCTTGTCCCGCGCGCCCTGGCGGAAGGCCTACCGGCCGCCGCCTGCGAGGCCTCCGATATCGACAAGGCGATTGCCAGTATCGACCGTGCGGCATCCGTGTACCAGATTGTGGCTGCCGAGTGGTGGCACCTGGTGCAAGAGCGCGAACTGGCGGCAGCCGTGCGGAAGCTGGCCGATGTACGCAGCGCACTTGATGTGACGGAGGAGGCAGCGGCGCGCGGCGTGGCGCTGATCCATGCCCACAGGGAGCGCTGTGCCGCGGACCGGGCGACGGCCGTGGTCGCCGCCGTATCTGCCGACGTGCCTCGTCTGCGCGCGTTGTGGCAGCACGTCGCCGACCGGCTCAACCGGGCGGCCGGGCCGTAGCCGATGGAGGCAGCCCTTGTGGGAGGTGCAATGAGGTTGAGGTCGGCCTCGGCCATGCCTATTCTGGTCGTCACCTCGTCGCGAGGGTGCAAAAAGAGGCAAATCATGGCTCTTCGCGTTCTTTCAGTCCTTGCCATCGGCATGGCGGCGGCGCACGCAAACGCGCAGACACCGGCGGTCGGCCCCTTGTTCAGCCCACCATCGTCGCCAGTTTCGCGGTTAGCCAGTGAGGGCCTCGGCTACTCCGTGGTATATCCGCCAACGGGTGTTGAACCTCGATCCTTCCGAGTCCTGCTCGTCTGCTTTGGCGCGGAGGGACCTAAGACAGCTTACTGCCCGACGCGCTCGCACTACGGTTCGTGCGTCCCGCCAGTCGGTACGCTCGTCTGCCGCTAATCCATGACCGTAGCTGCGTCTTCAGCGCGCGCCCGGTAGACGCACGTCACCGATCGCCGCCCTCGCAGACGTTCCTTGGCGCCCCCTCGCGAAGAAGAAAATGATCGCCGCCTGAGCACAACACGACAGGCAGAAACCGACCACCTCCAGACGCCGACTATCCGAATAGATACAAGCTACTTCAGTCGATGAACCGGTGAGCATTCGAGCGCCCAGAGGTCTTCGATCCTGTGCCTGCATTGACCGGCATAGCAGAACAAGTCGTCGAAGTCGTCTTTCAGCCGACGAGCGTCAGGTCGGCACACCGTCGAGACGGCGTGCTTTGCGGAGGGAGGGAAACAACCAGGCCCAGAGTAGGGTAACGCCAACCGTACCGAGACCGCCAAGCACGACCGCCGGCACGACGCCGATGAGGGCCGCAAATCCGCCAGCCCGGAACTCGCCGAGTTCGTTCGAGGCGCCAACGAACACCATGTTCACGGCATTCACGCGGCCGCGCACCTCGTCCGGCGTCGCGAGCTGGATGAGGGTCTCGCGAACGTAGACGCTGACCATGTCGGCGCCGCCCATCAAGGCGAGCATCGTGATGGACAGCCACGGCACGGTCGAGAGCCCGAAGACGATCGTGAAGACGCCAAAGGCCGCGACGCCCCAGAGCATGATCGTGCCGGCGTGATCCTTGATCGGCCGGACGCTGAGATGGACGCCGACCAGGATTGCGCCGATCCCGGGACCGGCCCGCAAGAGGCCCAATCCCCAGGGGCCGACCTCGAGGATGTCGCGGGCGAAGGCCGGCATCAGGGCGACGGCGCCGCCGAGCAGCACGGCGAAGAGGTCGAGGGAGATGGCGCCGAGGAGGATCCGGCGGCTGCGGATGTATTTCAAACCGGCCACCATCGTTGTCCAGGTTGCCGGTTCCGACGCCTCCTGCGGCCGGACGGTGATGATCAGCAGCGCCGTGACCAGCGCCCCGAGAAGCAGGACGCAGGCCGTGCCGTAGGCGACGAGGGCCGACAGGCCGTAGAGGAGCCCGCCCGCGACCGGCCCGACGATCGTCGCAATCTGCCAGGTGGCGGAGTTCCAGGCGATCGCAGTCGGCAGCTCCTCCACGGTCACGACGTTCGGCAGGAGGGATTGCACCGCGGGCCCCGCAAAGGCCCGCGCAACGCCGAACCCGATCAGGACCGCGAAGATCGGCCAGACCTCCCGGGGACCGCTCAACGCCACGACGAGGAGAGCCGCGACGCTCGCGAGCTCCAACGCCAGACACCAGCACAGGATGGTGCGCCGGTCGAAGCGGTCCGCCGCCGAGCCGGTGACGAGGACGAGCAGGAGCGAAGGCAGGAACTGCACGAGGCCAACAAGGCCGAGGTCGAAGGGATCGCGGGTGACGTCGTAGACCTGCCAGCCCACGGACACGCTGACGATCTGCACCGCGAAAGAGGCCAGGAGGCGCGCCGTCCAGTAGGCGCGGAAGCCGGGCCTGCGAAGAAGCGTCCAGGGAGTTGCCGGACGAACCGGCGAAGGGGCATCCATGAGTGCAGCGAGGGGGTGGGCGTGAAGCCGGGCGGCCCGGGCGGGGCGACCAGATGTGATGGAAACGGAGCGTCTTGAAAAGGTGCCCCGGGCGTCCGGGCTCCCGCCACTCGAGCGGCCGGCGCTCTCGGAGAGGGTGCCGGAAGGCGCCCGCGGCGCTGGGACGTCCCCTGCCCTACATCGGACGCATGGCTCGGGGCCGCTCTGCCGGCCGCGCCGTCACGGCGGCGGAACCCGCGCTGCGCCGCTCCGCGGGAAATCGGCCTGCACGGCTCTGTCGCCGCCGCTGCGGATGCGCGACAGAACGGCGGCTCCCCGGCAACACCGTGACCCGCGTTCGGGTTCCTGCGCCAGGCCTGTCAGATCTCGCGGGATGAATTCCGACGCACAGACCTCATCTCTGCGACACATCGCAACCAGGAGATCGGGAATGCAACGGCCTTTTCTCCGGCGCTTGGCGCCGAAGGTCCTGATCGCGCTGGCCGGGGCCGCTGCCTGCGCCGGCATGGGGGAGACGATCTGGGCGCGGCAGCACGCCGAGGCGGCCGCGGCCGACCCCGTCGTGCCGCCTGTGCCCGTCGAGACGACCGTGCTCGCGCCTCGATCGACCGATCTCGTTCGCAGCGGGATCGGCACGGTCCAGGCCTGGAACAGCGCTCTGATCACGCCCCAGGTGAGCGGGCAGATTGTCGAGTTGCCCTTTCGCGAGGGTACCCCGGTGAAGGCAGGCGACGTTCTCGTGCGGATCGATCCACGCTCGTTCCAAGCCGCACTCGACCAGGCGATCTCTCGACGGGATCAGGACCTGGCGAACCTCGTCGGGACGCAGAAGAACCTCGTGCGGGACGAGACGCTGGTTGCGAAGGGGGGATTTGCGAGCCAGCAGACGGTCGACAACGAGCAGGCGCAGGTCGACGCACTCAAGGCTTCGATCGCCGGCGACGCCGCGGCGATCGAGACCGCGCGGATCAACCTCGACTATACGACGATCCGAGCGCCGTTCTCCGGTGTTCCCGGCCTGCGCAACGTCGATCTCGGCAACGTCGTCTCCCCGGGGACGAACATCCTCACGCTTGCACAGATCGAGCCGATCGCGGTGGATTTCACACTCCCGCAAGCCGATCTCGCGGTCGTGAAGGCCGCGCTGAAGGGGGGCGAGCCTGCTGTCACGGCCTACGATCAGGACGGCACGACTCCCATCGCCACCGGCTCAGTGGAGGTGCTCAACAACCAGCTCGATCCGACGACGGGTACCATCAAGCTGAAGGCCCGCTTCGAGAACACGGACGGATTGCTGTGGCCCGGCGCGTTCGTCGAGATGCGGATCGTCGTCAAACGCGAAACGAACGCGCTCGTCCTGCCGTCGCAGGCAGTCCAGCACGGTCCCTCGGGCACCTATGTCTGGCGAGTCGCCGGCGATGCGGTGCGGATGAGCCCGGTCGAAATCGAGGCGAGCCAGGATGACTCCGTCGTGATCGGGAAGGGATTGGCGGCTGGCGATCGCATCGTCGTCTCCGGCCAGTATCGCCTCGACGAAGGCAGCCGCGTGAGCGAGAGCGATCCCTCGAAGGTCGCGCAGGCCCCCGGGGCCCAGTCATGAACCTGTCGGCGATCTTCATCCGACGCCCCATCGGCACGTCGCTGCTGATGCTGGCGATCGCGATTGCCGGCGTCGCCGCGTATCCGCTCCTGCCCCTGGCGCCGCTGCCCAGCATCGATTTCCCGACCCTGCAAGTCTCGGTGCAGCTGCCGGGCGCGAGCCCCGATGTCATGGCATCGGCGGTTGCGACGCCGCTCGAGAAGCAGATCGGGCTCATACCCGGCGTCGCGCAGCTCACCTCGTCGAACACGCTCGGGAACACGCAGATCACGGTGCAGTTCGACCTCGACCGGGACATCGATACGGCCGCGCAGGACGTGCAGGCGGCGATCACCGCCGCGAGCGGACAGCTTCCGACGAACCTGCCGAACCCGCCGACATACCGCAAAGTGAATCCCGCCGATCCGCCGATCCTCGTTCTCGCGGTGAGGTCGGACGCCCTCCCCATCACCCAGGTGGACGACCTTGCCGAGAACCTGATCGCGCAGCAGATCTCGCAGATCGCGGGCGTGGCCCAGGTGTCGATCGGCGGACAGCAGCAGCTCGCGGTTCGGATCCAGGCGGATCCCGCGAAGCTCGCCGCGATGGGCTTGACGCTCGAGGACGTTCGGGGGGTCATCGCGCAGTCGACGCTCGATGCGGCGAAAGGCACCTTGAGGGGCCCGAAGCAAAGCCTCACCATCTACGACAACGACCAGCTGACGAAGGCCGCGCCGTACAACGATCTCATCATCAGCTACAGGAACGGGGCGCCGATCCGGGTCCGGGACATCGGCGAGGCGATCGATGGGCCCGCGGACACGACCGCCGCCGCCTGGGTCGACGGTCAGCGCTCGATCGCCTTGATCGTGTCCAAGCACCCTGGCGCCAATATCGTCGAGACGATGGAGCGGATCCAGGCCGAGCTGCCGCATCTTGAGGCCGCGCTGCCGGCGAGCGTCCGAGTCACGACCGTCGTGGATCGGACGTCCGGCATCCGGGCGTCCGTTCGCGACGTCGAGTTCACGCTGTTTTTGGCCGTCGGGCTGGTCGTGCTGGTGATCCTCGCCTTCCTGCGCGATCTGCGGGCGACCCTTATCCCGGCCCTCGCGCTCGTCTTGTCGATCCTCGGCACGTTCGCGGCGATGGAAGGGCTCGGCTACAGCCTCGACAACCTGTCGCTTATGGCGCTGACGGTAGCGGTCGGCTTCGTCGTCGACGATGCGATCGTCGTGCTCGAGAACATCGCCCGCCAAGTCGAGGGCGGCATGGCGCCCCTCGATGCCGCGCTGAAGGGCGCGGGTGAGATCGGCTTCACGGTCATCTCGATCAGCTTGTCGCTCGTCGCCGTCTTCATCCCGCTGCTCTTCATGGGGGGCATCGTCGGACGCCTTTTTCGCGAGCTCGCGATGACGCTGACGATCGCGGTTCTGATCTCGGCCTTCGTGTCGCTCACCCTTACGCCGATGCTGGCGGCGCGGTTCCTCCGGGCGGAGCATGACCGTCCGCGCGGCCGCCTGTTCCTGGCGAGCGAGCGCGCTTTCGGGGCCTTGATCGGGGCCTACGGCCGGACGCTCGATGTCGCCCTGCGCCACCAGGGCGTCGTGGCGGCCGCGTTCCTGGCCACCCTCGCGGCGACGGCATACCTTTTCGTCACCGTGCCGAAGGGTTTCTTTCCGGTCCAGGACACCGGGTACATCATCGGCCAGACGGAAGCGGGCGAGGACGTCTCGCCCGCCGAGATGGCACTCCTGCAGCAGAGCGTTGCCGCGGTGATCGGGCAGGATCCGGACGTCGTCAAGGTCGTCTCCGTCATCGGAGGCGCGCGCACGGGCAACCAGGGGCTCATCTACACGACGCTCAGGCCGCGCGAGGAACGCGCGAACGATGCCGTCCGGATCATTGACCGCATCCGACCGAAGCTCGCCCAGCTCTCGGGAATCGCGGTGGTGCTGCAGCCCGCCCAGGACCTCACCGTCGGCGGACGGCTGGCGCGCGCCCTCTACCAGTACACGCTCCAGGACACGCAGGCGGACGAGCTTGCGGCCTGGTCGAACCGGCTCCTCGCCAGACTGCGGAGCCTGCCCGAGCTCGCCGATCTGACGACGGATCAGGAAGCGAACGGGCCGACTCTCACCCTCACCATCAACCGCGACGCCGCAGCACGGTTCGGCATCCAGCCGTCCGCGATCGACGCGACCTTGGCGGATGCGTTCAGTCAGGAACAGGTCACGCAGTTCTTCACGCAGCTCAGCACCTACAAGGTGATCCTCGAAGTCCCTGCAAACCTGCAGGGTTCGCTCGAGACGCTGTCGAAGCTCTACGTCAAGTCGCCGACCGGCCCGTCCGTCCCGCTCGATACGCTGGTCAGCGTCGACACCAAGCCGGTGGCTCCGCTCGTGATCGCCCATCAGGGAAGTTTCCCGGCCGTGACCTTTTCGTTCAACCTCAAGCCCGGCGTCTCGCTCGGGGAGGCGGTGAGCGCCATCGCGGCCGCGGAGCGCGAGATCGGGTTGCCCAGCTCCATCCGAACGAGCTTCCAAGGCAACGCGCAGGCCTTTCAAGAGACGCTGGCGACCGAGCCGCTGCTGATCGCCGCTGCTCTCTTCGCGATCTACGTCATCCTCGGAATGCTCTACGAGAGTTACCTGCACCCGATCACGATCCTGTCGACCCTACCGGCGGCCGGGCTCGGGGCATTGCTCATCCTGCTTCCGATCCGGGGAGAATTTTCGATCATCAGCCTCATCGGACTCGTGCTCCTGATCGGCATCGTCAAGAAGAACGGCATCATGATGGTCGACTTCGCGCTGCAAGCCGAGCGCGAGGAAGGCCTTGCTCCGGTCGCCGCGATCCGCAAGGCCTGCCTGCTTCGATTCCGGCCGATCCTGATGACGACGATGTGTGCGCTGCTCGGCGGCCTGCCGCTCATCTTCGGGACGGGGTCAGGCTCCGAGCTTCGCCAGCCGCTCGGCTATGCGATCGTCGGCGGGCTCGCCGTGTCCCAGGTGCTCACGCTCTATTCGACCCCGGTCGTCTATCTCCTTCTCGAACGCCTCAGGGAGAGACTGATCGGGCGCAGCGCCCGTGCGCTCCCGGAACGGCGCCAGGCCGCAGCCGGCTGACGGCCGGGCGGACCGACCTCAGACGGTCGCGATCCATCCTGATCGCCACCGGCTAGGTCCTGATCAGTCCACGGGCGATGGCCATGGCGACTGCCTGCGTTCGATTGATCACGTCGAGGCGTTTCATCGCCTGGTCGCAGTGGAAGTTTATCGTTCGTTCGCTAAGACCGAGGATGATTGCAATTTCGGCCGAGGTCTTGCCCCGGCCGACCCAGGTGAGAACCTCTTTTTCGCGCTCGGTCAAATAGATTTGTGGAGCCCCGCCACTGCGGCCGCCGCCGCGCCTGAGGCAGTTCTCAACGACAACACCGAGCATCTCAAAATCGATCGGCTTCGTGAGGTAGTCATCTGCTCCAAGACGACGACCCGTCAGCTCGCTGTCACGATCTCCCAGTGCGGTCAGGAAGACGACGGGGATCGCGGCGAGCGTAGGACCGGCGCGCGCGAGCTTCTCGACGAGTTCGAACCCGCCCATGCGCGGCATACGCACGTCGCAGAGGATGAGGTCGGGATGCTTCGCGAGAATTCTGGCCAGAGCCATCTCACCATCCTGTGCGGTGTCAACTTCGTATCCGAGCTCCGTCAGAGCCTCCGCCAGCAGGCTCGCCGTCTCTTGATCGTCCTCGACGCACAAGATCGTGCTCACTGGTACTTACGCTCCGAGGGTTCGCTAGGCTCCTCGACTGGCAGGATCACAATCATCTTCGTGCCCCTGCCCTCCTCACTTTCAATCTCGAGCCGGCCCCCGTGCCGCCGGACAATCTCGCTTACGAGGTGAAGCCCCATGCCGGTGCCCGGAACGGATCCCGCGTTGCTGGCGCGATAGTATGGCTCGCATATGCGACTGATCTCATCGCGCGGGACGCCCCGTCCGCAGTCCTCGATCGTGACCTCGACAAAGCTCTCCCTTGCAACTGCCGTCATGGTCACGATACCATCCTCCGGCGAGTACTTGAAGGCGTTCGAGATAAGGTTGCTGAAAGCTTGGTAGAGCAGCTCCGGGTCGCCAGACATCTCTTTGGGCAGATCGCCGATGCGGGCCTCTAGGCCGCGACCGATGCCGATCTCGTCATAGTATCGCGCCAGATTCAAAAGCATCTCTTTGAGGTTGGATCGTCGCGTACTTTTGCGCAAGTCACCATGCACAAGGTCAGCCGCATTCAGGAGACCCCCGACGAGGCTCGTCATTCGGAATACGGCCGAACGGATCTTCTGCGCACGCTCAGCGACCTCGGAAGGGCTGGCCCGCCGACTGTTGGTGATGAGGCGTTGAGCGTGGCCATCGATTGCCGTCAGCGGTGTTCGGAATTCATGCGACATCGTGCCGATGAAGTTGCGATGCTCGGTCGCCAATGCCCGCTCCTTGTCCAGAGTTCGCGCAAGGACTTCCGTCTGGCTCGCCAAGCGCTTGCGCGACTCGAGCAGCTCGATCGTATTGGACTTGAACACGGCGAGTGCTCGCGCCATTTCGCCTATCTCGTCCGGCCGTTCCGCAAACCGGATCGAGAAGGTGGTGTGATGGCCAGCGAGCTGTCGCATCAAGTCAGCGAGTTCGAACAACGGACGCGACACCGACCACCAGAGATATGCTGCAAGACTGAGAAACAGGACGAATATGGAGAAGATCAGACTGGAGATCCAAAGCTGGGCGGCCGTGGTCGCCTGGCTGGCGATATCCCGGGCGCTCTTGGCTTTCGACTCGGTGAGGTCCGCAAGTTCGCGGAGTTTATCCGTGGCGTTGCTGAAGCTCGTTCGCGCAGCTCCATCGAAAAGCGAAAGGGCTTCGCCCCTCGCGCCAGTGCGCATGAGCGAGGCTAGCTGCTGCGCATGACCGACGTGCTCGGCCCAGGAGTTCGAGAACCCTTCGAAGACACGCTCCTCGTCCACGTCTCGCCTTAAAGCGCCATACCGATCCTTGGCCTCGGCCGCCTGGCTGATCAGGTCGGGAATGCTGGCCAGTCGTCTCTCTCTCTGGCCGGGATCGTTGATCAGCAGACTGTCGGCTTCGAGGGCGCGCAGATCCGAGACCGGCTCGCTGAGCCGCTGAATGAACTGCGTCGAATCGAGCCACCGGTTGCGGACCTCGCTTGACGCCGTCCCCAAGCGCGTGAGGCGGTCCAGGCTCAAAACGTGAACGCTCGCAACCGTGCTAACGAAGATTGCCGCGGCCACTGCAAGTTTTGCCGGTAGTGACCTACGAAACCATAACCGAGGTCGGCTGAGCGCCATTGATCGAGCCGCCAAGAGGCCTATCGGGCAGTATCGCGGCGCTCGCGCAACCGCGACTGTGAAATTTGACAGGGTGACCCAAGTGCGCGCCCGGCGCTGCATGTCGACTTCGACGAAACCAAACCGTTCGCCGCATTTGTCAGCCGACTGCCGGGCCGTCAGCGGCTATGATCTTCCCAGGTCGCAACCGGGAGAATGAAAATGCAAATGCGAAAGCTTGGAGGCGTCGAGGTCTCCGCCGTCGGCCTCGGCTGCATGGGCATGAACCATCACCGCGGCCCGGCCCCGGACAGGAACGAGATGATCGCCCTGATCCGCGCGGCAGTCGAGCGCGGCGTCACCTTCTTTGACACCGCCGAGGTCTATGGCCCGTTCACGAACGAGGAACTCGTGGGCGAAGGCTTGGAGCCGTTCCAGAAAGATGTCGTCATCGCCACCAAGTTCGGCTTCGACCTTGGTCCCGGCGGATCGGGTGGCCTCAACAGCCGCCCGGAACGGATCCGGCAGGTCGCCGAGGACTCGCTCAAGCGGCTGAGAGTCGAAGCGATCGACCTGTTCTATCAGCACCGGGTCGATCCCAACGTTCCGATCGAGGATGTCGCTGGCGCAGTGAAGGCCTTGATCACCCAGGGCAAGGTCAAGCGCTTCGGCCTGTCTGAGCCGAGCGCCCAAACCATTCGCCGCGCACACGCGGTGCAGCCGGTCGCAGCCATCCAGAGCGAGTATTCCCTCTGGTGGCGCCTCCCTGAAGCGGAGGTGTTGCCGACCTGCGAGGAACTTCAAATCGGTTTCGTTCCCTACAGCCCGCTGGGCAGGGGTTTCCTGACCGGAAAAATCGATGAGACCACCACTTTTGGCGGCAACGACAATCGCGGCACCTTGCCGCGGTTCACGCCGGAAGCCCGCAAGGCGAACCGCCCTGTGGTCGACCTTCTAGAGGAGATCGGCGATCGGAAGGGCGCAACGCCGGCGCAGATCGCCCTGGGCTGGCTGCTGGCGCAGAAGCCCTGGATTGTTCCGATCCCGGGAACCACCAGGCTTAACCGCCTCGAGGAGAACATCGCTGCGGCCTCCATCGCGCTCAACTCCGACGATCTCAGGGACATCGAAGAAGCCACCTCGCGGATCACCGTGGAAGGTGACCGCTACCCTCAGGCGGAGGCTGACCGTACACACCGTTAGAGGCGCCGGCCGACAGCCCGCGGACGTCGCCTTTGGCGACGTCGATCCCGTCAAGCAAGTGACGCTGATCGCCTGCCTGCGCCTGCGCCGCAGCCGTTCAGCCACCCATCGGCTGCCATCCGGGCCGCGGTGCGGAGCCCGGAATGGCACCGATCCGTTTCAAATCATCGGCAACGTGCGCGGACGGCGGCCGCGCGGAAACGCCTCCTCGATGAGGGCGATCTCCGCATCGTTCAGAACGAGGTCGCCGGCCTTCGCGTTCTCGGCGGCGTGACGGGGATCGGCCGCCTTCGGGATCGCGAACAGTGAAGGTCGGCGGGTCAGAAAGGCGAGGGCGATCTGGCGCGGCGTGGCATCGCGGGCGGCGGCGATCCGCGCAAGCACATCGCCGCCGGCCGTCCCGGGTCCGGGAAAATGGTTGTGGCCGAACGGCGAATAACCGACCAGCGCAACGCCGTGCTGCTCGCACCAGGGCAAGACTGCGTGTTCGATGGCCCGTTCCTCGAGATGATAGAGCACCTGATTGCACGTGATCACGCCGGGACCCGCAACGGCCGCGGCCTCATCGAGATCCGCCACATCGAAGTTGCTCACGCCCCAGGACAGGATCTTACCGGCCTGCCGAAGGGCGTCGAAGGCTGCGAAGGTTTCGGCGAGCGGGTAGCTGCCGCGCCAGTGCAGGAGATAGCTGTCGAGCCGGTCGGTGCGAAGACGCTTCAGCGACCGCTCGCAGGCCGCGATCGTGCCTGACCGGGAGGCGTTCTGTGGCAGCACCTTCGAGACCAAAAAGACCTCATCGCGCCGGCTCTCGATCGCCTCGGCGACAATCGCCTCGGCCTCGCCGTACATCTCAGCGGTGTCGATGTGCTTCATGTCGAGGTCGAGCCCGAGACGCAGGGCCTTGGCGGCCGTGGCGCGGTCGCTCCCGTCGATGGACCACGTCCCCTGTCCGACCGCCGCGACCGGGATCTTGCCCGGGCCGAACGGGTGATGCCGCATGGTTTTTCTCCGGACTTCGAATGATTCCGACCTCGGCGGCCGAGTGCTCCACGGCATTTGCGGTCAAGCTACCATTTATCGTCGTCTGTAACGCTGAAGAAATATCACTTTCCCGGACGACATACTCTCGCAACACACACTGTATCAGGTGCTCGCCTCGGACGACGTGGAGAGAGCCATGACGCCGAAGGAGATCGAGCTCGTCCAAAGGAGCCTCCCAGCGATCCTTGCGCTCCGGGATGAAGCGCCAACTCGCCTCAATGAGCTGTACGCCACCCGCGGTCCGGCCCCACGGCCGCTGTTTGCCGGGGCCGACGCCGGCCGCCAGGCGACGCTCCTCATCACCGCTGTTGCGCACGCGGTGGCGGCCGTCCGCCCCGGAGACCGTGACCGCGTTGAAGCCACGCTCTGCCAATATCACCCCCGCTGCGGAACTGAGACGCACCACTTTCGCAGCGCCGGGGCGGCTCTCGTCGACGCTCTCGCGCAGCTGGAATCGCAGTTTACCGCGGAACAGGCGGAGGCCTGGACGGCGGCGTGCAACTGGGTGGGGAGGATGGTCCTGGCGCCGCGGCACTCATTTGCCGCTTGAGAGAAACGGGACGACCCAGCTTATTCGAACGCGTCTTGCGAAGGGTTGCAAAAGCCCATCGCCGGACTGCGCGAGGCGTCGACCGCAGCGGCAGCGAGGGCGGTTGATGCGAGAAAGGTACCAAGCATAGCGGCCGCCGCTTGCCGCCCAGACACCATTGCCGGCTGCTCGTGATCGGAGCAAGCTGGCGACCGAAACTCCACTCAAGGATGCTCGTTGTGCCGGCGTTGCATGGCCGGCCGGGTTCGGAGAAGGGGAAGTTGATGACCAAGTTTGCGCTGTACGTTCCGCTGAAGGCGATGCCGGGCAAGGAACAGGAAATTGCGGATTTCTTGCGCTCCGCCGTTTCCCTGGTGAATGCCGAACCGGGCACGATCTCGTGGTACGCCATTCAGGAGGGGCCATCCTCCTTCGCCATCTTCGACACATTCGAGGATGAGGCCGGGCGTGAGGCGCATCTCAACGGAAAAGTCGCGGCAGCCTTGATGGAAAAGGCAAAAGCCGGGGATCTGTTTGCCGAACCACCCCAGATCTTCAAACTTGAGATCCTCGCCGACAAGTTTTCGAAATAGACGTCCCGCGCCCCCTGCAGTGCCGAGGCCATCGTTCGACGCGAAAAGGGCAGCGGACCTGGCGACTGAGGCCGAATCGCCGCCGTCACGCGGCGACGACCGCGAAGCTCGCCCCCCCGACAGCCAACCGGCGAATCGCCTCCCAGTCCCAGTCGATGCCGATCCCGGGCGCGTGCGACGGCAACGCGCGCCCCTTCTCGATCCGCAGCCCGCCCGTCACCAGGCTGTCGAGCTGCGGGATGTACTCGACCCATCGCGCATTGGGGACCGCGCAGCACAGCGCAACATGCAACTCCATCAAGAAATGTGGGCACACGGGGACATTGAAGGTCTCCGCTAGATGCGCGACCTTTAGCCAGGGCGTCACGCCGCCGATGCGGGCGACGTCGACCTGAACGATGGAGCACGCTCCGGCCTGCAGATACTCGCGGAAGTGCAACGCGCTGTAGAGGCTTTCTCCGACTGCGATCGGGAGGCTCGTGCTGCGCGCCAGCCGCGCGTGGCCGCCGAGATCGTCCGCCGGGAGGGGCTCCTCGAACCAGGCGATGTCGAGCCTTGCGTAGTGGGGAGCGCGCCGAATCGCCTCGTCCGCCGTGAAGAGCTGATTGGCGTCGGTCATGATCTCGAACGCCGGGCCGCAGGCGTCGCGCACCCCCCGAAGGCGCGCCATGTCCTCCGACACGTGGGGCCGGCCGATCTTGATCTTCACACCGCCGAAGCCGTCTTCCTTCGCGCGCAGCGCATCCTCGACCAGAACCGAAGGTTCGAGGTGCAACCAGCCGCCCTCCGTAGTGTACAGCGGCACGGATGCCTGTGCGCCGCCGGCCATGATGTGGAGCGGCAGCCCCGCCTTGCGGCAGCGCAAATCCCACAAGGCGATGTCGATCGCCGCCTGTGCCAATGCCGTGATCGCGCCGACAGCCGTTCCGTGGGTCAGAAACAGGAGGTCGCGCCAGATGCGCTCGACCTCCTCAGCACGTCGCCCGATGAGGGCCGGACCGAGGGTCCGCTCGATGAGCTTCATCACCGAAGGCCCGCCGGTGCCGATCGTGTAGCAATAGCCGGTGCCGGTGGCGCCGTCGGAATCCGTCACCGTGACGATCGGCGTTTCCTGGCTGACGAAGCTCTGGATCGCGTCGGTGCGCTTCACCTTCGGCTTGAGGTCGACCATGAGCGCGTCGACACGAACGATGCTGGCCATGGTCGCCCTGCCTCGACCCTATCAGAAAAAGCCGACGGCGCGCTGCATAGCGCGCGCGAAATGCACCTCGAGCGCCGATTCCGCCGCGTTCGGGTCGCGCTGCTTGCAGGCCGCGAGAATCTCGAGGTGCTCCTGCATGGTGCGGATCACGAGTGGCGCCGAGAGCTTGAAGTCACGGTCCAGCCGGATCAATTGGACGAATCCCTGCGCCTGCCGGTATGCGGCCTCGAGGAGCGGATTTGAAAGGATGCCGATCACCGCCAGATGGAAGCCGAAGTCGACGGCCTCATGCGCGCGAGCCATGTCGCGGGTCAGTTCTTTGCCTTGGACCTCGGCGATCACGTCGAGATGCTGCTGCTCGAACGCCCGCATCGCCTCGAGGGGCGCGAGCTCGGCGAAGGTTCGCACGGCGGCGCGTTCGAGAATGAGGCGGAGCTGGTAGCTGTTGCGCACGAGCGCGAAGTCGGGCTTGCGCAGCTCGATCCCGGACCGCGCGTGGATGGTCAGCCAGCCCTCGGCCTGCAGCGTGCGGAGCGCGTCCCGCAGCGGCCCGACCGGCACGTCGAGAATCTTCACCAGCGCGCTTTGGGAGAGGAAGGCGCCCGGCGCGATCCGATGCGAGAACAGAGCCTGGATGAAGCGGTCGCGGGCGATGTCGCTGAGATTGCGGCTCGGGTCCGCGGGTCCGTCCGCGTCTCCCGGCGCAGAGAATGGGCTTGCCGCTAACACAGAAGCTGATATGTCTCTCATCAAATCTGATTTATCAGATCGTTCATCTGATATCCAGAAAACAATCGACGGGGGTTGGGATGCGCATCGAGGGCTTCCGGCTAACGCGGTTTCAATATGCGCGTGACCGCGTAATCGGCGACAGCCAGGTTCATATCGCCCACGCTCATTATGCGACGCTCGAGTTGATGGCCGATGGAGGCCGGGTCGGCCTCGGCTTCGTGGCCAGTCTGTTTCACCCGCTGCCGGCGCTGGCGGAGATCGAGCGGGTCTTTCGGGAGGAGGCGTGGCCGAGCCTGGAGGGAGAGCCGCCGGCCGGGCTGATCCACCGCGTCGGCCGGCCGCGCGGCGGCAATATCCGCCGCCTGTCGCTGCCGTTCGAGGAGGCCATCAACCAGGCGTGCTGGGACCTTGCGGCGAAGGAGGCCGGTCTGCCGCTCTATCGCCTTCTCGGCGGGAACGACCCGCGCGTGCGCGCCTACGCGAGCGGCCTCGATTTCCATCTCAGCGACGAGCATTTCGCGCAGTTTTTCGAGAAGGCCGCGGCCCTCGGATTTCGCGGCAGCAAGATCAAGGTCGGCCATCCCGATCTTGACTGGGACATCCAGCGACTGACGCTCCTGTGCCAAGCCGTCGGCGACCGGGGAGGGCCGATCATGGTCGATGCCAACGAGGCCTGGTCTCCCCGCGAGGCGGTGCGGCGCCTCGACGCCTACCGGCGCGCCGGCTTCGATATCTACTGGATCGAGGACCCCTGCCTGCGTGATGATTTCGACGGCCTGCGCGAGGTTCGCGCCGGTGCGCCGTGGGCGCATGTCAACTCCGGCGAGTATCTCGATCTTCGCGGCAAGCGGAAGCTTATGGAGGCGCGCGCCGTCGACATCCTCAATGTCCACGGAAACGTCACGGACGTGATGCGGGCAGGATGGCTCGCGGCCGAATACGGCATCCCTGTCAGCCTTGGCAACACGATGCTGGAACTCGGCGTGCACATGGCTGCAGCGCTGCCCCATGCCGGCTGGCTTGAGTATTCCTTTCAAAACTACAACCACCTCGTCGAGGAGCCCATATTCATGCGCGACGGCTATGCCTTCGCTCCTGACCGGCCGGGCCACGGCCTCACCCTCAGCGAAACGGCGCGCCGGCAGGATGCCTGCCCGGATGTGAAGCGCGCCGAAGATCTGCCGCCAGCGCCGCAATCGAGCCCCATCCGCCTCGCAGCCTGATCAAGCAACGGGGTTCGCGCAAAAGACACGGGAGGAGCAACGCCATGGAAATAAATCGTCGCGACATCATGCGGGCGCTCGCCGCAATGCCGGTTTTGGCGGCATCGTCCACGGGCGCGCGCGCCCAGAAGGCCGCCATCAACTACTGGCATCACTTCACATCGACGACCGAGTTCAAGGGACTCGAGCGCGTGATGGCCCTGTTCAAGCAGAAGTATCCCGACATTGCGGTGACGCAAGAGAACATCCCCAATCCGGAGTACATGTCCAAGATGACCGCGGCGGTGCTCGCCAACGCGCGACCCGACACCTGCATGGTCGTTGCCGAGCGAGCCGGCGACCTTGTGGCGATGGGTGCGCTGGTCGACCTGACCGACAGGATCAAGGCGTGGCCACGCTACGCGGAGTATCCGACACAGGCCTGGCAGGGCGCCACGGTTGGCGGAAAAATCTATGGGATTCCGGCCTTCACGTTCGTCGACTGGATGTACTATCGGAAGGACTGGTTCGCGGAGAAGGGCATCGCGCCGCCGACGACCTATCAGGAGTTCCTCGACGCTGCGATCAAGGTCACCGACCCGTCGAAGAACCGCTACGGGCTCAGCATGCGCGGCGGCGCCGGCGGCTTCAAGTTCGTGATCGACCTCATTGAGTCGTGGGGATCGCCGATCGTCGTGGACGGCAAGGCGGCGATCGACAAGAAGAAGGCGACCGAGGCCGTCACGTTCTACGTCGATCTGCTGACCAAGCACAAGGTAGCGCCAGCGAGCGCGCCAAACGACGGCTACCGACAGATCATGGAAGCCTTCAAGACCGGCCAGACCGCGATGGTGTGGCACCATACGGGGTCGCTCACGGAGATCCAGGCGGCCCTGAAGCCTGAGCAGTTCGGCACATTACCCATGCCGGCCGGGCCCGCCGCGCACATCGCCCGCCTCACCTATCTGTTCAATGCAGTGTCGAACCCCACGCGCCTCGACGCGGATTTCGCGTGGATCTCCTTCTGGGCGGAGCCCGAGCCCGGGATCGCTTTCTTGGAGGAGACGGGCTACTTCCCGTCATCGCCGAAGGTCGCGGCCGACGAGCGCATCGTGAAAAATCCGATCTACGCCGCCGCCGTCGAAACGACGAAGTTTGGGCGCCTGCCGCCGACCTTCGTGGGAGTTGCCGGCTGGTCGGAGACGGTCGTCCTGCCGGAGTTCCAGAAGGCGCTCGTCAAGCGCGCCACGCCCGAGCAGGCCGTCGACGCGATGATCCAGGGTCTCGAGGCGGCTCTCAAGTGACCGCAAGAGGCACTGCCATGATCACGCTGAACGCCCGGCAGATTGCCGCCTATCACGATGACGGCGTGCTGTTCCCGTTCGCGGTGCTCACGCCAGAGGACCGCGCCGCGGGATTGCGCGTCGTCGAGCGCATCGACTCCATGTCGGCGGAGGCGCGCAAGGGTCTCCTCCTGCACAAGACCTACATCGTCTCGAAGACGCTGACCGACATGTGCCGCAATCCGCGTATTCTCGACCTCGTCGAGGGTTTGATCGGGCCCAACATCCTGGTCTGGGGCGCGAACTTCTTTCTTAAGGAGCCGCACACGGACGCCTATGTGAGCTGGCATCAGGATGCCACCTACTGGGGGCTCGAGCCGGCCGACATCGTCACCGCCTGGGTCGCGTTTACGCCGAGTACGGTGGAGAGCGGGTGCATGCGTGTCGTTCCCGGAACGCACCGCTCCGGGATTCTCGATCATCGCGAGACATGGGCCGCCGACAATCTCTTGTCACGCGGACAGGAGATCGCAGTCGCCGTCGACCTCGACAAGGTCGTCGACGTCGTCCTTAGGCCGGGCGAAATGTCGCTGCACCATGTAAAGATCGCGCATAACTCGGAACCCAACCGCTCGGACCATCGTCGCATCGGGTTCGCTATTCGCTACGTCGCGGCGCACGTCAAGCAAAGCGGCGGTGCCAGGGACATGGCGATGCTGGTGCGTGGCACGGACAGCTGGAACTTCTTCGATCGGGAGGACGGCGCGGTCGGGCGAATTCCTGCCCGCGGATCTCGAACGGCACGCGCGATCCTGGGCGGGGACACGGCTCGTCCCGGAGGCTCCCGCCAGGGCCATGTGACAACGCACAGGGACGCAGATGCGCATCACAGATATTCGTTGCTTCATCGTTGAGGCGTCGCCCTCTCCGCATCGCTACCGTTGGCGCAACGGTCTGATGGGATCCCATGACGGCATCAAGCCCGGGCACAAGCAGTTCACTGCGATGGTGCGCATGGAGACCGACGAGGGCATCGCGGGCGCTGTCCAGATCGAGTCGTCGGCTCGCTACGCGCGGTCTGTCATGGATCTGACCGAACGGCGGCTGAAGAGCCTGATCGGCGAAAACCCGCTGAACACGGAGCGCCTGTTTCACCTGATCTGGGAGATCGATCGCGTCGATGAGATGCACATGACGCATCTCGGCCTCGTCGATCAGCTCGCCTGGGACATCAAATCGAAGAAAGCCGGGATGCCGATCTGGCAGATGCTGGGCGGCAACAGCCCCAAGGTCCCGGCCTACGCGTCCACGGTGACGTGGGACACGATGGACGAGTACGAGCGCTCCATCAAGCAGTGCATCGATCTCGGGTTCCGGGCGTTCAAGCTGCACGCGTGGGGCGACGCGAAGGAGGACGCCCAGCTGTCGCGCAACCTGCGCAAGTGGACCGGGCCGGACGCCGACCTCATGTTCGACGGCTCGGCCGGCTGGGACTACGTCACGTCGCTGCGGTTCGGCCGCGTGCTCGAGGAATGCGGCTTCCTGCTGGTACGAGGAGCCGATGCGCGAATTCGAGCTCGGCAGCTACCGCAAGCTGTGCGACGCGCTCGACATCCCCGTGCTCGCGGCCGAGACATCCGACGGCTGCCACTGGAACATGGCGACATGGATCCAGATGGGCGCGCTCGACATGACGCGCGTGAATACGAACTTCAAGGGCGGCTTCACCGGTTCAATGAAGATCGCCCATCTATCGGACAGCCACGGCATGCGCTGCCAGGTGCACGGGATGGGCTTGGCCAACGCGCAGCTGTGCGCCGCCATCCGCGTCAACGACTATTACGAGCAGCTCGTCATCAACGAAGATCAGATCGGCGGGCTCGCGGGCCTCGGAAAGCTCGCGATCGTGGGCGGCGACCTCGAAGTCTCCAGCGATCCAGGTCTCGGCCACGAGATCGATTGGGCGTATGTTGAACGCGTTGCGGTGGCGAGTGCCTAGGCATGGACATCGCGGCCGGGACGATCGGCAAGCCGGCTTCAAGCGTTCGCAGGCTCGGCATGGCGCTGGCCAATCTCTCCGACAGCCGCCTCTGGGCGTACTACCTCCTCGTCCCGAGCTTGCTCCTGATCTGCGCGGTGGTCCTGTATCCCACGATCTGGGGAATCGGCTTGAGCTTCCGCGAGATGAGGCTCAACCGACTCGATCTCGGCACGGGCTTCGTGGGCTTGAAGCATTATCGGGCGATCGTCGATGATCCTGTCTTCTGGCTGTCGCTGCGCAACACGGTGGTCTGGACAACCGGCGCAGTGCTCGGCGAGGTTGCCTTGGGCCTGTCGGTGGCGCTGCTCCTCAATCGCGACCTGTTCGGATTCCGCGTCGCGTCCGTGCTCATCCTGTTGCCCTGGTTCCTTCCGAACGTCGTCGCCGGTCATATGTGGGCTCTCATGCTCGACCCCCGGCTCGGCGTGATCAACGACATCCTGGTGAAGCTCGGAATTCTGTCCGGCTACAAGGCCTGGTTTGCCGATCCCGATACCGCGTTGGCGTCCGCCCTCGTGGTCGAGGTGTGGCACGGCTTCCCGTTTTTCGCGCTTCTGCTTCTTGCCGGCCTCAAAGCCATTCCACAGGACCTCTACGAGGCCGCCGCGATCGACGGCGCGGGACCCTTCGACAAGTTCCGCCATATCACCTTGCCGCAGCTCAAAGCGATCCTGGTGGCAGCGGTGGTGCTGCGCGTCATCAGCCTGGTGAACAGTCCCGACATCATTCTCATCCTGACCGGCGGCGGTCCAGGCCGATCGACGCTGGTGCTTTCGCTGTACGCCTTCCTGAAGGTGAACAAGGAGTACAATTTCGGGGCCGGCAGCGCCATCGCGGTCGTGCTCTTCATTCTGCTGATGGCCTTCTCCTACCTTTATGTTCGCCTGTCCAACACGATGAGGAACTGAAGATGGCTCGGCTGCGCTACGTCTCCACCATCTCGGGCCGGAAAGCGATCGCCGATGCCGTGGCGGTCTTGCTGGTTCTCATCGTTGTCGCATTTGCGATCTTTCCCATCGTGTGGACCTTCCTCGTCTCGCTCAAGCCGGAGGAGGACATCGTGACCGCGACCATGTCGTACCTGCCCCGGCGTGTGACGATCGAGAACTACGTGGCGATTTGGACCCGCTCGAATTTTCCGACGCTGATCGGCAACAGCCTGGTGACGACCGCGGTGACGGTCACGCTGTGCACCGCAGTCGGCACGCTTGCCGCCTACGCGGTGTCGCGCTTCCACTTCGCCGGGCGGCGCGGACTGATGATGTTCTATCTCGTGGTGCGGATGTTTCCGGCGGTCATGATCGTCATCCCGCTTTTCATCATCATGCGCGGGGTGGGGTTGCTCGACAGCCGGCTCGGGTTGGCGCTGGCCTACGCCTCCTTCCTGTTGCCGGTGTTCATCTGGATGATGAAGGGCTTCTTCGAGACCGTGCCGCCCGATCTCGAGGACGCGGCCCGTATCGACGGCGCAAGCCGACTCGGCGCCATGGTCCGGGTTGTGCTGCCGCTTGTCCTCGGCGGCCTTGTTGCGACGGCTGTCTTCATCGCGATCGGCGCGTGGAACGAGTTTCTCTTCGCCCTGATGCTGACCACGAGCACCGGCTCGAGGACGTGGCCCGTCGGGCTCCAGCTCATGGTGGGCGAATTCCAGCTGCCCTGGGGGTCTCTCGCCGCGGGCGGGATCATCTCGATCCTGCCGGTGATGATCCTGTTTGCGATCGTACAGCGGGCGATGGTGCGAGGCCTGACGGCCGGCGCCGTGAAGAGTTAGGGAGAAAAAAGGCGGCGGACGAGATATGCTGCAAGGCGTGAGAGGACCGACGCGCGAGGCGGACGCGGCTTCGTCGAAACCGAACATGAGCCACTTTTGAGAGCCGGACCAAGCTAACCGATCCATGCAGACCGGATCGCGCCTTATTTGGGAGGATGACATGCTTATCGGCGTTCCAAGGGAAATCAAGGACAACGAGTTTCGCGTCGGCCTGACACCGTCCTCGGTGGCGGAATTGGTCCATCAAGGCCACCGGGTCGTGGTCGAAGAGGGCGCTGGAATTGGCTCTGGCCTCTCCGACGCCGAATACGAGGCGGCGGGTGCATCGATCGCCGCCGACCCGGCTTCGATTTTCGCCGACGCCGACATGATCGTGAAGGTGAAGGAGCCGCTGGCGGTCGAGCGCAAGATGCTGCGCCGCGGCCAGATTCTCTTCACCTATCTGCATCTCGCGCCGGACGCTCCGCAGACGGCCGATCTTGTGGCCTCGCGCGCCACATGCATCGCCTATGAAACCGTAACCTCGGCGACCGGCGGCCTGCCGCTGCTGACGCCGATGTCGGAGGTTGCCGGCCGACTTGCCCCGCAGGTCGGTGCCCATTGCCTCGAAAAGGCCGCCGGCGGGCGTGGAGTCCTGCTCGGCGGCGTACCGGGCGTCCCGGCCGCCGAGGTTGTGATTCTCGGCGGCGGCGTGTCAGGCACCCACGCGGCCACCATCGCGCTCGGAATGGGCGCCAATGTCACGGTGGTCGACCGCTCGCCCGAGGTGCTGCGCCGCCTGGAGAGCCAGTTTGGCACCGGCGTGCGGACGATCTTCTCGACCCGCCCGGCCATCGAGGAGCTTGTGAAGCGCGCCGACCTCCTCATCGGCACCGTCCTGGTGCCGGGCGCGGCCGCTCCAAAACTGGTGACCCGCGCCATGCTGGCCACGATGAAGCCGGGCGCGGTGATCGTCGATGTCGCTATCGACCAGGGCGGTTGTTGCGAAACCTCGCATGCCACGACCCATTCGCAGCCGACCTATGTGGTCGATCGCATCGTGCACTATTGCGTTGCCAACATGCCGGGCGCGGTGGCGCGCACGTCGACCTTCGCACTCAACAATGTGACGTTGCCCTTTGTGCTCGCGCTTGCCGAAAAGGGCTGGAAGAAGGCGCTGACTGACGATGTGCACCTTCGCAACGGTCTCAATGTCCATGATGGTCACATCACCTGCAAGCCGGTCGCCGAAGCCCATGGGCTGAAGTTTGTGAGCCCAACAGAGCTGCTTGATGGGTAGAGGCTGAAGGACCAAGCCGGCGGCGCCGGGCCTCCTCGGGCCGCGATCGGGCCGCGGCGGCCATGGCGCAATGTCTCCGGAAAGAGTGAGGCCGACCACTCTGCGCGTCATCCAGTACCCCCATGCTGGATCGGCAGGCGGACGCCACCGGCTCGTCTCGCACGGGCGGGCTCAGCGCGCGCCAGCGAGCCTCTCGGGTTCGTCGAACACGTCACGGAGGCCCCATGACCTTACTGTTGCCCGCCGTTCAAGCTGCAAGGGAGGTTGCGACCTCCGCCGTAAGCTCCGAGCCGGCTAACCCGCTGCGGACCCTCCTGGAGACCCTGGCAGACGAGCTCGGCGCCGCTGAACAGAGCCTCGCTGCCGTGTATGACAGCGCATTCGTGGACACGAGCGACCGGGACGGGGTCGCCGGCCCATTCCGCCCGGTTCCTCGCGACGGGTGGTTCGATCTCTGAACACGGCGCCCCGAGGGTAGTGAGGCTAGTGGGCAGCCGGTTTCGGCGAAGGACCGCCCCTCAAAACGGCATGAGGATGCTCTCGGACATCGCCGTGAAGAAGGTCATCCAGCCGATCTTGCCGTGCACCGTCAGCGGCTTGCCGTCGAGATTCTTCATGCTGGTCTTCGCCCAGACTCGAGGCGGAAGGTCGAAGCGCCCCGGCCTCGGGAACGTGCGCTCGAACTGCGTGAACTGGATGAAGATGCCGCCTCCCGGTACGGTCTTGACCTGCGGATGCGGCGAGATGATGAACGTGCTGTCGAAGTCGATGGCCTCGACCATCAGTCGCGACGACTTCATCACATCGAGGAACGACGCGAGGTACGTGATCCCAGAGCTGTAGCTCGACGCGCCGATGAAAAGCGCCTGCACCTGCGCGTCGCCCTGCTTGCAAAGGGTGCGCGTAGCGGTGAGGATCGCATTGAGGGTCGCAACCGGCCGGTCCGCGAAGACGTTGAATTTCTGGTCCATCTTCGCGGAGGCCATGGTCATGTACGGGATGATCAGGGGCAGCTTCCGCGCTGCCGCCATCTGCCCACCGTGGCGCGGCATGTACCGCTCGATCCGCTTCGGCCACCCGCCTACGAATCGCGGATAATCCGAGTCAGCCGCCCTCACGATGCCGTTCTGGACAGGAGTCGGGTGAAAGAAGACGTGGGCGCGCTGGAAGTCCGTCGTCCCGTCGGGCACGGCGACTCCGACCCAGAATTTTCCGTTCGGCTTTTCGACCTCGAACCGGAACTCGCGGATCTGCGCCGGCAGATCGAACTGCTCGAGGAACGGAAACTGGAGGAGGACGCTCAACGGCCTGACCACCGGATTGGTCACCGTGTGGGAATCGGTCAACGATTGCGGATTCTTCTGGCGGACGGTGATGCCGTCGAAGACGATCTCGTCCGAGCGGTCCGGATCCAGGCCGTTCGGTCCCACCGGGATCGCTTCGACGAGCGCGCTCATCTTCTTGAGCGTCGTGCCGTCCTTGTCGACGACGCCGTCGACGCGCTTGAATTCGCCCTTGTTCTTCCAGTGCGACTGGAACTCGAAGATCGCATCGGCCAGCGCCTTCGGGCACTCGCCGTTGCCACCTGCCGACGGGGGCTGACCTTGCCACGTCTGCTTCTTGCCGCCATCGTCCGTGCCGATCAGGCCGAGAAGGTTGATGATCGTGTCCTGGTCGCGGGCGAGGCTCGCGACTTTCTGGACGCGGTGGCGCAGGCCGACCGCTGCGGAAATCGACGCCATGGGCCCTCCAGGACTTGCTTCTCATTCGCGCGGGGCGGAATGATCCCACGATTTGGGAAGGCTCACAATGTCGAGGCATCGTCGATCGCTTCAGCAGGGCATTTCCGCGGCCGGGGGCGATGAGATCTGCGGCTTCGCTGTCGACAGCGGCGCGCGCCCGCGGCCGTGTGGCCGTTATTCGCGACATCCGTGCCGCGGAAAGCTGCATAATCGAAGGGCTGGCCGAATTCGCGGCCGCCGCCGATCGCCCCTCGATGACGTGGACACAAACGGGCGCCAGCCGGCCGATCTCGCCGATGAGGCAGTCGTGAACGAGGCCGATTTCACCGCACTTCTCAAGCGCTCTTGGGCCCATTCTGAGAGCGGACGGGGCGGGCGGCAGCTCGCACCGACGTGTTCAGGGCAACGGCCGCGCGAATGAGCGACTTCAACGCCTTTTCGTCAATCTTGTCGGTCTCATGAAAATCGATGGCACGCCTGGTGCTGCCTTCGAGGCTGGAGTTGAAGAGGCCTGAAGGGTCTTCCAGCGAGGCGCCCTTGGCGAAGGTCATCTTCACGACACTCTTATACGTCTCGCCGGTGCAGATGATTCCGGCGTGCGACCATACCGGAACCCCTCTCCACTTCCACTCCTCGACGACTTCGGGATCGGCCTGCTTGATGAGAATTCGGATCCGAGCGAGCATCTCGCCCCGCCAATCACCCAGCTCCTTGATTCTCGCATCTATCAGCTGGGAGGGAGAGTCTCCTCTTGTTGCCTCCTCCGAGCCGCTCTTCCTCTTCTTCATGGTGGTTGTCGCTTTCTTCATGGTTGTACCGGGCCCGTACCCCTTGATGGCTTCGCGCACGTTCGGTGCCTTTCGTGTCACGACGGCATCGACGCGGCGAGCGTGGGCAGTGTAGCATTCCAGCCGAAGATCGATCCAGGTCCGCGCTCGCCGCCGGTGAACGCTGCCATCGCATGAGATCGTCGGAACTCGGTTCGCCGAAGGCGCTTCCGTCCGCCAACGCTCGGCGCGGCGAAAAAAACGGCCGCAGACCGGCCACGATCCCCACACGCCGGCTGTAGGTTGCGGGGCGTGCCAACTGCATCTGCGCAGGCTGCATGACGCGGCAGTAGCGCAAGCAACGGCTGTAGCCTATCATCGCCGAAGCTTACAATCGCACCCCGCTGTCACTCCTTAGAATCCCGAGCTTCCGCCGTCGCGGCCGGAGAGCGCTTTCTGCGCCGTCTCCCGTCCGCTCCGATTAGCAGCTGGAGGAAACCATGATGAGACAGGACGAGAAGCGCCGATGCTGCGCCGTGCACGCCGAACGGACCGGATTAGCGTTGGCGCTCGCCGCCGCGCTCGTCGCGCTCTGCGGGAGCGGCGTTAACGCGGTCGCCCAGGAGACGAACGCTCCGATCGTGCTCACGAAAATGGGTGCGTTCGCTTTCGCCGGAAAGACGATCAGAGACGATTCGGGCAAGACGCTTCATTGCGATCACGGTTACGCTCAGTTCCAGATTCCCGAAAACCCGCGCCGGGTGCCGATCGTGTTCTGGCACAGCGCGAGCACGGTAACCTGGGAATCGAGCCCGGACGGGCGCGACGGATTCCAGAGCATCTTCCTGCGCCGCGGCTTCCCGGTCTACATGATCGACCTTCCGCGCCAGGGTCGTGCCGGCAATGGCTGCGAGGACCTGTTGTATAAGCCCGCCGTCGGGCGCGACCAGAGCACGTTCTCGGGTTGGCGTTTTGGCACCTGGGACCCGCCAGCACCACCGCAGTTCTTCCCGGGCGTGCAAGTCCCAACTGACAATCCGGCCTGGCTCGATCAGGTGCTTCGGGCCCGCTACCCCGAAAGCGAAGGCGGCGACGCCATTCGCCGGGAGGCGGGGTCCGTTCAAGCCCTCCTCGAGAAGATCGGCGGCGGCATTCTCGTCACGCATTCCGGAAGCGGCATTCCAGGCTGGGCCACGGGTGCGCTCAGCGGCGATGTGAAGGCCATCGTCGCCTATGAACCTAGCCAGTTTATCTTCCCGCCGGGTCGCCTTCCCGCGGCGATCAAGAATGCAGCCGACGGCACCGTCATCAATCCAGGCATCGAAGTCTCGCTCGATGAGTTCAAGAACCTCACGAGAATGCCCATTCAACTTGTCTATGGCGACTACGTCCCCGACAAGCCGGATTCCTTGCCGGCACCGGAACGGCGCAGGATCACGATGGTCTATGGCCAGGCCTTCGTCGATCTCGTGAACAGCATCGGCGGCAACGCGCAGCTTCTGCATCTGCCCAAGATCGGGATCAAGGGAAACACGCACCTGCTGATGCTGGACCTCAACAACGTGCAGATCGCCGATCAGCTCTCACAGTTTCTCAAGGACAAGGGCCTCGACGCCCGTCCCTAGAAAAGCGCGGGCCGACGTCGGACGTTTCGGCGGGTTATGCCCCGTGCGGCGCGCGTTTCGATAGGGAATTCGCGAGCTCTATCGGGCCGTGTTGAGCGGCACGTCCTTCGCGCGATCGCATGGCGCTCGGGCGCTGCGCCGGCCTACCGGCGCCCGCGACGAGAAGTGGAAGCCGGCGGGCGTGAGAAGGGTCTCGCGCGCGCCGGCGGCGCCCGGGCGGGCTGCGTAGCGTTTCTTGCGCTTCCAACTGGCCAGCGCGCTGGCGACCGGGCGCTCATTCCGCAGGCTCGCTACCGCGACGGCCCGTCGCCGGATGCCACCTCGCAGGGCGCGCCCGGGCCATGCCAGCACATCGCGGAGCAGCCCCAGCCTGCATCGATCAGTCGACCTGCGCCACGACCCGCGCCGGGGATCCGTCGGCGCCACGAAAGTTGATTGGCAGCGAGAACAACATGACACGGCTGCCGGCGACGACCTCCAGGTTGGTCAGGTTGTGGATCGCCGGGATTCCGTTTTTCAGCAGAGTCCGCAGCGACGTATAGGCGAAGCCCTCCTTGCGCAGGGAGTGGGGCAGGTCGAGGCTCTGAACGTCCATCCCGACCATGCGCACGCCCTTCTTCACGAGCCACTCGGCGCCGTCCTCGGTGAGGTACGGATGGTGGGAGGCGTAGTTCTCGGCCGCATCCTTGTCGCCCCACCCGCAGCAGATGACGACGATGTCGCCCTTCTCGACTTTCGGCGATGCCGCCTTGAGATCGGCGGCGCTGACGCCGTCGTTCGGACCCTTCGGTATGTTGAGGACCACGGCGCTGCCGTAGAACGCCTCCAGCGGCATCTCATCGAGACTCTTGCCGCCGGCGATCAGATGCGCCGGAGAATCGACATGGGTGCCGAGGTGATTGCCGAAGGTGATTTCGAGCGTTTTCACGCCATGGTCGTGCACCGTCTTCGTCGTCTTGATCGCAAGCTCCATTTTCTTGTCGGGCTTTGCCGCGTGAGCGACGGGATCGAACGGGTGAGAGAGGTCAACGAGCTTCATTTCGTCCTTCTCCGGTCTGGCTGCAAAAGCCCGTATCGGCACGCGGGCTGGAGCAGCAAACGACTCACGATTTTTCCGGGACGACCTGGTTTCTCAGGCTCCCGATACCCTCGATCGAGCATTCCATGATGTCTCCGTGCCTAAGATACGGAAACTTACCGCCGAGAGCGACGCCGGCCGGGGTTCCGGTTGCGATCACGTCTCCCGGCTCGAGCGTTCCCCATGACCATCGCTGAAGGATGGTCGGGATGTCGTGGATCATGGTTGCCGTGCTGGCCTTTTGGCGCAGCTCACCGTTGACCGAGAGCTGGAGCTGGAGATCGATAGGGTCCTCGATCTCGTCCCGCGTGACGATCCACGGCCCCATAGGCGCAAGCCCATCCAGGTTCTTGCCCAGCAAGTGATTGCCGTATTTCGCTTCGGAAAGTTGGATGTCCCGTGCGCTGATGTCGTTGAGGATGGTGTAGCCTGCGACATAGTCGTAGGCGTTCTCCTTCGCGAGGTAGCGCCCCGGCTTGCCGATGACGATCGCAAGTTCGACCTCGTAGTCCAGTTCCTTCGTCACGTGCGGCAGCTCGACGGGATCGCCCGGACCGATGACGACCGAGGAGACCTTCACGAACCCGCCGGGAAACGGCCTCGTCTCGACGGCAGCACCGCCCTGTGGGGCTTCCTTGGCGTGCTCGGCATAGTTCCGACCGGCGGCCAGAATCTTGCCGGGCCGCGGGATCGGCGCGAGCAGCCTGATGTCAGACAGGGGAAACGCCAGGAGCTCGCCCGACAGCCCGAACTTCTCGTCTTGGTGCAGCCCCTGCACCAGGGCGATCGAGCGCCGGGCCGCCTCGAGCGCGCGCTCGCCACCCTCGAGGAACCCGATCATGTCGCGCGGGATTCTGGCCCGCGCAAGTTCATAGGCGCGGATCTCGCCTTCCGTCTCGCGCAGGTAGCGCGCGTAAGCGAAGGTAAGATCGATCAGTTCTTCGCCGACGACGGCTCCGATGCCGGATTCGGGAGAGTGCGCGCGCTTCGGAACATAGGTGGCGAGCTTCATGGACGGTGCTCCTCCGGCCGCCCGTCAACGACGGCCATGGCTTCACTCCTCGTAGGCAACGGCGCGCGTCGGAGCCGCCTCCGACGGCACGATCTTCAGCGGAAAGGCGAAAAGGGTGACGCGGTCCTTTTCGATCTGCTCGAGGCGATCCGCGTTGGTCATCACCAACACGCCACCCGCGAGGACCCGCGTTTTGAATGCATCGACGCCGCCGATCTGGAGCTCCTTCAGCATCGGGTCGCAGAGGAAATCGACGGCGATCATCTTCAGGCGCTTCGCGATGCACCAGTCGGCCGCATCCGGATGGAAGTAGGGCGTGTCGGTGAAAAAGCTCGGTTCGGCATAGCGGCTGTTCCAGCCGGTCCGCAGGAGGACGATGTCACCCGCCTGGACCTTCTCGCCGAGGGCCCTTTCGAGGTCCACGGACGTGATCATGCCTTTCGGCACCTTGTGATACATATCGGTCACCCATGCCGGGCCGACGAACGCATCGATCGGAAAATCGTCGAGGCGCCTTGCGCCCAGCACGAGGTGCTCGGGCGCGTCCACATGCGTGCCGACATGCAGTCTTGAGCTGATGCGGCGCACGGTCTTGCGTCCGGCCGGGTCCGTTCGCGGCTCCACGTCGTAGGTGAGCCGCACCTCCTCGCCGGGACGCGAATGGTTCGAGCGCAAGCCGTCCGTTACGGCCATGCTGATGTCGATCCACCTGCCCATGGTGCCCTCGAATTGATGACCTCCGCCGGCTGCGCGGCGCGGGTTATTTTGCGAACACGCCGGCGTAATCGAAGTTGAACGATGCCGGCCTGATCCTCGGATCGACGCGGCAGTCGAGGACAATGGGCCGCGTGATGGGTTCGCGGAAGCGCCCCCGCAATGCGGCGAGATCGTCGGGCGAAGCGATCGTGTGTCCCTCAGCTCCCATCGCCTCGGCCACGGCGGCAAGGGACGGCGTCGCTACGCAGACGTAATCGTCCGGCAGCCCGAGCGCTTGCAGATGCTGCGACTCCGCTCCCCACGACTGATCGTTGCTGACGATCACGACCATCGGCAGCTTGCTGCGCACGGCGGTGTCGAGGTCACCGAGGCTCATCATCAAGCCGCCATCGCCGAGTTCGAGCACTGTCGTGTAGTCAGGACGGGCGATCGCGGCTCCGATCGCCGCGCCCATGCTCAGGCCGACGGCGAGGGAATCGATGGGAAAAATGAAGTCCTGCGGCCCTTCGACCTCGAGGAAAGTGGCGGCATAGTGCAGGTGCAGTCCCGCATCGATCGCCAGCATGCGCTTTTGCGGCAGCATCGCGTTGAGCTCGATCATGAGCGTCCGCGGATCGATGTAGCCATCGGCGCTCTGATCGTTGAACTCCTTCGTTGCGTCGAAGGAGGCGATCTCCTCTGCCACGTCGGCCGTCCGGAAGCCAACCGCCTGGTGCCCGCGTTCCATCAGGTCCCGATCGAGCGCTTCCGCAAAGAGGCGGGCGTCCGCACGGATCGCGAGTTCCGGCACGAAGTAGCGTCCCGGTGCATCGGCGCTGGTATCGATCTGAATGACCCGCGCCTTCTTCGGAAAAATGCTCCGGCCGTAGGTTGTGAATGGATTGAGCGACGCCCCGAAGACGAGGACGCAGTCGGCCTGCGCCAGAAGCTCCCCGGCGACGGGCGTGGAGAATGTCCCGCACACGCCGATGTCGTAAGGATCGCCCCTGAACGACGAGCGGGCCATCAGGCTCGTGGTCAGGAGCGCGCCCGTTCTCTCGGAGAGGCGGCGAAGAACGGGAAGGGCGCCGGAGCGCACAGCCCCGCGACCCGCGAGGATGACCGGGCGACTCGCCGCCCAGCCCGTCGTCAGAAGGTCGGCCACCGCCGCGACCGACTCAGCATCGGGCTCGATCGCCGCGGTCGGGCTGGTGTTGAGCTCTCCCGCATCGTCCGCAATCGCCTCACCGAACAGATTGCTCGGAACGTTGATCGCAACGGCGTTCCCGGCGGACGCGGTGTCGAGGGCGTTGCGGATGTCGGCGAGAAAAGTCTTCGCCGATCGCGGGCGGACATTGGCGATGCCGATCCCGTTGCAGACGACGGCTGGATCGACGCCCTTTAGGGCCTGGAGCGCCCTTGCCTGCGGGTCGTCCTCGCTGCCGGACTTCAAGAGATCGCCGGCGATCACCACGACGCCGCT
Source organism: uncultured Alphaproteobacteria bacterium (assembly GCA_963754975.1). Classification (GTDB taxonomy): domain Bacteria; phylum Pseudomonadota; class Alphaproteobacteria; order Rhizobiales; family Beijerinckiaceae; genus Microvirga. The sequence continues at coordinate 315,337 of CAVWII010000006.1, read as the reverse complement.
GCGGGCTCTCGCAGCGCAGGCCATGCCGCTGACGCCGTTGGCGAACCCCGCCCCTTGCGCGAGGAGCGCGACCCCGATCCTTCCGGATGCGCGCCAGTAACCGTCGGCCATCATGACGGCCTGAGTCTCATGCCGCGTCGCGTGAAATCTCGCGCCGAGCCGCTGCATTTCGACGCCGAGCCTCACGGACTCCTTGCCTGGGATGCCAAAGATATCGCGCACCCCATGGCGGTGGAGTTCGCGCGCCAGCGCTTCGACGCCCAGCATGGGCAACCCTCCCAGGCCTCCAATTTGTCCCATTCATTGGGACATCGTCTCACTATTACCTAAGTAGTCAGGCGATGGTGCCGAGTCAAGTCGCATCGGTGACCCCGCTGGCCTTGCCAAAGAGATGCCCGCGAGAATGAAGGCCGTTGCCTGGTGAGGTTTTTCACGTCAAGCCGCTTGAGCGCGCCGTCCTCACGCGGCCGACGAGCGCGCCCCGGGGTCGGGGTCAGCCAGCGGCTTCGAATCCTTCGACGACGGTAATGGTGAGCCGACCGTGGCCCTCGCGGAGCTGTTTCGCCTCCTGGTACTCGGGCGAACGGTAGCAGGCGAGCGCGGCCTCGTAGGACGGGAACTCGATGACGACGCTGCGTGAGCTGCCCTCGCCCTCAACCGTCTCAGAGCGCCCCCCGCGCACGAGAAACCGAGCGCCGTACTTGTCAAACGCCGCGGCATTGGCGGCCATGTATTTTCGCCACTCGTCCATATCCCAGACCTCGCCGAAGGCGATCCAATAGCCGTGCATCACTTGCTCCCTCGAGGGCCCGAAAGGCCGGCTCCCGCTGGCGAGACTTGCTCCCTTGAGCTCCGCCCCATAAAGGTCCGCCTCTTAAGGACAGCGACGTTGATACTTGCTCGGTTGAGGTTCGCTTGGCTGATGTTTGCTTCGATGAGGTCCGCCTCATGTAAGAGGGTTCAAACAGATCGGCGCCGCTCAGGTTGGCTTCGCAAAGATCGAGGCCGCGGAGATTCGCCTCGCGGAAGATTGGGCGGATATTTTGGTTCTGGCCTCGCCACTCGTTCCAAGCGCCCTAGGGTGCCTCTCGTCGAGAGCCTCCAGCGATAACAACTCATTCTGGCTCCATACCCAGCGATTTGATGGCAGGAGCGGCCGTTGGACCGGTCAAGTATCTGATCAAGTCCCGCGCCGCGTCCGGTACCTTGGAGTTGCCGCTGACGCCGCCGACGAACGTGGTATAAAATTGGATTTCGGCCGGGAGCGGCCCCACAAGTTCGACGCCTGGCGTCGTCAGTATCTGCGTCATGACTACGACACCGAGTTCAAGTTCGCCCTTGGCAACGAGTTCGGAAACCACATCGGTATCCGGAATCGTGACCTTCGATTTGATGGCATCGGTGATTCCAAGCCGATCGATAAGTTGCGGCACACCGCCAACCCGCAGATAACCGATCGATTTCGCCCCGAGGAGCGCGCGCTTGAACGCTTCGACAGAGCTGATGTCGGGTTTGAGCGCACCGCTGCGGACCTCCACGCCGACCCCCGAGCGCATGAGATTGGTGCGCGAGTTCGCGATAAGACGGCCCTCTTTGAATAAGCCTTCCATAGTGGGGAGCGTACTGACAAAAACATCGAACGGCTCGCCTGCATTGATTTGTCGTAAAAAGACCGGGCCGAACCCAGAGATCACGTTGAGCCTATGGCCGCTCTGGCCTTCGTATTCGGGGCCCATCTTTTCCAAGACGGTCGCAATCGCTCTTGCTGTAAAGACTTTGATCTCGGCCGCGACGGAAACCGTGATGTTCAAACCAATCAGCGAGCTAGAAATGACGACCGCAAGAATCGCCGATTTCATTTTCATGGACGCCTCCCAAATGACGGCAACTGCATTCTATCTCCGACAAGGCGGCAGGTGAGAAAAGATATTGGATTCCCCCATATTAACCCTCCTCGACTGCGGGACGCGGCAATCCAACTCTGAGAGAGGGGCGGGAACAGCCGCGCCAGATCGGGAGGCCATCGGGCCGACCCGACCCAGCGCATCGTGCCGACGCGGCCATGTTCGGAGACGACCGGGTGCGGCGGGGGGCGGCCCATCCCGGGCCTGCGACAGCGGACAGTGATCAGCCGGAAAGCGCCGCCGCGCTAGCCCGGCTATGGCTGACCGAGATTGAGCGGCTAGACCTCCGCGTGCCGCCTTGTCCCGACCCGCTGCCAAAAGTACCCGCCGGCGATGAGGGGCGTATTCCTGGCGTTCTGGATGAAGGCCATGCGCAAAACGCGATCGCCCTCGGATGGGCAGCCAAGGATTTGTCGGGGTGGATCCTATCGTGGGGCTGGCGCGCGTCGATAGCGTCGGCGCTTTGATGGTCTCTCTGGGCTCGTGCGCGATATCGCACGGTCGGATATCCAGGGCCGGCCCGATCCGACCCAGGATCCTCGCTCGGCCGGCGCCATTGGTGAATCAAGAGTGCCCCTAGCGAGAAGCTCGACAAGAGCGGCGGCGTGATCCGCCCGCCGCCCAACATCGCCCCCGAAATGACGGCGCGCCCGCCGGACCCGAATCCAGGGACGGCGCGGGTCCTTCCGCCTCCCCGCTCGCCCGGAGGAGATCCAACGATTGTACCCAAGCAAGCCTCCGGCAGGCGATGTCCCCACCCACCGTTCCGAGACCATGGGACAACCTGTCAGACGCGTGTTGCAGCACACCTCCAGCCGGAGTTGCGGCTCCTAACGTCCCTTTCCATCAGGGAGGTCGCCATGGTCACGCTGTTGCACTGCTCAAACGATCACGAGAGCCGGCCCGTCTTCCTGATCCTTCTGCTTAGCGGCCTCGCCCTGTTCGTGTGCCCGACCGTGTTCTCGCTCTTGGCGATGTAGCGAGGAAGCCATGCGAGACGAGCCCACACGCACTTCGATCCTGATGAACGTCGTCGTGGCACTTACGGTGCTGGGCGCGATTGGCGCTCTTTACGTCCCTCTCCTGTTGGGCTGACCGCCTATCTGGCGATTCGTTGTCGACGGGTCCCGAGCGACCGCCAACTCGCCCGGATCGACCTTGATGGCCTGCATTGAACCGCCCCGTGCGTGGCGGAGCGGAACGAAGAGCGTCGTCCCGACGCGCCGATAGGCGAGGAAGGACAGTCCCTCGATGAGCTCCTCATCGGTCTCGACGACGTACGCGCCGGCAGGCAGCGGATCATCGAGCGCCGTCACATAGAACGGACGCTCGAAGGTGACGGTCTCGCGCGTCGTGCGCATCGCGCGCCCTAGACGCCGACCTTCTCGGCGCAGTCCTTCGCGACCTGGCTGTTGGCCTCTTTCGTTCCCGGCATGGTCGCCCAGCCGTTCTTCATGACGAGGTCGCCGCGGTTCCAGGAAGAGGCGGCCTTGATCGCGGCGATGCGCTCGGCGAGCTGCGGATCGCGCTTCGAGGTGTCGACGCAGATCAGCGACAGCGCCGCGACGACCTCAACCTTCGCCTGGTCGGCCGCCATGGCGCGCGCCGTGCCGCCCGTCACCCAGCCGCCCCAGGTGAATCCGGCGATCGCAACGGCAACTGCACCGCAGACGGCGCCATAGAGACCCGGTTTGAGCCATTCGGGGGTTTGCATTGTTTTCTCCTCAGGATTTCGAGATTTTTCTCGTATCCGTAGACGAGACCGTAGCAGACAATTGCCGCGGCTTCGAAGTTTTTTGAGGAATTGCCCTTATTATATCGACTCCTCACACCCACTTGATGAGAACACAAGGCTCGCCAGGGTCCGGCTTTGCTTTGCATTTTTAGGAATGACCACGACGAGCGCTCGTGAGAGTGGGTGCGCTTCAAACTTGGCGAACAAACGACATCATAAGGATGTGCCGAGGGCGTTTTGGCCCCTGGCAACCGAGATGCTATGGCTTGTCGTATGGGCGAGCGCGAGACAGCGCCCAGGAGGCGAAAACACGTGCCGACCGGATGGGTGCAGCATATCTATTGCAGCGCGATCATCAGCAAGAAGATGTGCGATGCGCTGACAAGCTACGTTTTCTCGGTGAGCGCCGAAAAAGGCGGCATCGACGAGTTCGTGGTCTATCTCGTCACCGGCGGCGGCAACCCGAGCTCGGGCATGGAACTCTACAGTTTCTTCAAGGCGCGGCCTGAGCGCACCACGATCTACAACATGTCGAGCGTCGATTCGGCGGGCGTGCTGTTTTTCCTCGGTTTTGATAAGAGGTTCGGCGTGCCGGCATCGAGCTTCATGGTGCATCAGACAAAGTTCTCGAAGGCGATGCTGCCCGAATGGTATAGCCATTCCGACCTCAAAAAGTCGGAGCTTGAACTGCTAGCGGTCGATCAGAAGACCCACAGGGTGATCGCGGCCGAAATCGCGCCAAAGGCACAGGTGAAGCTTTCGCTGGAGGAGGTGGAAGCGGCGGCCGCGCGCACGACGGTCTACTTCGCGGAAGATGCCAAGCGGTACGGCTTCGTCGAGGAGATCATCATTCCGACGATGCCGACAAAAGATGTGTTCTATCTGACGGACCAATATTTGGCAGGTTTGCCGGGCTGAGATCGCAGCCTCCGCCTCGCGGATCACCGGGGAAGATGACCGCTCCCTCGAACAGAGGCTGACCGCACGCACCGTTGGAGGCGCCGGCCGGCGGCCGGCTCGCCCCGTCGACCCTGCGCTCCGAGATACCGCGCCGCGCTCGAGGCTGTGGCCGGCGTGGGCGGCGCGATCGGGCGCTGCCCTGACGATCCCTCAACCGACGACGAAGCCATTTCGAAGGACGATGCGGCCCGCCGCCAACGCCGGATGGCGATGGGCGCGGAAGATGCTACCGTCGTCTGATGCCCTTGCTTCCCTTCGTCGTCTTCCTCCGACAGGTTCGTCCGAGGCGTTTCCTGCCAGTCCTTTGCTTGCTCCCGATCGGCGTCATGCATCCGGCCCTGGCCGGCGAGCCGAAAGTGCCCGGAATCCATAGCCTGGCGGTCGCCCCCTCCCATCGCGAGCACCCCCTCGACGTCGATATCTGGTATCCGGCCGATCCCGCAGCCGGCGCCAGCGGCCACGCCAAGCCGATCGACGCAGGTGCCGTCTTCCAGCGCGAGCGGGCCGTCCGCGACGCACAAGCCGCCGAAGGACGGCATCCGGTCGTCCTTCTCTCCCATGGCGGATTGCGAGCTGCTCCGCATCTCGGCGACTGGCTTGCCGCCAGGCTCGCGGAGCGCGGCATTATCGTCGTGTCCGTTCAGCCGCCGCGCCTCCCTCCCGACGAAGCTACGAAAGGTGTCGCCGAGCTCTGGCTGCGCCCGGCCGATCTTTCGCTCGCCTTGACCGCCGCGCTCGCCGACCCGCTGCTCACCAAGCATGCAGCAGCCAATCCCATCGGAATGGTCGGCGTCTTCCGCGGCGGGACGGCTGCGCTGATGCTGGCTGGAGCACGTCTCGACGCCGGCCGGGCCGCGGCCTCGTGCGACGGACCGGCGCGCAACCCCGATTGCCGATGGTTCGCCGCTCACGGCGTCGATCTCCATGCCGTCGATCGCGCGGCGCTGGAAAGGCCTCAACGCGACGAGCGGATCAAATGGGCTATCGCAGTATTTCCCGAGATGCTCGACAGCTTCGACTCGGACAGCCTTGCCACGCTCGCCATCCCGGTCGAGATCCTTGGTGGAGATCCGCTGGTGGTGAACGCCGCACCGATAGGAAAAGGGCTTTCAAGCAAAACGGCATCGAGAATCACGGTCGACGACGTCGCCATCGGCAGCCCGTTCGATGCGTTTCCTGTTTGCGTGGCGGAGGGTGCGGCGATCCTAAAGGCGGATGGTGACGACGGCGCGATCTGCGCCTCCGGCGGTCTTGCCTCCCGCCTGTCGTTCCAAGATCGATTGACCCGCCGGGTCTTCGCGTTGGCCGCTCCTTTGAACTGATGCCTGTCTCTTCGGCGACCTCGTGGCCGTAGGGACCGCAGCCTGCCGATCATTTCAGGGGAAACCCGCCTTCGCCCCCTTCCCAAATCAGGCTGCGCGCCCGCACGCTCTGCGGTTAGCCGTGCGATTTTCGCGCGGGGCCATGAATGAGGCCGCGATCGACCTGACCCAAAAACAGAAACCCGCCGTTGGTAGCGGCGGGCTGGTGTACTCCGGGCGGTTCGGACCCTCCCGTTTCTAGGGTTTCACCCGCCCCCCGGGGCGGACGACAGGGAACGCAGGCGGGCCTCGCCTCTGGTGGAAGCAGCTCGGGGTGTCGCCCTTCGGGTCCGGCCCCAAGGCATCGAGCTCGCGGGCCAGGTTCGCGAGGAAGCGGCTCTGCTTGGTGTCGAGCGACACCGCCCGCTCCTCGGGCGGCAGGGAAAGAAGAAAACGCCGTGGCATGTCGATTGGGCCTGCACTGGGGGATGAACGCAGGCATGTTTAGCCGGGGCGAGGATGTCGGGCTGTGTGAAGGGGCACCTGGGTCGTTGCGGGAGCTGATCGCGATGGCAGGCGTTGCGCGGGTGGTTCGGGAGCGGTGATGCTGGCTGACTATCTTCGGGTTTTTAGATGCGAGGAGTTGTCCCCCTTCCTCATCATCGCGCTCCTCGCTTTCAGCTGGGCTGGGGCTGCGTTCGCCGACCGACAAGCTTGGGGCATGTACGGCAGGAAGTTTGGCGCCGCGTTCGGTGGGGCGGTCGGCGTTCTGCTCGCGGGCGCGATTTACTGGGCGCTGCAAGACAATTGCCGTGTGTAGTTCGCGTTCACGGCCCGTCGCCCGGGTTCCCGCCCCCTGTCCCGCCGGACGAGCTGCGTTTGGCGCCCCTGGGGCGCCCCGCGCGCGGGCGCTTTGCGGTCGGATCGACGTCGCGCAGGCGGTCTCGGATCGCAAGCGGCAGAAAGTTTTCGCGGCCGAGGTAAATCCAGTCGAGGGAGACGAGATACGCCTCAACGAGCGTGATCGCTTCCTCAGGCGGGATGCGCCGATGGCCGACCTCCCACATGGAATACTGCGACCGCCTGAAGCCGTGCTTCCTGGCGAACGTGTCCTGGATCAGGGCGGGCTCCATCGCCAGCCGCAGCCGCAGAAGTCGCTCGCCCATCTCTTTGAAACGATGCGCCGTCATCTGGCTCACGCGATTCCGAACCACGCCCGGAAGGCGCGCCAGCACTCGACCAGTTCCCCCACCGCTTCGGCCTTCGAGCGCGCCGTCCCGTTCGTCGGCCAGGGGAAGAGTGGTTCCGGACGGGCGGGCAGCAGCGACCATTGCCAGCGCCCGATCTCGGGGCCGCAATCGGCGAGACGCACGTTGCCGACCTGCGTCTCGCCGTCCAACGCGATGAAGTAGTCTGTTTCGCCGGCGAGGGTGGGATAGCGCTGGCTGGCGGGAACAAAGGTGAGGGTAGGAGAGGACACCTGAGGCCATCCGGGAGGAGGCGCGGAAGGGCGCCTTTTGCACATCCCAGATAGGTGATTTCCTCGGCCCGACTTGTTCGTTCTCGCCATTTGCTTGTTGCGCTCAGCCTCGGCGCCCTCGGGCACGAAAGGGCCGGCGCTGGCGCGTTCAGGGCATGGTTCGGCCGGCGGGATGGCGGCGATCTCCGCGGCGCGATTGCGCCCCGCCCTCAAAGGGCTGCGCGGAACGTGTCGGTTGACCGATCCTCGCCCGGAACCGGATAGGCGTCGGGAGCGATAGTGACCACCCGGCAATCGTCCGAAACAGTCTCGTCATGGGCCTCGGCGACGCCGCTCGTTATGCCGGCGATTCCTCCCGCCATCGCAACAGCGATCTGATGGAGCGATCTGATGGACGAGCAGGAAAATAGCTGGGTCAAAGAAGCTGCCGCATCGCCTCGCAGCTCGACCACCTTTCGCACCGGTTGTCGAAGATTTGCCGCCCGTCTCGATCCGCCATGAAGTTCTCCTCCCCGCGCGGCGCGGCCGGTCAGAGCTCGGATTCGTCCTCGAGTACGGCCTTCGGCATCTTCCGCGAGAGGCGCATCGAGACGATCACCATTGCGACCGACGCGATGAGAAATCCGACCGAGATCGGCCGCGTCACGAACATTGCCGGCCCTCCCATGTTGAGCGACTGGCTTAAGGCGAGTTCCAGCATCGGACCGAGAATGAGCCCGAGGATCAGCGGGCCGAGGGGCCAGCCGCCCTTGCGCATGAGATACCCCGCGATGCCGGCGCCGATGGCGATCCAGACATCGAACATGGTGTTCCGCGCCGAGTAGGCGGCGAGGAAGCAGATCGCCAGGATCACGGGGGCGAGATACTTGTAGGGCAGCAGGCTGAGCCGCGCCCAGAGCCCGACCATCGGCAGGTTGAGCAGGACGAGCATGACGTTTCCGATGAACATGCTGCCGATGATCGTGTAGACGAGCTGGCTGTTGCTCAGGAACAGCATCGGGCCGGGCTGCAAGCCATAAAGCGTGAACGCGGCGAGGATCAGCGCGGGGGACGGGCCGGTCGGTATCCCGAACGCGAACAGCGGGATGAATCCGGCCTGGGCATTGGCATTGTTCGCCGCCTCCGGTCCGGCGACACCCTCGATCATGCCCGTGCCGAACCGTTCCGGATGCTTCGAGATGCGCTTCTCGAGACCGTAGGACATGAACGAGGCGACGGGCGGCGTCATTCCCGGCAGCATGCCGAGGGGAAAGCCGAGGAGGGTGCCCCGAACCGAGGCCCAAAGACCCTTCTTCAGCTCCTCCCCTCGCGGCATCATGCGGCCGATCTTGCCGACTGAGATGCGGGTGATCTTCTGCTCGGCGCTGATCAACACCTCGCCGATGCCGAAGAGACCGACCGCGATCGGGATGAGATCGAAGCCGCGCTGCAGCTGCGGCAGACCGAAGTTGAACCGAAGCTGGCCGCCCGAAACCTCGTCGGGGCCGACGCTCGCGAGGACCATGCCGACGAGCGCGACGCCAAACGACTTGCTCGCCGATTCCCCCGACAGGGTGATGAGGGCAGTGAGACTGAAGAAGAGCAACGCGAAGTACTCGGGCGGCCCGAACTGCAGGGCGTAGCGAGCAAAGCCCGGACCGATGACGGCGATCATCACGACGCCGAAGATGCCGGCGATGAAGGAACCGACGGCAGCGATCCAGAGCGCTTCGCCGGCCCGGCCCTGCTTGGTCATGGGAAAGCCGTCGAAGGTCGTCGGAATCGACGATACCTCGCCTGGAATGTTGGTCAGGATGCTCGTCGTCGAGCCGCCATAGGCGGCACCGTAGTAGAGGCCGGCGAGCATGATGATCGAGCCGGCCGGGTTGTCGAGGTACATCACGATCGGCAAAAGGATCGACATGGTCGAAGCGGGGCCGAGCCCCGGCAGCACGCCGATCAGGGTTCCTAGAAAACAGCCGATGAAGCAGTACAGGAGCAGCGTCGGCTCAAGTACGCTGCCGATGCCGCCGAGCACGCCCATCCGGTCTCCTCCACTCTTCGATAGCGAGACGCCCTTCTACATCAGCAGTCCCCGGGGAAAGATGATTCCGAAATAGTGAACGAACAGGAGGTAGAGGACCGCCGAACAGAGGATGCTGAGCGCGGCGCAAAAATACCATGGGCGCACCGCGAACAGCGCGAACGTGGCGATGAAGAACAGAACGGTCGCGCTGAGATATCCAAGGACGATCGTCAGCCCTCCATAAGCCGCGAGGCACACGATGATCCCAACGAACTTCGGCAGAGCCTCGCGAAACGCCTCGCCGTCATACCCCTCGAAGGGCAACCGCCGTTGCTGCGCAAAATGAAAGATTCCGGTGAGGAGCAAGCATGCGCCGAGAAGGAAGACGTAGGCGCCCGGGCCCAGCTCCTGGTGCAGGCCGGTCGAAGGCGCAGACACTTTCAGACGCAACGCTTCAGCAAGGCAACCGAGGCCGAGGATGACGAAGATGGCGCTGTTGACGATGGCCGGCCGGCTCAGCAGCTTCGTACTCTGCATCGTGTCCTCCCCTCCCGGAGCGCTTCGAGGCGTTTTGGGCCTTGCGGCCTCTTCCGAGCCTCCGGGGAATGTGCCGGGGTCCGCGGCCGAAGCAAAGCCGCGGCCGACCCTTTTTTAGTAAACCCCGGTCTTGTACCAGCGCAGCCAATCGGCGAGGCCGCCTTCGATGTCCCACTGCGGCGCGTAGCCGAAGTCCTGGCGCGCCCGGGAGACGTCCTGCGGCGGCATGACGGCCGGATGCACGGTCAGCTCGAACTCCTTGCCGCCCTCGACGACGCCTTCCCACGCGCCGGGGCCGACCTCGATCTTCTGCTTTGGGAACAGCTTCCGCATGGCCGCGGCCACCTCTCCCATGCTGGTGATCTTGCCGCGGCTGAGATTGTAGACGTAGAACGGCGCCGTGTCTTTGAGGGCGTGGAGCTGCACGATGCCTTTCGCGAGGTCCTTCACATAGGTGTAGTCGAAGGTCGAGTCGCTTCCCGACGAGCGGACGAAGTCCTTTCCTTCCAGAGCGTCGAAGAACATCTCGAACAGAGGCTGGACGCGCGGCGCCGCGCCGGGACCGTAGACGTTGCGTGGGCGCACGGCCGAGGTATTCACCTTGTAGAGGTGGCGATAGGTGTACACGAGCTGCTCGCAGGCGAGCTTGCTCAAGGGGTAGATCCCGGCGAGCGGCAGGACGACGTCCTCCTCCTGGCGCGGAGTGACGACGTCCTTGGGCCGGCCCATCACGCCGGCGGCGCTCGCGACGACGACCGGGCCGATGCCGAGCGTACGGCCGACCTCGAGCACGTTGGCGGTGCCGATGATGTTGACGGTGAGGCCGTCGACGGGCCGCAGATTGTTCTGATGCGGCGGCAGCATCGCCGCCACATGGATGATGCTCTCGACCTTATGCGTCGAGGCGACGTCGAACATGCTCGCGAGATCGGTGATCGTGCCGACCTCGACCGTGAGGCGGTCACCGTAACCGGACAGGATCTTGTTGTCGGAGCGGGGCGCCGCGCGGTCGAAGACGACAACCTTCTTGCCTTCGTCGAGAAGCATCCGTGCGACGTTGCTGCCGATGGTCCCGGTTCCCCCGGTCACGAGGACGCTCATTTTCTTCTCCCTGGGTATGATCGATGAATCGGTGTGGCGTTCGCGCGTCCGATTTCGCGGCTAGCGGGCGATCGGCAGATAGCGGCCGTACCAATCGAGCGCGATAGCCATGATCTCCTCGAAAACCTCCGGATTGCTGAACTCGAACGTGTCGTAGTGATTGCGGCCCTCCATGATCACCACCTTCTTCGGCTCGTTCGCATTCGCATAGAGGTTCAGCGACTCTTCCGGCGGCACTGTGATGTCCTCGCCCATGTGGATGAAGAGGACGGCCCCCGGCGCGATCCTGCCGACGACCTGCTCCGGCTTGAACTCGATCAGCGCCTCGGCCGTCTCGAGCGGGTAGCCGTCGTAGCCCGACTTCTTGATGAAGGTGTTCCAGAGCTCGTCCCGAGCCGCCGACGCCGCCTTGTCCGGGATGTGAATCTGGTTGGGGTGGACGACTTCGGACTTGCCGGTTAGGACGCGCGTCTTGCGGTCCTCCTCGAGGCGCTTCAGGAACTTCGCCCACTCCCAGCGAGGCCGCTCGCTCTTCAGCCAACGCTCGCAGTCGCCGATCCCGACGGTGCCGACCAACGCCTTGACGCGCGTGTCCTGAGCCGCCGCCGCGACCGCCGTGCTGCAGCCCCAAGCGCTGCCGAAAAGACCGATCTTCTTCGGGTCGATTTCCGCGCGCGTTTGCAGGTAGGTGATCGCATTGCGGATGTCATCCGCCTGCTCGCGCGGGATCACCCGTCCGCGCGGCCCCTCGCTTTCGCCGAGGCCGCGGCAATAGAACGTGAGGACGCCATACCCCGCCTCGCTCAGCACCCGCGGAATGCCGACCATCTGCACATCGATCATTGCAGAGAAGCCGTGACAGCAGACGATGCCGGGGACGGGGCCTGTCGCGCCATGCGGAGGGTACCAGTAGCCCTTCAGGCGATGGCCCGCGCTGTAGAAGAAGATGTCCTGCTTTTCCATGACGTTCCCGGACGCAGTCGCCATCGGCAACCGGCCTCCCCTATGCTGGAGGTGCCTCGACCTCTCGTCGTTCGCGCCGTTGTCTCATTCAATGGGACAACGTCTCATGCTTTGAATTGATGAGACCGGATGAGTTGCCTGTCAAGCAGCTAAATGAAGGATGGCTTTTGCCGATCCCTGCTTCCGAACGCGCGCCTTTTCAGGCGGCGTGAGAGGGCGCCGTTGCCTCTCCCCGCTTGCGCGGAGAGGCAAAACCGCGATCGTTGCGGAGCGCCGGGAATCGTGAACTACAAGCGGCTGAGTTTCTCGGAGACGTCGTGCGCGGCATTGCGCACGTCGATCGAGAGCTGCTCCATTTTCTCCGCCATCCGGCTGCTGGGGCCTGCGATGTTCAGGGCTGCGGCAACCATCTTGGAGCCGTTGACGATCGGGGCAGCGACGGCGGATACCCCCATGAACCGTTCATCGACCGCGACGGCGTAGCCGCGCCGCCGCACGTCTTCGATGCGCTCCAGCATGTCCGCCTTGGACAGCACGCTGCCGGAGGCGAGCCGCGTCGGCGCGACCGAACCCAGGTACGCGTCGAGCTTTTCCGGCGCCATGCCCATGCACAGGACCTGCCCCGAAGCGCCGAGATGCAGCGGCAATCGTTCGCCGATCGGCGTCGTGTGGCGGAGGGGATGCGGGCTCGCGACATTCTGCACGAGGATGCGATCGTGGCCCTGGCGCACGTAGAGAGCGCAGGTCTCGCCGGACATTGCGGCGAGGGCCTGGAGCACGGGCATGGCGAGCGTCACGAGGCTGTCCCCGGCGAGATAGCTGCGGGCGAGTCGCACGGTTCCGGGTGCGAGCGCGTAGCGGCCCCGATCCTTCTGGACATAGCCGCGCCGTTCGAACGCATCGAGCAGCCGCTGTGCGGTGGCCTTCGGCACGCCCGTCTTCGCCTCGAGGGCCCGGACGGCCATCGGCGCGCCGTTGTTCTCGATGCATTCGATCAGGTCGATTGCCCGCTCCAGCAGGCGAACGGAGGTGCCGCTCTTTGCCGGAGCTGCACGGTGGGCGTTCGTCGCCGGCTTCGCCAGATCCCCGCGCTGCTCGCCGGGACTGTTTGCACGACCAGTGGGCTTCATCAGTATTGTCCTGAAAGGGTTCTGCTGCCGTACCCGTTATCCTGAGCCCCGGCCAGAAAACAAGAGCCGCATTCCCGCGACAATACCTGTCTGACGGCGGGTCGTGCGGCGCGGGATGAACTCAACTCTCTTCGGCCGATCGACTGCATCCTCGCCTTCTTGCGAGGGCGAAGGAGTTCTGCCGACGGACACTTGACCGTCGGCATAACACGGAAATGGGACAATGTCCTAATTTGTTGACAAGGGCCGGCCGCCTGTCGATAAGGACCGATCGGTGGCGAGGCGCCGCGATCGTTCTGAGAGCGGGGCGCCAAGTCCCCGGGATGGGAGTGCGCGATGAGGAAGCCCTCGGCCAGGCAGGCGGCGCCAACCTTCGGACTCTGGATCAACGGGGAAACACGGCCGGCGCGGTCGGGCGCGGCCTTCGAGCGGATCAATCCGTTCGACGGCTCGGTTGCCGGACGCTTCGCCAACGCCGATGCCGCCGATGCGGAAGAGGCCATTGCGGCCGCGCGCACTGCCTTCGACGCCGGCCCCTGGCCCCGCGCCTCGGCGCGCACGCGCTACGAGGTGCTGGTGCGGGTCGCCGAGCGTCTCAGCGCGGGGCAAATGGAGATGGCCGAGCGGATGGTTGAGGAATCCGGCAAGCCGGTCCGGACCGCTCTTGGCGAAATCGGCACGGCCATCCGGACGTTCCAGTACTACGCCGGCGCCGCCCTCGATCTCGAGGGAAGCGCGATCAGCGACCGCATTCCGGACGGCCTCGGCCTCGTCCTGCACGAACCGGTCGGCGTCGCGGGCCTGATCACGCCCTGGAACTTCCCCATCCTCAATCCGGTCGTGAAGATAGCGCCGGCGCTTGCGGTCGGCTGCACGATCGTCACGAAGCCGTCGCACCTCTGTTCGGGCCCGACGCTTCTGCTCGCCCGCTATCTGGCCGAGGCGGGTCTGCCCGGCGGAGTGCTGAACGTGGTCACGAGCGATATCGAACGCGGCGGCCTCGTCGGGCAGGCGATCTGCGCCTCACCGAGCGTCGACAAGATCGCGTTCACCGGCTCGACCCAGACGGGACATGCGGTGGCGCGGACCGCCGCGGCGACGACAAAGCGCGTTTCCCTCGAGCTCGGCGGCAAGTCCGCGAACATCGTGTTCGCCGACGCGCCGTTCGAGCAGGCGGCGGAAACCTCGGTCAATGCCTTCTGCTACAATTCCGGACAGCAATGCTCGGCAGCGACCCGGCTTCTGGTTCAGGACCGGATTCACGACCGTTTCGTCGAAGCGCTCGTCAAGAACGCCGCCAAGCAGATCGCGGGAGATCCGGCGCAAGAGACCACGACCATGGGTCCGCTGGTCAACGAGGACCAGTTTCGGCGCGTGCAATCCTTCATCGAGATCGGCAGGCAGGACGGCAGGCTCGTCATCGGCGGAGGTGCCCCGAGCGGAGCGATGTTCTCCAACAGCCTCTTCGTGGCTCCTACCATCTTCGATGACATGCAGAACTCGTCGCGGCTTGCGCAGGAGGAAGTTTTCGGGCCGGTCCTGACGGTAATGCCTTTCAAGACCGAAGAGGACGCGATCCGCATCGCGAACGACACGCGTTACGGCCTTGCCGGCGGCGTCTGGAGCGCCTCGATCAACACCGCCCTCCGGGTCGTCAAGGCGGTCCGCACGGGCAAGATGTTCGTCAACTCGTACAACAATGCCGGCATCGACGATCTGCCGCACGGCGGCTACAAGGACAGCGGTGTCGGCCGCGAGCAGGGAGTTCTACGGACTGCGAGAGTTCCAGGAGGTCAAGACCGTGCAGATCAAGCTCGCGGGCTGACGCGGAGCGGCTCAACCGCCCCCGCTTCGCTCGGGGAACATCTCGGGCAGCAGGATCATGCGGGTGAGGGGCGGCGGGGCATCGGCCTGCATCTTGGCTCTCAGGCGCTTCGTCGCCTCCTCGTCGACGGAAAGGTCGTCTTCGCGAAGCACGACGCCGTAGTCCCGCCGGGCGCCGGCGACGGTGACATAGCCGCAGCGAACGTCCGTCACGACCTTTTCGATCGGCCGCTCGTAGGCCGGCCCGAGCCCGCCGCCGCCCGCCGAGAGCAGTTCGATGGTCGCCCCTTTCCGAATCGGCAAGGCCGTGACCTTCTGGTAGCGCTTGGGGGCGCTCTCGCCGGGCTGCGAGACGAGCACGGTGCCGACCTGCGCCGGCCCGCCGCCCATCAGCCCCCAGGGCGGGCATTTGGTGCGCTCGAACGCGCAGATGAAGCTCATGTCTTGCAGGGCCGTGTAGACCTTGCTCAGCCCAAGTCCCCCTCGGAAGGTGCCTGGCCCCGCGCTGTCGGGCCGCCAGCGATAGCTTTCGACGAGCACCGGATAGGCGGTCTCCTCGACCTCGATCGGGACGTTGCGCGTGTCGCCGTGCGTCACCGTCTTCAGGGGCGAGAAACCGTCGGAGCCCGGGCGCGCTCCCCATCCACCAAGGACCGTGTCGAGGGAGGAATACCGGTAGCCCGTCTCCGCGTCGCGGCCGAAGATGGTGTACATGCCGTTCGAGCCGTGGTGCGCGGCCGGAATCCGGTCGGGCATCGCCGCGCTCATCGCCAGGTAGATCGTGTCGATCACGGTCTTGATCGTCATGGTCCACTGCGCCATGGCGGCGTTGTCGACGGCACTGATGACGGTGCCGGGGGGCAGGACGACGTCGAGCGGGCGGAACGCACCCTCGTTCGGTGGCAGCCACGGGAACACCGCGCTCTTGAAGGCCACCTTGGCGGCCGAGATGCCGCCGCTGCGGCCCATGTTGGAGGGCCCCGGCGTCTGGCCGGCGGTGCCCGTAAAGTCGATCTCCATGCGCTCGCCGCTGATCGTCACCGCGGCGCGGATCGCCAGCGTTTTGTCGGGATCGACGCCATCGTCGTCGAGGAAGGACGCCGCTTCGTAGCGGCCGTCCGGCAGCTCTGCGATGCGGCCGCGAACAAACGCCTCCGACCTGTCCCAGGTCTCGTGGATGCACGCTTCGATGACCGGCCAGGTGTAGCGCGCGATGAGTTCTCCGAGCCGCTGGACGATGAGTTTGCAGCAGCCGATCTGGGCTGCCATGTCGCCGAACGAGAGTTCCGGAAATCGTATGTTATGGCGGATGAGGCGAAGGATCTCCTCGTCCGGACGCCCGGCCTTGAGGACCTTGACGCTGCGGAGCTGCAGGCCCTCCTGGAAGATCTCCGTGGTGTCGGTCGAGAAGGAACCGGAGACGCGGCCGCCGACATCGGTCCAGTGTGCGCGGGTCGCGGCAAATCCGAGGAGCTCTCCATCGACGATGGCAGGCATGTACAGCACCATGTTGTTGAGGTGCTGGCCGCAGATCGACGCGTAGTTCATCAGCACCACGTCGCCCGGCGCAAACCCGTCCTCGCCGTAGATGTCGAGACCGTCGGCGACGGGCCCGCCAAGGTCGGCCATGAAGGTCGTGATGCCTCCGCGGCTTTGCGCGATCGTCCGGCATTGCCGGTCGAGCAGCCCGACGCAGTAGTCCTTGACCTCATAGATGATGGGGCTGAAGGCCGTTCGCGACAGGTTGATCTCGCCCTCATCGAGGATGGCGATCAGGAGGCTGCGGACGATCTCGAGCGTGATCGGATCGACGGCGGATTTCGCCCGCTCGAAGTTCATGCCGCTGCTCCAACCGCAACGACGATGTTCCCCGTTGCGTCGATCTCCGCCCGGTCGCCGGGTTCGAGGACGGTGGTCGAAGCCGCTTCTTCGATCACGCCGGGGCCTTCGAGCCGGTCGCCCACCCCGAGTTCCTCCCGGCGCCAGACCCTGCTCTCGATGCGGCCGGTCGCCTCGAACCAAATTTCGCGGAATTGGGGCGGGACGGCACCGGCGCGGCCCTGCGGGGGTGCCGCAAGCTGCGGCCGCGCGGCTCCTCCGTCCGTCACGACGCGGAGCATGACGATCTCGATCTCCATGCCGCGGGCGCTGTGGCCGTAACGGCGCTGGTACGCCGCCTCGAACAGGCGGCCGAGTTCGGTCCGATCGAGAGCGGCCGTTGCCGGCAGCGGCACCTTGATGGTGTACTCCTGTCGCCGGTAGCGCATCTCTGCATAGCGCGTGTGCCGGATCGACTCGATCGGCAACGCGAGCGCCCCGATCTTCCGCTCGCCCTCCGCGACGAGATCGTCGAGGCGCCGCGCGACGACATTGAGATCGATTGTGTCGAGCACGCCGACGATGGTCGAGGCGTGGTCGTAGCGGAAATCCGCGAAGAGCATGCCGTAGGCCGAGAAATGCCCCGGTTGCGGCGGGATGATCACCGTCCGAATTCCGATCTCGCGGGCGACTGCTACGGCGTGCAAAGGGCCGGCGCCGCCGAACGCGACCATGGCGAAATCCCGCGGATCGAACCCGCGCTCGAGGGTGACCTGGCGGACGGCCGTGGCCATGTTGACGGTGGCGATCTTCAAAATTCCGCCCGCCAGCGTCTCGGCCGTCGCGCCGAACGAGCGCGACACCTCGTCGAGCGCCGCCCGCGCCTTGCCGAGGTCGAGCCGCATTCGGCCGCCGAGGAAGCGGTCCGCGGCGAGGCGGCCGAGCAAAAGGTTGGCATCGGTCACGGTCGGCTTCGTCCCACCGCGACCGTAGCAGGCCGGGCCCGGCACCGCGCCTGCGCTCTGCGGCCCGACCTGGATCGAGCCCAGCGCGCCGATCGCGGCGATGCTGCCGCCGCCGTAGCCGACTTCGACGATATCGAGGACCGGCGCCTGGACCGGGTGTCCGCGCTCGTAGCCTCCGACCCAGTAGATCGGCGAGATCTGCGCTGCTCCGTTCTCGATCAGCACGGCCTTCGCCGTCGTGCCGCCCATGTCGAAGGCGACGAGGTTGCCGAGGCCCGAACGGGCGCCGATCTCGGTGGCGCCCGCGACGCCGCCGACCGGCCCGGATTCGACGAGGAGGAGAGGACGGACATGCGCATCGTCCTCGGTCAGGACGCCGCCGTTCGAGCCCATCAGGTAGAGCCGGCCTTCAAAGCCGGTCTCGCGCAAGCTGCCGTCGAAGCGGCGCACGTAGCGATCGACGACCGGGCCGACGTAGGCATTGAGCGCCGTCGTCGAGGTGCGCTCGTATTCCCGGAACTCCCGCGAGATCTCGTGCGAACACGAGACGTAGCAGCCGAGCTCGCGCCGCATGTACGCCCCGACCTCGGCTTCATGCGCAGGATTGCGCCAGGCATGCAGGAAGCACACGGCGATGGCGTCGACGCCGAGCCGCTTGAGTTCATCGGTGAGGGCGGCAAGGGCGTCCCGATCCACGGGCTTGAGCACATTGCCGCGTGCATCGATCCGCTCCGGCAGGTCGAAGCGCAGGTCGCGCGGGATGACCGGAGGAATGCGCTCATAGAACAGGTTGAATCCCTCGGGACGGTTGCCGCGGCCGATCTCGAGGATGTCCCGGAAGCCGGCGGTGGCGACGAGCGCCGTGCGCGCGCCCTTGCGCTCCAGAAGGGCATTGATCACGACGGTCGTTCCGTGGCGAAGGGCGCTGATCGTCTCCGCCGGAATGTCCGCGAGCTCAAGGCACCTCTGCGCGCCGAGCTCGAAGTCCGGCGGCGTCGTCAGGCTCTTCGAGAAGCGGACCGCTCCGGTCTCGGGATCGAACGACGCGAGATCGGTGAACGTCCCGCCGATGTCAATGCCCACGATCGGCATCAGGATCGTTCTCCCTTGCGGCATCGTCGGGGATGGGGCGCTCGCCGGACGGCAAAGGCGGGCACGGCCTGCAAGGCGTCGGCGGCCCGCCGGCGCATTTCAGAGCAGGCCCTTCTCCTTGAAGAGCTCCTTCGCCACGCGCATGGCGTTGTGGGCCGGGGCGAGGCCGCCATAGATCATCATCTGCGAGAGGATCGAGACGATCTGTTCCTTGGTAACGCCGACGTGCAGCGCCCAGCCCATGTGGTTCTTGAGCTGCTCCTCCATGCCGAGCACCGCGAGCACGCCGATCGTGCAGAGGCTGCGCGTCTTGATGTCGACGAAGTCATCGCTCCACAGGACGCCCCACAAGAGCTCGTCCTTGAGGCGGTCGAGCTGCGGTGAGAGCTCGGCCATGGGCCCGGTGCCGAGCTTCGCATCGGGACCGCGATACTCCTTAACCTTCGCCAATGCCGCCGCGTAGAGCTTGTCGTCCATTGTTCTATCCTCAAGCGTTTCAGAACGTGCCGCCGGTCCTCTTGAACCACTTTCCCCAGTCGCGGATGCCGGCTTCGAGGTCGAATTTCGGCTCCCAGCCGAGCTCGCCCCGCGCGGCGGCGGTGTCGGCGTAATCGCTGCGCGGCTCGTGACCCGGGCTCATGGAGCCCTGCGACTTCGCGTTGATCGTCATCGGCACTTCGGGAAACACCCGACGGACGATATCGACCACCTCGTCATAGCTGTAGGTCGCATCCATGCGGATGTTGTAGACGCGCTTTTTCAGCTCCTTGGCAAAGCAGGCGAGGACGATCGCGTCCGCGTCGTCCTTGAAATAGACGAACTCGTGCCGGCCGCCGTAAGTGAAGGTCGGATCGTCGATGACGACCGGCTCTCCGAGCGCGGCCCGGCGCACGAGGTGCCAGAGAACGCCGCCCGTGAGGCCTTTCGGCATTGCCGGCGTCGGCCCGAATCCGCCCCCCAGCCGGATGGCCGCGAAATCGACGCCGTAGCTGTCGTTGTAGATGAGGCCGATATGCTCGCCGGCAAGCTTGCTCACCTCGTACATGGTCCTGGGCCGGTCGCTCAGCACCCGCATGGTGAAGTCCTCGTCGAGGGTCGCGCCGTCGTTCGATGGGCTCGCCAACTGGTTTACGCCGCGCGTGCTCGCGAAGACGACCCTCTTGCCGCCCGTGATGCGGGACGCCTCGAGCACGGATGCCGTGCCGAGGATGTTGAGCTTCGCGCCCATGTAGGGCTGCGGCTTGAGCTCGCGGGTGAGCCAGCCTGCCAAGTGGACGATCCGGTCGACCTTCTCATCCTCGATGGTCTTGACGAGCAGCGGGATGTCGTTGACATCCCCGACAACGACGCTCGCCTTGTCGAGATCGAACATCGTCGACAGGAAGGCGCGGTTCGGGTTGAAGTCGTAGACGACGATGGGCTCGCCCATGTCCAGCAGCTTCGCGGCGACATGCGAGCCGACGGCGCCCACTCCCGTGATCAAGGTCGTCATCGCGGATCCATCCTTTGCCGCGCGCTCCTTCAGCGCCGCGTCACGCAGCATCACCGCGCGCCGCGGCGAGGACCCGCGACACACACGATGACGTTGTCAATCCTTCGGGCGGGGCCAGCCGGACCGCGCCGGTCCTACTTGGCGCGCCACAGATTGGCGAGCTCCGTGAGCTCCTTGTTGATGTATTCGCGGAACTGCGCCGGATTCTTGTAGTCGACGACCGATGCCATGGACGCCAGCTTCTCGACGATCTGCGGGTCCTTCACCATCTCGGAAATGCCCTCGTTCCATTTCTGAACGACCTCATCGGGCAGCTTCGGCGGACCGGTGATTCCGATCCACGAGGCGACCAGGACCTCCGGGAAGCCGGCCTCGGCCGCGGTGGGCACGTTCGGCAGGGACGGCCAGCGCTTCTCCGAGGCGACGGCGATCGGCTTTACGAGGCCCGCCTGCACCGGCGAGACGGACGGCCCCACCGCGGCGATGCCGAACTTCACGTTGCCCCCGGCGACGAGCACGGAGCCGCTCACCGAGCCGGACGATGCGACGGGTTTCGTCTTCGAGATGTCGACGTTGGCCTGCCGCAGGATTTGACGCATCGGGACCTCGGCGACGCCGACCCCAGTCCAGGTAAAGCCTTCCGGGCTCTTGGCCGCCTCGGCGGCCACCTCCTTCAGCGAATTCATTGGGGAGTTCGGGGCGACCATGAGCAGCATGCTGTTGCTGCTGATCATCGCCGTGAAGGTCCGGTCCATGATCTTGAACGGAAGATCGGGCACCGAGACCGTGAGCATCGTGCTGCTGCCGATGTTGTCGGCGAACATCGTGTAGCCGTCCGGGGCAGCGGCATAGAGCTCGACATTGGCGGGCACCGTGTTTCCGCCGGGCTTGTTGATGATGTTGATCGGCACGCCCCACTTCTTGCTGAGATACTGGGCGGCCATGCGGGCGACGAGATCGGTGGTGCCGCCCGGGGCAAAGCCGGTGAGGACGTCGATCGCCCGGGTCGGATACCCGTCCTTGGCATCGGCTCGCACGCCCAGGAGGGCGAGCGCGAGGATCGTCGCGGCGGCTCCCGAGAGCAGTCTCCTTGTGGCGCGTTTGATCATAGGTCCCTCCCATTTCAAGACCGGCGCGCTCCTTTACGAAGCATCGTTTGTCCCATTGAATAGGACATCGTCTCACAATAAAGAGGTATTATCGCTTGCGGGAGCTGTCAAGGAAGATCTGGGACGCCGGCGAGTGCGCCCGCGCGTCGGCGGGCCGCGATGGTCGCCGAAGGTCGGACGTCGATCAGGGTTCGACGGTGGGATTTCTGGCGGTCCGTGGCGCACGCCACGGCAGGTCTAACGAGGAACCTGCCTAGACAAACGCTGCGCCGCGTCGCGGAAGGCGAGACTAATGCAGGCTGCTTTCGTTCGGCTGGTCCAAGATCTGTTGCAGAGCGTCCTTGAGATCTTCCATTTGCTGCTCGGTCTCAGTTCGGCCTCGGGACGCCTCGGCAGCGCCGAGGGCGCGCAAGCGCGCAATCTCAGCCTTGAGCTGCTCATTCTGCTCACATAGACGGGCGATCTCGGCCGCAAGCCTGTCGTTCTGGCCCCGTTGGCGGGTATTCTCAACCGCGAGGCTTGCAGCCTTCTCGTCGGCCGCCCTTGCCTTTGCTCGTGCCTCGTCGCGCTCCTGCTCCCGGACTTGCGCCCGATCGCGCCAGAGGCGCGTTGCGATATTCTCCGCGGCGTCACTCATTCGGCATTCCTCGATCACAACGCTGCGACTCCACCGCCGCGCCGGCAGAGAGCCTGGCCTCGGTCAAGGGGGATACTGCGCTTCTGTTTGGGATCAGGTGCAGCTTAATGTCCGGCGCCTCGAGCCCGCCTCGGTCTTCCCGTCTATCCTAGCATTGCGCACGCCGTCCCCGGTCGTTCGTGCGGATGCAGGAAGGCGCTGACGCGCTCCGCGCGCAACATATGGAGCGTGCATCCAGCATGGTTACTCTTTCGTAAACTCTTGTGAACGATCAAGCGGCCGCTGCGATAGGCAGCGGCGGGACGCGGGCGCGCAGCTGTGCGCACGTCTGGCTAGCGCCTGGGGCTCGGCGCCCTCCGGCTCTCCCTCCCAGCGCCGGACTTGTCGCCCGCCGCCGCGGTCTCCCCTGAATCAGGTGCTTCACGGGAGTCCAGCCGATCCAGCCCATTCAACCTCAGTCCTGAACAACTCTAAGCCGGCGGGGCAGGTACGAGGCCGTACTTGAGCATCGTCTCTTTCATTTTCGCCATATTGGGAGCGCCGTCGGACAGCAACGCTAACATGTCGCGGAAATAGGCTGGGCCGAGAACGCCGGGGCTTAGAATGCAAAGGCAACGGGCGGGCTCTTGCGTGTCGTTGCAGAAGCCGTGGACGATGCCTCGCTTGATGAACACACTCTGATCGGGTCCAACCCGGCAGTCTTGTCCATCGACGCGCCATGTCGTGACGCCGCTTAGTCCGTAGACGGTCTCGTCCCATCTGTCGTGATAGTGGGGCACCGGCATGCGCGCATTTGGCTGCACCGTCATCTCAAATACATCGACACTTCCGTCCGTGTCGTCCTTGGTGTGAAGGAATTGCAATTCCAGACCGACGAAACTTATTGTTTCTGCCATCCCGATATCCTTCCCCTTGATCTCCTGCCGCCGGCGAACGCCCCTACTGTCAAGCCGAGCATATCAATTCCCGTGCGCCGGGGAAGGCCGCCGTCGGGCTTTCGGCGGGGCACGCGCGGGCCGGGTTGTACTGCGGCCGATAACCTGAGATTGCCGAGTTCTGGTCTCCTCGTCCAAAGAAAGGCCGGCCTCGAGCCGGTGGAATCCCACGACGGGTACGAAGCGGCGGCCGTCTTCCCGCACGAGAATCGGCATCTTCTGCACGCTTTCCATGGTGCTCTCGGCGATCGTCGGTACCTTCTTGGCATCGAGAGGATGCTCGCCGCTTTGCCGGCACAGAGCTGGTTGCAATCGAAAACACTTGCGTTTTCATCGCAGCAAAGCCTCCGACGCCGCCCGACGAAAAAGCGCCTGCACGATTGCAACCGAGGCCAACGACGCCTATATGACATTATCGACTGTTGGCCGGACAATCGGGCTGTTTCGCTTTTGGCTTTTGCCAAACGCACATTCGGAGCGTCTTTCCAGGCAAACCGAGTTGAGGTTCCGCTTCGTCGCGTCTCTGCGGACGTGCCGGGGTGGCAAACTGTGAAAGACGAGCAATTGGTGACAGGCTCCGTGAAGTTCTACGATGGCATGAAGGGCTTCGGCTTCATCAAGCCTGAAGATGGCGGCAAGGACGTCTTCGTTCATGCGACCGCCCTCGAGCGCGCTGGAATTCGCGGCCTTGCCGAAGGTCAGAAGGTTTCCTTCGATACGGTGGAGGACCGGAGCGGCAAGGTGTCTGTCAGCAACATCCAGACAGCGTAGAGCGGAATTGGAGCACGACCGGCCATCTTGAGTTCGGGCCGCTTGGCCAGGAGCGGCTTCTCATTCCTGTGCGCGGTGACCATGCCATGAATGTATTCCGCAAACCGACGCCGTCGAAATCGGTGATGTTTGCCGTGACCTACGACGATGCGCGAACGGCCTATTTGTGGGTCGGTAACGCTTCGAAGGCGGATGACGACCGTCACATCGACTCAATCGCCCGGACCCACCAGGAGCAGGGCACATTGCCTGCCGGAAACATCATGAGGATCAGGCGCGTCCGGTAAGCAGCGAGCTGCGACAGAGACAGGGTAGAGAGAATTATGCACCAAACGAAAGACGACCGGCTCGACCGGCGCCTCGATGCTGCGAAGAACGCGAAGGCCGCGATGGCGGCGAAATTTCTCCAGCGGCCAGGGCTCGATGACCCCGCCTTCGCGGAGAGGCAGGCAGCCCGAGCTGCCACAAGCGCGGCTCGGGACCTTCGCATCGCTGAACGTCAGACAAAGCTTATTGCCCAGAATGAGCGCATCGCAAGGGAGCGGGAGGCTGATGCACGAGCCGAAGCCGCGGAAAATGCTGCCGCGAGCGAACGCGCCGCCTTAGAAGAAGCAGCTCGCGCAGTGGCGGTTGAAGCCGAACGCAAGGCCGTTCGGGATGCCCGCTACGCAGCTCGCAAGGCGCGAAGATGATGCCTTCCGGCTGCCGAACCGGCTCGATCACCCACCCCAATGCGAGAAGGAGATCAATCGATGTCCCACACCTTCAAGGTCCGGCAGATGGTTCGGTTGAACTACCCCGCAATCGCGGATCGGACGAGCACTTCCAGTATTTATGAGGTGGTGCGGCTTATGCCGGCCGACCAGAGCGGCGAACTTTCGTATCGGATCAAGTCCGGTTCGGTTGAACGGGCCGTCCGCGAGAGCGAAATCCGGTGCGCCTAGACAGGATGGAAGCCGATCGGAGCATCATCGGCCGGAGTGCCGAAAAAGGGTAGAGGCGAGCCCTTCAATCAGCGTCGAAGCGGCGAGCAGAGGTTATCCGCCTAGATCGGCTCGTCGATTCCATGAAATGCTTGGAACGCGCCCCAGCAGGCGCCGAGCGCCCGAGCTGCAGCGCCCCGGGTTTCAGCGCTGCCATTCGTAGCGCGCGGGAAACGTTCGCCGGGCAAGGTGAGCTGCATCAACCACATCCAGCGGCCCTCGTCCGAACCGCCCGTCTTCATCAGCTTCACGAGACCGACCTCATCGTTGCCGTCGAGCGCGATGAAGTCGTCGGGCTCCTCTGCAAGATCGCTGTAGCGATCGCCGGCACGGCACCAGATCAGGCGGGGGGCGTCATCCATCCCTAGGGAATGCCAGAACCCTGCAGAAAGTGCCATAGGCTTGGCGATCAGACCCCATGACCATGACCGATCAATCTCAAAGGTAAGCCCAGCGTGCCGGCGCGATCGCAACACCAATCGCCGGGAGAGTTCGCCTCCTGGCGGTGGTTGCTTTCAGGATTCACCCAAGCCTCGATCCGTCTTAGAAATGCCCCCGCGAGTAGAATTCATAGCGGCTTTCCGGAGAAGTGGGGTACTGTGGACGCATGACTTACACCAGCGGCGATCTTAAGACGGCTTCCCTGCACGTTACGGCGGCTGAAGTGCGGATTGAAGGACAACGCCGCCTGATCGCGCGATTTAGGAGGCTGGGGTACGGCACCACGGAGGAGCTGGAGCTGCTGACCGACTTTGTTGAGACGCGTGACCTGATGATCGCGCATCGCGGAGCTATCGCGAGGCAACTCGCAGGCCGCTAGACAGGCCTCGTAAGCCATCGGACGCGCAAGCGATGACCGGCCGTTTCCGATCGCAAAGTTCAAACAGCGCTCGTGGAAAATGACGATGGCGAGCTTCGGCGCGTCGGGCGTTCCGCTGCGGACCGCACAAGCCCGTCATCGCCGCCGCCATCGATCAGAGCTTCCTCCGTTCGAGAGGCGGACGTGAATAAGTCGGACCCATAGCGACGATCCGGATCCACGACCGAAGGCCGCAATGCCGAAGCGGAGGTCCGCGTGAGGCATTGCCCGGGGCCTAGCGCCACAAGGGGGCAGCGATCAACGAAACGATGAATGCGAACGCGAGAGCGAGCACCGCGGTGTCCCAGAAGCGTTCGATCCGGCGAGACCCAATCGTGCTCATCGGGGGTCGGCGCCCGAACGCGGCGACGGAACGTCTCCATCCCCGTATCCTCGGCGACCCTCTAGCCTCGGGCGCGGCGGCCTCACAGCAGTTGGCGGCGCCACCGCGTCGCGCGCCCGCCGCACCGCCCGCTTGATGAGAGTGAAGATGCTATCGGACATGTTCAAACGCCTCGGAATCGCGGAGGATTAGAAACACAGGACTACCGTCGTCAAATTCACGATACGCCAATATTGTCGCTACCGCAGAAAATATTTTGGGATTTTTTCATAGCAAACTGATGTAAATCGCTGATCCAGTGCCCATGTCGTGAGTGCAATTCTCGAAGGAGACGGCTAACCGCTTGCGCATCCCTCGCGCACAGCGCAACCGCCTTCTCGCCGATGCGGCCGCTTTTCGGCATCCGCGATGCCGTAGAGCCGAGCTTCCGGCCCCGCGAGATCGAAGGTGAAGGCGAACGTGTCGGCATCGGCAACCGCCGTCCGGCGCAGTCCTGATCGCGATCTCCGAGCGCCACGTCGCGGCGTTTGG
Organism: uncultured Alphaproteobacteria bacterium; assembly: GCA_963754975.1. Lineage (GTDB taxonomy): Bacteria > Pseudomonadota > Alphaproteobacteria > Rhizobiales > Beijerinckiaceae > Microvirga. Next base: position 288,862 of record CAVWII010000006.1, on the reverse strand, counting down.
GAGATCCCGGCGCGAAAGCCGTGGCAAGGCGCTGAATGTTAGATGTTGCCCGGCCCCGACATGAGCGTTGATCTTTGCGTTCGCCGAGCGGGTGGGAAGTACCCTAGAGCTAACCCGGCGGCAGTGGGCGCGGGCGCGAACCGCTGTCGATGGCGACGAATGTGAAGACCGCTTCGGTCACCCTGATTTGTTCGTCTCCGTCGCGGGACCGCCGCCAGGCCTCGACCTGAAACTTCATGGATGTCCGCCCCGTCGAAATCAGATCGGCATAGACGGAGACTTCATCGCCGACATGCACGGGGCTGTGAAAGGCCATGCCGTCGACGGCAACGGTCACGCAACGCCCTCTGGCGCGGCGGGCGGCCGCGTTCCCGGCCGCCAAGTCCATCTGCGACATCAGCCAGCCTCCGAAAATGTCGCCCGCCGGGTTGGTGTCGGACGGCATCGCAATCGTGCGGATGACGGCCGCGCGCTTTTCAATCTCTTCAGCGGTCATGCCCCATCCCTCACGAAGCTGGCCAGATTTCGAGTGCGCCACGATAGATCATTTCCGCGGCGACGTAGAGAATGACGGCGAGGCCGAGGTAGGCGATCCAATGGTGGCGCTGGAGCAGGCGGGCGATGAGGCTCGCAGCGATCCCCATCAGCGCGATCGACAACCCGAGACCGAAGACGAGAACGACCGGGTGTTCGCGGGCGGCGCCGGCCACCGCCAGCACGTTGTCGAGGGACATGGATACGTCCGCCACGATGATCTGCCACGCGGCCTGACGAAACGTCTTGCGCGGAGCGTGCTCTGCAATCAGACCGTCCTGATCGAGATCGCGATCCTGCAGTGCTTCCTCGGCCTCGAGATCAATCTCCGCATGGCCCGCCCGCAGCTCGCGCCACATCTTCCAGCACACCCACAACAGGAGAATGCCGCCGGCTAGGAGCAGGCCGACGATCTCCAGAAGTTGGGTCGTCAAGCCCGCGAACAGGATGCGCAAGACTGTCGCGGCGATGATTCCGACGAAGATCGCCTTGTTGCGCTGTTCCTTGGGCAGCCCGGCGGCTGCCATCCCGATCACAACGGCGTTGTCGCCCGCCAGAACCAGGTCGATCATGATCACCTGGAGGAGTGCCGTCAGCGCCTCGGTGGAGAAGAACTCGCTCATGGCCTGTGATCCGGAGGTGGCGTTGCCGTCGGCAAAGCTGCGACTTGCGATAACGGTCTAGGAGACTCGCGTGGGCGCCGCATAGAGTTCAGCGAACATCTCGCGGAGGACGTTTTTCTGAACCTTGCCCATGGTATTGCGTGGAAGGTCATCGACAAAGACCACTCGCTTCGGGAGCTTGAACTTGGCGAGCCGGCCGTCGAGCGCCGCCAGGATCGCCCGCTCGTCGATCGTCGCGCCCTTGGAGCGGACGACCACCGCCGTGACGCCCTCACCGAAGTCCGCATGCGGGACGCCGATCACGGCCGTCTCGAAGACACCTGGGATGGCGTCGATCTCATCCTCGATCTCCTTCGGGTAGACGTTGAAACCTCCCGTGATGACGAGATCCTTGCCGCGTCCCAGGATATGCACGTAGCCGCGGTCGTCAATTTTGCCCAAGTCTCCCGTAATGAAGAAGCCGTCCGGGCGGAACTCGGCCGCTGTCTTATCCGGCATCCGCCAATAGCCCTTGAACACATTTGGTCCCCTCACCTCGATCATGCCGATCTCGTTGCGCGTGAGGTTCTGCCCGGTTTCCGGGTCTGTGATTCGCACGTGCACGCCTGTCAAGGGCAACCCGACGGCGCCCGGCACTCTGTCTCCATCGTATGGGTTCGAGGTGTTCATGTTCGTCTCGGTCATGCCATACCGTTCGAGAATGGCGTGACCCGTGCGGGCCTGCCACTCGCGATGGGTCTCGGCGAGCAGCGGTGCCGAACCGGACACGAACAGGCGCATTCCCGAGGTCGACTGAGGGTCGAGGCCGGGATGTTGCAGCAGACGCACGTAGAAGGTCGGCACTCCCATCAGAGCCGTCGCACGCGGCATCAGGCCGAGGATTTCGTCCGCGTCGAACTTCGGCAGGAAGATCATCGACGCGCCCGAAAGCAGTGTCACGTTGCAAGCCACGAACAGCCCATGAGTATGATAGATCGGCAAGGCGTGGATGAGGACGTCGTCGGCGGTGAAGCGCCAGATGTCCCTCAGCGTCAGAGCGTTGGAGACAAGGTTGTCATGGGTCAGCATCGCTCCCTTCGAACGGCCCGTCGTGCCGGAGGTGTAGAGGATAGCGGCGAGGTCGTCCCCCGCCCGTTGCACGGTCTCGAACGCCTCCGGCTCATTCTTCGCGGCATCGGTCAATGTCCCCTGACCCCGAGCATCCAGCGTCTCGACGCAGGCTCCGACCTTTGCGGCGATCGGCGCGATGCCGTCTCGCTTGCCCGGATCGCAGACAACCAGAATGGGCTCCGCGTCACCGATGAAGTATTCGAGTTCGGCGAGCGTGTAGGCGGTATTGAGCGGCAGGAAGACGGCTCCCGCTCGAACGGTCGCAAGGTAGAGGACGAGGGCCGTGATCGACTTCTCGACCTGCACGGCGACACGATCGCCGGGCTTCACTTTTCGGGCCGCCAGGAGGTTCGAGAGACGCCCCGATCGCGAGATCAGATCGGCATAGCTGACGCTCTCGCCGGCGGGGGACGTGATGGCCGACTTCTCGGGATCGGTGATCGAGCGTTCCAGCCGATCAAACAGGTTCGCGTTCATGGCGAGAGCTCCATAGCGGGGATCGATGACGGACCGGGAGAAGGTGTCGAGCGAGGGACCAGTCATGGCGCCGGCTCCAGGTCGCGGGCGAGGAGATCGGTCCGGAGCGTCTTGCGGACCGCGGCGGAGGCGGCCACCGTGCCTTTCTCGGCGAACGCCTCGTGGTTCGTCTCGATCTCGTCGGGCGCGTAGAGGTAGTTCACCATGAGCCCGTGCGCCTGCTTTATTCCCTTCGGCGAAATGTCCCCAAGGAAGTTCAGTCGCTCGAGGCGCGCGCCGTTCCCGAGATGGAACCGCGCCACCGGATCGACAGTTCGGCCCTTCGAATTCCTCGCCCTGAGGAAGTAGTAGGCGGCCGCGGGGAGCAGGGCCGCCCGGACCTCCTCCGCCATTGCCGGATTCTCGTTCCATCCGGGTTGGTCGAGTGTGGTCAGTGTCTGCCGTGCTGCGGCATCCAGGCAGGACGATGTATCGGCCTTTCGTTCACGGGCGAGCCATGCGGCGAAGCCGGGAACCGGCGAGAGCGTGACGAATGTCTTGAGATTTGGCAGCTCGCGCTTGAGGTTCTCGACCACCTGCTTGATCAGGAAGTTGCCAAAGGAGACACCCCCCAGTCCCTTTTGCGTGTTCGAGATCGAATAGAACACCGCCGTCGTGGTCTCTGCGGCCGGAGTCGGCGTGCGGGACAGGTCGAGGAGCGGACCGACGGCGTCGGGAATGGCGCGCGTAAGAGCCACTTCGACGAAGATAAGCGGCTCGTCGGCGAGCTGCGGATGGAAGAAGCCGTAGCAGCGACGATCCTCCGGCTCGAGGCGATTGCGCAGGTCGTCCCAGTTCTCTATCTCATGCACGGCCTCGTAGCGGATGATCTTCTCAAGGATGCTGGCTGGGGTCGTCCAGTCGATCGGGCGCAAGACCAGAAAGCCCCTGTTGAACCAGGACGAGAAGAGGTGGCCGAAATCGTCGTCGACCCGCCTCAGGTCCGGGTTTTCCGGGAGATGACCGAGGAGTTCTTCCCGCATCCGCACGAGGGCGGAAGTGCCACCAGGGGCAAGGTTGAGACGCCTGATCAGTTCCTGTCTTCGGGGCTCTGCCGCGGTATGCAGATCCTCGAGAGAATCGGTGCCGTTCCGGCGAACCGCTTCCAGCGCAATCTCGACTCGCCGCGCGTCGGGACCGAAGCGCTCCGCCAGCGCCTTGAGGAACTCCAGCCGCACGGCCGGCTCCGCGGCGGCGTAGCCGGCAAGCAGGGTCTGAGCGAGGGCCACACCCGAGGCCTCTCCCCGTCGTGAGATCAAAAGTTCACCGAGGGCCGGAAGGGCTTCGTTCGTCACGACCTGCCGGCCTTCCCTTTGCCGGAGCAGCGATCGTCCGCGCTCGGTAAGCGCATCGATCAGGTCGCCGAGAAAGCTAGGTGCGGCCTCCAGCCCGGGCATCGATCGAGAGAGTTTCACGTTGATCTCCTTTGCTTGCGGCAGCGATGAAACTCAGAGGACGACGAACAGCGCCCAGACAGCGATCGGCGCGACCACCGTTACGAGGGCGCCGTAGGCCATGAGCTTGCGGAAGAACGCCTCGCGGTCGACACCCTGAGCATTGGCGAGGACGAGGGCGCCATTGGTGGAGAAGGGGCTCACGTCCACGATCGTCGACGACACGGCCATTGCGGCAATGAAGCCCACGGCGCTCACGCCGGTCCCTGCCTGCAGGAACGGAACCGCGAGCGGGATAAGTGAACCGAGCACCGCCGTCGAGGAGGCAAAGGCCGACACGACGGCACCGATGAAGCAGAGCAGGAGGGCCGCAAGCATCGGGGAGGCGAGCCCTGCAACGCTGTCGCCGACAAAGGAGATCGTGCCCATCTTCTCGAGCACGACCACGTAGGTGCTCACGCCGGTGATCAGCATGATCTCAGGCCATGCGACCTGACCCATGGCGCGCTTCTGCAGGTTCGGGGCCATCAATGAGAGCGCCAGACCGATCGTGATCGCCACGAAGCCGATATCGAGGTTAAAGGCGAGCACGAGGACGGCGAGGATGACGAGGCCGGCGAGCGTGATGATCTGATAGAGGCTACCGTCCTTGATCGACGCCCCCTCGGCCGGACTCGCCATGATCGAGCGGTTCGGCTTCTGTCCGGTCTCGAGGGCGATCTCTTCGCTGATGGCCTCCGCCTCGGCGTCGCCGTACACCTGCGGGCCTGATTGTGGACGGGCGATCTCGATGTGCGGGACGTTGACCGGTGCAGGCACCTCGACGGCGTTCGCTTGGAGGAGCCTGCGGCCTCCGAGTGCGAAGAAGAGGAGCACCGCCACGGCGAAGTTGACGCCGAAACTCGCCAGGAACGTTGCGATCTCGTTGAGAGGCAGGCCCGCCTTCGCGACGATCCGGTTCGTGATGCCGCCGTAGATGCTGATCGGCGAGAAGCCCCCGGCCTGCGCCCCGTGGATGACCATCAGTCCCATCATCAACGGGCTGATGCCGTACTTCAGGGCGAAGCCCAGCGCGATCGGTGCGATGATCGCGACGGCCCCGGGGCTGACCGCGCCCACCGCCGTCAGAACAGCCGAAATTCCGAACATGATCCAGGGAATGGCGACGATGCGGCCGCGCACCGCCCTCACGGCCAGGCGAACCAGCCAATCGATCGTGCCGTTATTCTGGGCAATGGCGAAGAGAAAGGTGATCCCGACCAGCGTCAGGAAGAGGCCGCCGGGAAATCCGGCCACGATTGCGCTCGTGGTCTGTCCTGCAACAAGCGTCCCGACGAGAAACGCGCCGACGAATGCCAGCACGCCCATGTTGATTGGCAGGATCGTGGCGACCGCGAACATCAGAACGAGCGCATAGATGGAAATCAGCTGGGGCGACATGCCGACCCTCCTCGGTTTCCTCCCTGCGTCGGAAGCCAGGCGGATCGAGCCGACCGGGGGGACTGCGCAGGCTGGTCCCTCGCCTCTTGCATCAAACGTCGCTCTTTTTGCATCCTGTGTCAATCATTTCGTATACAAGAATGCTCTTGAAATATTCTGGCGCGGGTGCGCTAGGATGCCACAGGCGGGGACGAATGGAATGAGACGGGCAACATCCTTGAGAGACGTCCTCGAGGACGAGATCGTGACGGGCAAGCTTCGGCCAGGCGAGCGGCTCGACGAGCAGAGCCTGGCCGCACGTTTCACCGTGTCGCGCACGCCTGTCCGCGAAGCGCTGATGCAACTCGCCTCGACGGGACTGGTGGACTTGCAAGCCCGGCGCGGCGCCTTCGTGGCCGCGCTGAGCTTCAAGGACGTGATCGAACGATTCGAGGTCATGGCCGCGCTGGAGGGCCTCTGCGGGGCTCTGGCTGCCAGACGCATCACTGACCCGATGCAGCGGAAACTGGAAAGGGCGCATGAGGATTGCGTCAAGGAAGCAGCGCAGGAAAATGCCGACGCTTACTACTACGCCAACGAGCGTTTCCACCTCGCCCTCTACGAGGCTTGTCAAAACTCCTTCCTGGCGGAGCAGGCCCGCCAGCTTCACACCCGTCTCAAGCCCTACCGCCGCCTGCAATTGCGGGCCCGCAGCCGGGTCGCAAACTCGCTCGCCGAGCACCAAGCCGTCGTCGATGCCATCCGCGCGGGAGACGGCGAGCGAGCTGAGCGGCTGCTGCGCGATCACATCCTGATTCAGGGAGAGCGTCTGGCCGACTTCATCGCAAGCTTCGACCCCGCGGCTTAGAGCAAAATCCGTTCAAGATGACCGATCCCCGGCTCTGTCATCCCGGGGCTGCGAAGCAGAGCCCGGGATCCCTAAACGCGGCGACGCAGACGGGGCGCGACGGTGCGCAGACGGCGGTGTTCATGGGTTCCGGGCTCCGCTTCGCGGTCCCGGAATGACAGCGCTTGAGCTTGGTTCAGCGTGAACGGACGCTGCTCTAGCGGCCGATGCGAAACTGTCGTGGACTGGCGAGCGGAGTGCGCAAGAATTCGAGCCGCGCCCACGCGCTGCGAGCGGCGCGAGCGGATCGTCGAGCTTCATGAACACGAATCTCACCGGTTCCGCTGGATATTCAATCCGATATGAGATCGATCACACGCTCTGGATCACCGTCGCGCTGCCCAACTCGCGGAGTTCCATGGTCAAGATTGGACTGAAGACCGGTTGCTATTGCCTCCTCGTCAATCTTCAAAGCATGAAGTTCTGCTTCGGCGTGTACGGGGACTCGAAGGCGGCCACGCCGAGGATGGGTGAGATATCCAAGCGTGCCGTTGATCTGATTGGGGGTTCGGGCGGCCACGTTTTCATTCTCGCGTTTCCTGCCTCCGGCCAGGGCCAGGGAGTGATCCCCGACGAACAGACGATCCAATCAAAGGGAAGAGAGGCGCTGAAGCAGTTCTCTTTGCTCGACACGGACGATCACCTGGTGAAAGCCGTCTCGAAAATCACGAACCTGAGTGCCCGAATTATCCAGGCGGGGTACGTCAGCAACACGGTATTTGCCGATGTCGATATGGACGGCGATATCGAAGTGATCGGAACGTTTGGCCGCTCACGCTAGAACAACATCCGTTCATATTGAATCAAGCTCAAGCGCTGTCATTCCGGGGCCGCGAAGCGGAGCCCGGAACCCATGAACACCGCGGTCTGCGCGCCGTCGCGAGCCGTCTGGGTCGTCGCGTTTATGGATCCCGGGCTCTGCTTCGCAGCCCCGGGATGACAGAGCCCGGGATGGCTCATCTTGAACGGATTTTGCGCTAGCTTTGCGGAGCCGCGGGGCCCGTGGAACCGCTCGTGCCCGTTCCGCCAGGCGAGCCCGTTGCCCCGCTCGAAGAGACCAGATCCGCGATCATGTTCACCATGCGGTCTGGCGTCTCGTCGAATGGGGCCGGGGCCGAAAGGGTCGCCTCGTACATCGACAGCATCGCGTCGTAATCGGCATCACCCCCGAAGCTTCCCTTCATTGATTTGAGCAGGGTGCTCTCGAAGTAGCGCCGTTCGAATTCAAGTTCGCGTGCCAGCTGACGTGCTTCGGACAGGTTTCCGATGGAGGAAGCGACGACAAGCTGGAGTTGTTTGAGACGCTGCGGATTTCCCTCGAGCCTTTTGTCAATCGAAAGGTTCGCGCGCCGATGCACATCGGTAACGAGGCCCAGCATGGTTTGCAGGCCGACGATCGCCACTTCGTCCACACCCGGGCGCGTGTAGACGTCGACGATGCTCTTGTTGTTGAAGGTGAACCGTTTCACCGCGTGAGCCGCGTGATCTGGGGAGGTCGCGCCGAAATACTGGTCCCTCGCGCCGGAGAGGCCAACCTCGGTCTGCGGCGTCACGAAACCATGGATGCGCGCAAGGATCGTCGCGGCGTCAAGCGTGATGTTCTGCCGCTTGATATTTACCACATGGCTACCGAGACCCGTCGCGCGGGGAATGTTCGAGACCACCAGATCGCCAATACGCGCTGGCACCGTGCCGCCCGGTCTAAAAATTCCGTGTCCGAGATAGCCTTTGCGATTCATGCCGGTTGTCCTGCTCGGCCGCCGTGATCAAGAGATGATGAGCACAGTTGCCTTCGCCGAGTGTGAAAAGGGCGACATTCGGCAGGCTCTCTGCGGTCCTGCGTCGAAGCGGAGGCATTCGATCGAGCGGCATCGAGGGAACATCGTGCCTCCGCCACGCTTAACCCGCCGGATGACCCATTGCTGCATGGGAGGATGACGTGTCGATTGGTTTCTCCCGGATCTTTTTCTTCGGCGACAGCCTCACCGATCCCGGCCGGCTGCCGGAGCCCTTCCGACCCGATCCGCCCTACGTAGGCGGCCGTTTCACCAACGGCCTGGTCTACGCCCAGATCCTGCCCGGGGAACTTGGGGTCGCATCTTCGAACTACGCCTTCGGTGGCGCCGAGGCGTCGATCGAGCCATCGAACCCCGGGCAGCTCATCATCGGCCTCGCCGCCCAGGTGACCGCCTTCGAGACAAAGTACCGCGCCGACGGCCCGCCCCCCGGCACCGCGGCGTCGCTTTTCATCGGCGCCAACGACTACTTCAACGCCGATCCGCAGGATGGCGCGATCGTTGGCAATGTCCTCGAGGGCATCGACGACGCGGCTGTTCGGCTCGCCCGGGCCGGCGCCGACCACATCGTTCTCTACAATCTACCGGACATCTCGAAGACGCCCCGGGGACGCGCCATGCCGGCCGACGAGCGCGCCGACGCGGACGCGCTGATCGCCGCGCACAACGCCGGTCTGCGCAAACTCGCGGGCGCCTACGAGGATGCCGGGGTGACGACCGCCATCGTCGACATCAACCGTCTGACGCGCGAGATTGCCGCCGACCAGGGAACCTTCGGCCTCAAGGTGATCGACAGGCCGCTCTACCTCCCGGACAGCGGCGACAAGCTCCGGCCCACCGGCGTGACGAGCGTGGCGAGCCCCGATCAGGTCGCCTTTTTCGACGACATCCATCCGACGCGGGTGGTGCACGCAATCATCGCCGCCTTCTCCGAGGCGACCTTGCGCGCCGGGGAAGTCGCCTTCGGAAGCAGCAAGGCGGATGTCCTTCGCGGCGGGCTCCGGGCAGACTTCATCGTCGCGGGCCTCGGCGACGATGCGATTTCCGCATCTGGCGGGAATGACGTCGTGCTCGCCGGCCGCGGCGACGATGTCGTCAACGGTGGCAGCGGCTCGGACCTTCTGAGCGGTGGCCGCGGCGACGACGTGCTGAAGGGCTCCATCGGCAGCGACCTCCTTGCAGGAAACGCCGACGACGACGTGCTTGGCGGCGGCGATGGAAACGACGTCCTGATCGTCGGTACGGGGTTCGACCGGGCGGCCGGAAACGACGGCAACGACCTGTTCATCGTCACGGACGACGCCCTGACCGGCTTCGACCGGGTGTACGGCGGCGCCGGCCGCGACACCCTTCGCATCGACGTCTCTGCCGACGTCTTCGCCCTGCAGGCCTTCCAGGACGAAGTGCATCACTTCGTCGCCGGGAGCGTCACCATCCTCCGCTCGGTCGGCCTGACGGCGCGGGATGTCGAGCGTCTCGAGGTCTATGTCGGCGGCGTCCGCAAATTCTCCACCGGCCTGGCAGCCGTCGACCAGGGTGCCGCGGCCAAGGCGCTCATCCATGACGCGGATCTGTGGGGATTTCTGTGAGCTTTTGTGGGAGGGAGCGGCGCCGCAGAGCGAGGTCTTGACTTGAATTTCCCGCCGCCGATCGGAAGCGGCCGACCCCGACCGATGGCATCCGCGGATCGCCGACGCCGCCGTTGCAACGCTGTTATTACGACTTGCGCCGTGGATCCGGGCCGGGGGAGCCGCCCGCGGCGGCCACGGCCAGCCTTGCCAGGTAATAGGTCCAGCCTTCCTCGTGGCTGGCGCACGACTCTGCGTCCGGAAGACCGCTGTGGGTCATTCGCAGCAACGTCCCACCCGGTTGGTCGATCAAATCGATTTCGATCAGGCCCGATCCGGGCGGAATCGTGTCGCGCCCTTCCCAGCCAAAGCTGTAGGCGAGACGATGGACCGGAATAACCTCGGTGAAGTGCCCCCGAGCGATGTCCTTGCCGCTGACGTTGACGAGGTAGAGGCCACCCGGATGCGGCTCCACCGTCGCCGCCGTGCCCATCCAGCGCAGGATCTTTTCCGGATCGGTGAGAAAGGCAAACACGGTCGCAGGAGGTGCTGCGACTTGGACCTCACGCCGGACCACCAGCACTTCAGCCATGGAGAGCGCTTCTCTCGAATCGGTTGCGGGACCGCCGGACTATCTCTTGCCTCATACACCAATCTCCTCACGCAAGAAAAACGCATTGCATAACAAAACGGCGATGACAGGTGCCAACCACGGCCGCATGATCTCTACCATGCGACTTCCCGCGACGCTTGCCTGGCTGGTCGACGCGGCAAGCGCCATGCCTACCGCCGACAGCTTCCTGGCCGGCCTCGCCGAGCGCTTGATGGCCGACGGCGTACCGCTGTCCGGCGGCGCGCTGACGCTGACGACGCCACACCCGATCATCGCACGCCGTGCCTGGCTGTGGCAGGCGGAGACGGGAGCGGTCATCGAAGCGCTCGACTTCGGTTCCATGGCCCCGATCGGGCCTGAGCGGGGCAAGGTTGGCCGCGACTGGCTCCTCGAGCTTTGCGCGGCCGCCGCGCAGGGCTCCGTCGTCGCATCCGCACCGGACGATCAGGCGCCGATCGGCCCCGCGTCGGACAGGCCGCTGCTCGATTGGGCTGTGTCGCGGCCACTCGCCGACGCCGAATCGGTCTTGCTGCATCAGGTGGGACGTTTTTCTGCCGGACCGCTCACCGCCATCGGGACGCGGACGACTCTCGCGGCGCTGCTCGAAACCTATCTCGGCCGACGCAGTGCGGCCCAGGTCCTGGCCGGACGATTGCGCCGGGAGTCCGGAGAGACCATTCGCGCGGTCCTGCTTTACGGCGACCTGCGCGGCTTTACGGCGCTGTCGGAAGCAATGCCTCCGGAGGAGGTGGTCGCTGCGCTCGACGCTTGGTTCGATCGCGTCGCGGGCGCCGTTCACGCCTTTGGCGGCGAAGTGCTCAAGTTCATTGGCGACGGCGTGCTGGCGATTTTTCCGATCGGGCAACAACCACCCTCTTCATCCTGCGATGCCGCTCTGCGCGCGGTCGGCGCGGCCCGGGCCGGCATGGCTCACCTCGACCAGGCTCGCGGCAGCCGAGGCCTGCCGCTCCTCCCCTTCGGGATCGCCCTGCATCTCGGTGAAATGCTCTGGGGCAACATCGGCACCGCCGACCGGCTGGATTTCACCGCAATCGGCCCTGCAGTCAACCTGGTCAACCGTCTCGAAGGACTGTGTAAGCCCTTGGGCCGCAATGTGCTGGTCTCGGGTGCAGTCGCGGCGGAAACGCGCGCTGCATTGATCCCTTTGGGTGAGCACAGATTGCGCGGTATCGCGGAGCCCTGCGCGGTTTTCTCTCTGCCGGACGATTGATGCCGCCGGCGGCGAGACGTTGACGGTTGGCGAGGCTCATCGCTTCGACTTCGGAGGAATGCGCCGAACGGGCAGCGTCTGCCGCACGTCGTCAAGATCGGGCCACGGCTTCGACCTCAGATGTCGCAGTCGTGTGGACAGGTTCTCGACCGTGTAGTGGTTGGGCCGGAGGGAGGGTGAGAGTTCCTCCCAGGCAAGCGGTGTCGAAACCGCTGCACCGGGTCTGGCGCGGGTCGAATAGGCGGCCACAGCCGTCGCCCCGCGTCCGTTGCGCAGGTAATCGATAAAGATCCGTCCCTTGCGGACGCGCTTCGACATGGTGGCCACGAAGCGCTGGGGGCTGTCCCCGGCCATTGCTTCGGCAAGGCCCTGGGCGAATGCCTTCACGTCGTCCCATCCGGCTTTCCGGGCGAGCGGAACCACCACGTGGAGACCTTTACCTCCGGTCGTCTTCACGAAGCTTTCAAGGCCCATGCCCCGCAACCTCTCGCGCAGCTCCAAGGCGCCGTCGATCAGCGCCGTCCATGGCACGTCCTCGGCCGGATCGAGATCCATCGTCATTCGGTCGGGCTTCTCGAGCGCGGTCACGGTGGAGCCCCAGGGATGGATTTCGAGCACGCTGGACTGCACGAGCGCGATCAGCCCGTCCGAGATCCTCGATGTACAGCACCTCCTCGCCCGCGAAACTCTTGGCCCTGATCGCCTTGCCGATGCCGTTCCACGAATGCTTCTGAAAGAAGCATTCGTTCTCCACTCCCGACGGGCAGCGCACGAGAGCCAACGGTCGCCCGATCACGTGCGGCAGGATCCAATCTGCGACATCGGCGTAGAACTCGGCGAGGCCCTGTTTCGTCAAGCCGACGTCCGGCCAGAGAACACGGTCCGGATGCGTCAGGTGAAAATCGGCAAGGTCCTTGCTTGCGTCTTCACCATTTCGCCCCTTTGACTCTCGCTCGACTTCCGTCGCCTCCTTATCGTCGCGCAATCCCTTGAATGACGAATGCCTGAGGAGACCGTCGCCCGTCCAACCGCGGAACTCCACCTCTGCGACAAGCTTCGGCTCGACCCAGCGGACCCCGCGAGTGGCAACCCTTGGCAGCTGCAACGCGAAGGGAGATGCCGGCCGTCTGAACGCTTCCAGCTCGCGCCACAGACTTTGAGCCGACCCGGCGGTAAAGCCGCTCCCGACCCGTCCCACATGGATGAGATCTCCGCCTTCATAAATGCCCATGACGAGAGAGCCGACGGCCTTTCCGGAGGTCGTCGAGGGCACGTATCCCGCAATGACGAATTCCTCGCGGTGCGTGCACTTCGTCTTGAGCCAGTGCGTTCCGCGGCCGCCGATGTAGGGCCTGTCCTTGCGCTTCGACACGATGCCCTCGAGGCCGAGACGGCACGCGTGGCGGAATATCGCTTCGCCATTGCTTTCCAAATGTGCGCTGAACCGTACGACGGCATCTGCTGGCGCATCGTCGAGAAGTCCGGCCAGGAGCGTCTTGCGCTCGAGCAGCGGCACCTTCGTGAGATCGTAGCCGTCGAGGTAGAGAAGATCGAACGCGAAGAAAACCATCCGTTCGGTGCGGCGGGCCTCAAGGTCGGCCTGGAGAGAGGTGAAGCTCGACACCCCGGCCTCGTCCTCGACGACGACCTCGCCGTCCAAGAGCGCCGATCCGAGCCCCATGTTTCGGACGGCAGCAGCGATCGAATTGAACTTGTCCGTCCAATCGAGACCCTTGCGGGTCAGAAGCTTGATCGAATGACCGTCGACGCGCGCCTGCAGACGGTACCCGTCCAGCTTGATCTCGTGGATCCACGCGTCGCTTGAGGGCGCCTTGTCCGAAATGCTCGCAAGGCTCGGCTCGAGGAACACTGGGAGCAACCCTTTGCGGGCGCCGCGGGGACGCGGGAGCACGGGCGCCGGCTTCGCCTTTGTGTCGGCCCGTGCGGCGTGATCGCGACGCACCTCGCCGAGCGCCGCGAGATCGGCGTTGGTTCGGCCGGAGATCACGGAAGCGTTTTCCTCCTCTGTGATCTCCGGGTCGCCCGGTGTCCGGGCGAAACCGTCGTCCCCCTTGAGGAGAAGCCATTGCTCCTTTTTCTCGCGAGGGCGTGGGCGCATTCGCACGAGATGCCAGTGCCCCTTCAGGCGCTGCCCGGCGAGCTCGAAATCGAGATGGCCCTTTGCATAGCCTTTTTTCGGATCCGCCAGCGGCGTCCAGCGTCCCTGATCCCACACGATCATGGTGCCGCCGCCGTACTCGCCCTTCGGGATCACCCCCTCGAAGGTCAGATATTCGAGCGGGTGGTCTTCGGTGTGCACGGCGAGGCGCTTTTCGCCCGGCACGAGGCTCGGGCCCCGCGTGACGGCCCAGCTCTTCAGCACGCCGTCGAGTTCGAGCCTAAGGTCGAAGTGCAGGCGGCGCGCTGCGTGCTTCTGGACGCAGAAGCGGTCGCCCGACGGGCTTTTTCGCGCTGGCCCTCGGCTCCGGGGTTGTCGCGAAATCTCGCTTCTGGGCATAGGCGTCGAGGGATTTGCCGGGCCGCGGTGCCGTCTCACGGCGTCCGGCCGGCGCCGATCGACCGACCTCATCGACGGCCTCTCGCTTGGGCTGACGGTTCCTCGACGGTCGTTTCGGCCTATCCGGCACCGCCCGGCCTGCCTATCCGGCCTTGCGTGCGCCGCTCCGCCCCTTCTTGGCCGCCGGCTTCTTGGCGCTTTCCCGCTCTGCGCGAACTTTCGAGGGCGCTTTCTTCGGCGCAACCGTCGTCGCTTCGGCGTCAACGCTGCGCCTGAGGGCGTCCATCAGGTTCACCACGTTCGACGGCCGCGGAGCGTCCGAAGTCTTCGCCGGCTGGCCGGCCTGCTTCGACCGGACGAGCTCCACCACGGCGTCCTCATAACGGTCCTCGAACTTGGAGGGATCGAAGTCGGCCGCCTTCGTTTCGATGATGTGTCCGGCGAGATCGCGCATTTCCGCCGGGAGGTTCAGGTCCGGGATGTCTTCGAAGTAGGCCTCCTCCCCGCGCACCTCGTAAGGGTAGCGCAGCACCGTTCCCAGAATGCCCTTTCCGAGGGGTTCCAGGAGCACGATGCGCTCGCGGCGGGCGATCACGACCCGCGCAATTCCCGCTCGACCTTTCTCGCGCATCGCGTCCCGGATGACCGCGAAGGCCTCTTGAGCGACCTTGTCGTCCGGTACGATATAATACGGCGCTTCGAGAAAGCGCTCGTCAACCTGTGCACGCGGCACGAAGCTCTCGACGTCGATCGTTTGGGAACTCTCGATCCGGATGGCTTCGAGATCCGCATCCTCGACGAGAACATAGGTCCCCTTCCCGATCTCATAACCCTTCACCTGGTCCTCGTCCTCGACCGCGTCGCCGGTCGCGGGATCGATGAACTGACGCTTGACGCGGTTGCCGGTGGCCCGGTTCAAAGTATGGAATCGGACACGGGACGACGAGCTGGTCGCGGGGTAAAGAGCTACCGCACAGGACACGAGCGAGAGTTTCAAGTATCCCTTCCAGTTGGCGCGGGGAGCGGGCATGGTATACTCCAACAAGACGAGCAGGTGAATGAGTCGTCACGACTCCGGGCAGAGTCAAGACGATTCTTCGGCACGCCGCCCGGGGTCTCGACGAATCCAAATCGACTCTTCTGGTACGGTTAAATACTGCCTGTCATTCAGACGAGAAATGCGCTCTCAGCGGGATGTCGGAGCGAAGCTTCAGCCTTTATGTGGTCGGGCGCGTCGCCGGGTTGACGCGAGAGCGACTGGCCCTTGCGGTGCACGCGGCTGGGGGCCGCTTGGCCCGGAGCCCGAGCGATCGTCCCGATCTCATCGCCTTGAGTCACAGGTCGGCGGTCACCGCTCTCGTCGACGCACCGCGTCTCGTTCTGCCGCGTGGAACTCCCGCCGGGGCGAGCCTGATCAGCGAGTTCACCCTCAAGCGGCGTCTCGGCCTCCTCTCGGAGACGCCTCAGCACCGGCATTTGTCGGCCGAGGATATCGAACGCGGCTCCGGCCTCGATCCGGGGGCGATCCGCTGCCTCGCACTCTACGATGTTCTGGAGCCGGTTGCGGGGCAGTTCGCATTTCGGGATCTTCGAGCGGCGCGGGAGGCATGCCGCCTCCTGAAACGTGGATTCGATCTAGGCGAAATCGTCGGAGCGGCGCTGGAACTCATGCGCATCGGGCGCGGCTTGTTTGATACCTCGGTGGCGGAGGCGCCCTGGGGCGAGTTGATGCAATCTTTCGGCGAGCGGCGCGGACGCCTCAACGGACAGTACGTCCTTCCACTGGCGGAGGAACGCGCCAGCCTCGATGAGATCCTTTCACGTGCGGAAAGTCTTGCGGAAGCAGGCGACCTCGCCGGCGCCGAACGCTGGTACAGGATTGCGCTCACGATGGATCGCTCGGACCCGGTGATCCCCTTCAACCTGGGCAATATCGTCGACGAGCTCGGCCGTCCGGGCGAAGCGATGCTGCTGCACCGCCAAGCCATTGGTCGCGATCCGACGTTTGCGGACGCCTGGGTCAACCTCGCCGCTCTTCAGGAAGCCGAAGGACGCGCCGTCGACGCCGAGGCCAGCTTGCGACGGGCGCTGGACAGCAATTCGAGGTTCCCCCTCGCCCTTCACAATCTTGGGCTCCTTTTGACGCGAAGCGCCCGGTTCGCGGAGGCCCTGTCCGTGTGGGATCGATATCTTGCCTTGCAACCGTTGCCGGAGGATGCGACGGCGGCCGTTCGCCTGAGGGCGCTCTGCCGCATGAGCGGCCTCGCAACCTGATTGCGACGGGCGACGTTCTTCCTGAGCGCTGACTATCGAGCGCGCGCCCGTTTCGCCCGGCGCAGCAGCAGACGCCCGATCGGGATGCGGAACCAGCGACGGCAGGGACGCGATCCGATCGGAAGCAGGAGGGTGTTCAAGGCAGTCTGAAGCCCAGCGCTCGGGCCCTCGCGTCTTCCCGCCGGACAACGGCGAGGTTCGCCTTGGCCCGGGCGATGAGGCCCGGCCGGGGACCTGGGGAGAGGCGTTGCAGGCGGACGATCTCGCGGCCGAAGTCGGCGGCCGCATCGAGCGCCTGGAAAGCAGTGCCCCGGCATCGCCGCCTATGAAAGGGATGATCGCGCTCGGGGCGCGCCGCGAGCCACCACGTCAAGGCGTCGTGCGGGGAGCTGGGATCGGACGGCTCAGGCAACGCTCAAGCTCCGCAGAAGGTTTGGTCTCTGGCGACCTAACGGAAGGTTTAGACTATAACGACTCACCAACTGCCGAGTCTATGGTTGGGCTGGCGACCCGCCAGGTCGTCGTTAACGACGCGCCTTTCGCGGTCGCGCCCCCGCGCCCATGCCCGCCGTCCCTTCACGTCGACCCTCCGGTCGCCTTCCATTCGGCCGACGCGGAGGAGTTTTTCTTCGCGAACGGCGTGAGGCCGGCCTTCCCATGCAACGGGAATACCGTCTCACTCTCGGACGGCGCCGCGGCTGACGAGGCTGCGCCCGCCATCTTCGAGAAAGCAGCAGCCGGCGGTGTCTCCGAGGAGCCCGGTGTGAATGGCTTCACGAGCTCCGGGGATGAACGGCCCGAGACTGCTGAGGGGACGGCTCCAGGATCGCCGGGCGGCGTCTCGACCGTTTGACCTGCGCGACGTCCCGGAGGCGCTAATGAGCCGAAGCGACAGCTATATCCTTGCCTTCGTCATCCCCCTGTGGCTGGCCCTGATCGTGTCGATCGTGATCGTGATGAGGGGTTGACAGCCTGTCGGGGCCGGCGGTGCCGGCGACATTGACGAACGTTCCGTCGGTCGTGGCGCCGACCGTGAAGTCCCGCGCCGAATTTTGCTGCGCAATGGCGTCGGATCACCCGCAATTCCTTGCTTAGGACGAGGTCGGCGTTCGCGCTCGCTCTGGGCCGCGCCTTGCCATCCCACGCTGCGGATCGTATCCGATCGCCGCGATGACGAAGAAGCCGACAAGGCAGATCGACACGACGGCAGCCGACATCCAATCGACCTTCCCGTAGGCGGCGAAGCGGATAAGCTCGACGACCGCCGTGAACGGGTTGACCTGCGCCATCCGCCAGACGATCACCGCCCCGGATTCCTCGAGTTTCCAGAGCGGGTAGAGCGCCGAGGAAATGAAGAACATCGGAAAGATCACGAAGTTCATCGTTCCGGCGAAATTCTCGAGCTGGCGTATGTAGACCGAGAGGGCGAGGCCGAGCGAGCCGAGCATCAACCCCGACAGCACGAGCGCCGGGAAGATCGTCAGCCATCCGGACCACGGGATTTCGACGCCGAACAGCCACGCCACCAGCAGGAACGCGTAAGCCTGCACGATCGACAAGACCGTGCCCGCCGCCAGCTTGCAGAACAGGGTGTACCAGCGCGGCAGCGGCGCAGTGAGCAGCAGCCGCATCACCCCCATCTCGCGGTCGTAGACCATGGACAGGGAGGATTGCATGCCGTTGAACAGGAGAACGATGCCCATCAACCCGGGCAGCACGTAGACCTGGTAGGTGACATAGCTCTCGTAGGGCGGAATGATCGAGACGCCGAAGACGTTGTGGAAGCCGGCCGCGAAGACAAGCAACCAGAGCAGCGGCCGCACGAGGGCCGACAGCAGCCGGGAACGCTGCCGTGCAAACTTCTCCATTTCACGCCAGGCGATCGCCGACAGAGCTCGCACTGCGTGCCGCGGATCCATCAGCCCGCCGTCGACGGCCCGGCGCCGACGACGCCGATGAGGGCAAGAAAGGCATCCTCGAGGCTCGCTCCGCCCATCTCCTGCTGCAGGCCCATCGGCACGCCGTTGTACAGCACCCGTCCCTTGTGAAGGACGACGACGCGATCTGCCTGCGTGGCTTCGTTGACGAGGTGCGTCGACCAGAGCACGCCGACGCCCTTCCGCGTCCTGAGCTCCATGACGTGCTCCAGGATCTCGCGACGGCTCGCCGGATCGAGGCCGACGGTCGCCTCGTCCATCAAGAGGAAGGCTGGTTCGTGCAGGAGCGCTCGCGCGAGTTCGACGCGGCGCCGGTTGCCGCCGCTCAGGGTGCTCGCCGCCGCATCGGCCCGCTCGCGGAGGTCGAACCGCGCAAGCTGCGCGTCGATCCGAGCGTTTGCATCGCGGCGCGACAGTCCGTGAAGGCGTGCGAAGAAATAGAGGTTGCGCCTGACGCTCAGCTCGAGATCGAGCGTCGGTTGCTGAAAGACGATGCCAAGCTTCGCGAGCGCCGCGGCGGGGTGCCGACGCATGTCGCGCCCGCCGACATGAACCTCTCCCCGGTCGGCGACGAAAAGTCCGCTCAGGATCTGGAAGAGGGTCGTCTTCCCCGCGCCGTTCGGTCCGTGAAGCGCCACGAACTCCCCGGCGGCGACCGTGAGGTCGACGTCGTCCAGCGCCTTCACCGACCCGTAGGACTTGACGATGCCGGAAAGGTTCAGCGCCTCCATCGGATTCACGTCATCGAACCACGAACTTGCCTAGCATCCCCCGCTCGCGCTGACCTGCGATGTAGAACTCGTAGTCCCCTGGGCGGATGGGAATGAAGTACACCTCGACTGTCCCCGGATCGTCGAACTCCAGCCCATAAACGCCGCCGAAGGGCTTCGTCTCGATGCCGTTGACGACGATCTGATCGATCCAGGAGTTCCGCATCAGGTCGGGTGCGCGCAGCTGAAATTCTTCGCCTCCCTTGCTCTCGATCGTCCAGCGATAATACTTGCCGGTGGAAAGCCGATATTCTTTGACCGATATCGACAAATCTGAATTCAGCACCAGCGGCTCGAGCTTGGTCGGCTTCGACGCAAGATTTCCCTCCGCTCGAACCGAAGCCGAGATGTCGCCCACCAGAACGGTCGCGGAAATCAGGGCAACGAGAAATCACACCTCGCACGGTTTTCCTCCCCGGATGTACTTGTCTCTGCAACATTCGAGTTTAGGGGTCGGCTCCGGGTCGATGCAAGAAAAAGCCTGCCCAACGCACGTCGCGCAGACCAGACTTGCGAAAGACGCGAGGCAGGCGCCGCCTCTCCCGCCGGCGCTGAGCATGAGAATGATGCCAGCCGGGCCCATTCGGGCCGAAACGTGATAGGCTTTTGCGGCAAGGGAGCGGCCACGGCGATGTCGCTGACACGAAGGCATGCGCTCGCGGGATTGGCATTCTGGCCCATCGCGGCAGGCGGGCAAGCCGGCGGACGCTGGAGGCGGTTGTCTCCCATGCCGACGGCTCGCACCGAAGTCGCCGGAGCCGCTCTCGGCGGACGCATCTATGTCCTCGGAGGTTTCAACGGCGAACGGGACGTCGAAGGCTACGATCCCCGCGCCGATCGATGGACGCGGGCGGCGCCCTTTCCTGTTTCCGTGCATCACGCCGCGGCGGTGGCGACGGCGGAACGACTGGTCGTATTTGGCGGATACAGGGATCGCTGGCAGCCGACGGCGGAAGCGTATATCTCCGATCCAGGAGTGAACGCCTGGGCGGCGCTTCCGGCCATGCCCACCCCTCGCGGATCGCCCGCCGCGGCGCTTCTCGACGGTCGCATTCACGTCGTCGGCGGCGTCACTCCCGATCGGCGAAACACCGACGCCCACGAGATCTTCGATCTTTCGACGCAAACCTGGTCGAGCGGTACGCGCATTCCGACCGCCCGAGACCATTTCGTTCTGATCGCCGTGGAGGACCGGCTGGTCGCCATCGGCGGCCGCATCGACGGCGACCCCGCCCGCAACCTTGGAACCGTCGAGGTTCTCCGGACCGGAGCCGCCGACTGGAGCCGTGGCTCGTCGATGCCGACGCCGCGCAGCGGACTCGCCGCCGCCGTCCTCGGCGGTTCGATCGTCGTTCTCGGCGGAGAGTCGCCGACGCAGACGTTCGCGCAGGTCGAGGCATACGATCCGGCGCGCGACACGTGGTCGACGCTGCCCCCGCTGCCGACCGCGCGCCACGGCCTCGCCGCGGCTGCGGTCGACGGTCGGATCTACGCCATCGCGGGCGGCCCCCGACCGGGAGGGACGCGCTCGGACGCCAACGAGGCCTACGGGCCTTGAAACATCGGCGCCGAGCCCCGGCATCGCGCCGCTGCACCGCGCCGCGCGCAACTCCGGCAGTTGGTTTCCGGCGGATCGACCAGGGTCAGTTCGTTGCTCTTCTCGGTGCTGGCGAACAGAAGCCCCGTGTCGTTGGCCGCGCCGTCCTGCACGGACAAGGGCAGAGCTGCGGCAAAACCCAATGCGAGCCGGCTGCTTCGGCTGTCGACGATAGTCATCGAAGCCGGTCCCACTTCGCCAGTTCCCCTCGCTGCCTCACGGACCCTTGTCCGGCATGCTGGGGGCAGGCATGTCCTCGAATTCCAGGTTCTTGCCGTCATCGGCGAAGGGAACGGTGTCCATTCCGCCCGACGCCTGCCGGCGGTCGCGAGCGACGGGCAACAACGCCTTGCGCATCCCGTCCGCGGACTGCTCGCCGTCCTGCGCGCTTTTCGCTTTCCCCGCCACGTCCATGCCGGACTTGATCTTGTCCTGAGCGCCCGCGACGAGTTCGGCGACCTTGGAATCCCACGGGAGTTCGTACGAGCGCGGGATGCCGACGGGGACGTTGTTCTCGTCGAGCGCGTCCACCCAGAGGAAGATCCCGCCGCCGCTGCCGGAGCGCTTGTCGGGCTCGACAAGCTTCGACGACAGCAGCTGAAAGCGCGGCGGAATCGGCGAGCGGCTGGGCCAGCCCAGCAATGAAACGGCGCCGAGATACGAGGCTGCGAAGAACCCCGTGGTGACAACGATGGCAGCCGCCTTGATCGGCCACACCCAGCGCGAGGCCAGGTTGAGATTGAGCAGCAGAACTGCGATGACGACATAGGCGGAGACGAGCGGTGCGATCACGTAGGTCATGGCGCCCGATCCTTCAGCCTCACTCAGCGGGCCTTTCCGCCGCTCGCGCTTCGGACCGCCTGGATCAGCGACTTCGGCCGTGTGTTGACGTCGCCGACGCTTCCATCCGAACCCACCGTAAAGCGCACCGCCGTCACCTCCTGCCCTTTGCGATCCATCGTCAGCGTCCCGTAATAGACGACCTGAAGCTTCGGATTGACCTTCTCGACCTTGACCCGGACCGGAACCGCATCGGCGTCCTGCGCGAGGTAGAGGCTGATATTGACGACGTATTCCCCGGGGATGATCTTTCGGACGGTGACGCTCTCCTGGTTCAAGGGGTTCTGGATCACCTTGCCGTCGACGGTGAGCGTGTCCTTGTAATTGCCGCGGTCGTCGCGGTCGAGGACGAGAAATCCGGCTTCCCTGTTGTGATACCAGACGACGTTGCCGAGCGGGTCTTCGAGATAGGTATCGACGTCGTCGGGATTGTCGTCGGGCCATTGGACGGTGACGATGAATTCCGCCTTGACGTCGATTGTGCCGGTCTTGGCTTCCGGATTGATGAGCGCGAAGGCCATGAACACCATCACCGCAAGGCCGAGGAGCGCGTTGAACAGAATGTCCGTGAACGGGACGAACGTGCCGTCGTCGTTGCCTTCCGAGCCGAGGCCGATCTCATCCATGGACGGCCGGCCTCTCCAGAGCCGAGACGACGTGCACCTCGGTGATCTCGGTGGTGGCGTGGAAGAGCTCGGATATCGAAGCATCGAGGATGTAATATTCGATCTTCAGAAGCAGAGCGCAGCCGATTCCGGTGACCGTGACGTTGAGGGCCACGGCCATGCCGCCGCTCATTCCGGAGAGCGCCGAGCGCAGCGTCTCGACATCGAAGGATTTCAGCGTGGCGATCGGGATCAGCATGAAGATGAAGCCGACTGCCGTGCCGAGCAGCGCCAGCCGCAGGAGCGATTCCGCGACGAACCAGCCGAGCTTTTCCCGGCGTCGCAGCTGGTCCGCCAAGCTGCGCAGCAGCAGCGTCTGGTCGAGTTTGCCTCCCCCTTGAGCGCGCGACTTCGCCATCAGGTTCGCGATGTGCCGCGACAGGATGCACGACGGAAGGGTACGTCCATCGAGGCTCACCACGTGGCCGTTGAGAACGCGCAGGCCGGGGTCGCGTTCGATCGTCTGCGCGATCTGGCGCGTCGCCTTCAGCTCCCGGGAGACGATCGCCGTCTGGACGAGGCAGTGCGCCGTCGTCAGAATGAAGATGGCGATGATCAGGGCCGAGATATGGCTTCTGTCCGTCTGGAGCAGCGCGCCCGCAAGGCCGAGATAGGTCAGCGCCAACGCGCCGAATGCGATCACGCCGATCACGATCAGCAGGCGCAGAAGCGGCCGCCAGTCGCCGACCTCGTCGAGGTCGGTCAGAACGCGTGCCTGCCGCGCAGCACCGCTCATCGGCGACCCGTTACCCAGCGAGGTCGGCAAATCGTCCGTGTTCGGAGCATCGCGGCCCTCGCGTCGTCTTCGGCGTCCGGCGCCGACATCGTTATGGATAGTAATTGCAGACGGCCGCCCCCTGGCCATTGTAGGTCTCGCACTCGGCGCGGGTCACCGTCCCCTTACCTTTGATCCCCGTGCCGATGTAGGCGGCGAGATCGTCGAGATCTGCGGGCTGGAGGGCGTTGCCGATCGGCGGTCGCATCTTTCCGATCACTTCGCGCGTCATTCCATAGCACCGGTCGTCACTGTAGGCCAATCGGTCATGCGACGGCATCGTCGTGCCGGGCCGACCGCACTGCGCAACTTCGCGAATCTGGTCGATCTCGAGCGCGGTCTGCCGGAGGGACGGAGCGGGCGGAACGGGCTCCGTCTCCCGTCCATGGCCCGCCCATCCGTGGCAGCCCGCGCAGTCCGACTTCTTCCAGACGGCCAAGCCCCGCGTCACCATTTCCGGCGTGACCGCGGCCGGCGTTGCCTCCTGGGCAATGGCCGCCGACGCGGACGGGAGGAGCCCGCCGCACACCAAGCCTGCAAGCAAGAATGGCACCCCGGCTGCCAGCCGGCCTCTTGGACCCATCGACGTTTCCTCTTCCGAACGTTGCGGCGCAGCGCGGCGGACCTGCCGCCGCTTTCGCATCCCGTTGCCCGAAGAGTCAACTCGTCTGACGAAGAGTCAACTCAAGGGAATACTCGGAAGCACGCATGGCGAGAACGCCTGCTATGCAGATTTCGCGGCGCTATTCTCTGTACTCTGTGGATATCCCAGTCTACCGTTTTCGGCGGCGATAAGCCAAGGATTCGAAAGCACTGGGAGGAATTGCATGGTGCGCTCGCCCAACGCATTGCTATGGCAAGTCTCGGCCGCCGCATTGATCGCCACAGTCACGCCAGGCTTGGCTCAGAACGCGGCCACTCCTTCGACTGGCGGCGTCACGGTCGAAAGGCTGCTCAACCCTGACAAGGAGCCTCAGAACTGGCTGAGCTACAACAGATCCTACAACGGCTGGCGTCATTCGCCGCTTACGCAAATCAACAAGGACACCGTCAAAAACCTCCGCTTGGCGTATTCGGTGGCCTTGAAGTCGCCGATCGGTTCGGCCTGGACGTACAAGTTTTCCGGACTGACGGGCACTCCGATCGTCGTCGACGGGCACATGTATCTCACCGACGGCTTCAGCCGGGTCTACAAGATCGACGTCAGCAGCGGAAAGCGCGGGACGATCGAATGGATCATGGACCCGCAATACCAGGATTCGAGCATCCGCGGCGAGCCGCCGAACAACAAGGGCGTCGCCATTCTCGGCAAGACCGTGTTCTCAGTCGTCCTCGACGGGAGATTGGTGGCGACGGATGCGGAGTCCGGAGAGACCCTCTGGGAAAAGAAAGTCACGATGGACCCGCGCGAGCAGACGACCGCCGCGCCGATCATCATCAAGGATTACGTGATCATCACCTCGGCGAATGGCGATCGCGGTTCGCGCGGCTGGATTCAGGCGCGCCGGGCCAAGGACGGCGAACTTGCCTGGATCCGCTACACCGTTCCCGGGCCGGGCGAGCCCGGGCATGAGACCTGGAAGGACGAGAAGAAGACGGCGTGGCAGAACGGCGGCGGCGCGCCGTGGAACACGGCGGTGTTCGATCCGGACTCCAACACGATGTACATCGGCACGGGTCAGCCCTTCCCCGATTACGATCCTACGGTCCGGCCCGGCGACAACCTCTATACCAACAGCCTCCTCGCGCTCGATGTCGACACGGGCAATCTGAAATGGCATTTCCAGTACACGCCGAACGAGATGTGGGACTACGACGAGATCGGCGCCCACCTCCTGATCGACGGGGAAGTCTCCGGTCAGCCGCGGAAGCTCGTGACCCATTTCGGGCGCAACGGCTTCTATTACGGCCTTGATCGCAGCAACGGGTCCTTCATCAACGGAGGCTCGTATGTCAACAAGGTAACGTGGTCGAAGGGCCTCGATCCAAAGACCGGCAAGCCCATCGAATACGATCCCGCGAAGGATGTTCAGACCTACGTCGCCGCGACGCGTCCGGGTGGCGAAAAGGGAAAGGTCGAGCCGGCCTGTCCGTCCGTCCAGGGCGGAACCAACTACTTCCCGGTCTCCTACGATCCGCAGATGAAGCGGCTCTTCACGGTCGCTCATGAAACCTGCGCCATGTTCCCCGAACTCGGTTCGGGCGGGCGGCTTCAGGAGAACGCCCGCGGAAGCGTGATTCAATTGGATCCGGCGACAGGCAAGGTGACCAAGAAGAGGATGACGCCGTTCGTGCCATACGGCGGCGCGCTTACGACCGCCGGCGGCCTGGTGTTCTCGTCTCAGGTCGAAGGAACGTTCGAGGCCATGAACTCGTCGAGCCTCGATCCCCTGTGGAGCGTCAATCTGGGCGCGGGCATCAATGCGCCGCCGATTTCCTTTGCGGTCAACAACAAGCAGTACATCGCCATTCTGGTGGGAGGCGGCCCCGTCGCCGATCTCCAAGGCTACGTGGCGAAGGGTGAAGACCCCGACTCCGCGAAGAACCTCCAACCCGCCGCGATGCTCTACGTGTTCTCGCTGTGAGACCGGTCGCGGGGGGCGCAGGTTCGCTCCCCGCGAATCGCCGCCGAAGATCGTCGGCCTCTCCGTTGGGGCAAAGATGTGCAATGCGCTGTGACGGTGGCGAAGCGATCGCAGAAGGCCCGGACGGCGGCGGCGGTTCGCGCGCCGCGAGAGTAGGGAGCGCCCGCCGCCTCGTCACGATCGCGACGGCGGGCCTTTTGCTCTCGGGTGCGGCGCACGCCCAATCCGGTATCGAACTGTGGAACATCAAGATCGGGACGGTTGCCTCCGAGCTGCCGGACGAAGCCTTCACCGATTTCGCCTGCGGGACCGGCGGCGGCCCTCCGTCCCTGCGAACTCACCCGCTTCTCCGATTTTTGGAAATGCCGCCCCGAGCCGAGCGGCCTGTCGGAAGTCTACGTCCGCTACGACGACGAAGCCGAGTACACGGCTCGCGCCCGCGGACTGGCCGATACCGCGGACCATTTCGGCGGAACGCGGATCTCCGTCCACCCGGCAATCATCTCGGTGCTGTTCGATTCGGACGGTATCGTGCGGGAACTCCGAGCGGTGACCGACGACCGGGCGTCGCTGCAGAAGCGCGGAGCCTCCTATCGGATGGCCGACGAAGTCCGCGCCCGATTCGGCCTCGACGGCTGGACGTGCCGGACCGATCCCCTCGAGGCGGGCGAGGAGCCGACCAACAGCGACTTCTTCGTGAAGGAAAGCTGCCGGCGGCTGTTGCCGGAAGGGCTGATGCTGACTCAGTCTCACTTGTTCCGGAAACCGGGGCAGAACGAGGTCGATCCGCACACGAACGTCGTCCTTCGAGGCCAGTTCAAGAGCTGGTCGAGGGTGGATCTGATCGACCCTGCCGTCGAGCATAATGCACCGCCCCAACGGACGTCTGCGCCGCGGAGCGCCGTCGCCGGCCCGCCGAAGGGAGCGGCAAGCGGAGTGGAGTCGTTCAAGGCCGGATCGGGCAAGGACTGCCCGGGCTGCGATCTGTCGAACGCGAACCTCCGGTTCCGCGATCTTGCCGGAGGGAATCTCGCCGGCGCGGTCCTCAAGGGCGCTAACCTGTTCGGAGCGAAACTGGCACAGGTGGATTGCAGCGGCTGCGACTTGGACGGCGCCAACCTGAAGAGGACCGACCTGACCGCGGCCAAGCTGACCGGCGCAAAATTGACCAACGCAAATCTTCACGGCGCGATCTTACGAAATGCGGTCGCGACCGATGCTGACCTGTCCGATGCAAACCTCAATCGCGCGGAAGCTGTCCGAATCAAACTCTCCGGGTCCCGATTGGTCGGAGCGATGCTGTACGCGGCCGATCTCAGCGGCGCGGACCTGTCGAAGGCGGTCCTCGAACGCGCGCTCGCGGGACATGCGAGGTTGAGGCAAGGCAATCTCTCCGGCGTCGGCGCAGGCGCTGCCGACTTCACCGAGGCGGATCTCGGCGGGGCGGACTTCAGCGCCGCGACGCTGGAGAAGAGCATATTCGAGAAAGCGAACCTGAAGGGCGCGCGATTTGCGGGCGCGAAGCTGCGCGAAGCGCGCCTTCCCTGGTCGGACCTCCGCGATTCGGATCTCCAGGAGGCGAGCCTGATCGAGGCCGTCCTCTACCATGCCGACCTCCGCGGTGCGGATCTGCGCAACGCGGACCTTAGCGGTGCCGTCCTGCGCCGCGCCTACATCTCGGAGTCCCGGCAAGAGGGCGCCGTCCTCAAGGGAACCGAGATGCCGGACGGCAGCATTCACGAATAGGGAACGGCGCTCCGTCGACCTCTGCGGGTCCAGGCCTCAATCGACCTCGATGCCGGCCGTGTTGGTGAAGACGGAGCCGTCGGTGTCGACCCAGCTGAACGCGAAGACGCCGCTTTCCTCGGCCCGGGCGTAGAACGAGAAGTAGGGGTTCGTGGCGATCGCGGGATAGGGCCTGACGCGCAGGATCTGCTCGCCGCCGAAGCTGCAATTGAACTCCTCGACGATGCGCAGCGGGACCCAGAGATTGAAGGCGTCGAGCCGCAGGCCCGTCTCCATCGGGTGCGAAATCAGGGCGCGGATGGTCACCACCTCGCCTCGCTGCGCTTTCTTCGGAACGCTGACCCGCGACACCGGCTTGAAATCGCGAATCTCCGCAGGCGTGCCCGAACCGACGTCGGCACAAGCGCCGAAATTCACGGTGAGCTCCTTGTCGGCCCTCCAGACAGATCCGTCGGGCATCTCGGCGATCGCCGTCACGGTTTGCGCGCTCTCGAGCCTGATCCGAGTCGAGAGTTCGGCGCGGCCGCATCGGGGGGTGAACCAGGCCGAGACGATGTTGGGGCGCGGATTCCCGTCGGCGAGGACATGGATGGCGCGGGGAATATCGTCCGTGGAAAGGCCCCGCTCCATGCCCACCGTCAGCGGCACCGAGGTGCCCGTATCCGAATGGGAGGGAAGGTCGAGGATGACTTTGCCGGCGCGGATGTCGACGCCCGGATAGAGCTGCTGGATAGCGTACTCGACATCACGCGGACGGGCGAGCGCCAAAGGCGGCCGGAGGGCGAAAGCAGCCACCCCGGCGCCGGAGCCTGCGAGGAGTCTCCTGCGGGTGAGACCTGAACTGTCCATCCTAACTGGGATTCTTCCGACGAAGGCGGCGGCGTGCGGTCGGCGGCAAGCCGACCGCACGCGTGTCGTCAGGCCATGTACTTACGGAACGGCTGCCGGGTGACCCACTTGCGGGTCGCGCGGAAATACGCGTGGGCGAGGGCGGCCGGCGGCGGTCCCATCGGCGGCTCGCCGGCTTCCGAAAACCGCTCGTGACCGCTGTTCGCCCCGAAGTGCACGTGGATCTCCTGCGGCAAGATGGGATCGTTCTGTCGCAGCAAACGGTAATTGTCGAGATTGCCCTCGACGATCGCTCCGCTGTTGACGTTGAGCTCCTCGTGGTAGGCGGCACTCAAGCCCATCACGACTCCGCCTTCGAGCTGCGCCCTCAGCAACCGCTCATTGATGTAGCGGCCCACGTCGAACGCGATGTCGACGCGCGGGATGGCGATGCCGCCCCGCCGCGTCACCTCGATCGTGACGATCGCAGCGACGGTCGACCCGGACTTCGGAACCGGAGCGCCTTCCTTGGTGTTCGCCATCGCCCAGTTTCCGATGGCGACGCCTTGGGCCATTCCGCGCGGGAGGCTCTGTCCCCAGTTAGCCTTTTCCGCAACTTCGTCCAAGCACTTGATCCAGGCCGGATCCTCGAACTTGGCCAGGAGCTTGCGCCGGTACTCGACGGGATCGATCTTGGCCGTCTCGGCGCAATTGTTAATGAAGGTCTCGAGGAAGAACAGGTTGCTCGTGTAAACTGGCCCGCGGAACGGACCGGTCAGGATATTGGTGTTGAACGGCCGCGTTCTCACGCGGACGTTCGGGATGGCGAACTGATAGGGCGTGTCGCTGAGATTTCTCCCGATCGGCCGTGCGCCGGCTTGGCTGATGTCGAGAGCTTTGGGCATGCCGTCGTCGCCGAGGGTCGCGGCGATGGTGGCGCCGGTGATTTCGCGATAGCGGCCCTGACGCGTCATCTCCTCGCGGGTCCAGATGACCTTGACAGGCGTTCCCGGCATCTTCTTGGCGATCGCCACCACGGTGCGCACGTCGTCGCCGTAGATGCGACGGCCGCATCCCATGCCGACATAGGTCGCGTGGATGTGCACCTTCTCCGGATGCAATCCTGCCTCGTCGGCTGCGACGTACATCGCCTGCTGGGGATGCTGCGTGGAGATCCACACCTCCGCCTTCTCCGGCGTGACGAGAGCCGTGCCGTTCAGCGGTTCCATCAGGAAATGGTCCTGATAGGGCGTGTAGAAATCCATCTCGATGCGCTTGCCGCTCTGCAGCGCCGCATCGACGTCGCCGATTTGGCGCAACGTGTTGGACTTCGACGTGTCCTTCGCGGCGGCGAGCAGAGCGTCGTAGACGGTCTGCGTGTTGGTCCACTTCGCACCCTCCCCCGGGTCCCAGGTGACGGGCAGGGATTCGAGCGCGACCTTCGCCTGCCAGAAGTGATCCGCGATCACCGCGACGGCGGCCTGCGGGCCGTTGGTCGTCGCGGAAAGCCCCATCGGGGCCGTCATCCGTTCAGGCAGCCCGGCGCGAACCTCGTCGGGGTCAATGACGACCACGGCGCGGACGCCCGGCATGTTCTTGATCGCATCGAAGTTATAGCTCTTCAGCCGTCCGCCGGGCGCCGGAACCTGGCGCACCGTCGCGTACACCATACCCGGTACTTGGACGTCGAGCCCGTACTGCGCGCTGCCGTCGAGAATGAACGGCAGGTTGAGCTTGCGGGGCGATTCCTTGCCGAGGAACGTCCATTCCGATTGCGGCTTGAGGTCGGGCTCCTTGTCGAGCTTCACGGAAGCTGCCGCTTCCGCAACCTCGCCGTAGGTCGTGGTCCGACCGCTCGCCTTGTGAAGTCAAGACGCTCTTTTCGGCCACCACCTCCGAGACCGGGACGTTCCATTTCTGCGCCGCGGCCGCCCGCAGGCGTTCGCGCGCGCTGGCGCCCACCTGGAGCAGTTGGTCCATCATTTCCTTGCCGGTCGAGCGCCCGGCGAAATAGGCAAGGCTTCCGGTCTTCGAGTAGAAGTTTCCCTCTCTGAGATTGCGATTCGGCGGCATGTATTCGACGCGCACCTTGTTCCAGTCGGCGCCGAGTTCTTCCGTGACGATCATCGCCATGCCGGTGGTCGCGCCGTTGCCGATCTCCGTCTTCGTCGTGCGGATCGTCACCGTGTTGTCCGGCGCGATCGAGACGATGCCGGTGAACTCTGAACCCTTCGTCTGATCGCCCGGATTGATCCGGGCGGCGGCATCCGCTGTTTCGACCGGACCAATTCCGATCATGAGACCGCCGCCAACCGCGGCGGCACTGACCAGGAACGCGCGCCGGCTCAGGCCCGCCTTTGCGGTCGACGATTCCAAAAGATCGATGAGTTGTGCGCTCATGACGTCCCCCCTCAGATCAGCTCTGACGCGCGATGCACGGCAGCGCGGATTCGCAGGTACGTCCCACATCGACAGAGATTGTTCATCGCCTGATCGATGTCGGCGTCGGTCGGTTGGGGATTGGTGTTGAGGAGTTCGACCGCGGCCATCATCTGGCCGGCTTGACAGAATCCGCACTGCGGAACGTCGAGTTCCGCCCAGGCTTGCTGCACCGCATGGGACCGATCGGGCGACAGCCCTTCGATCGTCAGGATCGTGCGTCCGGCAGCCTGCGCCGCCGGGACATTGCAAGAGCGCGCCGCCTGGCCGTCGATATTGACCGTGCAGGCGCCGCATTGGTTGATGCCGCAGCCGTACTTCGTCCCGGTCATGGCCAGATGATCCCGCAGGATCCAGAGAAGGGGCGTCTGCGGATCTGCGTCGACCGAATACGGTTTCCCGTTTACATTGAATTCCAGAGCCATCCTGAATTTCCTCCCCGACTCTCCCATGCAAAGATTGCGGCAAGGGCGGGGCTTCCAGGCTTGCATATTTGGAATGGCAGACCTTCGAATAATTCCAGTGTTGCGGCAGCCCCGGCTCTCGTTAGGGTGCGGGAAACATAACAGGAAAACAAAGAGGTCACGGGGAGATGCCGTGTGAGCGCCAGCACCACGTTCGGGTCGCGCCTCTTTTGCATTGCAGCAATCGCCGGGGCCGTCGCCCCGACCGCCGTGGGAATGCGGTCTGCGTTCGCGGAAGAAATGCCGGTCAGGGCCGAGATCGCTGCGGCGCAAGAGGCGATCGCGAGCGTCCATTCGAACTTGCCCGGCATGGGTGGCCTCGGCGTCGTTCCCGACAAGGACCTCGAACCGATCCAGGCCCTCGCCTCGGAAGCCGAGCGGCAATTGCGCAGCGCGCAGCGTCAGGCGCAGTCGATCGCATCGATTCATGACGAGGCGTGGGCGGTGGCGCATGCGCGGGCGGCTCAGGCCTTCGCCAGAACCGCCGACGAGTTGCGCCGGAAGCAAGGTTATTGACCGCGACCCGAGCCCTCTCGCGATGGAGTACGTCCGCATGTCAGCCGCTGCCGTACGACCCTCTTTCGTTGTCGCCGCCCTGGCCCTGACGGCCCTGTCTCCGTCGGTGGCCGTCGGCGATGAAATTCCGGCCGCGATGCTCGCGGGAGCCTGCACCGCGTGCCACGGACCGCACGGACACAGTCCCGGCGCGATTCCATCCCTGGATCGGCTGGGCGCAGCCGGTATCAGGACGACGCTGCTCGGCTATAAACACGACGAGATCCGCGCGACCGTCATGAACCGTATCGCCAGAGGGTTTTCCGATACCGAAATCGACGCCCTTGCTTCCTACTTCGGAAAGGCGACGCCATGAAGATCGAAAACGACAAGCGGGCCGCCTCCGTTGGCCGCCTCTCGCGACGGTCGGTCCTCTCCATGGCGGCCGCGATCCCGCTGGCGAGCGCCATGGCGCGGCCGGGTTTCGCTCAGTCGGCGACCGCCAAGGCCACCGGGCGTATCGTCGTCGTCGGCGGGGGCTTCGCGGGAGCGAGCTGTGCGCGTCAGCTGCGCGCGCTCGCGCCTAACCTCTCGGTTACGGTCATCGAGCCCTCCCGCGAGATCGTGACCTGCCCCTTCAGCAACGACGTTATCGCCGGCCTGATGCCCATCGAGGCGATCACGCGGTCCATCGACGGGCTGCGTGGAGAAGGGATCACCCTGATTCAGGATCGCGTCACCGGCATCGATCCTTCGGCGCAGCGCGTTCGTCTCGCCGGCGGATCCGACGTGCCGTACGACCGGCTCGTCCTCTCGCCGGGCATCGAGTTCAAATGGGGCGCCATCGAAGGCTATGACGAGGCCGCCGCGGAGCTCATGCCGCATGCCTGGAAGGCCGGACCGCAGACGCTGCTCCTGCGTCGGCAGCTCGAGGCCATGCCCGACGGTGGCGTCGTCGTCATCACGGCGCCGGCAAATCCCTATCGGTGTCCGCCCGGACCATACGAGCGCGCGAGCTTGATCGCCTACTACCTGAAGAATGCAAAGCCGCGGTCGAAGGTCATCGTGCTCGATGCAAAGGATGCGTTCTCCAAGCAGGGCTTGTTTCTCGAGGGCTGGAAGCGTCTGTATCCCGGGCTGATCGAATGGGTTCCGTTCGCCAAGGCCGGCGTTCTCACCAGGGTCGATCCGGCGACGCGAACCCTGACCACCGACTTCTCGGAAGTGAAGGCGGACGTGGCGAATGTCATTCCTCCTCAGCGCGCGAGCGGCCTCCTGAGTTCGATCGGTCTCACGGGCAAGGACGATTGGTGCAAGGTCGACGCCACCACCTTCGAATCGGCGGTCCCCCGCGTACACGTGCTTGGCGACGCGATCTTCGCCGGCGCCATGCCGAAGTCGGCGTTCGCGGCGACGAGCCAGGCGAAAGTCTGCGCCATGGCGATTGCGGCACTTCAGGCGGGACAGGCGCCGGCGACGCCGTCGTTCATCAACACCTGCTACAGCCTGCTTGCGCCCGACTACGGCATCACGGTTGCCGACGTTTTCCGCGTCGCCAAGAACGGCACGATCGCGGCAGTGGAGGGGGCGGGAGGCGTGAGCCCAACCGGGGCTCCGGACACCGTCCGCGCCCTCGAGGCGGACTATGCGCGCGGCTGGTACGCCAGCATCACCGCCGAAACGTTCGGGTGAACCCGGCGCATGCGCGGCGCGATTTGGCCGGAGCGCCTTGCCGCCGCGATTCTCCTGACGCTTTTGCAGGTTCTTGTCGCGGGGGCCGCCGGCTCCGGCCCTACGCTGCCGTCCCTCGCGACGCCGCTCACCGCCGTCCCCGGCGATCCGGTGCGCGGCCGGCAGGTCGTTCGGGACATCAACAAGGCGACCTGCCTGATCTGCCACGCCATGCCGATTCCGGAGGAGCCGGACCCGGGAAACATCGGTCCGGATCTCGCGGGCGTCGGCAGCCGCTTCACCGCGGCGGAACTCCGACAGCGGGTCGTCGACGCGAGCGTTGCAAATCCCGGGACCGTGATGCCCCCGTACTACCGCCGCGACGGGCTTTATCGCGTGCTCGACCGCTACAAGGACGAGACGGTCTACACGGCACAGGATGTCGAGGACGTGGTCGCCTATCTACAGAGCCTCAAGGGGCCATGAGCGGAGGCCCCCCATGACGACGAGCGGGTGGGGCAGTCCGGCGGCCCGCGTCCGCCTTTGGCTCGCCTCGGCGGCCGGCTTCGTCGGCGCCCTGGCGGCCGGCCTCGCCGCCGCGGTCGAGGTCGCGCAGCCGGCCTACGAGGTGGATGGCCGCCGGTCGGGCTATACCTATCTGAGCCAGGAGACGCGCACGCTTCAGGACGATCCCTTCCTCAACCCCGGAATGTTCGCGGTCGAGAAAGGTCGGGAGCTGTGGGCCCGCGTCGACGGCGCCGAAGGCAAGTCATGCGCGACGTGCCATTCCGTGGACGAGATGCGCGGCGTGGCGACGCGCTACCCGCAGTTCGACGCGCAGCGCCGCGGTCTCGTCAACCTGCCGCTTCGGATCAACGAGATGCGAACGGAGAAGATGAAGGCTGAGGCTCTACCCGATGAATCCGCCGACCTCTTGGCTCTCGACGCCTTCGTCTCCTCGCAGTCGCGCGGCATGCCCGTCGGTGTCGAGACTGACGGCTCCGCGAAACCGTTCTTCGAGAGCGGGCGTGAGTTCTTTTTCCGGCGCCGCGGCCAGCTCAATATCGCCTGCTCCCAATGTCACGACGACTTGGCCGGGCAGAAGCTGCGCGGGGACACCATCAGCCAAGGGCAGGTCAACGGATTTCCGATCTACCGCCTGATGTGGCGCTCGATGGCGTCGCGCCACCGGATGTTCGCGTGGTGCAACAATGCCGTGCGGGCCGAGCCCTATTCGGCAGGATCGCCCGAGTACCTTGCGCTCGAGCTCTACATGGCGTGGCGCGCGAGGGGTCTTCCTTTGGAGACGCCGGCGGTGCGCCGATAGTTGCAACCACCTGATCGAGGAGAGAGCCCGGCCCGGCCGGGACCACGGGGGAGACATGCTGCGGATCATTCTGATCGTCGTGATTCTCGATCGCTGCCGGCGTCGGCGGCTTTTTCGCCTGGGCGGCGCGCTATCCCGCGCTCGATCCGGTCGCGACTCCCGGCGCGGGCAGCTTCGATCCGACGCTCGTCGAGAAGGGAGAATTATTGGCGTCGCTCGGCTATTGCACGGTCTGCCACACGCGCCCCGGCGGACAGCCGCTTGCCGGCGGCTTGCGCCTGCCGACGCCGTTCGGCGAGATCGCCTCCACGAACATCACCCCCGACCGGGAGACGGGAATTGGCGTCTGGTCGGAGGAAGCGTTCACGCGGGCGATGCAGCAAGGCGTCGACCGGGGTGGCCGACACCTCTATCCGGTCTTTCCCTACGATCACTTCACGCGCGTCGCGCCCGAGGACATCAAGGCCATTTACGCATATCTGATGACGCAGAAGCCGGTGGTCAGCGCGGCGCCGGAGAACACGCTTCGATTCCCGTTCAATCTCAGGCCGCTGCTCGCCGGCTGGAAACTCCTGTTCTTCACTCCGGGTCCCCTGAAGGAGGATCCGTCGCGCGACGCGGCCTGGAACAGGGGTGCCTATCTGGCCGAAGGTCTTGGCCACTGCGGATCCTGCCACACGCCCCGAAACGCCCTCGGCGGCTTGCTGGCGGACAGGAAATTCGGCGGCGGCAACGTCGAGGGCTGGCACAGTCCGGCGCTGAATGCGCAATCGCCCGCACCCGTTCCTTGGACCAAGGATGCGCTCCTCGACTATCTCATCAAGGGCTGGAGCCAGGATCACGGCGTCGCCGCCGGCCCGATGACTCCCGTCGTCGATCTCCTCGGCGATCAGTCCGACGAGGACCTCGACGCTCTCGCGACCTACATTCTCTCGTTTGCGAACGGGGCGGCGCCGGCGGCAGAATCCGCGCTCGCCTTCGCGAAGGAGCGGGAGAGCGTCGACACCTCCGAACGGCTCTCCGATCCGGCCATGCAGGCCGGCCGCGCGATTTTCACGCAGTCCTGCACGACGTGCCATCGGCGCGGTCAACCCGCGGCGCCCCTCGCGCTGACCTCGTCGCTGAACGGGCCCGATCCGCGCAATGCGATCAGAATCATCCGATCCGGAATTCGGCCGCCCAAGGGCGCACGGGACCACGCGATGCCACCTTTCGCGTGGATCTCGGAGAAGGACATGGTGAACCTCCTGACGTTCTTACGGGTTCACTTCAGCCGCGATCCCGCCTGGAAGGACCTCGACCAGGCCGTGCGCGAGGTCTATGCGGAATCGAGACATTGAGGCGGAGGCCCGCATCGAGACGGCGTGCGAGGATCTCTGCCACGTCTTCTCTCGAACGCCCGGGAGCTGGGTGCATGATGCACGCGGGGTTTGCGGTCGGATACGGTCCGGCGGACGAGGCCTGGGGCGTGCGCCGCTTCCACGTGCGCGATCCATTCGGCCGGCTCGTCAACATTCTCGCCGACTGCGGCGACGGCGCCGACTCGTGAAGATCGCGACCTACAACGTCAACGGCGTCAACGGCCGCCTGCCGGTGCTGCTGCGCTGGCTGGAGCGAGGCCGCGCCCGACGTCGTCTGCCTGCAGGAGCTGAAGGCGCCCGACGAGAAGTTTCCCGCACGCCGCGATCGACGCGGCCGGCTACGGCGCGATCTGGCACGGCCAGAAGAGCTGGAACGGCGTCGCCATCCTCGCGCGCGGCGCCGAGCCGATCGAGACCCGCCGCGGCCTGCCCGGCGATCCCGACGACACGCACAGCCGCTACATCGAAGCGGCCGTCGACGGCGTGCTCGATCGGCTGCCTCTACCTGCCGAACGGCAATCCGGCGCCGGGCCCGAAATTCGACTACAAGCTGCGCTGGTTCGAGCGGCTGACGGCGCACGCCGCCGAGCTGCTCGGACAGCGGCGCGCCGGTCGTCCTCGCCGGCGACTTCAACGTCATGCCGACCGAGCTCGACGTCTACAAGCCGGAGCGCTGGCTCGACGACGCCCTGTTCCGGCCGGAGGTGCGCGACGCCTTTCGCCGCCTCGTCGCGCAGGGCTGGACCGACGCGCTGCGCGCGCTCCATCCGGACGAGCGCATCTACACCTTCTGGGACTATTTCCGGAACGCCTGGGCGCCGCGACGCCGGCCTGCGCATCGATCACCTGCTGCTGAGCCCGTCCGCTCGCCGGCCGCCTCGCCGCGGCCGGCGTCGACCGCGAGGTGCGCGGCTGCGAGAAGGCGAGCGACCACGCGCCCGTCTGGATCGAGCTCGACGGCGACAGGACGAAAGGCGCTGCGCGCCGGAGGGCCGGCCGCACGAAGGCTGGCCTCGGCTGATCGCGCGAAGGCCGTAGCCGGCGGCTCCTGCGGTGTTTTTCGGTGTCTGAACGTTCCGGGATTGGCCGATTCGACCGCCGGGCCGGCGTTCTCGCGTTGTTGTTATCGTAACGCCGGTCGCACCGCGGATAGCGCTCATAAGCGTTTTCGCGCTGCTGACGCAGCATTTTAGCAAATATTACTTCTAAAATCCGTTGCCAATATTCTGTCTTAGCGCTTAATCTCACCGAACATCTAGTTTATAATTATTCCAATTCGCTACTAAACTGTTTGCCATTCTGCCGCGACTGCGCTTACACCCACAGCGCTGCCAGCGTGGCCGCCCCTCCTGACGCCTCGATTGGGACCGACATGATGATATCGCCTTTCTCTCTTTTCAGGCTGTCCGCTATCGCCGCGGCGGCGTTCGGTGCCGCCAGCGCCGCTTTCGCCCAGTCGGCCGACGGCATCGTCGTCTACAACGCGCAGCACGCCAGCTTGACGCAGGCCTGGGCGGACGGCTTCACCAAGGCCACCGGCATCAAGGTGACTTTCCGCAAAGGCAGCGACATGGAGTTCGCCAACCAGATCGTCCAGGAAGGCGCCGCCTCGCCAGCGGACGTCTTCGTGACCGAGAACTCTCCGGCGATGGCGCTCGTTGACAAGGCGGGCCTGTTTGCGCCCCTCGACAAGGACACCCTCGCCGAGGTTCCGGAGAATTACCGGCCCGCCGACGGGCGTTGGATCGGCGTCGCCGCACGCACGACCGTCTTCGCCTACAACAAGACGAAGCTGACGGCCGACAAGCTGCCGAAGTCGATGCTCGATCTCGCCGATCCGCAATGGAAGGGCCGCTGGGCCGCTTCGCCCTCGGGCGCCGATTTCCAGGCCATCGTCGGCGCCTTGCTTCAGCTCAAGGGCGAAGCGACGACGGCGTCCTGGCTCAAGGCCATGAAGGAAAACGCCAAGCCCTACCGCGGCAACGGCGTCGCCATGAAGGCCGTCGATGCCGCCGAGATCGAGGGCGCCGTGATCTATCACTATTACTATTTCGGGGACCAGGCGAAGACCGGCGAGAACAGCAGCAACGTTGCCCTGCACTATTTCCGGAACGGGGATCCCGGCGCCTTCGTCAGCGTCTCCGGAGCGGGCGTGCTCGCCTCGAGCAAACACCCGGCGGAAGCGCAAGCCTTCGTCAAATGGATCGCCGGACCGGGCGGACAGGACATCCTGAAGACCGGCGATTCCTACGAGTATGCTGTCGGCAACGGCGCCGATTCCAACCCGAAGCTCGAGCCGCTCTCGAAGCTCCAGGCGCCGAAGGTCGAGGCGCAATCGCTCAACAACAAGGCGGTCACCGACCTCATGCTCGCGGCCGGCCTTCTTTGATCGGGTCCGGGGAGTCGCGCGCCGCTGCGCCGGCTCTCCCCGGCCGCCTTGAGGCAACCTCGTCGCCGTCCGTCCGTGGACGCGGCGGCGCCTTGCGCGGCGAGCGCCCGCGCCGACGCCGCGTCTCGCGCCCTTTCCGCGCGGTTTTCGGCCTGACGATCGTCGTCGCGCTCTTCGCGCTCATTCCCCTCGCCTTTATCGTTTGGGTCGCGGTGCAGACCGGATGGGAAACGGCGGTCGCCCTCGTCGTCCGGCCCCGCGTCGCCGAGCTTCTCGTCAACACCCTTCTCCTCGAAGCCTGCGCGGTGCCGATCGCGATCGCGCTCGCGGTGGCGCTCGCATGGCTGATTGCGCGCACCGATCTGCCGGGAGCGCGGCTCTGGGGCGCCCTCGCCGTGGCGCCGCTCGCGGTGCCCGCTTTCGTGCACAGCTATGCCTGGATCAGTCTGTTTCCCGGGCTGCATGGCCTTTTCGGCGCGACGCTCGTGTCCGTGCTCGCCTATTTTCCATTCCTGTACCTGCCGGTCTCGGCGCAGCTGCGGCGGCTCGATCCTGGGGCCGAGGACGTCGCCAGCTCGCTCGGTCTCGGCCCGTGGTCCGTGTTCTTTCGCGTCGTGCTGCCGCAATTGCGCCTCGCGATCTGCGCCGGCGCGCTGCTCGTCGGCCTGCATCTTTTGGGCGAATTCGGCCTCTACGCGATGATCGCGTTCGACACATTCACGACGGCGATCATCGATCAGTTCCAATCCGCCTATAACGGCCCGGCGGCGAACATGCTCGCTGGCGTGCTCGTTCTCTGCTGCCTCCTGCTGATGGCCCTCGAGGTCCGCGCCCGCGGGCAGGCGCGTTACGCGCGCCTCGGCGCCGGCGCCGCGCGCGTCCCCGCCCGCCGGCGCCTCGGCCGCCTGGCGCCGATCTGCCTTCTCCTTCCGGCTGCGACGAGCGCGCTCGCGATTGGCGTTCCCGCGATCACGCTCACGCGCTGGCTCGTCGGCGGCGGCGCCGGCGTCTGGCGGGCCGACGGGGTCGGAGCGGCGGTCGTCCAGACCCTCGCCCTCGCAGGCGCCGGCGCGGTCCTGACGACCGCCGCGGCGCTGCCGATGGGCTGGCTGTCGGTGCGCGCGCCGAGCCGCGCGCAGCGCGCCCTCGAGGCCGCGCATTACTATGTCGGCTCGCTGCCCGGCGTCGTCGTCGCGCTCGCACTCGTCACGATTACGGTGCGCGTCGCGCTGCCGCTCTACCAGACCGTGACGACGCTGCTTCTCGCCTATGCGCTGATCTTCCTGCCGCGGGCGCTCGTCGGGCTGCGGGCCAGCATCGCGCAGGCACCGGTCGAGCTCGAATGGGCGGCGATGGCGCTCGGCCGCACGCCGGCCCAGGCGGTACGGCAGATCACGGCGCGCCTTGCGGCGCCCGGCATCGCCGCGAGCCTGTCCCTCGTCGCGCTCGGCATCACGAACGAGCTGACTGCGACCCTGATGCTGGCGCCAAACGGCACGCGCACGCTGGCGACGGAATTCTGGTCGCTGACGAGCGAGATCGATTATGCGGCCGCGGCCCCCTATGCTGCCATGATGATCGTTCTGTCACTGCCGATGGCGATTCTGCTCGAAGCGCAGTCGCGGCGGGTGTCGGGGCGATGATCTCGCTTTCCGTCCGCGGCCTGTGCAAGACCTATGGCGGCGCGCCCGCGCTCGACGCCGTCGATCTGGACGTGCCGGCAGGTAGCCGCACCGCCGTCGTCGGGCCCTCGGGCTCCGGCAAGACCACGCTCCTGCGCGTCGTCGCCGGCTTTGAGACGCCCGACCGCGGCTGCGTCGCGCTCGACGGCCGCGTCATCACGGACGCGGCGACCCTCGTGCCGACGCATCGCCGCGCGATCGGATTCGTGCCGCAGGACGGCGGCCTGTTTCCGCATCTCAGCGTCGCCGGGAATATCGGCTTCGGCCTTGATCGCGCGCTGGCGGACCGCCACGCGCGGATCTGCGCGCTGATGGACGTCGTCGATCTCGATCGCTCCTTTCTGAAGCGACAGCCGCATGAGCTGTCCGGCGGCCAGCAGCAGCGCGTGGCGTTGGCGCGGGCGCTGGCGCGGCAACCGAAGCTGATGCTCCTCGACGAGCCCTTCTCCGCCCTCGACGCCGGCAAGCGCGCCGATGTGCGCCAGGCGGTCGGCCGGGTTCTGCGGGAGGCCGGCATCACGACGGTTCTGGTCACGCACGATCAGGCGGAGGCCCTGTCCTTCGCCGATCAGGTCGCCGTGCTGCGGGACGGCTGCGTCGCTCAGACGGGCGCGCCGCGGGATGTCTATCTGCGCCCGCGCGACCGCGCGACGGCCGAGTTCCTCGGCGACGCGATTATCGTCCCCGCGGAACTCGGCGAGGGCTTCGCCGATTGCCGCCTCGGCCGCATCCCTGCCGAGACCGGCGGGCGGCGCGGACGGGCCGAGATCATGGTGCGGCCGGAACAGCTTCAGCTTTTGCCCGCCGACGCGCGGACGCCGGCGCGGGCCGGGGATGTGCTCGCCGAGGTGACAGGCGCCGAATTCGCCGGCGCCGTCGGCACCGCGACTCTCGCGCTCGCGCCCGCTCGCGACGCGGCCGCTCGAGCAACCGGCCCCGTAGACCGAACGGCGAGGCTCGTCGTGCCCTGCTTCGGCATCGAAGTGCCGGCCGTCGGCTCCGTCGTGCGTATCGTCGTGCGCGGGACCGCGCATGTCCTCGTCGAGGAATCGTGACAGCCCGGCGGCCGGGGCCGCAGGAGAGGCGCGGGAAGGCTTGCATAGAGCGCGGTTGGCGCACCGTTCTTCGCGAGGACCTTAAGACCGCGCGAGATCGAACTCGTTCCGTGAGGGACGACTCGAAACGCGTGCGCAGGTTTGAATGGATGACCGCGGAGAGTCCGTGTAGCTTGCGTCATTGGATCCCTGACGCGGCGACAGAAGAATTCGATCTCGCTCATGGCGCCTGCCAAAACGTCCAATCTCCACCGGTACGAGCGCATCGCGCCCCTGTACGATCTGCTCGACCTTCCGTTCGAGCGCGGCCGCTATCGCCACCTGCGTCCACAGCTCTTCCAGGGGCTGGAAGGCCGGATCCTCGATGCCGGCGTCGGCACGGGGCGCAACATTCCCTTCTATCCGCCGCAGGCGAGCGTGGTCGGGATCGACATCAGCCCGGCCATGCTGAACCGCGCCCGGAATCGCGCCCATCGGGTTGGACGCGCCGTCGATCTCCGCGTCATGGACGTGACCAGCCTCGACTTTCCGGATCGGTCGTTCGATGCTGCTGTCGCATCGTTCCTGTTTTGCGTGCTGCCGAATGAACTTCAGGTGCCGGCGCTCCTCGAAATCGCCCGCGTGCTGAAGCCTGGCGGCCCCCTGCGGCTGCTGGAATATGTGCGGCCGCAGGGGGCGCTCCGGGCCTTCGTCGCCGGCCTCTGGGAGCCCTGGATGGCGTGGGCGTACGGTGCAGGTTTCGACCGCGGGACCGAGGAGCGTGTGCGCGAGCTGGGGTGGGAAATTCTGGAGACCCGGTTCGTCGCGGACGATCTCATCAAGCTCATCGCCGTTCGGCCCGGCGGTGCGGCCGCGTGATCGACAGGGCTCACGATCGCGGAACGGGATGGCCCATGACCATTGAAGACTTCCAATCGTCCCTCGCCGGCGCGGAGCCGTCCCCCTCCTTGAGCGACGCGCTGCAGGCGCTCTGGTGGGACGCAAAGGGGAACTGGGATAAGGCGCACGGCCTCGCTCAGCGGCACACGTCCGATCCGGCGAGCGACTGGGTCCATGCGTACCTTCATCGCAAGGAGGGCGACCTGTCCAACGCGATGTATTGGTACCGCCGCGCCGGCCGGCCCGGCGCCGGCGAACCCCTCGCCCAGGAGTGGCTCGCGATCGTCGGCGCGCTTCTCGAGGGGCGCTGATCCGTCGCTTCCCGGATCGCGGAAGCGGCGGCGGCGGTCTGCGGTGACCGCCGCCGACGTCGGGCGTCCGGGGATCGCATCCGATCCGGGGCGAGCCGTCGCTCGCCAGCGGATCGACGCCCGTTCAGGCCGCCTTGCGCGCGGCCATGCTTTCATAGACGGCTCGCTCGAAATCCATGTAGCCGCCGAACGAGACCGGATCGGCAAAGGGCAGGACCTGCGTCGCCCAATAGCCGCCGATGCCGTTCTTGCGGTCGATCCAGAAGAACAGATTGGCGAGGCCGGCCCAGCCGAGAGCGCCGGCGGGCCGTCCCGTCGGAGCCTCGACGTCGTTGATCATGAAGGTGTAGGCCCAGGACTTCGGAAGGCCGGGGAAGAACTCCGCGTCGTTCGAGAGCCAGGCGATCACCCCCGGCAGCATGGTGACCTTCTTGTCCCCGAGCCCGTTCTTCTCAGCCTCGCGAACAGTCTCGGGCTTGAGGACCCGGCCGTGCTCGCCGGCGCCGTCGTTGAGCCACATGCGAATGAAGCGGATGTAGTCGCCGACGGTCCCGTACAACCCGTGGCCGCCCATGTCGAATCTCGGGAGGCTGCGGCAGCTCGAGATCGTTCAGAGTTTTCAGGGATCCGTCGGCCTCGCGCTGGTGGATGCGGGTCAGCCGGGCGCGCATCGACGGGGTGATCTCGAACGAGGTATCCGTCATTCCGAGAGGCTTGAAGATGCGCTCGGCGAAGACGTCGCCGAGCCGGCGGCCGGCGATCGAACTCCACGACCTGGCCGCACCAGTCGATGTTCGATCCATACTCCCAGCGGTCGCCGGGATCGAACAGAAGCGGCGTCGTCAACGCCGCCTTCGTGGCGGTGATGACGCTCGGCTGACCGTGCTCCGTCGCCAGCCGATTGTAGGTCTCGTTGAAGAAGTCGTAGCCGAACCCGGCCGTGTGCAGCATCAGCATGCGCGTGGTGATGTCCCGCTTCGGCGCCCTCAATCGCGGCTGGCCGGCATCGTCGAAACCCTCGATGACCTTCAATTGGCCGAGGTCCGGAACATAGGTCCGTGCGGGCGCGTCGAGATCGAGCTTGCCCTCCTCGACGAGTTGCAGAGCCGCCGTACCGGTGATCGCCTTGGTGGTCGAAAAGATCGCAAAGACGCTGTCGGTCGTCATCGCGTCGTCTTTGCCGAGGGCGCGTTTTCCGGCTGCGCCTTGGTAGACGATGCCCTTGCGGTCCGTGGCCATGGCGACGACGCCCGAAACGCGGGGAGTGCCCGTCACAACGCGATTGAGGATGGCGTCCGCCGCGGCGGCAAGTTGGCTGACCATTGTTTCCTCCTGATGTAATCGCCCCTCCCCTTCGCGATGCCGCCGCTCCTTCCCTCAGGCCGCCTTGAGCTTGCCCGACTGCGCTCGCGCCATCGAGCGCGAGATGCGCCGTGAGGGCGCCGATCGGTCCTGGAGAGGGTCCTTGCTGACTGCCTTGAAGATGGCCTTGTCGACGGCTTGGTCGAGAATCCTTGATTGCCACGGTATCGATCGGCAGATCTTTCGCATTTTTGGAAGCTCAGGAATTTGCCCGTTTTTGCCGTCAGCGGTGGCTGCCGTGGAAAGTCTCCCCGCCCGCTGTCGCACCGTGTCTGAATGCAGTTGGTCTCCGTCGGAGCACGCGAAAACTCTTGATCGCTGAGGGATCAGGAACCATGCACGTTGAAAGCCCGACGGTACCACATCGCTGCCATTGCCGCATCGTGGATTTCGCAGGAACCAATCCGCGTCGGGTTGCCGTCCGGTTTCGAGGAAATCCAAGGCCGTCTTGACCTTGCTCGCGCGCGACCGGACCGCCCGCTTCACGATCTG
The DNA here is from genome assembly GCA_963754975.1 of uncultured Alphaproteobacteria bacterium. Classification (GTDB taxonomy): domain Bacteria; phylum Pseudomonadota; class Alphaproteobacteria; order Rhizobiales; family Beijerinckiaceae; genus Microvirga. The sequence continues at coordinate 244,689 of CAVWII010000006.1, read as the reverse complement.
CGTTCACAATCTGAATATGTCACCGCCGTCTGCCCGGCCGGATGCTTCCGATCGGCGGGCGACAGCCTGCGGAACCGGGTCCGGCGCGACCGGCCGATCGTCCGTTCCGGTCAAGCAGCCCTGCGAAGGCGTCAATTCAGTCGCCTTTCCGCAAGCCGCGACCCACGCATCCACCCGCCGGGCGCTCGTGACCGCTCTCACTGAACGACGTCGCCGCAGCTGTCATCATCACTTCCATCGCTTCGTTGGGAGAGCACCTCATGTCTTCGCGCTTCATCAAGATCGCCGCCTCGCTCGCCATGGCCGTCGGCGTCGCGGCGCTCGCGGCGCCCGCCGAAGCCGGCGGCCGTCACGGCGGCTGGCCCGGCGGCCGGCACGGTGGTTGGCACGGTGGTTGGCACGGCGGCCATCATGTCCGTGGCGTCAGCTTCGCGTTCTACCCGCAGCCGTATCTCGAGCCGTATAGCGACGTCGGCTACGGGCCGGTCGTCGTCACGCCTCGCCGCTATCATCGCCATCATCGCAAGGTCTGCATCCGCTTTCCGTGCTATTGAGGCGCAAGCGGAAGCCGCAGCGGTCGCCCCGATCAGCTGTTGCGCCGCCGATACGGAGCGGCGCATGGCTTTGCGGACCCGTGTCACCGACCTGCTCGGGATCGAACACCCGATCCTGCTCGCGCCGATGGACTTCGTCGCGAACGGCAGGCTCGCCGCAGCCGTGAGCCAGGCCGGCGGCCTGGGGCTGATCGGCGGCGGCTACGGCGACGCGGACTGGCTCGAGCGGGAATTCGCGGCTGCCGGCAACGCGCGGGTCGGCTGCGGGTTCATCACCTGGAGCCTTGCGCAGAAACCCCACCTGCTCGACGCCGCGCTCGCCCGCGGGCCGGTCGCGGTGATGCTGTCGTTCGGCGATCCGCGTCCGTTCGCGGGCGCCGTCCGCATGGCGGGGGCGACGCTGATCTGCCAGGTGCAGACCCTCGCGCAGGCGCACGACGCCGCCGACGCCGGGGCGGACATCCTCGTCGCGCAGGGCACCGAGGCGGGCGGCCATGGCGCCGCGCGCGGCACGATGAGCCTCGTCCCGGAGATCGTCGACTGCCTTTCGCGGACATCCCGGTCGTCGCGGCGGGCGGCATCGCGGACGGCCGCGGCCTTGCCGCAGCGCTCATGCTCGGCGCCGAAGGTGTCCTCATGGGCACGCGGTTCTACGCCTCGCAGGAAGCGCAGGCCGATGCCGCCGCCAAGCGCCGGATCGTCGAGGCCGGCGGCGACGACACCCTGCGCAGCATCGTCTTCGACATCACGCGGCAGAACGTCTGGCCGTCGCCCTACACCGGCCGCGTGCTGCGCAACGCCCATGCCGAGCGCTGGTTCGGCCGCGAAGCGGAGCTTCGGGAGAGCATCGCCGCGGAGGCGCAGCGCTACGCAGAGGCCCGCGCCGCCGGCGATTTCGACATCGCCGCCGTCATCGCCGGCGAGGCCGTCGGCCTCGTCCGCGACATCCCGCCCGCCGCCGAGATCGTCGACCGGGTCGTCCGCGAGGCGGAGGCGCTGCTCGCGGGCCACGGATCGCGGGGACAGGCGTAAGGCCGGCCCTCACGTCTTCTCGGCCAGCGGGTGCAGGTCGCGCACCATGCTCTTCAGGCGCTCGTCGAGGACGTGGGTGTAGATCTGCGTCGTCGAGATGTCGGCATGGCCGAGCAGCTCCTGCACGACGCGCAGGTCGGCGCCGTTCTGCAGGAGGTGGCTGGCGAAGGCGTGGCGCAGCACATGCGGGCTGATCCGGTCGGCCGGAGCCCGCCGCCGCGGCGAGGATCTTGAGGTCGCGGGCGAAGGCCTGGCGGGTGAGATGGCCGCTCTCGCTGTCGGCAGGGAAGAGCCAAGGACCCGGTCGCCGCGCCGCCGGCCTCGAGCAGGGCGAGATAGGCGCGGGCCGCCTCGCCGCGCCGCCTCGGTGAGGGGCACGAGGCGCTCCTTCGCCGCCCTTGCCGCGCACGACGAGGAAGCGATCGCGGGTCTTCGCGGCGCTGCGCGGCAGCGCCACGAGCTCCGAGACGCGCAGGCCCGTGGCGTAGAGGAGTCTCGAGGAGGCAGGCGCATCCGCGCCGCCCGCAGCCGCTCGGCCGCAGCGGCCTCGGCCCGGCCCGCGCCCTCCTGCGCCACCGCGAGGAGCCGGTCGACCTCGGCGACCGACAGCACCTTCGGCAGCGACGCGCCCGCGCTTCGGGGCCGAGACGGCGGCGGTCGGGTCCGCCGGCGCGTAGCCCTCGGCATAGAGGAAGCGGTGGAACTGCCGCACCGCCGAGAGCCGCCGCGCCGCCGAGGAGGCCTTGAGGCCGCGCGCCTCGAGGCTCGGCGAGGAAGGCGCGGATCGTCGCGGCCCCGGCGGCCTCGGGAGAGCGCCCGCCGCTCGGCAAGAAAGCCGAGATAGTCGTCGAGGTCGCGGCGGTAGGCGTCGAGCGTGTTGCGGCGCGGCGCCGCGCTCGGCCGCGAGCATGTCGAGGAAGAGGTCGCCGATGACGCGCCCCGGCTCATCGCGGCTGCAGCTTCGAGGACGGGACGGTCACGGTCATCTCGCGCGGCTCCGGCTGGACGAAGGTCGCGAGCGTGAACATGGCCGCGAAGACGAGGCCGGCGAGGATCGCCGAGAACGAACAGGAACCGGAACAGGGTCGGCAACAGTGCGCCTCGCGTGGTCCGCTTTCTACATCATGCCGAAGCGCGGCCGCGCAAGGGGCGGGGCAGCCGGTCGCGCCGAACCGCTACGGAAAGCCGGGCGGTGTGGCGCCGGCGCAGACCCCGGAACCCGCCCCTGACAGCGCCGGCTCTCCCGTGCTAGGACTGGCCCCCATGAACGAGATGGGGCGCGTCGGGGCTCTCGCCGAGGCGGGGGAGCGGGCGCTGGATCGTGTGTCGCAGGACGGTTTCGGCGCGGATCGTCGCATCCGGGCGCTGCTTGGCGTGCGCTCGATCGTGCTCGTCGGCTGATGGGCGCGGGCAAGAGTCGACCGTCGGGCGCCGCCTCGGCCACCGGCTCGGCCTGCCCTTCCGCGACGCCGACCTCGAGATCGAGGCCGCCGCCGGCATGACGATCCCGGAGATCTTCGCGATCGACGGCGAGACCTATTTCCGCGACGGCGAGCGGCGCGTCATCGCCCGGCTCCTGCAGGACGGGCCGCTCGTGCTCGCGACCGGCGGCGGCGCCTTCATGAACGAGGAGACCCGGTGCCGCATCGCCGAGCGCGCCGTCTCGATCTGGCTCAAGGCCGACCTCGACGTGCTGATGCGCCGTGTGCGCAAGCGCTCCAACCGGCCGCTGCTCCAGAACGCCGATCCCGAGGCGACGATGCGCCGCCTGATGGAAGCGCGCCACCCGCTCTACGGGCTCGCCGACATCACGGTCGAATCGCGCGAAGCGCCGCACGAGCGCGTCGTCGACGACGTCCTCAGGCGCCCTGAAGGAACGCCTGCCCGCGACGCCCGGAGAGCGCGCCTTGAGCGCCGCCGCGGAGACGACCGGCGCGCGTGACGACCGTGCCGGTGGCGCTGCCGGGGCGCGCCTACGACATCCTCGTCGGCCGCGGCCTTCTCGCCGAGGCGGGCCGCCGTATCGCCGCCCTCGGCGCCCGCGCCGCGGCCGTCGTCACCGACGGCGCCGTCGGGCCGCTCTACGCCGAGCGCGCTCTCAGCCTCCCTCGAAGGCCGTGGATTGCGGGCCGCGACGATCGCCGTTCCCGCCGGGCGAGACCTCGAAATCCTATGCCCAGCTCGTCCGGCGTCTGCGACGCGATCCTCGCCGCGAAGATCGAGCGCGGCGATCTCGTCGTCGCGCTCGGCGGCGGCGTCGTCGGCGACCTCGCCGGCTTTGCCGCCGCGATCGTCCGCCGCGGCGTGCGCTTCGTGCAGGTGCCGACCACGCTGCTCGCGCAGGTCGATTCCTCCGTCGGCGGCAAGACCGGCATCAACTCCGCCTACGGCAAGAACCTGGTCGGCGCCTTCCACCAGCCGAGCCTCGTCCTCGCCGACACGGCGCTCCTCGACACCCTGCCCGACGCGCGAGATGCGCGCCGGCTACGCCGAGGTGGTGAAATACGGCCTGATCGACGATGCCGCATTCTTTTCGACTGGTGCGAGGCGAACTGGCGCGGCGTCTTCGCCGGCGAGCCCGGCGCGCGACGAGGCGGTCGCGCGCAGGCCTGCCGGTCGAAGGCGGCGATCGTCGCTGCGCGACGAGCGCGAGGAGGGCGACCGCGCGCTGCTCAATCTCGGCCACACCTTCGGCCACGCGCTCGAGCGGCGTGACGGGCTACGACGCCGCCCGCCTCGTGCATGGCGAGGCCGTCGCCATCGGCCTTGCGCTGGCCTTCCGCTTCTCGGCGCGGCTCGGCCTCTGCTCCGGCGGAGGACGCCGGCGCGGGTCGCGGCGCCATCTGCGCACGGTCGGCCTGCCGACGCGGCTCTGCCGACGTGCCGGGCGGGCACGGCGCCGTCGACGCGCTCCTCGACGCCATGGCGCAGGACAAGAAGGTCAAGGCGCGGCGCGCTGACCTTCATCCTCGCCCGCGGCATCGGCCAGAGCTTCATCGCGCCGGGAATCGCCGGTCGCGGAGGTGCGCGCCTTCCTCCTCGACGAGAGCGAGACTCGTCCGACGCCATGAACGACGACCCTTCCGTCGACTTGTGGGTCGCGGCCCTGATCGTCATCGCGTGCCTCGGGCTGTCGGCCTTCTTCTCGGCCGGCGAGACCGCCTACACGGCCGCCTCGCGGGCGCGCATGCTCGGCGCTCGAGCGCTCCGGCGACGGCCGCGCCCGCCTCGTCAACCGGCTGCTCGCCATGCGCGAGCGCTTTATCGGCACGATGCTGATCGGCAACAACATCGTCAATATCGGCGTCTCCGCCTTCACGACGAGCGTGCTCGTCGCGATCTTCGGCGACGGCGGCGTTATCTACGCGACGGTGACGATGTCGGTCCTCGTCATCGTCTTCGCGGAGGTTCTGCCGAAGACGCTCGCGATCACCTCGCCCGACAAGGTCTCGCTGTTCCTGTCGCGGCCGGTGACGATCATCGTCGCGATCCTCGGTCCGATCACCCTGGCCATCGAGCGTCTCGTCAAACTGATGCTGCGCCCCTTCGGCATCCGCATCGGCGCGGACGCGCCGATCCTCTCGGCGACCGAAGAGATCCGCGGCCAGGTCGACCTCCTGCACAAGGAGGGCGGCGTCGAGAAGGACGAGCGCGACATGCTCGGCGGCCTGCTCGACCTCGCCAACCTCACGGTGTCGGAGGTGATGGTCCACCGCACCAAGATGCGCACCATCAACGCGGACCTCTCCTCCGAGGAGATCGTGCGCGAGGTTCTGGCCTCGCCCTATACGCGCCTGCCGCTCTGGCGCGGCAGCCGGAGAACATCGTCGGCGTTCTGCACGCGAAGGACCTTCTGCGCGCGCTCGACGCCGTCGGCGGCGACGCCTTCAAGCTCGCGTCGAGGCGATCGCGCTCGAGAGCTGGTTCGTGCCGGACACGACCTCGCTTCGCGATCAGCTCAAGGCGTTCCTCGCGAAGAAGACGCATTTCGCCCTCGTCGTCGACGAATACGGCGAGGTGATGGGCCTCGTGACCCTTGAAGACATCCTCGAGGAGATCGTCGGCGACATCAACGACGAGCACGACCTCTCGGTGCAGGGCGTGCGGCCGCAGCCGGACGGTTCCGTCAACGTCGACGGCTCGGTGCCGGTGCGCGATCTCAACCGCGCCATGGACTGGCACCTTCCCGACGACGAGGCGACGACGATCGCCGGCCTCGTCATCCACGAGGCGCGGGCGATCCCGGATGCCGGTCAGGCCTTCACCTTCCACGGCTTCCGCTTCCAGGTCCTGCGCAAGAGCCGCAACCGCATCACGGCGCTCAGGATCACGCCGCTCGCGCAGCGCGGGCGCAAGGCGGCGGAGTAGACCCGCAGATCCCGTAGGTCCCGCCTCACCCCCGCATCCCGAGGGCGTGTGAATCATTCCATTCCGAAGCATGGCGCGGGTTCGCCTCTCCCCGCTTGCGGGCTAGCGGATGCACATATCTCAAAAAGAGGCGCGGGTTCGCCTCTCTCCGCTTGCTTGCGGGGAGAGGCGAGAAGCGCGCCGAACGCGGCTCTTGCGCGTCACGCGCCCCAGCGCGACCAGCGGCCGTGGAAATCCGCGCGTCCGACGATCTCGCGCGTGCCGCCCGGCCAGACAGTCAGGCGCATGGCGGCGCCGTCGGGCCGGCCGTCGGACTCGATCGAGAACCAGGCGAGCGGCGCCGCCGCGCTCGCCCGCGCGCCGGCCTCGCGCATGATGTCGGCGATGGCCGCGCGCGTCGCCTCGGGCAGGTATTGCCAGACGATGCTGTGCATCACGAGCCGCGTCCGGCCCGGCGCCGCCGGCGCCGCGAGGCGGTGGCGGAGCCATTCGGCCGCGTCGGCGCGCTCGACCTGCCAGCCCCTCTCGGCCGCGAGGGCAAGGGCGGCGGCGAGCCGCTCGAGCCGCTCCGTCTGGTCCGGCCAGACATAGGCGAGGAGGCGCTCGCGGTCCGTCGCCGCGGCGGGATCGAGCGGGTTGACGTCGCAACCGGCCCGGGCCGCGACGACGAGGGGCGCGTCGAGGGGCGGATGCGCGCCCTCCCAGGTCGAGCGGACGGTTACGGGCGAGGCCTCGTCGCCCCAGCGCGGACCGCCGAGTTCATAGCGGTAGCGATCGAGGGCGAGGTTGAGGCCGGCGCTGGAGCCGATCTCGAAAAGCTCGAGGGGCTTTTCGGTCCGCGCCGCCGCGAGGAGGCAGCCGCCGAGGAGCGACGAGGAGCGGCCGACCTCGTTCGTCTGCGGCGGCCGGTCGAGGAAGTCGTGCAGGAAGGCATCGTGAGCCGCGGCCGCGGCGGCGATGCCGTCCTGCAGCCGTTCCGGATCGGGAAGCGCGTTCGGCGGGTAGAGGGCCGCGAGGCCGGGCGCGCGGCCGCTCCGGGCGAGGGCGTTCAGCGCGCCGGCGGACCGAAGCGGCAAGGCGGCGGCGATGGGATCGCCCGGCCATTGCAGGATGCGACGGCCAACCCGCGTCGTCTCGTCGACGAGGGCGGCGAGCGCATCGCAGACCGCTGCCGTGAACGGGGAGCCGAGCTGGCGGCAATGGTGCGCCTGCTGCGCGAAGGCGGTGCGGATCGGCCCTTCCGAAAGCGCCATTCTCGGCTCCTCGCCCTGCAACGAAAAAGGCCCGGCGCAACGCACCGGGCCTTCTCGGGACATGCTCCGTTCGGAAGAACGGCCTTCAGGCCGCCTCCTCCTGCACCTCTTCCTCGGCCTCGGCGTTCTTGGCGCGGCGCGGGGACTTGGCGAGGCTCTGCTCGATGAGCTTGAGCGCCTCGGTCTCGGTAATCTTGTTCACCGAGGCGATCTCGCGCACGACCCGGTCGAGGGCCGCTTCGTAGAGCTGGCGCTCGGAATAGGATTGCTCGGGCTGCGCCTCGGAGCGGTAGAGATCGCGCACGACCTCGGCCACCGCGATGAGGTCGCCGGAATTGATCTTGGCCTCGTATTCCTGGGCGCGGCGGGACCACATCGTCCGCTTCACGCGGGCGCGGCCGGTGAGCACGTCGAGGGACTTCTGGACGAGGGCCGGCTCGGCGAGCTTGCGCATGCCGACGCTTGACGCCTTCGCGGTCGGGACGCGAAGCACCATCTTGTCCTTCTCAAAGGAAACGACGAACAACTCCAGCTTATAACCGGCGATCTCCTGCTCTTCGATGGCCGTGATGCGGCCGACGCCGTGAGCCGGGTACACGATCGCCTCTCCGGTTTTGAACCCGAGGCGCTGGGCGGTCTTCTTGGCGGTCATGCGAGAAGGACTCCTTCACGGGCCCCTTGGGGGAGGGGCAGAACGTCCCGGCCGGACAGGGATTCCGGCGCCGGACAAACACAAATCTGCAGCGGAACCTGCGTTCCGCGTGATCCCTGATCCTCTGCTGGCTTGCACGCGCCCGTTCGACCCCTGATCCCTCGGTCCCGCTCTTGGGAAGCGGCTTCCTCGGGCTCACGGGACGTGCTCTGTCATTTCATCTTCTTAGGACCGCTCACCTGCGGGTTTCACGCCCGTCGGGCGCAAGCGACGGAACGCAGGGACCCTAGCACAGGCTGCGCCGAAAAGCAAAAATATTTCAACGATGCGACGGGATGTCTGACCTTCGCGCTTCAGTCGCCCTCGCCTGGTTCCGGCGAAAAGTACTGCGCGAACTTGTCCGGCACGCCGTCGAAGTCCTTCGCGTCCGGCGGCGGGTCCTTCTTCTGGGTGATGTTGGGCCAGCTCTTCGCCAGTTCCGTGTTGAGCTTCAGCCATTGCTCAAGGCCGGGCTCGGTGTCGGGCTTGATCGCCTCGGCCGGGCATTCGGGCTCGCAGACGCCGCAATCGATGCACTCGTCCGGATGGATGACGAGCATGTTGTCGCCCTCGTAGAAGCAATCCACCGGACAGACTTCGACGCAATCCATGTACTTGCACTTGATGCAGTTCTCGGTGACGACGTAGGTCATTCGCGGTCCCTGGAGCGAGGCGGCGCGGGGCCGCCTTCGCCTGTAATCAGCGGCTCTAACCCTTGCGCCCATTGGTGACAAGCGATGGGTCGTCGCGGCCGATCTCGCTGTAGAGGCTGGCCGCTTCCGGCGCCGGGCCGCGGCGGCTGCCGAGCCTCTCGACCTTGACGACGCGGGTCGTCCGCGGCAGGGCGAGGGTCAGGGCGTCCCCGACCGCGAGCGCCTTCGCCGGATTCTCGCTGCGCTCGCCGTTGACGCGGACGAAGCCGTCCGCGACGAGCTTCGCGGCCTGACTGCGGGACTTCACGAAGCGCGCGAACCACAGCCACTTGTCGAGCCGCTGCCGGTCCTCGCGCACCGCCGCTCAGCGCTTGTTGCCGCCCTGATCCTCGAGCTGCGCCTTCAGGGCGAGGAGTTTCGCGAAGGGCGAGTTCGGATCGGGCTGCTTCTCGCGCCGCTCCTCGCGGCGCTCCTGCCCCCGCCGCTCCTCGAAACGCCTGTCCGGGCGCGGGCCGCGGCGATCGTCGGAGCGGTGCGGGCCGCGCGGCGGGCGCGGGCCGGACCGGTTCTCGCCGCCCTCGGCGCGGCGGTTCTCGCCACCCTCGGCGCGGCGTTCCTCGCCGCTGCGCTCGGGCCGCGGCCGCTCGCGGCGGGGCGGTCCCTCGCCGGGCGGGCGCTCCGGGCGCGGGCGGCGCTCCGGCCCGCCTTCGCCGTCGGCCCGGCGCTCGGGACGCTTGCGGCCGTGATGGTGGTGCCGGCCGCCCTCCTGGTGCCGCCGCCCGAGGCGCCAGACGTCGATCAGCACGGGCTCGACCGCGGGCGCGGCTTCCCCCGCCTCTGGCATGGCCTCGCCGGCCTCCGGCGCAGCCGCCACGGCCTCGGGCGCGGCTTCCTCGGCCACAGGCTCGGCCTCAGCGGCCTCCGGCACGGCCGCCACAGCCTCAGGCGCAGCCGCGATCGCCTCCGCCGCAGGTGCGGGCGCAGCCTCGGCGGATCGGTCGACCGCCTCAGGCCCGGGCTCGGCCGAGGTCTCGGACGCAGTCTCGACGGGATCCGCGCTTTCGCTCGAAGGGATCGGCTCGGGCTCGGGAGCGACCGCGGTCACAGACCCCTCGGCTGTCCGCGCAGGCCCCGAGAAGGCCTCGCCGGTTTCGACGGGCGCATCGGGCGTCGCCTCCGCCGGGGCTTCGGCAGGCTCGGCGAGGGCCTCGGCCGGCGTCTCCGCCGAGGCGGCCACCCCGTCGGGCGCAGGCGCGGGCGACGGCTCCGCCGCAGGAGCCGGCCGCACGAGGGTCGGGGCCGGCAGCAGCGGCACCGTGATGGCCGGGCCGGGGCGGCGGTCGAGGACGTAGCCAAGCGATTTCAGGATGGAGCCGAAATCCTCCCCGGCGCAGCCGACGAGGGAGGTCATCGCGACGGTGGCAACGAAGCCGTCGCCGTCCGCAGCGCCCGAAGGCGGCTCGCCCGGGGTCAGGCCGGGCCGATAGGCCGTGGCCGGGCGGATGAGGTCGGCGAGCCGCTCCAGGATGTCGACGCGCACGGCGCGCCCGCCGCAGACCCTGAAGCCCGCCGCCCGATAGAGCCCGTGGGCGATGACCGGGTTGACCGGGATCGAGGTGCGACCGGAGGAGGCGAGATGCGCAATCTCGTCGAGCCCGGGCTGATCGAGACCGCCGTGCCGGAGCGCCCAGAGCTGCGCCGCGAGGGTTCGCGGCGCCGGCTTCAGGAGCGCCGGCAGGTAGAGATGATAGGCGCCGAAGCGGACGCCGAGCTTGCGCAGGGCGCCCCGGCCGTCCTGATCGAGGCTGCGGACGTCGTGCAGGACCTTTGCGCGTTCGAGCACGCCGAGGGACTCGGCGATCTGGAAGGCGATGCCGCGGGCGAGGCCCTGCAATTCGGCGTGTTCCTCGAGCTGCTGCGCCGGCCCGAGCAAACGCACGATATGCGCCTTCAGCCAGGCGGTCAGCCGGGCCTCGACCTTGTCGCGGGCGGGGCCGGTGAGCTGCTCGTCGGCGACGAGGCGCAGACGCGGCTCGTAGGTCTTGTCCCCCGGCTCGAGCTTGGCGACCGGGTCGCCCTGCCAGCGGATCGCGCCGTCGTTGGCAAGCACGAGGGAGGTGTCGGCGGCGGCGGAAAAGCGCTCGGCCCGGCTTTCGATCTCGCCGGCGAGCGCCTTCGCGGCGGCGTTGCGGAGCGTCTTCAGCTCGGCCTGGTCGGCCTGTGGATCGGGCACGAAGTGGAAGCCGTGCAGATGCCCGACATGCTGGCCTTCGACGGTGACGTCGCCGGCGGGCGTGATTTGCGCTTCCAACATCGCGTTCTCTCTCAAGCGCCGCATCAGCACGCTCGTGCGCCGGTCGACGAAGCGCTGGGCGAGCCGCTCATGGAGCGCGTCCGAAAGCTTGTCCTCTACCTGACGCGCAACGCCCTGCCAATGCTCTGGATCGGCGAGCCAGTCGGGCCGGTTCGCGATGAACGACCAGGTCCGCACCTGCGCGATCCGGTTCGACAGCGTGTCGATGTCTCCCTCGGTCCGGTCCATGGCCTGAAGATGGCGCGCGAACCAGTCCGCCGGCACGGCGCCCTCCTGCATCAGGAAGCGGTAGATCTGGTGGACGAGATCGGCGTGACTCTGGGGCGAGACCTTGCGGTAGTCGGGCACCTGGCAGACCTGCCAGAGACGCTCCACCGCGGCGCGGCCGCGGGCGAACCCGACGACGTCGTCCTCGCGGGCGAGGATTTCGAGGGCGGCGACGTCCTCGCTCATCGGCGCGCGCAGGAGGCCGTGCTCGCGCGGCTGCGCGGCGAGGCTGTCGCGCAGGACCGGAAGCGACGAAAAATCGAGGTCCGGGTTGCGCCATTGCAGGGCGCGGACGGGATCGAAGACGTGGTTTTCGAGCGCCTCCACGGTCTCGGCGTCGAAGGGCGGGCAGCGCCCACTTGTGCCGAAGGTGCCGTCGCTGAGGTGCCGCCCGGCGCGGCCGGCGATCTGGCCGAGCTCCGCCGGATAGAGCTTGCGGAAGCGGAAGCCGTCGAACTTCTTGTCCGAGGCGAAGGCGACGTGGTCGACATCGAGGTTGAGCCCCATGCCGATGGCGTCCGTGGCGACGAGGTAGTCGACGTCCCCGGACTGGTAGAGCTCGACCTGGGCGTTGCGGGTGCGCGGCGAGAGCGCGCCGAGGACCACGGCGGCGCCGCCGCGCTGGCGCCGGATCAGTTCGGCGATGGCGTAGACCTCCTCCGCCGAGAAGGCGACGATGGCGGAGCGGTGCGGCAGGCGGGAGACCTTCTTCTCGCCGGCAAAGGTGAGCTTCGAGAGCCGCGGCCGGGTGACGACGCGGACGCCCGGGATCAGCGCCTCGACAAGGGGGCGCATGGTGCCCGAGCCGATCAGCATCGTCTCCTCGCGGCCGCGCTGGTTGAGGAGGCGGTCGGTGAAGACGTGGCCGCGGTCGAGGTCGGCGGCGAGCTGGACCTCGTCGACGGCGACGAAGGCGACGTCGAGGTCCCGCGGCATCGCCTCGACGGTCGCGATCCAGTAGCGCGGCCGGTCCGGCTTGATCTTTTCCTCGCCGGTGACGAGGGCGACGTTGTGGGCGCCGGCCCGCTCGACGACGCGGCCGTAGACTTCCCGTGCGAGAAGCCTGAGCGGCAGCCCGATCATTCCGGTCTCGTGCCCGAGCATGCGCTCGATGGCGAGATGGGTCTTGCCCGTGTTCGTCGGACCGAGCACCGCGGTAACGCTGCGGGCCCGCAGCGACGGCGGCAGAGAGCGGCGGGAGAAGTTCAACGATCGGCGTCCGGAGGGGAGGGTCCGCGGCAGGTCGTCCCTCGGGAAGGCAGGACGCGAGCTTGACCGGAACTGCGCGAACAGGACACGAACAAACCGCGGACGGAAACGCTCCCGGTCGCGACCGGGCATCGGCCCTATATGGCGCCTTCCAGGCCGCCGCGCCAGAGCGGGACCGGCCTACTGCGCCGCGCCCGCCTTGACGGCCGGGACGATTCGGGCGTCCGGCTGGAGGGCGAAGCTCGAGGCCTCGATAACCGACATGCCGATCATCGTCCGGATGGAAATGCGCAGGGGAATGAGGACGCGGGTGCCCTGAACCGGGGCCAGCCAGACCTGCAGATCCCGGTTCTCCTCCATGAATTTCGTCGAGGGGCGCAGGGCCCGGTGGCCGGCGATCGGCACGTAGCGGGCGTTGCAGATGAGGACCGGCCCCTTGTAGCCGGGCTTTTCGACCTCCTTCGTCTCGACATAGCTCAGCACCACGTCGAAGCGGGCGGCGCCGTCGAAGACCGGGATGGTGCGGTTGCAGTTCGCCGGGTCGGCCGGCGCGCCGCGCATCGGCATCAAAAGGGCGCTGACCGGATCGGTGACGCCGCGCTTGTGGCTCTCGGCGAGGGGCACCCGGTCGGGCTTCTCGTCGAGGGGCGGCGCGATGTCGAGGGAGGCGACGTTGCCGCCGGCGAGGTTCATGCGCACGGTGCGCTGATCGCTCGAGGTCCGCGACGTCAGGGCGAAGGAGGTCGGCGCCGGCTGCGGCCAGGCGACCGCGCCCGCCGCCGTGGCGCCGCCGCGCCCGCCGGTGAGGGCGCCGGCCAGGCCCGTCAGCTTGGCGCCGAGCTCCATCCGGTAGCGGCCGCCGTCGAGATTGGCCGAAAGGTCGGCCGTGCCGAGGGGCAGGCCGGCGAGAAAAATGCCGTAGCCGACTTTCAGCGTCTCGGCCTTGAGCGGGCCGGCCGCGAAGGCGCAGGCGGCGAGGGCGAGGACCGGGGCGAGCGCGCGCATCGTCGGGATGTCCAGAGCGGGGGCCTCCTCTTCCGTTCGAATCAGGGGCAAATCGTGACCGCGCCGTCACGAAAAAGCGAGGCCGCCCCGGCCCCGTTCTTGACGCAGCCGGGACCTTTGCCCTATAGGCTCGCCCCTTCCAAGGACTTTCGGCGTCCGGCCGGCGCGGGATTCTGCGATCGCTGCAAACCCGCGTTCGGAGGCGGCCGGACCCGCTGCAGATAGGACCAGAGCGATGTCGCGCCGTTGCGAACTGACGGGCAAGGCCGTCCTGAGCGGTCACCTCGTGAGCCACTCGAACCACAAGACGAAGCGCAAGTTCCTGCCGAACCTCTGCCGTGTCACGCTCCAGAGCGAGACCCTGCAGCGCTCGGTGCGGCTGCGCATCTCCGCGAACGCCCTGCGCTCGGTCGAGCATCGCGGCGGCCTCGACGCCTTCCTCGCCAAGGCCGACGAGGCCGAACTCTCCCAGACCGCCCGCGTGCTGAAGCGCGAGATCGCGAAGAAGCTGGAGAATGCGGCGGCCTGAGGCCGCCGGTTCCGCAGGCGCGAAGCGAGCGTCCGGCGCCGGAGCCATGGCGCCCGTCCCCTCCCCGTCGAAGCAATTCCTCGACCGACGCGACTTTGCCGTCGCCGTTGCGGCGATGGGTCTCGTCGTGCTCGCCTCGAACGTGCTGGTGCAGTACCCCGTCGCCTTCGGCGGTCTCGGCGACATCCTCACCTGGGGCGCCTTTTCCTACCCGTTCGCGTTTCTCGTCACCGATCTCGCGAACCGCCGTTTCGGGCCGGCGCGGGCGCGGCGGGTCGTCTATGCCGGATTCGTCGCCGCGGTCGCGCTCTCGGTCGCCTTCGCGACGCCGCGGATCGCGCTCGCCTCCGGGGCTGCCTTCCTCGCCGCGCAACTCCTCGACGTCGCCATCTTCGCGCGCCTCTCGGGCCGGGCCTGGTGGCTGCCGCCCTTCGCGTCGACGGTGATCTCCTCGGCCGTCGACACGGCGATCTTCTTCACCCTTGCGTTCTATTGCGGCGCCGTGCCGGGCCTCGGCGTCAGCATCGCCGATCTTCTCGACCGCATCGGCATCGCCGACGCGTGCGTCGCGCTGCCGTGGACGACGCTCGCCCTTGCCGATTACGGCGTAAAGCTCGTCCTCGCCGCCCTCGCCATCGCGCCCTACGGCGCGATGCTGGCCGTGATCCGGCGCGAGGAACGGGCGTTTTTGTGAGCGATAGCTGGCCGAACGAGCAATACGGCTCATCCGAATCGCTCATCTCTGCAACCTAAAGGTATATAGTGCGCTTCATACAACCTTAGCTGTAGTATCCCCGTCCGGGCCGCCCCGCGGCCCGAGAACGGGGGATCGCCATGCAAGTCATCTACGCCGTCGACGAGGTTCACCTCTTCCACCTGCCGGGCCTGCCCTTTCTCGCGGTCACGGCCACGGGCCGCGTCCCGACCACCGGCTGGAGCCATCCGCAGCTCGGCGCCCGGATCACCATCGCGCCGCCGGCGGACGGGATTCAGGATTACGACTTCTACGCGGACGAGCCCCGCGGCTTTTCCCTGCCCGTGCTGACGCCGATCGCCGCCAGTCAGGTCATCGCCCGCGACTGGCGCCATTACTGGGGGCCCGGCAAGCCTCTTCGGGGCGTTCGGGTACACGCCCGCACGAACGCCCTCGAGGCCACGCCCGACATGGCGAAGGAGATCAATCTCGCCGCAGCGGCTCCGGGCCTCGCCGGCAGCGACCTGCCCTTCCCCAGCCCGTTCCCGATCTCCGCGTGGGAGCTGATCGGCAAGACGCTGCGGGTCTACACGACGGGCGATCCGCTGACGGAGGATTACCGGACCGACCGCGCCAACGTCGAACTGTCCCGCGACTCGCATCGCATCGTGCGGGTCTGGATCGGCTGAGGACGCCCGCTTCCGACGCCGTCATCGGTGTCGCGATTCCACCCAACCCCCTCATCCCGAAGGTCTGGCCGTCGTTCCGTTTCCCCTCGCGACCTCAGCCCGAGGAACCCTGGACCGTCAGGTCCAGGCTGTCTCCAAGGATGATCCGGAAGGCGCGGGAGCCTCCCGACGCCGGGCCTCGCGCGAAGGCGTTTCAGAGCGTTTCAGAGCCTCCTGGAGTCATCCTTCGAGACGGGTCGGGCCTGAAGGTCCGACCCTCCTCAGGATGAGGGGGCGGAAACGAATCGACCGGCCGGGCACTCACGTCTCCACCACCTCGCCGACGAGGATCTTGCGCTCGCGGCGGGGCGCCGCGCCGCCCGCCATGAACTGCGCGCGGGCAAGTTCGGCGAAGCGGCCACCCTTGGCGACGAGTTCGTCGAAGCCGCCGGTTTCGACGATGCGGCCGTGCTCGAAGACGAGGATGCGTTCGGCGTTGCGGATCGTCGCGAGCCGGTGCGCGATGACGAAGGTGGTGCGGCCGCGCATGACTTCGTCGAGGGCCGCCTGGAGCTTGCGCTCGGTCGCGGCGTCGAGGGCCGAGGTCGCCTCGTCGAGGATCAGGATCGGCGGATTCTTCAGGAGCGCCCGGGCGATGGAGAGGCGCTGGCGCTCGCCGCCGGAAAGCGAGCGTCCGCGCTCGCCGATGACGGTGTCGAGACCGTCGGACTGGCGCGCGATGAAATCGAGCGCCTGGGCGCGCTCGAGGGCCTCGATCATCTCGCGGTCGCTCGCATCGGGGCGGCCGACCTGAAGATTCTCGCGCACGCTCCGCGCAAACAGCATCGGCTCCTGGAAGACGACGCCGATGTTGCGCCGGAGCGAGGACAGGGTGAGGTCGCGGATGTCGTCGCCGTCGATGCGGATGACGCCCGATTGCGGATCGAAGGCGCGGTGCAGAAGCCCGAGGGTGGTCGACTTGCCCGACCCCGTCGCGCCGACGAGGGCGATCGTCTCGCCGGGCTGCGCGGCGAAGGAGACGTCCTGCACCGCGGCGCGCTTGCCGTCGTAGGAGAAGCTCACGTCCTCGAAGGCGACGGCGCCGCGGAAGCGCTCGACGTTCTTCGCGCCGGTCTTGTCGTGCACGGCGGGCGCGGTGTCGAGGATCTGGAAGAACTCCTTCATCTTCGGCGCCTGCATGAAGAGCTGGTTGATGAAGTTGACGGCCTGCTCGAGGCGCCCGATCAGCATCGTCGCGATCGCCATGAAGGTGACGACCTCGCCGATCGTCGCGAAGCCCGACAGATGCAGCCACGTTCCGACGAGAAAGATCGCGGTGACGGTGATCGTCGCCGAGGCGCGCGTCGCGACGGAGGCGAGCGCCCACCAGGACAGGACCGGGTTCTGCGCCTGCAGGAGCTGGTGGATGATGCCCTGGAGCGCGCGCGTCTCCGCCTCGATGCGCGTGAAGGACTGGATCACCGGGACGTTGCCGAGGGCATCGGAGGCGTGCTCGGCGAGGTTCGAGTGATAGCGCTCGACGGAGCCTTGCAGTGTCTCGGTCTTGCGCAGGACGATCGTGGTGAGGATCGTGAACATCGCGACGAGGAGGACGAGCAACAGCCCCAGCCGCCAGTTGAGGAAAAGGGTGAGCGGCAACAGCACGACGAGGGCGACGAGGGCCGCGAGATGCTCGCGGAAGAAGCCGAGCCAGAGCCAGGCCATGCCGTTCGAGCCTTCGAGCATCACCTTCAGCACGCGCCCGGAATGGGTCGAGGTGTGAAAGGCGAGGGGCAGTTCGAGGACGTGCTCGAAATAGATCGCCATGACGGCAAGCCGCCTGCGGTGCGAGAGCCGGTCCGCATGCAGCGCGACGAGGACGCCGGCGCCGATGGTGAAGAGCCCGAAGCCGACCCAGGCGAGGATCAGCGGCGTCAGGGAGGCGAAGGTAATGGGGCGAACGCCGGGCACCTGCGCCCGCGTCAGGACGTCGATGATGCGCCCGAACAGGATCGGCTCCGCGAAGGCGGTGATGGCGAGCGCCACGTTGGCGAGGGCAAGCCAGGCGCCGACCTTGAGGTCCGAGCCGAGCTGGCCGAGCACGCGGGCGTAAAGACGCAGGAGCCACATCGCACCAGCATGGCGGCGGCGAGGCAAAGGGGCAAGCGTCCCTCTTCGCCCCTCTTCGCCTCTCCCCGCTTGCGGGGAGAGGGTTTCGGCCGTAGGCCGAAACAAGCGGAGCGAAGCGAAGCGGGGGTGAGGGGGCGGTGCCGTAAGAGGCGCGCTCGGCCCAAACCGCCGCGCCCTTTCCGGCAAGGCCCGTCACCCTCGCCTGCCGCGCAGGCTCGCCGCCTTCGGCGGCCCTCTCCCCGCAGGCGGGGAGAGGCGACGGCGTTGCCTCACGACGACTTCCCTTTCCGCAGCGCCCCGACCTGCATCGCCGCTTCCGGAAGCGGCTTTTCCAGGCCGCGGTCCTCGATCGCGTCGGCGATGTGCTCGAGGGATTGCTCGACGCGCACGATGCCCTTCATGAGGGCCGCGGAGTCCGGGATCGGGTGGCCGATCTCGGCCTCCTGCAAGGCGCGGTAGATGGTAAAAAGCAACTCGCTCGAGACGCGGCCGGCGACGTCGATGTCGTCGACGAAGCAGACGAGGTCGAATTCGAGCACCGTCTCGCCGATCTTCTTGAACAGCACCTTCGGTCCGGGCTCGCTCATCACCTCGCGATGCGCGAGGGCACTCGTGCGGATGACTTCGGCGACCTTGTCCGCGTCCGCCGCCCGCGGCACCGGGATCGTCAGAAGCACGCGGCCCATGCGGTTCGAGCGGACGCGGTTGCGGACGACGCCGGAGATGAGGTTCGAGTTCGGCACGATCACCGTCGAGCGGTCGAAGGTCTCGATTTCGGTGGCGCGCACGTTGATGCGCCGGACGTAGCCCTCGCCGTCGCCGACGACGACGAGATCGCCGACGCGGATCGGACGCTCCCAGAGCAGGATCAGGCCGGAGACGAAGTTGTTGACGATCGATTGCAGACCGAAGCCGATGCCGACCGAGAGCGCGCCGGCGACGATCGCGATCTTGTCGAGGCTCAGGCCGAGATAGGAGAACGCGACCGCGCCGGCGAGGAAGTAGCCGAAATAGCCGAAGGCGGTGCGGATCGAGTTGCGCAGGCCCGAATCGAGCTCGGTCGCCGGCAGGAAGGTGGTGTCGAGCCAGTTCTGGATAATGCGGGTGATGGCGATGCCGAACCCGAACAGGAGCGCCGCGATGACGATCGAGGAGAGCGAGATCGTGACGTCGCCGACCTGGAAGCCGAAGAAGGCGGCCCGCACCGAACTCATGATGTCGGAGGATTCGATGCCCCAGGGCGCGAGCGCCAGCATCAGGCCGGCGAGGATCAGGACGACGCGCGCGGCACCGGAGGCGAGGACGCCGATCTGCTCGATCGCCTTGCGGCGCAGGCCCGTGTTCGCCTGCAGGCTCGTCGCGATGCGGCTCGGGCCGCGCAGGGTGCCGCCGATGAACTCGTCCGCGAGATTGATGAACAGGACCACCATGGCGATGAGGATCGAGATCCACATCGCCTGGTCGACGAGGAAGGAGGCGAGCGCGACGTAGCCGTAGAGCACGCTGCCGGCGACCGCGACGACGAGCGTCCAGCCGAGCATCCGCAGCGGCGCGCCGCCGACTTCCGTCTCCGGCGGCACGTAGGGGCCGAGGCATTCCTCGTCGGTCTGCGTGCGCGCGGCGAAGCGGCGCAGCAACTCGCCGAACAGGAGCGCGGCGGCGAAGGCGAAGAGCGCCCGGGTGATGACGGTGATCGGCAGCGCCGCCGAAATCGCCTCGTTGCCCTTTTCGAGAATGCGCCCGCCCACCATGACCGAGGCGAGGGTGACGACGAAGGTCGTGATGCGCGATGCCGAGACTTCGCTCACCGGCGCGAGCCGCCAGGGGGCATGGCCCGGCGCCAGAACCGCGTCGGCGAGCGCGCCGACGAAGGCGACGAAGGCGAGGCCGCGCAGGATCGCCTGCATGATCGGCTCGATGCGCGGCGGCACGAGATCGGCGGCGTCGAAGGCGAGCCAGACGATCCAGCTTCCGAGGAGAGCCGGCACCGCCCCGAGCACGAACACGCCGAGCGCCGCGAGCAGGCGGCTGCGGCGCGAGGGTTCGAGGACGGCAGGGTCGCGGGTGACGAGCCGCGGTGCGAGGTGGCGGCGGCCGACATAGAGCGCGATGGCGACGCCGAGCGCGAGGCCGAACAGCAGCAATCCGCCGGGCGCCGCGTGCGCGCGCATCCACGAGATCGTGTCGCCCGCGGTGATGCTGAAGGCGTGCGCCTCGCGCGGCAGCCCGTCGCCGACGTCGTACCAGAGGTCGGGGCTCAAGAGACCCGAGCTCTGCTGGAACAGGGCCCGGGTGAAGGCGGCGCGGCGGCGGTCGCCGATCTGGGTCGCGATCTGCGTCGCCTGGACGAGGAGCGCGCGGGCGAGCCGCTGCGTCTCGTCGAGGTCGGCGACGGCGGCCTCGCGGTCGGAGCGATCGCGGACGACGTCGGCGCTCTCCTCGGGCTGGCCTTCCTTGGGCTTGGGGCCGAGTTCCGCCAGCCGCGCCTTCGAGGCATCGAGCTTCGGCTGAAGCGTGTCGACGATGCCGCGGATCGTGTCGCCGAGGGGTTCGGTGCTGCCGCGCAGGCGCTGCAGGTCGGCCTCGCTCAGTTCGCGGCCCTGCAGCGCCGCCTCGTTCTGGTCGAGAATCGCCTTGAAGGCGTCAAGCTGGGCGCGGACGGCGCGGGTTTCGCCCGAGATGGTGGCCTGGTCCGGCCTCGGCGCGGCGGCCGGCGGCCTTAGCGTGGGGGCAGGCGCTTCCGGGGCCGCCGGAGCCGCGGGCGCGGGCGCCGGCACGGTCTGGGCATGCGCAGCGCCGAGCGCCGCGGCTGCGATCAGCCAGGCCGCCAGAATCCAACCCGCTCCCCGAATGATCATCGTCCCGCCCCGGCTCGCCTCGCGCGCGGCCCGTGTCGCGAATCATTACGGCGAAAAGTCGCTCCGCACGACGATCCGCACAAGCGGAGACCATCGCCTCTCCCCGCTTGCGGGGCTCGCAGATGCACACATCTCGCCCGATGGCCTGGACCTTACGATTTCAGCCCTGGGACGGGTTCCCTGCGTGACAAAAGACGCGCCTCCCCTCTCCCCAGGGGAGGGAATGCGCCCGGCTTTCATGGTTTGAGGCACGCCCCGTCCGGGAAGACGATGGGCGCCTTTCCGAGAAATCGGCGAATGCCGTAGCCCGTACGGGAGAGGGAGAGGCGCTACGGCTTCGTCGCCCCGGTCGCGCTGGGATCGCCGACGGGGCGCGGATTGCCTTTCGCGTCGCCGGTCGCGGATTGGCGGGCGGCGTCCAGGGTCGGACTGTCGGGGGAGGTCGAGCCGACCCAGACGAGGTAGCCGGTCAGCGCCAGCGCGACGAGCGCCAGGGCGCCGATGAGGACGCCGAGGACCGGGCGGCCGGGCGGGCCCTGGCGGGCGCGGTTGTCGGGGACGATACGGGCCATCGAAAACTCCTGCTCGGCGGGCAACGCCGCATCGCGAGGGGCGGTTCCGGGCCTACTTCTTCTCGAGCAGGAGCTGGCCCTGCTTCTGAATGAAGCCGCGCGCCTTGTCGGCGATCACGCGCAGGATCCAGGGCAGCGCGATCTCGACGCGGACGCTGTCCTCGAGGACCTCGAGGTTGCCGGCGACGATCTGGCCGAGGGCGCCGACCCGGAAGCTCATGCAATTCTCGGCCCAGGCCTCGTCGAACGAAGCGATGTGCGAGGAAAACTGCGATTTCACCGAGCCGAGCCCATGCTGGAGCCGCCGCGTCGCCTCGGCCTTGCCGAGGTCGTGCGGGATCTGGACGACGAGCGGTTTCGAGGCGGAAGGGTTGGGCATGGTGCGCTCCGCTGTTGCGACGACAAGCGGGCCGCCACGGCGACGGTTCCACGGCCGCCGGCCCAGGACGATTTCGGAAAGCTCGGAAACGCCGGCGATTTTACAAGGGGGATCAGGCCGGTTCCGGCACGCCTTCGGGGGCCGGCTCCTGTGCCCGGGCGCCCGCGGGTTTCGAGACGCGCCACGGATGCGCGGTCGAGGCGTGCACCGCTTCGGACGGCCGCAGGCGGCGGGCGGTGCCGTCGCGCTGGATCTCGTCGATAACGACGAAGCCGAAGATCGTGAGCCGCGTCGCCAGGACCTTCAAGGCGCGGTCCTCGGCTCCGATGGGCAGGGAGCCGGCGCCGTAGACCGCATCGAGCAGCGAGCGCTGGTCGCAGCGCGAGAGCGGGGCCGCCCGCGGCCCCGGAAAGCGGATGACATTGCCGGTGGAAGACGGCTTCGTTTCCATGACGCAACCCTTGGTCCCGAATCGGCGCCAAGGATTGCGGCATCGGATTTAAGAACGGCTTACCTTGTTTTCACTCGACCGGCTGGAGCGACACATAGGCCGTGCCGCTGATGCCGAGCGCCCGGGCGGGGCCCGCGGCGAGGTCGATGATGCGCCCGCGGGCAAAGGGACCGCGGTCGTTGATGCGCACGACGACCGAGCGGCCGCTCGCCTCGTGCAGCACGCGCACCTTGGTGCCGAAGGGCAGCGAGCGGTGCGCGGCGGTCATGGCGCCCGAATCGAAGCGCTCGCCGTTCGCGGTCTTGCGGCCGTTGAAGCCGGGTCCGTACCAGGAGGCGGCGCCGCGCTGCAGCGTCTTTGCGGGGCCGGCGACTTCCGGGCCGGTCGATGCATTCGTCGTATTGCAGGCTGAGAGGGAGATGAGAGGAAGAATGACGGAGGTGAGTGGAAGCGTTTTCGCCAATTGTCTGGCTCCTTGCCCGTTGTGCATGCGGCCAAGCAGCGACAAAACGGGGCCAGATTATGGCTCCCATCGTCCAAATCCGATCCTTCAAATACCATAAGTTTCTGTGATCTCTCTCTGTTCTAGCCTGAAACTGCACAGGGCTGGTCAAGATTGTCGCAGCTATAGCCTGGAACAGGTCATGGCTCTCCGGATTCCCCGTTCGCGGGGAGGCGCTCCCTTCGCGGCCGGCGGATCGTGCTCTAGTCTCGTCCCCGCCGCATCGGCGGCTGCGAGCGATAAGGAGCCTTGTCCCGGATGCCAGCGCCTGCCGCCACCCGCGTCGCGATCGTCGGAGCCGGTCCCGGCGGGCTTGCCGCCGCGCTCTTGCTCGCCAAGGAGGGTGTGCCGGTCACAGTGTTCGAGAAGGAACCCGCGGTCGGCGGCCGCACGCGGGTCATGCGGACGCCGCGGGGCTACAGCTTCGACCTCGGCCCGACGTTCTTCCTCTATCCGCGGATCCTCGCCGACATCTTCGCGGCCTGCGGCGAGCGGCTCCAGGATCATGTCGCGCTCCGCCGGCTCGACCCGCAATACCGCCTCGTCTTCGAGGGCGGCGGCACCCTCGAGGCGACGCCGGACCTTGCGCGTCTCGAAGCGGAGGTGGCGCGCCTCGCCCCCGCGGACGCGAGAAACGTCCGCCACTTTCTCGACGACAACCGAAGGAAGCTCGCCCGCTTCCGTCCGGTTCTGGAGCAGGACTTCTCGAGCCCCCTCGATCTCGTCTCGCCGGCCATGCTCGCGGCGCTGCCGTCGCTGCGGCCCTTCACGAGCGTGGACCGGGACCTGCGCCGCTACTTCGCCGATCCGCGCGTGCGCCTCGCCTTCTCGTTCCAGACGAAATATCTCGGCATGTCGCCGTTCCGGTGCCCGAGCCTGTTCACGATTCTCTCCTTTCTCGAATACGAGCACGGCGTCTTTCATCCGATCGGCGGCTGCGGCGCGGTGTCGGAAGCGATGGCGCGGCTCGCGCGAAGCTCGGCGTCGAGATCCGCCTGAACACGCCGGTCGAGCGCATCCTTTATCGAGACGGCGAGGCGGTCGGGCTCGAAGCCGGCGGCGAGCGCATCGCCGCCGGGGCAGTCGTCGTCAACGGCGATTTCGCGGCACGCCGTGCGGCGCCTCATCCCCGAAACGATGCGCCGCGCCTGGCCCGACCGCAAGCTCGCGAAGGCGAAGCTCTCCTGCTCGACCTTCATGCTCTATCTCGGCCTTGAGGGCGACCTCGGCGACCTGCCGCACCACACGATCCTGTCTGTCGCGCGAATACGAGCGGAACATCGCCGAGATCGCCGGCGGCATCCTGCCCGAAAGCCCCTCCTTGTACGTGCAGCACGCGGGCCGGACCGATCCGAGTCTCGCGCCGCCGGGACATTCGAGCCTCTACGTCCTCGTGCCGGTGCCGAACCTGCGCTGCGGCATCGACTGGGAGCGCGAGGCGCCGCGCTATCGCCGCCTCGCCCTCGAGCGGCTGAAGCTCGTCGGCCTGCCGGACCTCGAGAGGCGCATCCGCTTCGAGCGCATCGTGACGCCGCGCCATTGGCAGGGCGAATTCGCGATCCACGAGGGCGCCACCTTCAGCCTCGCGCACAACCTTTCGCAGATGCTCTATTTCCGCCCGCACAACCGATTCGGCCGCAATGTCTATCTCGTCGGCGGCGGCACGCATCCGGGCAGCGGCCTGCCGGTGATCTACGAGGGCGCGCGCATCACGACACGGCTCCTGCTGCAGGATCTTCGCCGCCGCCGCGCGGGCGAGCGCCGGACCGCGAACGAAGCGGCCGCGACCGTGGCGGCGCGACCATGAAACGGGAGAGGACGATGCTGCGCCTGTACCTTGCGATGGCCCTCGTCGGCGCCGTCTCCGCCGCCGACGCGGCGACGCTGACGATCCGCGCCACCGGCATCGCATCCTCGGACGGGATGCTCTATGCCGGCATCTGCGACAAGAGCTTCGAGGAGGCCACCTGTCCCTATCGCGACCGCGTCAAGGCGAAAGCCGGCAGCGTCGAGTTCAGGGTCGAGAACGTGAAGCCGGGCAACTACGCCATCGCCGTCTTCCACGACCTCAACGGCAACGGCAAGCTCGACCGCAACCTCATCGGCCTGCCGAGCGAGCCCTACGGCTTCTCGAACGATGTCGGCCGGCGCGGCATCCCGAGCTTTTCGGGTGCCCTGGTTCCGGTCAAGGACCCGGCCACGACGGTCACGGTGCAGATTCGGTAGGCCATGCTCTGGCGCGCCTTCGCCCTCCTCGCGCATGGCGGCGACCGCCTCGGGCTGAGGCCCTCGCGGGCGGGCCGGGCGCCGGCGCCTCTGCGCCATCCGGACCGGGTGCTCCGCCTCCTCGAACGCCTCGACGAGGCGGCGTGGACCGCAAACGCGCTGTCCGCGGCCGCCGAGAGCGGGCTTCTCGCCAACCTCGCGCAGCCGGCGACGGCCGCCGACCTCGCCGCCGGCGCCGGCCTGCCGGAGGCCGCGGCGGCGGCGCTCCTCGACGTCATGGCCGGCCTCGGGCTCGTCACCCGCGACGGCGCCGCCTTCGTCGCGGCGCCGGGGCTGAAGCCCTTCACGCAGAAGGCCGGGGCGGACGCCTTCCGGGCCGCGTTGCGCGCCTCGCTGCTCCAGGGCGAGGATTTCAGGCGCCAGGTCCGGCGCGGCACGCTCGCCCTCGACGGCTGGCGCTTCGAGGACGCGGACGTGATCGAGGCCCAGGGCGCGCTGACGGGCCTCTTCGCCGAGAGGGCGATCCCGAAGCTGCGCTTTCTGCCGGGCCTGGTGCCGCAGACTCGAGGCGCCGGGCGCCACGCTTCTCGACGTCGGCGCGGGCGCGGCGGGCCTCTCGATCGCGCTCTGCCGGCACTTCCCGAACCTTGCCGCCGTCGCCCTCGAGCCGGCGCCGCATCCGGCCGCCGTCGGCGAGCGCCTGATCCGCGAGGCGGGGCTGGCGGCGCGGATCGCGCTCCGCCGCGAGCGGGTCGAGGACATCGCGGACGCTTCGGCCTACGACCTTGCCTTTTTGCCGCAGATGTTCCTGCCCGACGCCATCATCGCGGCGAGCGCGGCGACGCTCTTTCGCGCCCTGCGCCCCGGCGGCTGGCTCCTCGCCGCGACTCCTCGCCCGCCCGGGAGGCGACCTCTCCGCCGCCCTCTCGCGGCTCAAGAACCTGCTCTGGGGCGGCAACCGGCGCGGCGGCGAGGAACTCCGGCGCCACCTCGCGGCCGCCGGCTTCAGCCCGGTCATCCGCGCCCCGGGATCGGGCCAGATCCGCGTCGTTTGCGCCCGCAAGCCGGAGTGAGGTGCGGAGTGAGTCCGAAGTATTGACGGCTGGCCGGATGCCCCGGCGTGTCCATCGATCGCTATTCCCCACGCCTTGAAGCGCGACGGGGCGGGCCTAGAATGAACGCCGCCCGTCCGGGGCTCTCGCCGCGGCGCAGGCGTTCCGGAGGGTTCCGCGTGGGTGGATCGGCAGCGAAGGTCGCGGTGGTCGGCGGCGGGCTCGGCGGGCTTGGCGGCGGCCTGCGTCGCGGCGGCGCGCGGCCACCGGGTCACGCTCTTCGAGAAGAACGCCTGGCTCGGCGGCAAGGCGGCGGTGCTCGCACGAAGGCGGCTTCCGCTTCGACATGGGGCCGACGATCCTGACCGTGCCGCGCGTGCTGCGAGCGCATCTTCGCCGAGGCCGGGCGCGACCTCGCCGACGACCTCGACCTGCGTCCGGCTCGACCCGCAGTGGCGCTGCTTCTTCGACGACGGCACGCGCATCGACCTGCATGCGAGAACGTCGACGCGATGGCGGCGGCGATGGACCGCTTCGCGCCGGGCACGCGGGCCGGGCGACGGCTACCGCCGCTTCCAGGCGATCTCGCGCGCAGCTGCACGAGATCTCGAACCGGTTCTTCTTCTGGAAGCCGGTCGAGGATCTGTTCGACACGATCGACATGCGGGCCAACCTCAACCCCGGCGACGCTGCGCGACGTGCTGGCCCTGCGCATGGGCCGTCGGTCGCCGGCACGATCCGCGGCCAAGGTGCCGGACGCGCGCGTCGCGCAGATGCTCGACCACTTCACGCAGTACGTCGGCTCCTCGCCCGACGGCTCGCCGGCGGTGCTCTGCGGCATCGCCCACATGCAGACGGCCGAGGGCGTCTGGTACCCGAGGGGCGGCACCCGCGCCGTGGCCGAGGCGCTGGCGAAGCTGGCCGGCGAGCTCGGCGTCGACGTTGCGGCCCGGCATCGGACGTCGACCGGCCTCGACATCGAGAACGGCGCGGTGACCGGGCGTCGTCGACCGCCGACGGCGAGACGCGTCGCCTGCGACGCCGTGGTCTCGAACATGGACGCGGTCCGCACCTACCGCGAGCTGGTCGGCGGCGAGGCCGGCCGAGCACTACGCGCGCAAGGGTTTCGAGCCGGCCTGTTCCGGCGTCGTGCTCTATCTCGGCCTCGACCGGCGCTACGACCACCTCGCGCCACCACGACTTCGTCTTCTCGCGCGACCCGGAGGAGGAGTTCGACTTCATCTACCGCAAGGGCGAGCCGGCGCCCGACCCGACCTGCTACCTCGCGGCGCCCGCCGCGACCGACCCGAGCGTCGCGCCGGCGGGCGGCGAGGCGCTCTACGTGCTGGTGCACACGCCCTACCTGCGGCCGCACCACGACTGGACGCAGATGTTCCCGGCCTACCGCCGGTCGATCCTCGACAAGCTGAAGCGCACCGGCGGGCATGGACGACATCGAGGAGCGCATCGTGGTCGAGCGGCACCTGACGCCGCAGGACATCCACGACCGCTACCACGTGCTGAACGGCGCGATCTACGGCCTGGCCAGCCACGGCCGGTTCATCGGCGCCTTCAAGCCGGGCAACCGCTCGCGGCACGTGCGCGGCCTCTACCTCGCCGGCGGCGCGGCCCATCCCGGGCCCGGGCATGCCGATGGTGATGATGTCCGGCTGGATCGCCGCCGACGCGCTCGACGCGGACATCAAGGGCGAGAGCCTGCGGAAGGCGTCTTGACACGCGAACCGGCCAGCGCGCGGCCCGGTCGCTCCGGCTCCGCGCAGGGCCGGACCGTCTCCGGTCGCGCGCCGCTCCGCCGCGCTCCGCCGCTTCATGGTCCGGCTCGTTCCGCCGCTATCTTCGCGCGCCACCTGAACGCGCTGCGCGTCGCCGCGCTGGGGCGTACCGGCGCTGCCGCCGGATGCGGGCCCGTGGTCGTCTATTCCAACCATCCCGCCTGGTGGGACGCGCGTCGTCTATCATCCTGGCCGCCGACCGCTTCTTCCCGGGCCGCGAGAGCTACGCGCCGATCGATGCCGCGATGCTGAAGCGCTACGGGATCTTCGCGCCGCATCGGCGCCTTCGGGGTCGATCTCGACACGCCGCGCGGCGCGGCCGCCTTCCTGACGCGCCAGCGCCGAGATCCTGTCGCGCGCCGGACCGCGCGCTCTGGATCACCGCGCAGGGCCGCTTCAGCGACGTGCGCGAGCGCCCGCTCGGCCTCAAGCCCGGCCTCGTGCGGCTCGCCGAGCTCGCGCCCGACTGCCGCGTGCTGCCGCTGGCGATCGAATACGCCTTCTGGCTCGAGCGCGGCGCGGAGGCCTGCTCGCCTTCGGCCGCGCCGATGCGCGGCGCGCGACCTGCTGGCCTTGCCGCGCGCGGCGCGGCTGCAGCGCCTGGAAGAGGCGCTCGACGGCGACCCTCGACCGCCTGAGCGCCGACGTGCAGAGCCGCGAGCCGGCGCGCTTCCGCATCGCTCGCTCGGGGCCGCGCCGGCATCGGCGGCATCTACGATGCGCTGGCGGCGCCTCGCGGCCGCGTTGCGCGGGCGCGCGCTTCGATCCCTCGCACGAGGGCCGCGAGCAGGCACGACGGCATGATCCTCGGCGCTCGCCTTCCTCGCCCTCGCGCTCGCCGCGCTCCCGGCGCTGCTCGGCGCTCGCGAATCTCCGTCCTGCTCGCCGCGACGCCGCGCCCCGACGCCCGGGCCCGGGACGCTCGTCTCGATCCTGATCCCGGCGCGCAACGAGGCAGGCAACATCGCGCGCGCGCTCGATGCGGCGCTCGCCAGCCGGGGCGTCGCGGTCGAGATCCTCGTCATGGACGACGGCTCGACCGACGCGCACCGCCGCGATCGTGCGCGCGCGTGCCGCCGCGCGACGCGCGCGTGCGCCTCCTCACCGCGCCGCCCCTCGCCGAGGGCTGGACCGGCAAGGTCCATGCCTGCCACCACCTCTCGCGCGGCCGCGACGCGGCACGCATCTGCTGTTCGTCGATGCCGACGTGCGCCTCGCGCCCGACGCCGCAGCGGCGCTCGCCGGCCATGCGCGGCGAAGCGGCGCCGCCCTCGTCAGCGGCGTGCCGCGCCAGCAGATGGGCTCGCTCGGCGAGGTGCTGACCGTGCCGATGATCAACCTTCTGCTCCTCGGCTACCTGCCGGTGGGCCTCATGCGGCTGTCGACCCGACCCCGGCCTTCGGCGCCGCCTGCGGACAGCTGATGCTCGTCGAGCGCGAGGCCTATCGCGCGGCTGGCGGGCATGCCGCGATCCGCGCAGCTCTGCACGACGGCATCCAGCTCGCGCGCCGCTTCCGCCGCGCACGGCCACCGACCGATCTCGTGGCCGGCGCATCGCTCGCCGTCCTGCCGCATGTATCGCGGCTTCGACGAGGCCTGGGCCGGCTTCGCGAAGAACGCCCGCGAGGGCATGGCGACGCCGCGCGCCCTGCCGGTCTGGACCGTGCTGCTCGCCGGCGGGCATCTCCTGCCCTTCGCGCTTCTGCCGCTGCTGCCGACGCCGCCCGTCGGTGCTCGCGGCGATGCTGTCGCTCGCGACCCGCGGCGCTGATCACGCTTCGCGACCCGCGAAAGCCTGCTTTCGATCCCGCTGCATCCGGTCGACGGTTCTGGTCGGGCTCGCTCATCCAATGGAGCGTCCTGCTGCGCATCGGCAGCGGCAGCCGGCGGCGTGGAAGGGCCGCCTCTATCCGGTCGGGTGAAGCGATGCGCGCCGCGGCGCAGGATGCCCGCGAAGACGCCCCGGGACGAGAACTTCCCGGTCGCCTCCCTCGTGCTCGGCCGCGCCGCAGCGCGCGGCGGTTCTGGCCTTCTACCGCTTCGTGCGCAGGGCCGACGACATCGCCGACGCGCCCGATCTCTCGCCGGCCGAAAAGCTCGCGCAGCTCGATGCGCTCGAGGCCGGCGCTGCTCTCGGGCGATGCCGCGGTTCCGCGTAGCGGCGCGCCTCGCCGCGGTCGACACCGCAACGCGGCGCCGGCATCGCGCAGGCGCGGCGAGATGCTGCGCGCCTTCCGGCAGGATGCAGCAAAGACCCGCTATGCCGACTGGAACGAGCTTCTGGCGATTACTGCCGCCGCTCCGCCGACCCGGTCGGCCGCTTTCTCCTGCGCTGCATGGCGAGGACGAAAGCGTCGCGGCGCCCGCCGACGCGCTCTGCGACAGCCTCGCAGATCCTCAACCACCTGCAGGACCTGCGGCCGCGACCGCGACAGGCTCGATCGCATCTACCTGCCGGTTCCCTGGATCGACATGGCCGGCGGCGAAGAGGCGTTCTTCGCGCCGCGGAACGCGGCCCGGCGCCGCGCCGTTCTCGATGCGGCGCTCGACCGCGTCGAGGACCTGATCGACGAGGCGCGCGCGCTGCCCGCGCGGCTGCGCAGCCGGCGCCTGCGCATGCAGGCGGTCGCGACCATCGCGCTCGCCGACCGTCTCGCGCGGCGGCTGCGCCGCGACGATCCCGCTCCTGGGCCGCGTCGAGGTCGGCGCGGCCGATGCCGCGCACGCGTTCGTCGCCGGCCTCTTGCCCGGCCGCGGACGCACCGACGCCGACGCGCGCGTGGCCCGCGCCGCAGTCCGGCGCTCGGGCTCGTCCTTCCCCTCGGCATGCGCAGCCTCGCGCCGCGAGCGGCGGCGCGCCATCCATGCGCTCTATGCCTTCTGCCGCATCGTCGACGACATCGCCGACGGCGCCGCACCGCCCTTCGAGAAGCGCCGCTTCCTCGATGACTGGCGGGCGGAGATCGAGCGGCTCCCGGACGCGCCGACGACGCCCATCGGCCGCGAGCTTGCCCGCGCGGCGCGGGCCATTCGACGCTGCCGCTCGCCGAATGCCACGCGCTCCTCGACGGCATGGAGACCGATGCAGCGCCGAGCGCTGCGGCTCGCGGACGATGCCGCCCTCGACGCCTATTGCCGCAGGTCGCGGGCTCCGTCGGCGCCCTCGCGATCCGCATCTTCGGCGCGCCGGACGCGCTCGGCTTCGCGCTCGGCCTCGGGCGCACCTTGCAGCTCGTCAACATCCTGCGCGACGTCGACGAGGACGCCGCCGCCGAGCGGGTCTACGTGCCGCTGTCGCGGCTCGCCCGCCTCGGCCTCGAGGATGCGCCGGCGCGGGACCTCGTCGCCGATCCTCGCTTCGCCCGCGCCTGCCAGGGCCTCGCCGAGGAAGCGCGCGCCGGCTTCTCCGCCGCCGACGCCGCGCTGTCGAGCCTCGACCGGGCGCGCCTGAGGCCGGCGATCCTGATGATGGAGGGTTATCGCCGCATCCTCGACCGGCTCGAGGCGCGCGGCTGCGGCGCCCGCCGGGGCCGGCTCCGGCTCACGGCGGGCGACCGGCTCCAGCTCCTCGGCCTCGCCTTGAGGCCCGCGTGATGGCGGGCGCATCCATATCGTCGGCGCCGGCATCGCCGGCCTCTCCGCCGCCCTCGCGGCGACCCGCGGCCGGCCGCGACGCCATCCTCTACGAGGCGGCGCCGCAGGTCGGCGGCCGCTGCCGCACGATCCATCCGGCAGCGGGCTTTTCCTACGACAACGGCACGCACGTGCTGTTCACCGGCAACCGCGCCGCGACCGGCTTCCTCGAACGAATCGGCGCCCGCGGCGGGTGGATCGAACCCGAGCCCGAGGGCTGCCCGGTCTACGACGCGGCGAGCGGGCGCGTCGCGCGCGTCGGGCTCTCGCCCTGGTCCTGGCTCACGCCCGGGCTTCGCCCGGAGGGCTTTTCGGGCCGCGACGTCCTCCGGCTGCTGCGCCTTGCGCTGCCGCTGCCGGACCGGCCGGTGGCGCGGCTGATGGCCGACAGCGCCGTCTTGCGTTCCCTCGTCGAGCCGCTGACGGTCGCGGTGCTGAACACGCCGGCGGGGGCGGCCTCCTCGCGGCGGCTCGGGGTCGCGCTGCGCCGTCTTGCGCGGCCGGGCGCGGCGCGGCTCCTCGTGGCGCGAACCGGCCTCGGCGAGGACCTCGTCGAGCCTGCCCTGCGGGCGGTCTCGGCGGCCGGCGTCACGGTCGAGACCGGTCGGCGCCTGCGCAGCCTGCTGCGCAGCGGCAGCCGCGTCACCGCCCTCGCCTTCGCCGGACGCACCGTGGCGCTGAAGCCCGAGGATCGGGTCGTGCTGGCGCTGCCGCCCTACGAGGTGGCGCGGCTCCTGCCGGGCGTGCCCGTGCCGGAGGCGTTCGAGCCGATCCTCAACGCGCATTTTCCCTTCGACGGGCCGGAGCGCGCGCGCTTCGTCGGCCTTGTCGGCACCCTCGCGCAATGGGCGCTCCTGCGCCGCGACCACGTCAGCGTCACGGTCTCCGCGGCGTCGGCGGCGATCGACGAGGATGCGGAGCTTCTCTCGATCCTGCTGTGGCGGGAAATCGCGCCGGCCCTGCGCGCCCTCGGTTTCGCCGCCGATGCCGCTGCGCCGCCGCCGGCGCACATCGTGAAGGAGCGCCGCGCCACCATCCGTCAGGCCGCCGGACGAAGGCCGCGGCCGCCGCTGCGCCCCCTCGAAAATCTGGCTCTTGCCGGCGATTGGATCGGCGCGCTGCCGGCGACGATCGAGAGCGCCGTCCTCTCCGGCGAGCGCGCCGTCCGCGCCGTCGCCGGCCGGGCGAACCCGCGCACGCCGCTCGGCTTCCTCCGCCTCGGACGCGGCGGCGCGGCTTCGGCCGCCGCCGTTGCCAAGGCCTCGCGCGTGCGGCCCCGGTGAATTCGCGGCGCCGCGTCAAAGAAAAGTCCGATCGGCTCGGCCGCTATCGGCCCTGGCGCGGCTCGCGCGGCGGTCAGGGCTCGACGATGACGTTGCCGATGACGCGCCCCTGCTCGACGAGCTCGTGCGCCTCGGCCGTGCGTGCAAGCGGCAATGTCGCGCCGATCGCGTGCCGCAAGCGCCCTTCCGTAAGCCAGCGGTTCACGTCGGCGACGCCGCGCGCCCGGGCTTCGGCGGAGAGTTCGTAGACGATGAAGAAGCGCACGGCCGCGCCGCTCAGGATCATCGGCCCGAAATCGAACGTCGCCTGCGGCGCATTCGAGCCGTAGGCGACGCAAAGCCCGTCCTTCGCGACGATCTGCGGCAACAGGGCGGCGTTGCCGGCGATGTCGACCTCGACGACACGATCGACGCCGTGCCCGCCGGTCATGGCGCGCACGCGCTCGGGCACGGACTCGCGGCGGTAGTCGACGACCGCATCGGCGCCGGCGGCCCGGGCGCGCTCGGCCTTCTCGTCCGAGCTCACCGTCGCGATCACCTGCGCCGCGCCGAGCAGCTTCGCCATCTGGATCGCATACTGCCCGACCGCCCCGGCCCCGCCGGCGACGAGAACGCGGCGCCCGTCGAGCGCGCCGTCGACGGTCAGCGCGCGGTGCGCGGTCAGCGCCGGGATGCCGAGGCAGGCTCCCTCGGCGAAGGACACTCCGTCGGGCAGGGCGACCGCCTGCTCGGACGGCAGCGCGATCGCCTCGGCCGCGGTCCCGAAGGCGCGCTTCCATTGTCCGTTCCAGAGCCAGACCCGCTCGCCGATTCGGGCCGGATCGACGCCGGTCCCGACGCGGTCGACGATTCCCGCGCCGTCGCTGTGCGGGATCACCCGCGGCGCCACCATCGGCCGGGCGCCGGACCGCGTCTTCCAGTCCGACGGGTTCACCCCGGAAGCGCGAATCCTCACCCGCACCTCCCCGGGCCCAGGCTCCGGCTCCGCCATCTCGCCGAAACTCAAAACCTCCCGGGCGGGACCGTTGCGCTCGTACCAGACGGCTTTCATGTCGCGATGTCCCTGCTTGGGCGGACGTTGGCGCGGATTCGCCTCTCCCCGCTTGGCAAGCGGGGGGAGGTCCGCGGTTCTCGCGTTCCCTTTAGCGCCCTTTGCGGCAGCCTGGAAACCGGGCCCTTCGCGCAATTGTGTGACGTGACGCCATGTCCGATCGGCCCGAGTGCCGAAGCCTGCTCCCGCGCCGTTCACGATCGCGCCGTCCGCGGCGCTTTCTCACGCATTTGTGCGCCGGCGGGCCATGCGGCGGCCCGTCTGCGTCGCCATAGCTGTCGGAGCGGCCGGGCGCGATTCGTGCGCGGCCGCGGCGGGCTCATGCGCCTCCGCATCGGCTCGATCCGTGACGCAGAACGGCCGGCTTGCCGGCCCGTTGCAACCTGGTGAGTTTTTTCGACGATGGACGAATCCACCCTCTTTGCGATCTGGCGGCCGCGCATGCTGGCGGTGCTCCGGATCGTCGCCGCCCTTCTTTTTCTCGAGCACGGATCGCAGAAGCTCCTCGGCTTTCCGGCCGGCGGCCATCCGCTGCCGACGCTGTTCTCCCTGTTCGGGTTCTCCGGCCTTTTGGAGCTCGTCGGGGGCCTCTTCCTTCTGCTCGGGCTTTTTACGCGGCCGGTCGCGTTCCTGCTCGCCGGCGAGATGGCGTTCGCCTATTTCATGGCGCACGCACCGCGCAGTTTCTTCCCGGTCAACAACGGAGGCGATGCGGCGATCCTTTATTGCTTCATCTTCCTCTATCTGACCGCGGCCGGCGCCGGCGCCTTCAGCCTCGATGGCGCGATGCGCTCCCTGCGCGGCGGGTCGGCCCGGCAGGATCGCCTGCGCACGGCCTAAGCGGCGGCGCGGGCGGCTTGCGAGACGACGAGCCGGCATCTCTGCTACATCTCCTCGCGCCCGCGGGAGGAGAGGTTCGCCGCAGCCCCGCGGGCATCGCCGTACCGAAGGCGCCGCCGCAGAGAGGACGACGATGTCCGGTCCCGATCCCTTCGATCTCGAACGC
Source organism: uncultured Alphaproteobacteria bacterium (assembly GCA_963754975.1). GTDB lineage: Bacteria > Pseudomonadota > Alphaproteobacteria > Rhizobiales > Beijerinckiaceae > Microvirga. Next base: position 210,516 of record CAVWII010000006.1, on the reverse strand, counting down.
TTCGTGACGGCGCAGGCCTCGACCTACGACGACGCCGTCGCCGAACTCATGGCGGGGCGCAAGAGAAGCCATTGGATGTGGTTCGTGTTTCCGCAGATGCGCGGCCTCGGCGTCTCGGCGACGGCGCGGACCTACGGCATCGGTTCGCTGTCGGAGGCGCGCGCCTATCTCGCGCATCCGCTGCTCGGGCCGAGGCTCGTCCGCATCGCGAAGGTCGTCCTGGCGCTCGACGGCCCCCCGCTTGCGGCGATCTTCGGCTCGCCGGACGACATGAAGTTTTGCTCCTCGATGACTCTGTTCGCCCACGTGGCGGGACCGTCCGAGCCCGCCTTCCAGGCGGCGCTCGATCGCTATTGCAGCGGTCGCCCCGACGAGCGCACGCTTGCGCTGATCGCGGAGGAGGAGGGCTAGGAGAGCCTGCGGCTTTCGGGCCGCCCGGCTCGGACGAGCGGGGGCGGTTCCGGGTCTCCGCTTGCATCCTCTTCGCCGGCTCCTCCCTCGTCAGGGCGCCCGGTCGGGATCGAAGAGGATGTCGACGATCCGCCCTGTCGGATGCGGTTCGGAAAGGATGCGGAACGTGGCGCTGCTTCGGGCGACGACGTCGCCGGTCTGAGAACGGATGATCGCCTGCGTGAACAGGGTCTTGCGAGTGCGCTTCAAGAGATCGACCTTCATTTCGAGCCAATCCCCGAGCGCGGCCGGAGTGATGAAGTCGATCGTGAAGCCGACGGTGGGAACCAGACGGTCGCGCAGGCCGGCGATGTAGCTTCCCGGGAGGGACTGGAGGTCGGCGAGCGTCATGATCACGCCGCCGTGGCAGACACCGCGGATGCTCACATGCTTCTGGTCGATTGCGACACCGATCAACGGTGCCCCGTTGTCCATGCGCCAGAACCACGGGCCGGCGGCATTGGCGAAATCGTCATGCATCGGCAGCGGGTGCCAATCGGATCGGCGGAGTGCCGCTGCCTGGCCTTGCTCGGGATTGCGAATGGCGGGCCTCCTCAAGGGGTGATGACGACCCGGCGGGCCTCGCCGGATGCGAGCAGAGCAAAACCGCGGCCGATCTCGTCGAGGGACATGCGGTGCGAGATCAGCCCGTCGAGCGAAATCCTACCATCCATGTACCAGTCGACGAGCTGCGGCAGCTCGGATCTCGTCTTGACGTTGCCGAGGTAGGACCCGATCAGCCGGCGACCTTCCTGGATCGATCGCGGCCGCAACGCGATTTCCTCTCCGCCCGGCAAAATTCCGAGCGTCACCGTGGTGCCCCAGCCGATGCGGGTGCACTCCACCGCCTGACGCAAAACGGCCGCGTTGCCGACGCACTCGAAGCTGTAATCCGCGCCGCCGCCGGTAAGCTCGCGGATGAGGCCGACGAGGTTCTCGTCCTTCGCGATGGCGCCGGGGTCGAGGAAGTGGGTGACGCCGGCGGCGCGTGCCGCGGCCTCCTTGTCCGGGTTGGTGTCGACGCCGACGATCGTCGACGCGCCGCTCATCCGCGCGCCCTCGACGACATTGAGGCCGATGCCACCGAGGCCGAAGATGACGGCCGATGTTCCGGATTCCATGCGGGCCGTGAAGACGGCGGCGCCGATCCCGGTCGCGCCGGCGCAGCCGAGACAGCAGACGACCGCCAGCGGCGCGTCGCTGCGGATGGGCGTCACCTGGATCTCGCGCGCGACGATCATCTGCGAGAAGGTTCCGAGTTCGCAGAAGGCGCGCGTCGGACGGCCTGCGAGTGCAAAGGGCCGCCGGGTCGTCGGCTCGAAATAACGGTCGCAGAGATTGGTCTTGCGGCTGCGGCAGGCCGGGCAGGTCCCGCATTCGGGAATGGCGACAGGAATGACGTGGTCGCCCGGCCGAAGGCTGGAGACGCCGGGACCGCATTCAAGAACCACGCCGGCGCCCTCATGCCCGAGGACGATCGGGTAGTCGGACCAATCGCGGGACCCGTCGAAGAAGGACATGTCCGAGTGGCACAGGCCGGCCGCCCGGATCTCGATAAGCACCTCCCGCTCGCGCGGCCCGTCGAGACTGAAGCTGTCGACGGCGATCGGAGCGTTTTGGGCGCGGGCATAGGCCGCCCTCACCGTAAGCGTCATGGCTCATCCCGCGGCTGATGAGGGAACGGCAGGGCGTTCCCGGCACGCGAACCCAGTGCCGCGCGCGAGTCAGAGATGGGTCTGGATGCGGTGGAAGGGCGTGCGCGGCATGGCTGCGTCCGCCGGCGTGGCAACCGGCTGTGGGACGGCGGCCGGAACGCCGCGGCAGCCGGGAGCACAGGCCCGCGCCTCGCCCATCATCGCTTCCAGGGCGTCGTCGTCGAGCGCGCTGAGCTCGCTCCTGTGAGCGGCCCGATAATCGTCGAGCCCGAGCAGCGCGGCGCCGAGCGCCCCAGCGATCTGCGGGCTTTCGGGGAGGTGAAGGGGCATTCCCAGCGCCTCCTGGATATGGTGGACGGCCGCCCTGTTGTTGGCGACGCCGCCGGTCATCACGACCGGCCCCTTCTTGCCGACGCGACCGACGAGGCCGAGCGTGCGGCTCGCGATGGCCGCGTGCACCGCGCCGAGCACGTCGGGCTTCGTCTGGCCCTCGGCAAGCAGCGAGATCACCTCGGTCTCCGCGAAGGTCGCGCACATGCTCGAGATCTTCAGTTTCTCCTGTGCCTGGAGAGCCAGATCGCCCATCGACTCGAGCGGGATCTCCATGGCCCGGGCCAGCACCTCGAGGAACTTTCCTGTGCCGGCGGCGCAGCGGTCGTTCATGGCGAACTGAGCCACGAGGCCGTTGGCGTCGACGGCGATGACCTTGCTGTCCTGGCCGCCGATGTCGATGACGAGGCGCGCGTCCGGCACCATCGAGACGGCGCCGCGGGCGTGACAGGTGATTTCCGTGTAGTTCTTGTCCGCGATGTCGAGCATGCGCCGGCCGTAGCCGGTGCTGACCGTGCGCCCGATGTCGTCCTGCGTCAGACCGGCCTCGGCGAGCGCGGTCTCGACCGAGACCCTCACGCCCTCACCGCTGACCGCGCCCATGTGGGCGACATGGGAGGAAACGATCCGGCCCTTGAGGTCGAGGATCACGGTCTTGGCGGTGGTCGACCCGAAGTCGATTCCCATGACGTGCGACTTCATCGTGCTCTCCTTCGCGGTCCTCCCGGGCAGGCCCGGCGGACAGCCAACGTCAGGCCGCGGCGAGGCGACGCGCGTCGATGGCCTCCAGCATCGCCTCGACGCGGCTGTTCAGCAACTCGTCCTTGTAGAAGGACTTGTCCGTGACGTCGCCTTCGAACATGGTGGTCTGAATTCCGAGCCGCTTCTGGGCCGCATCGGCGATCAGGAACTGCGGATTGGTGAAGGCCCGGCAGGTGCGCGAGGCGTGGATCACCATGCCGTCCACGTTGTATTGGCGGCACAGACCCATGATCAGCTCGATGAGGATCGGCGCGGCGTGATTGTTGGGGCAGATCAGGTAATTCTGAGCCATGCCGAGGACCGGGTCGCGGGCCTCGATCAAGTCCGGCTCCTGCCAGAACGCCATGTGCGTGTAGCGCCCGACCACCACGGCGGCATCGTAGCGCGCGAACTTCTCGGCGAGCCAGCCGACCTTGTTCCAGTTCATGATGCCGTCGAAAAAAAGCCGATACTTTTCCGTCGGCACCGAGCCTTCGCCGACGGCCACGCGGGCGGCGACCTCGTCGCGCACGGTCTGAAAATAGTCGACGATCTGCGGCCCGACCGGCAGGTTGTTGATCGGCGCGATGCTCACGACCCAGTCGAAGAACGAGGCCGGCGCGGGCGTCGCCGTGCACATGTCCATGGCTTCGAGGCGCAGCTCGGAGGCGCGCTTCACCTGGCCCATGAGTTCGTAGAGCCGGTCCCAGGGATAGGGTTTGCCGGTCCGCTCCTCGATGAACTTCACCATGTCGCGCAGCTGCCGCGCAACATACTGGGAGGTCTCGTCCCACTCCTGGCCGCGCAAATATCCCGCGTCCTTCTTGGCGGCCCACATCCACGGGATCGAGACATTGAATATCGGAATCTTCTTGCCGAAGAGCCGCGACGTCATCTCGTCCCACTGCTGGCCGGTGCTGCAATAGGCGTAGGCGCTGATGATCATGTCCGGCGGCGGCAGCTTGGCCGAGATGTCGTCGTCGGTCGGCGCGTTGACGATGCCGTTGTCGGCGTCGTTGCGGTGGCGCTGGTTGTTGACGGCGCAGCCGAGATGCGTGCGGGCGTAGGAGCACAGCTCCTTGAGGTAGCCCCTCTCCTCGGCCGCCTGCTGGGCCGGGCCCTCCTGGTGGCGCGCGGCGAGCATGGCCGAATAAGCCTCGCCATGCACCCAGCAGATGTCGGCCGCCTGCAGGAACGGATTGATGGCCGAGCCCTCATACCAGCAGACGAGCTTGCCCTCCTCCTTGGCGCGCCAGACCATCTCCCAATAGTCGTTGACGAGCTTGCCGGCGATGCGGGTCGATTTGAGCTTGTTGGCCCGAGGCTGCGGCTTGACCGGGGCGTTCATGCAGATTCTCCAGCGGCTCGGTTGAAGGTGATCACGCGGCTTCGCGGCGCTTGACGATTTCGAGGAACGTCTCGACCCGGGTCTTCAGGCTCTCGATGGCCATCGACTCATGCTCGGTCTCGATGAGGAGGTGCGGTACGCCGCGCTTCTCGAAGGCCTCCTTGACCTCCGGGTAGTAGTACATGTGGGGCTCGCAGAACTTGGCCATCAGCACGATCATGCCCTGGGCGCGTTCCTTCTCCATGGCGTTCAGGAGAAAGGCGTCCCAGTCGACATTGTTCTGGACCCTGGTCGGGCAAGGCACGCCGGTGTTGCGGGCCAGGTACCACTCCGCCAACGCGTGGACCGGGTCGCCTTCGTCCGACACGTCGGTCGAGATGTAGCGGAAGCCGTGATAGAGGTCGTCGCCGACCACGATGGCTCCGCACTCCTCGATCATGTCGAGGATTTCGGGTTTCGGGGCTTGGCAGAAATGGCCGGAAAGATGCAGCCGCACGCCAGAGCGCTGCGGACCCGGGCTGAGCTCGATGCGAGAGATGAGCTGCTCCAGCAGTGCCGTGTGCTCGGCCTTGTCCATGATCATGCTGGACTTGACAACGTGCTGGATCTGGCGGGCCGAGAGCGACGCCTTGCCGGCCGTGCGCATGTCGTAGAGCTTGCGCAGGAGCTGACGGTTCCGGTTGAACAGCCGGATGCTCGCGCGCAGCGCCTCGTCCTCGATCGGCCGGCCGATAAAGTCCTCGAGCTCTGCACGCAGCACGCCGAAAGTCTCCTGCGAGCGGCCGAGCGTCCAAGGATCGTTCATCGAGGAGATGAGCTGGAAGAAGATGACACGGGTGTCGGGAAGCTGCATCCGCACCGCGTCGGCGGCCCCGAGCAGCTGCACGCAGTGGTCGCCGAACATGATCGCGTCGAGCACGGCGAAATCGCCCTTGGCAGCCTGGTCGACCATGCTGCGGGTGTAGCCGCAATAGAACGGGAAAATGAGCCCGTGGCCGACCGTGATCGGGTCCTCCGACTCCTGCAGAATGACGGGAAGAGTGCCGGCGGCATGGGCGAGTTCGCCCGGGAAATTCATCGGGAAGGAGCCGACCACCTGCTGGCCGTTCGCCTGCTTCCAAGCCTTGGCATAGCCGAGCGGGTCGGCGGCAGCCTGCCCGAAGGTATCGAGGATCTGCTGCGTGTCCATTCCGACCTTCCGGGGCGACAGGCCGCGCCATCGGGTTGCAAGCTACACGATCGCTCGCTGGTGAGTCAACCTCAGCGGAAGGGCGAAGGCCGCCGAGCGGATACCAGTTTCGAGATAACTGACTGATCGATAAAGCGAAAAAATATCATTCGCCGCCTTGACGCGGGGGCGGATCCGGGGGCCGCGAGGGCCGGTGTCGCCGGTGGTTGGTGATCGCAAGTCACCAAGCGGGCCGGCGGGTCGGCGCGATTCGATCCTGGGGGCACTTTCGGCAGGCCACGGGCGATCGTGCCACCGCCCAGACCCGGTCGGGCATCCCGGGGAAGAACGCTCTCTCCAAGGTCGATGGCCGGCTGGAATTTGTTTCGTACGCTGACATATAGTAATGCTTCGACTGATATCGCTTCGACTCGCCCTTTCGCTCCAAGAAGGATCGGCATGGACCCCCAGATCGACCTCGAACTGCGCCTCGGATACCTTATCCACGACGTGTCGCGCCTGCGCCGGACCCTCTTCGACAAGTGGCTCAGTCCCCTCGGCATTACCCGGTCGCAATGGTGGGTGCTGGCCTTCCTGTCGCGCAACGACGGCATGCCCCAGACGGAGCTCGCGCTCGAACTCGACGTCGGCAAGGTAGCGCTCGGAGCCCTCATCGATCGGCTCGAGCAGGCCGGCTTCGTCAAGCGCACCCTCGACCCGAGCGACCGGCGGGTGAAGCGCATCGTGCTGACGAAGCAGAGCAAGGAGCTGCTCACGACGCTGCGGGAGCGCAACAGCCAGTTCAACGAGCGCATCCTGAGGGGCATCCCGCACCTGCAGCTCGAAACCACGGCGGAAACCCTGCGGCAGATGAAGCGCAACCTGCGCCAGGAGGCGCAGAACTTCAGTCCGGAAGGGCTCGAAGCGGCCGAAGCCTCGCCGCCCGCCAAGGCGGCCCGCCGTCGCGCCCGCGCCCGCGCCGTCTAGATTTGCCCGCCCGGCAACGTGCGGCGGCGGCTGGCCGTTCGCCGAAGGGTCGGCCATTCTCGGAGGATCGAGCCATGTCCCTGCGTCCCGATGGCGTACTCGACGTGCCCCCACCCGCCTGGTGGACCGAGGAGGTGTCGCTGCTGCGCGCGATGGCCGAGCGCTTCAGCGAGACCGAGATCGTGCCGCACTACGCGCGCTTCGAGAAGCAGGGGATGGTGGATCGCGCGCTGTGGACGAAAGCGGGCGCCCAGGGCCTGCTCTGCGCCGGCCATCCGGCGGAGTATGGCGGCGCCGGGGGCACCTATGCCCATGAGGCCGCCATCACCGAAGCCCTAGGCCATACGGGGGCGGATGGCTTCGGGCTGCCGCTGCACAACGTCGTCGCGTCTCCCTACATCCTCCATTACGGCTCCGAGGAGCAGAAGCAGCGCTGGCTGCCGAGGCTCGCGACCGGCGAGCTCGTCGCCGCCATCGCCATGACCGAGCCGTCGGCCGGCTCGGACCTTCAGGGGTTGAGGACGAGCGCGCGCAAGAGCGGCAACCACTACGTCGTCAACGGCTCGAAGACTTTCATCACCAACGGCCAGCTTGCCAATCTGATCATCCTCGTCACCAAGACCGACACCTCGGCGGGCGCCCGGGGCACGTCCCTGATGGTGATCGAGACCGACGAGGTTCAGGGCTTCGAGCGCGGCCGCAACCTCGACAAGATCGGGGTGCACGCCAACGATACGTCGGAGCTGTTCTTCAACGACGTCCGTATTCCGGCCGAGAACCTCCTCGGCCACGAGGAAGGCCAGGGGTTCGCGCAGCTGATGAGCCAACTGCCGCAGGAGCGCCTGCTGATCGCCAGCCAGGCCATGGCGATGATCGAGAGAGCGCTGGCCGTCACCGTGGGCTACGTGCGCGAGCGCAAGGTTTTCGGGCGCCCGGTCCTCGATTTCCAGACCACGCAGTTCCGGCTGGCCGAGCTGAAGTCGGAGGCGACGATGATGAAGGTGTTCATCAATCATTGCGTCGCGGAGCATCTCGAGGGACGGCTCTCCGCGACCCTCGCCTCGATGGTGAAGTACCTGTCGACCGACCTGCAGTTCAAGATCGTCGACGCCTGCCTGCAGCTCCACGGCGGCTACGGCTACATGGACGAGTACCCGATCGCGCGCATGTTTCGGGATTCCCGCGTCCAGCGGATCTACGGCGGCACGAACGAAATCATGAAGGTGCTGATCGCCCGCAGCCTGTGAAGGCGGCCGCCGGCGCGCGCGTCGTCAGGCCCTCCACGGGACCGCGTCCGCGCGGCCGAGCCGCGAAATGGACCTTTACGATTACAATAAGCTAGTGTATTGAAAACCTGCGTCCGGAATCGGGAATTCCGCCGCCGGAGGGGTCCCGAGCAGCGGCCAGCGACAGAGCCGCCGGACCGGCCGATCGAGGGAGGAACCGGTGGCGACGTCAGCAGCAGCGCATGAAATGCCGGCTGGGCCGGGCCCCTGGCTGCCCGGGCATGCCCCCGCCCCGGGACGCATGGCCCGTGCGGACATCCGCACGCGCGAGGACATCGGGGCGATCGAGCAATACCGCTTCGAGGACCTGTTGCCGGCCGGAACGATCCTCGGTTGCCTCGAGGCCGCCGCCGCCTTGAATCCGGACAAGCCGGCGATCGAGCATCTCGTGTCCGCCGACACGGCGGTGCCGCCGCGGATCATCGCCTATCGCGAGCTGATCGCCCAGATCCGCGCCGCGGCGAGCCTGTTCGAAGAGGCGTCGCAGGGCGAGCGACCTGCCGCAGCGGTCATCCTGCCCATGCTGCCCGAGGCGCTCGTCGCCGCCTGGGGCGCCGCCTCGGTCGGAATCGGATGCCAGATCAACCCGTTCCTCGAGATGAAGCATATCGCGGCGATCATGAACGCCGCGCGCGCCACGGTGCTGGTGACGACGACCGGCGCCTACGGGCCGGGCGCCTGGGACAAGCTCGGCGACATCGTGGCGGCGGTTCCCTCGCTGAAGCGCGTGTTCATCGTCGGCAGCGACGATCCCGACAAGGACTTCGCGCGAGCGCTCGAGAGGCAGGCGGCCAAGGGCTCGCCCTTCCACGCCGTCAGCGACCCCAACGCCGAGGCGATCTACCTGCCGACCGGCGGCACGACGGCCTCCCCGAAACTCGTGCCGATGACCCATATCGGCCAGCTCATCAACGCCTGGATCAACGGCGCGCTCGGCGGATCGGACGCAAGCGGCGTCGTCGGCCACGCCATGCCGAACTTCCATGTCGGCGGCTTCGTCGTGCTCGCCCTGCGCGCGCTGATCTTCGGCCAGACCCTGCTGACGCTGACGACGGACGGCTTCCGCAATCCGAACGTCGTCAAGAACTTCTGGGACATCGCCCGCCATTACGGCATGACCTCGGTGCTGGCGACGCCGGCGACCGCGGTGGCGATCCTCTCGGTGCCCGACACCTCCGCCGAGGGCCATCCGATCCGCACGTTTCATTGCGGCGCCAGCACCATTCCCGTGGCGCTGGCCAAGGCGTTTCAGGAGCGTTTCGGCATCTGGCTCCGCGAATTGTGGGGCATGACCGAGGTGCACGGGGTGGTCTCAGGCCACCCGAACGGCGTCGCGCCCGTCATCGGCTCCGTCGGCGTGCAGATGCCGCATCAGCCCGTGAAGGCGTTCATCGTCGATGCGCAGAACCGCTTCGTGCGCGAATGCGAGCCCGGCGAGCGCGGCGTTCTCGTGATCAGCGGACCCGGGGTGATGCGGGGCTACGCGAATGCCGATCTCAACGCCGCCTTCCATGTGAAGGATGCGCCGGACGGCAAGCTGTGGGCCAATACCGGCGACCTCGGAATGGTCGACGAGGATGGCTACATCTGGATCTTCGGCCGCGCCAAGGACGTCATCATCCGCGGCGGCCACAACATCGACGCCAACCTCATCGAGGGCGTGCTGGTCCGCCATCCCGCCGTGCAACTCGCCGCCGCGATCGGCCGGCCGGACCCGGCCAAGGGCGAGCTCCCGATAGCCTATGTGCAGCTCAAGCCCGGCGCCAAGGCCACCGTCGAGGAGCTGGTGGAGCTTTGCCGCAAGGAGGTGCAGGAGCGCGCGGCGATCCCGGTCGCCATCACCATCCTCGAGCAGATGCCGATGACCGCCGTCGGCAAGATCTCCAAGCCCGTGCTGCGCCACGCCGTCACGAAGGAAATCGCGACCGAGGTGGCCGGCGCGGCGCTCGCGGGGGCGCGACAATACACGGTCAGCGTCGACGAGCGCGGCGCCCGCCCGGTTGCGGCGATCGCGGTCGAGGGCGCCTTCGATCCCGAAATCGAAAAGCGTCTCGGCGAAGCGTTCAGGACATACGAGTTCGCGACCGAGTTCGCGTTCGCGGCGCGCTGACCCTTCCTCCCTCCGGCCGCCCTTCTCGGCCGGGCGGCCGGCCACGACGACCAAGGCGAGCCCCGATGTGGCGATGAAGGTTCCAAGCATCTGCCGGAATTGTCTTGCCTTCTGCCCGATCCTCGTGACGGTCGAGGACGGTCGCGCGGTCAAGGTCGAGGGCGACCCCGGGGCCGGGCTCTACGAGGGCTATACCTGCCCGAAGGGCCGCGCGCTGCCGCAGCAGCACAACGACCCCGAGCGACTGCTCCGCTGCCTCGCCCGCGGCGAGAGCGGCAGTCTGCAGCCGATCGCCTCGTCGGCCATGGTGGACGAAATCGCCGCCCGCGTTCAGGCCATCGTGGAGCGCTACGGCCCGCGCTCGGTCGCCGCCTATATCGGCACCGGCGTCGTCTCCCACCCCACCGGCGCCGTCATGGCGGCCTCCTGGTTCCGTGCGCTCGGATCGCCGATGATCTTCTCGGCGGCCACCATCGACAAGCCCGCCGCGAACACCTCCACCGCCCTGCATGGCAACTGGGTCGCGGGCGCGCAGGGTTTCGCGTCCTCCGACACCTGGATGATCGTCGGCGCGAACCCGGTCATCTCGAAGTCGAACGGCGCTCCGTACTACAACCCGGGCCGGCGGCTGAAGGATGCCGTGCGCGAGGGCATGAAGCTGATCGTCATCGATCCCCGCCGCACCGAGACGGCGAAGCGCGCGCATATCCATCTGCAGCCGGTGCCGGGCGAGGACGCCGCCATTCTCGCCGGCCTCGTCCGGGTGATCCTCGAGGAGGGCCTGCACGATGGGGCCTTCGTCGCCCGGCATTCCCGAGGGTTCGAGAGCCTGCGCCGGGCGGTCGCGCCGTTCACGCCGGAGATCGTTGCCGCCCGCGCAGGGCTCGACCCGGCGGACATCGTCGCGGCCGCCCGCACCTTCGCCGGCGGCAAGCGCGGCTGCGTCGTCTGCTCGACGGGCGCGAGCTTCTCGACCCGCAGCAACCTGACATTCTATCTCGCGCTCTGCCTCAACACGCTCTGCGGACGCTGGGGCCGCGAAGGCGATGTCGCGACCTATCCCAATGTGATGCTGCCGGCGTTCGAGCCGAAGGCGCAGGCCTATCCGCCGTACCCGGTCTTCGGCAGCAACGCGCTGCGCGTCCGCGGCCTCAGGGAGAACGCCAGCGGCCTGCCCGCGGCGGCGCTCGCGGACGAGATCCTGACCGAAGGTCCCGGCCAGATCCGGGCGCTCTTCTGTCTCGGCGGCAACCCGCTCGCGGCGTGGCCGGACCAGGAGCGCGCCGAGGCGGCGTTGCGCAAGCTCGACCTCCTCGTCGTCTCCGAATGTCGGATGACCGCGACCGCCGAGCGCGCCGATTTCATCGTCGCCTCGCCGATGACTTTGGAGGTGCCGGGCGCCACCTACTTCGTCGAGTGGCTGAAGTACATCGGCGTCTCGCGCGGCTTCGACGTGCCCTGGGCCCAGTACACGCCGAAGATCGTCGATCCGCCGGCCGGCTCCGACGTGATGGACGAGCGCGAGCTGTTCTTCCGGCTCGGCGCGCGCATGGGTCTCGAGCTCCAATGGATCGACCGTTTCGGCTACGGCCCGCACGTCGAGGCGCCGCCCGTGAACGAACCCCTCGACATGACGAGCCTGCCGAGCGTCGACGAACTCATCGCGCTCACCTGCGACCGGGGACGCGTGCCGCTGAGCGAGGTGAAGCGCTACCCGCACGGCCACCTGTTCGCGGAGGCGCGGGTGCCCGTGGCCGCGGCCGATCCCGGCTGCGCGGACCGGCTCGAACTCGGCGACGCGATGATGATGGCGGAACTCGCTGCGATGGCCGCCAACACCGACGCGCCGCCGGCGCGGCCGGATCTTCCGTTCCGGCTCGTCTCGCGGCGCGAGAACAACTTCATGAACTCGGTCGGGCAGTCCATGCCGGGCCTCAATGGCGGCCGGCCCGACAACCCCGTCCACCTGAACCCCGGCGACCTCGCCTCGCTCGGCCTGTCCGAAGACGCTCTCGTCAACCTGCGCTCGGCGGGCGGCGCGGTCGTCGCCCGCGTGAAGGGCGATGCGTCGCTCCGCCCGGGAGTCGTGTCCCTCGCCCAGGGCTTCGCCCTTCGCGGTGCCGACGGAGGCGGGGCCGCCCGGATGCGCGCCTCGTCGAGCCGTCTCGTCACTCTCGACGAGTGCGACCCCATCACCGGCATCCCGCGCATGAGCGCGATTCCCGTGGCGATCGAACCTTTGCCGTGAGGCTGCCGGCGGCTCAGACGAACGCGCGCCCGAACAATTCGCGGGCGACGATGATTTTCATGATCTGCGGCGTGCCGTCCGCGATCTGCTGGCCGGCGACGTCGCGCAGGCGCTGTTCTACCGGGAAATCTTTCGTGTAGCCGTAGTGTCCGTGCAATATCATGCACTCGTTCAAGGCGGCTGTGCAGAGGACCGGGATCTCCATCTTGCACATGGCCGCTTCCTTCGTGTGGGGCAGGCCCTGATCCCGCAGCCAAAGCGTGCGGTAGCACAGCCAGCGCCCCATCTCCATCCGCGCCGACCACTCGGCGATCGGAAAGGTGACGCCCTGGTTCTTCGACACCGGCCGCCCGAAAGCCGTCCGCTGCTTGAGATAGGAGATGGTCTCGTCGACGGTCGCCTGCGCGGCGCCGAGACACATCAATCCGATCAGCGCGCGCGTGTAGTCGAAGGTTTGCATGACCCGCGAGAAGCCGCCGTTCTCGGGACCGATCAGGTTGTCGTGCGGGATCTCGACGTCGTCGAGGAACATCGAGCCGCGCACGATGCCGCGCGCCCCCATGTCGGAATAGGGATGGCGGGCGATGCCCGGCGAGTTGAAGGGAACGAGAAACGCCGAGACGCCGCGGGCGCCGGCATCCGGATCGGTCTTGGCGAAGACGATGCCGGCATCGCCGACCATGAGCAGGGTGATCGCCGATTTCTCGCCGTTCAGCACCCAGCGGTCGCCTTTGCGCACCGCGCGGGTGCGGATTGCGGCGGCATCGGAGCCGCAATGGGGCTCGGTGAGGCAGACGCAGAGGACTTTCTTTCCCGCCGCCATCGGCGGCAGCCAGGCGCGCTTGACCGCCTCGGAGGCAAACTTGCCGAGGATGTCGCCGACAAAGCAGCAGTTGAGCATGCCGTAGCAGACATTGAAGTCGCCGCGGGCGGTCTCCTCCATCGCGATGCCGGCGGTGACGCAATCGAAATCGAAGCCGCCGTACTCCGCCGGCACGCGCATGCCGAGAAGGCCGAGCGCGCCCATCTTCGGCCACTGCTCGCCGGGGAACTCGTCGTTGCGATCCCAGCGCGCGTACTGCGGCAACAGCACGTCGCGGGCGAAGGCCCGCACGCTTTCGGCGACGAGCGTCTGTTCTTCCGTGAACGAGAAATCCATCCCGCCTCACCCTCAGCACGGAGTCTGCAGCTCGCCGCGCACGAAACGGGCAACCTCGCCGCGGGAGCAAAGCTCGATCACCGTGCCGTGCCCGTCCTTCTTCAGGATCCAGCCGCGGCGCAGGGGCAGGTTTGGCGTCGGGGACTGGTCGAACACGCGCACCCCCGCCTCCCGGAATCGGGCCATCGCCGCGTCGAGGTCATCGACCTCGAGCGCCACCACCACGTCGCCGTGGGCCAGGTCGCTCTTGCCGGCGAACTCGACGAGCTCGACGATCGGGCCGTCTCCCGGGTCGAAGAAGGCGCAGCGGAGCTGCAGTTCCGGGATCTCGCGCACGACCGCCTCCCCGAGGCCGGCCGCCCGGCCATAAAAGGCGACGCCCGCCTCCAGGCGGTCGACGATAATGGCGACGTGGTCGAGGCGGCTCGGCATCGCGGACCCTCGAGGGCGGCGCCGGCGGGCGGATCCCCGCCGCGACGCGGCTGGATGTTTTCAGTTCGCTAGCGTATGGTATACTACAAGCCGTAACGCGGCGCCGCAAGGGAGGTCTGTCGATGGACCCGCCCGGCCCGCCCGGCCTCAGGGAGGCTCGATGAGGCACGACCCATCCTATCGTCGCCGCCGTCTCGCGACCTCCCACTGGCCGGCGGATGGATCTCGCCCGCTCCTCGACTGGACGCTCGGCGACGCCCTGCGCCATGCGGCGGCGGAGGTTCCCGACCGGACGGCGCTCGTGGAAGCCCGCGCGGACCGTGCCGACGGCCGGCGTTGGACCTATGCAGAGTTGCTCGCGGCCTCGGAGCGCGTCGCGGCCGCGCTCCTGACCCGCTTCCGGCCCGGCGAGCATGTCGCCTTCTGGGCCGCGAACACGCCGGAATGGCAGCTCGCGTTCTACGGCTGCGCCCTGGCCGGCATCGTCCTGGTTACGGTCAACCCGGCCTACAAGGCGCGGGAGCTCGACTATGTGCTGCGCAACTCGGCAGCGGTCGGGCTGTTCACGATGGACGCCTATCGGGGCGAGGACGCGCTCGCGGCGGTGGCGAGCGTGCGCCCGGGGCTGCCCCGCCTGCGCGAGGTGATCCGCATCGCGGACTTCGCGGCCTTCGTCGACGCGGCCTCGGCTGACGTGCGGCTGCCGAGCGTGTCGCCCCTCGATCCTTGCGTCATCATGTTCACCTCGGGCACCACGGGCGCGCAGAAGGGCGTCATGTTCCACCACAAGGGCGTGATCAACATGTCCTTCTTCACCCAGGAGCGCGGCGGGCTCGCCGGGGGCGGGGTGTACGTGAACCCGATGCCGATGTTCCACATCGGCGCGCTCGGGCACGCCGGCGTCGGCGGGGTGATGCTGCTCGCGACGCACGTCCTCGTGGCGGAGTGGGAGCCGGCCCTGTACATGGCCGCGGTCCAACGCGAGCGCGGCAGCTACTCGCTGCTCGTTCCGGCCATGATCGAGGCGATTCTCGCCCATCCCGAGCGCTCCCGCTACGACCTGTCGACGCTCACCAATATCGTCTCCGGTGCGTCGGTGGTCGAAGCGAGCCTCATCCGTCGCACCCGCGCGCAACTCGGCTCGACGATCTGCAACATCTACGGCCAGACCGAGATGCAGGGGGTGGTGACGGCCGTGCACCGCGACGACGCCGAGGCGGACCAGGCCGAGACGATCGGGCAACCGCTGCCGCAGGTTGAAGTGAAGATCGCCGATCCCGAGACGCTGGACGTCCTGCCGCTCGGCGCGCAGGGCGAGATCTGCGTGCGCGGCTACCAGACCATGATCGGCTATTTCAACATGCCGGAGGCGACCGCCGCGACGCTCACGTCCGATGGCTGGCTGCGCTCCGGCGATCTCGGCTCGATGGACGAGCGCGGCTTCCTGCGCATCACCGGCCGGATCAAGGACATGATCATCCGCGGCGGCGAGAACATCTACCCGCGCGAGGTCGAGAACCTGCTGCTCGAAGACCCGCGCGTTTCGCTCGCGGCGGTGATCGGCGCGCCGGATCCGGTGCTGGGCGAGATCGTCTGCGCGGTCATCCAGCCGAAGGACCCTGCCAATCCGCCCCAGCCGGCGGAGCTGCACGCCTTCTGCCGCTCCCAGCTCGCCGCCTACAAGACGCCGAGACTTCTGGTTCTACGTCAACGAATTCCCATTCACGGAGACGGGAAAGCTCCAGAAGTTCAAGCTCGTCGAGGCGATCCGCAGCGGCGCGATCAGCCCCGCTGCGCGTACGTGAGTAACAATCACTAGGGCGGCCCCGCTGGGGCCGGGCGCCAAATGGCGACCCACCCCCTTTCCCGGCCTCCCGAACGGGAGCGTCGAGCCGGTAAAACTTCAAATAAAACAACGAATAATGTGCCGTTTTAGGAGAGCTGAGCCCGCTTCTCGACTCATTGCCGGGCTGTCGGGATTGACTAGGTGAGTTCTATTTCTTATGATCCGCGCCGCTGGTGAGTTCGCCTGCAGCGCTGCCATTCGTCGAGCGGTGAGACACGCAATGCAACCCATCCTGGCGACCTTCGAGCGGGCGGCGACCCAACCGCTTGCCTATGCAAGGCAATGGAAGCAGGCCAACGGCCGGCCCGTCATCGGCATTCTGCCGATGCATTTTCCCGGCGAGCTTGCCCATGCCGCCGGCGCCCTGCCGATCGTCCTGCAGGAGGACGACCAGCCGGTCACCGTCGGACTGAGCAGCGTCTTCAACTTCTACTGCGGCTACAACCGCAGCATCGTCGACCAGGCGATGCGGGGCGAGTTCGATTTCCTCGACGCGATCATGTTCGGCGACCATTGCGTGCAGCTGCTCGGCACCGCCGACATCCTGCGCCTGCACATGCCGAAACTGCCGATCCTCTTCAATCAGCTCTGCTCGATCATCGATGCGGAGTGGGCGATGCGGGAGTCGCAGGGCACGTTCCGGCAGCTCTGGCGCGAGCTGGAAGCGCTCGTCGGCCATACCATCGCGGAAGAGACGGTGCGGACCTCCATCGGCCTGTTCAACCGCAACCGCGGCCTGATGCGCCAGCTCTACGACATGCGCCGAGCCGGGCGCATCGTGTTGACGGGCCGCGAGATGCAGCACGTCGTCAAGTCGTCGATGGTGATGGACAAGGCCGAGCACACGGCATTGCTGGAGCGGCTGATCGAGGCGGTGCCGCAGACGGCGCCGCGCGGCGACTTCGTGCGCGTCTTCCTCTCCGGCCACCTCTGCCACGCGCCGAAGCTCGGCGTTCTCGATCTGGTCGAGCAGTGCGGCGGAATCGTCGTCGACGACGATCTCTACACCGGCTTCCGCTTCATCTTCGCGGACATGGACGAGGAGCAGCCGCCGGTCGACGCGATGGCGACCTGGTATCTCACCCGCAACCGGACGGTGCCCTGCCCGACACGGGCGGTGAAGGATCTCGACTGGGAGGAGTATCTGCTCAAGGCGGTCGGCCGGGCGGGCGCCCAGTGCCTCATCATCCTGCAGGCCAAGTTCTGCGAGCCGCACATGTATTTCTATCCCGAGATCAAGGAGGCCTTCGACAGGAACGGCATCCCGAACCTCCTGATCGAGACCGAGCACGAGGAAATGCCGCTCGAGGCGCTGAAGACGCGTGTCGAGACCTTCATGGAAATCACCAAGCGCAAGGCGGCCGCCTGAACCCGGCGACGGACGCACTCGTCAACCCCGAGGATCGCACGATGTTGAACGCAACGATGGAAAGACCGTCCGCGAGCCCCGTGTTCGGCAACGGCGAGCGCGCCAACCGGCTGAAAAGCACCCGGTTCGGCGGCAAGCTCGTGAACGACTACTGGGACAACCTCTTCCACGCCAAGGAGAACGGGAAGAAGGTCATCTGGTACAACGGCACCTACATTCCGCCCTTCTTCCACGCCCATGACGTCGCCTGGGTGCACGGCGAGGCGTGGTCGGCCTATCTCGCGGCAAAGCACGGCGAGATCCCGGCCCAGCAGGCGGGCGAGGCGCGCGGCTACGATCGGGAGCTCTGCTCCTATGCCCGAACCCATATCGGGCAGGCCTTGATCGACCTGCAGAAGCTGAAGGACGGCACGCTCGGCATCACCCAGGACGACCCGCGGGCGCAGACCATGGCCAAGCTCCCGCCGCCCGACATGATCATCAACGCCTATCCCTATTGCAGCTCCGGCCAGCAGTGGGACGACATCACCTACCGGCTGTTCGGCAAGAAGGTGCCGATGTTCACCGTGCAGATCCCGTTGCTGTGGGGCGGGCGTCCGGACGCCGGCTACATGCAGGGCGAGGAGTGGATGGAGCGCTCGCGCTATGTCGCCGACCAGCTCATGGCGATGACGCGCTTCATCGAGGAGCACACCGGCCGCAAGTACGACTTCGACCGGCTGAGCGAGGTCATGTCCTACGTCAAGCGCGCGGCCGAACTGCGCCTCGAGGCGATGGACATGTGCACGGCGACGCCGTCGCCGGCGAGCTTCTTCGACTGGATCGTGAGCATCGCGCCGGTGAACTTCCTGCCCGGGGACCAGAACCTCGTCACCTATTTCGAGGGCGTGAAGGCGGAAATCGCCGAGCGCGTCGGGAACGGCGAGGGCGCGGTCAAGGACGAGAAGTACCGCCTGTTCTTCGACGGCATGATGAACTGGAACAAGGTCGGTTGGCTCGCCGACAAGTTCGCCGCCGTCAATGCGTGCGTCGTCGCCGGTCGCTATACCCACATGTCATTCTGGCAGGAGCCGCAGCTCATCGACCTGAAGAGCCCCGTGCTCGGCATGGCGCAGAACTACCTGATCTGCCCGAACAACCACGGCGCGCCGATCATGATCGGCGAGATCAACAAGATCTGCGACAAGTTCAACGTCGACGGCATGGTGATGCACGCATCTCGCACCTGCCGCGGCATGACCAACTCGCAGTTCCTGATCGCCGATTCCGCCAAGAGCCACGGGCGCCAGGCGCTGTTCTTCGAAGGCGATGTGGCGGACGAGTCCTTCTACAAGGACGAGCTGCTCAACACCCGCCTCGAGGCGATGATCGAGTCCATGGAGTCGCGGCGCCGGCTGGTCGCCTGACCGGCGGCGGGCCGGCCTCAGCGACCCGTAAACCGCGGAGCGCGTTTGCCGAGGAGGGCGTTGATGCCCTCCCAAGCGTCGTCCGTGCGGACGAGACGGGCGATTCCTTCCCCCTCGCGGGCGAGTTGATCCTCGAGCGTCGCAGACAGGCTGCCTAGCAGCAGGCGGCGGGTCTCGCCATAGCCGCGAGTCGGTCCTCTGGCGAAGGTTGCGGCGAGGTCGAGGGCGGTCGCGGCGAGATCGGCCGCGGGGACGATCCGATTGACGAGGCCGAGAGCCTGCGCGCGCTCAGCCGACCAGGTCTCGTTGAGGAGAAAGAACTCGGTGGCTCGCGCCGATCCGACGCGGCGGGGCAGGAAATAGCTTCCGCCCGAATCGGCACACAGCCCGATCGCCGAAAATGCGGCGGCGAAGCGGGCCTCCGGTCCGGCAAGGACGATATCGGCGGAGGATACGAGGCCGACGCCGCCTCCGGCGACAACGCCCTGCACGGCGCAGACGACGGGGGCGTCGGCGCGCGCGAGGGCGGCGATGCCGGCGATGAGATCCGGCAGCAGCCGCGCCACGAAGGGGGAGAGGTCGTCCCGGCTCCGGGCCAGCAGCTTGAGGTCGCCGCCGAAGCTGAAGTGGGGTCCCTCCGCATCGATCAGAACGGCGCGGACTTCGTCGCGAGCCGAGCAGGTTTCGGCGACCTGCCGCAGCTCGCGGGCGAAGACGTCGTCGAACGGGTTGCCCCGCTCCGGACGCGCCAGGGTAATCCGCCCGATCCCGTCGGCGACGGAGAACCTGAGCGAGGCGAAGCCCATGAAACGTTCCTCCCCCGGCTCGACGTGCACCCAAGGTGCCGCGGACTCATATGACACCCAGCGCACGATACGCTATCGAACAAAACAGCGGACATGCCTGCCCCTGTCAAGCCGGCCGACCTCCAGGCCGATCCGGCGCGAGCGTTCACAGGGAGCAGACCGGCCGGACGCCCGCCACGGCATAACACCCGTTGCATACAATACGCTATCGTACTAAAATGGCTGAAGGGAGGAAACCGATGGCCGATGCGACGACGAAGGGGGCGATGGCCCTGTCGGAAACGAGCGCCCTGATCACCGGCGGGACATCGGGGGTCGGGCTCGCCACGGCCATCAAGCTCGTGGAGGCCGGCGTGCCCCGGGTCGCGATCAACGGCCGCAATGCCGAGCGCGGCGAGAAAGCGCGGCAGGCCGTCCTCGCCCGCGCGCCGAAGGCGGACGTGCTCTTCGTGGCCGGCGACTGCAACGACCTCGGCGAGGCCAAGGCGGTCTGCGAGACCGCCCACGGCCGCTTCGGCAGCATCGACCTTCTCGTGAACTCGACCGTCGGTCCATTCGGCCCGAAGCTCTTCCACAACATCCCGCTCGAGGACGTGCAGCAGATCGTCGTCAAGCAGATGATGGCGCCGCTCTTGACGAGCCGCATCGTCTGGCCCTGGATGCGCGAGCGCGGCACCGGGTGCATCGTCAATATCGCCTCCGACGCCGGAAAGGTGACGACCCCCGGCGAGACCGTGATCGGCGCGACCATGGCCGGCATCATCATGTTCTCGCGCACCCTCGCCATCGAGGGAAAGCGCAACGGCATCCGCGTCAACGTGCTGACGCCATCGATCATCGAGGGCACCCTCACTTACGGACAGGTGATGAGCGACGAGTTTTCCGGCAAGCTCTTCGGCAAGGCCGTCAAGATGGCGCAGCTCGGGGTGGTGCAGCCGGACGATCTCGCCGCGATGATCGTCTTTCTCGCGAGCCCGCAGGCGGCGAAGCTGACGGGACAGGCCATCAGCATCAACGGCGGTATCTCTGCCGCCTGAGCAGGAACACGATCGGGAGGCGCGCCTTGCGCAGACTCGAAGGACGGCGGGCCATCATAACCGGGGCGGGCAGCGGCATCGGCCGCGCCAGCGCCCTGCGCTTTGCCAGCGAGGGAGCCCTCGTGCTCGCCGTGGGACGCACCGAAAAGACCCTCGAGGAAACCGTCGCGCTCGTGCGCGCCGAAGGCGGCACGGCCGAGAGCTTCGTCGCCGATGCGACGAAGGAGGCGGAGGTCGAGGCGGCCGTCCGCTTCTGCATCGAGCGGCTGGGCGGCCTTGAGATCTTTTTCTCCAATGCCGGCAACACCGACCGCGTGGCGCCGATCTTCGAGCAGACGGTCGAGGCCTGGGAGCAGCAGTTCCGGGACAACGTCATCACCGCCTTTCTGGCCGTGAAGCACGCCGGCAAGCACATGGTCGCGAAGGGCGTCGGCGCCATCGTCCTGAATTCGTCGACGGGGTCGCTGCGCGCCAATGGCGGCACCCTCGCCTACGGAGCCACCAAGGCCGGGGTGAACAGTCTCACGATGGGCGCCGCCGCCGCCTTCGCCGGCACGGGCGTTCGCGTCAATGCGGTACTGCCCGGCCTCACCGAAACCAAGCTGACGAAGGCCACCTTCGATTTCGCCCGCGCCAAGGGCTCCGAATCGAAGCTCGGCGGCCTGACGCTGATGAAGCGTCCGGGCCGGGTCGAGGAAATCGCCGCGGTCGCAGCCTTTCTGGCGAGCGACGACGCCGCCTATGTCGACGGCCAGCTGATCGCCGTCGACGGCGGCATCAGCGCCACGCATCCGTTCGGCCGCTTCGTCCTTTGATTCTTCCGAGACGGCCCAGGGGCCGCGCACGCACCGGAACACGCCCATGGATTTCGAGCTGCCCCAGTCGATCCGCGACAAGCTTGCCGAACTCGATGCCTTCATCGAGGCCGAGATCAAGCCGCTCGAGCGCGAGAACATGCAGTATTTCGACCATCGGCGCGAGCACGCGCGGACCGACTGGGACAACGACGGTGCGCCGCGCGAGGCGTGGAACGCCCTGATCGCGGAAATGGAGCGCCGCGCCGACAAGGCCGGACACCTGCGCTACGGACTGCCGCGCGAATGCGGCGGAGCGGCCGCGACGAATCTCGCCATCGCCGCGATCCGCGAACACCTCGCGGCGAAGGGCCTCGGCCTGCACAACGATCTGCAGGACGAATCCTCGATCGTCGGCAACTTCCCGATCATCCCGATCCTCAATGCCTACGGCACGCCCGAGCAGAAGCAGTACATCGAGGGCATCATCTCGCGGAAGAACCATCTCGCGTTCGCGCTGACGGAGCCCAACCACGGCAGCGACGCGACCTGGCTCGAGACGCGGGCCGTCCGCGACGGCGAGCATTGGGTCATCGACGGCGTCAAGCGCTACAACAGCCAGGTCTACCGGGCCAAGGCCGACCTCGTGTTCGCGCGCACCTCCGGAAAGGAGGGCGACGCCAAGGGCATCACCGCCTTCATCGTGCCGACTCGACCCCCGGCGTCAGGATCCTCTTCAATCACTGGACCTTCAACATGCCGAGCGACCATGCGGAAGTCGGCTTCGAGAATGTCCGCGTGCCCGACAACGCGATCCTGCACGCCGAAGGCGAAGGGCTGGTGATCGCGCAGCGCTTCGTGCACGAGAACCGCATCCGTCAGGCCGCCGCGAGCGCCGGCGCCGCCCGCTACTGCATCGCGCAGGCCGCGAACTACGCGAATGGCCGGATGGTCTTCGGCGAGCCGCTGTCGAAGAAGCAGGCCATCCAGTTCCCGCTGGTCGAACTGCATGCCGAGTGCGAAATGGTGCGCAACTTCATCTTCCGGACCGCCTGGCAGATGGACCGGCAGGACCCGCTGGAGATCAGCGACAAGGTCTCGATCTGCAACTTCCGCGCAAACCGGCTCGGCTGCGAGGCCGCCGACAGGGCGATGCAGGTTCATGGCGGCATCGGCTACACCCGCGCCCTGCCCTTCGAGCACATCTATCGCCATCACCGGCGCTATCGGATCACCGAGGGCTCGGAGGAAATCCAGATGCGCCGCGTGGCGCAGTATCTGTTCGGCTTCGGCCGCAAGGGCGCGGAATGAGCGTCGGCGCGGCCGCCGCGCGCGCCGGCACTCCCGTGCTGGCCGGCCTCGAACGCCTGGACCCCTTTCTGCGCGCGCAGTTCCCCCGGATCCGCGGCCCGATCGCCGTCTCGCGCACGGAGGGCGGCATGTCGAACCCGACGTACTTCCTCGAGGCGGAGGACTGGTCGGTCGTGCTGCGGAAGCAGCCGGGCTCCGTGCTCGTCAAGTCGGCGCACGCCATCGACCGCGAGTTCCGCGTGCTCCAGGCCCTGCGCGGCTCCGCCGTGCCGGTTCCGGAGCCGCTGCTCTACCACGCCGAAGCCGACATCCTCGATACGCCCTTCTACCTGATGGCCCGACTGCACGGCCGCGTGTTCGACGACTTCGCCCTGCCCGGGTTGACGCCGGCGGAGCGGCGCGCCTGCTACATGTCGATGGCCGAGGCGATGGCGGCCGTCCATCGCTTCGACTGGCGCGCGGCGGGGCTTTCGGACTACGGCCGGCCCGGCAACTATTTCGCCCGACAGTTCGCGCGCTGGGGCGAATTGTGGCAACGGTATCGCTCGGCCGTGGACGTTGCCGACATCGACCGGCTCATCGCATGGCTCGGGCCGCGCATTCCCGCCAGCGAAACGCTCGCGCTCTGCCACGGCGACCTCCGTGTCGCCAACCTGATGTTCCATGCCAGCGAACCGCGCGTGATCGGCGTGTTCGACTGGGAGCTATCGACGCTCGGCCATCCCTTGGTCGACGTGGGCTTCAACGCGCAGGCCTGGTTGATGCTCCCCGACGAGAACGGCGGCATTCGGGGCCTCGACCACGCCGCTCTCGGCATTCCCGCCGAGGCCGAGTATCTCGCGCACTACTACGCGCTGGCCGGATCGACGGAAGCCATGACGGCGTTCCATCGCGCCTTCGCGATGTTCCGCGCCGCGATCGGCGCGGCCGGGATCGCCGCCCGCGGGCGCGACGGCAATGCCGTCAATGTCGACGCCGCCGAGGTCGGCGCCCGCTTCGCGCGCGCCTATGCCCGGCGCGGCCTCGACGCGATCGAGGCCGGAGACGGCGAGTCGCCAAGACGAATGAGCTAGGGCCCGCCAGCCCGATCGGGAGCAGACGATGACGTATCAATCCGTGTTCAGGCCCGGCCTCTTCAAAGGGCAAACCATGGTCGTCACCGGCGGCGGCAGCGGCATCGGGCGCTGCACGGCGCACGAACTCGCTGCGCTCGGCGCCAACGTGGTGATCGCCGGCCGCAACCCGGAGAAGCTCGCCGCCGTCGAAGCCGAAATCCGCGAGGACGGCGGCGAGGTCCTCACGCAGGTGTGCGATATCCGGGACGAGCCGGTGGTCGCCGGCGTCATCGAGGCGGTGCTCGCCAGGTACGGGCGCATCGACGGGCTCGTGAACAATGCCGGAGGCCAGTATCGGGCCGCCATGAGGACGATCTCGACGAAGGGCTTCGAGGCCGTCGTCCGCAACAACCTGACGGGCGGCTTCATCTTCATGCGGGAGGCATACAATCGCTGGATGGACGCCAACGGCGGCGCCATCGTCAACGTCATCGCCGACATCTGGAACGGCTGGCCGGAATTCGCCCACTCCGGCGCGGCCCGGGGCGGCATGCTGACGCTCTCGGAGACGGCGGCCTCCGAATGGTCCGCCTCGGGCGTGCGCGTCAACACGGTGGCGCCGGGCGGCATCGCATCGAGCGGCTTCGACACCTACGAGCCGGAGATGCGCAAGCGCCTGTTCGACTACACCTCGAAAGTGCCGCTTCGGCGCTTCGGCACGGAGGCGGAGGTTTCCGCGGCCATCGTCTTCCTTCTCTCGCCGGCGGCGGCCTACATTACGGGAAGCTGCATCCGCGTCGACGGCGGCGCCCCGAACGCCCGCGCCACGGGGAACCTGCAGCCGCATTCCAACAGCAAGCCCTTTGAAGGCTTCCACCGCGCGAAGCTGCCGGAGGTGCTGATAAAGGGCGAGTAGCTGCAACCGCCGTCCCGCGCGGACGGGCGCGGGACGAACGAGGAAAGACGCCAACCACGGAAGAGAAAATGTCACAGGAGAGGAGATACGAGCAGTCCTACTATCCGGCCGACACCTCGGAGGACATTCTCGAGACGACGCTCGGCGACCTGCTCCGCAAGGTGGCGTCGGAAGTGCCCGACCGGATGGCGTTGATCGACGGCGTCGCCGATCCGGCCAAGCGGCGGCGCTGGACCTATCGACAGCTCGTCGACGTCGCGGAGCGGGCGGCCCGCGCCCTCCTCGACCACTTCGAGCCGGGCGAGCGCGTGGCTTTCCTCGCCCCGGACACGCCCGAGTGGGTGATCCTGCAGCACGCGGCGAGCTTCGCTGGCCTCGTTCTCGTACCGATCAATCCCGCCTATACGGCGCGCGAGCTCGACTTCGTGCTCAGGAGCTCCGAGGCTGCGGGACTGGTGTTCGCCGAAACGTCGCGCGGCAAGAACCTGCGCGCCCTCGTCGAGGACGTCCAACCCTCCCTGCCGCAGCTTCGCAAGACGATCTGCATGGCCGATTTCGACGCCCTCATCGCGGCGGCCGATCCGGCCCGCGAACTGCCCGAGGTCACGCCGGACACGACCATCCAGATCCAGTATACCTCGGGCACGACGGGCTTTCCGAAGGGGGCGTGCCTTCACCATCGGGGCGTGGTCAACACCTCCCGCAACATCGCGCTCCGCGCGAAATTCCCGGATGGCGGGGTCTGGGTCAATGCCATGCCGATGTTCCACATCGCCGGCGACATCGTGTCCGAGATCGGCGCCTTCGCCCAGCGCGGCACCTTCGTGCTCATGCAGGAGTTCAATCCCGGCCTGATGCTCGAGCTGATCGAAGCAGAGGGGTGTGAAGCGAGCCTCCTCGTGCCGACAATGATCCTGGCGATCCTCGATCACCCGGATCGACCAAAGCGCGACCTCAGCAGCTTCCGCACCATCTTGTCGGGCGCCGCGAACGTGCCGGCGGCGCTGGTGCGCCGAGTTCGACGAGGTCCTGCGCTGCAATGTCTGCATCATCTTCGGCCAGACCGAGAGCAACGGCCCGATCACCATCACGGCCCCGACCGACAGCGTCGAGGATCAGACCGACACGGTCGGCCTGCCCCTGGCGCGGGTCGAGGTGAAGATCGTCGACACCGGAACGCACGCGATCGTCCCGGTCGACACGGTCGGCGAGATCTGGGTGCGCGGCTACCAGATCATGACCGGCTATTACGGCCAGCCCGAGGCGACGCGCGCCAGCATCATGCCGGACGGCTGGCTGAGAACGGGCGACCTCGGCACCATGGACAGCCGCGGCTACCTCAAGATCACGGGCCGCCTCAAGGATATGATCATCCGCGGCGGCATGAACCTCTACCCGAAGGAGATCGAGGACGTCATCTTCGATCATCCGGCGGTGTCGCAGATCGCGGTGATCGGCATCCCCGATGAGAAATGGGGAGAGATCGTCGCCGCCGTCATCTTGCCGAAGGATGCGAGGAACCCGCCGCCAGTCGACGACCTCTTCGCCTGGTGCCGTGCCAACCTGTCGCCGCAGAAGACGCCGGAGCGGTGGTTCTTCGTGGAGCAGTACCCGCTCACCTCCACCGGCAAAATCCAGAAGAACGTCCTCGTCGAGTGGGTGCGCGACAATCGGATCGTGCCCGAGCAGTGGGTGCGTTCGACAAGCAAGTCGGCTGCGCCATGAGCGGGCCTCCCCTGGGACGGCCGGTCGCCCTCGTCACCGGCGCCGGCGGCGGCCTCGGCGGCGGCATCGCCCGCGCGCTTTCGGCGAAGGGCTTCGCCCTCCTCCTCAACGACCTCGCAGAGAGCTCCGCCCTCGCCGATCTTTGCGCGGAACTGCGGAGCGCCGGCGCCGGCGTCGACGTGGTCGTGCAGGACATCGCCCGCGTCGAGGAGCTTCCCGCATTCGTCGAACGCGCTCACGCCGTCCACGGGCGGCTCGATTGCCTCGTCAACAACGCCGGTGTGTCCGTGCAGTCGCGCGGCGACATTCTCGACGTCACGCCCGAGAGTTTCGATCGCTGCATCGCCGTGAACCTGAGGGCTCAGTTCTTCCTGACCCAGCACGTGGCCAGGCGGATGCTCAGGGATCCGCGCCCGGACGCGGACGGCGGCAAGCGACGGTCGATCATCATCGTCAGCACGGTGGCCGTGGAACACGTCATCGGCACCCTGCTTGCCGAGTATTCGATCTCGAAGTCCGGCCTGCCGATGATGGTCAAGCAGTTCGCGGTCCGCCTGTTCGAGGACGGGATCGACTGCTACGAGGTGCGCCCCGGCATGATGGCGACACGCATGACCGCCTCCTCGCACGGCAAGTACGACGATCTCATCGCCGCCGGCTTCGTGCCGGCGCGTCGCTGGGGAGAACTGGCGGACGTCGGACGCGCCGTCGCCACGCTTGCCGACGGCGGGCTGAGCTACGCGATGGGCCAGACGATTCACGTCGACGGCGGCATGCCGCTGAAGGTTTTCTGAGCTTCCGCGCGATCGTCCGAGCCGGCCGCCTCGGCAGGCCGCGGCCTCAAGCGGTCGCCTTCGTCGGCCGCCCGAGGTAGGAGTGGTGCAGGGCGGGGTCCTTCCGAAGGGTGTTGCCCGGCCCCTCCGCCCGCACCTTTCCGACGGACATGATGTAACCGTAATCCGCGAGCTGCAGCGCCTCGTCGGCATGTTGCTCGACGAGCAGGATCGTCAGGCCGTCCTTGCGCAGCATCGCCAGAATTTCGAAGATCTGATCGACGATCATCGGCGCCAGGCCAAGCGATGGCTCGTCCAGCATCAGCACCTTCGGATCGGCCATCAGCGCGCGGCTGACGGCGACCATCTGCTGCTCACCTCCGCTCATCGTGCCCGCCCGCTGCGACGCGCGCTCGCGCATGATCGGAAAGAGCGACAGGACATAATCGAGCCGCTGCTTGAAATTCGCCGCGGCGTTCGGCTTTTTCGCGAGCCGGTGGAAGCCGAGACGCAGATTCTCCTCGACCGTCAGGGGTGCGAAGAGCTGCCGTCCTTCCGGCACCTGCACGATGCCATGCTCAACGACCTCCGCGGCCTTGAGCGACACGATGTTCCTGTCCTCGAGCCAGATCGCACCGGAACTCACGGTCACGAGCCGCGAGATCGAATTGATCAGAGTTGACTTGCCCGCGCCGTTGGCGCCGACAACCGAAACGATCGTTCCGCGCTCGACCTTGATCGATACGGAATGCAGCGCCTCCGAGCCGTTGTAGCCGGCGTGCAGGTTCTCAATTCGCAGCATGGCTCGCCCTCCGGCCGATATAGGCGGCGATTACCCGTTCGTCGCTGCGCACGCGGTCGGGCGTGTCGTCCGCGATCTTGGTGCCGCGGTCCATGACGACGATCTTGTCGCAGGCGTTCATGATGAAGTCGATATCGTGCTCGACGAGCAGCATGCTGAGTCCGCGGCTCTTCAGGCGTACCACCATCTCGCCGAGATTGTCCGTCTCGGCGTCGTTCAGGCCCGCGGCCGGCTCGTCCATCATCAAGAGCAGGGGATCGCTGGCCAGCGCCCGCGCGATGTCCACAAGGCGGAGCTGTCCGAGGGTCAGATGGCCGATCCGGTCGTCGGCGCGCGAACCGAGGCCGACATACTGGAGGAGCTCCATGGCCCGCTCGCGGGCGCGGCGCTCCAGCGCGCCAAGGGAGACGAGCGACAGCAGCGAGCGCGTCAGCCCGTCGGGAAACTTCGGGTGAAAGCCGAGGAGCACGTTTTCGATTACGGTCAGGCCGTGGAACAGCCGCACGATCTGAAACGTCCGGGCCATGCCCATCGGGCTGCGGGTGTGGGGCGGCGCGCCGGTGACGCGCTCGCCGCGAAACCAGATGTCGCCGGCGCTGAGAGCCTTCATGCCGGTGATCAGGTCGAACATGGTCGACTTGCCGGCCCCGTTCGGGCCGATGAGCCCGGCGACCTGGCCTTGGCCGATCTCAAACGAGACCGCATTGACGGCCACGACCCCGCCGAAGCGGCGCACCGCGTTGTCGGCCTTCAGGATGATCTCGTCCGTCGAGGTCATGGCGCGGCCTCGTGCGGTTTCTGCTCGGCGACGGCCGAGGCCTCGGACTGGCGGCGCCGCCATGGGGCGGATTCCAGAAGCCCCGACAGGCCATGCGGGAGGAACAGGAGGAAGATCAGGATGAAGAGGCCGTAGACGAGCGTTTCGAGCTCGCCGAAGCTGACCAGGAATTGCGGAATGACGATTACGAAAGCGGCGCCGACGACCGGCCCGAAGCGCGTGCCGAGGCCGCCCACCACCGCCACGGTCAGGATCGTCACGAGCACGCGGAACTCGCTCATGCTCGGGTCGACGCGCAGGCTGACCACGGAGAAGCACATGCCCGCGACAGCGGCGATCACCGCTGCGAGCACGAACATGCGCAGCTTGACGCGCCAGACGTTGATGCCGTTCGCCGAAGCCGCCATCTCGTCGTCGCGGATCGCCTGAAGCGCGCGACCGAGATGTCCGCGCGCGATGAAGTCGTGCAAGAGCAGCACGAGACCTGCCACGGCCAGCACCACGTAGTAGATTCCGGTGCGTCCAAGCGCCGTTCCGGCGAACGCCAGCGGTCGAACGGCGAGACCGCTGGAGCCGCCGGTGAAGTCGATCCAGCGGATGACCACGCCGTAGAAGATGAGAGCGAAGGCCAGCGTCGCCATCGCCAGATAGTGCGTGCGCAGCCGCAGGAGCGGGATGCCGATGACGAGCGCGATCGCCGCGCACAGCACGATGCCGCCAACGAACGCGACGGGGGCCGGCAGGCCAAGGCTGAGCTGCAGCATGGTGAAGGCGTAGGCGCCGATGGCGAAGAAGGTCTGCTGGCCGAGCGAGATCTGACCGGCGTAGCCGTAGAGCAAGTTGAAGCTCATGCCGAGGATCGCGTAGATCCAGACCAGCATGGCCAGCCGAATGTGAAACCCGCCCGTAAGCACGAAGGGCAGCATGGCGCCCAGCGCCAGGACCACGAAAGTCGGCAGAACCGAGGCCTGTCGGGGCCTTGCAATCGTCAAATCAGCGCCTTTCAGCTTCGTAGTCGCCGAGGAGCCCGTACGGACGGACGAACAGGACCAGGAGGATGAGAAGGAAAATCGCAGGCTCCGCATAAAGGCTCGTGCCGTATCCGGCCATGAGCGCTTCCATGAGCCCGATGGCGAGGCCGCCGGCGGCCGCGGCGAAGGGACTGCCGAGCCCGCCGAGAATGGCGGCCATGAAGCCTTTCACGGTGAGCAAAAGCCCCATGCCGATCTGGCCGCCGAGCAGCGGCCCGACCAGTATGCCCGAGACGCCGCTGACGAGCGCGCTGAACAGGAAGCTGAACTGAACGATCCGTTCCGAGCGAATGCCCATCAGCACGGCGATGCGCGGACTCACGCCGGTGGCGCGGATCGAGAGCCCGAACCGCGTCCGATAGAGGAGATACCATGTGAGCAGCACAAAGCCGACGAAGCACGCGACGATGGCGAGCTGCTGCGAATTGGTGATGAAGATCCCGAGCATCATCGGATCGAGCGAGAACAACGCCGGCACGAACTGCTGGTCCGGCCCCCACACCAGCAGCGCGCATCCGTAAATGATGATGGCGGCCGCCAAAGTCCCCATCATGATCGTCAGCGGCGGGGCCTTGCGTGCGATCATCGGGCGGTAGACGCCACGGTCGAGCGCCAGCGCGACCGCCATCGTGACGAGCAGCGCCGCCGGAATGGCGAGAAACCACGGCAGCGACGTCGCGACCACGAACAGGATGGCGTTCATGGCGCCGAGCATGACGAAGTCGCCCTGGGCGAAGTTGATGACGCGGCTCGACCCGTAAATAATCGACAGGGAGAGCCCGATGAGCCCGTAGACACTGCCGTTGGTGATGCCGGCAATGAGCAGGTAACCGAGCTTTTCCATCGGCGCGTCATCCGATCGAGCGGGCGAACGAGAATGAACGCGGCCGGTTTTCGCCGGCCGCGCCCGTCGCGGTCGTCAGTTTTTCTTGATCTTGCCGAGGTCCGGCGCGATCAGCTTGGTCCCCTTGTCGGCGACCTCGGTGAAGACGAAGAAGCCCTTGTCCGGCGCGCCGTGATGTTCGCCCGCCGTGAACTGATAGGTCACGCCCTTTTGCCCCTGCATGCCCTGGAACTTGCCGAGGCGGGTGGTCGCGTCGCGGATCGCCTTGCGCGCGCCGGCGAGATTGCCGCCGGCGATCGCCTTCTGCACCTCGGGGTCCGCGAGGACCTTCACGGCCAACGTGCCGGCGTCGTAGCCCTGCGCCGGCGACGGCGAAGGAGCGATCGGCTTGTACTTGGCGTTGTAGTCCGCATAGAGCTTGGCCACTTCCGGCCGGGTGATGTCGACCGAAGTCGGCACCAGCACGCCGTCCGCTGCCTCGGCCGCAAGCTTCAGGAAGGCCGCCATGATGCCGACGCGGGGCATGATGATGGGCGCCTTGATGCCCATTTGCCGGATCGTTCGCGCCACGCGGGCGCCATCCGCGGGATAGGGGAAGACAAGGATGACGTCGGGGTCCGCCTGCCGGAGGTTGATGATCTGCGGAGCGACGTCCGTCGCCGCCATGTCGTAGGTCTGCTGCGTGACGATCTTGATTCCTTTGGCCTCGAGGGCCTTGATCGTGCCGCGGGCGCCGTCCGTGCCGAACGGCGTCGAGTTGTTGATGACCGCCGGCCGCTTGAAGCCGAGCTCGACGAGCGCGTCGCCGACGGCGAGGCCGTCCTGGCTCGCTTTCGGACCGAAGCGGAACTGCCAGACCGCGTTGTCGGTGATGTTCTCCGCCGACGCGGAGAGAACGTAGTAGGGAATCTGGTTTTGCTCGGCGACGGGAAGCATCGCCTGGGCCGGGGCCGACGGACTGCCGCCGATGATCATGAGGCCCTTGTCGTCCTCGGCGCAGCGCGTGGCGAGCGAGGCCGTGAGCTGCGGATCCGTCTTGCCGTCGTAGGCGACGACCTCGACCTTGCGGCCGTTGATGCCGCCTGCCGCGTTCGTGGCGTCGATCACCATCATCAGGGCATTGAGGCTCTCGATCCCGGTATCCGCCGCCGCCCCCGAGCGATCGTCGATCGAGCAGATCTTCAGAGGGAGGGGAGTTTGAGCGTCTGCGCGAGCCGCGAGCCCGCAGATCAGCGCGGCACCGGCGAGCAAAGCGACGCCGAACCTCAATTCCCCTTGTCCATTCCGCTTCATGCGTGCCTCCCTAAGGCGTTGTTTCGTCATCGTCGGCCGATCGGCTCGTAAAGGCGCAGCGGCTCTTTTCGCCGGCTCCGCCGACACCGTACGCTGCTTAGTCAGTACACTAAGTTACGATCTCCCCGTACGCAAGAGGGCGCGCGTACGCACAGGCAAAATTGCCCGTCACGCCAGGAGCTCTCGGGCCCGCTCGCCGTGCGCGGATCCGATCGTGTCGATCTCCGCATCGTGGGCTGCGAGCCAGGTGAAGGGCCCTCCGGTGCAGGCCGGGAACAGGCCGCCCACCACGCACGCGACATCGGCCAGGGCGGTGTCCTCGGCGCTCCCTCCCGGCGCGACGAGCCGTCGCGCCGCCACCGCCTGCGCGGCCAGAACTCCTGCCGCCGGAAGCCCGGCCAGCCGAGCCTTCCCCGCCGCATCGGCGACGGTCGCGAGCAGCGAGCGTTCGCCGGCGTGGACATAGGGCGTCGCCCGCAACTGGCGCGCGAGCGCCAGCGCCTTGCCGACGCCCGATTCGTCGCCTCCGACAATTTCAATGGCTGTGCCGTAGGAGCGCGAGCGGGCGATGTGGATTCCCGCCAGACGACCGCAGCGGTCCTCGGGCGTGGCGAGGAGGATCAGGTCGGCCCCGGCCGGCGCCAAATCGCCGCCGACGAGAATGCGGACACCATCCGCGCTCGCGTCGTCCGCGGCGAATATTCGCGCCTTCGCGGCAGCGAGGGTCGCGCGCAGCGCATCGGCCGCCGCGCCCGTCCCAATCACCGCGAATCCCGATGCCTGCGCTGCGCGGGACAAATGCTTGTCCGCCTTCTGCCTCCACAGAAACAGGACGGAAATCATGTTGCCGGCAACCTCGTTCTGCATGAGGTCGACGAAGCGATCCATCTCCAGGCTGGTGCCCGCCGGAAGCGGCAGGTCGGCCGCCTCGACGACGCAGCGGACGATCGCGTCATAGGCGGGGTAGTTGGAAATGTCGTCGTCCGCATATCCGAAGTGCCGGGTGATGTTGCGGACGGAATCGCGGGCCGCGAGGTCGAAGGGGCCCGGGTCGAGCCGCGCCGGGACCTTGGCACCCTGAGGCCGGCCAATGGCCTCCTCGGCTTTGGCGACGGCCCGGTCGACAAGTTCGGCCGCCGGCACGACGGCATCGACGAGGCCCAGGGATTTTGCCTCGGCCGGGCCGACGGGCTTGCCGTTGAGAAGGAGTTCCAGACCCTTCTCGATGCCGATCAGTCTCGGCAGGCGCTGCGTGCCGCCCGCACCCGGAAGGAGCCCGAGCTTGATTTCCGGCAGGCCGAGCTGGACGCGCGAATCGTCCGCGGCGAGACGCCACCGGCAGGCCATCGCGACCTCGAGCCCACCGCCGAGCGCGAGGCCGTTGAGCGCCGCGACGGTCGGCTTGGCAAGCGCCTCGAGCCGCAAAAAAAGCCGTCCCAGCCGCCCGCAGGTGTCGTGCAGCTCGGCCCGGCTCGCCTTGCGGCCCAGCTCGGCGAAATCGCGCACCATGTCGAGATCGGCGCCGGCAATGAAGGCGCCCTTGCCGGAGGTCAGCACGAGGGCGCCGACGGCGGGGTCGCGCTCCACCCGCTCCACGACGGCGTCGAGGGCGTCCATCAGCGCCGGCGAGAACACGTTCATCGTGCGGCCGGGCATGTCGACGACCGCGAGCAGGACCTGCCCGCGCATCTCCTGGCGGATCATGGCTCCAGCGCTCCGTTCCGGACTTTCGAGGGACATCGGCGCGGCCCTTGTGGAGGACGGCCTTCCTCAGCCGTGCATGGTGAGGCCGCCCGAGACGCTGATCGTCTGGCCGGTGATGAAGGCGCCGTCGTCGCTGGCGAACAGCGCGATCAGGCCGGCATAATCCTCCGGCTCGCCGATGCGGCCGAGCGGCACCGCCCGCACCATCGCCTCCATGATCTTCTTGCCGTTCTCGTCGGCGCCGATCAGCGCGTTCATGGCCGGGGTATTGGTCGGCCCCGGGCAGACCGTGTTCACGGTGACGTTCTTGCGCGCGAGCTCCCGGGCGAGGGTTTTGGCGAAGGCGATCGTGCCGCCCTTGCAGCCGGAATAGACCGCCTCGCCCGACGAACCCACGCGGCCGGCGTCGGAGGCGATGAAGACGATGCGCCCGAAGCTCCGCTCGGACATGCCCTTGGCGACGGCGTGCGTGACATGCAGCGGGCCGTAGAAGTTGAGGTCGACGACCTTCTTCCAGAACTCCTGGGACGTCTTGACGAACGGGATCGTCATATCCCAGCCGGCGTTGTTGACGAGCACCTGCGTCGGACCGTGCTCGGCCTCGATCGCGGCGACGGCCTTCTGAACGTTGCCGTAGTCGGTGATGTCGCAGCGCTCGGCGACGGCCTTTCCGCCAGCAGCCTCGATCTCTTCGGCGACCTTCAGCGCGGCCTCGACATTGATGTCGAGGATACCGACCGGCATGCCCTCCTGGCCCAGCCGGAGCGCGATTCCCCGGCCGATTCCGCTGCCGCCGCCGGTCACCACGACCGTCCGCCCGACCAGACCCCGCATGGCGCGTCTCCGCGATTAGTATGCTACCGCACTATATAGATCTGTACGAGTTGCGCAACCGCCGGCGCCCTCCGGGCAGGTGCGGCGAGGTGCGGCGGCGGGTGGACGAAGATCGCGCGAACGTGCATCTGTACGCCCGTGAGGCGCCCGAGTCCGAACGATGGCCCCGACGAGCAACCCGAGACAGGCGGCCCGCCGGCTGCCGCGTGACCAGCGTGTCGCGGCCATATTGCAGGAGGCCCGCGCCGTGCTGCGCGAGCGCGGCTCGGATCCGTTCCCGACGGCCGAGGTGGCCGAACGCTGCGGCGTGTCCGAGGGGACGATCTACAAGTATTTTCCGACGAAGCGCGACCTGCTCATTCAAGTCGCCGAGAGTTGGTTCGAGGAATTTCTCGAGGACATGCCGCCCAACAACCGCCAGCTGCCGATCCGTGAGCAGTTGCTGCACGTCATCTGGAGCAACCTCGCGCTGATCCGCCGCGAGCCGGCGCTGACGCGCTTCGTGCTCATGGACCTGCGGGCCGATCCCAACTACCGCTCGATGCGAATCCACGAGCTCAACCGTCGCATCGCGGCCAAGGTGATGAACGTGGTCGAGGAGGGGGTCGAAGCCGGCGTCCTTCGCCCCGATATTCCGCTCAAGATCATTCGCGACATGATCTTCGGGGCGATCGAGCATCAGACCTGGGCCTACCTGCGCGGCGAGGGCGACTTCTCGGTCGACGCGTCGGCCGCCGGGATCACGGAGATCGTCTACGACGGCATCGCCGTGCGCACCGACCATGCCACCGACGATATCGGGGCCGCCGTGGCGCGGTTGGAGCGGGTGGCCCGGGAGCTGACAGACGGCCTCCGGTCGATGTCGCGGACGCGCCAGGGCTGATCGGCGCAGGAACCGGCGCGGCCGGCTCACGCGAGGCTCGCCACGCCCTGGTCGAGCACGACACGTCCTGCGACGCTGGCGCGAAAGTCGACGCGCTCCCCGGCCCGCCACAGGTCGAAGTCGAGCCGGTCGCCGGGCACGACGGGCGAAGCGAAGCGAAGCGAGAGCGATGTCAGCCGCGACGGATCGCAATCGACGAAGGTTTTCACGATGACCCAGCCTGCGATCCCGTAGGAGGCCAGGCCGTGCAGGATCGGCCGCTCGAATCCCGCCGCCTTGGCAACGGCGGGGTCTATGTGGAGGGGGTTGCGGTCCCCCGAAAGCCGGTAGATCAGGGCCGCGCGGAGCGATGTCCGGACGCCGAGACTGACGTCGGGCGGGCGTTGCGGCGGCGGCGACCGCGGCGGGCGCGGCGCGGGAGAGGGGGCGAAGCCTCCATTGCCGCGCAGCAGCAGGGTCTGCTCCATGACGCAATACGGCGTGCCGTCATCGGCGTCGGTGATCCGGCGCTCGATCATCGCCTCGGCGCCGCGCTCCGCGCCGCGGTCCTCGACCGAGGCGACGCGGGCCTCCCCGACCACCGTGGCGGCCGGCGGCAGCGGCGACAGGAACCGGGCGCTCTGACCGACATGAAGCAGCCGAACCCAGTCGATGCCGAGGGTCGGCTCCTGCACCCACAGGCCGGGCGAGGCCAGCGTCACGGCCATGCTGGGCAGAACTTGCAGGCGCGTCTCGTCGAGGAAGCCGAGGTCGGCGTTGTCGAGCGGGTCGGCTCCGAGCCCGACGCCGAGGGCGTAGAGGATCGCATCGCGCTCAGAATAGGCGTGCCGGATTGCGGGAAAGGGATGGGCGAGCAAGGCTTCGGCCGAGAACGCCATCGTCTAGACCGGGTCCCAGGTGAATACGTCGCCGGAGCGGTGCAGGGGATAGAAGTCGTTCTCGAACATCGGCAGAACGCGCTCGACGATCGTGGTCGCCGTCCAGCCCTCCTCCGTGTGGGCCGAGCGGATCGGCCGGGGCTGCGAGAAGAGAAAGATTTCGTTGTTGCGGACACCGAAGATCTGGCCGGTGACGCCGCTCGCGCGCTCCGAACACAGGGCGACGACGAAGGGCGCGATCTTCTCCGGGAGGAGCTTCTTCAGTCCCTCGAGGCGCTTGATCTGCTCGGGGGTGTTGGCGGGGATCGAGCTCACCATGCGCGTCCACGCGAAGGGCGCGACAGCGTTCGAGCGCACGTTGAAGCGCTGCATGTCCAGCGCAATCGACTTCGACAGGGCGGCGATGCCGAGCTTGGCGGCGGCGTAGTTGGCTTGTCCGAAATTCCCGATCAGCCCGGACGTCGAGGTCATGTGGACGTAACAGCCGTTGCCTTGTTCCTTGAAATGCGGTGCGGCGGCACGGCTGACGTTGAACGAGCCTTTCAAGTGGACGCCGACGACCGCGTCGAAGTCGGCCTCGGTCATCTTGTGGAACAGGACGTCGCGGATGTTGCCGGCGTTGTTCACGACGATGTCGAGGCGGCCGAAGGTCTTGAGCGCGGCGTCGACCATGGCGTGGGCGCCGTCCCACGAGGCGACGCTGTTGCCGTCGGCGACGGCCCGGCCCCCGAGGGCGCGGATCTCGCCGACCAGCGCTGCGGCGGCCGAGATGTCCGCCTCGTCGCCTCCCTCGAGAGGAACGCCGAGATCGTTGACCACGACGGCGGCCCCCGCCTGCGCCATCGCGAGCGCGACTCCGCGACCGACGCCGCGCGCCGCGCCGGTGACGAGGGCGACCTTGCCGGCGAGATTTACGTCCGCGCTCTGCATCTGCGCCTCTGCCTCTGCGGGATTTCGGCCGGCCGAGAACCTTCTCGGCGATGAAGCCTACGGTGAGCCGTGCGGCGGCTTCGGTTACGCGGAGCTTCGGACCGAGGGCTCACGTCAATGCAACCGACCGAGAATCGACACCGCCGCCACGCTGTTGATCGGCGCGCCGCCGAGATTGTGCGACAGCCCGAAATCCACCTTCGGAAGCTGCCGCTCCCCGGCCCGGCCGCTGAGTTGGGTGTAGATCTCGTACGCCATGCGCAGGCCGGAGGCACCGACCGGGTGGCCGAAGCACTTCAACCCGCCGTCGACCTGACACGGCAGAGCGCCCGTGCGGTCGAACCTGCCGTTCAGGATGTCGAAGCAGGCGCGGCCCTCCTCGGACAGGCCGAGATCCTCCATGGTCACGAGCTCGGTCACCGAGAAGCAGTCGTGCACTTCGGTGAGGCCGATCTCGGCGACCGGGTCGGCGATGCCGGCCTCCTCGTAGGCGCGCCTCGCCGCCTCGCGGGTGTTGCGCACGTAGGATCCGTCCCAGGCGCCGAACTGGCTTTCCCAGCCGTTGCTGGCGCTGAGTTGAATCGCCTTGACGCTGACGAGGTCCTTCTTGCCGAGCCCGCGCGCGATATCGGGCGTCGTGACGATGGCGCAGGCAGCCCCGTCCGAGACGCCGCAGCAATCGAACAGGCCGAGCGGATCGGCGATCATCGGCGCGCCGAGGATCGCCTCCATGCCGATCGGCCTGCGCAGGTGAGCCCTGGGGTTTGCGACGGCGTTCTGATGGCTCTTCCAGGAGACGTGGGCCATGGCCCGCTTGAGATCCTGCGCCGGCATGCGGTGGCGGGCGAGATAGGCGCCGGCGAGCTGGGCGAAGTTGCCGGGGGCGGAGCCGTAGGGCATCCACAGGTCGTTGGCGAGACCCTTTGTGCGCAGCGGCAGGCCGCCGAAGCCGGTGTCCTTGAGCTTCTCCACGCCGAGCGCCAGCGCGAAGTCGCAGGCGCCGGCGGCGACGGCATAGACGGCCGCGCGCAGCGCCTCCGTGCCGGTCGCGCACATGTTCTCCACGCGTGTTACGGGAATCGAAGGCAGGCGCAGTGCCGTCGCCAGCGGAATGGCGGAGTTGCCGACGTTGACGTCGTCGAGCGCGCTGCCGAGCCACGCCGCCTCGATCTGCCTGCGGTCGATTCCCGCATCGGCCACGGCCTCGGTGAAGGCCTCGACCATCAAATCCTCGGAGCCCATGTCCCAGCGCTCGCCGAACGCTGTGCAACCCATGCCGGCGATGACGACGCGATCGCGAATCCCGGTTGCCATCTCAGCTCTCCATGACCGCCCGCTCGGCGGGAGACGCCTTCCAGAAATAGCTGCGGAACCCGCGCCGGCGATCGATCGTCTTGATGCGGAAGCGCATCCGCACCTCGTCGCCGACGGCGAAGCCGCCGTCGGGTGCGTCGCAGAACTCCATCAGCACCCGCGCGCCATTGGCAAACTGCACGAGGCCGAAATTGAAGGGCGGGTCGGGCGTGAAGTTCAACCGGTCCGCGGTCAGCGACTGAATCCGTGCGGTCTCGTCCGCGAGCCGGACGTCGGCGAGGGCGACCGCGGGGTCCGCGTCCGGATTCACCGGGATGCGGGTTTTCGGGAATTGGACGTTGCCGGTCGAGTCCCGTCCTCCGACGAAGCCCAGCACAAGCCGGCCATAGCGCTCGAGCACCGGCGCCGCGGTCTTCTGCTCAAGCTCCGAGCGCGGCCCCCAATCGAGGTCGAGATTCCCCGACAGGCTGAGGAATTGGATGTAGTCCTTAAGGACCGTGCCGCGGCGCAGGGCCTCGCTTGCGCCCCGCGGGCGCGGCGGCGGCGCCGTCACCTCGAGCACGAGTGCATCGCAGCCGCTGCCGAAACCGGCGACGAGGATGAGATCGCCGACCTTCGTCTCCTCGACCGCCAGTCCGAGGCCGAACAGGGCATGTGCCGCGCCGATATCGCCGGCCGCCGCCTGCACCGTCTCGGCGTGGTTTGGCGCCTCGAGACCGAGGCGGCCCGCGAGCGCCTTGTAGGTCGCCGGAACGGGTTCCGGCACGACGGCGTGACGGATGGCGGTGGCTTCCACGCCCGCATCCTTCAGCGCCGCCGCGATGGCGGGCGCAAGGACGGCCTCGACCGCCGTCTCGCGGGCGAAGCGCTCTTCCGATGCATACGGCGTCGGGTGGTCGCGCGACGTGTAGAGGTCGACGAACTCGTGGGCGAGCGAGGCGCTGCCGCGCAGGCGCAGGAAACCGCTGTCGCCGGTCAACACCGCAGCGCCGCCGTCACCCCACGCGAGCTGGCTGCTGCTCCCGGCCTTGGTCGGGCGCTTCTCCCCTGCCGCGATCAGGGTCGTGCCGGGCGTGCGCATCGCCCGCAGGAGAGCCGACACGGCGCAGCGGCGCGAGCCCGCCACGTCCGCGGTCGCGCAGTTCTGGGGCAGATGGAGTGCGTCGACGACGAGGCTGGCATGCAGCCGGTCGTAGAACGGCGCGGAGGTGGACGCGAAAATCACGTCCCCGGGCTCCGCCGTCGGCACGAGCGCGTCGCGGGCGGCTTCCACGGCAATCGTGACGGCATCCTCGTCCCACCCGGCGACGGCGCGACGGCCGGCTCTGCCGGAGGCCAGGCCCGACCACCGCAGGGAGGCCGCCGCGACCGCGCGGTCGAAGCGAAGAACGGGAAGACAGACGCCAATGCTGGCGATCTCGCCCAAGCGCTTCCTCCGATCGTTGGACGGCGGCAAAATAGCTTGCCAATAGGCCGTACGCAAGCGTATGATTATCTACATGAACAATTTCGGGAGCCGTCGAGGGAAGGGGTTTCCGGCACACGAGGTCGCGGACGGGGACGGCAAGGCGCCGGGGCGACGTCCCGGTGCGCGCCGGTCGCCCGCATCGCGACGCCAGCATTCCGGGGAGACGCATGGCTGAGCCGCAATTCGAGGACGTGCTGTACGAGGTCCGTGGCAACGCGGCCTGGATCATCATCAACCGTCCGAAGGTCTACAATGCCTTCCGCGGCCGCACGGTCGAGGAGCTGATCGCGGCCTTCCAGCTCGCCTCCAACGACAAGAACGTCGCCTCCATCGTGCTGACCGGGGCGGGCGACAAGGCCTTCTGCACCGGCGGCGACCAGTCGGCCCACGACGGCAACTACGACGGCCGCGGCGTCGTCGGTCTGCCCATCGAGGAGCTCCAGTCGATCATCCGGGACGCCCCCAAGCCCGTCATCGCCCGCGTCAACGGATTCGCTATCGGCGGCGGCAACGTGCTCGCGACGCTTTGCGATCTCACCATCGCGGCCGAGCACGCCAAGTTCGCGCAGGTCGGCCCGAAGGTCGGATCCTTCGACGCGGGCTGGGGCACAGCCCTGCTGGCGCGCCACGTCGGCGACAAGAAGGCCCGCGAGATCTGGTACCTCAACGAACAGCTCTCCGCGAAGCAGGCGATGGAGTACGGCCTCGTCAACAAGGTCGTGCCCGCGGCGGAACTCGACGCGGCGGTGACGGCCTGGACCGACATCATCGGCGAGCGTTCGCCGACCGCCCTTGCCTTCCTCAAGCGCTCCTTCAACGCCGACACGGATTCGATCCGCGGCATCAGCAACATGGCGCTCCATGCCGTCAAGCTGTTCTACGCAACCGCCGAGTCGAAGGAAGGCGTGAGCGCCTTCAACGAGAAGCGCAAGCCCGACTTCCGCAAGTTCGCGGACTGAGCGCGGCGATGCCGCCGCGCAGCCCCTGCCGAACGAACGTCGCCGGCCTCAGGAGAGGGGCATGATCGCACGCACATTGTTCAAGGAAGAGCACGAGATCTTTCGCAACAGCGTCCGCAAGTTCATGGAGCGGGAGATCGTCCCCCACCATGGCAAGTGGGAGGAGGACGGCGTCGTCCCGCGCGAGCTTTGGCACAAGGCGGGCGCCGAAGGGCTCCTCTGCTGTACCGTGCCGGAGGAGTATGGCGGCCTCGGCCTCGACTACCTCTTCGACGTGATCGTGTTCGAGGAGCTGTGGCGCATCGGGGCGAGCGGTCCGGGCTTCCTGATCCACACGGACCTCGTGGCGAGCTACATTCTCGCCTTCGGGAGCGAGGAGCAGAAGCGCAAGTGGCTGCCGAAGATGGTCAGCGGAGAGGTCATAGGCTCGCTCGGCATGACCGAGCCGCATGCCGGCAGCGACCTTAAGGCGATCCGAACCCGGGCCACCCGTCAGGGCGACGATTTCGTCGTCAACGGTCAGAAGGTGTTCATCTCGAACGGCCAGCTCTGCAATCTCGTGGTGCTCGCGACGAAGACGGACAGCCATGCCGGCGCCAAGGGCATCTCGCTGTTCCTGGTCGAGAGCGACCGGCCGGGGTTCAAGCGCGGTCGAAATCTCGAGAAGCTCGGCATGAAGGCCCAGGACACCTCCGAGCTGTTCTTCGAGAGCGTTCGCATCCCCGCCTCCAACATGCTCGGCAGCGAGGGACAGGGCTTCTCGCTCATGATGACGAAGCTCGCCCAGGAGCGCCTCGCCCAGGCGATCCGCTCCGCCACCGTGGCGGAGACAGTCATCGAGTGGACGGTGGAATACACGGCTCAGCGCGAGGCGTTCGGACAGACGATCTCCGACTTCCAGAACACGCAGTTCAAGCTCGCCGAGTTGCAGACGGCGGCGACCGCTGCACGCGTCTTCACGGACCGCTGCATCGACCTGTTCATGCAGGGCAAGCTCGACGCCACCGACGCGGCCATGGCGAAGATGTTCACCAGCGAGCTTCACTGCAAGGTGGTCGACGAGTGCCTGCAGCTCTTCGGCGGCTGGGGCTACATGTGGGAGTACCCGATCGCAAGGGCCTATGCCGATGCGCGCATCGTCAAGATCGCCGGCGGATCCATCGAGATCATGAAGACCATCATCGCCCGCGAGATGTTCAAGGGACGCCGCAGGATGCGGCAGGCCGCGGAGTAAAGCGGCGGAGCGCGGGTCGCGCTTCGCGCCGAGAGGCGGATCAACGTCCGCGATCCACCGTCATCCGGCGGGGATGATGCCGGCGGCGGCAAGCTCTTCGATCCTGCCGTCGGAAAATCCCCAGGCCCGGAGGGCATCGTGGCTGTCCGTGCGCGGATCGACCGGGCCGCGGGTAACCTCGCCCGGCGTCCTGCTGAACCGCGGAGCGGGAGCGGGCCCGGTGACGCCGTCCACGGTCACGAACATCGACCGCGCCTTCGAGAAGGGGTGGGTGATGCACTCGTCCATGTCGAGGACCGGGGAAACGCACGCGTCGCCCTCGGCGAAGACCGCCTCCCATTCGGCCCGGGTCCTGGACGCGAAGGCGGCGGCGAAACGCGCGCGAAGCTCATCCCACCGCGCCCGATCGTTCTGCT
This sequence comes from uncultured Alphaproteobacteria bacterium, assembly GCA_963754975.1. Taxonomy (GTDB): domain Bacteria; phylum Pseudomonadota; class Alphaproteobacteria; order Rhizobiales; family Beijerinckiaceae; genus Microvirga. Next base: position 168,196 of record CAVWII010000006.1, on the reverse strand, counting down.
CCGGCAGTTCGGCCCCGTCGAGACCGAGCCGCCGGACGAATTCGGCATAGAACCGCTTCTCGATGGCGCCGACCGCCATGTACTTGCCGTCGCTCGTCTCGTAGGTCGTGTAGTAGGGCGCGGCGCCGTCGACGGCATTCGATCCGCGCTCGTTGCGCCAGAAGCCCGCCTGGCGATAGCCGAACACCATTGTCATGAGGCTCGCGACGCCGTCGACCATGGCGGCGTCGACAACCTGTCCCGTTCCCGACGCTCGCGCCTCGTGCAGAGCGGCGAGGACGCCCATCGCGAGGTAGAGGGCGCCGCCGCCGAAGTCGCCGACGAGATTCATCGGCGGAAGCGGCGGGCCATCCTTGTAGCCGATGGCGTGGAGCGCTCCGGCGACGGCGATGTAGTTGATGTCGTGGCCGGCGAGGCTCTTGTAGGGACCCTCCTGACCGAACCCTGTCATGCGGCCGAACACCAGCCGCGGGTTGACGGCGAGACATTCCTCCGGCCCGAGACCCAGGCGTTCCATCACGCCCGGCCGAAAACCCTCGATCAGGATGTCCGCGCCGCGAATCACGTCCAGCGCGGCGGCGATGCCGGCCGGGGACTTCAGGTCGAGCGCCACAGCCCGCTTCGCCCGGTTCATGACATCGTAGCGGATGTCGATCCCGAAGCCGAGATCGGCGGCGGCGAGCCGATCGACCCTGAGGACGTCGGCCCCCATGTCGGCGAGCAGCATCCCGCACAGGGGCCCGGGCCCGATCCCCGCCATCTCCACCACCTTGAGGCCGCTCAGAGGTCCCATCGATTGCGCTCCCAGCAGATCGGCTTCGGTGCCGACGGCGTCTGCACGACCGGCGAGGCTGCGTCCAACGCCATCCGCCCGGTTGAATTGATCGTACGATAGTTTATTGTTAGCTCGTTTTCTATGCCCGTGCCGCGGGCAGTCCCAGAATGGCTCGGGGGAGGACGACACGCCATGGCGGATGCGCCGCTCCTCGTCGCGCGCGAAGGGCCCTGCGCGCTGCTCACCATGAACCGGCCCGCGGCGCTGAACGCCCTCTCCGGGGCGCTGCGGCGGGCCCTTGTCGCCGCCTTCGCGGAGTTCGACCGGGACGCCACGGTCCGCGCCATCGTCCTGACCGGAGCCGGCCGCGCCTTCACGGCGGGCCTCGATCTCAAGGAACTGGCCGCCTCCGGTGACAGCGTGAGCGACAACGTCGACGCCGAGAACGTCGTCGCGGCGATCGAGCGGTTCGGAAAGCCGGTGATCGCAGCGGTGAACGGTCCCGCCATCACCGGCGGCTTCGAGATTGCGCTCGCCTGCGACATCGTCCTGGTGTCGGACGCGGCCTTCTTCGCCGATACGCACGTCAAGGTCGGGCTGACGCCTGGCTGGGGCCTCTCACAGCGCCTGAGCAGGCTCATCGGCATCCATCGCGCGAAGGAGCTGTCCTTCACGGCCCGCCGGCTCGGCGCCCGCGAGGCCGAGGCCTGGGGCCTCGCCAACCACGTCCTCGCCCCGGCCGACCTCCTGCCCCGCGCCTTCGAGATCGGCCGCGCCATCGCCCAGTGGCCGGAAGAGGCGGTGCGCGGCATGAAAGCCATCATCGACGAGGGGCTCGCCATGCCCTTCGGCGACGCCCTGCGGATGGAAGCGCAAACCGCGAGCCGGGCCAATGCCCGCGTGCGCATGGCCGCCTCGGCGCTGCCCTCCCGCTCCGCCTGACGACCCCGCCCATCCGTTGGGAGATCCTGCCATGTTTGCCGACGCCTTGACCGGAAAACGGATCCTCATCACGGGCGGCGGAACCGGCCTCGGCAAGGAGATCGCCATGGGGCTCTCGGCGCAGGGAGCCGACGTGTTCCTGTGCGGCCGCCGGCCGGACGTCCTGCGGGCGGCGGCGGAAGAGATCAAGAACGGCACCGGCCGCGCCGTGCACAGCGTCGTCGCGAATGTGCGCGATCCCGCCAGCGTCGAAGCGGCGGTCGAATCGATCTGGACCGGCGGGCCGCTCACCGGCGTCGTCAACAACGCCGGAGCGAACTTCATCAGCCCGACGAAGGACATCACGCCGCGAGGCTACGAGGCGATCCGCTCCACCATCATGGACGGCTCCTTCTTCACGACCCTCGCCTGCGGCAAGCGCTGGATCGCGCAGGGCCTGCCGGGCGCGGTCGTCAGCAATCTCGTCACCTGGATATGGACCGGCTCGGCCTTCGTCGTGCCCGCGGCGATGGCGAAGGCGGCCGTGCACGCGATGACCATGTCGCTGGCGGTGGAGTGGGGCCCTTACGGCATCCGGGTCAATGCCGTCGCCCCCGGACCGTTTCCGACGGAGAACGCCTGGGCGAAGCTGAACCCGATGGGGACCGTCAAGGGCGTGGCGACCGAGGCCGATCAGATCCCGCTGCGCCGCCACGGCCGCATGGAGGAATTGCGGAATCTGGTGATCTTCCTGATGTCGGACGGCTGCGACTTCCTTACCGGACAGACGATCGGGATCGACGGCGGTCACCATCTCGCCGCGCCGAGCACCTTCGCCGGCCTCTCGGCCATGACCGACGAGGACTGGAGGAGGGCCCGCGAGGCGATCGCCGCATCGGTCGCGAAGGAAAAGGTCGGGCGGCAGGCCTAGCCGCGGAGGCGCGAGCCGGCGGACGAGAGGGCGGCGACATGATCGATCAGGCGGAAACGAGTTCCACCCGCACGGCGGACATCCCGTCGAGCGGCCCGTGGCTCCCGGGCTGGGCGCCGCGGCCGGGCCGCCTCGCCCGCGCCCGTCTACGCTCGCAGGCGGACGTCCCGGTGATCGAGAAAGTCACCGGCCCGAGGATCTGCTGCCTGCGACGACGATCCTCGACTGCCTCGCCGCGGGAGCCTCCCTGCATCCGGACAAGCCCGCGATGATGGCGCTCGAATCGGCCGACCCTTCGGTTGCGCCGCGCATCCTCGGCTATGGCGACCTCGTCGCCGCGATCACCCGCTGCGCAAACATGTTCACGGACCTCGCGGCGGCGGAGACGCCGTCCGTAGCGATCGTGCTGCCGATGATCCCCGAAGGGCTGATCTGTGCCTACGCCGCCGAAAGCTGCGGCATCGCAACGCCGATCAATCCGTTCCTGGAACTCCACCATATCGCGGGGATCCTGCGCGCCTCCCGGGCGAACATTCTCGTCGCCACCGACGACCAGATCTGGCGCAAGCTCGCGCCCGTCCGGGCCGAAGTACCGACCCTGCGCCACGTGCTGCTCGTCGGCGCCGGGGACCGGGCGCTCGACTTCGCGACCCGCGGCGAGCGCTACCGGTCCGACCGCCGCGACTTCGCGCCCGTCGACCCGGCCGGCGTGTCCGTCCACCTGCCCACGGGCGGCACGACCGCCGCGCCGAAACTCGCCAGGCTGACGCAGAAAGGCCAGCTCACCGTCGCCTGGGTGGCCGGCGCGCTGATGGGGCCCCAGGAGGACGGTGTCGTCGGCCACGCGATGCCCAACTTTCATGTCGGCGGCTTGGTCACGCTCGGCCTCAGGACGCTCATCTACGGCCAGACCCTGCTCACGCTGACCCGCGACGGATTCCGGGATCCCGGCGTGATCCGGAGCTTCTGGGACATCGCCCGCCGCCACCGGATGACCTCGGTCCTCTCGACGCCGACCACCGCGGCCGCGCTGCTCGCCGACCGCGATGCGGTCGCCGACGGGCACGGACTCGCCGACTATCATTGCGGCGGCAGCACGGTGCCGATCGCGCTCATGCACGGCTTCCACGACAGGTTCGGCGTGTGGCTGCGGGAGAACTGGGGCATGACGGAATTGCACGGCACCATGACCGGCCATCCGAACGACGGGCGCCAGCCGGTGATCGGTTCGGTCGGCTGCACGCTGCCATTCTTCCGAACCAAGGCCATCGTCGTTGGCGACGACAACGTGTTCGTGCGCGCATGCGAGCCCGGCGAGCGCGGCGTGCTGACCCTTGGCGGCCCGACGGTCATGCCGGGCTACGTCGACGCGAGCCTCGACGATGCCTATTTCGTCAAGGGGATGCCCGACGGTGCGCGCTGGGGCAACACCGGCGACGTCGGCACGGTCGACGAGCACGGTCATGTCTGGCTCTACGGCCGCAGCAAGGACGTGATCGTCCGCGGCGGCCACAACATCGATCCGAAGCCGGTCGAGGAGGCGCTCGTGCAGTTCCCCGGCGTGCAGCTCGCCGCCATGGTGGGCAAGCCCGACCGCTCGAAGGGTGAGTTGCCGGTCGCCTACCTTCAGGCGAAGCCCGGAGCGTCGATCGACACGGACGCGCTGATGCGGTTCTGCGCGGAGCAGGTGCATGAGCGCGCGGCGCTCCCGGTCGAAATCATCATGCTCGACGAGATGCCGCTGACTGCGGTCGGCAAGATCGCCAAGCCGATTCTCAAGACGGACATTCTCAGGCGAACCGTCGAGCGGGTTGTTCGCGACACGATGCCGGAGCTCGCGGCCTTCCGCGTTGAAATCGACACGGCGGGCCGGCGGCCGGCGGTAACCTTGCGCATCGATCCCGGTGTCGGAGTCGATCCCGCCCGGGCCGAGGCGCTCGCCCGAGCCCTCGCAGGCTTCGAGTTCACGTCGGAGGTGGTCACCCGCTCCGCGCCTTAGAGCAAAATCCGTTCAAGATGAGCCATCCCCGGCTCTGTCATCCCGGAGCTGCGGAGCAGAGCCCGGGAGCCATAAACGCGACGACGCAGATGGCGCGCGACGGTGCGCAGACGGCGGTGTTCATGGGTTCCGGGCTCCCCTTCGCGGCGGATGTACCTCGCCCCTCACTGCACCTTCTCGATGCTGCGGTCCATGCGTACGAAGCGCGCGGCGTGAGCGATGAAGCGGGCGATCTCGTCGGCTCCGTTCGCAACGGGCAGGGCCTCGCAGCGCTCGCGCAGTCGGGCGCGGACGTCGCGATCGAGCGCGCGGGCGACGATCTCCTCGACCGCGTAGTGGTCGTGATCGCGCCTCAGGGCGAAGCCGAGGCCATTGACTTCCGCGAACAGCGCCCGACGCACCTGCAGATCCATTTCGCCGGCCTCGTTCGGCACGAAGATCGTCGGCACGCCGCCGAGGACGTTCTCGTGGAACGTATTGTAGCCGGCCGCGGTGACGGCGAGGTCGAACGCGCGACTGTGAGCAAAGGTTGGGAACATCTCGACAATGCGGTGGCGCGCGTGCGTCGCTTCCGATGCGGCTCCGGGCCGACGGATTGGCGAAATGAACTCGAGCACGACGACCTCCGGCTGCCGCACCAAAGCGGCCAGGATCGATTGCTTCACGCGGTCGATCGGATAGTTCACCTCGGATCCGAGTTGCAGGGCGACGGCGAGATGACTTTCTTCGAGGCCAAGGGCGCGGCGGGCCTCGTTGCGAGAAAGACGCGCCCGCGGATCGAGATGCAGCACCGGGGGCACGCGGAACACGTGCGGCTGCTCGCGTTTCGTCGGTCCGGTGTCGAATGCGTCGGCGATCTCGCCCGGCTCGACGATGGCGGCGAAACTGCCCGAGCCTTCGAGTCCAGGCGCGTGGCTTTCCCGCCACATTGGCCGGCGCACCCAGACCGACATGACCGAGGGATGCGCATCGAGCGCCCGCAAGAGGCCGGCGAAGGGCATCGTGCCGTCGTAGGCGACGACCCGCGGCCGCAGGAAGGCAATGAGCTCAAACAGCTCTTCGGCCAGGACGCGGTTCCAGCGCTCCGCCTCGGCCCGGACGTGCTTGTGATAGGTGAGGAAATGCGCCTGATAGCCGGCATCGCGCACGAGCCGCATCGCCGTCGACATGGTGGCGAAGACGGAGATGAGTTCCTCCGGCAATCTGTCGGCGATCGCGAGCTGCTGCGTAAGGTGGCCGAGGCCGATGCCGTTCGTGGACACGAACAGCAGCCGCCGGCGCGGCAGCGGCGCATGGTTGCGCACGTTTGGAACCGCCGGCCGCCGAAGGTCGAAGAGGCGATCGAGCCGCGTCAGGAACTCGGCTTCATCGAAATGCCGGCGCGCGTAGTCCCGGGCGAGCCGCGCCTGCGCAAGGTACCTCTTCGGCTCCGCGACGAAGGCGGCGATCGTGCGCTCGACGTCCGCGGCTTCGACGTAGATCGCGGCGATGCCGAATGCCGGCTTGAAGGACGGCGGCAGGATGACCACGAGCCCGGCCGCGAGGGCTTCGAGCACGGTGCGGCCGAACGCCTCCGACCACGCGCCATCGTGAAAGTAGACGTAGAAGTCGAGGCTCTGCAAAAAGGCCGGCACCCCCTCGACATCGAAGGGCAGGAGGTCCCAGTTCGCCGGCAGCGTGCCGTAGCGCTCGAACAGGAAGTCGCCGGCGCCGAGCGCGCGGACGCGGTAGCGCGCGGGATCGGCCGGATAGGCGAGGAACGCCTCCTCGGCGGTCCGCGGCCACTTCAGGCCGTCCGGCCGGGCGTGCCGACCGATGACGACGGGATAGGTCGGTGCGCGTTCCGGCCGCGCCGGCCAGCGCTCGACGGAGAGGACGTTGAGCCAGTCCTCGGGCAGCAGGCGGCTGCCGGGGGGCACGACGTGACATATCGTGTCGCGGACGACGCGGCTCACCGGCGCGAGGAACACCTCGCTTCCGAACAAGGTGCGGGCGTGGGTGACGGTGCGCGCGAGGTCGTACTCGACCTCCTGCGCGCCGTTGAGGCGGGGATGATGCAGGACGAGGACGACGTCCTTTGCGGCGACGTCGACGCGGCGAAGCGGCAGGTTCTCGAGGATGATCGGATGGTGGATCACGGCGAGCGTCGCGGCGGCGGCGGTGTCCGGATCGACAATGCGCGCGGCGCCGCGGTCGATCAGCGACGCAAGCTGCGGATGCACCGGCAACGTCGCGCCGAGGAGGGCGCCCTTCACCATCAGGAGGCCGATGGAGAAGCCGGCGCGCGCCGCGACGTCGATCTCCGCTGCCAGCGCCGTCGATGTGCCGCCTTCAAAGCGCGGATCGGCGACGAAGAGGATGTCAAAGGTCTCGCTCATCGGGGGGCAACCCCGGGGCCGGCCTCGCCATGGTAGGAGCGCACCGGTGTGCCGACGTCGACGATCGTCACCGGTCGCCACTTCACGACGAGAAGATCGGCATACTCCTGCATGTAGTCGCGCCAGGGCAGATCGCCGCCGGAGAGAGAGCGATCGGCCAGGGACGGCACGCACTCGAAGCTGAAGCGGCCGCCTTGCAGGGTAAGGAGCGACGGGTCGTCGACGACGAAGACGACCCGGTGGTGATAGCCGAGGTCGCGCGAGAGGCGCTCGACGCCGGCCTTCGCCTCGTCGGGCGAGAGGCCGAGGAGCGAGACGAGAGCGACGTCGATGCGTTGCGTCGGATCGTAGAGGGAGAGCGAAGCCTTCCCGTCCCGCTCCCGGCGGACAAAACGGCGGTACCCGGAAAACCACAATCGCGCAGCAGCCAGGGCGAGCGCGGCGCGCAGCGGCCGGCGAGGTGGAGCGCCGTTCACGCCGCCACCCAGTAGGGACGGAACTCGGGGACGACGGCGAGCGTGTCACCGCCAAAGAGCGCGTCGGCCCGTGCCATCGCCGCGCAGAAGCGCCGCCAATCGGCGGGCTTCGCATTGCGGCTCGTCATGTAGGCGACCGCGTTGTCTCCGATCGCCGCGACCTTCCCTCGGTCGAGCGCCGCGTCGAGGCGGAGCGACGGGAGCAGATCGGCGTTGAAGCGCGCAATGCGGTCGCGGGCGATCTCCTTGAGGCCGTCGGGGAGCACCTGCACGGAGAGATGCGGCTCGTTGACGAGCAGGCTCGAGTTGAGGTGCACGGGGGAGACGACCTCGACGATATAGTCGATCGTCTCCGCCCAGTGCAGGATGTTGAGCGCCTGCGGTGTCACCGTCGCGGCGAGGCGAATTTGCGGCAGCGCGGCCCTGAGCGTGCGCAGGTTCGTCTCAAGCTTGCCGCTGCGCGTGCCCGACCGGATATGCTCGTTGAGGCCCCGCCAGCCGTCAATCGAGACGCTGACGTCGCAGCGGCGGAATCCGGCGAGCGTTTCGAGGAGACTCAGGCCGCCCTCGCCGAGGTGCGTCAGGTTGGTGTTGAGGGCGATGTCGATGCTGTCGCGGCGGGGCAGGAGCATGTTCACAAGCTTCGCCACGGCGGGGTCGACGAGCGGCTCGCCGCCGTAAATGAAGATGTGATCGAGGGCTTCGGCAATCGGGGCAAAGTCCTTCTCCATGTCGGCGAACGCCGGATAGGAAGTGACGAGCCGGGGGTTGTCGGCAGCGCCTGCGCCGCCGAGCCGGTCCCATACGGCGGCGAGGCTGGACGAGAGTTCGGGCGAGCACATCCGGCAACGCAGGTTGCAAAGGTTCGACAGGCTGACCTCGAAGTAGCGCGGCGTGTCGCAGCGGCGCGGGCCGTGCCGGTCGGCCTCGGCGCGGATCGCCGGCAGGTCCGGGCCGGCCCGCGCGTTGAGCGTCGCCCGCCATGAGCTCTCCCTGTCCTGCGCTTCGACGGCCCAGCAGTGCGCACAGCTTGGCGTTCGCCGGCCGGCGAGGAGGTCGGCGCGGATGCGCGCGAGCGGCTCGGCGTTCCAGATGGCGCCGAGCGGCGCGTCGCGGACGTTGCCGAGCACCGTCGGGTTCTTGCAGCAGAAGGTGACGTCGCCGGTGGTATAGAGGCTCAGCGTCGTGAAGGGCGCGATGCAGAATGGATCGTCGGATTCGGCCGTCATGGCTCAGGGCAGATCCCGGGCGATGCGGAAGCCGATGTTGATGTCGGCGTCGGCCGCTTCCGTCCGCAGGCGCGAGGTGACGCGGGCGCCCGAAGGGTCGCTCATCCACGAGCCGCCGCGCAGCACGCGCAGCCCGCAGGGCTGGCCGCCGGCGGCCGGGGTCCAGCAATCCGCCGTCCACTGCCAGACGTTGCCGATCATGTCGTAGAGGCCGAACGCGTTGGGCTCGAAGGAGCCGACGGGGGACGTGAAGGTGAAGCCGTCGTCGCACGGATGCGGCTTGCCGTTGCCACGCAGCTTCTTCTCGCCGTTGAGATCGGAGACGTTGGCGAAGCGGCACGCGCGCGCGGCGTCCCCACCCCAGATGCGCGGCCCCTCGGCGCCGGCGCGGGCGGCATACTCCCATTCCTGTTCCGTCGGCAGACGGTAGCGGTGGCGCGTCTTGCGGCTCAACCAGGCGGCGTAGGCACTGGCATCCGCCCAGCTCACGTTGATGACGGGCCGGCGGCCGCGGCCGAACCCCGAATCGTCGGGGCGGGTGCGGCAGCCCCCGTCGGCGACGCAGGCGTCCCATTCGGCGAAGGTGACCTGGTAGCGGCCGATCGCGAACGGCGCGACGTCGATCCGGCGGGCGACGATCTCGCCCGGTGCCTTCTCGGCATCGTTCGGGGCGGCGCCGAGGACGACGGAGGCGGCCGGCAAAGCGACAACCTCGGGACACGACTCGCATTCCTTCATGCTCCTCAGCGCCGCGGCGGAGCCGCGCGAAAGGGCGGCGATGCGGTCGGCGGCGATCTCGGCGAAGTCGCCCGAAGGAAAACGATCGAGGAAGCCGGTGTAGTCGGACAGGCGATCGCTCGATTCGATCGTCCGCCAGTAGGCCGTCTCGGCCTGCCGCAAGCCGGGGATCGCGGACCTGCCCGCGAGATAGACCTCGGAGAGCAGCGAGGAGTTCTCCCAGGGCGTCTGCTGGCCCCCTGTCATCGCGACGACGTCCTGGCGAACGCGAGTGAAGACCTGCCGGATCTCGAGCCCCGGTGCGCCGAGGTAGGCGACGAGGGCTTTCGAGAAGGGGCTATGCTCCGCGAAGTCCGGACCGTCAAAGGCGGTCGCGCCGGGGCTCGTCGCAAAGGCGATGAGCGTGTCGGCGTCGCTCACGGACGGCCGTGCGAGACCTGCGCCGGCGGCGATTGCCGGCCGTCCCGGTAACGACGCGAACGGATTGTCGCGGCAAGCGTCGAGGATGAACACCCGCGTCTTCGCCCGCGACGCGCTCTCGAACAGAAGCGCGAAGGTCACCGTCTCGCGCGAAAGATCGGAGGCCTGCTGCAGGCGTGCGTCGATCGGCAGAAGCCAGTTTTCGGCGTTCGACTGGACCGCGTGTCCGGCGAAGAACACGAGCGCGACGTCGGCCCTCGCCGCAGCACCGCGAAAGGCCGAAATGCGATCGATCACCTCGGTGCGGCGAAGGTCATAGCCATCGATGACCGTGAAGCCGAGGCGCGACAGCACGCCGGCCACGGCGCGAGCGTCGCTCGCTCCGTTCTGCAGGCGGGGCGCGAACTCGTACTGGCTGTTGCCCAGGACGAGGGCTACGCGGACGCTGGCAGCGGTCTGTGCGAGCACCGCGGTCGGAAAGGCGAGCGCGAGCGCAACGAGAACGAGCGGCGCCGCGAGCCGGCGCACCGCAGACAGAAGGCTCAAAAGCCGTTGAGGAGAAGCCATTCCTTCACCCGTCGGTCGACCTCCTCCCGATCGGCCACCGAGAGCCGGCGATTGACGTCCGCGAGCCGCGCCCGCGCCGCGGCGAGGATGTCGGCGCTGACGGGCATCTCGTAGGTGGTGCGGTCGGCGAGGGAATAATGGAACGCGGCCGTCCTGAGGTTCACGGGCACCCCGGCGGCGCCTTTCTCGTAGAGCTGGCCAAGCTCGTAGCGCGCCTGACCGAAGCCGCGGTTCGCCGACGTCATGTAGAGCTCGACGGCGCGCGGAACGCTCTTTGGCACGCCAGCGCCCCAGATGTACATCTGGCCGAGGAAGAACGACGCGAACGGGTTGCCCGCCGCCGCCGAGCGCTCGAGCCAGGTCTTCGCCGCCGACTGATCCCGCTTGACACCGCGGCCGTCGAGATAGGCACGCCCGAGGTTGACCATGGCGTTCGTGTTGCCGATCCAGGCAGCCGTCGAATAGAGCTCGACGGCAATCGCCTCGTCCTTCTCGACACCGCGCCCGTCGGCATAGAGGTTACCGAGGATGTCGATCGCGTTCGGCCAACCACCCGATCCGGCAAGGCGCAGCCACAGGAGCGCCTCGGATTCCGACTTGTCGACGCCGGAGCCGCGCAGGTAGGACTTGGCGAGGTCGGTACGGGTCCGCGGGTTGCCCATCTCGGCGCCGATGCGCAAGAGGCGGATCGCCTCCGTCATGTTGATCGGCCGCCCACGGCCGGTCATGTGCATGTAGGCGAGGTTGGCGACGGCGGCCGAATAGCCCTGTTCCATCGCCTGCTTGTAGTAGTACTCCGCCCAATCGTACTGGCCCGATGCGTCGAGGGCGCGGCCAAGCTGGAAGAGCAGGCGCCGATTGCCCGGACTGCGGACGAGATCGATCGAGCACGTGCGCACCGCTGCGTGCTGGTTCATCACCTCCCAGCGCACCCCCGGGGCGACGCGCATCGGGTCGTCGGGGTCGGCGGCAAGCTCGTCGCAGCGGGTCGTAAGATGGGCGAGACCGTCGCGTGTTCCGGGCAGCCGGCGCGGCCACGTCCGCAGCGGCCGCGGCGGCGCCCGGTCGCCCGTCGTCGCAAGCAGGTATTCGGCGCTAATGTCGAGGCCCTCGAGGGGGCTCGCCCGGCGCGCCACGGTCTGCACCAGCGGGCCGATGCCCGCTTCCATGCCGCTCGCGAGACGGACGCGCCGTGCCAGCGCCCGCTCGCGGTAGCGGCTCGTTGGGAAGGCTTCTGCGAAAGCGTCGAGATCGCTCTCGTCGGCGCTGTTGCGCACCGTCGCCCAGAGCACGTCGTCGAGGGTCGGCGCCGGCAGCTTCTCCGTCTCCTCGGCAACCTTCGGCTTCGCCAGCGCGACCGTCGTCTGCCAGGCGCCCTCGACGACCGGCAGGAGGGACCCCTTCGTCGCCTCGCGGACGTCGCGGCGGACGTCGCGAAAGACATCCGGCAGCTTCACCTCCGACGCGAGGAGCGCGTTCGCGAGTGCGGTGGCGTAGGCGTCGCCCGTCCCCGCGGCGTCTTCCGCCATCGCCTCCTGCGGCGTCTGCGCGTAGGCGACGATGGTGTTGGGCCGGTGCATCTCGACCCGCTGAAGGACGTTCATCCCGGCGCGCGGCTGCGGGCGGCGGCCCGGATTGAGCACAACGACCAGGGCGCCGCGGCCGCCGTCATCGGCCGCGGCGAGGAGATCGCCGAGCGGTGTGCCGGAAGCGCGGACCTGATCCTCGGTCGTCTCCTTGCCATCGGACGGCAGGAGCACGTTCTGCCGCTGCGCGGGCAGGATGCGCCCGGCGACGTAGAGGAATTTTAGGTCCGCGCCTGCGAGGTGCAACCGCATCGCACCGGCGAGAGCCTTGAGATCGGCGCCGTTCGGGTTCTCGACCAGCATCGTGCTGAACCCGAGTTCCCGCAGGCGGCTCGAGATCATCGTCGCGTCGGTCGGTTCGGATGAGTTCGCTGGCGCCTCCGAGGTACCGATGACGACGGCCGCCCGCACCGCGGCGGCGGCAAGTCCTCCGGCCTGAAGCACGAACGAGCCAGCGAGCGCCAAGCCCGCCCACAGCAGGCGACGGGACGGCGGCAGGGTCTTGCCTGTGCGCTGCACTCTCACCTGCACCCCTGAGGCCAACGCTGCCGGCCGCCCCGCCGGCTCAATAGCCGGACCTGGACGAGCCACCGCCCATGCCCTCGCCGCGCGAGCCCTCCGACTGTATGATCGGATCGCTCATCCGCTGGCCGCGGGCAGCGCGTGGATCGGTGCTGACGGTCGGCCGGCGCGGATCGGCCGGGTTGTGATATTGGCAACCGGCCGTAAGGGATGCCGCGTACAGTGCGCCGAAGAGCGAAAGCATTCGAGAAGTCAGGCCGGCCCCCATCCCATTCCCCTTCGACATGCCGTTGCGGAATAAGCCTTCCACATTTGTAAGTGGGACAAGCACGCTGTCAACGAACGCAACCATGGCGCCACAGGCCCGGCTGGATTTGCGTGGCCGACCTCACGCGGCCGCCAATTCTGTAATGGCCGATCCGGCATCCTAACATAACAACAGCGACCGCACCGGGCCGGCACTTGCGCGCCGCCGCAGAGGGCGGCGTTCAGGCGCGCGCTAGGAAGATCATCGCAGACCCCTGCCGGCCAAGCGGGTGAATTCTTGACCAGGCCTTCCGACACAATCGCGCGGGCGCGCCGGGGGTCAGAGCGGCTGTGCCGGCAAGATAGCCGGCCCCGCGTCTTCGCGGTGTGACATTCTTCATATTGCCTTGCCGGCGAAGCGAGGGCGAGCGTCGCGTCGTCACTTCAATGCACCCGCCGTGAGGCCGCGGACGAGGAAGCGCGAGAACAAGAGATAAAGCACGAAGATTGGCGCGATTGCGAGCGACAGCGAAGCCAGCACGGCGTTCCAGTCGGTCACATATTGGCCGATGAACTGCTGTACGCCGAGCGTCACGGTCTGCTTGCCGGCGCCGGGCGCCAGGATCAACGGGAACCAGAGATCGTTCCAGACCGGCACCATCGTGAAGACCGCGACGGTTGCGATCGCCGGCTTGATCAATGGCAGGACGATGCTGGCGAAGATGCGGTACTCGCTCATGCCGTCGCACCGCGCCGCATCGGCGAGATCCGCCGGGATCTGGCGGATGAACTCGCCGAGGATCAGTATCGCCAGCGGCAGGCCTTGCGCAACGTAGACGAGGATGAGAGCGGTCAGGGTGTTGACGAGGTTCAGTTCGACCATCACCCGCAGAATGCTGACACTGCCGAGCCGGATCGGCACCATGATCCCGATCGCGAGGTAGAGAGCGACGATCGTCCTGCCCGGGAAGCGATACTCCGTCAGCGCCCAGGCCGCCATGGCGCCGAGGACGACGACGACACCCAGCGAAACGACGGTCACGGTTATGCTGTTGAGGAAGTAGAGCCCGAACTCCGACTTGGCAAATACCTGCTGGAACCCGATCGTCGTGAAGGTGCGGTTGTCGGGGAAGCCGAGCGGATCCGCGAAAATGGCGCGACGCGTCTTGAAGGCGTTCAAGATCACGAGGGCGATCGGACCGATTGCGAGCGCGCAATAGGAGAGCAGGGCGGCATGGACGGCGATCCGGGCAGGACGAACGCGCATTCCCGTCGCCGGGCTCACGAGCTGCTGCGCTGCAGCCTGCGCTGCACGCCGAACAGGTAGACGAGAACGCCGAGCAGGATGATGGCCAGCATCGCCGTCGCGACGGTCGCTCCCATGGTCGGGTTCGCGACCTGGAGCTGATAGCCAAAGAAGGTGCGGTAGAAGAACGTGCCGAGGATATCGGTGGAGAAGTTGGGGCCGGCGAGCGCGCCCTTCATGGCGTAGATGAGATCGAAGGCATTGAAGTTGGCGACGAAGGTCAGGATCGAGACGACGCCGAGCGTCGGCAGGATCAGCGGCAGCTTGACGAACCTGAACACGTCGAAGGAGCCGGCCCCGTCGACGACGGCGGCATCGACGAGATCGTCCGGAACGTTCAGCAGGCTCGCATAGATCAGCAAGGTCGGGATGCCGACGAACTGCCAGACGGAGATGAGCGAGACCGTCATGAGCGCGGTCGACTCCTGACCGAGCCACGGTGCGAAGTAGCGGTCGAGGCCCACGGCGCCGAGAATCGTTTCGGCAATGCCCCAGAGCGGATTGAGCATGAGCTGCCAGACGAATCCGATGATCACCACGGACAGCATCGTCGGGAGGAATACGACGGTTCGGTAGACGCTGCCGGCGGTCAGCCCGGGGAGGCTCAGCAGCACGGCAAGCGCGAGGCCGATCCCGTTCTGGACGACCATGTGAATGCCGAAGAAGACGAGATTGTTGCGAAGCGCGTTCCAGAATTGCGCCGACCAGGCCGGATCGCCAAGGAGGGCTCGAAAGTTGGCGAGGCCGGCGAATTGGTTGCCGCCGGTCCCGCCGGAAAAAAGGCTTAAGCGAATGGTGTCGACGATCGGGTAGATCGAGAAGACGGTGTAGATCGCCATCGCCGGGGCGAGGAATGCGACGACGTGGATCGGCACGCGCCGGCCAGGTCTGGCGCCGCCCTTCGCAGCCGGAACGCTTGTCGACATGCGGCTTCGGATGGAAGCGCGGACGTCGTCTATTTATGCGGCCCGTACCAGCTTGCGAGCCCGCCTTCCGCCTTCTTGGCCGCATCTTCCGGCTTCATCGTTCCGTTCAGGACCTGCGAGCTGACGTTCCACAACTCGTTCTCGAGGTTCGGCGTGCCGCGCGACAGGATCTGGTAGGAGTTCCGGATCGAACTCTCGCAGGCGCGCCGCCAGCCTGCGAACTTTGCCGCGACGGGGTCCTTCAGCGGGACTTGCGCGTTGGAGAGGGGGAAGAAGCCGGGCAGGGCGTTAGCATACGTCGCGGCGAATTCGGGAGAGGCGATCCAAGACAGGAAGACTTTCGCCGCCTCGACGTTCTTGGATTTGGCATTGATGCCCAGTGCAATGTCGGTGTGATCGCTGATGTAGCACTTGTCCGCTCCCTCCGGCAGCGGGGGCGGGAAGGCGTCGAACTCGAAGTCCGCCTGCTTGCGGAACGTCGGGATATCCCACGAGCCGGCCGGATAGATGGCGGCCCGGCCGAGCGCAAAAAGGTTCTGCGTGTCAGGGTACTTCTGGGCCTGGTAGCCGCGCCCGAGATAGGGAACCCAGGTCGCGAGTTCGGCGAACACCTCGACATAGGCCGGATCGGTGAATTTCTGCTTGCCCTCGATCAGCGCCTTGCGCCCCTGCTCGCCCTTCCAGTAGTTCACTCCGATATTCTGGAAGCCCATGGTCGCGGCCTCCCATTGATCGGCGGTGCCCATGGCAATCGGAACGTACTTGCCGTTGGCCTTGATTTTGTCGAGCACCGTATGGAATTCGGCCATGGTCTTCGGCGGCGTCAGCTTCAGCTCGTCGAACGCTGTCTTGTTGTAGATGAAGCCGTGAATCACCGATGCCATCGGCATGCAGAACGTCGTCTTGCCGTCGTCCGTCGACCAGGCGCTCTTGGCGACATCGGAAAAGTTCTCGAGTCCCTTCACATCGTTGACGGCCACGAGATGGCCCTTGTTGAACAGGTCGAGCGAGGCGTCGAACGGGCGGCAGGTAATGAGATCGCCGGCCGTGCCGCCGGCGAGGCGCGCGTTGAGCGCAGCATTGTATTCGGTGGGCGGATCGGCCTTGAAAAGAACCTTGATGTCAGGATGCTGCTTGTTGAAGGCCGGAATGATCTCGTTGTTCCACACGTCGGCGTCGTCGTTGCGCCAACTCTCAATGGTCAGGTTCTGCGCCGAGGCGTTTCCGGCAAGACCCGTCGCGGCAAGCAAGGCCCCTGCCAGGAAATGCCTCGTCCTGCGGAGCAGCCTGTTGGAATGAATGGCGATCATGCCCGGTTCCTCTCCTGGTTCGCGTCTTGTGGCATTGGCTGGAACCGGCCCGGACGCCGGGCCAGCCGTTTTGACAGTCGTCCCCGCCGGACCCCCGACGCAAGCCTGCTCGGGCGAGTTTGGTATTTTCCGCCCTCCCCGCCAAGAGACCGCAACCCGAATCCGATCCGCCTGGCGCCCTGGTATAACATGCGCGGCGGCAGGGCAGGGCTGAGCCCGTTCTCGCCGGATGCGCGGCCTCCTTGGCGCGCCGGGTCGGCAGGCTCTCGAGCGGCGATCTGGACGTGGATGCCGCCGCGAGTTCACACTTGGGTCCGGCGCGGACCGCCACCCGCGCGGGGGAGGATCACCATGACCGACCTGAGGGTTTTGGTCGTCGGCCTCGGCACGATGGGGATGTCGCACGCGAGAGCCTACGCCCGCATCGACGGCTTCGAGGTGGTCGGCGTTTGTGAGCGGCGGATCGCCGACAGGGTGCTGCCGCCGCCTCTTGCGAAAGCGCAGCGCTTCTCCGATTTCGGCTTGGCCTTGAAAGCGCTGTCCCCGGACGTCGTCTCGATCAACACCTGGTCGGACACACATGCCGACTATGCCATGCGCTCAATGGAAGCCGGCGCCCACGTCTTCGTCGAGAAGCCGCTCGCCGAAACGGTCGCCGATGCTGAGCGGGTCGTCGAGACGGCGGTCCGAACGAAGCGCAAGCTCGTTGTCGGATACATCCTGAGGCATCACCCGTCCTGGACGCGGTTCGTCGAGCTCGCCCGGGAGTTGGGCGCGCCGCTGATTTTCAGGATGAATCTCAATCAGCAATCTAGCGGCGCCGCCTGGGAGGCTCACAAGCGGCTGCTTCAAACGCTTTCGCCGATTGTCGATTGCGGCGTGCACTACGTGGATGTCATGTGCCAGATCGCCCGCGCGAGACCGCTCCGGGTGCACGCGGTCGGCGCGCGTCTGTCGCACGATCTGCCCGAGGGGATGTACAACTACGGCCACCTCCATGTCACGTTCGACGACGGTTCGGTCGGCTGGTACGAGGCGGGCTGGGGTCCGATGATGAGCGAGTGCGCCTACTTCGTGAAGGACGTCATCGGACCCAAGGGCAGCGTCAGCATCGTCATGAACGAGCCGGCGGAAAAGACACAAAAATCGGCGGACGTCGACACCCACACCAGAACCAACAAGATCCTCGTGCATTACGCCGCCCTGGCGCCGGACGGCTCGCTCGCTCGGCCCGACGAGTGGATCGACACGGCGGACGAGCCCGACCACGAGGCTCTCTGCGAGCGCGAACAGCGCTTCCTCCTGCGCGCGATCGGGGAAGACCTGAGCCTCGCGGACCACATGTCGGATGCTGTGAGGAGCCTGCGCATCGTTCTCGCCGCCGACGAAGCCGTGCGGACTGGAAACGTCGTCAGCCTGGATTGACCGACACGCTTCCGAGCGGGCCGCGTTCGTGCTCCGATCGGCGCGCCGCTCGTCGACCCGCCGCGTGTCGTGGAGAATGACTGGGCGGCATCAGCCGCGCGCTGTCCCAACCTCCAGCTCCGGCGCCCAGTGGGGAGCACGAGGGGCACGAGGAAGCGATTGCGGCAATTCCAGGCGCGAAGCCCCGCGCGGCTCAGCTTCCCGACCAGGCGGTCGGGAAGCTCGGACCGATTGCGCTGTCTGAATTCAATCGAGACCCAGTCGCTTCTTGAACACGTCGGGCGTCTTGCGCCTCGGATGCGGCGGCACGTCGAACATTGGCTTGACCGAGTCGTCGTGCTTGATGCCGAGTATGTCGAATAGCATCCCGCGATCGTACCGATCGTTCTCAGATTCCTGCATCGCGTATTGCAACACGCCGTCGATCAGATCCTGAGGAACCACAATCGCGCCGTCGCCGTCCGCCACAATCAGGTCGCCCGGCCGGACGTGTGCTCCGCCGATCTCGACCGACGAGTTCGGCCCGCCGAACTCGACTCGACCCTGGTACATCGGCTGCACGACCCAGCGATGCCAGACCGGAATCGCCTTTTGATAGAGCTGCTCGTCGGTATCGCGTGCTCCGCCGTTGGTCAGCACGCCCTTGACGCCTTTCGCTGCCCAGATCATGGAATCCATGCTTCCGACAGCGGGCGTCTTCTGCCCCATGGTGTCGATGACGAGGAAATCTCCTTCTCCAACTTGATCGCGGAAGTCGCCCATGTCCCAGAGCTTGCCGTACCAATAATCATAGGCCCATTTGGTGTAGTCTTCCGGGCTGAGTTCGGGCACCCGTTGTTTCGTCGGCAGATGCCGGTAGGTTTGAGCAAAGCCCGCCGCCTTTGTGCGATAGAGGGGCCGGATCTCAGGGTCCACGGTGCCGACGTGGTGGAGCCCCATCCAATCCATACCGTCGCGAATATCGGTGACTCTCAATTTCGCGACGGTCTCAAGGATCTCTTTCCTTCGCGCTTTGTCCATCTTCGTTTCTCCAGTGAGGGTGACAGGTTCACGAGAACTGGGAGTGTCGGCAGTCAGGTGACGCCCCAGTCGTACTGCTCCAGCTCGGCGAGCTTCTGCACGCGCCGCCGGAAGTGTTCTTCGGTGCTGAACCTCGACGCCAGGAAGGTCCGCAAGACGTCCGCCGCGATCTGCCGCCCGATGATCCAGGCTCCGATGCAAAGGACGTTGACGTCGTCGTGCTCAACGGCTTGCCGCGCTACAAAGGTGTCGTGGCATACGGCAGCGCGAATTCCCGGAACCTTGTTCGCCGCGATGCAGGCCCCGGCACCGGTCCCGCATACCAGGACGACCCTTTCGACCTGGCGCGTGAGGATGAGGGATACAGCCTTCTTCGTGATGTCCGGAAAGTCGACCGGCTCCTCGGACGTGGCGCCCACGTCGATCACGACGTCGCAATATTCCGAGAGGAGGTCTTTCACGAACGGCTTGAGGAGGAAGCCCGCATGATCGTTTGCCAGGCCGACCGCGGCCATTCTCGGCACGACGAGCTCATTCGCAGATCGGGCTTCGTCTCTTGCCATCGCGCTATCCCTTCATTCCGGTGGTGGCGATGCCTTCCACGAGGAGCCGCTGGAAGGCGATAAAGATGCCGATGACCGGCAGGAGCGAGAGCACGGACATCGCAAACAAGGCGCCGAACGCGGACTCGGCGGACGAGTCGCCGACGGCACGGAGCGCCAGAGGAATTGTGAAGTTCGAGGTGCGCGTCAGGTAGACCATCGGCGCGAAGAAGTCGTTCCAGCTGTGAATGAAGGAAAAGATGGCCGCCGTTGCGAGAGCCGGCACGGAAAGCGGGAGGATAACCGTCGTGAAGATCCGCAGATGGCCGGCGCCGTCGATTCTGGCGGCATCGTCCAGCTCCCGCGGGATCGCTCGGAAGAACTGCGTCAGCAGATAGACGAAGAACGCGTCTGTCGCGAGAAAGCGCGGCACGATCAGAGGCAAGTACGTGTTCAGCCAGCCAAATTCCCGGAACATGATGTATTGCGGAATGAGAATCGCGTGGTACGGGACCATGAGTGTCAGCAGCATGAGCGCGAACAGGGCGCGCCGGAATGCGAAGTCGATCCGCGCGAAGGCGTAGGCGGCCAGGGCGCACGATAGCACCGTCCCTGCGACGCTCAGGGCAGCGACGACGAATGAGTTCAGCAGAATTCTCGGGAAGCTGACTCCACCGAAGCCGCGCCACGCCCGTACGTAGTTGTCGACGGTGAAGTCGTGCCCCGGCCAGAGTGAGTAGTTGTTGATCGCGACGTCCGGCCTGAAGGATGCGCTGACCATCCATGCGAGGGGATAGAACATGACAGACGCCGCGCCGACGAGGACGATGTGCTTGAAGATTGGATGCTGCACAACGCTTCGGGACGACAGGCTCGCCCACGCGCGCTCCGGAAGCTCGACGGCCGATTCCGAATAGCTCATGCGACCTCTCCGTAGTGAACGAGGCGCCTGGTTCCCACGATCAGGATGAACGTCGCCAGGGCAATGGCCGCGATCAGGATCCAGCC
Source organism: uncultured Alphaproteobacteria bacterium (assembly GCA_963754975.1). Classification (GTDB taxonomy): domain Bacteria; phylum Pseudomonadota; class Alphaproteobacteria; order Rhizobiales; family Beijerinckiaceae; genus Microvirga. The sequence continues at coordinate 147,871 of CAVWII010000006.1, read as the reverse complement.
AAGGGCGGACGCATAGCCGAAATCGAAATGAACGAATCCCTGTTGATAGATATAGAGCGTGAAGAAAAGCGTCGAGTTCGGCCGGGCCACCGGACCCGGAGCTGATGATGTATGCCGAGTTGAATGCCTGAAACGCAGCGATCATCGCCATGACGGTGTTGAACAGGATCAACGGGCCCAACGAGGGAAGCGTGACGTAGACAAGTTGCTGGAATCGGCTGGCACCGTCGATGCTGGCGGCCTCATAGTACATCCTCGGGATCTGACGAAGGCCGGCGAGAAAAATGACCATGGCCGAACCGAACTGCCAAGTCTGAAGCGCCACGAGTGTTCCCAATGCCGTCGCAGGCGACCCGATCCAGGACACGCCGTGCTCGATCCCGAAGAACGAGAGAGCGCCGTTCAGCAAGCCGTCGGCTCCGAAGATTTGGCGCCACAAGAGGGCGATCGCGACGCTGCCGCCGATGAGCGACGGCAGATAGAAAGTCGCGCGATAGACGGGGAGGAAGCTCAATCCCCTGTTCAGGAGAAGCGCGAGGGCAAGCGCAATCCCGACGACGCAAGGCACGGCCGTGAGGACATAGGTCATCGTGACCTGGGCCGCCGCCCACATGCGTGGATCGGTGAACGCCCGCTCATAGTTTTCAAAGCCGATCCAAAGGGGACTTCCGGCAGCCTCCGTCTCCGTGAACGACAGGTAGAACGACGTCGCCATCGGTCCGGCGACCATGCCGAGGAGACCTAGCAGCCACGGCAGAAGAAACAGGAAGCCGGCAACGTTCTCGCGAAAGCGCGGCCTGAGCCCTGCGTTGCCAGGGCGTGTTGTCGATCGACCAGCCATTGCTCCCGTCCCGATGAGCGGTCAATGTCGGGCCCGCACGCCGCATGGCGGCGTGCGGGGGCGCTAACGCGGTTTCGCTGAACGAAGGGCGCGGGCCGCCTCCGTCATGAATTGGGCAGCAGCCTGGTCGGTCTTCTGGCCTTTCAGCGCGACGCCCTCATAAGCACGGCGGAGAATGCTCTGGAGGGCCTGATAGCCCGGCGGATAGGTGGCCGGCGCGATGTCGTTGTCCTTGACCAGGCCGGCAAGCGTCAGAAGGGATGCACGCACCGTGTCAGGGGTATTCGCATCCGACAAAAGCGCCTCTTGTCCCGGTTTGCTGACCACCACCCCGTTAGCAGACTGGAATGCGATCGCTGCCTTCGGCGCGTTGCTGAAGAAGTTCAAAAACGCCGCCGCGGTCGGAACGTTGGTGCAGTTGGCGGAGATCGAGAGGCCGTTGGCTCCCGGCACATTTCCGGACTTGACACCGGGCACCGTCGGATTGCGGACGAACTGGATGTCCGACGGCAGATTGGCATTGGCGAGCGTCTGACGGGCTTGGACGATTTGCGGGATATCCCGCGTGCCGCTGAGCGCGACGCCCCTTGCCAGGGGCTGCAATTCCAACGCGCCGAATTGCTCGTCCAGTCGATCGCCCGGGAGCGCCGCACCGGCGAGCCGCAGTTCTTCCCAATGGTCGAAGTAGCTTGCAAGAAGGTCGGGAGAGAACCCGAGGCCGCCATCCTTGAAGAATGGTTGGCCGTGGCCAGCGATCCAGGAATACAGGGTGAAGAGCAGGGCTCCTTCGTTCTCGGCGGCATAAACTCCCTTCGGCAGCTTCTTCTGCGCGTCGAGAGCCCACTTCTTGAACTCATCGAACGTGGTCCGATTTGGAGGCATCGGTATGCCGTTCTGCTGGGCCATGCCCGCATTGACGGCGACAAGCCTCAGAAACGTTCCGGTCGGAACCATGTAGAGCTTGCCGTCGATCCTCCCCGTCTCGAGAACGCCTTCGTCGATGCCGGAAACGTCGATCGCGCCGGACTTCACAAGATCGTCGAGCGGCCGCAGCACCCCCCGGGCGGCATAGGTCGCCAGGAACGTCGTTTGAGTCTGCGTCACGCAGGGAAGCTCCTTGGCCGCCGCCTGCACCGTCAGGCGCTCGATGTAGGCGTTGTATTCGGCGACGACCCCTTGGACCTGAGTTCCGGCGTTGGCTGCCTCAAAAGCCCGCGAGACTGCCTCGGTCAGTTCGGCGCGTCTTGCGTTCCCCCAATAACCGTAGTCGATCGTTCCCTTGATGGGGCCTGATGCATTCTGGGACGACGCCGTCGAAGCGGCGAGAGTCGCGAGCAGCGCGACTGCGGACACGCGCGCTGCGCGCAGGATCGAGCGCGGGGCGAAGATTGCCGGGTGCACCATGTAGCGTCCCTCCATCGTTAGGGCCTGGCTCGGCGCGTCGATGACTGCCGGCATAGCGCTAAGACCACTTGTATCGCCGTGGTATGACCAATTTTGCGTGGCCCGACGAGGGAGTCAAGCCCTAAATCGGGGGCCAGATCGCCGGCGCCGTTGACGGTCCTTGCCGGTCCATATAGTTTTGGCCAAACGGCGGTATGACCAATGACAATTACCATTACGCGCGAAAATGATCCGTCGGGAGGTCATGGCCGGGTGCTCGCTTTCATCCGGGACCAATTGCTGTCCGGTCGGGTCAAGGTCGGGGACCGCCTGTTGGCCGAGCGGGATCTTGCCACCGCGCTCGGAGTCAGCCGGCCGGTCGTCAGGGAAGCGCTGCGCTCCCTGGCGGCGATCGGGGCGGTCGACATCCGCCCCGGCCAGGGAACCGTTGTGAAGCAGCCGAGCTTTTCGGCTCTTGCGGACTTCTTCAGCTTCGTGCTGGCTCAACAATCGGGCGCGCTCGACGACGTAATGGAAGCGCGAATCGCGATCGAGCTTCACGCCGTGCGATTGGCCTGCGAGAGGGCATTGCCGTCGGACATCGATCGCATTTCGGACGCGTTCCATCAGATTGTCCGAACGATGAAAGATCCGGCTGCCGGCGGAGCCGCTGACTTTCACTTTCATACGACGATCGTGGAAGCAGCACGGTCCGCGACCTTGTCGAACATCTACGCCGCCATTTCCAACCTTCTGCAACGCTCCCATACGGAGCGTCGGTCCAAGATCACCAATGTTAAGGGGATTGATAAATATTTGATCGATCATCACCAGGAAATCCTAAAAGCAATCGTCGCTCGCGACGCCCCGAGAGCCGAGAAACTGTTGTTGGCGCACTTCGAGATCGGAGCCGACTTGCGCCGCAACCAGGCTTCACAGGCTCACTCCGCGAAGATTGTATCCCGGAAGCTTGGCTGACCTAGCACCGCCTCGCGGATGGCCTCGCCATCGAGCAGGGCGCGCCCTAAACGATTACTCGCTACGGATGCGTTCGGCTGTCCGGCGATGCACGACTCCAAGACGCACGCATTGTGCGGCGACGCGCTAGTCCGGCGAGCGGCCAAGCGCAACTTCGCGACGGCGCCGACGTCGGAGCGCTGCCCCGGCGACAGATTGCGCGAACCATCATGTCCTCGATCCTGCGGCGGCGGCGAGGAACGATCCCGCGGGAGCGGCTTCGTTCAATCCCCGCCGAGTCTGAGACGAGCATTGCATCGTCGGGAGACAGCGCAATCCCTCGCCTCGATCCTGCTAAAGTCGCATCTCGTCGAGGGTCGCACGACCCGTCATGAGTTCTCGCGGAAGAACAGGGTGAAGGGCGTCGTCAGGCGCAAGGGCGGTGCTTCCAGGCGGCCGAAGTGGTGCGCCAGCGTTTCGATGGCGGTCAAGGCCTCAAGCTCCGGATCCTGGTCGATGATCGCGTCGATCACGCCCTGCTTCAGCAGCGCCCGCCGGTCGGGCGTGAGTTCGTGCGTGATCAGGATCGTCAATGACGCGAGACCCCGGGCGAGCAGCATATTGGCGATGGCTCGATTTCCCGTCGAGGTAACGTAAATCCCTGATAGGGGGCCATCGCGGTCGATCTTCTCGCGCACGAGGTCGGCGGCCAGGTCCCGTTGCCCGAGCGTATCGAGTATTCCCGCAAGCCGGCAGGCCGGGTGGCGCTCGGCGAGAACCCGACTGAAGCCATCCTCGCGTTCCCGCAGCGCTACCATGCTGCGCATATCCGTCACCACCACCACGTCTCCCCCGGCCGGCCCGATGAAGCGGCCCATGAGATCGCCAGCAACACGGCCCGCCGAGGCGTTGTCGACACCGACATAGGTGAGGCGGCGGATGGACGGCAGGTCCGTCACCATGGTGACAAGCGGCTTCGCCGCCCCGATCGCACGCAGCGTCTCGTCGGTCAGCGGGTGCGACGGCGTCGTCACGACCAGCGCATCGCTGGCGGCCGCCAGGTCGCGCATGACGCCGGCGGCGTGCTCCGGCACGAGCGCGTCGGCGTAGGCGACGGCGATCTGGACGTTGGCCGGAAAGAACAGTCGGTTCGCGCGCGCGAAGGCCTGGCGGAGGCTCTCGTAGAACGGGTTGCTTGGGTGGCCGATCACGACGCCGATGCGCAGGGTGCGGGTCGGCCGCAAGCGCAGATTGCGGTCGAGCCCGAGCCTCTGGGCCGATTCCAGGACGCTGCGTTCCTTCTCGACGCTGACCCCGCCGCGTCCGTTCAGGACACGATCAACCGTTGCGGGGCTGACGCCCGCTGCCTTCGCCACCTGGGTCGCCGTCGTCTTGCGGGCCATGGCGGCACCTCCTGGACGGGGCCATCCGCGCCGCGGCGCGGGAGATCCGGCATGCCCGGACAGGATCGCGCTTTGATGAGATTTCATCAACACCGCCCTTGCCGGCCCTGTTCGGAGGTCGCACCCTCGTGGAAAGACCACGCACCGGAAAACCCCCTGGGGATGATCCATGACCGACGTGACCGCCACCGCATGTCCTGACCAGGGCAGGCGTGAACGCGTTCGGGACTACAGGCCGCCGGAGCCCATCCGGACGCCGCCGCTGTTCAATTGGCCCTGGAGCCCCAGCGCCTTCCTGAAGTGGGTGTTCGGCTTTCCTGGCTATCTCTGGCCGTGGAACACGCTCTACTTCGCCATCGCCTTCGCGACCTGGCTCTGGCTTACGCCACAGGCAGCGACGATGACCACGTTCGAGCCGGGCTGGATCCTGTTTATCCTCGCGCGAAATGCCGTGCTGGTGACGGTCGTGGTCAGCGCCTGGCACCTGCGCCTCTACGTCCACAGGGCGCAGGACACGCAGTACAAGTACAACGGGCGCTGGCTTGCGACGGACAACAGCGCCTTCCTGTTCCGAGACCAACTCAAGGACAACATCTTCTGGACCTTCGCCAGTGGCGTGCCGATCTGGACGGCCTACGAGGTCATCACGCTCTGGGCGCAGGCAAACGGCTACGTTCCGACGGTGGACTGGGCCGCGCATCCTGTCTACTGCGCCCTCGTCGTGCTGGCGATCCCGGTGTTCCGCGAGGCGCATTTCTACTGCATCCATCGATTGATCCACTGGCGGCCGCTCTACCGGGCCGTACACAAGCTGCATCACGCCAATGTCAATCCAGGCCCGTGGTCCGGCCTTTCCATGCATCCAGTGGAGCACCTGCTCTACTTCTCGGGCGTGCTCGTTCACTGGATCGTACCGTCGCATCCGCTGCACGTGATCTTTCACCTGCAGCACCTCGCCTATGCCCCGGCGCAGGGGCATAACGGTTTCGACAAGGTGAAGCTGGGGAACGGAGCGGAGATGAGCGTCGAGCACTACACGCACTATCTTCATCACAAGTATTTCGAGGTGAATTACGGCGACGGGCTTGTGCCGCTCGACAAGCTCTTCGGCACCTTTCACGACGGCACGCCCGAGGCAGACGAGGCTCTGAAGCGGCGGCGGCGGAGTCGCGTGGCGAGCTGACAGGCCGGCCCGTCGGGCCCCCTTGATCAGGCCGCGGGCGCAGGGCGCGCACGGCCGAGCAGGCCCCGATCCGCCGGACCGATTCGAGTTCCAGCGGCTGGCTAGAGCGTTGATCCTTTGCGCGCCTTCTCCTCTTGAACCAACTCATGCAGGAGTTGCTGCGCCAGTGTCTGATGCGGGACCTTTGCGCCCACCTCCGCGGCTTTTCTGCCGTAAGCGGTCGTCACCGTCAGCACCTTTCGATCGACTGCAAACGTGCCGGAGTAGGTTCTCCCGTCTATCTTGATGTGAATTGAGTGGCCGGACACGGCAAGGTCCTCCGCTTGCGCAATTTTCGCACTGACCCCTTCTGTCGGCAACGCCGGGCAGCCGTCGTTGGCGCTATCGCTTCCCTCCGGGCGGGGTCGATGGGCCGCCCTTGCTCAGGCTCGCGAACGGCGACACGGGAAGGGCTTTCTTCGGCTTTTCCTTCTTCGGCTTCTTAGCCTCCCGGTTGCCGCGCTTTTTTTGGTCCTTGTTGGCCATTGCCCACTCCTCCGTCGGGTCGATTCCCAGTATCGACCCAAAGTCGGCCGTTGGCACGTCCTATCGAGGAGATTTGCGGCGAGCCTTAAGGGGCACGAGGGTCCGGAATCGACCGGCGCGGGGCCGACGCCCGGCAAGTCCCCTGCGTCGCAGGCCGCAGACGCAGCGTTGACTGCCCGGATTGGCTGCCGCCACCGGCGACGCCGTCAGCAGCCCGAGCAGATGCTTTTCATCTTGTCCCGCACCCGCCGGTCCCAGTCCTTCTCGCGTGCGTCGGCGCGCTGCCTCGCCGCCTTGTATTCGTCTTCGATTGTCTGACCGTGCACCGGATCTTTCGGTAGTTTGGTGCTGACCGATGTTCCGGCTTGGGAGTATGCCGACGACGACCAACCAAGAACCAGAAGGGCGGCAATCGTTGTTCCGGCAGTCGCGGTTTTCATCGTTTTGCCCCTTCGAGATAAATTCGGCATCGGCTGAGTGACTTCGGCACCTTGCACCGGACCGGAGAACCCTGCCGATCACGCTTTGGGCGAGGCGGGCGCCAGCCGACCGACCCTTCGGCTGGAGCTCCGCTTCAGTCCCGGCGAAGCGTCTGACATTGGACGATCGTTTAAGATGCCCGTCGCCCTCGCCACCCTGTCCGAGACAGGTCGCGCGATGCCGGTGACAAGGACTTTCACATCATCCTCCGCTTCCGTTGGGAGACGCGAACTCCGCTGAGCCGCGGGCTCGACAGCGGCTAGGCGCGAATCAGCGAATTGTCCCGCTTCAGTCCGCGGCTGACGATCTCGGCCAAGGCCATCGAAGCGTACTCGATTCGTTTCGCCGCCATTTCCTTGTCAAACTCGCTCCAGCACTGCGGATTGGAGCAGCTCCGCATGTAAGTTTTGAACTTTATTCGATCGGTGTCGGTCACTGTGCCAACCCTTTTCTGCAAATTTCTAAATTAGAAGCGATTTTTGCGGCGACGCGATTTGAGTAGCATGAATAACATTGGACGTACCTAATTCTTTCGGACCTGGTCGCGCTCTTCGCTAAAACAAGCTGAACCGGGCATCCGCGAGCAACGATCGCTCGTTTCGCGCATTCGGCGGTCGTCGCCTTGCCGTACCGCGAACTTCCCGCACCTGGACGCCCGCGCCGGGTTGCCCGATTCCTGGGCTAGGACAAACCGATTCCAGCGCGGCGTTAGGAGGGGAAACCTTCATGGACAAGCAGTTCAAGGTCGGTGATCGCGTCAGTTGGAATTCGGAGGCCGGCTGGGTCAGCGGCACGATCATCCGGGTTCACACGCGTGACTTCCAATATAAAGGCCACACCCGGCATGCGAGCGAGGAGACGCCCCAGTATGAGATCAAGAGCAGCAAAACCGACCACATCGCCGCCCACAAGGGTTCGGCGCTCAAAAGGCTGAGCGGCTGACCCCATCGGAAAAGGCGCGCCATCCTTCCACGCGGGGCGCCGGGCGGCGAACGACCCATCGGACGATGCCTGAGCTCAAGCGCTGTCATTCCGGGGCCGGGAAGCGGAGCCCGGAACCCATGAATGCCGCAGTCTGCGCACCGTCGCGCGCCGTCTGCGTCGTCGCGTTCAGGGATCCCGGGCTCCGCTTCGCAGCCCCGGGATGACAGAGCGGGGGATGGGTCATCTTGAACGGATTTTGTTCTAGGGCGCAGGCCTGCGGCAAAAGATCAGGCTAAGGTTGTTGGCGGGCATGCTGATGCGCGAGACGAAGGACACGCCATGGCTTTTTGCGAGGTCGACGAGGTCGACCACGTCACGAACGCCCCAATCGGGATTGCGCGCCCGTAGGCTTTCGTCGAAGACGGCATTGCTCGGAGCCGTATGGCGGCCGTTCTCCTTGTAGGGACCGTAAAGGTAGAGAATGCCGCCCGGCTCCAGAACCCGCCCGGCCCCCGCCATCAGCCCCTCGGCTGCCTGCCAGGGGGCGATGTGAACCATATTGATCGTGACGATCGCCTGCGCGCGCTCAACCGGCCACGATGGAGCGGCCGCATCCAACGAAAGCGGAGCGTTCAGGTTCGGCAGCCGAGCGGCGGCTCGGTGCGCCGCGATGCTCCTCAGGGCGGCCGGATCGCGGTCCGTCGGCTGCCAGACGAGGTGCGGCAGGGCCGCCGCGAGGTAGACGGCGTGCTCGCCGGAGCCGCTGGCGATTTCGAGCACCGTTCCGCGGGCCGGCAGCACGTCTCGCAGGACGGCGAGGATGGGGTCGCGATTGCGCTGGAACGAAGGCGATGTCAGCGCATCGTGAGAGGTGCCGTCGGTCATTGACGATCTCGTTCCTATCGACTGACGGAAGAATAGCAGAATCCCAAGCCCGCGGCGCGTCCGGCCGGTTCGGCAGAGGGGGAGGGAGCGTTCCTAAAAGCACCACCATCGTCGTGTCTGATGGATGACGAAGAAGGGCCCCTCCATGAAGGCGGTGACCGAGACGCACCTCAACGTTCTTCGCCGGCACATGGTCGAGGTGATCGCCATCCACTTCGATCTCATGAGCGACGAGATCGGCAAGGACCGGCTCGACGCGCGGGTGGCCGCGGCGATGCAGAAGGACCGCAGGCATCTGTTCGTGCCGCCGCCCCTCGCTGCCATGGCCTACCACGACGTGCCGCTCCCGATCGGCTTCAACAAGACCATTTCCCAGCCTTTCATCTGCGCCCTGATGACGGATCTGCTCGATCCGCAGCCGCACGAGACGGTGCTCGAGGTCGGCACGGGGCTCGGTTACCAAGCGTCCCTCCTGGCCGAGCTCGCGCGACAGGTCTTCACCGTCGAAGTGGTTGAAGAATTCGCAGCTCTCGCCGAGGAACGTCTGCTGTCCCTCGGATACGCCCATGTCGCCATTCGGGTCGGGGACGGCTCGAAAGGCTGGGCCGAGCATGCCCCGTTCGACAAAATCCTCGTAACGGCCGCCTCCGACCGTCCGCCCCGCGCCCTCCTCGACCAGCTGAGGCCCGGGGGGCGCCTCGTCATGCCGATCGGGCCCGAGGAGTGCGCAACTGCTCACCGTGATCGAGAAGAGCGCAGATGGAGAGGTCGAGACCCGGGCGGTCCTGCCGGTGCAATTCGGCCGCCTCGAAACGACCCTGTGAATTGTCCGGCACGTCCGCCGCCGCGCCGGGATTCGGGGGCGGCCGCGGGCCCGAGCTGCAGCACTGGACGATATTGTCAGGCCATCACCCTCGCGAAGAACCTGCGCCGCACCGAACGCTCGGTCTTGCCGAAATAGTCCCGCCACCAATCGTCCGTCCGCAGCGGCTTCGGCGGCTCGTCGGGCTTTCGCCACTGCAGTGATTCACGGAACGCGTGGTGGCTGTAAAGACGCATGAACTCGCCGAGATAGATGTCGGCCACGCGCTTGTTGCCGCTGACCACGATCATGTTCTCGTCGTTGTCCGTCGTCGACGAGTCGCTGAAATTCGCCGATCCGGCGACGACCACCGGGTGGCCGGACAGCGGGTCGACGAGCATGAACTTGTTGTGCACATACTTCACGTTGGAATTGAGCCCCGACAGGCGCTCCTTGACCCAGCCGTCGATCTTGTTGGTGCTGATGAACGAACCGACGGCGAAGGTGTTCTCCGTCATGTTGCGCAGAAGCTGGATCTCCCTCTCCTCGGCGATGCGATCGGGGTCGGTCGCCTTCATCGGTCGCGTCTTGGCCTCGAGCAGCGCGAGGCGGAAGGGGGCCTTGCCGGTGCGATAGGCGTCCTTGAACAGATCGTTCATGCCGAAAGCGAACGTCATGAACAGGCCCTCGCGGGCGCGCTTGGCGAGATCCGCGTACCATTTCAACGCGTCGAGATTGGCGCGCGGGCTGGCGATGACGCTGGTGCCGACCGGGGGCGGCATGGGCGGCAGCGGCGTCAGCCGATCGAGGATCGGCCGGAGCGTTCGAGAGTCCGGGTTCTTCTGGAGCTCTGTCCAGTAGTCGAGAAAGATGCGGGCGATCGCCGGCTCCTCGACCACGTGCGCGACGTTGCTGTGGCCGAAGATGCCGCCGTCCGAGAAGTTCGTGCCGCCCGTCCAGACGGAGGCCGGCTGCCCGTCCTCGAGCTTCACGATGAACTTGTTGTGGGCGATGGCGGAGGCATTGGCGGTGCGTTCCGTGCAGACGGCATCGAGGCCGGGGACGTGGCCCAGCGCCGCACGGTTGTCGTCGCGCGGCGGCTGCCGACGGGCGTCGTAGACGACCTTGATGTCGACGCCCGCGTCGAGCGCTGCCTTGAGGACGTTGAGAAACGGTCCGTAGTGGAACTCGTAGGCGGCGATCCGCAGCGCGTGCCGGCCCGGAACGCAGCTCTCGACGAAGCCGCGCATCGCCTCGTAGAGGCCGCGCGACAGCCAGATGAAGGCCTGGTCGTTCTCGACCTTGTCGGGCGGACGATCGCCGAAGCGCCTGACATATTCCTGCGATGCGGCGACGCCTCGGTTGAAGTAGACGTCATGGGTGCCGCCTTCCGGCCTTTCGGTGGTCACGACGAGCTTCACGGCAGCGAGCGGCACGAGATCGGCCGGGCTGCCCTTCAGCGCGCTGATCGTATACGTGTAGGTCCGTCCCGGCTCGGCCGCATAGTCGGCCCACTGGAAGCTCTGAATCGGCTGCTTGTCGGTCGGGTATTGAGCGCCGGCCGGGAAGCCGGGATCGGTCTCGAGGAAGCATTTCATGCCCTCGAGATAGCCAGCGACGTTTCCGGCCTGGTCGACGCGATGGATCGAGAAGCCGAGGAGGCCGGCGCAATCCGCCTCCCGCAGGTTGATGCCGAAGGTGACGACATAGGTCCCGGCGACGGCGTAGACCTTGAGCCCACCGCTCGTCTTGCTCACGCGCATCGGCAGCCTCCGCCCGTTTTGATTGCAGACGTAGCCGTACCACCGGGACGGCCCGCAAAGAAGCGGGAGATCGCGATGGCCCGAGCGCCAACTACGGTCAGGGTCGGGAGGGCGTTTCGCGATTTTCCGCCCTCGTGACGAACCAACATATCATCGCTCGGGCGCTCAGAACGGAGGTTCAGAGCATGGTCGAGCAATGCGCCCGCGGGGAGATCAAGGATTGCCGCGTCATTGAAGTCCTAGCCGATCATGGCGCGTGCCAGCACCGGCATCACTGAAATGACGAAGTGGCTGATCCGTGTCGCCGGGCTGATCCTCCTAGCTCTGCCACGGGATACGGCGGAGGCCCATCCTCACGTCTGAATTATCGCCCGAAGCGAAATCCTCTTCGATGCGGGGGGCCGCCTGACCGGAATCCAGCACACTTGGACATCCCAGCGCACGGGCCGCCATGGTCGGCCGGCCCGTCGCCATGAAGTCGATCTCGATCGGAGGCAGGGGCGAGCGCTCGGCGACGGGCGAGGTCATGGGCCGCCTGGGCCCCTTAGCGCATTCCAAGGCGCCTCACCCGAAACGTCGATATTCTCGACGCCCATCTCCCCTACGCATGGTCCGAGAACGGCTAGGACTCTCGCGTCTTCGCTCCCAACGTTGAAGGTGGCGTGCACGACCTGGGCCGGCATGAAGACGCTGTCGCCAGGGCCGAGAATGCGCTTTTCCCGCTCGATCCAGTGCTCAAGGGTGCCGGAGACCACATAGATGAGTTCTTCCTGGTCGGCGTGATAGTGGAAGCTGTGTCCCTTTCCAGGGAAGAATGTCCCCTCGATAACGGTTAGATGGTTGGCGCCCGTTGAGGCCGGATTGCACAACCAGCCGAGCCGCGCGATGTCCAACTCGTCTTGCCTGACATCATTCTTGCGAATGAACTTGCCGCGCATGATCACCTCCCCGACCCCAGGCCCAAGGGCAGGATGCGCCCAAGCCGAGGAGAATGAAATCGCGGCAGGTTCGTCCCCGCGTGAGGCGACCTGACCGCCCCTCGCGCATGAAGATCCCGCCTCCTTCGCGGCAAGGATGAAGGCCGATGACTTGCGATGACATCGATTTATCGGACGTGTCCCTCACGATCGACAAGACGACCGAGTCGATTTCGACCCAAGCAAGGATCGCGTATACCGAATTCGCATTATTGGACGTGGGTGTGGGTGCCGCGCCCCCGCCCAACTATGGGAAGTCTCGTGCGAGCCGCTGCTCGGCTACGATCGCGACTGGCGGAAACGACACGCAGTCAGCGACGTCGAAAACGATGTCCCTCAGATTCACGTTGCGGCGGCCCGCGAAGCTCTTGGCCTCCTCCCGGCGGGCCGACTGTACGTCCGTGCCGAGCGTACAGTGGGGGATCCAGGCTCCGGGCCGATAGTGCGGCCGACACCATGCTGGATCGATTCGGGCATGAACCTGTGCGTGGGCGTCGACCAAGGCCTGCGACGGCGCCGGCTCCGCCCATAGGACGAGCGGCACGCTGTCGAAGAAGCGCAGACGGTTGAAGGTCAGGCGCACGGCGGCCGCGCCCGCAAACACCTCGTCGAGCACGACCTTCAGCCTCTCCGCAGCGACATCGTCGTACACCGCTAACGTGACGTGCGGCGGATGGCCCAGAGTCGCCATTGAAGGGTGCTCCTCCAGCCGCGAGACCTCGGTCCACAGGGCGCGAATGGCCTCCGCCGAGTCGTTCGTCGCGCTGACGCCGATCGCAATGGGCATTTTGATGCTACCGCCTCCGGCCCGGATGCCAATCTATCCGACGCTGGCACGCCCAGCAAAGGCGGCCGGGCTCCTCGCAGCGCGAGCCCCATAGGGATCGGACGCTTCGCTGACGCCGAAAGCGCATGACCGGGCATCGGCCCCCTTGGCTACCAGGTCACGCGCAAGCCGAGCCGCCCGCCCGCGCTGTCGCCGTCCTGGTCGAGGCGGACGTTGTAGTCGGCCGATGCGAAGAGGCTCGCATTCTCGGCGAGCCGCGTCGAGGCACCGATGCCGATCTGCCCCCAGGTGCCGCCCGCATCGCCGCTGAACGCGACCGGATAGGCGCCGCTCGGCGCCGCCAGAGTCGTACTCGCGCCGGCGCCGAATGCCTGCCACAGGTTCGCCCTTGCAAAGGTCGTCAGTGTGCGGCCGTTCTCGAGCGACCAGTCGCGCGTGAGCCGCGCGCCGACGCGGGCGTAGAGCGCGCCCGCGTCGTCGAAGGCGAACTGCCCGAAGCGGTCGGCCGCGCCGTCGAACGACAGGCGCTGGTAGACCGCCTGGGCCTGCGGTTCGATCGTGAAGCCGCTGCCGAGGGCGATCCGATACCCGCCTTCGAGCGACGCCGCGAGACCCCATCCCTGCGTCTTCAGCGTCTCGCCGAGGATCGAGATCGTGTTCGCCTGATCGTAGAACGTGCCCTGCATGGTGGCGTCGACATACCAGGCGCGCGGCATGGCTCGCGTCCAGTAGATGCCGAATGAGTAGGCGTCGGACGATGCACGCCCGCCCCGCCCGCCGTAGACGGCGTCGACATCGCCCTCGACCGAGCCGGCGCCGACGAAGAGTCCGGCGACGTCGTTCGCGCCTGTGCCCGGCTCGTACCGGTGGAGATCGAAGCCGGCCATGAAGCCGGCGAGATCTGCCTCGTACGTCGGCCCGTCGCGCAGGAACGCGCGCAGTCGCGCGACCTCGCTTCCACCGGACGCGCCCCAGGATCCGGCTTCGCCGAACGTTCGCGCCCAGACTGCGCCGCGACCCGGCTCGTCGGCGGCGGTGCGTCCGCCTTCGCGATCGTCGAGCGAGCCGATCGCCGTCAGGCCGTACCGCATCGCCATCGACGGCAGTGCCGCGGCGACGGCCGCTTCGGGACGCAGATCCGGCAGCCCGCCGCTGCCCGGGCGGGTCGAGCGCAGGAACCAGTCGTCGCCGCTCGCAAGCCCGCCCCGATAGAGATTGTAGCCGTACGCGCCGGAGGCGACGCGCGCGCCGAGCGAGAACGCCGTCGGCGCCGTCTCACCGCCATTGCTCGTCTCGACGAGGAGGATGCCATCGCCCCTCGTCGGGCCGGCGCCGGCGAGTTGGACGGTAAGCCGCGTCGTGCCCGTCGCGGTGCCGCCGTCGACGACGAGGCGGTCTGCGGCAGCGCCGCCGGCCCCGAGATAGGCATTCATCGCGATCGTGCCGTACTCGCCGCGGTAGGTCCCGACGGTGAGCCGTTGGAACGATGTCGATCCGATGCCCGGCGGAGCGAAGACGATGCTGCTTTCGCGGTTTGCGACGGTGTCGACGCGCGATGGCACCGCGCCCGCCCCCGGCAGTGTCCAGACGCTGCCGTTGGCGAGGTCGAGATCGAGCCTCGCGCCCGGCGCACGGGTGATCGCACCGCCGATGAAGGACCGTGACGCGACGAGCGAAAGATCGACGCCGGCCGCAGCCACGGCGGTACCGCTCGCAGCGGAGATGGTGCTGTTCGTCAGCGCCAGGCGCGCCAGCGGGGGAGCGGCCCTTTCCCGCGATGCAACCGAATCGACAGCGAGCGGGAGAGCGGCGACGGCGGCCGATTCTGCCCCCGCAGTCCGCACGGTGCTGCCGTTGAGCGACACGCTCGCGCCGCCGCCGAGCACGATCCCGTGTGCGCCAGGCGCGAAGGTCGAAACCTGAGAGCCGAAGAGTGCGATCGATGCGCCGGCGCCGGTCGCGAGAACGCCGTATCCGGGCCCGCGCAGCAGGATGCGGCTGTCCGTGAGCGAGATCGCGCCGTTCTCTTGCGCCCAGGCGCCGTGCCCTTGTCTGAGGTCGATCGCAACGCCGTTTCCGACGATCGTCGCCGGTGCACGGCCTCCCGCGTGCAGCGCTGCGAGCGCAGAGCCGCCGATGGTCACGTCGGTGAGCCGCGCCGTGCCGTTGTCGCGCACGTCGATGCCCGTCCCGCTGACCGCGTCTCCGTTCAGCTTGATGCCGACGCCGGCGAGGGCGAGCGAGGCCGTGCCGCCCGCACCGTCGAGGTAGGCTCCGTCGCCGCCCGGCGACGCGGTGATGGTGCCGCCCTTTTCGAGAAGGACGGAGCCGTTGCGCGTGACGAAGATGGCCGGCACGTAGTCCTGCAGCGGCGCGAGCCTGACGGGGCCGGTCCCGATGGCGACGCCGCCGTTCGTGGCGTAGAGCGCCGCGCGCTGAAAGAACGGTCCGCTGACGAGCCCGGTCCACACCGTGCCGGGGCTGACGTTCGCAACGGAGCCGTCGGCCACGACCTGGCGCTGGTTCATCGGCTCGGTCCAGCCGAGAATGGCGAGCAATTCGCTGAAGAGGTGCGCCGGCGCATCATTGTCGGCGTTGCTCGCATTGAAGAGAATGCTGATCGTGCGGTCGTTCGCGCGGTCGTACATGACGAGGGCCTGGAAGCCGAGGCCGTTCCCGGTGTGGCCGATCCAGCCGGAGATCTCGCCCATGCCGAAGCCGTAGCTGTCGTATTGTGGGCTGTTCGGATCGCTCTTCGTCGATCCGAACGACTTCAGGCGCGCGACGAAATCCGCCTTGGAGAGCGTCGCGCCGGTGCCGATGGCCTTGCCCCAGCGCTCGAGGTCGTCGATGACGCCGACGAGCGCGCCCGAGGCGCCGGTACCCGTGCCGTTGAAGGCGGCGAGCGATTGCGGTCCGTTGCCGCCGTCGACGTAGCCGACGGCTGCGGGCGCCGGAATGGCGCCGGCGCCCTGATCCACCACCGAGGCGAGCCCGAGCTTATTGGTGAGACGCCGCCGCACCTCCTCGGACCATGTCCTGCCGGTGACGGCGCCGATCACCTCGCCGAGAACGAGTGTGTTGGTATTCGAGTACTGGTATGAGGTTCCGGGCGCGAATTGTGGCCGCTCGGCGAAGGCGAATGCCAGGAGCTCCCGGGCCGTCCAGACGCGGCTCGGATCGAGGGGAAACTCGTTCCGAAACCCTGACGAAGCGGTGTAGTTGAAGAGACCCGAGCGCATCTCGGCGAGCTGGCGGATCGTGATGACGTTGCCGTTCGGCACGCCGCTCACGTACTTGCCGACAGGATCGTCGAGGCCGATGCGGCCTTCGTTCGCGAGTTGCAGGACGACCGTGGTGACGAATGACTTGGTGATGCTGCGATAGCCGAAGTTGGTCCCGGGCGCCGGCGGCGTTCCCGTCTGGATGTCCGCCAGCCCCGCGTCCCTGGTGAAGCGCGCATCGCCCTGGCGAATGGCGACAGCGGCGCCTGGAATGAGCTTTTCCGCCAACGCCCGGTCGATCGCTTGCGAGAGTTTGGCCGCCCGCACCGGATCGCTCCAAGGCGGCGGGGCAGCTTGCGCGCGGGCGGCCGAAGCGTCGAGCCCGGCTGCGCCCGCGAGCAGGAGAAGGGAGCGCGCCGCGAAACGATTCAGGCTGCCAACCATCTGAGGCCTCTCTGACCTGCCCGGCGAACGGCACGGTGCGTCATCTCGAGCACAATAGCCGAGGGTCCAAGACCGTGTTGTCAGCCTCCTGCAACACTGCGGTGCGGAGCAGGTTCAGCGGGCCGAAACATCAATCGATTCGACTGGCATGGTGAATCATTGGTGGCCCCCGGAGGCGCGCGCGCCGATTATCGAAGGGAGCAGCCCCGCGTGGGTGATGTCCTGCCCTGTTCTACCCGCGGCGTCCGGCCTGAGGCGCAGGCAAACGACATCCCAGACCCCGAGAACTTTGCGGCGTTTCGCCAGTCATCAGCCGATCCTCCGCGATGCGGCGTGGATTTCGGCGGCCCCGATCCTCTTCGGCGCGCCGGCTGTCGGCCCTTAGATAAGCACGCTTCGCCGCTGTGTCAGGGCGTCGGGAACGCCCTGCGCGGCCACGGTTTGAGCCGGCCGAGGCAGCCCCGTGCGGGATCATGTCCGTCCGGGTCGCCAGCCGTGCTCGGGCTCGTAGCCGAGCATTCGGCGCGCCTTCTCGATGCTCAGGAGCGTTTCGTTCGGCCCGACCGGCCGCTTGAGAGAAACGTCGGGAAACACCTCGGCCATCAGTTCCCCGTTCGGCCGGCTCATCACCGTGTCCGCGTTGGCGATAATGAAAACCTCCGCGCCCTTGATCGGCGCTTCGAGCGCCTTGCGAACGGCCTGGGCGGCGTCGCGGGCGTCGATATAGCCCCAGAGATTCCATTTGCGGATACGCGCATCCGAGTCGAAGTCCAAAAAGCGGTCATAGTCGGCGGGCTCCATGACGTTCGAAAAGCGCAACCCGATTATTTTCAGCTCGGGATCCCAGCGGCAGAACTGTTTGGCCATCTCCTCGCCGAGGAGCTTCGACAGCGAATAGGCCGTCTCAGGCCGACCGGGATAATCCTCGTCGACGGGCGCATAGGGCGGCGGCGTTTCGAAGGGCAGCCCCAGCACCGTTTCGCTCGAGGCCCAGACGACGTTTCGGATCCCGAGCCTGCGCGCGGCCTCGAAGACGTTGTAGGTGCTGACGATGTTGTTCTGGAAGGTCACGGCGTTCGTGTGGCGACCGGGCGCCGGGATGGCTGCCAGGTGAACGACGGCGTCGACGCCCCTGTGCCGACTGTCGACCGCCGAGAGCACTTCCATCGCCTGCCCGAAATCGGTCAAGTCCGCCTGAATGAAGGGACAGCGGCTCGCAGAAGGCGCAGCCATGTCCACGTTCATCACTTCGTGGCCATGCGCGAGGAGCTCCTCGACGCAGGCCCGTCCGGCCTTGCCGCTGCCGCCGGTAACGACAACGCGGATCATGCTGCCTCTCCTCGTGATTGTCTGTCGTCAGAACAAAGCAGAGCCCGGCGCGCGCCTCAAGGCTCGGAGCGGGCCATGAGCGGTCTGCGCGGTTAGAGCTGGATGCCCTTGGTAAGCGCGCCGTCGATCACCAGGTTGGTGCCTGTCGTGAAGGATGAGGCCGGGCTCGCCAGGAACACGACGCCGCGCGCGATCTCCTCAGGGGTGGCCATCCGGCCGGTAGGGTTGAGCGAGAGGGCTTCCTTGAACAGGTCGGGAATATTCTTCTCGATGTGCTGCCAGATGCCGCCGTCGAAGTAGGTATTGCCGGGCGAGACCGTGTTCACGCGGATCATCTTGCCGGCGAGCCTGTGGGCAAGTCCCTGCGCGTAATGGACGAGCGCGGCCTTGAACGCGCCATAGGCCGGGCCGGTGAAGTCCACCTCGCGCCCTGAGACGCTCGACAGGAACGTCATCGAGGGCGCCTTCGAGGCCTCGAGGTAGGACATTGCCGCGTTCACGACGCGTACCGTATGCATCATGTCGATCGCAAAGCCCTGCTTCCAGGCGTCCTCATTGTCCTCCACGGCCAGCGCCGAGACATTGGCGACCACGATGTCGATGCCGCCCAGCGCGGTGGCGCTCTCCCTCACCCAGGACTCCAAAGCCGCCTTGTCGGCGACGTCCAGCGCCTCGCCGAAGGCCGTGACGCCCTTGGCGCGCAGCGCGGCGACGGTCTCGTCGACCTCCGTCTGGTTCCGCGCACAGATGGAGACATGCACCCCCTCGTCGGCGAAAATGTCGGCGCAGCGCCGACCGATGCCCTTGCTGCCGCCCGTGACAATGGCGCGTAAGCCCTTCAGCCCAAGATCCATCGCAATCCCTCCGGTTAGATGTGAGACAGCCGGTTTACGCCCCTGACCATACGAATCGTGTGTGCACGCCCCCTTGGATGCAAGCGAAATGTTACATTACCGGGCCGACGCGCACCCAGGTGGCGTCGTCGGTGCGGACCTTGAGTCGAGGCCCGACGTCCACAGGCCAACCGCCGAAACTTCCGGTCCCGGCCTAGATGGCGACGTCCTTGGCCTTCACCGCAGCCACATCGAAATAGGTCCGGTGGGCTTGTTTGTCTGTCGCGAATGAGCTTTCAAGCTGCGCGCAAATCTCGGCCATCGGCAAGAGAGGCGTATCTTCGGCGCCCTCCCCTCTGGCCATTCGCCCCCATTGGAACGATCGTCGGAGCGCGTTCAGCACCAGCGCCGGATCTCCACCCATCCTGTCGATTGAATAAGGCCACCACTCCAAGACAAGCAGGTCGGCAGCAGCGACGGTGCGCGGGCCACCCGCGAAGACGAACGGCTCGGCCCCTTGTGTGTCGATCTTGATTGCGAGGGCCCCTGAGTCGACCTGAACAAGATCGTCAAGACGTGCGGCGGGGACCATCACGACCTTGCGGGAGTGTTCACCCCGCCGATTGATCGACGCGGACGCGACATGAATGCGGTGGTCGCCGAGGTTCCCTTCAGCGAGTTCAAAAGGCAACTCGGTCTCCCGCTCGAACAGCGCAACTTGGTACAGCGTCACATTGGCGTGGGCACAGTTGGCGCGAATGTTCTGTCGGAGATTTCGGAAGTTTTCAGGTTCAGGCTCGAAAGCATGGCAGGCGACGTTTGCTCTTCGGGCAACCGGGATGGTCGTCAGCCCAATGTTCGCCCCGATGTCCAGGAATGTTCCCCGCCCGGCCTTGTCGAAGAACCGGCCGATCAATTCGTTGGTGTGTTCAGCCCAGCGCCCGGTCGACGCATAGGTGGCGAACACCGCGTAGTCATGGGGCGAGCTGACAACATCCCCGTACTCTCCCCGAGACCGGATGCCGTCGATGCCCAGCTGGTCAGCCAGCGCCGCAACGGTCATGCGGCCCCGGCTCTTGACGAACTCGGGGTCTTCGCAAAGAGCATTCCCAAGGAAAGTCTTGATTCGCGATGGGAGGAGCCGCACGGATCGGCGAAGGGCAGCCTTCAATGAGGACGGTCGGGGCATGAAATGCTCCAGTGAAGAGATTGGGGCCTTCGAAGGAGGCGATGGCGATTATCCATGGAGCCTTTCAGGATGGCGCGCTTTCGCCCACCGCCCAATCATTTTTGCAACCGCCGCCGCGACAGAGGGTTTCCCATTGCCCGTCACGGAGCCGGTCTGCGCTAGCTCCGCCGACAGAATTGGGACGCCCGGCTCCACGCGCCCGTTGCAGAAGCCCTGGCCTTGCAGCGGCCGTTTCCGGTTGAGCGTATGCAGATCGTGGCGGCAGCTGCCGGCGAGGACGAGGCGGCGTAGAGGCCGCCCACCTCCGCACCCGGGTGCACTCTGTCATACGATGAGAAAATCGAAGGCCGTCATTCTCAGGCCCTCGGAGGAGCTGGCCGAGCAGGCGCCCACCTTCGCACCGGAGCCGTCGGCGTCGTAGCGGAGGAGGCTGCTATCTGTGTCGCAAACGATGCGGGCGTTGGCGTCGTGCGCCTTGCCCGTCTTCCTGTGTGGAAGGCGTAGGACAGGCCGCCGTTCGACCTCACCTTCCGGGATAAGTGCGCCTTCTCCCGCCCCAGGTGACCTGCTGCGAGCTCGGCTCGGCGGGGCGGCCGGCCTTTTTCAATCCGCTCCGGCGCCCCGCTTTCGAGCCGGGTGGTGAATTGGCTCTGCTCATTATCGGTCAAAGCCGTCGCTGCGCAAATCGGATTTTCAATCCATCCCCGCGCCCCGTCGCCGAGATTCGGACCTTACAGAATGAAGTCTGCGGCCGCTCGACAGGAGCTGGCGAGACAGGACGCGTCGGGTCGGCCTGCTCGACACATCTGGGAAGAAAGCGCTTTCAGGGAGACGATTTCGTTAACGGCTCCCGCCGTCGCATGGGAAGAACGACCATGTCACCCACGGCGTAGAGAAAACAGGGCGAGTTGGAGTTCGTCCTCACCGGATCGGCTGTGCAAGCAACAAGCGCCCTTTCTTCCACTGCCCGCTGATTGTCACCGCCGATAGTCACGAAAACCCGGCCGCCGGAGGGTGTATATGCGATGGCCTTTGGAGCGGAGGCAGTCGCGTATTGCATGACGTCGCGATTGCCCTTCGTAGCAGCGTTCGAGGCGGGAATTTGCTCGGGATCGAAACTGCCAGCGTAGTGCGGCCGGGGCATGTCGCGCGGAGACGCCGGCATTGGCTGCAGGGTGGCGTTAACCGCGACCAGGTAGCAAGGGGAGCCGTAAGCCACTTGGCAGCTATCGAGGACGGCTTCTATCGCCGCTCCTTCGCTCGCCCGACCGCCCACCAACCAGAAGCCAGGCGGCGTCCGCGAGGCGGCGAGTGCCTTGTGTCCGCTGCCCAGTTCGTATCCTCGCGCTACCCCTTCGATGGAAGGCTCGGGAGCGCCGGGGGCCAAGTTCCCGAGTTGCGTCCGCAGTGCTTGTTGCTGTCGGAGTGGCGCCGTTGCGTCGTACAGCCCCAGAATGAACCAGACGAGACCGCCGAAAAGAAGCAGGATCAATGCGGCGGCCGCGGCAACCGGCCATTTCCCAGTCGTCAGGTTCGGTGGCTTCGGCGTCGGCCGCTCCATCGTCCACGCGACGGGATCGAAGACGACGCCATAGGCGCCTACTGGCTCCGGAATGTTCTTGACCTCGAGCTCGCCCCGGTTCTCGAATTCGATGCCGACCTTGCCGCTGACCGCGTCGCGTACCCCGCGGGAAACACAGATCCCGTCGGGAGGTGCCGCTGTCTGCAGCCGTACTGCGACGTTCACTGCGTCTCCGTAGACGTCGTCCGGGGCCACAATGACGTCGCCAACGTTTACGCCTATCCGGAAGCGGATGCGCAGATCCTCGGGAGATGTCGCCCCTGCAGCCGCCGATCCTGACTGGATTTCGACGGCGGTCCTGACGGCGTCGACGACGCTCGCGAAGGTGGCGATGAAGCCGTCCCCGGTCCATTTCACCACCCGCCCTCGGTTTCGTCCCACCGACGGCACGATGACAGAGCTCTGAAGGTCTTTGACCCGATAGTAAGTATCGGCCTCTTTTCTCGCCATCAGCCGGCTGTAAGCGACGATGTCTCCGACCAAAATGGCGAGCAGCCGCCGATGTTCTCCGCGCGCGCGGGCCAAATCCGCCTCCTTGAACCGGAGCAGGATAATTGGGCGGATGCGCTGAAGCTACTACTCCGCTTCCGCCTGGGCGGGAATCGGCGACGGGCAGGTTAGGATCGAAACCCTAGCTCCCCAATCGCTCCACAAGCGGCCGTTATCGGAGCAAACGGAGCGTGAGCATGCCGATCCGGCGCTGCGCCAAAGCGCTCCAGGAGCGGGCGCCCGCGCCTGTTGCCAGGGCCTGACGTCGTTCTTCGCGAGATGGTCGACGGCCAAGGCGCGATCAGCCCTGAAACACCAGACGCGTTCCCGTGTAGGATCGCAGCAACTTCGTTGGGATCTCCGCCTTGGCGAGATCGTAGAACGGCTCACCCGAGCAATGCAGGGGTACGACATAGTCTGGGTCTATCTCCTTGAGCGCAGCGATCGTCTGGCGCAAATAGTCAGGCTGGTACGGCGCCAGGTGAAAGCCGCCGATCACGGCGTGCACTTTGTCGACGCCGGAGGCCGCTTGCGCCTGCTTGATGGCATTGACGACACCGCGGTGACTGCACGACGTGAGCACAATCAGGCCGCGCCCCTTCAGGTTGAAGGCCGTTGCAAGCTCGTGGCGAAACTGGTCGGGGATCAATCCGGGCCGACGATCCTCTTCGACGAGCCGTTCGGGGTAACAGCCGACACCCTTCTCGACGCCGATCCTCATGGCACTCGGCGACAGCAGCTTTTCGAAGCTTCGTTGACCGATTTGGCCCGACGTAAAACCGTGATCGGCGATCAGCGATGGGCCTTCTGCATAAGTCAGCGTTAGATCGGCTTCCTCCAGAGCCCGACGATCGAGCACTCCGAAATCGCCGCGGACGGGCGCCGCCGTCCATTCACGCGCGCAAAGGCAATCCTCGCCACCGATGTAGAAGGGCAGTTTCGGCTTCAGCTTCCCCTTGGCTCGCGCGAGGAAGCCAACGAGCCCGCCGAAGTGGTCGTAATGCCCATGACTGAGCACGAGCGCGTCGAGGCGGTTCGGATCGAGCCCGATCAGTTCGATATTGTTGTTGAGGGCGGTCGGCGTGAACCCGAAGTCGATCAAGGTGTTTCGGGTCTCGGCACCCCGCTGCGTCTCGACGTGCATCGAAAGACCGAATTCGCTGATAAGTGTTCTCCCAGGCGGGTGATCATCCCCAATGCCCCACCCGAAATGTTGAATGTCCACCGATTCGGATTTCCGGCTTGGCGCCACCGCGAATTGGTAGCTGTCGATCAGGATACGGACCGACACCTTGTCCAATTCCGGCACCGGCCCGACGAGACTATCGGCTCGAGCGGGTCCCGAACCGCCCAGCAGGCTGGCCAGCACGCCGCCCAACACGGCGGCGGCTCCTCCGCAAACGACTTTCCTCCGGTCAACGCTTTGACAGACAATCGTTGATCGACGTCTGCGGGTGCTATCAAGATACAATCGCGTCGGCGAGTAACTGATTGTCATGGCGACCTCCTAACCGGTTTCAAACCGAGTCAGCGAAAGAGGCGCGGGACGGAGCGAAGGGGTGTTCGCAAGGTCAGGCGTCGAACCCGGAGCTAGGATATGCCAAATGGTGCCGAACGTCTTCTTTCCGGAGGTTGCGCTAGCGGCGCACGAGGGCATATCCCCCCGCGACGCGCAGGATTGGCGAGCCGGCTCCGGCAACGGGCCCAGGCCACCGCCTTTGCCGCCCCTATCCCCTTTGTCGCCCCTGTCCGATCCGTAGTCGAGCCGCACGCCTGGCGCGAGGGGCTTCGGCTACCGCGGTTTCACAGCATTGTGAAACCGATGTCCCCCGAAACAGCCAGCAACGACGCGGCAAAACGACGAAGCGCGCGGTTGCGCGCCTGTCGGCAGCGTCGCCCCGACCGGCGGCCTACCGGCGAGGACGTCTCCCGCGGGGACGACGTCGCCGCAGGCTTCGCGATGGTGAAGCCGGAAAGCGAGACTGAGGTGTCGAAGGTCGGACCGGGGCGCCGGCCAACGCAGGGTCCACAGCGGCCCGCCCGCAATCGGCGGCGAGGGGCCTGGCTCGTCGGTTCGATAAGGGGACGTCATGCGCATCGTTGAACATACAGGGCAGGAATGGGAGCAGTGGCGGCCGGGCGTCCACACGCGCATGCGCGTCTCGGCTGAGACAGGTGCGGCGCAATTGTGCATCTTCGAGCAACGGTGCGATCCCGGCTGCGGCGCGCCTTCTCATCTGCATACGGTCGAGGAGGTGTTGACCGTGCTTGCTGGTCGCGCGGAGATTTGGATCGGCGACGAACGCGCCGCTCTGACGGCCGGGCAGTCGCTGATCGTTCCGGCGGGCCACCGGCATGGATTCCTCAATGCCGGCGAAACGACGCTCCACATCGAGGCGATCCTGGCCGCACCGCTGTTCGGTCCCGTCACACAGCGTGACTGAGGTGACCCTGCTGCTCCGACGTTATACGTCCGATACGCCGATTTACCGCCGGCCCTGGTCGCAATTGGAGGCTTAAACGCGTTCTGTGTTCCTTTGTTGCGGCTGCTATCCCGGCACTTGGCATCTCCCTTCATCGGCTGCCGATCGAACGAGTTCGAGCTTTACGACAAGTCCAAACTCCTCGGCATTGCGGCTCGCGCAGGCGCTGCGGAGCGGACGCGATGCGGCGAGCAATGGCGGGCGCCGGAGCGACGATGCCCATGTATTGGCCTACAGCGCAGCTGTGAGGTTTTCCCGCAACGGTCTGCCTCAAACGGTGTTCAACATAGTATTTTGTATTTCGCTTAGGTATTTGCGATGGGAGACTTGGCGTATCGGTTTCGATGCGAAGCTATGCCTTGTGCGAGTTTCGGGAGAGGGCAAAATTTGATTAAGATTTTGATAGCGATCCGTTCCGGAAAGCGGCCAAATCTGCCTCCGTTATACGCCGGTGGTAGGGGCGCCTGACGCGTCATCGACGCGCGGAATACTCGCCTGCAACGCCAAGCCCGGACACGCGCGACGACTTCGTTGTGCTCGAGGCCCTGGAATGCATCGGCGCCCGGAGCGGGTCTCGACCAAGGTGCTGGAGAAAATCGATGGGTATCCACGCAGTCCTTAGATTTCGTCCCCGCCGTCGGCTGCGCTTACCTCAAGCGGCATGGTGCATGAGCGCCGCCCTGGTTACGCTTCATGCGCCGGCCGCGGCGCAGACGGTGAATTGGAATGGCACCACGCAGGACTGGTTCACTGGCCCGAATTGGTCCACGGGGGCGGTGCCAAGCTCAACCGATGACGTTTCGATCGACACCCGGATCTTCATCCCGCCATTCGTGACCGGTCCCGGCGCAACAAGCCAGCGCCTGTTTGTCGGTGGTCAGATCGATGTCGGTACGGGTCTCGCCAGTACCGGGACCGGCATGCTGACAATCACCAACGGTGGTCAGCTGGTGAACGGTGCCGGTAACTTCTTCGACACGTTCATCGGCGTCGGCACCGGCTCGATCGGTGGCTTGACGGTCAACGGCGCTGGCTCGAACTGGACGAGCACGGGCGCCGTCCTCATCGGATCCTCCGGTGCAACAGGCTCGCTGACCCTCGATAACGGGGGAACGGCCGGATTTGGCGCTCTTTTTGTTGGAGCCTCCTTAGCCGACTTTACCGGCCTGACGATTACCAACGGCTCGGGCCCCAGCATCGGAACGCTGACTGTGACCGGTGGCAGCCGCCTGACCAGCAGCTTCTTTGCCGATGTCGGGGTGGGTCGAGGCGCGACCGGCACAATCACGGTGTCAGGGGCAGGCTCGGCTTTGAGCAGCGACGGCGGGGCCTTGACCGGCGTGCTAGGGGGTTATGGTACCCTCAACATCCTTAATGGCGGAAGGCTCACGACCGGCCTCAATGGCCCTTTTCCATTCTCCGTCATTGGCGGCGGCGGGCCAAGCAACCTTGGCATGGGGCCCCCTATCAACGGCGGCGTCGGCGTGGCGACGATCTCCGGGCCGAGGTCAACATGGGCAAACACCGGCGGCCTGTACGTCGGTGGCTTCGTGGACGGCAACAGCGGCACCCTTTATCCCGGTACCGGCACGTTGACGATCGCCGCCGGTGGCACGATGACAAGCACGGGCGGCGTCAACTCTGGTCTTCCCGACGCGATCGGCTTGGGTGCGGGCTCGCTCGGCACGGCAATTGTCACCGGCACCAACTCGCAATGGACGGCAGCACAAAATGCAGTCATCGGCTTCGCCGGTGGCACCGGGGCGCTGAGGGTTGAAAATCGCGGCGCGGTCGATGTTGCGGGTATTTTCGGGGTGGGCGTGGGGATCGGCCCGTATCTGCGCAGCACGGGTACTCTGAATGTGCTGAGCGGGGGCACCCTGGTCAGCAACTCGGGCCGACTTGGCGGCGACATCGGCAGCGTCGTTGGCGGCGGTGATAGCACGGGACTTGCGACGGTCTCCGGTGCCGGTTCGGCCTGGATCATCAATGGCGGCCTTTTCGTCGGCGGCCAGACCGGGCTGGAGCTCGGACCCGGCGCCGGCACGGTGAACATCGCGGATGGTGGGACGGTGAGGGCGTCGTCAGGCGTCACCCTTGCTCCTGAAGCCGGGTCCGTCGGAACCTTGAACATCGGTGCGGCTCCGGGGACGCCTCCGGCAGCCCCGGGAACGCTGGACACGTCAGCGGTGATATTCGGCAACGGAAGAGGGGCCATCAACTTTAACCACACGGCGACGGACGACGTGTTTGCGCCGGCGATCTCTGGCCCAGGCAGCGTCAATCAACTTGCCGGCACAACGATCCTTACCGGGGACAGCACCTATACGAACGCGACGACGATCTCAGGGGGCATCTTGCGGGTCAACGGCTCGCTCGGAAATACGACGGTTACGGTGAGCAGCGGTGGCACGCTGGGCGGAACGGGTTCGATCGCCGGACCGGTGACGGTCGCGGGCGGAGGCATCGTGGCGCCCGGCAATTCCATCGGCACGCTCACGCTGGGCGGCAAGTTTTCGCAGGGCGCGGGCTCGACCTATCAAGTGGAACTGAATGCAGCCGGCCAGTCCGATCGTCTCGCTGTTGGCGGCACGGCAACGATCGGGAGCGGCTCGACGGTGCAGGTGATCAGGCAGGGCGCAGCGCCGTATGTGCTGGGCACGCGCTATACGATTCTCTCGGCCGCGGGGGGCGTCAACGGATCCTATTCGGCTCTGGTCGGTGATGCGCCGCTGCCATTCATCGGGCTAGGCCTCTCCTATGACCCGAATGACGTCTTCATTGATGTGGTCCGCAGCAGCTTGCGGTTCGCCGACGTGGGCCTGACTCGAAATCAGCGTGCCACCGGTGCGGCGGTGGAGGCGCTGGGACGCGGCAATGTTTTGTACGACACGGTCGTGGCGGGCACTGCAAATGCAGCGCAGAGCGCGTTCAACGCTCTCTCGGGCGAAGCCCACGCGAGCGCGGTGACGGCTGGCTACGGCGACGCTCGTCTTGTGCAGGGCGCGATCCTCAACCGGCTGCGGTCCGCCGCCCCACCGCCGCTGGTATTTGGACAAGGCACCTACAATGCGGCCTATGCGGCCGATCTGCCGGGCGTCGTTCGGCAGCCGGGGTCGGTGATCGTTCCAGCCTTCGATCAACGACGCTTTGCCCTTTGGGGCGATGGCTTCGGATCGTGGGGCCGCACCCGCTCCAACGGCAACGCGGCCTCGCTCGACACCTCGACCGGCGGCTTCATCCTCGGCGCCGAGGCGCAGCTCGATCCAGCCTTCAGGGTTGGTCTCGCCGGAGGGTTCACCCGGACCCCGTTTGAGATCGATGGGCGGCTTTCATCGGGTTCAAACGACAGCATCTTCGGGGCGATCTACGGTTCCGGCTCCTGGGGGGCGGTCAATCTTCGCCTTGGGGCGTCGTATGCCTGGCACGACATCGACACCCAACGCACCGTCGTCTTCCCGGGCTTCGCCGATGCGGCCTTCGCTTCCTATGACGGCTCGACGCTTCAGACCTTCGGCGAACTCGGTTACGCGCTCTCCTGGGGCCGGGCGACAATCGAACCGATCCTTGGGGCCTCCGTGTTGCGTCTGCACACGGACGGCTTTCAGGAGAATGGCGGCGCAGCGGCGCTGACCGGCCTTGGCCGCGATCATGATCTGGCCACCACCACGTTGGGCGTAAGGGGTGAGATGCAGATCAGCCAGGACCTTCCCGTGATCGCGAAAGCGCTGATCGGTTGGCGTCATGCCTACGGCGATGTCGAGCCGTCGACCCTGCTCGCCTTCGCCGGTGGCGCGTCGGCCTTTGTCGTGTCCGGCGTCCCGGTCGATCGCAATGCATTGGTGGTGGAAGCTGGCCTCGACTGGCATGCCTCCGATGCTGTCAGCCTGGGTGTGGCCTATGCCGGCCAGATCGGCAATGACGCGCAGAACCACAGCCTCAAAGGCAGCTTCGTGTGGAAGTTCGCGACGCGTTGACGTGTAGGACGAGCCTCGCCTTCTTGGCGACGTAGGCTGCGACTGCGTCCCAGCCCGTGTCACGGGATCAGGGGCGGGCTGAAAGCCAATTGCCGCCTCTGGCTTGTGCGCGGATCGGATGCCGGGTGAGGTGCGTTCCGGGTGAGGTTCGGGATTGCGGACCAGACCTACGCGGGCCGCCGCCGATGGGCCCACCGGCGGCATTCGTTTCTGCAGTAGAGCGCGCCGGCGCGCTTCGGCATGAAAAACGCCGCGCACACGGCGCAGCGCTTTGCCGATGGCGGCGCGTGCTGAAGCGCCTTTCGGGCCTCCCACACCACCGGATGGGTGACGCGGCGCGCCTCAAAGAATTGGCCAACCGCTGCGAGCGTCCGGCCGGCAAGGAGGCGGTCGTTCTTGCACCGACGTTGGATCGGCCTCGGCCGAGCCCGCAATCCTGGGTGAGAAAAATATTTTCTAAGGACAAACTAAGTTATTGTTTTCTAAGAGCAATCTAAGTTTTAATCCGTCGTAGGCCGGTCTAGATTTGCGACGCGTCGCGACCAGGAGACGGCCATGCTTACCCGCACTGCACTTGCGATCTGCCTCACTCTCAGCGGCTTCGGTTTGCTTCAGGCCGCGCCCGCCCTCGCCGCCGACAAGCAGGCCAGCGCCGCCGAGACGAAGCGCGTCCAGGAAGCGATTGCGAAGATTGGGTGCAAGACCGACACGGTCGAAAAGGAGCGCGACGAGATATTCGAGGTCGATGACGCCCAGTGCGAAATTGGCCAGTACGACATCAAATTGGACAGCCAATATCGCATCATCAGCATCACCCGTGACTGATGGCCCTCGATCCGTCGACGTTTGGACGACGGGAGCGCGAGATTTCCGAGATCCTTCGCGCGCTCCACGATGGCGCCGGCGTGGCCACCGTGCGGGCGATGATCAAGGCTTTGGACCGCGAGTTGCGGAACGAGGGATGGAGCGAGGCCGGCATTGCGGAGTACCTCGCCCCAATTTTCGATTCGATCCGAACAAACTCGAGGAAAGGAATAGCCGTCCTCGTCCGCGATCAACATCAACTGATTGCCCGTGGAAGCCCGTGGCGGCGCGGGCGGCCGGGTTCGTGAAGCCGGATCGGTGGCTCGGCGCTTGCCCCCGATGGCCGATCCGAACTCCCTCCTCTTCCGCCCGAGCGTCGTCATCGAGACGTCGCGACCCGGCCGGCTCCGCGCCGTCGGAAGCGTGCGCGAGGCAACCGAGCTGCTGCTCGGCAACTGGCCCGCCGAGAGCCGCGGCAGCGCCTGGCGTAACGCCTGCGAGGCCGCCCATGCCGCACTCGCCGGGACCCTGGAGCCCAATACGGCCCGCAAGGCGTTCATCGCCGCCGCGAAGGAGGCCGGGATCTTGCGAGGAGCGGTGAGGAGATAAACGGCTGACAGGCTCCGATGGCTTCCGTTCGAGACCTCCCCTGCATGAACCTGGCGCGTTCGCTCGCCCCTGTCATTCGAAGGCAGACAGCTCCGCCTCGGTCGAGGAAAGCCAAGATACGGGAGCTGACGGCGAGCGATTCGGGGAGTCGCGGGTGAATGTCGCGAAGTCCCCATCGATGCTGAGGAGGGTGTACGGCAGTGCAGGTGCCGCAGATCTGGTCTGCGTGCCGAGTTTTGTCCAGACTTCCCCTTGCACCAATCCCGGCCCGCCCACTAAACTCGCGTGTTGCTTCCATAAGAATATTTTAAGGAGGAATGGCCGTGCGAGAAACAACTCTGGCAGCTTTGGTCTGCGCAGTCCTTGTGACCGTGAGCCCATCCGCTTCCATCCGTGCGGAGGGAAACCTTGCCTCCAAGCCGACCAAGCTTGAGCCGCTTGTGCTGAATACGGATCTGTCTATGTCTGTTAAGGAGTACAAGCTTGCTACCGGCAAGTATTATCGGTGGACGATCGAGAGTAAGGGCGGCGAGGAGTTTCAACTCCGCGCCCCCGACCTGATGCGGAATTCTTGGATCGACCAGATCGTTGTGAACGGCATCGAGACCAAGCCCTTCGGCGGCGTCTATGGGCTGGAGTTCGACGATCCAGGAACCGTTGAAGTCTACTTCATCCCAATTCGCCCCGGCGATTACGAGTTCTACGTCGCAGGCCAGCGCGAGCGGGGCATGCTCGGCAAATTTGTGGTGCGGTGAACCGGCGCAAAAAGGGCGCCAGCCTGATCGGGCGGACCTTCGCCGCACCTAAAGCAAAATCCCTTCAGATGACCCCTCCCCGGCTCTGTCATCCCGGGGCTGCGAAGCAGAGCCCGGGATCCATAATCGCCACGACGCGGACTGCGCGCGACGGTGCGGAGACTGCGGTGTTCATGGGTTCCGGGAGGTTCGGCCCTTCGCGCAACGGACCCGCGATGAAAGAGCGCCTTCGCGCTCAGGAGCCGGCGTCGGAGGGTGTCTGCCAAGCGCCTACCGGAGCAAGCAGCTCGTAAGCCGGCTGGCGCCCCTGATCAGCTAAGCCTTTGATATGACTGGTGCCGCAAGAGGGATTCGAACCCCCGACCCCCTCATTACGAATGAGGTGCTCTACCAGCTGAGCTATTGCGGCGGCGCGACCATGGCGATCGGAGCGGTGGTTCCATAGCGGCTGAGGTGCCGAATGGCAAGAAAGGCGGCGCCTAGCCGAACAGGCTGCGGCGCGGCGGGCGGTCCGCTTCGACGAGGGGGCCGGGATCGTCGGGGGGATGGTCGACCGGGAAGATCACCGGCGCCGGGGAGCCGTTGGGGCGTGGATTCTCGCCGGCCGGGGCGGCGAGGCCAATGGGTTCCGCTTCGGCGGCGGGGGGTGCGGGCTCGGGCGCGGCCGCGGCCGGCTTCTCGACCGCTGGCGGGGCGGGCGGCGGCGCGATCGGCAGCGCCCGCTTCTCGTCGTCGAGGTCGGCGGTGACGTCGTCGCTGAAGGCGATTTCCGGCGCAACGAGGATGTCCGGCGGCGCCCGCCAGACGAAGGCGTCGAGGCGGCCGGTCACCGGCGAGACCGCCGCCCAGCGGTCGGAGACGACGCCATCGGCGATCCAGGCCGGGTCGCGCGGCGCCCGGGCGGCGCGGGCGAGCCATTCGCGGCCGCGGCCGGTATTGCCGTGCTCGGTCTGCTCGAGATCGGACATCATCAGGCAGACTCGCATCGTCGGCCGCTCGGACAGGAGCGGCTCGAGCGCCGCGCGGGCACGGTCGAATTCCCGCGCCTCCATGGCGGCGCGGGCGACGGCAAGGCGGCCCTCGGCGCCGTTCGCGAGGCGCTGCAGGGTCTCGGCTCGGGCGAGACGGTCGAGGGCGGAATCGCCGGAGCGCAGGTTGACGTAGACCTCGGCGAGATCGGGGTGCGGCGTGCCCTTCCAGGCCACCTCGACGAGCTTCGCGGCGCGCCTCAGATCGCCGCGGTGGGAGAGGAAGCGGCCGGCGAGCGCCGCTGCCGGGACAAGATCGGGCGCGAGCTTCACGGCCTCCTGCGCGCTTGCGAGCGCGCCGTCGCGGTCGCTCTCCTCGCGGTCGAGGGCGTCGGCGGTGAGCAGCACGGCGCGGTGGCGCCTCGCCGTCGCCCGGTCGACGAGGCCGAGGGAGGCCCGGCGCTCGACCGCGGCGAGGGCGCCGCGCCAGTCGCGCTCGGCACAGCGCATTTCGAGCACGGCGTCGCTCGCCCAGGAGGCGGCCGGCGCGAGGCGCGCCGCCTCGATCGCATAGCGCGCGGCGGCGGCCGGATCCTGCCGGCGGCGGGCCTCGACAAAGAGGCCGCGCAGCCCGAGCACGCGGGTCTCGTCGTCGTCCATCATGCGCGAGAAAGCGGCCTCGGCGGCGGCGCGGTCGCCGGAGACCTGCGCCGCCTGCGCCTTGAGGAGCAGCGCCAGGGGCTCGCGGCCGAGCAAGCGCTCGGCCTCCCCGGCATGGCGGCGGGCAGCGAGGGAATCGCCGGCGCCGACGGCGATCATGCCGCGCGAGACAGCCTGATAGCCGCGGGCGCGGCGGCGGGCGCGCGAGGCGAAGGTGAGCCGCGAGGGCAGTCGAATGAGCCCCGTCACCAGGGACCACAGGGCTGCGAGCGCGAGCGCGACGCCCGCGAGCACCACCGCCGCGACGGCGACGGTGGTCTGCAGGACGTAGCCGCCGAAGGTGATCGCGACGGTGCCAGGCCGGTCCGCGAGCCAGACCGCCGCGAAGGCCGCAACGCAGAGAAGGCCAATAAAGACGAGGGCGCGCCACATGGTCGGGAAGACTCCTAGCGGGTCGCGGGAGTAAGCGCGGCGACGGCTTCGGCCGAGACCGCCCGCGCGGCGGCGTCGGCGGCAGCCCGCTGCTCGAGGGTGCGGCCCCATTCGCCGGCCGCGGCACGGGCGGGTTCGGGGAGCGCGGCGAAAGCGGAGGCGGCGGCCGCGACCGCGCCGCGCTCCAGGCTCGATTCGATTCGCCCGACGAGAGCGGGAACGCTCGTGCCGGAGGGATCGTCGACGGCGCGAATGGTCACGATCCGCTCGGCCATGCGGGCCAGGCGGTCCCGCCAGCCGCCATCGCCGGGGCGGCTGTCGCGCAGGATGCGCTCTTCGACCGGCTCGAACCCGGCTGCGAGCGCGGCGGCGGTCGGAGCGCCGGTCCCGGCGAAGGGTTCGAGGGGCTTGAGTTTCTGCGGATCGGCACCGACGCGCTGGAGCGCCGCCAGCGTCTCGGCATAGGGCGCTCCATCGCGCAGGGCTTCGAGAAGGCGCCCCGACAGCACGACCCGCGTCCCCGCCCTGGCGGTGTCGGAGCCCTCCTCAGCGACCTTCTGGGAGAGCGCGCCGAGGCGTTGGTCGAGGGTCGCGACGCGCTCTCCGACCCGGCCGGACGCCTGATCCTGGGCGGCAAGGCGCTGATCGAGGCCGGAGAGCTTCTTCTCCTGCTCGCCGAGCCTGCTGTCGATGCCCTGAATCGTGTTTGAGACGCGCTGGATGGCGCCGGTCGCGCCTTCGAGGGCGGTCCGGGCCTGGCCTTCGAGGGCGGCGACCCGGGCGCCGAGATCGGCGAGGGCTTGAGCGTCCTGCGGCGAGGAGGCGGCCGCCGCCGCCGGAGCCGGCGGCAGCGGGCGGGCGAGGGCCTCATCCGCCCGGGAGGCGGCGCGGGCGGCGGCCTCCTGCGCCGCATCGGCCTTCGCGGCGACGGCGGTCTGCGCGGATTGAAGCGCCGTCACGCGCTCCCCGAGGGCCCGCAGGGCGTCCTGCGGGGGGAGGGCCGCAACGCGGCTTTCAAGGGCGGCGATGCGCGGATCGGGGGCCTGCGGCCCGGCGCGCCATTGCTGGAGCGCAAACAGCAGCGCCGCCCCGACGACGCCGCCGAGGAGAGCCGCGGCGAGGATGCCCCCGATCCGGGCGCCCGCGGGCTCGCGGACCGGGGGCGGCTCGGCGAGGGGGTCGCCCGCAGCGGCCCCCGCCTCGGCGCCCTCCGATTCGAGATTCGCCGCGATCTCGCGCGCAATGGCTTCGCGCTCGCTCTCCTGGCGCTCGGCTTCCGCGGCCGTGGGCTCGTCGCGGCGGCCCTCGTCGACGACGGTGGCGTCGAGGTCGATCGTCGCGGCGGGGCGCGGCTTGCGGTGGGATGGGCTCGACGGGTCGGAGGAATCGGTCACGATGCTCTCGGATGTCTCGCGGGGGCGGAAACGCGCTGCGGGTCGGCTTTCGTTCCGTGTCTACCTCAACGGGACCGGGGTGGCGACTCCGTGGCCGGGAGACGAAGCTCCTCCAGAAGGCGGAACAGGGCCGCCTCCCTCGGCTCCGCGGCGACGAGCACCCGGCGCCCTGCGAGCGCCGCCGCGATGTCGGCGGAGAGGCATAAATGGGGCGGGCGCCCGAACGCCCCGCCGAGGCCCGCCTTCGCGAACAGGTCCGCCGCGATCGCCGCGCTGCGCCGCGAAT
This sequence comes from uncultured Alphaproteobacteria bacterium, assembly GCA_963754975.1. GTDB lineage: Bacteria > Pseudomonadota > Alphaproteobacteria > Rhizobiales > Beijerinckiaceae > Microvirga. Next base: position 113,503 of record CAVWII010000006.1, on the reverse strand, counting down.
AGTGCAGGACCGCGTCGACCGGCCGGGCGCGCAAGGCCGAGACCGCCTCCTCCGGCAGGGCCGGCACCGATTCCGCAGCGTAGCATTCCCAGACGGCGACGGCACGGCCGCTCTCCGCCAGGGAGCGGCCAGGCTCCGCCTTGCGGTCGCGCCCCGCGGCGTGGAGGAGCGGCGCGTCGTCCGGCAGCGTTTGGCGAATCGCCCGGGCGAGCCTCGCCGCGTCGCCGCCGCCGTCGCGAACGGCGGAGAAACCCGCCGCGCGTGCCGCGGCGGCGGTCCGCGCTCCCACGGCGAAGACGGGGATGTCCTTGGCAAGCCCGCCGCAGAACGGGATCGCGTGCGCGCTCGTCAGCACCAGCGCGGCGAAATCGCCCTCCGGCAGCGGCGCGCCCGTCGGCCGGATCGCGGTGACCGGCGCGAGGACCGCCTCGTGGCCGAGGCCGGCGAGGCGGCCCGCGCTCAGCTCCGCATCGGCCTGCGGGCGCAGGATCGCGACGCGCATCACGCCGCCAGGAAATCGGCCGGCAGGCGGCGGCGCAGGTCGAGCCCCGCCTCCCGTCCGAGGGCGGCCGCATCGGCGGCGGCGCCGCTGCGGGCCACCTCGACCGCCTCCGAGCCGTCCGGACGCAGGACGAGACCGCGCAGAGACAGGCTCTCGCCCGCCAGCTCCGCGTGGCCGGCGATCGGCGTGCGGCAGGAGCCGTCGAGGACTTCGAGAAAGGCGCGCTCGGCGGCAAGCGCCGCGCCCGTCGCCGTGTCGGCGATGCGCGCGACCGCGCTCGCCGCGCGCGCATCATCGGCGCGGATGACGATGGCGATGGCGCCCTGGCCGACGGCGGGCAGAAAATCCGCGCTGTCGAGGATCGCCGTGACGTGCTGCGCAAGGCCGAGCCGGCGCAGGCCCGCCATGGCGAGGAGCGTCGCATCGACCTCGCCGCGTTCGAGCTTTTCGAGCCGCGTGCCGACATTGCCGCGCAGCAGCGCGATGCGGAGATCCGGCCGCACCCGACGCAACTGCGCCTGCCGGCGCAGGGACGCGGAGCCGACGAGCGCGCCGAGCGGCAGATCGCGCCAGTGCGCGGCGCGAAGGGAGATGAAGGCGTCGCGCGCATCTTCGCGCGGCAGGTAGCCGGCGATGGCGAGGCCGTCCGGGAGCCGCGTCGGCAGGTCCTTCGCCGAATGCACCGCGAGATCGATCGCGCCGGCGAGAAGCGCGCCATCGATCTCCTTCGTGAAGAGGCCCTTGCCGCCCGCCTCCGACAGCGGCCGATCCTGGATCGCATCGCCCGTCGTCCGGATGACGCTGAGCGGAAACGCCTCCGCGGCGCGGCCGAGCACCGCGCCGAGACGCGCCTGCGTCTCCTGCGCCTGCGCGAGCGCCAGCGGCGAGCCGCGGGTGCCGATGACGAGGATGTCGGAGGACACGATCTCAGCCACCGCTCGCCATCCGCTATCTCCTCGAAACAATCCCAACTCCTCATCCCGAGGGGCCTCAGCCGCCGGCCCGAGGCGTCTCGAAGGATGAGGTCGCCGCATGAAGAGGGCTTTATGGCCCGCTCCCGCGTTCCTTTGCACGGCGGTGCGGACTATAGGGGGACGGGGCGGGCGCCGTGAAGCCGGCCCGACAGGACGGAACAGCCCATGCGCGTTCTCGGCATCGAGACCACCTGCGACGAGACCGCCGCTGCCGTCGTGGCGCCGGGCTTCGACGGGCGCGGCGAGATTTTGTCGAACGAGGTCCTGAGCCAGATCGCCGAACATGCGGCCTATGGCGGCGTCGTGCCGGAGATCGCGGCGCGGGCGCATGTCGAGGTCATCGACCGCCTCGTCTCCCGGGCGCTGGCGCAGGCCAAGACTTCCCTTGCCGAGATCGACGGCATCGCCGCGGCGGCGGGACCGGGGCTGATCGGCGGCGTCATCGTCGGGCTCACCACCGCCAAGGCGATCGCCCTCGTCACCCGCAAGCCGCTCATCGCCGTCAACCATCTCGAAGGGCACGCGCTCACCGCACGCCTCACGGACGGGATCGGCTTTCCCTATCTCCTTCTCCTTGCCTCCGGCGGCCACACCCAGCTCGTCGCGGTGCGCGGGGTCGGCGACTATGTCCGTCTCGGCACCACCGTCGACGATGCCATCGGCGAGGCCTTCGACAAGGTCGCGAAGGTCCTGGGCCTCGGCTATCCGGGCGGGCCGGAGGTCGAGCGCGAGGCGGCCAAGGGCAACCCGGATCGCTTCCTCCTGCCCCGCCCGATGCACGGACGCCAGGAGCCGAACTTTTCGCTCTCGGGCCTGAAGACGGCGCTGCGCCTCGAAGCGGAGGCGATCGCGCCGCTGACGCCTTCGGACGTCGCCGATCTCTGCGCCGGCTTCCAGGCGGCGGTCGTCGACATCGTCGTCGACCGGACCCGGGCGGGTTTGCGCGCCTTCAAGGCCGCGGCGGGCCATCCGACCGCCCTCGTCGTTGCCGGCGGCGTCGCCGCGAATCAGCCGATCCGCACCGCCTTGCAGCGTTTCGCGACGGAGGCCGGTCTGAAGCTCGTCGCGCCGCCGCTGGCGCTCTGCGGCGACAACGGCGCCATCGTCGCCTGGGCCGGACTCGAGCGCCTGCGCCTCGGCCTCGTCGACGACATGACGGCGCCGGCCCGGGCCCGCTGGCCCCTCGACCAGACCCGCGACGAGGCGGGCGCGAAGGCATGATCGGCATCGCCGGCGCCGGCGCCTGGGGCACCGCGCTCGCAAACGTCGCCGCCGCGGGCGGCAACGAGGTCGCGCTCTGGCTGCGCGACGCCGCCCGCGCCGAGGCGATGGCGCGCGAGCGTGTGAACGCGCGCTTCCTGCCGGGGGTGGCGCTCGACCCGCGCGTCCGGCCGACGGCGGCGCTGCAGGACCTCGCCGCGGCGGACAGCGTGCTCCTTGTCACCCCGGCGCAGACGACCCGCGCGGTGGTGCGGGAACTGGCGCCGGTCCTTTCCGCCGCGACGCCGCTTGTCCTCTGCGCCAAGGGCCTCGAGCGTGGCACCAACCGCTTCCTCTCGCAGGTCGTGCGCGAAGAGCGGCCGGGCGCGCCCGTCGCCGTGCTTTCGGGGCCGAGCTTCGCGGCCGACGTCGCCCGCGGCCTGCCGACGGCGGTGACGCTCGCCTGCGCCGACGGCGACCTCGCCGCGCGCCTCGCGGCAGCGCTCTCCGGGCCGGCCTTCCGGGTCTATCACCGCACCGACGTCGCCGGCGTCGAGATCGGCGGAGCGGCAAAGAACGTGCTCGCCATCGCCTGCGGCGCCGTCGCCGGGCGCGGCCTCGGCGAGAGCGCCAAGGCGGCTCTCCTCGCCCGCGGCTTCGCCGAGCTCCTGCGCCTCGCCGACGCCCTCGGCGCCGAGCGCGAGACCCTGATGGGGCTGTCGGGCCTCGGCGACCTCGTGCTCACCGCCGCGTCGGCGCAATCGCGCAACTTCGCCTTCGGCGAGCGCCTCGGCCGGGGCGTGCCCGTCGCCGAGGCCGCCGGCGGGTGCCCTCGCCGAGGGCGCCGCAACGGCTCCGGTCCTCGTGGCGCTGGCGCGCGAAAAAGGCGTCGAGATGCCGATCGCCGCCGCGGTCGATGCTGTCCTCGCCGGGCGCTTGACTCTCGACCGCGCCATCGATGCCCTCATGCAGCGCCCCTTGAAACCCGAGGAGTGAGTCCGCCGATGTCCCACTGGCTCTTCAAATCCGAACCCGGCACCTGGTCCTGGCAGCAGCAGGCCGAGGCCGGCGCCAAGGGCACGCCCTGGAACGGCGTGCGCAACCATTCCGCGAAGCTCCACTTGATGGCGATGAAGAAGGGCGAACGCGGCTTCTTCTATCATTCCGGCGCGGACAAGGCCGTCGTCGGCATCGTCGAGGTGATCAAGGAATACTACCCCGACGACACCGACGAGAGCGGCCGCTTCGGCATGGTCGACCTCAAGGCCGTCAAGCCCTTCCGCAAGCCGGTCTCCCTGGAGGCGATCAAGGCCGAACCGAAGCTGAAGGACATGGTCCTCGTCAACAATTCCCGCCTCTCCGTGCAGCCGGTCTCCGACGCCGAGTGGACGCTGATCTGCAACATGGGCGGGGTCTGAATTCCGACGTGGGTGGCCGCGCCTCCCTTCGCCTCGCCCTGCTTGCGGGGAGCGGGTTTCGGCCTTCGGCCAAGACAGGCGAAGCGGGGGTTCTCCGGAAGGGGCGTTCGGCCCAAACCGCCGCGCCGCTTCTGGCGCAGCCCCCTCCCCCCTCGCCTGCTTCGCAGGCTCACCGCCTTCGGCGGCCCTCTCCGCGCAAGCGGGGAGAGGCGAAGCCGCGCCTTTCGGACAGATGCGCGGGCGCCGTCGATTCCGGCGCCACGGGAGCGCCCACGCCGGCTTAAGTCTTCCTTCACCGTCCCGCCGCATCGTGCCCCGGGGCGGGGCATCAGGTCGTGACGTTTGCAGGGATCAATCTCGTCGCCGTTCTCGCGGCGGCCGTGGCGAGCTGGCTCGCCGGGGCCGTCTGGTACACCCTCCTCGCCCGGCCTTGGATGATCGCCCTCGGCAAGACGAAGGCGGAGCTGATGCGACCGGACGGCAAACCCTCGCCGGCGCCGTTCGTCGTCGCCTTCCTCGCCGAATGCCTGATGGCCGCCGTGCTCGCCAGCTTCCTCGCGCGGGCCGGCGCAGCCGCCTTGCCGGCGGCAGGGCTCGTCACCGCCGCCCTCGCCTGGATCGGCTTCGTCGCGACGACGCTCGCGACCAATCACGGCTTCGGCGGCCAGAGCCCGATGCTGACCGTGATCGACGGCGGCCACTGGCTCGTCGTCCTGCTGCTCCAGGGCGCGATCCTCAGCCTGATCGGCCCCTGACGGCCGAAATCCGCCCGCGTCTCGGAGAGGCTCGGCTTGCGGTCGCCCCGCCGCATTGCGTAAACCTGTCCGATGAACGGACCCGCCGCGCAGGCCGGGCACAGGGAGCGAACCATGCAGGACAAGATCTACGAGGTTCCCGCCGACTGGAGCCGCCGCGCCTTCATCGACGGCGCCGGGTACGAGGCCAAGTATCGCGCCTCGGTGACGGACGCCGAGGCGTTCTGGCGGGAGGAGGGCAAGCGCATCCACTGGTTCAAGCCCTATACGAGGGCCAAGAACACGACCTTCGGACCGGGCGAGGTCTCGATCCGCTGGTTCGAGGACGGCACCACCAACGTCGCCTACAACTGCATCGACCGGCACCTTTCGACCCGCGGCGACCAGGTCGCCATCATCTGGGAAGGCGACGATCCGGCGGAATCGAAAAAGATCACCTATCGCCAGCTCCACGACGAGGTCTGCCGCATGGCGAACGTCATGCGCAACCGCGGCGTCGGCAAGGGCGACCGGGTCACGATCTATCTGCCCATGATCCCCGAGGCGGCCTATGCGATGCTCGCCTGCGCTCGGCTCGGCGCGATCCATTCCGTCGTCTTCGGCGGTTTTTCGCCGGACTCGCTCGCGAGCCGCATCGCGGACGCGAAATCGGCTTTCGTCGTCACCGCCGACGAGGGCCTGCGCGGCGGCCGCAAGGTGCCGCTCAAGGCCAATGTCGACGCCGCGATCGAGCGCGCCGGCGGCGTCGACCACGTCGTCGTCGTGCGCCGCACGGGTTCGCCGGTCGAGATGCTGCCGGGCCGCGACGTCTATTACGACGAGGCCGCGGCGCAGGTGACGCACGAATGCCCGGCGGAACCGATGCACGCGGAGGATCCGCTCTTCATCCTCTACACCTCGGGCTCGACCGGCACGCCGAAGGGCGTGCTGCACACGAGCGGCGGCTACCTCGTCTACGCGGCGATGACGCATCAATACGTGTTCGACTACCACGACGGCGACATCTACTGGTGCACCGCCGATGTCGGCTGGGTCACCGGCCATTCCTACATTCTCTACGGACCGCTCGCGAACGGCGCCACGACGCTGATGTTCGAGGGCGTGCCGACCTATCCCTCGATCTCGCGCTTCTGGGAGGTCGTGGACAAGCACAACGTCACCATCTTCTACACCGCGCCGACGGCGATCCGCTCGCTCATGCAGGCGGGCGAGGGGCCGGTGAGGAAGACCTCGCGCAAGTCGCTTCGGCTCCTCGGGTCGGTCGGCGAGCCGATCAATCCGGAGGCCTGGGAGTGGTATCATCGCGTCGTCGGCGACGGGAACTGCCCGATCGTCGACACCTGGTGGCAGACCGAGACCGGCGGCATCCTGATCACGCCGCTGCCCGGCGCGACGAAGCTGAAGCCGGGCTCCGCGACGAGGCCGTTCTTCGGCGTCAAGCCCGAGGTCGTCGACGCCGAGGGCAAGGTCCTGGAGGGGGCCTGCGAGGGCAACCTCGTCATCGCCGATTCCTGGCCCGGCCAGATGCGCACGGTCTACGGCGACCACGAGCGCTTCGTGCAAACCTATTTCTCGGCCTATCCGGGCAAGTATTTTACCGGCGACGGCTGCCGGCGGGACGGGGACGGCTATTACTGGATCACCGGCCGCGTCGACGACGTCATCAACGTCTCCGGCCACCGCATGGGCACGGCGGAGGTCGAATCGGCCCTCGTCGCGCACCCGAAGGTGTCGGAGGCGGCGGTGGTCGGCTACCCGCACGACATCAAGGGCCAGGGCATCTACGCCTATGTCACCCTGATGGCCGGCGAGGCGCCGAGCGAGGACCTGCGCAGGGAGCTCGTCGTCTGGGTGCGCAAGGAGATCGGCCCGATCGCCTCGCCGGACCTGATCCAGTTCGCGCCGGGCCTGCCCAAGACCCGCTCCGGCAAGATCATGCGCCGCATCCTGCGCAAGATCGCCGAGGACGAGTTCGGCAATCTCGGCGACACCTCAACCCTCGCCGACCCCGCCGTCGTCGACGACCTCGTCGCGAACCGGCAGAACAAGCGCACGCAGGCGGCGTGAGGCGCTTCGAGGAGAGAAGGACCGTCAGATCAGCAGATCCTTCGGCTGCAGAACGAAGTCCTTGCCGTCGAAGCCGTCGAGGACGATGCGGTCGTGCGCCGATAGCCGGATGACGGCGATGTCCTTCTTGTCGTTGTAGGTGATCGGCACGTCCTTGAAGCTGTCGAAATCCCCACGCCCGCAGGTCGACCTTGTCGATGAGCGAGAAGAAGTCCTTGATGCGGTCGACGCCGTCCCCGCGCTTGAACACGAAGCGGTCGTAGCCGGGACCGCCGATCAGCGTGTCGTTGCCCCGGCCGCCCTCGATGATGTCGCTGTCCCACGACATCAGGTAGTAGACGTCCAGCGTCTGCTTCACCGGCGGAGAGGGCTTCGGCGTTGATGACTCCTCTCGCGGGACGTCGATCGCCATACGTCCGTCCCGATAGACGCGCACAGCCGATGCCTCTTTAAGGAGTGGCTCGTCCGACTCTTCGTCGGATCCGTCCTCGTCCTCGATCCAAAGAATGTATGCGACCTCGTCGTCGAACGACGTCTTGATCGACTCGCCGTAGATGGTGTCGTTGCCGGCGCCGCCGTAGAGCCGGTCATCGCCGGTGATGATGTCTTCGCTCGTCAGATTGCGCACGTCGCCGGCGATAACGTCGTTGCCGGCCCCACCGTAGATGCGGTCGTTGCCGGCCCAGGCGAATGCGAAGTCGTACTCATCCCAGCTCTTTGCCGGATTCCAGACGGTGTGCGGCGTCTTGAGGGCGTCGCCGATGAGCGTATCGTTCCCCTTGCCGCCGTAGAGGAGATCGTTGCCCGCCATCGCGGTGTCGTTGATCGAGATCGTGTCCCCGACGAGATAGTCGCGCCCGCCGCCGCCGTAGAGGCGGTCGGCACCGCCGTCCATCAGGTCGCCGAGGAGCGTCACCGCCCCGTCGCCGTAGAGCTTGTCGGCGCCGGAAGTCCCTTTGAAAATGTCGTTCGGTTGCTTGACGACTTTTGCCATGACCGCATCCTCGAGCCCATGTGGATGCGAATGTTATAATGAACTGTTCGCCGGCGGTCTAGTATCGCAGAATAATCGTCCGCACGGCCCGTGCGGCACCGCACGATGTGACGAACCCGCGATGCGGCGCCGGTAGCGTGCGCTTGCGCGCTACTCCGCCTCTCCCGATTGCGGCGGGCGCCCGCGGCCGCCCGAAGCAGCCGGCCATACACGCCGTCCCCTCGAGAAGAACTCCCCTGTCCTCTTCCGCCAAAAGGATGAAATATTCTCCCATGTCGCCGTGAGCGAGATCACTTGTTCTGTCGACCCCCGCGGCGGTAGAATGATTCTCTCTCTTGCGGAGGCTGTCATGAACCCGAGACGGCTCTTTACCGAGCATCCGGACGCGGTCGGCGAGTCCTATGTCGAGCACATGAAGGTAGCCCTGTCCTTCGCCGGGCCGCTGACCCTCGCCGGCCTGATGGCGTTCGTGCATGCGTTTTTGCCCTTCCTCTTCGTCACCACGGCGAGCGGCACCGTGAAGCGGCTCCACGCCCGCATGGTGAATCGTGTCCCGAAGCCTCCGATCCAGCGCGACGAGGCCATGCCGGCGAGCGCCGTGCCGGCCCTCGATTGGCAGATCTGAGCCCGCAGGCGTCGGTGACGTTACGGTAGGAATTGACTCCCGGTCGGTTTGGCGGTTGCCTTCCGTCATGGAATCGTCCCGGCCCGCTTCCCGATGGGCGCCGCGGCCCGCCCCGGGCTGGCCTGACGGGCTGATCCTGTTCGACGGCGTCTGCGTCCTCTGCTCCAACTTCGTGCGCATGGTGCTCGAACGGGACGAGACGAACCGCTTCCGCTTCGCGACGGTGCAATCCCCGATCGGTCAGGCGCTCTCGCGGGAACTCGGCATCGATCCGACCGAGCCCGAGACCAACGCGGTCATCCTCGACGGCGTCGCCTACATGAAGTCGGACGCGAACCTCGTCGTCTTCCCGCACTTGCGCGGCAAGGCCCGGCTCGCCGTCTTCCGCCACCTGCCGCGGGGGCTTCGCGACTTCCTCTACGACCGGGTCGCGCGAAACCGCTACCGCCTGTTCGGCCGGACCGAGACCTGCATGCTGCCGCCGCCCGGCACCGAGGACCGTTTCCTCGACAGCCTGGAGGACCTGCTGTGAATCTTTCGGGCGAAAGGCGCGAATTCGCCTCTCCCCGCTTGCGGGAGAGGGTTCGGCCTGCGGCCGAACGAGCGGAGCGAAGCGAAGCGGGGGTGAGGGGGCGTCTCCGGGAGAGGCGCCTTGCCGCGCCACCGCGCCCTCTTCGTCACCGCCCCCTCACCCTCGCCTGCTGCGCAGGCTTGCTGCCTTCGGCAGCCCTCTCCCCGCAAGCGGGGAGAGGTGGACCCGCGCCTCTTATCTGAAGGATTCACAGCTCTCAGGATGAGGGGTTGGGGGCTTGTTTTCGAATGACGGCTTCCGAAGTCGGCGGCGCGCGCCGATTCATCTTCCCGGAATTTTGCTCTAGCGTGGGCCCATGACTTTGACGGATCGAACGGCATCTTCTGGGGTCGCCGCGCGCGGGCGCGCCGACCCGGACGGATTCTATGCTGGCCTCAAGCCCTTCGACAGCTTCGCGCGGCTCACCGATCCGGCGATCTACGCGCCGCTGCCGGAGGGCTGGGTGATCGGCCTCTCGGACATCGTGCGCTCGACCGCGGCGATCGAGGCGGGGCAGTACAAGACCGTCAACACCGCCGCCGCTTCCGTCATCGCGGCGATCACCAATGCCCTCGGCGACGGCGAGTTTCCGTTCGTCTTCGGCGGCGACGGCGCGAGTTTCGTGCTGCCGCCCGAGCAAGCGGACCTCGCCCGCTCGACCCTCGCCGCGGTCGCCGCCTGGGTGCGCGACGATCTCGGCCTGACGCTCCGAGTCGCTCTGATGCCGGTCGCCGCCGTGCGCGCGGCGGGCCTCGACATCCGCATCGCCCGCTTTGCCGCGTCCGCTGACGTCTCCTATGCGATGTTCAGCGGCGGCGGCCTCGCCTTCGCGGAGCGCGAACTGAAGGCCGGTGCCTTCGCGATCACGCCGGCGCCGCCGGGGACGCGGCCGGACCTCAACGGCCTCTCCTGCCGCTTCGACGAGATCCGCGCCGAGCGCGGCGTCATCCTCTCGCTGATCCTGGTGCCGGCCGGGGACGGCGACATGGAGCGCTTCCGGGAGGCTGTCGCCGCGGTGCTGGCGCTCGCCGACGAGGGCGCGGTCCGCCCCGTCCCGGCCGGCGGCCCGCGCGAGCATTGGCCGCCCTCGGGCTTTTCCCTCGAGGCGAAGGCGCGCCTGAGGCCCGGCCGGTCGCCGCTCCTGAACCGGCTCTCGCTCCTCGTGCGCACGTTCCTCGCCCACCTCGTGTTTCGCACCGGCATCAAGGTCGGCGGTTTCGATCCGAGGCTGTACAAGCGCCAGCTCGTCGACAACACGGATTTCCGCAAGTTCGACGACGGCCTGCGCATGACCCTCGACTGCCCGCCGGCGCTCGCCGACCGGATCGAGGCGCAGCTTGCGCAGGCCGAGGCGGCGGGCAGCGTCCGCTTCGGCCTGCACCGCCAGGACGCGGCCCTGATGACCTGCTTCGTGCCCTCGGCGACGCGCCCCGACCACGTCCATTTCGTCGACGGCGCGATGGGTGGCTACGCGGCGGCGGCGCGGGCGGTGAAGGCCCCGCGGGCGGGCGCGCCTCTCCCGACTTGAGCGCAATGGAGGACGAGCATGGACGAGGACCGGCTCAATATGGCGATCCGCAAGTTCCTGAAGGAGGTCGGCGTGACCTCCCAGCGCGAGATCGAGAAAGCCGTGCGCGCAGCGAAGGCGAAAGGCGCGATCCGATTGAAGATGACGCTGACCTCCGACGACGGGACGCTGAACCACGTCGTCGAGACGACGATCAAGCTCGAGTAAGCAACGCGCGGGCCCGCCTCTCCCCGCTTGCGGGGAGAGGGCTGCCGAAGGCGGCAAGCCTGCGCAGCAGGCAAGGGTGAGGGGGCGGTGACGAAGAAGGCGCGGCGTCGGGGAAGGCGCTTTTTTCTGCACCGCCCCCTCACCCCCGCTTCGCTTCGCTCCGCTCGTTCGGCCGAAGGCGGAACCCTCTCCCCGCAAGCGGGGAGAGGCGAATCGCGCTCCTTTTTGACCGCTTGGAACCGCGATCGCGAAGGGAGCGCGAGCGCCTCAGCGATAGAGATCCGCCCGCGTCGGCGGCAGGCCGGAGGGGCCGCGTTTGCGGCGCGAGGACAGGGTCTGGTAGAGCAGCACGTTGTTGCGCTCGAAGGCGATCGAGCAGGCCGCAAGGTAGGCGAGCCAGAGCCGCGTCTTCGCCTCGCCGACCTCCGCCACCGCCTGGTCGTAGCGGGCGATGAGGCGATCGTGCCAGTGCTTGCAGGTGCGCTGGTAATGCTCGCGCCAGCCCTCGACGTCGTGCACCTCGAAGCCGTTGCGCTCGAGGCTCGCGACGGTGTTGCCGATGTGGTCGAGCTCGCCGCCGGGAAAGATGTACTTCGTCAGCACCGCGAATTCCGGCCGCTTGGTGCGGAAGCTCTTTTCGGTGCGCTTCGCCGGCCGCGTGATGGCGTGGTGCAGGAAGAGCCCGTCCCGCTTCATCACGCGCTTCACGGTCGCGTAATAGGTCGGGTAGTTGTCGATGCCGATGTGCTCCTGGATGCCGATCGCCGCGACCTTGTCGAACTGGCCCTCGACGGTGGAATAGTCCTTCAGCTCGATGCGCACCCTGTCCTGCAGGCCGAGGCGGCGGATCTTCTCGTTCGCGTAGAGCACCTGCTGCTCGGAAAGCGTGACGCCATAGGCGGTGACGCCGTAGTGCTGCGCCGCGTAGCAGGACAGCGCGCCCCAGCCGCAGCCGATGTCGAGCAGGGTCTCGCCGGGCTTCAGCCGCAGCTTGCGGCAGATCATCTCGAGCTTGTCCTGCTGCATCCGGTCGATGTCGTTCGCCCAGTCGGTGCAATAGGCGCAGGTATAGACCATCTCGGCGTCGAGCCAGAGCGCGTAGAAGGCGTTCGACACGTCGTAATGGTAGTGGATGTTCTTCTTGTTCTCGGCCGGGTCGCCGCTCGACGGCTTCTCGTTCGGGATGTCGTCGAGGGGCCACGGACCGCCGCGATCGACGCGCCAGAACTGCGCCACGAGCTTCAAAAGTCCGAGCTTGTTGATCTTCTTCACGAAGTCCTTGGTGCGGACTTTTTCGCGCGGCCGGATGTCGGCGAGGTCGAACAGCGTGCCGTTGCGGATGTCGATGCGCTTCGCGACCCAGAGGTTCGAGAGCGTGTCGGGCTTCGGCCGCCGGATCATGCCGGCGATCGCGCCCTCGTCGGCGAAGACCACCGCGAGCGCGTAGGGCGGCAGGTCGGCCGGCACCGTCGAGCCGTCCCAGAGGACGAAGCCGAGATCGAGTCCGAGCCGCTCCCGGGCCTGTGCGAGAAGGGTCTTGAAAAGCTTTAGACGATCCGCCGCGCTGGCCATGGATGGGTCCCGAAAAAGCGGCCCTTTCGACCACGGGCGGGGGAGAGGGTCAAGGAGGGCGGACGGCCGCGAGCCCCTGCCTTATCCCTGCGCGCAGGCCCTCTCTACTGCCCGAGGACGAGGGCCCAGTAGCGGCCGTAGCCGCCCTTGGCGTCGGCCCGGGCGAGGCCGATCCGGCGGACCTCCGGCAGGAGGAGGTTCTCGTTGTGGCCGCGGGAGGCCTTCCAGCGCGCCACGGCGGCCGCGGCGGTGTCCGAGCCCGCTTCGAGGTTTTCGGCCGAAAAGCCGGCAATGCCGAACTCGCCCATGCGGCCGCCGAAATTGCCGTGATCGAGCTTTCCGGCCGCGGCGACGACCCGGGCCTGATGCTCGGCCGCCGCGTTGAGGCGCGGATCGACGCTGACCGGCGAGAGGCCCTGCGAAACCCGGTAGGCCGAGATGATCCGCGCCGCTTCGCCCGCCTCGCCGGTCGAGGAGCCGGTGACGGCGTAGGTGCGGGCCGGATCGCCGGCGCAGGCCGCAAGGGCGAGCGCCAGCGCGGCGGTCAAGACGAAGCGGACCGGCATCGAATTTCCTTGCAACGCCGCCCCGCGGCGGCCATTGCCGAGCCTTGACCAAGGGTTTTGGACTTTTGCGTGGCGCCGACCGGGAACCGGAATCCGGGGGGATCGCCGTCGTCGGCGGCGGCCCGGCCGGCCTTGCCGCCGCCGAGCGGCTGAGCGGCGCCGGGCATCCGGTGACGGTCTACGACCGCATGCCCTCGGTCGGCCGCAAGCTTCTGATGGCCGGCCGCGGCGGCCTCAACCTGACCCACAGCGAACCGCTCGATCTCTTCCTCGCCCGCTACGGCGCGGCACGCGAGCGCCTCGAACCGCTGATCCGCCGCTTCGGGCCCGGCGACCTGCGCGCCTGGGCCGGCGGGCTCGGCGAGGAGACTTTCGTCGGCTCGAGCGGCCGGGTCTTCCCGCGCGCCTTCAAGGCTTCGCCGCTCCTGCGGGCCTGGCTGCGCCGGCTCGACGGGCAGGGCGTCCGCTTCGCCCTGCGCCGGACGCTCGTCGGCATCGGCGCGGACGGGTCCCTGCGCTTCGCCGACCCGCAGGGCGGCGTCGCCGTCGCCCGCCCGGTCGCCGCGGTGCTGGCCCTCGGCGGCGCGAGCTGGCCACGCCTCGGCGCGGATGGCGGCTTCGTGCCGCTCCTCGAAGAGTGCGGCGTGCGCGTGACGCCTCTGCGCCCGGCCAATATGGGGCTGCGCATCGCCTGGTCGGACCTCATGCGCGCGCGGTTCGAAGGCGAGCCCCTGAAGCGCATCGCGCTCCGGTTCGGCGACCGGACCGTGCGCGGAGAGGCCGTCATCACCGCCGCGGGCCTCGAAGGCGGCGCCGTCTACGCGCTCTCCTCCCCTCTGCGCGAGAGCCTGGCCCGGGACGGCGCCGCGACGCTCCTCGTGGATCTGCGGCCGGACCTCGCCGAAGACGCCATCGCGAAGCGCCTCGCCGCCGCCGCCGCCGGCAGCAAGGCCTCCCTGTCGACGCGCTTGCGCAAGGCGGCGGGACTGGCGCCTGTCGCGGCGGCGCTGCTGCGCGAGGGCGGCTCCTTGCCCGCCGACGCGGCCGCGCTTGCCCGCCGCATCAAGGCCATGCCGCTCGCCGTCTCGGGGGTGCAGGATCTCAGCCGCGCCATCTCGACTGCCGGTGGCGTCGCCTGGAGCGAAGTCGACGGCGATCTCATGCTGCGCGCCGTCCCCGGCCTCTTCGTCGCGGGAGAGATGCTCGACTGGGAGGCGCCGACCGGCGGCTACCTCCTGCAAGCCTGCTTTTCGAGCGGGATCGCCGCCGCGGAGGGGGCCCTCGCCCGACTCGGGGCGGCGCATTGACCCGTCCGGCCCTTTACGCCAGAGGCGGGGCGTGAGCGACCCCCGCGCGATCCTCAACTCCGTCTTCGGCTTCTCCGATTACCGGGCCGGCCAGGAGGAGATCGTCGCCGCCGTGATGGCCGGCGAGGACGTGCTCGCGATCATGCCGACCGGCGCCGGCAAGTCGCTTCTGTTCCAGCTTCCGACCCTCGCCCGCAACGGCCTCACCCTCGTCGTCTCGCCGCTGATCGCCTTGATGCGCGACCAGGTCGAGGCGCTGCGGCATCTCGGCGTCGAGGCGGGCAGCCTCAACTCGGCGAACGATTCGGCCGAGAACCGGCGCGTCGCGACGGCCGTGCGCGAGGGCCGCATGCGCCTGCTCTACGCCTCGCCCGAGCGCCTCGCCATGGATGCGACGATCGAGTGGCTGTCGCGCTCCGGCGTTTCCATGCTCGCCATCGACGAGGCGCATTGCGTCTCGCAATGGGGCCACGATTTCCGACCCGAATACGCGCTCCTCGGCGCCGTCCGCCGCCGCCTCGGCGAAATCCAGACCATCGCCCTGACGGCGACCGCCGACGTCGCGACCCGCGGCGACATCGCCGGCCAGCTCTTTGAACGGCAGCCGCGAATTTTCCTGCACGGCTTCGACCGGCCGAACCTGCGCCTCGCCATGCAGGCGAAGGACAACGCGCGCAAGCAGCTCCTCGCCTTCCTCGAGCGGCACAGGAACGAGAGCGGCATCGTCTATTGCGCGACGCGCGATGCGACGACGGGGCTCGCGGAACGGCTCGCCGCGGAAGGATTTCGCGCCCTGCCCTATCACGCCGGCATGCAGCAGCAGGACCGGGCCCGTCACCAGGACGTCTTCCTGCAGGAGGACGGCGTCGTCATCGTCGCGACCGTCGCCTTCGGCATGGGCATCGACAAGCCGGACGTGCGCTTCGTCGCCCATGCGGCGCTGCCGAAATCGATCGAGGCCTATTACCAGGAGATCGGCCGCGCCGGCCGCGACGGCGCCCCGGCCGATACGCTGACGCTCTACGGCCTCGACGACATGCGCCTGAGGCGTGCGCAGATCGAGGAGAGCGAGGCCTCCGAGGAGCAGAAGCGCGTCGAGCGGCAGCGGCTCAACGCCCTTATCGCATTGTGCGAGGCGCCGCGCTGTCGGCGGCAGACGTTGCTCGCCTATTTCGGCGAGCGCGCCGAGCCGTGCGGCAATTGCGATCTCTGCGCGGACGGCGTCGCTTCCTTCGACGGCACGGTCGAGGCCCAGAAGCTGCTGTCGGCGATCGCGCGCACCGGCGAGCGCTTCGGAGCCGAGCACCTGATCCATCTCCTCGTCGGCGAGGACACGGAGCAGATCCGGAAATTCCGGCATGAGCGGCTGAAGACCTTCGGCATCGGCAAGGACCGCTCGAAGAACGAATGGCGCTCGCTCCTGCGCCAGATCTACGCCGCGGGCCTCGTCTCCCTCGACCTCTCGTCCTACGGCCGCTGGACGATCACCGAGCGCGGCGATGCCGTGCTGCGGGGGCAGGAGCGTATCGAATTGCGCGCCGACGTGCTGCCGCTCTCGCGCGAGCGCCGCCGCGCCCGCCGCGCCGTCTCCGCGGCGCAGGCCGTCGTGCCGGGAGACGATCCGCTCCTGATGGCGCTCAAGAGCCTGCGCACCCGCCTCGCCAAGGCGGAGAGCGTGCCCGCCTACGTGATCTTTTCGGATCGCTCGTTGATCGACATGGCCGCAAAGCGCCCGACGAACCGCTCGGGCTTCGGCGAAATCCACGGCGTCGGCCAGGCGAAGCTCGCCCGCTACGGCGAGGCGTTTCTCGCCGTCGTGCGGGAGCACGCCGGATAAGCGAAGGTGCCTTTCGGGGAGAGGCGAGGGGCCCCGCCTCGTGCCTCAAAGTTGGGCAGGCGCCTCCGCGAATGAGGCACCTTCGACCCGTAGCCCCGACCCATCGCCCCCGTCTCGGCCGCCCTGGCCCGACTCTCTGCGTCACAGCATTTCGTGCAGAGCGTCTAGGGTTCCGGCCGCCGATCGGCGGTGCTGGTCCGAGAGACGCGACCGGCCCGTGCGCTGAGGCACCGGCGGACACGGCGGGACAAAATCCCGGGAGGACACTGCACGGGTTTGCTGGCGCGAACCGTCCTCCCGTTTGCGCCGACGTGAACCCTCGCAAACGACAGTCCGGACCGCGCGCCGGATCGAACGAGGGGTGACATGATGCTTCGCAGACTGGCCGCTCGTCCTGGCTCTCGCCGTCGCTGCTGGCCCTCGCCGTCGTCGCGCCGCCGCAGCGGCGCCCAAGAAGGACTTCAAGGTCTGCTGGTCGATCTATGTCGGCTGGATGCCGTGGGGCTACGTGGCCGACACCGGCATCATGAAGAAATGGGCCGACAAATACGGCATCAACGATCGAGGTCGTGCAGATCAACGACTACGTCGAATTGATCAACCAGTACACCGCCGGCGACTTCGACGGCTGCGCGATGACCAACATGGACGCGCTGTCGATCCCGGCCGGCGGCGGCGTCGACACGCACGGCGCTGATCGTCGGCGACTTCTCCAACGGCAACGACGGCGTCATCCTGAAGGACAAGACCGCGCTCGCCGACATCGAGGGCCAGAAGATCAACCTCGTCGAACTCTCGGTGTCGCACTACCTGCTGGCGCGCGCGCTCGACTCGGTCGAAGCTGAAGGAGAAGGACATCAAGGTCGTCAACACCTCCGACGCCGACATGGTCGCCGCCTACGAGCACGCAGCGACGTCGACGGCCGTCGTGACCTGGAATCCGCTGGTCTCCGAGATCCTCGACGATGCCAGGCGGCCAGCGAAGGTGTTCGATTCCTCGCAGATCCCCGGCGAGATCATCGACCTCATGGTGGTCAACACCGAGACGCTGAAGGACAACCCGGATCTCGGCAAGGCGCTCGTCGGCGCCTGGTACGAGACGATCGGCGCTGATGAGCGGGCACGCCGGCAAGGCGGCGAGGCGCGCCAAGGACGGAGATGGCCAAGGCCTCCGGCACCGATCTCGCCGGCTTCGACGCGCAGCTCGCCACGACGCAGATGTTCTACGACGCCGGCCGAGGCGGTCGCGTTCACCGAAGAGCGCCGAAGCTGCCGAAGACCATGGACCGGTCCGCAACTTCCTGTTCGACCACGGCATCCTCGGCCAGAATGCGACGAGCGTCGACGTCGTCGGCATCGCGCTTTCCGGACGGCACGACGCTCGGCGACGCAGACAACGTCAAGCTGCGCTTCGATCCGGCCTACATGGAGCATGGCCGCCGGCGGCAAGCTCTGACGCCGGCGCGCGGCGCCGATGCGCGCTCGATGAACGCGATCCCGAAGCGGCCGCCGGTCGCGCGACCATGCGCGCCGGCGTCGCGCCTGCGCTGGTCAACGCATGCCCTCGCGCGGCTGGCGCCTGTTCTCGGCGCCGTCGCCGCCGTGTGCTGATCGCCTATCTCGCCTCGGCGAACGGCTGGCCGCCAACCCGAACGACAAGCTGCTGCCGTCGCCCGCGCAGATGGCGACGGCCTTCCTCGCAGCTCGCCTTCGAGCCGGACCAGCGCTCCGGCGACACTACATCCTGCTGGGTCGACACCTGCGCCAGCCTGCGCAGGCTGTTTGCTCGGCGTCGGCGTCGGCGACGCTCGCCGCGCTGTGCTTCGGCATCGCCATCGGCTTCATCCCGCGCGTCCGGGCGCTGCTCGCGCCCTTCGTGCGCGGTCGATCTCGCGTGATCCCGCCGATGGCGCTGCTGCCGATCCTGTTCATCGTCTTCGGCCTCGGCGAGACCGTCGAAGGTCATCGCTGATCGTCATCGGCGTCGCGCCGGTCATGATCCGCGACGTCGCGCAACCGCGTCGCCGACATTCCCGCCAGAGCTGATCGTCAAGGCGCAGACGCTCGGCGCCTCGACCTGGCACGATGGTCCTGCGCGTGGTCGCTGCCGCAGATCATGCCGCGCCTCGCTCACCTGCGTGCGCCTGGCGCTCGGGCCGGCCTGGCTCTTCCTGATCGCGGCGGAGGCGATCGCCTCGACCGAAGGCCTCGGCTACCGCATCTTCCTCGTCCGCCGCTATCTCGTCGATGGACGTGATCCTGCCCTACGTCGCCTGGATCACGCTGCTTGCCGTCGTCGACCGACTGCCTGCTCGGCGCGCTCTCGCGCGGCTTTTCGCCTGGGCGCATCCGATGGAGGCGCGGCGATGAGCCGCATCGTCGTGCGCGACGTCTGGAGAAGAGCTACGGCGACGCCGTCGTGCTCGAGCGCGTCAACCTCGACGGTCGACGCACGGCGAGTTCCTGTCGCTGGTCGGCGCCGTCGGGCTGCGGCAAGTCGACCTTCCTGCGCATCCTGCTCGGCCAGGAGCAGCCGAGCGCCGCGGCGTGATCTGGTCGACGGCGGCCGCTGCCGCCCGAGCCGACGCCGGAGCGCGGCATCGTCTTCCAGCGCTACTCGGTGTTTCCGCATCTCACCGTGCTCGAGAACCTGCTGCTGGCCGACGAGTTCGCGCGGGCGGCCCGCTCGGCCGCGCTGTTCGGCGCGGCGCGGCGGCGCGCCGCGACGAGGCCGAGGCGATGCTGCGAGCGGGTCGGCCTCGCCGCATGCGCGCGACCTCTATCCCGGCGTCGCTGTCCGGCGGCATGCAGCAGCGCCTCGCGATCGCGCAGGCGCTGCTCGGGCGGCCGCGAGTCCTGCTGCTCGACGAGCCGTTCGGCGCGCTCGATCCCGGCATCCGCGTCGAGATGCACGCGCTGCTCACCGAAATCTGGACGCGAGCACGGCATGACGGTGGTGATGGTCACCCACGACATCGAGGAGGCCTTCACGCTCGGCACGCGCGTGCTCGTCTTCGACAAGGTGCGCCACGATCCGCAATTCCCGTCCGCCTATGGCGCGACGATCACCTACGACCTGCCGCTCGACCGCAAGAGCCGGGCTGCTCCGCAGGACGTGGCCAGGTGGCCGCGATGGTCGGGACGGCCCGGCCGAAAACCGCCGATGCGACGACGGCGTCGCAAGGAGATCTCGAATGCCCAGCGACATCCGCGCAACGCGCGCATCGCCGCGCCGCGCCCGGCGCCGCGAGCCGCAGCCGCCGCCATCACCCCGATTTCGACGACGCGCGGAGACGCAGGGCTGGAAGGCGCTCGAGGCCGAGGGCAAGCTGCTCGGCGGACGGCTGGCGCCAGGAGCAGCAATGGGCGCTCGACATGGGCCTGCCCGGCGCCGAGAGCCTGACCGACAAGCTCGATCCCGACCTTCGCGCGCGGCGAGCTGCCGCATTTCGCCGGCATCAACACCTTCCTCAAGGCGCCCTACGTCGAGAACGTCCGCGACGTCGCCAAATACGACGCGGCGGTGATCGGCATTCCGTTCGATTCCGGCACCACCTACCGGCCCGGCACGCGCTTCGGGCCGCAGGGCATCCGCCGCATCTCGGCGCTCTACACGCCCTACAATTACGAGCTCGGCGTCGACCTGCGCGAGCAGATGACGCTCTGCGACGCCGGCGACGTCTTCACCATTCCGGCCAACCTCGAAAAGAGCTTCGACCAGATCACCCGCGGCGTCGCGCATGTCGTCTCGTCCGGCGCGCTGCCGATCATGCTCGGCGGCGATCACTCGATCGGCTTTCCCTGCGTGCGCGGCATCGCCGAATGCACCTCGAAGCGCATCGGCATCATCCATTTCGACCGCCACATCGACATCCAGGAAAAGGATCTCGACGAGCGCATGCACACGACGCCCTGGTACTGGGCGACCAACCTGCCGAACGTGCCGGCGATCAACCTCGTGCAGCTCGGCATCGGCGGCTGGCAGGTGCCGCGCGACGGCGTCGCAGGAGGCGCGCAAGCGCAGCACCAACGTGCTGACCATCGCCGACATCGAGAAGCTCGGCCTCGAGAAGACCGCCGAGATCGCGCTCGAGCTCGCCTGGAAGGATGCCGACGCCGTCTACATCTCCTTCGACGTCGACTGCATCGATTGCGGCTTCGTGCCCGGCACCGGCTGGCCGGAGCCGGGCGGCTTCCTGCCGCGCGAGGCGCTGAAGCTCCTCGGCCTCGTCGCGGCGCCGGGCATCTGCGGCCTCGAGGTGGTCGAGGTCTCGCCGCCCTACGACACCTCCGACATCACCGCGCTGTTCGGCGTGCGCGTCGTCGTCGAGGCGCTCGGCTCGATGGTCGCGCACGGCAAGCTCGGCAAGCACAAGGCCATCATCGACAAGCCGGTGAGCTACTGACATGCACGGGCACGATCATCACCACCACCACCATCATCACGCACGATCACGCATCACGATCACGGCCGCCACCGTCCGCCCGCCGCGGGCACAACCGGCAACGGCGCGGCGCAATGGCAGATGCCGCACCTGCCGCCGACGGCAGGCGCCGAGCCGCCGCCGCGATCCCGGGAGCCGCGATCTCGACCTCGTCGAAGCGGCTTCGTCGAAGGCTTTTCCGCGCGCGACGGACCCGACGAGCTTCCTGCGCCTCGCCGGCATTCCCTTCGTCGGCCACGGACGCGGACGGACGCGCGCTGCATCTGCTGCGCGTCGAGATCGAGGAGGTCACCGATGTCGGCGCGGTCATGCCGCTGGTCGGCGGCGCCGGCGATGCGCTACGACCCGCTGCCGAAGGCTTTCGTCTCGCGGCGGCGCCGGCTGGCCTTCGCCTATCACGACGGCGCCGGCCTCGTTCGCCTCGATTTCGCGCAAGCGCGGGCGCTGCGGGCGGCGCAGGACGGCAAGCCGCTCATGCTCGCGCCGGAAACGTGATCGCGCAGTCGCGATTTCCCAGCATACAAACCTCATCCCGAGAGCTTGTGAATCGTTCCGAGAAGAGGCGCGGCTTCGCCTCTCCCCGCAAGCGGGGAGAGGGCCGCCGGACCTCGGGTCTACCCGAGGTCCGTTCTTTGGTGCGCAAGCCGGGAACACCCGGCTTGCGGAGGCGGCAAGCCTGCGCAGCAGGCGAGGGTGAGGGGGCGGTCACGAACGAGGCGCTGCGTCGCTGAAGGGCGCCTCTTCCGCAGACGCCCCCTCACCCCCGCTTCGCTTGTTTCGATCTCAGGATCGAAACCCTCTCCCCGCAAGCGGGGAGAGGCGGACCCGCGCCTTTCGCCCGAAAGATCCCGGCACCCGGCGGCGCGCGTGGCGGATCGCCGGGCGCTCCGCCTGACAACCGGAGCGCTCACCCGCCTTCCAGCAAACGCCTGGCGATCACCTGCGCCTGGATCTCCGCCGCGCCCTCGAAGATCGAGAGGATGCGGGCGTCGCAGAGGACGCGGGAGATCGGGTATTCGAGGGCGAAGCCGTTGCCGCCGTGGATCTGGAGCGCGTTGTCGGCGGCGGCCCAGGCGACGCGGGCGGCCAGCAGTTTCGCCATGCCGGCCTCGAGATCGCAGCGCTTGCCTTCGTCCTTCGTGCGGCCGGCAAAATAGGTGAGCTGCCGCGCGATGTGGATCTCCACCGCCATCGTCGCGAGCTTGTCGGAGACGCGGGGAAACGCAATCAGGGGCTTGCCGAACTGGATGCGCTCCTCGGCGTAGCGCAGGCCGAGATCGAGGGCCGATTGCGCGACGCCGAGGGCCCGCGCCGCGGTCTGGATGCGCGCCGATTCGAAGGTCTGCATGAGCTGCTTGAAGCCCTGGCCCTCGACGCCGCCGAGAAGGTTGTCGGCCGGCACTGAAAAGCCGTCGAAGGCGAGCTCGAACTCCTTCATGCCGCGATAGCCGAGAACCTCGATCTCGCCGCCGGTGAGGCCGTCGACAGGAAACGGCTCGGCGTCCGAGCCGCGCGGCTTCTCGGCGAGGAGAATCGAGAGGCCGCGATGGCCGGGCTCCTCGGGCGCCGTGCGCACCAGCATCGTCATGAGATCGGCGCGGACCGGATGCGTGATCCAGGTCTTGTTGCCGAAGACCTTCCAGGCCCCGCCCTCCTTCACCGCCCGCGTGCGCAGCGAGGCGAGATCGGAGCCGGTGTTGGGCTCGGTAAAGACCGCCGTCGGCAGGATCTCGCCCGCCGCGATGCCCGGCAGGAAGCGGGCTTTCTGCTCCTGGGTGCCACCGCCGAGAATGAGTTCTGCGGCGATCTCGGAGCGCGTGCCGAGGGAGCCGACGCCGATATAGGCGCGGGAGAGTTCTTCCGAGACGACGCACATCGAGACCTTCGACAGGCCCATGCCGCCGTATTCTTCCGGGATCGTCAGGCCGAAGACGCCGAGCTCGGCCATCTTCCCGATCACTTCGAGAGGGATGTAGGCGTTGTCGAGGTGCCAGCCGTGCGCATAGGGCTTGACCTCCGCCTCACCGAAGCGGCGCATCTCGCTGCGGATCGCCTCGAGGGTCTCGTCGAGGCCGGCATCGCCGACCGTCGCGGCGCCCTGCGCGTCCCGAATCAGCGCGGCCAGCCGCGCCCGCGCCGCCGGCGTGTTGCCCGAGGCGATCAGGGTCTCGACGGCGTCGT
Organism: uncultured Alphaproteobacteria bacterium; assembly: GCA_963754975.1. Taxonomy (GTDB): domain Bacteria; phylum Pseudomonadota; class Alphaproteobacteria; order Rhizobiales; family Beijerinckiaceae; genus Microvirga. The sequence goes on along the minus strand of CAVWII010000006.1, from coordinate 90,754 downwards.
CGCGAAACCGCGCCGCCTCGCGCGCGCCAAGGCCGAGGGCGGCAAGGCGCACGATCTCGCCCTGGCTCATCGGAATGCCGGAAAAGATCTGGTCGAGATACTCGCCGAGGCCGATGCGGACGAGCAGTTCCTCCGTCTCGCCGAGGCGGCCCTCCGCGGACAGGCGCTCCGCATAGGCCGAGAGTTCGCGCACCGCCTCGGCATAGGTCGCGAGCCAGGCGAGCCCGTGCGTCGCATGCTGATGGCGATCGAGCTTCTCCGAGGAGAGCCGACCGTCCCCGGCGACGAGCCCCCGGACCGCCCGGGTCGCCTCGCCGACGAGGGCCGCGACGCTTGCCGCCGCCGCCCTGCCGAGGGCGAACAGGTCCGGAGCGGGTGTCGAAGGGGCAGGCGACGCGGTCAAGGGAGGCTCCTGCGGTTTGGCCCGGGCTTTGGTGCAGTGCAGCATAGCCGCACCGTCCACCATCGCAAGGGGACGGATCGTGACGCAACGTCATTGTCGCGACAGGCTAATTGCCCTAGGGTCTGCCGTTTCGTAAGGACGCGGGTCCGCGCGTGAGCCCAGAGAGTACATCGCACGTCATCAATTCGCCGCGGCGGCTCGTCGCGATCCTGCTCGCGGACATCTCCGGCTACAGCCGGCTGATGGGGTCCGACGAGGAGGGGATCCACGCCCGGATCAAGCGGCACCGGCGCGAGATCGTCGAACCGACGATCCAGGAGCATTACGGCCGCCTGATCCGCTATACCGGCGACGGCTTCCTTGCCATCTTCGAGAGCCCGCTCGAGGCGGTGCGCTGCGCCATCGTCATCCAGCAGTCGATGGCCGCCCGCAATCTCTCGCTGCCGAAGAACCATTGGATCCGCTATCGGATCGGGGTCAATCTCGGCGACGTGATCGTCGAGGAGGACGACGTCTACGGCGAGGGCGTCAACATCGCCGCCCGCCTCGAGGCCCTCGCCGAGCCGGGCGGCGTCTACATCTCCGGCGGCGTCTACGAGCAGGTCAAGAACAAGCTCGTCTGCGGCTACCAGTCCCTCGGCGACGAAAGGCTGAAGAACATCACCGATCCGGTCCGCGTCTACCGGGTCCTGCCGGACCCGGCCGCGGTCAGTGGCGCGACGCGCAAGCGCCGCGGCTGGGAAGTGCCGGCCGCCGCCGCCGCGCTGCTTCTCGCGGTCGGGACCGTCGGCTGGTACCTCGCGACCTCGGCCCAGCGCCGCCCGGCGCCGGAAATCGCGACGACCGCCGTGCCGACCGCGACCGCTCCCGAGGCCCGGGCTCCGGAGGTGGCCGCGCCGCCGGCCGCAGGGGATTCGGCCGCCACGCCCGCACCGAACACGCAAACGGCAATCGTGATCCCGCCGAAGCCCGTCGCGAAGCCGGCCGAGGCGCGGCCGGGCGCCTTCCGCGATTGCCAGGACTGCCCCGACATGGTCCGTCTCGCCGCCGGCGCGTTCCGGATGGGGAGCAGCGAGGATCCCTCGGAGGGGCCGATCCGCACCGTCCAGGTCGCCGCCTTCGCCCTATCGCGGGCGCCGGTCACGGTCGGCGAGTGGAAGGCCTGTTCCGCCGCCAAGGCCTGCGACTTCGAGGCGACGGGGGACGATGGCTCCCCCGTGCTCAACGTGAGCTGGTACGACGCGCAGCAATACGCGGACTGGCTCGCCAAGACGACCGGCCAGCCCTATCGCCTGCCGAGCGAGGCGGAGTGGGAATACGCCGCCCGCGGCGGCACCGCGGGCCGCTACTGGTGGGGCGACAAGGTCGTCCCGAGCATGGCGAATTGCCGGGGCTGCAGCGAGCCGTACAACGCCAAGCAGCCCGAGAACCCGGCCCGCTTTCCGCCGAACCCGTTCGGCCTCGTCGGCATGACCGGCAGCGTCGAGCAATGGGTCGCCGATTGCTGGCATCCGAACTACCAGGGCGCGCCCGCCGACGGCTCGGCTCGCAAGACGCCGAACTGCCGCGAGAACGTGCTGCGCGGCGGTTCGTGGCGAAACGACGCGACCTACGCGCGCTCGGCGAGCCGGGCCTACTACGACACGGCGGTGCGCTATCCGACCCACGGCGTCAGGGTTGCGCGCAGCCTTCAGTGAGGGGGGAATCGGATGATGCGGCGATCGGCGCTTTTGGCAACGGCTCTCGCCTTCGGCGCCGGCCTCGCGGGTGAGGCCGCGGCACAGACGCAGCGGCCGCCGGACGCGGAGGTCTACATCATCTATCCGCGCGACGGGCAGCGCATCCGCGGCCCGTTCCCGGTCCGCTTCGGGCTGCGCAACATGGGCGTGACGCGGGCCGGCGACGCGACGCCGAACATGGGCCATCACCACCTGCTCGTCGATGCGAAGGACCCGGTCGATCCGACGGAGCCGATCCCGACCGACAAGGAGCACCTGCATTTCGGCGCCGGCCAGACCGAGACCCGCCTCGACCTGCCGCTCGGCAAGCACACGCTGCAGCTCGTCCTCGGCGACGCGCAGCACCGGCCGTTCCAGCCGCTCCTGATGTCGAAGCCGATCACGATCACGGTGGTGCCGCCACGGCGGCCCAAGGCGCAGGCGAAGCGCGCGGCGCAGTAGCGGCGGCGCGCCGCCCTCAGCCGCGGCCGACGAACGGCATCGTGGTCGCCATCACGGTCAGGAACTGCACGTTCGCGTCGAGCGGCAGGCTCGCCATGTAGACCACGGCATCGGCGACGTGCTTCGGGTCGATCCTCGGCTCGGGCCGCACCGAGCCGTCGGCCTGCGGCACGCCCACCGCGATGCGTCCGGTCATGTCCGTCGCGGCATTGCCGATGTCGATCTGGCCGCAGGCGATATCGAAGCCGCGGCCGTCGAGGGAGGTGGATTTCGTCAGGCCGGTGATGGCGTGCTTCGTCGCCGTGTAGGGGGCCGAGAAAGGCCGCGGCGCGTGGGCCGAGATCGAGCCGTTGTTGACGATGCGCCCGCCGCGCGGGCTCTGCGCCTTCATCAGCCGCAGCGCGCCCTGCGTGCACAGGAACGGGCCGGTGAGGTTGGTGTCGACCACCGCCTTCCATTGCTCGAAGGAAAGGTCCTCCATCGGGATCGGCGGCGCGCCGATGCCGGCATTGTTGAACAAGAAATCGAGCCGCCCGAAGGTTTTCGAGATTTCGCCGAACATGGCGTCAACCGCGGCCGGGTCCGTCACATCGACGGGCGCGACGAGGGTGCGGCCCGGCGCCGCCTCCCGCGCCGTTTCCTCGAGGGGCTGCCGCCGCCGGCCGGCGAGCGCGACTGCGTAGCCGGCCTTGCCGAGGGCCAGGGCGACGGCCTTGCCGATCCCCGTCCCGGCGCCGGTGACGAGCGCAAATTTCGTGTCCGAGCCCATGCCGTCTCCCCTCTCCCTTCAGCGCCGGTCCGCGCCGCTCGCGGCACCATCTCCGCCCGGGCCCGCGGCATCAAGCCCCGCGGCCCGCCACAGGTGCCTGCGTCCCAAGCTCGTTTCGGCGCGAAGGCCGCCGCTTCAGGCCGCCTTGGCGCTGGCGCGGGCGAGGAGAAGCATCTGCTTCAGGTCGTGCTGGGCGAAGGGCTTTTGCAGGACCGGGCGGTCGCGGAAGGCGTCCTTGATGCCGGCCGAGCCGTAGCCGGTCGAGAAGACGAAGGGCACACCCTTCTTCTGCAATGATTCGGCGACCGGATAGATCGCCTCCCCGGCGACGTTGACATCGAGGATGGCGAGGTCGACCGCCTCGCGATCGACCTTGTCGAGGGCCATGGCGAGCCGCGCCACCGGGCCGATCACCTCGCAGCCGAAATCGAGCAGCATGTCCTCGAGCAGGAGCGAGATTGCCGCCTCGTCCTCGACCACGAGGACGCGCAGCCCGGCCAAGCCATCGGCACTTCCCGTAGAATTCGACAAGGTTCGCGTCACTCCAGGATTTGGCCCGGCGGCGTCCGCGCGCCGCCCCCGCGCTCGGGCGCCTTGCCCGGCCGGTTCTAGCATCCATAACTCCCACGCCAAAGCTTTGATCCATCGGTCCGCGCGGATCGCGCCCTTGACGGGGGCCCCCTGGCGGTTGACGTTGCGCCCTCGCGCGCCACCTTTCTTCGTTCCATCGTTGCGCCGAGGTATCCGATGCGATCGATCCTGACCCGCCGTGGAGGCCTCGCCCTCCTCGCCGCCCTCCCGTTCCTCGCCGCGCTGCCCCACGCGAAGGCGCAGACCCGCGACAAGGTCGTCGTGGCTTCGAAGATCGACACCGAGGGCGGGCTTCTCGGCAACATGATCGCGATCGTTCTGGAGAAGCAGGGCGTGCCGATCGAAAACCGCGTCCAGCTCGGCCCGACCAAGGTGGTGCGCACGGCGATCCTCTCGGGCGAGATCGACATCTATCCCGAGTACACCGGCAACGGCGCCTTCTTTCACGGCAAGGAGGACGATCCGGCCTGGAAGTCCGCGGCATCCGCCTATGAGGCGGCAAAGCGCCTCGATCTGGAGAAGAACAAGCTCGTCTGGCTCGATCGCGCGCCGGCCAACAACACCTGGCTCATCGCCGTGCGCGGCGATCTCGCCCGCCGCGAGGGCCTGAAGACGATGGCCGATTTCGCGAAGCTCGCCGAGAAGCCCGGCGCCATCAAGCTCGCGGGGTCGGCCGAGTTCGTCGAGAGCCCGGCGGCGCTGCCCTCCTTCGAGAAGGTCTACGCCTTCAAGCTGCCGCGGGACCAGATTGTGGTGCTGCCCGGCGGCGACACCGCGGTCACCATGCGCGCGGCGGCCCAGAGCGTCAGCGGCGTCAACGCCGCCATGGTCTACGGCACGGACGGCGCCATCGCCGCCCTCGACCTCGTCGTCATGGACGACAACAAGGGCGCGCAGATCGTCTACGAGCCGGCGCCGGTGATCCGGGCCGAGGTGCTGCAGAAATACCCGGCCATCGCCCCGGCCCTGGCGCGGGTGTTCTCGACGCTTTCGATGCGCAAGCTCCAGGAGCTCAACGGGCAGATCGCCGTCGAGGGCCAACCGGCGCGGGCCGTCGCGCAGCGCTACCTGGAGCAGGAGGGGCTGCTGCGCTGACGTCCCTCCTGTCGCGTTCGGGGTCCGCCGCACCGGCCGAGGAAGCGGGGGCGCCGCTCCTGCTGCGCTGGTGCCTCGCGCTGGCCATCGCCGGCGCCATCGTCTTCCTTGCCTGGATCAGCGTCGCCCCGAACCGGCTCCTCCCTGGCGAGCCGGTGTCGGCCTACCGGGCCCTCGGGCCGGCGGCTTTCGTGGTCGTCGGGCTTGTCTTCGCCGGCGAGGCGGCGGCACGGCGGTCTGCGGCGCTTGCCGCCTTCCTCCTCGTCGCCGCTCTCGCGGTGGCGCTGTCGGCCTCCGGGATCGCCGCGGAACGGCTCCTCGCCGGTCGGCCGGCGAGCGCCCGGGCGATGCTCGGCGGCGGCTTCTGGGTCGTCCTTTCGGCGCTCGGCATCCTCGTCTTCGAACATGCCCGCGTCGGCCCGCGCTGGCTCGTTCCGGCCGCCGCGGCGGTCCTCGCCCTCGCCCTCGCCGGGGCGGCGAGCCTCGACCTCTTCGGGCATCTCTCCCTCGTCGTCGAATACCGCGCCCGGGCCGCGGCCCTGTCCGCCGCCTTCGGGCAGCATGTCGCGCTCTCCCTCGGCGCCCTTGCCCTCGCCTTCGCCATCACCCTGCCCCTCGGCTGGGCCGCCTTCCGCTCGCCGCGGGTCGAGGCGGCGGCGAACGCCGTCCTCGGCGCGACCCAGGTGACGCCGGCCCTCGCCCTCTTCGGCCTCCTGATCCCGATCCTCGCCGGGCTCGTTGCAGCGCTGCCGTCCCTGCGCCGCTTCGGCATCGGCGCCATCGGTCCGGCCCCGGCCTTGATCGGTGTCGCCGTCTATCTCGCCCTGCCCTTGCTGCGCGGCCTCGTCAGCGGCCTGCGTTCGGCCGATCCCGCCGCCGTCGAGGCGGCGCGGGCGATGGGCCTCACCGAGGCCCGCATCACCCGCGAGGTACGCATCCCCCTCGCCCTGCCGGTCCTGCTCGGGGCCCTGCGGGTGGCGACGGTGCAGGGCATCGGCCTCGTCACCCTCGGCGGCCTCATCGGCGCCGGCGGCCTCGGCGCCATCGTCTTCGAAGGCATGGCGCAGTTCGCCGCCGACCTCATCCTTCTCGGGGCGCTGCCGATCGTCGCCCTCGCCCTCGCGGCGGACGGGGCCCTCGCGGTCACCGCGCGCCGGCTCGAAGGGCGGCGGGCGTGATCGCCTTCGAAGGCGTCAGCGTCGATTTCGGCGCCACGGAGGCCCTGCGCAAAGTCTCCCTCGTCGTCGAGGAAGGCGCGCTTTGCGTCCTCGTCGGCCCCTCCGGTTCCGGCAAGTCGACCCTGATGCGCCTCGTCAACCGCCTCGTCGAGCCGACGGCGGGCCGCGTCCTCGTCCGCGGCAAGGACGTGATGAGCCTCGACCCGGCGACTCTGCGGCGTTCGATCGGCTACGTCATCCAGTCGATCGGGCTGTTTCCGCACCGCACCGTGAAGCGGAACATCGCCACGGTGCCGCGCCTTCTCGGCTGGCCGCGGGAGAGGATCGACGCCCGGGTCGACGACATGCTCGAACTCGTGCGCCTGGGACCCGCCTATCGCGACCGCTATCCGGGCGAGCTGTCCGGGGGCCAGGCGCAGCGCGTCGGCCTCGCCCGCGCCCTCGCCGCCGATCCCGACATCCTGCTGATGGACGAGCCCTTCGGCGCCGTCGACCCGATCACGCGCCTCAGCCTGCGCCAGGAGCTCATCCGCATCCACGGCGAGACCGGCAAGACGATCCTCCTCGTCACCCACGATCCCGTCGAGGCGCTCGAGCTTGCGACGCAGATCGTCGTCCTCAGCTACGGTGCCATCGTCGCCTCCGGGACGCCCGTCGACCTCACGGCGCCGGACAGCGACGCCTTTGTGCGCGATCTCTTCGGCGGCGAGGTTCTGGCCCTGCGCCGGCTGCGCTTCACCCCGGTTGCCGCCGTGATGATGCCGCCCTGTCCGCAGGCGAGCGTCGCCATCGCGCCCGACGCCAGCCTGTGGGAGGCGCTGACGCGGATGATCAGCAACCGGGCCTCGTGCCTTGCCGTATCGGACGGCAACGGCACCGTCGGCTCCCTCGACATCGAGGCCGTGGTGGAGCGCTACCGGTGACGGAGGACCGCGTCCGGACGGGTCTCACCATGCTCGCCCTCGCCGCGGCGGCGGCCGTGCTGGCGCTGCCCGCGACGGCGCAGGCGATGTTCGGCGCAGCAACCCCGTTCCCGGCCGAGCGCCTCCTCGCCCTCGCCGTCAGCCACAGCGCCATCGCCGTTCTCGCCCTCGTTCCCGCCGCCTGCCTCGGCATCCTCCTCGGCGTGCTCATCACCCGTCCCGCCGGCCGGCCCCTGCGGCCCCTCGCCGATGCCCTCGTCGCCGGCTCGCAGGCGATTCCGCCGGTGGTCGTTGTCGCGCTCGCCTTCCCCGTCCTCGGCTTCGGCCCGGCGCCGACGGTGCTCGCGCTCTCGATCTACTGCATCATGCCGGTCCTGCGCGGCACCGCCGCCGCCCTCGATGCGGCGAGCGGCGATGCCGCCGAGGCGGCCCGCGCCATGGGCATGACGCCCGGTCAGATCCTGCGCGAGGTCGAGATCCCCCTCGCCTGGCCGGTGGTCGCCGAATCCCTGCGCATCGCCCTCATCCTCGCCGTCGCGACGGCGGCGGTGGGCGCGCTCGCCGGAGCGGCCACCCTCGGCACGCCGATCATCATCGGTCTGCAGAATCAGAATCAGGCCTACATATTGCAAGGCGCCGCGGCCACCGGGGCGCTCGCCTTCCTCGCCGACGGGCTCCTCATTCTCGCGCTTGTCGCCGGCGGCGGCCGGCGCGCGGCGGCGGCGCCCCTTGCGGAGGTTGCCGTCGCTCCGGAATAATGGCGGCGAAGCGTTCGAGGCCCATGTCCCTGATTTCCCGCCTGCGCGACGTCCTGCGCGACCTCGTCGACCCGGACGAGGCCTCCCCCGAGGCCGAGGAACGCCTCACCGCAGCTGCGCTCCTCGTCCTCGTCGCCCGGGTCGACGGACGCGTGCTCCCGGTCGAGGAGGCGAGCCTGAAGGTGATGCTGCGCGGCCGCTTCGACCTCTCCGAGGACGGCGTCGAGCGCGTGCTCGAAGCGGCGGCGGATCTCGACCGGTCGCCCGACGGCGCCTCGGCCATCGCAAGCCGCATCCTCCAGGAGACGCCGGAGCGCGACCGCCCCGCCCTTCTGGCGATGGCCTATCGCGTCGCCGCGGTGGACGGCGTCGTTCACGAAGTCGAGGCCGACCTGATCTGGCGCATCGGCCGTCTCCTCGGCCTCGACGACGCCATGGTCTCGGCGATCCGCGAGGAGGCCTTCCGCAACCTTGGGCCGGAGCGTGCCGACCGTGGCTGAGCGCACCAAGGACCCGGTCCTCATCATCCTGCACCAGGAACACTCGACGCCGGGCCGCGTCGGGCGCCTCATCGCCGAGCGCGGGCATCGCCTCGACATCCGCCGGCCGCGCTACGGCGATCCGCTGCCGGAGACGATGGCGCACCACGCCGGCGCCGTGATCTTCGGCGGCCCGATGAGCGCCAACGACCCGGACGATTTCGTGAAGCGGGAGATCGACTGGATCGGTGTGCCCCTCAAGGAGGACAGGCCCTATCTCGGCCTCTGCCTCGGGGCGCAGATGCTGGCCTTGCATCTCGGCGGCCGGGTCTGGCCGCATCCGGACGGCCGTGCCGAGATCGGCTATTTCCCGCTCGTGCCGACGAAGGCCGGCGAGCGCGTCGCCGCGGCCTGGGGCGCGCCCTGGCCGAACCACGTCTACCATTGGCACCGCGAGGGCTTCGACTGCCCGCCCGGCGCCGAGACGCTCGCGACGGGCGACGATTTCCCGACCCAGGCGATTCTCGCCGGCGCCTGCGCCTACGGCCTGCAGTTCCACCCGGAGGTGACGCACGCCATGATCTGCCGCTGGACGGTGCGCGCGGAGGAGCGCCTGAAGCTCCCGGGCGCCCAGGACCGCGTCCGTCAGATCGAGGGCCGGCTGATGCACGATCCGCACGTCGCGGCCTGGCTCGACGCCTTCCTCGACCATTGGCTCGGAGGGCAGCGCCGCGCGGCCGCGCCGGCCCGGCGCTACGGCACGAACACCAGGAACAGGTAGGTCGCGAAGATCACGAGGTGCACGAAGCCGTAGAGGATGTTGGTGCGCCCGGTGCCGAAGGTCAAAACGCTGACGAGGAGCGTCAGGGCGAGCAGCACCGTTTCCTTCGGCTCGAGGCCGAGAACGAGGCTGCGGCCCATGACGATGCTGGCGAGCGCGACGGTCGGGATGGTCAGGCCGATCGTCGCCAGCGACGAGCCGAGCGCGAGGTTGAGACTCGTCTGCAGTTCGTTCTGCCGCGCCGCCCGCGCCGCCGCGACGCCCTCGGGCATGAGAATCAGCACCGCGACGAAGACGCCGACAACCCCTTCGGGCAGGCCGAGCGCCGTGGTGCCGGCGCCGACCACCGCGGCGAATTTCTTGGCCAGAAGGATGACGCCGACGAGCGCGACGAGGAGCAGCGCGAGGGCGACGAAGATCTTGCGCCGCGACGCCGGTGCGCCCGTCTCCTGCGGGTCCTCGGTCCCGCTTGCGATGAAATATTCGCGATGGCGGACCGTCTGTATGTAGAGGAAGACCGCGTAGAGAAGGAGCGTGACGACGCTGACGAAGCCGAGCTGGCTCGCCGAATAGACGGGCCCCGCCACGGAGCGGGTGTAGGTCGGCAGCACGAGGGTCAGCGTCGCGAGGACGAGGAGGACGGTGAGATAGGCGCTCGCGCCGGTGACGCGGAAGCCGATCTCGCGATAGTGCAGGCCCCCGATGGCGATGCAGGCGCCGACGAGGCCGGTGCAGACGATCATCACCACCGCGAAGACCGTGTCCCGCGCCAGCGTCGGACCGCCGCCATCGCCGCTCAGCATGACCGAGGCGATGAGCGCCACCTCGATGATCGTCACCGCGACGGTGAGGACGAGGGTGCCGTAGGGCTCGCCGGTGCGCTGCGCGATCGTCTCGGCGTGGTGCACCGCCGCGAACACCGTCCCGAACAGCACCGGCACGAGCAGGACCGCGAAGGTGATGCCGAGCGGCGTCGGCTCGAAGGCGGCGCCGGCCCCGAAGGCCGAGGCGAGCCCGTAGAAGACGAGCGAGACGAGCGGAAACGTCCAGGCGGACCAGGGCATCGCGGGGCTCGCCGGAGACATCCGGGCCATCTCCTTCGGGGTTCGCGTGGACGGGCGGCGGCGTCACACCATATAGGGACCGCGCGCGGCAAGGTCACCCCTCGGGCGAACGGCGCGAATTCGCCTCTCCCCGCCTGCGGGGAGAGGGTTCGGCCTTCGGCCGAACGAGCGGAGCGAAGCGAAGCGGGGGTGAGGGGGCGGTGCAGAAAAAAGCGCCTTTCCCGACGCAGCGCCTCCTTCGCCGCCGCCCCCTCACCCTCGCCTGCTGCGCAGGCTTGCCGCCTTCGCAAGCCGGGTGTTCCCGGCTTGCGCACCAAAGAACGGACCTCGGGTAGACCCGAGGTCCGGCAGCCCTCTCCCCGCAAGCGGGGAGAGGCGAATGGCCGGCGCCCTCACAATTGCCGGGCGACGATCAGCTTCTTGATCTCGGCGATGGCCTTGGCCGGATTCAGGCTCTTCGGACAGGTGTTGGCGCAGTTCATGATCGTGTGGCAGCGGTAGAGCCGGAACGGATCGTGCAGCGTATCGAGGCGCTCGCCGGTCGATTCGTCGCGGGAATCGATTAGCCAGCGATAGGCCTGCAAGAGCGCCGCCGGGCCGAGGAAGCGGTCGCCGTTCCACCAATAGCTCGGGCACGAGGTCGTGCAGCAGGCGCACAGGATGCACTCGTAGAGGCCGTCGAGCTTTTCGCGCTCCTCCGGCGTCTGCCGCCATTCCGTCTCGGGCTGCGCGGTCTGCGTCTGCAGCCACGGCTCGATCGCCGCGTGCTGCGCGAAGAAGTTCGTCAGATCCGGCACGAGATCCTTCAGCACCGGCATGTGCGGCAGCGGATAGATCTTGATCGTCTCCGCCCTGCAATCGTCGATGCCGAGGGTGCAGGCGAGCGTGTTGCCGCCGTCGATGTTCATGGCGCAGGAGCCGCAGATTCCTTCGCGGCAGGAGCGGCGGAAGGTCAGCGTCGAATCGACCTTGTTCTTGATCCAGATCAGCGCGTCGAGGATCATCGGCCCGCAATCGCCGCGGTCGACGTGATAGGTGTCGATGCGCGGATTGTTGCCGTCGTCCGGGTTCCAGCGATAGATGCGGAAGGCCTGCGTCTTCGCCGCGCCGGCCGGCTTCGGCCAGACCTTGCCGTCGGTGTATTTCGAGTTCTTCGGGAGGGTGAACTGGGCCATGGTTTGCGTCGCTTATCGGTTCACGTCGAGTCGGGGGCAGGTGCCGTAAGAGGCCTGAAACTTGTCGCAGGCCTTCAGCCAGACGCCGGCGAGGTCGCAATCGTCGAGTCGGAGCTGCGGCCAGTCCTTGGCGATCCGGCTGCCGGCCACCTTGTCGAAATAGCGCAGGCGCTCGGTGCGGAACGAAACGCGGCAGCTTTTCGCGCGGGCGGCCTGCGCGCCCGTCCGGAACTCCAGGGAACCGCCGTCCGCGGCGACGCTATAGGTGCCCGCCCAGGCGACATGGCCGGTGTCGAAGCGGCCGTCTTCGCGCTGCTCGATGCGGCCGTTGTCGGCAAAGCACAGGGCCTTGTGCGCCGGCCCCGATTCGTCGTTGTCCCAACAGCCGACGAACTTCGCGGCCGGCGTCGCCGGCGCGGCATGGGCGACGCCGAGAAGCGCCGAAGCGAGGATCAGCCCGAGCCGCCACGGCTTGATCGTGCCTCGGCACGTGCTTGATCTCGGCGGAAGCGAACTCGGGAGCATTTTCATGAATCGAGTTCCGGCGACGCAGAAGGATACCGTCGGACTCTCGTGCGATGAAGTTCGATGGTCAGCACCGCGCCGGCCTCCAAGTCGGCTTCCGCTTGCGCGATCGCTTCCGCGACCAAATGGCCGATCCGCGCCGGATTGGTGCTGTCCGTCCGCAACTGCACGATGCTGGGCCCAGAGAGCCCGAGGAGCGTTACGACCTCTCCGAAGTCGAGATCGGCGGTCAGAATTGCGCTTGCCATGCGAGCCGCCCGCTCAATGATGGCACCGTCGGGTGCGTCGCCTGGGCCGAGCTCCTGCCAATGGACGGCTGCGTGGCCGTGGACAGCGAGCTCTGCGACCCAATCCGGCGAGAGGTTCATGTCGACGACGAATTTCACGCGGCGGATTCGATTCGGATCTCGCGCTCCGATGCGAGCCATGCACCGTAGCGAAGCGCTTCAAGGATGTCCTCGCGTTCGAGGTACGGATAGCTCTCAAGGAGCGCGTCGACGCTTTCGCCCGCGGCGAGATTGCCGAGGATCATACCCACCGTGACCCGCATGCCGCGGATGCAGGCCTTGCCGCGCATGACATCAGGGTTGCGGGTGATGCGCGAAAAATTGGTCGTCGCCATGGGTCACCTCGTGCGATGCGTTTTCTGCCCCTAATACACCCTTGCCTTCGGCTCGATGTACTGCACCTCGTTCGTCATCGTGTAGGTGTGCACCGGACGGTAGTCGATCGTCACCGTGTGCGCTTCGTCGTCGAGCCAGCTCAAGCGTGTGCTTCATCCAGGTCTTGTCGTTGCGCTCCGGAAAATCTTCGCGCGCGTGCGCGCCGCGGGATTCGGTGCGGTTGACGGCGCTCTCCATGGTGACGACCGCCTGCGTGATCAGGTTGTCGAACTCGAGCGTCTCGATAAGGTCCGTGTTCCAGATCAGCGAGCGATCGGTGACGTGGATATCGCTCTCGCCGCGCCAGACCTTGTGGATGAGGTCCTTGCCCTCGGCCAGGACCTCGCCGGTGCGGAAGACGGCGCAGTTGTTCTGCATCGTCTTCTGCATGCTAAGGCGAAGCTCCGCCGTCGGCGTGCCGCCGGCGGCGTTGCGGAAGCGGTCGAGGCGCGACAGCGCGAGTTCGTCCGCGCCCTTCGGCAGGTCGCCCTGCGTCTCGCCGGGCGTCAGGATCTCGGCGCAGCGCAAGCCCGCGGCGCGGCCGAAGACGACGAGATCGATGAGCGAGTTCGAGCCGAGCCGGTTGGCGCCGTGCACGGAGACGCAGGCCGCCTCGCCGAGGGCCATCAGCCCGGGCACGATCGTGTCCGGATTGCCGTTCTTGAGGGTCAGCACCTCGCCGTGAAAGTTCGTCGGGATGCCGCCCATGTTGTAGTGGACGGTCGGCAGCACCGGGATCGGCTCGCGGGTGACGTCGACGCCGGCGAAGATCCTGGCGCTCTCCGAGATGCCGGGCAGGCGCTCGTGCAGGATCTTCGGGTCGAGGTGGTCGAGATGGAGATGGATGTGGTCCTTCTCCTTGCCGACGCCGCGGCCGCCGCGGATCTCCATCGTCATTGCGCGCGAAACGACGTCGCGGGAGGCGAGATCCTTCGCCGAGGGCGCATAGCGCTCCATGAAGCGCTCGCCTTCGCTGTTCGTCAGATAGCCGCCCTCGCCGCGCGAGCCTTCGGTGATGAGGCAGCCGGCGCCGTAGATGCCGGTCGGATGGAACTGCACGAACTCCATGTCCTGCAGGGGCAGGCCGGCGCGCAGCACCATGGCGTTGCCGTCGCCGGTGCAGGTATGCGCGGACGTCGCCGAGAAATAGGCGCGGCCGTAGCCGCCGGTCGCGAGCACCGTCATCTGGGCGCGGAAGCGATGGATTTCGCCGGTCGTCATGTCGAGAGCGACGACGCCGAGGCAGCGGCCCTCCTCGCTCATCATCAGGTCGAGGGCGAAGTACTCGATGAAGAAGTTCGTCTGGTGCCGCACCGCCTGGCCGTAGAGGGTGTGCAGGATGGCGTGGCCGGTGCGGTCCGCGGCGGCGCAGGTGCGCTGCGCGGTGCCCTTGCCGTAATCCGTCGTCATGCCGCCGAACGGGCGCTGGTAGATCTTGCCCTCTTCGGTGCGCGAGAACGGCACGCCCCAGTGCTCGAGCTCGTAGACCGCCTGTGGCGCGTTGCGGCAGAGATACTCGATCGCGTCCTGGTCGCCGAGCCAGTCCGACCCTTTGACGGTGTCGTACATGTGCCAGCGCCAATCGTCCGGGCCCATGTTGCCGAGGGCCGCGGAAATGCCGCCCTGCGCCGCGACCGTGTGCGAGCGCGTCGGGAACACCTTGGTGATGCAGGCGGTGCGCAAACCCGCCTGCGAGCAGCCGACCGTGGCGCGCAGGCCCGCTCCGCCGGCGCCGACGATGACGACGTCGAAGGTGTGGTCGACGATTTCGTAGGCGCGGCCGTTCGCGCCAGTTTCGTTCGGAGCCGTCGTTGAGGCCATCGTCTCGTTCCTTCGAGCAGGGCGGCGGCGCGGGCGACCGTCAGAGAATTCCGCCGACGCTCACCTTCAGGATCGCATAGAGGCAGGCGACCGCGATCACGACCGCATAGAAGGTGTTGGCGACGAGGGACGCGATCTTCAGACCCTTGTCGTGCACGTAGTCCTCGATGATGACCTGCATGCCGATGCGCATGTGGGTCGTCACCGAGATCACCGCGAGCGCGAGCACGATCGCGACGAAGGGACGGGACACGATGCCCGCCGCCTCGCCGTAGGTGCGGCCGGAAAGATTGACGATCAGGATCGTGAAGGCGACGAGCAGCGGGATGTTGGCGACGGCGGTCAGCCGCTGCAGCCACCAATGCTCGGCCCCGTGCCCGGAAGCGCCGAGTCCCTTCACCCGCGCCAGCGGCGTGCGCATGCTGCGGGAAGCGTCGGAGCGATCGTCGGCCATCGTGAACCTCAGCGCACCAGGAAAGCGACGAGCCAGATCAGCACGGTCAGCGCGACCGAGCCGACGAGGGTGAAGCGGGCCAGGGCGAGGCGCTCTGTGGCGCCCATGCCGTGCCCGAAATCCCAGACGAAATGGCGGATGCCGCCGAGCATGTGGTGCATCAGCGCCCAGGTGTAGCCGAGAAGGATCAGGACGCCGAGCTTCGAGCCGAAGAAGGCCTGCGCCGCCGCAAAAGCCTTCGGCCCGGAGGCGAGCGCGACGAGCCAGATCGCGACGAGGGCCGTGCCGACATAGAGGGCCGAGCCGGTGACGCGATGGACGACGGACATCGCCATCGTCCACGACCAGCGGTAGACCTGGAGATGCGGCGAGAGGGGCCGCGGGACGGGGGCTTTCGCCTCGGCCATCGATCTGCTCCATCGGGCGGTTCCGCGGGCGATGGCGGCGCCCACGCTTCGTCAACGGCGAAACATGGACCGGCCGATGCGGCGAGGCAATCCGTATTGCATGGAACTAGCCTTCTCGAATAGCGAAGGGTCATGCTCTTCGACCTGACCGATCTGAACCTCTTTCGCCACGTCGCCGACGCCGGCAGCATCACGCACGGGGCGGCCCGCGCGCACCTCGCCCTCGCCGCCGCCTCAACCCGCATTCGCAACATGGAGAAGTCCCTTGGCGCGCCGCTCCTGGTGCGGACCCGGCAGGGCGTGGTGCCGACCGCCGCCGGCCGCACGCTCCTCCAGCATGCCCGCACTCTCCTTGCGCAGAGCGAGCGGCTGAAGGAGGATCTCGCCGCCTTCGCGGGCGGGCTCGCCGGCCAGATCCGGATCCTCTCCAACACCAACGCCCTGACCGAGTTCCTGCCGGAGGCGCTCGGCGCCTTCCTCGCGGCGCATCCGCAGGTCTCGATCGACCTCGAGGAGCGGCTCTCGGACGAGATCGTCGGCCTCGTCGCCGAGGGCGTCGGCGACATCGGCATCGTCGCCGGCACGGTCGACACCGGCCGGCTCGTCACCTACCCGTTCCGCTCCGACCGCTTCGTCCTCGTGGTGCCCGCCGGCCACGCCCTCGCCGCAGCGGCAGAGATCGCCTTCGCCGACGTCCTCGGCTACGATTTCGTCGGCCTCGACCGGGCGAGCGCGCTGCAGCGCTTCCTTGCCGACAAGGCGGCCCGGATCGGCCGCCCGCTCCGGCTGCGGGTGCAGCTGCGCAGCTTCGACGCGGTCTGCCGCATGGTCGAGGCGGGCGTCGGCCTCGGCATCGTGCCCGAGACCACGGCCCGCCGGACCGCCCGCACCGCCGCGATCGCCATCGTCGCCCTCGCGGATTCCTGGGCGCTGCGGGAGCTCACCATCTGCATCCGCGACCTTGCCGCCTTGCCGCCCTCCGCGCGGCTGCTCGTTGAGCACCTGCGGCAGGCCTGAATCGCCTATCGCGGCAGCAGCACCCAGGTGTCGAGGTCGAGGATCACGGCCGGGTCGTAGCCATCGCCGGCCTTGTCCGGGAAATCCGCGCAGGGGCGGTTCTTCGTCGCGACGGTGCGCAGGCGCAGCGCCGCGACATCGGCGCGGCCGGGCAGTTCGGCCTTCGCCAGAACCGCGCTCCAGGCATAGACGGTATCGCCCGCAAAGAGCGGCGCGACGTGCCGGCCGCCGTTGATGGCGGCGACGTGGAAGGCGTTGCCGAGGCCGTTGAAGGAGAGGGCGCGGGAAAGCGAGATGACGTGCCCGCCATAGATCAGCCGGCGCTGGAAGCGGCCCTTCGCGGCGGCGTTGGCGTCGAAATGCACCTTCGCGGTGTTCTGGTAGAGGCGCGTCGCGAGCTGATGCTCGGCCTCCTCGACGGTCATGCCGTCGACATGGTCGATGCGCTCGCCCGCCTCGTAGTCGGAAAAGCGGAAGGGCGAGCCGGCGAGGCCGTCGTCATAGGCCGCCGCGTCGAGGGGCGGGCAGGCTGTCCCGAGGGCCGTGGGATCGACCGCCTTCGGCAGGTCGGGCACGTGCTCCGCGGCGACCTTGGCGGCGGGATCGCGCTTGTTGACGAGCACCCAGCGGCAATAGGTCAGCACCGCCTCGCCCGACTCCTCGAAGCCCGTCGAGCGGACGTAGACGATACCGGTCCTGCCGCTCGAGCTCTCCTTGAGGCCGATCACCTCGGACACCGCGGACAGGGTCGCGCCCGGATAGACGGGCTTCAAGAAGCGTCCGTCGGCGTAGCCCAGATTGGCGACGGCGTTGAGGGAGATGTCGGGCACCGTCTTGCCGAAGACGAGGTGGAAGACGAGCCAGTCGTCGAGGGGGCTTTGCGGATAGCCGAGCGCCCGGGCGAAGGCGTCGGAGGATTGCACCGCAAAGCGCGAGCCGTAGAGGGCGGTCGAGAGCGCCGCGTCCGCCGCCGTGACGGTCCGCGGCGTCGCGTGGCGGATCGTCTCGCCGAGGGCGAAATCCTCGAAGAAGCGGCCCGGATTCGTCTTGATCATGGGCCGCCCCGGAGCGCCGGCATCGGCAGGCCGCGCCTCAGGCAAGCGGCCTCGAGGGTGTTGCGCAGGAGGCAGGCGATGGTCATTGGGCCGACGCCGCCGGGCACCGGCGTGATCGCCGAAGCCACCGCCCGCGCCTCGGCGAAGGCGACGTCGCCGACGATACGGGTCTTGCCTTCCCCGGCGGCGGGGTCCGGGATCCGGCTGATCCCCACGTCGACGACGATGGCGCCGGGCTTGATCCAGCCGCCGCGCACGAGTTCGGGCCGACCGGCGGCGGCGACGAGGATGTCGGCGCGCCGGCAGATTCCGGGCAGGTCGCGGCTTTTCGAATGGGCCATGGTCACCGTGCAGTTCTCGCGAAGCAGAAGCTGGGCCATCGGCTTGCCGACGATGTTCGAGCGCCCGATCACCACCGCATCGAGGCCGGCAAGGTCGGGCCGCACGGACCGGAGGAGGAGGAGGCAGCCGAGCGGCGTGCAGGAGACAAAGCCCGGCGCGCCGGCGAGGAGGCGGCCGGCATTGACCGGGTGGAAACCGTCGACGTCCTTCGCCGGATCGATCGCTTCGACGACCTTCTGCGGATCGATCTGCGGCGGCAGCGGCAGCTGCACGAGGATGCCGTCGACGGCCGGGTCGGCGTTGAGCCGGGCAATGAGGGCGAGGAGATCGGCTTC
Organism: uncultured Alphaproteobacteria bacterium; assembly: GCA_963754975.1. GTDB lineage: Bacteria > Pseudomonadota > Alphaproteobacteria > Rhizobiales > Beijerinckiaceae > Microvirga. The sequence goes on along the minus strand of CAVWII010000006.1, from coordinate 72,740 downwards.
GGGGGTCGCGGCCGGCAGGGCATGGTCGAAGGACCGCATCCCGGCCGCCGCGGTCGCCCGGACCTTGCTGCGGACGTAGATCGCGCTCGCCGGATCCTCGCCGACGAGCACCACTGCGAGGCCTGGCGTCACGCCGCGCGCGGACAGCGCGCGGACCGCCTCGGCGATGCGACCGCGGAGGTTGCCGGCGAAGGCCTTGCCGTCGATCGGGGTAGCGCCCGCAGGCGCCGCGCGTCCGTCGTTCATGCCGTCTCCGTTTGCGCATGGGCGAGCCGGGACAAGGCCGCCGCGAGGGCTGCGGGATCGCCGGCGACGCGAAACGTCTTGAGCCGGCTCGCGGCGCCGGCGGCGAGCGTCACGGACGAGGCCGGCCGCCCCAGGGCCCGCGCGAGGAGCGCGGCCGCCGCCGCGTTCGCCGCGCCGCCCTCCGGCGCGGCCCGGACCCTCAGCTTCAGCACCGGCCGGCCATCGGCGCGGGTCTCGATCCCGTCGAGGGCGTCGCGCCCACCCCGCGGCGTCACCCGGACGCGCATCTCGAGGCCCCCCGCAAGCGCCCGCCAGGGCGCCCGGTCCGGCGGCAGGACGGCTTCCGGCTCAGAAGGCAATCGGCACCAGGTAGTCGGCGATCCACATCCGCACCAGGGCGATGAGAAGGATCAGAATGATCGGCGAGACGTCGACCCCGCCGAGATTCGGCAGGAAGCTGCGGATCGGCCGCAGCGCCGGTTCGGTGACCGCGTCGAGGAACCTCCAGACCCCGCGAACGAAGTCGTTCCGCGTGTTCACGACGTTGAAGGCGACGAGCCAGCTCAGGATCGCCATGGCGATGATGAGCATGGTGTACAGCCAGAGGACTTCGAGGATGATGACGAGGATGGCGCGCATGGGTCGGTTCGGGCTTTCCGCGATCAGCCGTCACTTAGCGTCCGCGGGCCGCCCGAACAAGCGCAAGCTCGGCAGCGGCGGCTTCGGGTCGCTGCCAGGCTCCCCGTCCGGCCCGCGGCGTCCATTGACAGCCGCCGGCCCGCGCGCCATAAGCCCGCCACTCGCCGCCCGCCCCCATGCGGGCCGGCGAAGCCGTTGACGCGGCCGGGGCTGTAGCTCAGTTGGGAGAGCGCTGCAATCGCACTGCAGAGGTCAGGGGTTCGAATCCCCTCAGCTCCACCAATGAATTCAAGCATTTGGCAGACGTCCCGCGCGGACTGCGCTGAAGCCATCCGGCTCGGGTGAGGGCTCGGGCAACATCCGTTCAAGCTGACCCATGCCCGGCCCTGTCATCCCGGGGCTGCGAAGCAGCGCCCGGGATCCGTAAAGGCGACCACGCAGACGGCGCGCGACGGTGCGGAGACTGCGGTGTTCATGGGTTCCGGGCTCCGCTTCGCGGCCCCGGATTGACGGCGCTCGAGCTCGATTCAGCGGGAACGGCGGGAGCCGGCCTCGCTCGCCCGGCAATGCGAATCACACCCGGATCGGCTGCGGCGCGCCGGCTCCCAGCACGTCGTCCTCGACTTTCACGGTCTCGGGCTCGTCGGCTTCGAGTTCGGTCTCCCTGTCGAGGCGGCGGTGCAGCCGATTCTCGTCAAGGGCGTTCTCCCACTTCGCCACGACGACGGTCGCGAGCCCATTGCCGATCAGGTTCGTCAGCGCCCGCGCCTCCGACATGAAGCGGTCGATGCCGAGGATGAGGGCGATGCCCGCGACCGGGATCGTTCCCACCGAGGCCAGGGTCGCGGCGAGGACGATGAAGCCGGAACCGGTCACGCCTGCGGCTCCCTTCGAGGTCAGGAGAAGCACGCCGATGATGCCGAGTTCCTGCATCAGGGTGAGGTCCGTGTTGGTCGCCTGCGCGAGGAAGACGGCCGCCATCGTCAGGTAGATGCAAGTGCCGTCGAGATTGAAGGAATAGCCCGTCGGGATGACGAGTCCGACGACGGACGTCTCGCAGCCGAGATTCTCCATCTTGGCGATCATGCGCGGCAGCACGAACTCGGACGAGGACGTGCCGAGCACGATCAGGAGTTCCTCCTTGATGTAGCGGATGAACTTGAAGATCGAGAATCCGCAGAAGGCGGCGATCCCGCCGAGCACGCCGAAAATGAAGATCAGGCAGGTCGTGTAGAAGGCGAGCATGAAGTTGCCGAGGGAGAGCAGCGTGCCGACGCCGTACTTGCCGATCGTGAAGGCCATCGCGCCGAAAGCGCCGATGGGCGCGAACTTCATGATGAAGCCGACGATGCGGAAGAAGATATGGCTGACGACGTCGATGAGCCGCAGGACCGATTCGCCCCGTTCGCCGAGCGCCTGCAGCCCGAACGCGAACAGGATGGCGAAGAAGAGGACCTGCAGGATCTCCCCGGTCGCGAAGGCCCCGACGACCGTCGAGGGGATGATGTCCATCAGGAATCCGACCGTGCTCTGGTCTTTCGCCTTCGCCGTGAACGTCGCGATCGACTTGGTGTCGACCGTCGAGAGATCGACGTTCATGCCGACCCCCGGCTGCCAGATGTTCACGACGAGGAGACCGATGATGAGGGCGAGTGTCGTCACGACCTCGAAGTAGAGGAGCGCCTTGAGGCCGACGCGCCCGACCTTCTTCATGTCCTTCATGCTGGCGATGCCGTGCACGACCGTGAAGAAGATGATCGGTGCGATCACCATCTTGATCAGCTTGATGAAGGCGTCGCCGAGCGGCTTCATCGCCTCGCCGGCCGATGGATAGAAATGGCCCAGCAGCACGCCGAGAAAAATGGCGGTCAGCACCTGGACGTAGAGATGCTGATACCACTTGCCTTGATGGTGGCTCGCCAGAGCCGCGGTCGTCGGGGTCACGCTTGCCATGTCGAAGTCCTCGGTCGGGTGAAGCGGTCAGGAGGATTGCGTCGCGGGACAGGCCGCCACGGCCGTGAGCGCGGTCATGTTGACGATGCCCCTTACGGTCGCCGTCGGGGTCAGGATGTGAGCGGGCTTTGCGGCGCCGAGCAGGATCGGCCCGACGCTGATGCCCTGCCCGGCGACGATCTTCAGGGCATTGAAGGTGATGTTGGCGGCATCGAGGTTCGGCATGATGAGCAGGTTCGCCTCCGCGCTCAGGCGCGCGTCCGGGAAGATGCGGTTCAGGAGCGGCTTGCTGAGCGCGGCATCCGCATGCATCTCGCCTTCGACCTCGAGGTCGGGCGCGCTGCGCTCGATCAACGCGAGGGCGTCGCGCATCTTGCGGGCCGAGGGATCGCCGGCGGCCCCGAAATTGGAGTGGGACACGAGCGCGACGCGCGGCGTCTGCCCGAACCGCCTCAGCTCCGCGGCCGCGAGGACGGCCATGCCGGCGAGCTCTTCCGCCGTCGGGTCGAGGTGAATGTAGGTGTCGCAGATGAAGAGCGTGTGCCGCGGCAGCTGCAGGAGGTTCATCGCGGCGAAGCCGTGCGCGCCCTCGGCGAGGCCGATCACCTCCTCGACATAGCGGAGGTGGGCCGCGTAGGACCCGAACGTGCCGCACAGGAGCCCGTCCGCCTTGCCTTCGCTCAGCAGCATCGCGCCGATCAGGGTGGTGTTGCGGCGCATCTCGGCCGCGGCGACGTCGCGCGACAGGCCGTGCCGCTTGCGACGCTGGTAATAGCCCTCGACGGCTTCGGCGCGGGCCGATTCGTCGTCGAAGCTCGCGATCTCGACGTCGCGGCCCGCCACGAGGCGCAGTCCGAGCGCCTTGATCTTCTGCGCGATGACGTCCGGCCTGCCGACGAGAACGGGGACCGCGAGACCCTCGTCGACGACGACCTGCGCCGCGCGCAGGAAGCGGTCGTCCTCGCCCTCGGCGTAGACGATGCGCCGGCGCGACGACGCCACCGCGGCGGCGAAGACCGGCTGCATGACCGTGCCGGACGTGTAGACGAACCGCTGCAAGGAGCGGCGGTAGGCGTCGAGGTCCGGCAGGGGCCGCGTCGCGACGCCGCTGTCCATCGCGGCCTGCGCGACGGCCGGCGCCACCTTCGTGATCAGCCTCGGGTCGAAGGGTCGCGGAATGAGGTAGTCCGGTCCGAACACGATGTCCTGCGTCCCGTAGGCGGCCGTCACCACGTCCGACTGCTCGGCCTGGGCGAGTTCGGCGATCGCCCGCACCGCCGCGAGCTTCATCTCCTCGTTGATGGTGCTGGCGCCGACGTCGAGGGCGCCGCGGAACATGAACGGGAAGCAGAGCAGGTTGTTGACCTGGTTCGGATAGTCCGAGCGGCCGGTGGCGATGATTGCGTCGGGCCGCGCAATCTTCGCGACCTCGGGCCGGATCTCCGGGTCGGGATTGGCGAGGGCGAGGATCAGCGGCTTCTCGGCCATCGCCTCGACCATCTCCGGCTTGAGGACGCCGGCTGCCGACAGGCCGAGGAAGATGTCCGCTCCCGCAACCGTATCGGCGAGCGTGCGGGCGGACGTCCGTCGGGCGTATTGCGCCTTCTGGTCGTCCATCGCCTCCTTGCGGCCTTCATAGACGACGCCCTTGGAATCGACGATGAGGACGTTCTCCTTGCGCAGGCCGAGGCCGACGAGGAGGTTCAGGCAGGCGATGGCCGCGGCGCCGGCTCCGGAGCAGGCGAGCTTGACCTCCTCGATGCGCTTGCCGACGACCTTCAGGCCGTTGAGAACGGCGGCCGCGACGACGATCGCCGTGCCGTGCTGGTCGTCATGGAAGACCGGGATCTTCATGCGTTCGCGCAGCTTCGTCTCGACGAGGAAGCACTCGGGCGCCTTGATGTCTTCGAGGTTGATGCCGCCGAAGGTCGGCTCGAGGGAGGCGATGATGTCGACAAGCTTGTCCGGGTCGGTCTCGTCGATCTCGATGTCGAAGACGTCGATGCCGGCGAACTTTCGGAACAGGCAGCCCTTGCCTTCCATGACGGGCTTGCCGGCAAGGGCGCCGATGTTGCCGAGGCCGAGCACCGCCGTGCCGTTGGAAATCACCGCGACGAGATTGCCGCGCGAGGTCATGTTCGCGGCTTCCAGGGGGTTGCGCTTGATGGCGAGGCAGGCGGCGGCGACCCCGGGGGAGTAGGCCAGCGCGAGATCGCGCTGGGTGCTCATATCCTTCGTCGGCAGGACCGTGATCTTTCCGGGCGTCGGAAAGCGGTGATAGTCGAGGGCCGCCTTGACCAGATTCTCCTCGGCTCCCGGCTCTGCCGCCCCCGGGCCGCCGGCATGTCCTTCGAGATCGACGTCCTGGCTCATGTTCGACTCCTCGGATCGCGGAGGCGGCCGCCTGTCGGGCGGCGGCGGGCGGGCTATTTCCTCGGCAGCACCGCGGCTCCCATCTCCGTCGCGGCGTCCTTCGCCGCCGCGCCGACCTCCTTGAGCTGCGCGTTCACCCGCTCGAGCTGCTGCTTCACGAATTCGTGCTGCAGGGCGACGATCTCCTGCGCGTTCGTGGCGTGCACGAGGCGCTGCGCAAAGTCGAAGGTCGCGGATATGTTCGCCTCGGCGGCGGCGAGCACTTTCTGGTTCACGCTCCGCGCGCCGGATTGCGCCACCTGCGCCGAGGAGCCGACCGTCTCCTGGAGGCGCGTCGCCTGCTGCATGCACTGGTCGACCGCCTTCTTCGCCTGAGCGAGGGCCGATTCGGCCGCCTGCCTGACGTTGTCGGGGACGCCCGCGCGATCGTCGCCCGCTTTCGCCGGATCCTGCTTGCTGGCCATGGCTGTCTCCTTCCCTGGGTTTGCCTTCTTCAATGCGCCTTCTGCTTCTTCGGCATGTAGAGGTCGGTGATGGTGCCCTCGAAGGCTTCGGCCGCCATGCCGATCGTCTCCGACAGCGTCGGATGCGGGTGGATCGTCATGCCGATGTCCTGCGCGTCGGCGCCCATTTCGATGGCGAGCGCCGCTTCGGCGATCAAATCGCCCGCGGACGGGCCGACGATGCCACAGCCGATGATGCGGTCCGTCGCCTCGTCGAAGAGAACCTTGGTGACACCCTCGTCGCGTCCGAGGGACAGCGAGCGGCCGCTCGCGGCCCACGGGAAGACGCCCTTGCCGTACTTGATGCCGTTCGCCTTCGCCTCGTTCTCGGTCACGCCGACCCAGGCGACCTCGGGATCGGTATAGGCGACCGACGGAATCACCTTCGCATCGAAGAAGCTGTTCTTGCCGGCCGCGGTCTCCGCCGCGACGCGGCCCTCGTGCACGGCCTTGTGGGCGAGCATCGGCTGCCCGACGATGTCGCCGATGGCGAAGATGTGGGGAACGTTGGTCCGCATCTGCCGATCGACCGCGATGAAGCCGCGTTCGTCGACCGCGACGCCGGCGTTCTCGGCGCCGATCGATTTGCCGTTGGGCCTGCGTCCGACCGCGACGAGGATCTTGTCGAAGGTGTCGGTCGCGGGCGCGCTGCCGCCCTCGAAATGGACGACGAGCCCGGCGCCGTTCGGCTCGACCTTCGTCACCTTGGCCTTGAGGTGGATCGCTTCGTACTGCTTGGCGATCCGCTTCATCAGCGGCGTCACGATATCCTTGTCCGCGCCAGGGATGATCTGGTCCATCAACTCGACGACCGTGACCTTGGCGCCGAGCGCGTGATAGACGGTCGCCATTTCGAGCCCGATGATGCCGCCTCCGACGACGAGGAGCCGCTGCGGGATGCCATCGAGTTCGAGGGCGCCGGTCGAGTCGATCACGCGCGGGTCGTCGTGCGGGATGAAGGGCAGGGTGACCGGCTCGGAGCCGCTTGCGATGATCGCCTGCTCGAACGACACGATCTTCGTCGCGCCGTCCTCGGAGCGCACTTCGAGCTGGTTCATGGCGACGAACCGGCCGGCCCCGGTGACGACGCTGACCTTGCGCTGCTTGGCGAGACCGGAAAGGCCGCCGGTGAGGCGCTTGACGACGCCGTCCTTCCAGCCGCGCAGCTTGCCGAGGTCGATCGAAGGCTCCGCGAACGAGACGCCGTGGGCGCCCATGTCGCGGCTTTCGGCGATGACCTTGGCGGCGTGGAGCAACGCCTTCGAGGGGATGCAGCCGACGTTGAGGCAGACGCCGCCGAGACTTGGCCAGCGCTCGACCAGCACCACCTTCTTGCCGAGATCCGCGGCCCGGAACGCCGCGGTGTAGCCGCCGGGACCGGCACCGAGCACCAGGACCTCGGCGTGGATGTCGCCGGCGGCGGCGACGGGCGGCTTGGCGGTCGGCGCCGGCGCCTTGCCCGCGTCGGCGGCAGCGCCGGCCGGGGCCGCGATTCCGCCCTCGAGGATCGCGATCACGGTTCCCTCGGAGACGCGGTCCCCGACCTTGACCTTCACCTCGCGGACGGTGCCGCTCTGGGCCGCCGGCACCTCCATCGTCGCCTTGTCGGATTCGAGCGTGAGCAGCGGCTCGTCGACCGCGATCGCGGCGCCCGCCTGCACATGGACCTCGATCACGGGCACGTCCTTGTAATCGCCGATATCGGGAATGCGGACCTCGATCAACTCGTAGACGCCGCTCGGACTGCCGTAGCCCGCCGGACCGGCTCCGGGCGAGGGAGCGGCCTCCTCCTTGACACGCTCCTTCGGCGGCAGGGCGGGCGCGCCCTCCGCCTCGAGCGTCGCGATGACGTCGCCCTGAGAGACGCGGTCGCCCGGCTTCGTCCTGACCTCGCGAACGATGCCGGCCGCCGTCGCCGGCACATCCATGGTCGCCTTGTCCGATTCGAGCGTGACGATCGTATCGTCGACGGAAATGCGCGAGCCGGGCTCGATGTGCACCTCGATCACCGGGACGCGCCTGAAGTCGCCGATGTCGGGCAGTCGGAGTTCGACGAGGTTGCTCATCACGGGTCTCCCGGAACGCGGTCGCGATGCGTTCGCCATGGCGGTCACAGGACCAGGCGGCGGACGTCCTCCAGGACATGCGCGAGGTGGCGCGTGAAGCGGGCGGCGAGAGCGCCGTCGATGACGCGATGGTCGTAGGACACGCGAGAGCGGCAGCATCAGGCGCGGCTGGAACGCCTGTCCGTCCCAGATCGGCGCCATGCGGGAGCGCACGACGCCGAGGATCGCGACTTCCGGCGCGTTGACGAGGGGCGTGAAGGCGGTGCCGCCGATGCCACCCAGGCTCGAGATGGTGAAGGAGGCGCCCTGCATGTCCGCGGCGCTAAGCTTGCCGTCGCGCGCCTTCTTCGACACCGCGCCGAGCTCCTGGCTGATGTCGACGACGCCCTTGCGGTCGACGTCCCGCACAACCGGCACGACGAGACCCTCCGGCGTGTCGACCGCGACGCCGATATGGTAGTAGCGCTTGAGGATCAGCGCGTCCTTCTCCGGGCTCAGCGAAGCGTTGAAGGCGGGAAACTGCTTGAGGGCGGAAACGGCGGCCTTCATCAGGAAGGCAAGCAGCGTGACCCGGTAGCCCTTCTCCTTCGCCGCCTCGTCGAGCTCCTTGCGATAGGGCTCGGTGTCGGTGATGTCCGCTTCGTCCTGGTGCGTAACGAGTGGCACGTTCAGCCAGGCGCGATGCAGATGCGGGCCGGAGATCTTCTTGATCCGCGGCAGCGGCGTGGTCTCGATCGGACCGAACTTCGAGAAGTCGACGGCCGGGATCTCCGGAATGCCCGCGCCGCCCGCCGGCGCGGGGGCCGAGGCCGGCGCGGCCGGGCCCTGAAGGGCGGCCTTGACGTCGTCCCTGGTGATCCGTGCCCTTTTCGCCTGTCCCCTTGAGCGCGGAAAGATCGACGTCGAGCTCGCGCGCGAGCCGGCGCACGCTCGGGCTCGCGTGAACGCGGCGAAATCGGCGTGGGCCCCGGGCCCGTTCGGCTTCGCGGCGGACGCCGCCGCCGCCGCCGCGGACTGCGCGGCAGGCGTCGGCTCCTGCTGCTCGATGAGCGGAGGGCGGCGCCGGCGCCGCGGCCGCGTCGGCGCTGCGCAGGAGGATGATCGGCCGTCCCTCGCTGACCTTGTCGCCGAGCTTGATCAGAAGCTTCTCCACGATCGCCCGCCGCAGGCGCGGGCACCTCCATGGTGGCCTTGTCGGATTCGAGCGAGACGAGAGGATCGTCGGCATTGACCGTGTCACCCTCGCTTCACATGGACTTCGATGATCGGCACGTCCTTGTAGTCGCCGATGTCGGGGACCTTCACCTCGATCGCCATGGCGTATCCTCCTCGATCGGGCGGCCTCATGGACCGGGCCGCTGCTTCGATTGCTTGCGAACGCGGTGCTCAGACCGTCCAGGGCGGCGGCTTCTCCGTGTCGATGCCGTACCTGGTGATGGCGTCGCCGACGATCGACGGCTCGATCGTGCCCTCGTCGGCGAGCGCCTTCAGCGCGGCGAGAGCGACCCAGTGCCGGTCGACCTCGAAGAAGTCGCGCAGGCGCTTGCGGAAGTCGGAGCGGCCGAACCCGTCGGTGCCGAGCACGCGGTAGCGCCGCGGCACGCTCGGCGCGGATCTGCTCGGCGAAGAGCCGCATGTAGTCGGTCGAGGCGACGACCGGGACCTTCGCCGCGCACCAGAGGCACGTTCGACATGGGACTTTCGCGGCGGCTCGGTCGGATGCAGCAGGTTCCAGCGCTCGACCGCCATCGCCTCGCGGCGAAGCTCCGTGAAGCTCGGGCAGCTCCAGATGTCGGCGGCGACGCCGAAATCCGCTTCGAGCAGGTCGGCCGCGGCGATCACCTCGCGCAGGATCGTGCCGCTGCCGAGGAGCTGCACCCGCGGGGCGCCGGCCGGCCCCTCCGCCTTTCCGGAACAGGTACATGCCCTTGAGGATGCCTTCCTCGGCGCCCCGTCCGGCATGGCGGGATGCTGGTAGTTCTCGTTCATCACCGTGATGTAGTAGAAGACATCCTCCTGTTCGCGAGAACATGCGGCGCAGGCCGTCCTGGACGATCACCGCGACCTCGTAGGCGAAGGTCGGATCGTAGGAGACGCAGTTCGGGATCGTCGACGAGAGGAGGTGGCTGTGCCCGTCCTCGTGCTGCAGCCCTTCGCCGTTGAGCGTGGTGCGGCCGGAGGTGCCGCCGATGAGGAAGCCGCGCGCGCGCATGTCGCCCGCCGCCCAGGCGAGATCGCCGACGCGCTGGAAGCCGAACATCGAATAGTAGATGTAGAACGGGATCATCGGCACGTTCGACGTCGAGTAGGACGTCGCCGCCGCGATCCAGGAGGCCATCGCGCCCGGCTCGTTGATGCCTTCCTGGAGCATCTGGCCCGTCTTGTCCTCCTTGTAGTACATGAGCTGGTTGGCGTCCTCCGGCCGGTAGAGCTGGCCGACCTGGCTGAAGATGCCGAACTGGCGGAACATGCCCTCCATGCCGAAGGTGCGGCTTTCGTCGGGCACGATCGGCACGATGCGCTTGCCGATGGTCTTGTCGCGCAGGAGCGTGGTTCAGCACCCGCACGAAGGCCATGGTGGTCGAGATCTCGCGGCCTTCGCCGTTCCCTTCAGCTGCGCCTCGAAGGCGGAGAGCGGCGGCACCTGGAGCGGCTCGCGACTTGCGGCGTCGGGACGGCAGAGAGCCGCCGAGCGCCTGCCGGCGCGCGCTGCAGGTAGTCCATCTCCGGGCTGCCCTCGGGGAAGCGGATGAAGGGAATCTCGTTGAGCTGCGTCGTCCGAGAGCTCGATCTGGAAGCGGTCGCGGAACTGGCGCAGCACCGCCTCGCCCATCTTCTTCTGCTGATGGGTGATCATTCTGGCCTTCGCCCGCCTCGCCCATGCCGTAGCCCTTGACGGTCTTGGCGAGGATGAGCGTCGGCTGGCCCTTGTGATGCGACCGCAGCCGCGTAGGCGGCGTAGACCTTGCTCGGGATCGTGGCCGCCGCGGGTCAGCGTCCAGATCTCGTCGTCGGACCAGTCGGCGACCAGCGCCGCCGTCTCCGGATAGCGGCCGAAGAAGTGCTTGCGGATATAGGCGCCGTCCTTGGACTTGAAGTCCTGGTATTCGCCGTCGACGCATTCCTCCATCAGCTGCGCGAGCATGCCGCTGTCGTCCCTGGCGAGCAGCGCGTCCCAGCCCGAGCCCCACAGCACCTTGATGACGTTCCAGCCGGCGCCGCGGAAGTTCGGCCTCGAGTTCCTGCACGATCTTGCCGTTGCCGCGCACCGGCCCGTCGAGGCGCTGCAGGTTGCAGTTGATGACGAAGACGAGATTGTCGAGCTTCTCGCGGCCGGCGAGCGAGATGGCGCCGAGGCTCTCCGGCTCGTCCATCTCGCCGTCGCCCAGAAGGCCCAGACCTTGCGGTCGTCGGTGTCGGCGTAAGGCCGCGATCAGTGCAGGTAGCTTGCAGAAAGCGCGCCTGATAGATCGCCATCAGGGGACCGAGGCCCATCGAGACGGTCGGGAACTGCCAGAAATCCGGCATCAGCCAGGGATGCGGGTAGGAGGACAAGCCCCTTGCCGCCGACCTCCTGGCGGAAGTTCACGAGCTGCTCCTCGGTGAGCCGGCCCTCGAGGAAGGCGCGGGCATAGATGCCGGGCGAGGAATGGCCCTGCACGTAGATGAGGTCGCCGCCATGCGCGTCTCGATCGCGGCGCGCCAGAAATGCATGAAGCCGGTGTCGTAGAGCGTGGCCGCCGACTGGAAGCTCGCGATATGGCCGCCGAGCTCGGAGGATTCCTTGTTCGCCTTGAGCACGATGGCGAGCGGCGTTCCAGCGGATCGCGGAGCGGATGCGGTGCTCGACGGCGCGGTCGCCCGGATGGGCCGGCTGCCGCTCGACCGGGATCGTGTTGAGATAGGCGGTGTTCGCCGAATACGGGACCGGCGCGCCCCGGCGCCGTGCACCTTCCACGACCTGTTCGAGCAGAAAGTGAAGGCGTTCCGGACCGCCGACCTCCAGCACGCCTTCGACCGAATCGAGCCATTCCCTGGTCTCGAGCGGATCACCGTCGCGGGGCTGGTCCAAGGTAGCCTCCCTATGCGAGACGCTTCAAAAATGTGGATTGCCGTCGGAGGGAAACGAACACAACCTGCACCGCTTCAGGCGCCTGCGCAACGGGCAGGCGCCGCCGCCTCGCGCGCGCCGCCGATCCCGAACGAACCGATCCGCGGAGCGCCGGAAGACGTTTCGGTCACCTAGAGCAGGGATCGACAAGGAACAGTGGTCCAGCTTCAAATGAGAGGCTGGGGCTCGATGCAAGGTCCGGAGGTCGAGGAGGGCGATGCGCGCAACACCGTCACTCGCAACCGCGCACGATCCGAGGGACGCCGCGCCGTTACCGATAATCGCGCCTGCCGTTAATCGCACTTCCCATGGCCGATGAGCTGCGGGACACTGCCGGGGTACAGCCGATCGGAAGGACTTTTCCCATGATGCGTCGCGCGCTGATCGTCCTCGGAGCGGCGGCTCTCGTCCTCGGCAGCATGGGCCGCCCCGTGCCGGCGGCGGAACCGCACTGGCCGCCATCGATCACCGTGGGCACCGCGTCGCCGGGAGGCACCTACGCCGCGTACGGCGAGGGCCTCGCCCGCGTCCTCACCCGGGAACTCGGGATTTTGGTCGTGGCGCGGTCGACCGAAGGGCCGGCGGAGAACATCCGCCTGCTGGAGGCGGGCGACATCCAGCTCGGCTTCGTCACGCTCGGCATCGCGCTGCAGGGCTGGAACGGGACGGCTTCCTTTGCCGGCGGCAAGCCGCTGCGGTCGATGCGGGCGCTGTTTCCGATGTACGACACGCCCTTCCAGTTCATGGCCCGGGACGGCTCCGGCATCCGCGCGATCGCCGACCTCACCGGCAAGCGGGTCGGCATCGGCCCGCAGGGCGGCACGTCGGGCGCCTACGTTCCCGCGTTCCTCAAGGTGCTGAAGGTCGAGCCCACGCTGGCCTTCGGCGACTGGGCCGAGCTGGCGAACCAGGTTCAGTCGGGAAGCCTCGACGGGCTCGTGGTCGCGGCCGGCGTTCCGTTCCCGTCCTTTCTCGATCTCGAGCGAAAGGGAAAGGTCCGCTACCTTCCCCTCTCTCCGGGCCAGATCGCCGATCTGAAGAGCGCCATGCCCGAGCTCGGGGGTTCGCTCGTCGGAGCGGGCACGTATCCTTCGCTGCGGAGCAACTACGAGACCGTCGGCCTCTACAACTTCGCCGTCGCCCGCCGCGATCTTCCGGTCGATCTTGCCTACGCGATCCTCGAAGCGGTCTTCGCGAACCACGAGGAACTGGTCGAGATTCATTCGGCGGCCGCGGATACGGTGCCGTCGAATTTCACCCGCAATCCCTTCCTGCCGTTTCACGACGGTGCCGTCCGCTGGTACGAGAGCAAGGGCTTGCTCGGAGTTTCGCGCGGCGACTGATCGCAGTCGGTCCCCTTGGATCGCCTCTCCGCCGGGCATAAATGCCGCGCCTTGGCGATGAACCCGGAGAGGGTTGCGACGCTGCCGGCATTCGTCCAATAACGGATCCGAAAAATCGAAGCTGGACAATTGGCGGCCCGAATCCCGCGCGATTCGCTTTCAGGCGTCGCGCCGCGGGATGGATTATCCCACAGGCTGAGAATGCTGAATTGCGATGCTGATCTTTCAATGCCCGCCTCGAACTGGCCTGCTCTCCCGGAAGCGGCGGGCGGGACGGCACGATCCCTGCATCGAGGCGATGCCGGGCTGGCCTGACCACCGGGGACGGAAAACCTGAATGACGCCGATCAAGACGCGGTATCGTCCTGATATTCAGGGCCTGAGGGCCCTCGCGATCCTGCCGGTCGTCCTCTACCATGCGGACCACAGGCTGGTGCCGGGCGGGTTCGCCGGCGTCGACATCTTTTTCGTCATCTCCGGATATCTGATCACCGGCATCGTCGTCGGCGAAATCAACGAGGGACGCTATTCGCTGATCTCGTTCTACAGGCGCCGCATCCTGCGCCTCTTCCCCGCCTTGACCGTGATGCTCGCCGCAACTTTTCTCGTCGGCTTGCTTCTCCTCAGTCCCGAAGGCCTGCGCCTCCTCGGCTCATCGATCGTCGCGACCGTCGGCTTTGCCTCGAACCTCGAATTCCTGCGCAGATCGAGTTATTTCGGACCGAACGCTTCTTTCGACCCCCTCCTCCACACGTGGTCGCTCGCGGTCGAAGAACAATTCTACATCTTCTTCCCGCCGCTTCTCGCCGCTCTCATGGCGGTACGGAGAGCCCTCGTCGTGCCGATCCTGACGGCCGCCGCAGCGATGTCTCTCGTGCTCTGCGTCTGGCTCTTGTCGACCGGGCGCCCCTCGGCCGCGTTCTATCTTGCGCCGGCACGGGCCTACGAACTCCTGATCGGCGCATTGCTCGCCTGCGGCGCGCTGCCTGCAATCCGCTCTCCGCGCCTGCGGAACGCGGCGTCGCTCGCCGGTCTCTCGCTCATCGCCGGCAGCATGATCGTGCTCGACCGATCGACCGTCTTCCCGGGCCTTGCGGCGCTCCCGCCGTGCCTCGGAGCGGCGCTCGTCATCCACGCCGGACGAGCGACGGAAACAGTCGGCGGCCGGCTGATCAGCGGCGCTCCCCTCGTGCTGGTCGGTTCGCTCTCCTATTCGCTCTATCTGTGGCATTGGCCGATGCTCGTCTATGCGCGGCATTGGCAGCTCGGGGAGCTCAGCGCAGGGGTTGCGGCTGCCACCGTCGTCGCGTCGTTCGCCTGCGCCTATCTGTCGTGGCGCTTCATCGAGCAGCCGGTTCTCGCCTCGTCGCTCTCCACGGGAACGGTCTTCCGCTTCGGCGCCGCCGCGATGTCCGCCGGAGTGGCGGCGGGCGCCGCTCTCTTCCTTACGAAAGGTCTCCCGGCCCGCTTCTCGCCGGAGGCCGCAACCCTTTTCGCGAGCAAGGAGGATTTCAGCAAGCGCGGCCGCAAGTGCCACAACGACACCGGGCGGGTCGTCCGCTACGAGGAGCTGTGCTCATTCGGAGCGCCTGGAGCGACGCCCGACGCGATCGTCTGGGCCGATAGCCACGGCGTCGAACTCGCGGAAGCGCTCGGCGAGAAGATGGCGCGGCACGGCAGGTCGCTCCTCGTCTCGACGACGTCGGCCTGTCCGCCCGCGCCGGGCTTCGAAACCAAGCGCGTGCCGCGTTGCGCGGCCCTCAACGCCGTGATGTTCGACCGGATCCGAGGCGACCCGCGCATCAAGGTCGTGTTGATGGCTGCGAACTACAGCGGCTATGCCAATTCCGTCGAAGTGGCCGAGAAGCTCGGTCGGGCCGCCGAGGAGCTCGAACGATCGGGCAAGCGCGTGATCGTCATGGAGCAGCTTCCCCTGTTCAGCTACGACGTCCCGACTGCGTTGGGATTGATCGAGAAGCGGGGGCTCGATCTCGGATCTCTTAAGGTCCCCAAAGAGGATTACGACCGGGACACTGCCGCGACCGTCGAATCACTTCGCGCTCTTCGCGACCGGACCGGCGTGCAACTGCTCGACCCGTCGGCCGCGCTCTGCGCCGAAGCGGAGTGTCGCTCCTTCGAGCGTGCGGCAGGCGTCCTCTACCACAACCGGGACCATCTCAGCCTTTCCGGTGCGCGGTTCGTGGTGAACGCCCTGCGCATCGACGAAGTCGTGCAAGGACCTTGATTCCCGCGTTGCCTGGCCCGCGAGATTGCCTCATTTCGCATCCTCGGATGCGCGCTCATTGCCGGCGCCACCGCCGGCTCACGATGCGATACCCTTCTCCGACAGGTCGTCCGGAATCCGCGACCGCGCCGCTCCCGTGCGGGTCGGGCAGCGGCGGCGTGCCGTGGGTGTGGAAGCTCTCGATCGTCTTCAGGCCCCAGGCCTGGCCCTTCTTGCGCTCCTCCTCCGTCCAGGTGATCGGCTTCCAATCCGGCGCCAGCACGAGGCGCGCGCCGGCGTTGGCGACCTCGACGCGGTTGCCGCCGGGCTCGTAGACGTAAAGGAAGAAGGTCTGCTGCACCGCGTGCTTGTGCGGCCCCGTCTCGATGAAGACGCCGTTCTCGAGGAAGATGTCGGCCGCGCGCAGAATGTCCTCGCGGCTGTCGAGCGCATACGTGAGATGGTGGAAGCGGCCCTGCACGCCGTGAGCCTCGCGCGTATAGGCGAAGTCGTAGCTCTTGTTCGTGCAGGTGAGCCACATGCCGGCTTCCGTGCCGTCGTTGAGCACGATCCGCTCGGTGAGGCGAAAGCCGAGATAGCGCTCGAAGAACTCGCGGTTTGCCTGCACGTCGACGGCGAGGCAGTTGAAGTGGTCGAGGCGGCGCACGTTGACGCCGCGCGCCGGAAAACGCTGCGCCTGGTTCTTCAGCGACGGACGCAGAGGTCGCGGGCGCCTCGTACCATTCCGTCTCGTAGTAAAGCTCGATGAGGTGCCCGTCCGGATCGTGAAACCGGTAGGCCGGGCCATGGCCGAGCTCGCCCTCATGCCAGCCGACCTCGTAGCCGGAGCCCTGAAGGGCCTGCACCCGGCGCTGGAGCGCCTGCGGGCTGCGGGCGCGGAAGGCCGCGTGCGCGAGACCCGAGGTGTTCGAGCCCGTCAGCTTGAGCGAGTAACGCTCGTAGTCGTCCCAGGCCCTGAGGTAGACCGAGTCGCCCTGGCGACCGCTCTCGGTCATCCCGAGCACGTCGACGAAGAAGCGCAGGCTTTCCTCCGGCTTGGGCGTGAGCACCTCGAGATGAGCCAGATGGGCCACGTCCATGATCGGTTCGTCGTGCACTCTGTCATCTCCCGGTTGCGACGCGGCGCTCCATGTCATGCGGAGGGAGGAAACGCCGCCTCGGCGAGTTAGACCGTCGCGTGATCCTTGCACAAGTCGAGGAAAGCGACCGGCCCACCGCCGAATTTCCCGCAGGGCTCCTGTGGATGCCCCCGCGTCCGGCACAGATCGGCACCCGGCCGGCTCCCCCATCCGGCGAAAGGAATCGGTAGGCCGACGCCCTTGGCAGGGCGGAAAAATCGCCTAAAGTCGACCGCTCGGCGGCATCTTGGCGTGGTGCGGAGAATCCCCATGAGCGAATCGAAACGGCCGTATCGCAGCCTGGACGGCGCGGGCCTGACGCGCCGCGACTTCGGCGTCCTCGCCGGCGCGATGTCGACGTCCCTGGCGATCGGGCCGGCCCTGGCGCAGCCCAGGCGCGGGGGCGTCGCCAACATTGCGACGATCGGCGAGCCGCCGACTCTCGATCCGATGGACAGCCCGGCCGATGTCGTCGGCATGATCAGCCAGCACATGTTCGAGACGCTCTACACCTGGGGCAACGGCTGGCGCATCCGGCCGCTTCTTGCCGCCGCCGATCCGGAGATATCCGGCGACGGCCGCGTCTACACGATCCGTCTGCGCCAGGGCGTCCGCTTTCACGACGGCACGACGATGACCTCGGCCGACGTGCTGGCCTCCCTCAATCGATGGATGACGGTCGCCCAGCGCGGCAAGCAGACAAAGGAGTACGTCGAGTCGATCGGCGCACCCGACGAGGCGACGATCCGGATCGCGCTCGTCAAGCCCTTCGCGCCGCTGCTCTCGTTCCTGTCGCTGCAGACGAGCGCGGCGATCGTCATTCCCGCGGGCAACCAGGCCCATCCGATGAAAAACTTCGTCGGCACGGGCCCGTTCCGGTTCGTGGAACGAATGCCGGACCGATACGTCCAGCTGCGCCGGTTCGACGAGTATACCCCGCGCGAGGAGGAAGCGGACAATTACGGCGGGCGCCGCGTCGCCTATCTCGACGAAGTGCGTTTCGTGCCGGTGCCGGACGCCTCGACCAGGCTCCAGGGGGCGATCGCCGGCCAGTTCGACTATGTCGACGCGCTGCCCGTCGAGAACGCGCCCCAACTCAAGGGCGGCAAGGCGGAGGCGATCATCTTCAAGTCCTTCGGATGGCCGTTCTTCTTCGTCAATGCGAAGCAGGGGCCCCTCGCAAACGTCGCGCTCCGTCGCGCGGTCCTCGCGGCGCTGAATTTCGAGGACATGCTCGCCGCCGCCTTCGGCTCGACCGACTTCTACTCCGTCGATCCGGCATGGTATCCGGCGGGCTTCGCGATGCATTCGCAGGCGGGGGCGGAGACCTACACGAAGGCCGGCGATTCCGAGCGCGCCAAGAAGATGGTCCAGGAGGCCGGTTACAAGGGCGAGCCGATCCGCATCCTGACGAGCCGGCAGTTCGACTTCCATTACAAGATGGCGCAGGTCGCGGCCGAGTATCTGCGCGCCGCCGGCCTCGCGGCCGATCTCGTCGTGGTCGACTGGGCGACGCTGCTGACTCGGCGCAACGATGCGAGCCTCTACGAGATCTTCATCACCCATGGGCCGATCCTGCCGGAACCGACCCTCTTCAGCTTCATGACGCCGACCGCGCCCGGCTGGTGGGCGACGCCGAGGCGCGACGCCGTGATCAACGCCTTCAATTCCGAGGCCGATCCGGTCAAGCGCGCCAAGCTGTGGGCCGATGTGCAATTGGCGATCTACGACGAAGTGCCCGTGATGCGCATCGGCAACTTCAGCATCCTCGCCGCCCGCGCGCAGCGGCTTTTGGGCCTGACGCCGGCGGTATGGCCCTTCTTCTGGAACACGTCCGTGTCGGCGTGATCGTGAAGCGCGGTTTCGCCCTCGTCGGGGCCGGTCTCTTCGGCGAGCGCCACGCTCAGGCCTATCAGCGTCACCCGTCGGCCGACTTCGTGGCGGTCTGCGATCTCGACGAGTCGCGGGCGCGCCACATCGCCGAGACCTACGGCGCGCGGCGCTGGACGGCGGATCTGCACGAGCGTTCTCGACGATCCCGCCGTGCACGCCGTTTCGATCGCGACGCCCGATCACGCGCACCGCGCCGTCGCCGTCGCCGCGGCGGCCGCCGGCAAACATATCCTCGTCGAGAAGCCGCTCGCCACGACCGTCGACGATGCGACCGCGATCGTGGCGGCCGCCGAGGCGGCGGGCGTGACCCTGATGGTGGATTTCCACAACCGCCTCAATCCGCCGATGGTCGCGGCGCGGCAGGCGATCGAACGCGGCGACATCGGCGCGCCGACCTACGTCTACGCGCGGTTGAGCAATACGATCGCGGTGCCGCAGGACATGCTGCGCTGGTCGGGCCGTTCGTCGGCCCTGTGGTTTCTCGGCAGCCACATGGTCGACATCGTCGGCTGGATGCTCGGCGATCGCCCGACGCGATGCTACGTCGTCTCGCGCGAGGGCGTGCTGAAATCCATGGGCATCGATGCGCCCGACTTTCATGTCGCGACCGTCGAGTACGCCAAGGGTGCCGTCGTCGTCTACGAGCACGCCTGGATTCTGCCGCGCACGCATTCGACGGTGAAGGACCTCAAGATCGAAGTGCTTGGCAGCGCCGGCGCGCTCTACGTCGACGGTTCGCACAACCGCACGTTCGAGCTCTACACGGCCGACAAGGGCACGTTCCCCGACATGATGGTGCCGCCGTTCGGACCGCGCCTCACCGGCTTCGTCCTCGACGCGGTGGCCCATTTCGTCGAGGCCGTGACCGAGGGCAAGCCGGTGCTTGCGACCGGCCGCGAGGGTCTCGACAACACCCGCACGGTGGCGGCGATGATCGACGCCGCCAACCGGGGCGAGGCGGTCGCGTTGACCTGAAGTCCCGTCCTGCCGTCACGGTTCGGTCAGGCTCGCGAACGCGATCTCGCCGTCCGTGATGTAGTGATTGACGTGTCGGGTCGGCAGGAGTTCACCGGACCGGTGCAGGGTGACGTCTCCGATGACGCGCCTTCGTCTCAATTCGTCGACGATGTAGGACCGCTCGGCGACCGTGTCCGAATCGGTGGCATGGGTGATTTGGAACGTCATTCGCGTGAGCGACAAGCCCGTGTCCCTGGTGCCGGCTCCGACCCACAAGACACGTTCGCCCGCCGGCGGCTTGTCGGTGTTCAGCCAGAAGCCCGGCGTCGAGACATCGTCTTCGGAACGGGTCAGTCCGAGCGCCCAGAAGCGGATGTGATGGCGCTTGCGCGGACTGTCGTCGATCGGCTCCTGGAAGCCCACATCCTGGGGCCGCCCGAACAAGTAGAGGGTGCTGAATGGAGCGGTCGGATAGGGTGCGTTGAGGACGAACGCCTGCGTCATTCGCCAGGAGCTCGCCAACCCCAACCGATCGGCTGTCGACCAGCCGGCCGCCCTGAAAGCGGCGCGAAGCTCATCGCGGGTTCCGATGAGCACGATGTTGACCGGATCGCCAGGCAACCCGTCGCCGGTGGTCGTGAAGCCCGGGATGGATTTGCGCTGGAGGATCTTGAGACCCATGCGCACCACGCGCGGCAGCACGACGTAGGCCGCGATCGCGTAGGTTACGCTGAAGCCCAGGATCCAGGGAAGCTGTCGGTCTGCTATTCGGAGAACGACGAAGACGAGGAACCAGACGACAAAGACACCCAGGAGAAAGATCAGAAGGCGTTGCAGCAAGCGCTTCAGAAGTCTCACGAGCGTCTTGCCCCAGCGATGGCCGGCAGCATACTGGCGCCGCGGATCGCCGACAACGCCGCAGGCATGGAACTGTTGCGGCGGCCCGCGATTGCGACACCGTAGCCGCGCCCATCCGGCGCCGACGTGGCCTCGGCCATATCCGCGCCCGCATGGTCGCCTATCGCCAAGACCGAAGAAGCCGGCAGAGGGCGGAGAATGCGCGTGAGGCGGGGGCCCGGCGGACATCCTGAGGCAAGCGTGGATTGGAGCAGGCTCAGAAAAGTGCATGCGCTGACCTCCTCTCCGAACGAGGGCGAGGCCGCCGCTGCGCGGCACCTGCTCGACGCGTTGTTGAGCAAGGCGGGGATGTCGCGTGAGGAGTTCGCGCGGTTCCTCGATGGCAAGACCGGCCCCGTCGAGATCGACGACGGCGATTCCGCAGGGGTCGCCAAGGATGATTTCGACACGTGGTGGAGCGTGTTCAGGCGCGAATGGGCCATCCACGAGCAGACCGTCGAGGCCGCGGCCGAGCGCTGGAAGGGGCGGGAGGCCGAACGGCGGGCGGCGGAAAGAAAACTCAAGCGAGCGCGCCGAGCGTTCCTGAAACGGGCGTTCGCGAACGCCCGTACGGTCCACCCACCGCGCCTGTTCGAGCGCTATGTCGTGCTCTGGGGGTTCGGCCGCGCGATCGCGCTCCCCGATCCGGACGACCCGCGCTTCAGGCGGCGCGCGTTTCGCGTCCAATTCGCGCACCGGCCGGCGCCGGACATCGTCCCGGCCGAGTTCGTCATGTCGCCGGGCTACGAGACGCCCTTCGCCGTGTCCATGATGGGCGCCGACTTCGAAGGAAAGGCGAAGCCGCGAAAAGGCGGCGGCGACCACCTCGGCGAGTGGTTCATCGACGCGGATTACGGCCGCGAGGCCGGGCTTTTCTGACAGGCGGGGATCGGGACGCCAGCCATCGCCGCGAACGGAGGCGCCCCCGCGCGGCGCGTTAAAACGCCCCTACGGACCGCTCGGGTGCCGTCTCGACAAGCCCTCCCTCAAGCCCTCGGCAGCGAAGTATCCGGACCCCACCGGCGCTCAACAATCTCGACCCCGCTGAAGTATGCGATCGATTCCGCAACTTGATCGAAAGAGCAACACGAGCACCTGTTCCGGATGATCTTCACGCCCTTTCCGAACGGCTCCGGTCCGGAGCCGCTGGCTGGTCTCAGCGTTCTCGGCGCAACACACCCTCGAGGCCGCCGCTGCGATAGTAGGCGTAGAGCAGTCCGAGCAGCCAAATCGGGATGAACGTGTCGGTAAATGCCGGCATGAGGTTGTATGGAGCGAAATCGCCCTCGACGAGCAGCTGATGCACATGGCCGTAGGCTGCGCCGAGCAGGAAGAACGACCAGCCGAGCGCGGTCGCCAGCCAGAACCCGCCGCCGATGAAGACGCACAGAAAGCCGAGGATGCCCCAGGCGCCGTCGTGCAGCCCGACCTCGAATTGGAACGGATTGCCCGACGGCCAGCCAATCAGCTTTGCTGCCTCGTCGGCGTAGAAGACGTGCGGGATGAAGCCGAAGACGAAGCCGACGGCGCCAACGTCAAAAACGAATGCGTAGACGAGGAGCAGGCGCAGCACGTTGCGGTGCGTCCAGGGCCCTTTGGTGACTGCCAGATGCAGCAACGGTAGCAGCACGCTCAGAAGCACCATGACGACGTTTACCATGCGTTTCCCCTTTTGGCAGCGGCGGCCACGCGGCCGCATGGAAAACAACACGAAACTGAGACGTCATCAACGGACGCCGAGCGCCTTGGCTGCGCTGGCATTGCCGAAGCCTTGCCGTGCTTTGGGGTGCACGAGCGCCAGGGTCGGCCCGCACGACGGCGGCGCCGGCGGCCGCCACGGCGCGCGGCGTGGCGGGGATTGGAGCGCGGTGCAGGTCTCGCGCGTGCTCGCCAGGGCCGCGTGACCATCAGCCTGCAAGCGCGAGAAAATTGCGCCGCGAGCACGGATGGTGCCGATCGCCTCGCCCCCTGTAGAGGTGTAACGCCTTCCAAGAATCGCCAGCCGCTCGAATATTCCGCCTCACCGGGGCGGATACGGCCCGGCCGTGGAAGCGGTAACGAGTTCTTAGTGGTTCTCAGGCTGATTCGGCGCGGCCCGCCGCCGCCGGGAATACCCGCCCGACTAGCCCTCTACAGACCGGCGGCGGTCGGGCGCTGCGGCCAACGCGCATCCCGCTCAGACTGCGCCAGGGTCGGCTTTCTTCTCGTCCCGACGACGGCGATGCGGGGGCGGTTCTCGGCGGCGATGATCCTGTTCCGCGCCGCCTTCCCCGAAGCCCCATCGGCATCCGCGGCCGGCATCCCCTCGCGGCGTTCCGGAACGGCCACCAGGAAGGCGGCGCAGGCGCTCGCACCCGTGGGAAACGCGGAGCCTTCCCACCACCTCATAAGCTCGTGGCTGCCGCGCTCCTCCGATTACCACGTGACCCGCACCCCCAGATTGCCCTCGATCGTCTCACGGTGCGGACCGTTGAGGTTGGTCGTGTAGTCGGCCGTGGCAAAGAGACTGACGTTCTGCGAGACCGTCGCGACGACGCCGCCGCCAACCTCAAGCGAGGTCGCGCCGAAGGAGGCCGGCAGCACGACGGAGCCGAACGCCGTCCGGTCGGTGGCTCCGAAATTGCGCCACAGGTTGGCCTTCAGGTAGGGCCTGAGGATCGTCTCGCCGACGACGTAGGTGCCCAGCAGGCGGGCACCGATCCGGCCGCTGAGCGCGTCGTCGGCATCAAAGCCGATCGGCGAAAAGACGTCGCGGGTCGGGTCGAAATCGACGGTCTGCCAGATGATCTGCGCTTGCGGTTCGAGCGCGAGGCCTTGCGCGAGAAAGATCGGATAGCCGCCTTCGAGGGAGGCGGTCGTGCTGCTGCCGTCGAGGTCGATCCCGACGCCGCGGTTCGAATGCGGCGAGCCGTCGAGCCACGAATGCATCAGGACGGTGTCGAGATACCAGCCCGACGGTCCGATATGGGTCCAGTAGAGGCCGAGGCTGGTCGCATCGAGATCGACCGAGCCGCTCGCGGCGCGGCGCTGTCCGAGGGAGAAGCCGCGGACGTCGCCGTTGGCCTCGGTATGGCCGACGAAGGCGCCGAAATGGTCGCGTCCCGCCCAGGTCTCGACGGCGGCGAGATCGAAGCCGGCCTGGAAGCCCCAGAGATGGCCGTCGAACTCGGGCGAAAGGGTTCCGTCGCGACGATACTCGGTCCTTTCCCCGAAGGCGCGGCCCCAGCCGATCGGCACGGGTCCGTTCTTGGTCAGGAGGCTCTGGTCGCCCTGGCGTTCGTGAAAGGTCCCGAGCGTCTCTTTGCCCATCAAGCGCGCCAGCGCCGGCATCCCGGCATAGACGATCGCCTCCGGCCGGAAGAACGGGATCGGCACGGGCGAGGGGCCGGGTGGTGTCGCGCCCGGCGGGGTCGGCCCCGGCGGCGGGAGTCGGGCCGGGCGGGGTGGGACCCGGCGCCGTCGGCCCGGGCGGTTCCGGGGCGATCGGTCCGGCGACGTTGCGGAGGAACAAGTCGTTCTCGTTTCCCGGCGTGACGCCGCCGCGAAACAGGAAATACTCGTAGGGTCCCGCCACCACCGGCCCGCTCAGCCCGAACGCGCCCGGCGCTGTCGTGCCGCCGTTCGTCGTCACCACCAAGGCGGCGCGCGAGGTCTCCTGGGCTGCAACGCAAAGGGCCTTTGCCGCCAGCGAGGCGGTCGACGGCCGGCGCCGACCTGCCCCCGGAGCAACCGAGAAGGCGCTCGGCGGGCTTCTGCCGGGAATGACCACGTCCCCGTGTTGGAAAATTCCAACGCTTGAGGCTTACTCCGCACGGCGATTGCTCCCTATCGACAATATTCGTAATATAAGCCATCGCTTACGTGTGAGCGGAACCTGGAATTCTTCGTTGAAACTTGTTTTCTCAATGTCTGTTGCGCAAAAACCTCGCAATCCTGTTCCTGTACTGTACGTGAACTCAAACGCCACGCCTCGGCCCGGCGAAGGCGCGCGACCTCCGCCTTGCGGCTGTGCGGCCCGAGGTGCGATCCATCGGCCCGCGCCCGCTTCAGGCGGGCGGGCAACGTCCCTTTCTGCAATTCGGCAACCGTCTCCATATCGTGGTGCGAGCGTCGGCGCCGATGGTGGCCGTTCCGGCGAGCGGGTAGGGGAGCGAGGGCGACATTATCGGACATGACGTTCCGCCGACACCTCCGGCGCTTTCAGCCCGCTTGTCGCGCCTCAAGCGCCGTACCGATGCGGCCGAGGGCCGACAGCGGCATCGCGACAGCAAAGGCCATCTACATCTTCGGCGGCTTAACGAGCGTCGATCCGTCGGGCCGCGTATTGCCTGACCAGTTCACGGTCGCGGTCCCATTGCAGTACAGCACGCCGTACTGACCTTTCTCGACCACATTGTTCGTGACCGTGATGTCGAGCGGGCCGCTCGCCTTCGATCCGTCCGCGTAGACCGTGAAGCTCCCGCCCTTCAGGAAGTTACCGTCGACAACAACGTTGGTTATCGGGCCGAACTCGTTGTTCGTCATCACGGCGCCGGCCGCACCCCAGTCGTTGATCACGGTGTTGCCCGTAATCAGAACGTCGGCCTGCCCGCCATCCATCTGGATACCGTCGTAATGCGGCGAGCCTGTCGCCTTGAGCGCGTGGATGAAGTTCCCGGTCAGCTTCGAATGCGAGTAGGGGATGATCCCGTTCTCGACGCCCTCGATGTCGTTGAACTCGAAGGTGCCCGAGCCCCAGATGCCCTGATTGCCGGAATTGCGGCCCCCGCCGTCGATACGGCTGTAGCGGACCGTGTACGGCCTGCCGCCCCACTCAGGATCGAAGATGCCCGCGGTCACGTTTCCCGTCGGGATGTTGATGGCGACGTCCTCGATGACGACGCCCGTGTGTCGGATTGTGATCGTGCCGTCCAGGTCGAGGCACTTGATCTGCTGGTTGTCCATCGTCGTCGCGAAGCCGCCGCTGGCGGTCCGGCCGTTTGGGCAGGCCGAGGCGCGCGGGCCCGTCGTCGTCGCATCCGGCCACTTGATGACCGTTGCGGAGGGGGGCCGCGCGGGCGCAAGGCCCGGCGGCGGCGCAAAAGTCGGAGCCGCCTGCGCGGCCTTGCGGTTCTTGATCCTCTGGTTCGCCGGCGCGAGGTCCGCCTGCAGCTTCGCGATCTCGTCCTTACCGCCCGTGACCGCCGGCGATGTGGCCCGAGCGGCAAGGGCAGCCTGACCCTGCGCCGCCGCCTCCCGGGCTACGAGCGGGCCCGACAGGCCGTCCCCAAATGCGCAGGCGAGAGCGACAAGACTCATCGCAAGGGCCGTGAGCACGGTGAAGCGGTTCATGGGTTCGATCCAGCGCCCGAGGCCCGGGAAGTCTCCTGAGTCCCGGGCTTTTTCTAGGACCTTCTTCCGATTTTCGGAAGTACATCAAATGCAACCCCCGAAATTTCGCGTCGGGACCCGCAGCGCTGTCATTCCGGGGCCGCGAAGCGGGGTGCGGTCTCTCCACCAGAAAAAGCGGCGTTACCTCGGCCTTATGTTTCTACAGATCGATAACTCACCGGATGTCAGGAAGTCGTAGGTGTACGGCTCCATTGCACGGCGAAATCTCTGTGCAGCCTCCTCATTGTGAAGTTCGATTACAACATTCCTAACTTGCTTTATCCATGGCAGGTTCGGGTCATTGAAAATCACCATCTCGGCCTTTTCAACGTCCAACTTTAGAATGTCAATCGGACTTCCCATTTCCAAGATGCTGTTCATATCGAGCGCATCAATTTCGCCGACTGCGATGGGAGGATTTATGCCACGGTGGACGTGTTCCGGGAACCCGTCTCCAGTCTTTTCGAATACCTGAACTCCCATTTCGCCTTCGTCACCGAGCTTGCCGAAGTGGAGCAGGGTGAGGCGTGCCGGATGCGACCAGAGTGCTTTTTGCAGGACCTTAGCTCTGCCTCCATAGGGCATGAGGTTTTTGCTGCAAAAATGAAAATTATCAGGGTCGGGCTCCAGGGCAATTAATTGCGCAGCCGGAAAGCAAGATAGGAAGTATGCGCTGGTGTACCCGACATTCGCGCCGCAGTCGACGATGAGCTTCGGAGGCTTGAACTCGTTGACAGGAGCATATTCGCGCTCAACGAAGATTTGGCGGAACACAGTGTAATCGCTTGTCGCTGGCCTCAGCAAGACCGGGTGTGCCAATCCATCGACGGGGACGGAGATGGGCTGGAAGCTTGGCCGAACTCCTAACATGCACAGCCGTCGCGCGAAGGAGTGTTTAGCTTTGGCGCGCAGCGCGTTGGTAATGCCGACTCGCTTAGACAGTTCATGAATTTCACCAAGCATTTTTCACTCCGCACAATTCTGCACGAATTGCCGTCCGCCCCTACGCCCGCCTTATACGGCAGGTCACTTTCTTCGCGACGACGAGTATCGCCGAGCCCTGCAAGGACGAAACCGGCAACCGCCGATCCTAGTCCGTCGATTGCGGCCGCATCGAGAATCACCGTTCACCACGATCCGGAGGACCGAGTTCGTGGCCTGGCTCGCTAGCCAGATTCGAGTCTCATCGCGCCTTCCTCAAGCCGACGCGCTCGGATTGAAGACGACGTCGACCCAGTAGTTGGTCCGGTTGTAGGTGTTCGTCGGGAAGAGGCTGGTGCTGCCGTAGGCATAGACGCCGTTGGTGGTGGCCGGAGCGGTCAGCGGACCGCTCGTCGCGGCCGCGGTGAAGAAGTTGCCGGTGTTGGAGTAGCGGCCGGCATTGGTGTGATAGGAGGCGGTATAGGTCGTCCCCGCCGTCAGGGCGACCGGGCTCGAGAAGGTCGCGGTCTGCCAGCCGCTCGCGGTCTCGTTGGCGAAGGTGACGGTGGCGAGCTTCGTCCCGGTGCTCGACCACAGCGAGCCGGTATGAGTGCCGGTGTCCTGCGTGCCCTTGTAGAACTTGATGGCGCTGACGGTGCCGGCGACGGAGGTCGTGAACCTCACGCCGAGTTCGACCGGACTGGTGTCGTTCGTGTTGAGGTTCGCCGGAGTTCCGGTGCGCGAAGAGGCTCACCGACGTGGGAGCGACGGCGATGTTGAAGGTCTCGCTCGCGCGCAGGCCGCCGATATCGGTGGCCGTCACCTTGACGCCTGCGTGCCGACATTGGCCGCTGCGGGCGTGCCGGTGAAGGTCCGCGTCGCGGCGTTGAAGGAGAGCCAGGACGGCAGCGGCGAACCGTCGGCCGCGGTCGCGGTGTAGGTCAGGGTGTCGCCCGCGTCGACGTCCGTGAACGTGCCGGCCGGAAGCGCAAGGGAGAAGGCGGAGCCGACGGTGGCGGTCTGGTTGCGCGGTCTGGGCGGCGAGCACCGGCGCGTCGTTGGCGCCGTGGATGGTGACGGTCAGCGTCGTCGTCGACGTGGCGCCGGCCGTGTCGCGCATGGTGTAGGTGAAGACGTCGTTCAGGGTGTTGGTCGACTGGCGCAGCGCCTGCACGGCGGCGTCGTTCTCGTTCACCGTGTAGGTGAAGGCGCCGGAGGCATTGAGGACGAGGCTGCCGTAGGCGCCGGCGAGCGCCGTGCCGAGGGTTCCGTTCGTCGCGCCGAAGCTGCACCGCGGTGACGGTCTTGGTGTCGCCCGCGTCGGGATCGGTGTCGTTGGTGAGGACGTTGCCGGTCGCCGGCGAGCCGCCGGAGCCGTTGGCGATGCCGCCCTTCTCGGTCGCGTCGGCCGTGTCGGCGACCGCCGTCGGCGCGGTGTTCGGGGTCGACGACGACGGCGATGTTGAAGGTCTCGCTCGTGGCGAGGGAGCCGAGATCGGTCGCGCGTCACCTTGACGCCGAGCGTGCCGACATCGGCCGCCGCCGGCGTGCCGCTGAAGGTCCGCGTCGCGGCATTGAAGGCGAGCCAGGCCGGCAGCGGCGAACCGTCGGCCGCGGTCGCGGCGTAGGTCAGGGTATCGCCCGCGTCGACGTCCGTGAACGTGCCGGCCGGAAGCGCAAGAGAGAAGGCGGAGCCGACGGTGGCGCTCTGGTTGCCGGTCTGGACGGCGAGCACCGGCGCGTCGTTGGCGCCGTGGATGGTGACGGTCAGCGTCGTCGACGAGGTGGCGCCGGCCGTGTCGCGCATGGTGTAGTTGAAGACGTCGGTCAGGGTGTTGGTCGACTGCCGCAGCGCCTGCACGGCGGCGTCGGTCTCGTTCACCGTGTAGGTGAAGGCGCCGGAGGCATTGAGGACGAGGCTGCCGTAAGCGCCGGCGAGAGCCGTGCCGAGCGTTCCGTTCGTCGCGCCGAAGCTGACCGCGGTGACGGTCTTGGTGTCGCCCGCATCGGGATCGGTGTCGTTGGTGAGGACGTTGCCGGTCGCCGGCGAGCCGCCGGAGCCGTTGGCGATGCCGCCCTTCTCGGTGGCGTCGGCCGTATCGGCGACCGCCGTCGGCGCGGTGTTCGGCGTCGTCGAGGGAACGAAGACGACGTCCGCGTAGTAGTTGGAGGCGGCAAAGGTGCTGGTCGGGAAGATGCCGGCGGTGGCGGTGCCGCCGTAGGCGTAGACGCCGTTGCCGCCGGCGGCCGCGCTGGACGGCGCCGTCAGCGGCCCGTTGGTGATGGCGGTGGTGAAGCCGTTGTTCGTTGCGACGTAGGTGCCGGTCGTGTGGTAGGAGGTGACGTAGGTCGTGTTCGGCAGCGATGGTGACCGGGGTCGGCAAGGTCACCGTCTGCCAGCCGCTGGCGGTCGGTGTTGTTGAAGGTGACGCTCGCGAGCTTGGTGCCGGTCGCGCTCCACAGGTCGAGCAGGTCGGTGCCGGTATCGCCGGCGCTGCGATAGAACTTGAGCGCGGTGATCTGGCCGGCGACCGAGGACTGGAACTTCATTCCGACCTCGATCTGCTGGCCGTCGTTGAGCGCCGTCTGCGTCGGCATGCTCGCGCTGGTGAACAGGCTCGTGGCCGTCTGGCCCGGCGCCGTCACGGTGAGGTTGACGTTGGCCGAGGCCGTGCCGCCGCGCCCGTCCGAGATCGCGTAGGTGAAGCTCGCCGGACCCGTATAGCCCGCGGTCGGCGTGAAGGTGACGGTGTTGTTCTGCGCGTTGAAGCTGGCGCTGCCGTTCACGGCGCCGCTGACGCCGGTGACGGTGAGCGTGTCGCCGTCCGGATCGGTGTCGTTGGCGAGCAGGGTCGCGGCTGAGATCGTGACGGGCGTGTCGCGCGTCGCGGTGAGGCCGCGGATCGTTCACGGCCATCGGCGCCTGATTGGGCGCGGCCGACGGATTGAACATCACGTCGACCCAATAATTCGTCGCCTGGAACGTGTTCGTCGGGAACGCGCTCGTGCTGCCGTAGGTGTAGACGCCGTTGCCGGCCGCCGGCGCCGTCAGCGGACCGCTCGTCACGTCCGCCGTGAAGTAGTTGGCGGTGCTGGAATAGTGGCCGACATTGGTGTGATAGGAGGCGGTGTAGGTCTGGTTCGCCGTCATCGTGACCGGGCTGGAGAAGGTCGCCGTCTGCCAGCCGCTCGCGGTCTCGTTCGCGAAGGTGAGCGGTCGCGAGCTTCGTGCCGGTGCTCGACCAGAGCGAGCCGGTATGGGTGCCGATGTCCTGGCGTGCTCTTGTAGAAGCGGATGCCGCTGACCGTGCCGGCGACCGAGGATCTGGAACTTGCACGCCGAGTTCGACGGCGCTCGCATCGGCCGTGTTCACGATCGCCGGGACGGCCGAACCGGGGAACAGCGAGACGTAGTTCGGCGCCGCTGACGGTGACCGTGCGCCCGGCCGAAGGCGTCTCCAGGTTGATGCTGTCGTCGACGGCGCGGGATGCGGATCGTGTAGGTGCCGGCGACCTGCGGCGACCAGGTGTAGGTCCAGTTCTCGTCGCCCGTCGCCGGATGCCAGCTCGCGCCGTTGTCGGTCGAGACCTCGACGCCCGCGATGACGCCGCCGACGTCCGAGGCCGTGCCGGTAATGGTGACGGTCTGACCCGGCCGTGAGCGTCGCCCCGCTCCCGGGCGAGGTGATGGCGGAGGTCGGCGCGGTGCTGGTCCGTCGACGGCGTCGCCGGTGATCAGTCCGGATTGCAGCGTCGCCGGCTGGATGCCCATGTCGGCGAACAGGTTGACCATCGCCTGCTGCACGCGGGGGTCGGTCGGCGTCGCCTCCTTGTCGTGGTTGTCGCTCAGGCCCCAGGACCAGTAGACCGTGCCGGCGCCGAAGACCAGGGCGCCGCTCGGAGCGCGGTAGAGCGTGAGATTGTGGGTCGCGGTCGCCGTTGCCGGTCGTGTTGCCGTAGTCGAGCAGATAGGTGGTGACCGGAAGCGTCGTCGACGAGAGCTTGACGAGGCCGGCCGGGATCGAAGCCGTTGTCGGGCGATTCGTCCCATTCGTAGCCGAGATAGTTCTTGCGTCAGCGTCGCCGTCTGGCCGGGCTGGAGATTGGCGACGCTCGTGTTGCGCCAGAAGCGCAGGTTGGCGTCGTCGTAGGGGACCTTGATCGACTCGAGGTTCGCGCCGACGTCGTCGACCTTGAAGAGCTGTGCCGGTGAGCGCATTCTCCGGGCTGCCGCCGCCGATGCGCCGGCGGGACTGAAGCGCGGATCGCGGAAGGTTCCGGTCCACTGGTTGGTCGGATCGATGCTGGCGCTCGGCCCAGGTCTCCTTGTAGGAGATCAGGGTGCGGTAGGGCGTGGCGTCGCTGCTGATGCTGTTGCCCCAGCGGGTCCGCCAGTAGACCTCGTTGCCGCTCCAGAACTGACAGATTGACGCCGGCGTCGCGGGCCGCCTCGACGTTGGTGCGCTGCTGGCCCGACCAGTACTCGTCGTGACCGACGTCGAGATAGCATCTTGTGGTTGAGGAGCAGGCTGCCGAAGCGGTCGGCATCGACGCCGGCCATGTAGGAGACGTCGTAGCCGTTCTGCTCCAGCCACGAGATCGCGGCGTACTCGGCGCCGAAGAGATAGTCCTGCGGGCCGGCATAGGTTCCGACGCCGCCGCGCGTCGCGATCGGCCGGTTGTAGCTGACCGCGTAGGCGCGTCCGGCGCCCTGGCCCGTCGCGGGCCGTTGCCGCCGTAGAAGTTCGCGCCACCCCAGCCGTTATAGGCCTGCCAGGTCTCGTCCGAGGTCTGGAAGACGATGTCGCTGTGGCTGGCAGTCGTCGCGCACGATGAACGGGATCTGGTTCTCGCCGGAGGTGCCGTCCTGGCGCACGAGCTTGGCGATGTAGACGCCCGAGACGGCGTCCGCCGGCACGGCCCAGGAGGCCGAGACGGCCCAGTTGCCGGCGTCGACCAGGCCGGTCGCGGCATCGCGCAGCGGGTTCGGCTGGTTCTGCACGCCGGTGTGCTGGATCGTGGCGACCTTGCGCGCGCCCATGCCGCCGTAATAGCCGAGCCGGTAGATGTCGATGCGGTAGTTGTTCGAATTCGTGTTGATCTTGAAGCTGATCGTCTTGCCGTGATTGACGCTGATGTCGGTGGCGAAACCCTCGATGTTCGAGCTGCCGGCGCCGTCGATGCCCCATTCGCTTTCCGGATTGCCCGGCTTCTGGTTCTCGATCGAGATCGCGTTCGGAGTGCCCGCCGCGGCGCGGCGAGGCCCTGCGGTGCGGCGAGGCCCTGCGGAGCCGCCGCCGCGCCGCCGGCCGGCGCCGCGACCGCCCTCGTCACGGCGCCGCCGAGGATGCCGATCTGGCCGGAGATCGTCGGCGGGTTTGCCGTTTCTCCGCCACCGGGCAGCTGACCGGTCGGGGTGGCGGCAGGCTGCTGCGCCGCCACCGGCAGGGCGAGGGGGCGGCTCAGAAGGCTGCTGAAGTCCGGCATCATGCCGTCGGCGAGGCCGAGATCCGTGTTGCTGGGGAGCTGCCCGCTCAACACCGCGACGCTGCCGGGCGGCTGAGCCATGACCTGCGTCGGACAATTGACGTAGCCGCAGCTGCCGCAGCAGGTCAGCGGCACGCCCTGGGCGCTGCCGACCGCGGTCGAGACGAGCGCTGACGAGCCGGGGGCGATTGCGGTCACGGTCGCCGGCATGACCGCGCTCTGGCCGATCGGGGTGCTCGAGCCGGTCGGCTCGGCGTTGAGGGCGACGGCGACGGGTTTCGGTTCGGTCGCGCCTTGCGCGGCAAGACGCTGGAGGGGCGGGCCGAAGAGGTCGATCCCGGTCTGCTCGGGCCCGGCCCGCATGGTCGAGGACGGGAGCGGGGCGGTGCCGCCCGATGCCGGCGCGGCCATGGCCGCCGATGCAAGGCTGCCGGTGCCGAGCGGGGCGCCGGCGGCATCGAGCAGCTGCGCCAAGGTCAGGGCGGAAGCGTTCGAGGCATCGCTCTTCCGGCTCGATCGGCGGCGAAAAAGGCCCTGCCAGAGCGGCGTGTTTGCCAGAACGTTGCGGTCCCGTGACGACTGCACGGATGCGTCCTCGACGATGCTCATGGCGTCTCTTCCGTTGAGAAAAAGGGACAGGCCGGAACGCGTACTGCTGACCGTTCAGTTTCCGGAGATCGAGAGACCCGCGAAAGTGCTTTCAATGATCTCTCCCAATCCTCCTTTCGGTGAATCTCGAAGCTTGTCATACCTCTTAAGAAGGATGCGATTCGCTTTCGCGCTTCGTCCGGCTTGTTCCGAATGGCCGTGCACCAAAACCCGAGCCTTTTTTGAAGAGGGACAACTATGGGACGATCACGCACGAGAGTAGCCCTTGAGAGCGGGTCCCGATTGAACCTCGCAAAGCTCATCCCAAGCGGGCAAGGGAAGCCCGGCTTCCGCCGAACGGCTCTTTGGAGGTTCGGCGACGGCACCGACGTGCAAGTGTCGGTCTCTCTGTGGGAGGAGGGCGGCACCCTGTAATTGGCTTTCGACGATCGAAAGCAGACGATCTCGCTTGTCCCTCATCCTCGCAATTTCGGCGGCGTCCAATGGTACGCCATCTGTCCGGTGAAGAGACGATGGACGAGGGTGCTCTACCGTCCGCCTGGCGCCTCGATTTTTTGCCTCACGGCACGCTTGGGGGCGGCAAGTTGCCCACGCTTCGCAGTTCGAGGATCGAACGGCCCGGGCGCATCGCACCCAGGCGAAGATGAAAGCGCGCGCCCACGGCAGCGCCAATCCAGACGAGTGGGATTTCCCGCCGAAGCCGAAGGGGATGCGGTGGTCAACTTATGAGGGGTTCGAGAGGAAGTTCGATGCGGCTGAGGACGTTCTGACCGAGGGGCTCGGCCTCCTCATAGCGCGCTTTCTCGGACGAAATTAGGCAACAGATTTCGATAAAATATCGGCCCAGGGAGGGACAAGTCAGTACCGTTATCGCCTGTTTCCACAGGGGATTAACAGGCGTGTCAGGCCTCTCGCGGGAGGGGGTTCAGCCTTGCGTGCGGCTCAGCCCTCGCGCGCCATGGCCGCCGGCGCCGGCGCGGCGCGACAGGTTAAGGATTTGGGGCTGTGCTTGGCTTCCTCGCCGCCCGCTTCGGGAAGATTGCGGATGTCCTCGAGGAGGTAGACAGACCCGTCATCCTCCTGGAGCAGAATCCAACCAGGAGCGATGTGATGTTGGAGTGGCATGGGTCTTGGCGCCTGCAGCCCAATCTTCCTCGCCGCCCGCTGGTCCCGGAGGGGAACGGGCGGGGACCGGCTCTGCACGTGCCGGTGCGGCGATCGCGGTCCCTACAGCGAGAGCAACGTTTACGTGAGCACGTTTCGGGAAAATGCCCGCTCGGCATGGCCGCAACTCCGGCTGCCGCTGTAAGCTCTTGGCTGCGCGGGCCAACCGCCAGCCCGAACGCGAGCCTCTCGGCGGACGAGAGCCATCAAGGTCAAGGTCAATGATGAAGAGCCAGGTCTTCTCGATCGACAGCATCTATGTCCCGGTGAAGCGTCGAGCATCTCTCGACTCCGGGAAGGTCCAGATGATCGCAGAAAGCATCATGGAAACCGGGCAGAAAGCGCCGATCCTCGTGCGAAGGGATGGCGACCGCTTTGTACTCATCGAAGGGTTGCATCGGTTGGAGGCGTGCCGATCGTTGGGCGAGGAGTTGATCCTTGGATACTTGGTAGAGGCAAGGCGCCACTGATCATGACGCGTCGATCCGAAAATCAAAAGGCGCAAAGATTTCGATTGCCCGCGGGGCCGAGGTCACCACCATCTCTCCGGGATGGACGCTGAGGTTCGCGACGACGTCGATGCGGCGCTCAGTTTGGCCGCGCGGCTCCGGATCAGAGAACGAAGAAGTCGTGGTAGGTCAGCTTCAGCCCCTTCGAGAGCTGCGCGAACTCGATGGCGCGGCCGCTGCCGGTGCCGTCAGCGTCGTAAGACAGGCGGCCACTGTCGGTATCGTAGATGACGCGGTCGCTCGCATCGTGCGCCACTCCGGCCTTGCTGGCGTGGAAGGCTCCAGACTTTAGGGCACCGTTCCTGCCGACCGCCTTGAAGCAGGCGTTGTCGAGCTTAATCGTATCGTCAGCGACGCTGAACTTATAGATCGTGTCCCGGCCGGAAGCGGGGGATGAATTGAACACGAACGCATCTTTGCCTGCGCCACCATAAAGAAAGTCGGCTCCCTTGCCGCCGTACAGGGTGTCGTTGCCGTCGCCGCCGAACAGCCGGTCGAAATCATCGCCGCCATAGAGCACGTCGTTGCCGGCCTCACCGTGCATGTTCTGGTCGCTGCCCGCACCTCCATAGAGCACGTCGTTGCCGTCGCCTCCGGCGAGGAGGTCTCCTCCGCCGTAGCCATAGATGACATTGTCGAGTGCGTTGCCGTGGAGGGAATCCGACCACGCCGTTCCAGCAATCACGACCGGAAGCACGGGAGGAGGCGGCGGCGGCCGGAAGTCGAAGGTCTGATCGTCGAATTGCAGGCTCTCGATGCCGACGAGAGTATCTATCCCGTAGTAGCCGAGCCTGTCGACGACGGTCAGCGAGCCGTCGGCCTCCTTGGTGATCTGAAACTCGCTCGCCTTGCCACCGTAGCGAACGGTGTCGAAGCCTGAGCCGCCGTCCATGAGGTCGTTGCCGGCGCCGGCGCCGGTGCCATCGAGGCCACTGTAATCGGTGGTGCTATTGAAGGTATCGTCGCCGGCATCGCCATAGAGCCCGTCGCTGCCGCCGAGGCCGACGAGGACGTCGTTGCCGGCACCCGCGTGAACGAGGTCGTTATACTTGTTGCCAATGAAGGTGTCGTCGCCGGTATTGTCGACCAGTGACCAGAACTGGCCGTTCTGCATGAGAACGCTAACGCCGGCGCGGTTGATCTCCAGACCGCCCTCAAAGTCGATTCGGAACACGGAGTCCACGCCCAGGGAGGAGGCCGGGTTGAGTTTGTAGGCGATAACACGGTCAAGGTTTTCAATCCCCGGCGCAGAAGGACGCGCGAGGTTGCCGTAAACGACTTCGGCCCGGTCAGCGGCCGCATTCGGCGCGAACGTGAAGTTATCGTAGCCGTAGCCCCACTCATTCGAGCCGTCGAAATGCGCCGTCGGCGGCGCACTGTTGAAGAGCATGTCGGCGGCGGTCGCATAGGGGCTCGGCATGAAGAAGCCATGCCCGGCAGCAGCGTTGATTTGAAAAGAGATCATCGGCAGGCCTTTGACGGCGACGGTCTCGCCCCCCGTCAAGTGGGAATGGGCGCAAGGTCTTGCCTTGCTGATCGGCGCCAAACTTTTGCGAATGGACGACGTCCCCGATCGTCTAGCCCGTAGACCCCCCTGCCCTGCCGCCCGCTGGTTCCTCCAGCTTGGGCAAGGCGAGCGTCGGGCCCGTCCTTGAACGGGGGAAGGCTTGCGATCGCGGCCCTCGATGGAGGGTCCGATGGCTAGGATCTCGACGGCGGGCCGGCGGCGGATAGTGAGGCGATCGGGAGGCTTCTCCCTCCCCTCCCGGGTCGCCGAGCGGCTCGAGGGCTGCCTGGGAGGCGACCGCCGCCTATGCCTTGACCGAATTTACCCGCGAGCGCGTTCCCCTCGATTGGGCAAAGGTTCAGAACGAATTGGGGTTCACGCTTCACACTCTTGGCGACCAAGAAAATGGGACCGATCGGCTTCAACAGGCAATCACCTGCTATCGGGAGGCGTTGAAGGAAATCGTCCGCGATCGGGACCCGGCGGAATGGGGGGAGATCGGTGCGACCCCCACCGGCGTCGATAAATCGTTAGCACGCCGCGCCGACGGGCGACATCGTCGGTGAGCGGGGTTTCGTAGACGCGAACGCGCCGACGGATGGCGCGCGGGGGCAAGAAGACTCTTGCGGCAGCTCGCGCGGTAAAACTCTGTCTTGCGATCCGCCCGGTCGGTGCAGCACCTCCCCCGCGGCGGCCAAAGCTTTCAGCGTCTCGATGTGAGCGTCGAGAGCCGCGAACGTGCGCGCGTCGGACGGAGGTTCGACGGGCGTGGTTCTCCCTTCGGACGGGATCGCAGCTTACCCCTGATCAGCCTCCGCATGTCGTCATCGGACATTGGCAACGTCCTGTTGTTGGACAGGGTCGCTTTTTCGATCGTCTTGACGGTAGGCGTAGCGGAACGTGCAACACGGTGCGCCAGCCATGATGGTCTGGTCGCGCTGAAGGGAAATTTTGGGGTCGTAGCCTTGGCAGAACGTTCCGTCGCGGTTGCACGAAAGCAAGTGGCCAATCTCGCCGAGACCCAGGGCCCGGTACATCTCGGCATAGCGGCACCGGGTGACGTTGAAGTCGAACGCCACGTCGCTCGCCTCCAGCACCGTGATCTCCAAGGCTCCATCCGCCGTCCACAGATCGTAGAGGGCGATGAAGTCGCGCATGGAGGTGCGGCCGCCCGTGCGTTCGGCGAAGTGCCGGCCTTCGGCGATCGCCGCCTCGCGAATTGCGGCGTCGAGTATTGCGACGGCGCGCTCCTGGCCCACTTGCCGAACCATCTCCCGAAAAATCGGCCCTATCACCTCGGCCTGAAGACGACGCTTTTCTAAGGTCGGAAGGTCTTTCATGGCGAAGTACTCCCCGAGGGGCCTGACATGGCCAAGGTTAACCCCCACGGGATCGATGGCAAGGCGCGATCTCCTCGATGTGGCGGCTCAATCGATCCGCGGACGGATGGCGGCGATGGGACTGCGCATCCATCGGCCGCGCCGCGACGTGTGGGATGAGCCGGCGTCGGGGCCTTCATGGCAGACGGTGTGAGGGTTTCTCGCAGAACGTGAACCGCCGGCATTTCCGGTCCCGTGCCACCGGACAGAGACACGACATGTAGGCGTTCCGCAAACGGCCGTTTTCGGAACAAGAAACGGCGCAGTCTCGCGCGATCGGAGACATGAGGGGTTTTTCCGCCCGCAATCTGCGTTGCGTAATCAGCGTACCCCTGCAGCTCTCGCGCATGCCTTCCGGGGCAAAAAGACGGCCACTGCTGCAGCGCGATGGCGATCCCGAGACTCTCAGCCACCGGCGCCTAGGGTGCCGACCTCCAGGATCCCGCAAACTCTCGTGCCCGTATTGAGGAGGACCAAGCCTCGGCCGTCCGGAAACGACGCGGCAATCACGCTGGTCCAGGGCAGCCGAGGGACATCGATCAGCTTTCCCAGACCTTCGACGAAGCGAGACACCTCTGGTCCACTCAACAGGCTATGGCGACCACCTCCCTCACGGATGGTCTCAAGCCAGAAGTCGATAGAGGCACATCCTTCTGCTGCGGCGACGTTCTTCGTTGGATTGAGAAAAGTAACGGCAGAGACCGCGACCGCAGCTATCAATCGGCGCAATTTGACGTAGGAAATCCCGTTCATCGCGAAACCTCTAGGGGCGGCGAGAGCGCTCGTCTCTCCCGAACGTGGCCGGGCGGCAGTTCCGAGCGGGGAGTCCGAGATTTTCGTTGCAATGATGCGGGCGGTCATGGCGGCGGTCCCTTCCATCGTCTAGATTGCCCCGCTGGGCGACGATGGATCGAACATCCGCAGCCGGTGACCGGGCGTTCCCGCCATCGATCCGCGAAGCGAGCATCCGTCACACGCTTTGTCACACGGTCCCCGCGAGGCTGGGCGGCCCGAAGCCCGTTGTTGGTGAGACGCCATCGTGCGCAGGACGATCAAGCTTCTGGGCGAGCCCGCCATTCACGACGCAGGCGGCCGCAGCCGAAAGGTGCGCGGTTACAAGGCCTGGGCGATCCTCGCCCGCCTTTTACTCGCCCGCTTTCCGCTCGATCGGCCCGCGCTCGCGGCCGAACTCTTCGCCGATGCCGACGATCCCCTCGGCTCGCTGCGCTGGTGTCTCGCCTCCCTCCGCAACGCCCTCGGGTCGCCGCACTGCCTGTCCGGCGATCCGATTGTCCACAATCTGCCGGCCGACGTCGGCGTCGACGTGTGGTGCCTCGAGGAGGCCGACTTCGACATCGAAGGAGCGGGCGTCTTGCTTCAGGGCATCGAGCCCAAGGCTTGCCCCGACTTCTCGACATGGCTCCTCGTCGAGCGGGAGCGCATCGCCAGCCTCATCGCCTCGCGTCTGCGGCAGGACACCATGCTCGCGATCTCGAGCGAAGACAGCGAGCGAGCCATTCGTCTCGCCGAACTCGCGGTGCGCCGGACACCATACGACGAGGGCACTCACGTCCTTTTGGTCAAGAGCCTCGTCCTCGCCGACCGGCACGAAGCGGCCCTTAAGCACATCGAGGCGACGGAAGCGCTGTTTCTCGGGGAGCTCGGCTGCAGGCCCTCGCCGGCGCTGCGCAGCGCAGCGCGCCGGACCGTCTCGTCGCCGCCGCTCGGCATTTCGCGGGCAACCTATGCCCGCACGCTCATCGAGTTGGGGCTCGCGGCCCTTTCCGCCGGCGCCCCCGACGCTGGCATCGATCTCTTACGCTGCGCCGCACACGATGCGCAGCAGAGCGACGATCCGCACCTTCTTGCCAGGTCACTCCTCGAACTCGGCTCTGCGCTCATCCATTTTGCCAGGGGCTATGCCGATGAAGGCACGATCTACCTGCGCCAGTCGGCGGACGTCGCACGGCAGCGCGGCTACGCCGACATTGCCGCGACCGCGCTCCGCGAACTCGGCTTCGTCGAGTGCAAGGCGGGCCGCCGGCCGGCGGCGGCCACCCATCTCGCCGAAGCTCTGAGTTTGGTACAAGACAGCGACAGCCTGTCCGGTATCTACGCAGTCAACGGCCTCAACCTTGTCGACTGGGGCCGCGTCGAGGAGGGCCTCGCTCATTTCGAGCTCGCCCTCGAACATGCCCGGCGCCGCGGCAACCGGCGGCGGGAGATCTTCTCCCTCGGCAACGGCGCGCGCGGCTTGATGGCGGCCGACCGCCTCGATCGGGCCGACCTCTGGCTCGAGGCGTGCCTTGCGTTGATCGAGGAACAGCGCTGGATCGCGTTCCGGCCGTGGCCGGTCGCGCTTCTGAGCGAATCGAAACTCCGGCAGAAGGAGGACCCAGTAGCGCTGCGCCACCAACTCGAGGGCGCCTTCGCCCTGAGCTGCCAGCTCAGCGATCCCTGCTGGGAGGTGGCGGTGGCGCGAACGATCGCCCTCACCCATGCCGCCGAGACCGACCTGCCGCGGGCAACGGAGTGGCTCGCCGAAGCGCGGCGGCGTTGCGTTCGCGCCGCGAACCTCTACGTCGCCGTTCACGTCGAAGTTCTGGCGAGCCAAACGGAGGTCAGCATGGCGGCGGACAAGCCGGACCTCGTCGACAGCTATGCCCGCGAGTGGCTGTCGCTCGCAGCCCGGGCGCACATGGACGCCCATGTCGCCCGCGCCGCGGGCGTCATCGCTTCATCGAAGTCACAGGCGCAAGCCCGCTCCACCTGCCGACCCAGAGTCACGACCTCGATCCAATCGAGAATGTCTTCACCAAGCTGAAGGCCCTTCTCGGCGCCTTGTAGCCTCCGCACGTCGTCATCGGACATTGGCGACGTCCAATTGTTGGACAGGGTCGTTTTCTCGATCGTCTTGCCGGTAGGCGTAGCGGAACGTGCAACACGGTGCACCAGACATGATGGTCTGGTCGCGCTGAAGGGAAATTTTGGGGTCGTAGCCTTGGCAGAATGTTCCGTCGCGGTTGCACGAAAGCAAGTGGCCAATCTCGCCGAGACCCATCGCCCGGTACATCTCGGCATAGCGGCACCGGGTGACGTTGAAGTCGAACGCTACGTCGCTCGCCTCCAGCACCGTGATCTCCAAGGCTTCATCCGCCGTCCACAGATCGTAGAGGGCGATGAAGTCGCGCATGGAGGTGCGGCCGCCCGCGCGTTCGGCGAAGTGCTGGCCTTCGGCGATCGCCGCCTCGCGAATCGCGGCGTCGAGTATTGCGACGGCGCGCTCCTGGCCCACTTGGCGAACCATCTCCCGAAAAATCGGCCCGATCACCTCGGCCTGAAGACGACGCTTTTCTAAGGTCGGAAGGTCTTTCATGGCGAAGTACTCCCCGAGGGCCTGACAAGGCCAGCTTAGCCCCCACAAGATCGATGGCAAGCCGGTGGCAGCGACGCGGGACTTGCCTTGCCCAGGGTTCGCCTGCGAAGGCATCCTCGATGCGGGCGCGGTCTTCGCCGTGAATCCCGCGGACGTCGAGGGCGGCGCGGGCTGAGCGCCAGAACTGGAGGCGCTGGTCGAGCGCCTCGGCCGGGTTCGGGTCCCCCGCCTCCGTGGTGGGCTCTTCGTACGAGCCGAGAAAGGAGACAAAGGTCTGCCGCGGCTTGCCGTTGACGCGGACG
Organism: uncultured Alphaproteobacteria bacterium; assembly: GCA_963754975.1. GTDB lineage: Bacteria > Pseudomonadota > Alphaproteobacteria > Rhizobiales > Beijerinckiaceae > Microvirga. The sequence continues at coordinate 31,772 of CAVWII010000006.1, read as the reverse complement.
CTCTCGACGAGCCGGGCCGAGTGCCGGACAAGGGACTTTAACTTCCGCTCGCGCGATCGCCAGACGACGAACATGAAGGCCCCCGAGGCGATTTATCCGGACTCGCATAATTGGGGCACTACATCAAGCGAGGGGCGCCAGGAGGGCCGCTGAGGCCGGTTCTTCCTGCGAGATCGAGGCCGCCGTCAGCGGGCTTCTCTCGCGCCGGCCGGCGGGCTCTCCAACCCGTCCCCAGAAGCCGCTCGCAGATATGGCCGGCTGCGGAAGCGGTAACGGGTTCTTAGTGGTTCTCAGGCTGATTCGGCCGGCCCACCGCCGCCGGGAATACCCGCCCGATCGCCCTCTACAGACCCCGGCGGCGGTCGGGCGGCGGATGGTCTCGGGCTTGGGGCACCTGTTGCGGCCGGACGCATCCCGGCCGAACGCCCCCCTTTCGCCAGATCGACGATCCCCGCTTGCGCTTAGAGGTCGAAGCTCTGGAAGAGGCAGTCCCATGACCCGGCGGTCCCTCTCCCTCTCTCGCGAAGAACGAGCGGCGGCCAAGCGCCGCTTTCTCGAAGCCCTGGCTCGCAAGCTCGATGCCTTGGAGTTCGGCTCCCTCGGCTCCGAAGCCGCCGCCGGCGAATGTCTTCTATCGGAGAAAAGGGCGGCCTTTGCTCCCCCGCAGAACGGCAACCAAGGATCGCCAGGGAGAATGACGCGATGACCGTCACAACTCTGGCCTCACCTGACATGCGCAGACCTTTTTTCACGCACCTCAAGGCCCTTGCGCCCCGCACCCGGAAGGTCGCCGCTTCCTCGCTTTGGGAAGCGCGGCGCCTCACCGACGACACGCCGGTTGACCGGCGCACCACCTACGTCGTCGCCGCCGCTCTCGCCCGTGCCGACGCCGAGCGCTGCCGCGGCGAGTCGAACCGGTTCGGCGAGATGCACGCCAGGACCGCCGCTTGGGCGCTCGCCCGTACCGCCGAAGCGCTCGGAGAATGACGCTACGGCATCGGCGGCTCGACGCCCTGCGCGCGCAGGAAGGCCCAGCGATCGAGCGGTCGATCCTCACAGCCGACCTCGGCGACCTCGATCCCGAGGCCCCTCTCCAGCCATTGCGCGACGATGTGGCGATGGCACCAGCTCTGGCCGGCCTCGATTTCTGCCGCGCTCTCCCAGCACACCAGCACAGGCACCCTCCCCTCGCCGGCGAGGTCGCGGAGATCGGCGGCGACGATGCGGGGCTGGAGCCGATCGAGGATGCGGTTGTAGCGGCGCAGGTACTCGTCCGGCGCGACGCTGTTGAACCACGGTCCCGGTTCGAGGGCGCGCAGGCGCCGGTAGCCGGGCCGCTCATTGCGGGGCACGCCCCGGCTGATGCCGATCTTCACATGGTCCGGCGGGCAGCGGCTGAAACCAGCTCGCGGTCTTGATCGTGGTCATGACGAAGGATAGCCGACGGGCTCGCGCGGCGGCGGAATGAGCGGCCCGCGCTTGAAATGGGTGTGGACGACTGCGCAAAAAGCCTCAAGCGGCGTCCTTCTCTCCCATGCCGCGCAACTCCGTGACGGCGCTTGAGGCGCGACAAGCGGCCTGAAAGCGCCGGAGGTGTCGGCGGAAAGTCATGTCCGATAACGTTGCCCGCCTCCCCTGCCCCGCGCGCCGGAACGGCCACCGGCGGCGGGGCGGATTCTCCTTCGCAGCAGGGCAATCGTCCCGCGGATTCTGTCGTAGCGATATCCGTGAGCGGCGTCTGGCTCTCGGCCGGATCTCACACGCGCCGCCGGCGACGCAGAAGGTTGCGATCGCCGATCCGCGGCGGCGGCGGCGCCGCCGTGATGCAGATCACGTTGGCCGCAGCCGGGATGCAGCCCCTGTGAACCACGCCCAAGCCGACGAAGAGACAATATGGTGCAATTGATTTTTTGCAGGCACATCAATTTTTGCAGGCCCATAATGGATAGGAAGCATCGATGTTCGAAGCAGAACGAAATACCGCGCGGGACGCTTTGGCGACGGCGGCCGAGGCCCTACCGAACCGGACCGCTGAACTCGATCGCGGGTCTCTCGCAATTCTTTCCGAACTTTCCTGACTTTGCTGGCGGATTGCTTAGCCGCCTCGACCGGGCGAACGTCAATTTGCGCAACGCCAAGATCGAGCGATGCGCGTGACCTGGCGCCTGCTGGTGGGCGTTCCGGGCGTACTACGGGATTGACGAGAATGGATGAGCCCGCCCGCCTCGCGCAATCCTGGCAATCCACGAAGCCGGCCATGCTCTCGCTGCCTGGAAGCTCGGGCTTGAAGTCCATCGCTGCACAATCGACTACGGCGGACCGCACGTTCGCTTCGGAAAGCACGACGACGCCGCATTGGAGGCTCAGGTCTATGCCGCCGGCCCCTTCGCGCAGCGCCTCTTCACCAAGCGCCTCATCACCAATCGGCGCAGCCGAAAGGGATGGGAGTGTGACGAAGTAAAGTTCGAGCAATGCGTATCTGTGAAGACAAGCGAGGTGATGTCAAATCGAGACCACTGGGACCGCGACGGGTGGGATCGGGTTAATCGACGAGTTGGTTCCGATATCCGCCGTCGCGCCTGTAGGCTGATCCACAATCACAAAGGCCACGTGCGGAGGCTCGCTGCTGAATTCGAGCGTCGCGACGAGCAAGGCTCGGACTTTATCGACGGTCCCGACATCGAGAATTTTCTAACTGCCATCGTGGCTCCCTAGTCACCATCGCGCCTCCCATCGCTCTTAAGTTCGAAGCGGCGCAGCGGCACGACGGGCGCCGTCGTCGCGCCGACGATCACCGCGACGAGGTCCGCCCAGCGCTTGAGCGCCTGCCGCTTCTGCGGGCGATAGCTTGCCTGGTTGTAGACGCCGGCGACGCCGGCCTTGTGCCCGACGTGGGCGAGGATCGCCTCGACGATGTGCGGCTTGACGCCGGTATCGTGCAGGCGCGTCGACAGGGTCCGGCGCAGGTCGTGCAACGACCACGGCGCTTCGATCCCGAGCGCCGCGTCAAGGCGATCCTTGGCGCGCGACCAGCCCGAGAACGGCGCCTCGCCTTCGCCGAAGACGCTGTCGACGTGATCGGGGCCGAACTTCGCTTCGAGACGCTCGTCCGGCAGCTCGACCCGGTAGCCTTCGACGCGGGGAAACACGATCTCGAGGGAATCGCGATCCGGCCTCACCGCGTGGACGCGCACCGTCTCCCGCGGCTTCGCCGGCGCCGACACGACGGGCTTCGCCGCGAAGTCGAAGGGGATGCCGAGGATGTCGGCATACTCGACGTCGAAGAGGCCTTCCGCATTCTGATCGTAGGACTGGCGCCGCAGCGCCCGCCCGACGACCTGCTCGCACAGGAGCTGCGTGCCGAAGGCGCGGACGCCGAGGATGTGGGTGACGGTGTTGGCGTCCCAGCCCTCGGTCAGCATCGACACGGAGACGACGCAGCGGATCTGCTCGCCGAGCTGGCCCGTGCTTGCCGACGGTGTTCATGACCTCGCGCAGCAGGTCCTCGTCGGTGATGTTCTCGCCGGCGCTGCGCGTCGCCGGTGCGCTCGACGATCTCGCGGCGGAACTGCTCGATCTCGTCGGCGGCCATCTCGCGGAAGTCCTTGTCGAGCGCTTCGCCGGATTCGAGCTGCTCGCTGTCGATCAGGATCGTGTTCGGGCGGGCGAGCGCGGTTGCCGTGCTCGTCGAAGTTGCGGAACAGCGCGAGGCGGCCGGTGTCGAGCGTCGTCGAGCCGTCGTCGTTCGTCGCGGTGGAAGCCCGAGATGTAGTCGTAGACGAGCTTCGAGGTCGAGGTGTTGTTGCAGACGACGATGAAGACGGGCGGCACGCCGATGCCTGCGCCTCTGCCCAGAGCTCGAAGGTCTTCTCGTAGTGGCCGTAGAGCGCCTCGAGCGCCGTCTGCAGCTCGGTCGGCAGGCTTGAGCGGATCGAGCTCGCCGCCTTGCGCCGCGCCCCTTCTTCGGCATGTCCTTGCCGATGTGCTCCCAGAGGTTGCGGAACATCGGCATGTCGTCGCCCGGGATGTTGTCGGCGACCGGCACGCGCGGCAGCTTCACGATGCCGCACTCGATCGCGTCCATCAGCGAGAAGTCGCTCACCGTCCAGGGGAAGAGCGTGCCCTCGGCGTAGCCCGAGCCGCGCAGGAAGAACGGCGTCGCCGAGAGGTCGTAGACGCGCCGAGATGCCGAGCTTGCGCTTCACCGCCTCGAGGCCGGAGATCCAGAGCCGCGCGGCCTCGTTGTTCTCCTTCGCCTCCTCCTTCTCGTCGCCCTTGAGCTCCTCGTCGTCGTCGGTCCTGCGGCTTCTCGCGGTAGCAGTGGTGCGCCTCGTCGTTGAGGACGACGATGTTCTTCAGGCCCATCAGCTCGGGCAGACGCGCTGGAGCATCTGGCCTTCGGTCTCGAGCGGTCTGCAGCTCGTCGCCGCGTCGGCCCTGCGAGCAGCGCGCGTCCGCCTTCGGCGACGCTCCATGCGCTCGCGCAGCTTGAAGGCGTGGTAGTTGGTGATGACGATCTTCGCGCTGCCGATGTCGCCGAGCATGTCGGCGGGCACGAGGTCGCGGTCGCGGTAGTAGCTGTCCGGATCGTTCGGCAGCAGCACGCGCAGCCGGTCCCGGATCGTGATGCCGGGCGTGACGATGAGGAAGCCGCGGGAGAAGTGCTTGCTGCTCGGGTGGCGGACGGCGTTGACCGTCTGCCAGGCGATCAGCATCGCCATGACGGTCGTCTTGCCGGCGCCGGTCGCCAGCTTCAGCGCGAGGCGGAAGAGCTCGGGGTTCGCGTCGCGCGTTGGCGCCCTTGAGGTGGTCCAGAACTTGCCGACCGCGCGGCCCGAGCTTCGGCGCGACCTCGGTCAGCCAGATCGCCGTCTCGACCGCCTCGATCTGGCAGAAGAACGGGCGCACGCCGCTCGAACTGGTGGTGGCGCCAATGCTGCAGCAGCCGGGCCGTCTCGGGCGTGACCTGCCACTGGCTCGGGATTCGGCAGGTTGCGCCAGGTTTCGACGTAGGTGCGGATCTCGTTGATGATCGGTGTCGGATTGTATTCCTGCTCGTCCGAGGACAGTCCCGCCGCGTCTTCGAACACCAGACCCGGCTGCTCCGCGTCCGCGGCGTCGCTTCTTCGGCTTCGGCACCGGCGTGACGAGATCGGACCGCCGGCGCGCGCTCGATGATTCGATTGGTGGGCTGCCCGTCGACAAGTTCCCAATGCCGGCCGGGGAACCCGTAGGGCGAATTTAGGATCGGGCGGTCGAAGAACTGCTGCTCGGACATGGAATCGGGAGTTATCACCGGTGGCGGTCCGAGTCTTAGAACGCAACACCGTCGCTGTTAAGCGCCAAGGTTGTTAGCCCTGCGGAAGTAACCCCCGATCGCTATCAGCGGCCCGCCGGTCGCTTTGGGCGGGCGGACGGGGGGACGTGCCGTGCCTCGCGCCCGCCTCGAGGACCTGGTCCCGCCTCAATGCGTCGTCCCTTCCCCATCGGCAAAGGGCACGACGAGCACGATCTCTCCGCTCCCGTCCGCGACCTCGACCGCCATGCCCGGGTCGGCTTCCTCAGGCAGGCCGGTGCGGATGTTCCTGATCAGCATGAGGGCGTAGGCGTAGGCGTCGCGGACGCTCGCGGCGGCCGAGCCGGTGTCGTCGACGACGAGTTGATCTCGCTCCGTGCGGAGGTGGAAGAAGAAGGGGGGCTGCGGTGGGTAGGGCATGGGGCCGAGTACCCTACCTGAGACCAACGTTCGAGAGCGCTCTTCGCTGCCGGCGCTCCACCGATGGTGGTAATCGCAGCGCGGTCGGCGAGCATGACCTCGGCCGAACCTCGTCCCCCTCGCCCGCCCCGTCGACGCCGAGCCGGGTCATCCCGCAGGAAGCATGACCGCCCGTCAGTCGTGACCGACGCGGCCTTGCGATACCCACCCGTTGCCGGACTGGGCGAATGCCCACGCAGCGAGCGCGGGCCTAGCCTGGCTCTGCGTCAGTCTTCGGGATGCCGGCCATGTCGTCGACCCAGCCTAGTGCCGAACGAGCCCATATCTGCTTTCGCGGCACGAACTGGTCTCGCTGCCGGATTGTGCCGACGCGGACCCCGTAGGATTTTGGTTCGTCGCCCACCGCGGTGGCATAAATCGGCGTCCCGCATCGAGGGCAGAAAGCCTGCACTCGCCCGCGCCCACTCTCGGCGATCTTCACATAGGTCTTCAGCTCACCCGAGCGAAGCTTGAACGTTCCCGCCTTTGCCGGCGCAGTCGTACGAAATGCCGAGCCCGTCAACATCTGACAGTCCGTGCAATGGCATATGGTCGTCTTGCCCGGGTCGGCGTCCGCTTCGTACGTGATGAAGCCGCAATGACATCCGCCGTCAACTTTCATGCCCGTCCCTCCCCGGAGCTTCGCCGCAGTCAAGCCCGTCGGCGGAGCGACCGGACGAAGCGGCGGCTCGCACCCATGAATGCGAGCGCAAAAGAGTCCTTGTGTGGAGAGAGGCGTGTGGTCGCAGCAAAGCGACGCGCATCCTTCAACATTGCCTAGCGGCTCGGTGGCGGTGGCAGTGCACCGATCTGCTGGTACATCGACAGATCATCGCGATGGTTCCAGATTTCAGCAATCCTGCCGCCGGCAAAGCGGAAAATGTTGACCCCGGAGAATGCGACCGCACGCCCAGTCGGCGGATTTGGCCCGAGCGGACCGGTGTGCGTTGCGTGGATTGTCCAGCGGACCGCCACCAGATCGGCCTCCGCCACGACGAGGTCGAACGTGAAGCTTAGGTCCGGAAAGCTCGTCCGAATGCGCAGCACGTTGGCGTTGAACCCTTCCGGGCCTCCGGGGACGGGTCCCGCCGGATCGTGACGGACGCAGTCCGGCGCGGCCAATTCGTAGGCTGCGGCTGCATTCTGCTTGATCCAGACTTCTTCGTAGAAGCGGCGGGCCAGTGCCTTGTTCCGTTCTGCTGACATGGTTCCCCATCCGCGTCGTCGGGCAGAAAGAAAACTCACCGCAACGGGAACTCCCGCCACGCACGAGATGCGCGGACGGTCAGCGCATACTGTCGCCTTCGTCGTCAGTGCGCCGATGAATTCAACTATCTACGGCCCAGCCGCCGTTTGTAATCGGATGAATTACCGATATCCGTGTCCGACCGGACCACGCCCGATCTCGACGAGGCGCGCGAAGCGACCCGATCGGGGGCATGAAGTCCCTCCGTCGACGCGGTCGGCGGGCGCGAACCCTAGGCTCGTCGCAGGGAGTGCAGTGTCGGAGAATTCAGCCAAGCCACGGTTCACCTTCGGGAGCGCCTCTGCGGAGTTTGTCGGGAAGCCGCTCCCCATTGGGCGTGAACGCGAGGGATCCGGAATTTATGCAAAAGCGCTCCCCGGCCGGAGGCGGACCGTCCGGAAAGACATGACCTTGGTGCGCGCCGCAGCGAGCGCAAACGATCTCCGTTCTGACCATGCCGTAGCGGGTATCTCGAATGCTCCGGAGATGATCTTGACCGACAGGCGCGGTGAAGCTCGGCCAGCCGGTGCCGCTTTCGAACTTTGCGCCGGCCTTGAACAACGGCAATCCGCAGAGGCGGCAGGTATACAGCCCCTTGCGTTCCTCATGGAGGAAGACGCCGCAGAAAGGGGCCTCTTCGCCGTGTTCGAGCAGCAAGCGCCGCTCCTCCTCACTGAGGTCTGCCGAAAGCTCCCGCATCTGGTCCTGTGTGGGAGGTGTCAAATCGAATCGCACTTCGACGTCAGGCATCGCCTCACTCCTCGCCGCCCGATCACCGGCCCGTCGCACCGCTTGGCGGCCAAATCCGGCCGGGGTCGCCCCGACCTTCGGCGACGCTCCTTCAGTCATGATACGGACGGCGCCTCCCTGGCGCCATCCTTCCGGTCGGTCTCGGCGCAGCGATGCAATGGCGACCCATGCCTCCCGCCGGCTCCCAGGCCGCCCTGGGCCCGCCGCCGCCCCGGCCAAAACGCCATGAAAATCAATGTCTCTTAAGGGGACGAAACGGCTGCGTCCCCTGGTCCGGCCCTGGGGGCACGCTGAGGACACCGGATGCGGCGCTGCTCGGTGCCAGGCTGAGATCGGGATTCGGCGCTGATATCCTGTCGGCGGAGAACGGCGCCGATCGCTTTCCGGGTTGCCCTCACTGTCCGGCGTCCCGTTCCGATCGGCGAAGAGATGCGTCATGATCGATTCCTCACGACGCGAGGCACAATCATGAAGCGACCCGTCAACGCCCTCGTCGCAGGTGCGTCCATCGCCGCCGCGCTCGCTGCCGGCGGCGGTCCGTTGGCCCAGGACACGACGCCGGCGGACAGTCTCGCGGCGCAGCTTCGCTTGCAGGGCTACGCCTGCGATGCCCCGGTGACCGCGCAGCGAGATCCGCAGCCCTCGCGGCCGGACGAAGCCGTGTGGACGCTGAAATGCGCGAACGGCTCCTACCGGATGCGCCTCGACCCCGACGCGGCAGCGAAGGTCGAAAAGCTCCCGTGAGGTCCGCTTTTCGCGCCCGTCAGGCGCGGAAGCACCCTCGCGCGACCTCGGCGCCGGGCGGTTCCCGCGTTCCCTGGAGCCTCCTTCGAGACGCCCGGGACCTGACGGTCCAGGGCTCCTCAGGATGAGGTTTGGGGTGGATTGGGATTGATGAACCAGAGCCTGAGGTCAGAAGCGCGGCAAACGGCCTTGTCGTGCCGCGGCGCTTGCAGTGGCGGGTCAGCGGAGGGCCTTGGGAGAACAGCTATAGACGATGGTGATACCGTTCTCCAAAAGGACCTTCTGGTGTGCTTGCGCTGCCGCTTCGCAAGCTTGCGGGGTGTCATACTCAGCGACAACGGTATGGTTTTGTCCGGTCAATATCGTCATGAGCAGTACTGTTATCGCCATAGCTTCAGGCCCTCCTCACTCCCTGAAGAGATTCCTCGCCTTAGCGCGAGGTCTGCAGGATAGCGACGATCTCCTTATAGCCGCGAGCTCTGGCGTGAGCGACGGCCGTAACGCCCTCCTTGTCGGGAATCGAAGCCTTCGCCCCGGCATCCACCAGGAGCTGGACGATAGCCGCGTGGCGCGGACCGCCATCGCCAAGAATGACGGCCTCGAGCAAGGCAGTCCAACCGAGCCTGTTGACGTGATCGATCGCGACGCCGGCCTCGATCAGCGTGCGGACGGTCTCCACATGGCCCCGCTCCGCGGCGGGAATGAGCGCGGTGCCGCCGAAACGATTGGTGCTTTTCAGATCGGCCCCGTGCGACAACGTCATCTGCAGAATTTCCAGGTGCCCACTCGCTCCGGCATAAAGGTAGGGGCTGTCCTGTATGGCGTCCTTGGCGTTGACGTCGGAGCCAGCCTCGATCAGGAGCCGGGCCGCCTCGATGCTGTTGGCATGGGTCGCCACCAGAAGGGCGGTTTGGCCCCGGTCGTTGCGCGCGTCCAACGAGACGCCCTCCGATAACAGGCGGCGAAGCGCCGGGACGTCCCCACTGCCGGCCGCATCGAACAGCTCCCTTTCCTTCGGTCCTGCCATCACGTTCATCACCATCATTGCGAGCGCGAGCGGAAGTGCCAGCAACAACGCGAGGTTCGGTGCGATGCGAAGCATGACGTTCTGACTCGGGACCGTTTGTGCCCGCCCCATCTTAGCCGGGAATTCCCAGATCGCTCCCTGAACTGGCGCGAATGGTTGCGCTTTCCCTGCATTTCCGCAAGACAGGCGCGAAAAGCTGGCACGATTGGGTGGGGCGCCGATCCTGCCGTCCGGGCGCCGAGGCGTTCGGGATTACAGCTCGGTCGCCACGGCCTTCACTTCGGTCGAATCCTCGTTGCATAGTGATTGGGCCGGGGCGCAGCACTGGCATCGGCGCCGCCGGAACGGCGCCTGGCTCCGGGACGGTTGCAACTCGCGGGACGGACAAAACCGATGCAAGACGCAGCCCCCAGCCATCCCGCCCTCCTGCGATTTCTGCCCGCCTTGGATTGGCTGCCCCGATACCAACTGGGTTGGCTGCGGCGCGATATGGTCGCGGGCATCACGCTGGCCGCGTACCTGCTCCCGGCGGCACTGGGCGACGCATCGCTCGCAAACCTGCCGCCCGAGGCGGGACTTTATGCATGTTTGTTTGGCGGCTTGGTCTTCTGGCTGTTCTGCAGCTCGCGGCATACGGTCATCACGGTCACGTCCGCCATCTCGGTGCTGATCGGCTCCTCCCTCTCCGGGTTGGCCAATGGAGATGCCTCACGGTTTGCCGGGTTGGCGGCGGCAACGGCGCTGCTCGTCGCGCTCATTGCGTTGATCGCGTGGGCGGTCAAGGCCGGCACGATCGTGAACTTCATTTCCGAAAGCGTGATGACCGGCTTCAAGTGCGGCGTCGCCCTGTTCCTGGTCAGCACGCAATTGCCCAAGCTGTTCGGCATTCATGGCGCGCACGGAGATTTCTGGGAGAACAGCGGACATTTCCTGACGCACCTGCACGAAACCAATCCCGCTTCGCTCGCCATCGGGGCGGCATCCCTCGCCGCGATCGTGCTCGGCAAGATCTTCCTCGACAACAAGCCCGTGACGTTGTTCGTCGTGTTCGGAGGCATCGTCGCCGCTTTGCTGCTCGGGCTCGAGGCGCGCGGGGTTCAGCTGCTCGGCGACGTCCCGCAGGGCCTGCCCGCGCTGGCGCTTCCTGACGTCGGGTTTGCGGATCTCAACAATCTTTTGCCCCTGGCGCTGGCCTGTTTCCTGCTCGGCGCCGTGGAAACGGCGGCGATCGGCCGGATGTTCGCCGCCAAGCATGGCGGCCGGCTCGACGCAAACCAGGAGTTCCTTGCGCTCGCCGCCGCGAACCTCGCCTCCGCGTTGGGGAGGGGTTTTCCCGTGAGCGGAGGCATGTCGCAATCCGTCGTCAACGAGGGCGGCGGCGCGCGCACCCCGGTCTCGGGTATCGTCGCGGCGGCGGTCATCCTGGCGGTCGTGCTGTTCCTCTCGCACCTGCTGCGCGCGTTGCCTCAGCCCGTTTTGGCGGCCGTGGTGCTGGTGGCCGTGTCCGGGCTGTTCAAGCTGTCAACCCTCAAGCAGCTGTGGAGCACCAATCGCAGCGAATTCGTGGTGGCGATGGCGGCATTTCTCGGCGTGCTCGGTTCCGGCCTGCTGCGGGGCGTGCTGATCGGCGCCGTCATCTCGCTCGCGCAATTGCTCCGTGCCGCGTCCCGCCCCCACGTGGCCAGCCTCGGACGCATTCCCGGTACGCGGCGCTTCTCGGATCGCGAACGGCATCCGGACAACGAACCGGTCCCCGGCGTTTTGATCCTCCGGCCCGAGTCAGGGCTGGTCTATTTCAACGTCGACCATGTGTGCGACCTGATCCTGGACCGTACGCGCGCCAGCGCCATGCCGCCAAAGCTCGTCATCCTGGACCTCTCCGCCAGCCCTTCGATGGACATGCAAAGTGCGCACGCGATCGCGGGCATCGCAGACGAACTCGCCGCCGCCGGCATCCGGCTCCAGGTCGTCGAAGCGCGTTCCTCGGTGCGCGAGCGGCTGCGCCGCGAGGGCGTGGACGAGAAACTTGGCGGGATCGATCGCTTCACCTCCGTGGCCGACGCGGTGGAGGCAAGCCTTCCCTAGAGCAGTATCCGTTCACGGTGAATCAAGCTCAAGCGCTGTCATTCCGGGGCCGCGAAGCGGAGCCCGGAACCCATGAACACCGCAGTCTGCGCACCGTCGCGCGCCGTCTGCGTCGTCGCGATTATGGATCCCGAACTCTGTCGCAGCCCCGGGATGACAGAGCCGGGGATGGGTCATCCTGAACGGATTTTGCTCTAGTCTCTCGCGAGGCAAAGGCGACAGCCGTAATCAGGATGTCGGACCATCGCTCTGCGGCCCGCCATCGACGGGATGCTGCCGCACCCACTCGATCAGCAGCATATAGCCCACGGACAGCACCACAGGCCCGATGAAAAGGCCGAGAAGTCCGTCGACAATCATGCCGCCAATGACACCGATCAGGATTACCGGCATCGGCACGTCCAGCCCCCGGCCGAGCATCAAGGGCCTGAGAAGATTGTCGCTGAGCCCGATGACAATGTTCCAGATCAGAAAGATGATCGCCGCCGGCGTTGTTTCCGTCGCGAAGACATAGCCGACGACGGGCAGCGTCAGCAGAATCAGCGGCACCTGCGCGATGCCAAGCAGGAGCGCAATGAGCGTCAACAGCCCGGCGGCCTGAAGCCCGATGGCGAAGAAGCCGACCCCAAGGAGAAGCGACTGGATCAGCGCCACGCCGACCACCCCCAGCGCAACGCCGCGGATCGTGGCCGCCGTCAGCGTGACCAGGCCTGCCGCGCGCGCCCTGCTGCCGGTGACGCGCTCGAGCAAGCGTCGGGCGAACGCGGTGGCGCCCCCGCCATACGCGACGAGCACGGCGGCGATCGCGAATGAAAGAACGAACGACAGTTCGCCGGTGGCGAGGCCTCCGGCGAACGATGCCATCCAGGCCGCGGGGCCGCTCAGCAGATGGCCGTACTGTTTCAATGCAGCCGGAAGGTTGGTCGCGACGAGCGTCCAGGTTTCCATCAGTTTTTTGCCAACGAGCGGCGTGTCGTCGAGCCACAGTGGCGGCGGCGGCAGACTCAAGTCTTGGCTCTGCAGGCTCGTGACAAGGGAATAGATGGAACTCGCCAGCGACGTCACCAGGATGACCATCGGCCCCAACGCCACCACGACGCCGACGAGCCCGATCAACAGGGCAGACCAGCGACTGCCGACCCAGGTGGCCAGACGGAGATGCAGCGGATACAGCATCACCGCCAGGATCGCTGACCAAACCAGGATGCCGGCAAAAGGCAGCACGATTCTGCCGCAGGCGTAGCCGAGCGCAGCGACCAGCCCGATTCGAAGCACTGCATCGAACATGCTCGAGGACGAAGGCGCATTGCCGGAGCCTGATCTGTTCGGGTCCATCGCTTTTGTCCCGTTGCACCGGTCACACGCCAAGGCGCTGGCAGTCCGTCGTTAGGCCGATTGATCCTAAGGGCTGTTGTTCCACGGCGATGATCCTGCGGCGCGTCACTCCCCGATGACTCCCAACGCGAAACCGGTCTTGTCGTGCGCGATCCAGATCCCGCCCTCGCCGAGCATCGGCAGGAAACCGAGAAGGCCGACGGCTCTGACGCTTGCGGCCGGCCACCGGCGTCCTCCCGTTCTCGAGGAACTCGGCGGATCCATCCTACACACTCCATGCGATGGCGGGAACAGTCCACACCGACGAGCCGGCGGGTTATCGCACCGGAAAACGAACCGCGAGGACTCCGCCCTGGACGACCGCGCAAGTTCGACACAGAAAAGGCTGGGGCTTCGCATGTCTATCGGAGCTATGCGCGGCACCCGTATTGGATAGAGTGGTCCGATGCATCTTCGAAAGGGGCCGCTCCCATGAGGGCCGTCGATACGGCAGAGGTGATCTTTCTGGTCGATAACGCGACCGACAGTCTTTCGTCGAACCCTGGTTTCGTCGAGACCGAGTTCGCCGGCCAGCGCCGTCGCGGAATGCAATGGCTGTCCGGGAAATGCCTGTGCTGCGCCGCGCATGGGCTTTCCTGCCTGATCACCACCCGGACCGGATCCGCCAGCCGCACGCTCCTGTTCGACACCGGGCCGGAGGAATGGGTGTTTGAGCGCAATGTGGTCAGGCTCGGCGTCGATCTCGGGGAAGTCGGCGCCGTGGTGCTTTCGCATGGCCACTGGGATCATGGGGGTGCAATGCCGCGAGCCTTGCAGATGATCACAATGGGCAATGGCGGGAAACGCGTCCCGACCTACATGCATCCCGATATGTTCGCCTTGCGCGCGACCAAATCTACCGAAGGGCTGTTTCGTCCGATGGAGCTGGTGCCGAGCGTGGATATCCTGTCTGGAAACGGCGCCGATGTCATCGTCACCCGAGACGAGCAGGTGCTTTTTGACCAGGTGTTTTTTGTGAGCGGCGAAATCCCCCGCGTGAGCGCCTTTGAACGCGGACTTCCCGGCCAGTATCGCCAGGCCTCGGCTGGCGGTTGGGAGCTGGATGAGCTCATGCAGGACGAGCGTTTCGTGGCGGTCCATGTGGCCGGCAAGGGGCAAGTCGTCTTCACCGCGTGCTCGCATGCCGGCCTGATCAATGTTCTGACACACGCCCAGGCACGGTTTCCGGACATCCCGCTCTTCGGCGTGTTTGGCGGCTTCCACCTTTCCGGGATCACCGAGTCCATCATCCCGGAGACGGTCGAAGCGCTGGCACAGTTTGACCTGCAATTGATATCGCCCGGGCACTGCACCGGTTGGCGTGCCGTCAGCGCACTGGCTGCCGTCTACGGCGATAGGGTCGTTCCATCCGCGGTCGGCAAGAGGTTCACGCTTTGACGGCTCCTGCGAGGCAGAGCCAGGAGCCGAACGCCATCCCATCCTTGCGGGGGTTCGATAACCCGATCAGGATGCCTCGCCTGAGCGAGGCGCCGTCGGCCCGCGCCCCGCCGCGTGCGTGGGCTTCATCGGCTCGCGGCTCGGGCGCATCCGCCAACCTGAAGGACAGCTGACTTTTCAGCGAACCTGAAGACATTCGCCAAGAACGACATAGTTGACCGACTGCATTTGCTTGTAGGCGTCCTTGAGCTTGGTTACGGCCTCCTTGCAAAGCTTTTCCGTCGCCATCGGCACGGTTACGGGCGTCGCCACGTTGCTGACGTTCGACACGCTCGCAAAAACAAAAACCAGCATCCAAGGCATGTGTGCACCTTCAGGTGGGAGTTCTCTCTCAACGCCTGCTTAAAACCCTTCCGACAAATAACCCAGGAAGGGCCCAAACGCCAGTATAGGAGATAACCCCTGTACCGACATTCCCGCGGCCCATGACTGGATCGATGTCTTCGGCGCCCGCGATGGAGGCCGGTGCTCTCATGCCGGATGCTGCGCGAGCGCGCGCCTGAAGCGCAGGGCGTTCAATCGCGGCGTATGCATCGGCGAGGGAACGACGCGACGGTCGACCGGTCGACGCCAATTCAATTCTTGCCGACGGCAACCTGCGCGAGCGCGTCCTTGCAGCGCTGGCTCAACTCCGCCAGATGCGGCTTCATGCAAATCGCCAGCCTGTCGCCGCCCGGCTTCACGTCGGCGCAGAATTGCTTTGCGTCGGCCAAGCACGCCTTCTTGACGGCAAGTCCAGTCTTCAACAGAGTTCCTTTGGCAAGGGCCGGACAGATCGTCGAAGTGCTTCTTTACGCACGCTCCGACGCGGCCGTCGCCCGGTTGCACACTGGCACATTGCGCCTTCACGTCGGCAGCACAGGCTTTTGCCGAGGCGGATCCCTGCGCCAGCGCCCCTGCGCTCGAAATCAGCAGAATCGCGGCTACGGCCGAAGCAACCTTGACCATCGGTGAGTCTCCCGTGTTTGCCATGGTCCCCGGCATCGCGCTTGATCGGCCAATCTGTTCGCCAGCGGGGGCCGGGCCTGTTGGCAACGCACGAGCCTGGTGCAACGTTCATCCTCACCGAAGCGTCGCGTCGACGGCCCTGTGGAGCGTGATTCCGCCCGTGCCTTGGCGTCGAATCGCCATCGGGTCGCGGTGGCGCAGCCAGCCGGCGTCTGGCGTGAAACATACGCCTCATTTCCCGCTCGGTGAAGCCGATGGGTTGCCCGAACCGAACTCTTTCAGATGGACATCATCGCCACAAGTACGGGTCCCCAAGCGGTGAGGAGAATATTTCCGACGGCATAGGGGACCGTGTAACCGAGCGCCGGAATGCTGCTTTGTGCCTCATCCTGCACGGCTCGCAGGGCAGCGGTAATCGTGCCAGCCCCGGCGCAGGCGCCTAGAACGATAAGCGGATTCATTTTGAGGACATAGCGGCCAAAGAGGATCCCCACCGTGTGCGGCAACAAGGCCGAGACCAGGCCGACAAAGACCAGGCTTATGCCGGACGCCTGCAACCCGGATATGAAGCTCGGCCCTGCGCTGAGGCCAACGATGCCGATGAACATGCAAAGTCCGACGGTATCGAAGATCCAAATCGCCGGTTCCGGAATGCGGCCGAAAAACGGGTAGACCGACCTCAGCCAGCCGAAAACGAGACCCATGACAAGCGCGCCGCCGCTTGCCGTGAGTGTCAGCGGTACACCCCAGGCCACGATCGAAAGGAGCCCGACCAGGCCGCCGAGAAAAATGCCCAGTCCGACGAAAACCATGTCGGTTGCGGAGGTGCGGCGATCGGGATAGCCCAGTTCCTTCGCCGCGCGCTCGACTTCGGGCAGGGGGCCAATGAGGCGAAGCACATCACCCCGGTCGATGCGGCTTTCCGGCAGAATCGGCATATCGATTCCAGAACGAGTGAACTTCGACAGAAACACGCCTCGGGCGAACTGAAGCTGCGCCAACTCCGCGAGCGACTTGCCGTCCGTGGCTCGGTTCGTGACGACCACATCCAAAGACTCCATCGGAATGTCGAGGAGGCTTGGGTCGTTCACCTCCGGACCGATCGTGTCGCCGCGCGTCACGTGGATTTCCTGCCGCCCGATAACGGCTATCACGTCACCTTCCCGAACGAGCACGTCCGGCCTGGACTCCAGAATCTGGTCGCCGCTGCGAACGCGCAGGACGAAGACGCGGGCCTGCTCGGGGCGCATCTCGAGCTGCGCTATCGTCATGTTGAAGAGATTCGGGTTGGTGACCCGATAGGCGCGAACATCGAACGTGCGTGCGGCGGACGTGACTCCTTCCGAAGTGTCGCCTGAGCCTGCGCTCTGCGACCGCATGCGCTCCGCCTCCGTCCGGAGGTTGACGCCCATGAGCTTGGGTCCGATCGTCGGAAGGAACCAGACCAACGCCGCAGTCCCGATGAGGTAGGTCACGGCGTAGGCAACGGGGATATTGTTGATCAGCGCGGCCTTTTCCGCCTCCGGCAGCGCAAGGCGCTGGATCGCCTGCCCGGCTGTACCGATAACGGTCGACTCCGAGAACGCGCCCGCCAGAAGTCCCGCCGCCGTTCCCACGTCGTAGCCCAGGAGCTTCGAGAATCCGAACGCCGTGAGCAGACAAGTCACGCACAGCAGAACCGTGAGCGCCACCTGGGGAACTGCGTCGCCTTTCAACCCTCGAAAGAATTGTGGCCCGACCTTGTAACCCGTCGTGAAGAGAAACAGGTCGAAGAATATCGTCTTGACGAGGGGCGGCACCTTGATGTCGAGCTGGCCGATCAGAACGCCGGCGAACAGACACCCGACCACGATACCGAGGCTGAAGCTTCGAAACTTGATGCGGCCGATCAGGAAGCCGATGGCGATCGTCAGGAAGATTGCAAGTTCTGGATTTTGGCGCAGCGCCGCCGCGATATAGTCCACGTTGGGCTCCCCTCACGTCATCAGGATCACCAGCACCATTCCCCAGATCGTCAGCAACGTGTTGCCGACCGCGTAGGTGACCGTATAGCCGAGTCCTGGGATCTGGCTCTTGGCACGATCGTTGATCATGCCCAGAGAGGCGGTCGTCGTCCGGGCGCCGGAACAGCATCCCAACAGAATGGCCGGATGAAACCGAAAGACGTATTTTCCGACATACATGGCCAAGATCAGGGGCACCGTCGTCACCGCGACACCCCAGAAGAAAAGACTGAATCCGAGCTGCTTCAGCCCGGCGACGAAGCCCGGCCCGGAAGAGATGCCGACAACGGCGATGAACATGTTGAGGCCGACCGAATTCATGAACCACACCGTCGGCGACGGAATCCGCCCGAACGTCGGCCGAACGGAGCGCAGCCAGCCGAAGAAGAGTCCGGAAATCAGCGCGCCGCCGGAGGTCGACAGGGTGAGCGGGACGCTACCGATCTTGTAGACGACAGCACCGATCAGCGCACCGATGGCGATCGCCGCGCCGATGAAGGCGACGTCCGCGACGTCGGTCTGGCGGTCGGGGACACCCAGCGCCTTCGTGGCGGCGGTGGTGTCTTGCGTGCGTCCGACCAGGGTGACGATGTCGCCGCGGTTGATCTGCGTGGACGGGAGGATCGGAATGTCGGTCGCGGTCGCGCCCCGGGTGATCTTGCGCAGGAAGACGCCGCGGGCTTCCGGAATCGTCGCCAGCTCCGCGAGCGTCTTTCCATCGGCTGCCTTGCTGGTGACGAGAACGTCGACGCCCTCAACCGGGACGGCGAGCAAGTCGCGGTCGTCGACCTCCGTCGCCCGCGAACCGATCAGCTCGACCAGCACCTCGCGCGGGCCCGCGATCGCCACGATGTCGCCGGCCTCGATCACGGTGTCAGCGGTCGCTTCGATGACCTTTCCGCCGCGGCGGATGCGCTCGATGAAGACGCGTTGGCCCGGAACCAGCGCCTCCGCCTCCTGGGCCGATTTTCCGACGGCAACTCCATCGTCGCGGACCTGGAACGCGCGCAATTCGAATCGGTGCCAGGCCGTGCCGGCGCCGCCCGCCTCCTTCGTTCCGCCGAACTCTGCCTCGTAGCGCTTGCACTCCGCCTCGAGATCGATGCCCAGCAGCGCCGGACCGAACAGCGCAAGAACGATGGCAGAGCCGACCGTGCCGAAGATATAGGTCACCGCATAGGCAACCGGCATGGCGTCGAGCAATCGCTTGGTCTCATCGGGCGGCAGCCCGAGACGGTTGATCGCGTCCGTCGCCAGGCCCATCGACGCCGAGATCGTCTGCGAGCCGGCATAGAGGCCCGCGGCGGAGCCGACGTCATAGCCGGCGATGAGCGCCCCGAAATAGGCCGCGAGCAGGCAGAACACGCAGACGACCGCCGCAAACAGCGCCTGCGGAACGCCGTCCTTCGCAATGCCGCGCACGAATTGCGGGCCCACCCCGTAGCCGATCGCGAACAGGAATAAAAGAAAGAACGTCGCCTTGAGCGGCGGCGAGATCGTGATCCCGAGCTGCCCGATGATCACCGCGGCAACGAGCGTTGCCGTCACCGCGCCGAGGCCAAGGCCCTTGTAGGTGAAAGAGCCGAAGTAATACCCGATTGCAAGGGACAGGAAGATCGCGATCTCGGGATAGCTTCGCAGCGTGTTTACGAACCAGTCGATCATGGCGTCACTCGCTTATTGGGCGTGAGATGTCCGACGAGAAGCTTGCTTCGGCTTGCTCGACGCGCCGTCGGCCGAAGCGCGAATGAGCTTCAACCCGTGCGCGGCCGAATAGCCATGGATCTCCTTCACATCGAGCTTGCGCATGAAATCGATGATTTCAGGAGTAATGACTTGTCCCGGCACCATGATCGGGAACCCGGGCGGATAGGGGATTACGAAGTTGGCGGAGACAAGCGCCGGCCCATCGCTCAGTCGCCTCGCAATCTCCGGGCTCGTCAGCGGGATATGCTCGCAGCCGGCCGCGTCGTAGGCGTCGAAGAAGGCGGCGCGGATATCGCCCTCGATCGTGCCGACCCCGGACTCGGTCCGATAGCGCTCGTCGAAGCGGCTGAAGTTCGGCAATTCGGGCACATCGTGCATCAAGGCCTTGACCCGCTTCTTGAACGAGGCACGCTCCTCCTCGCCGCCATCGCGCAGACGCTTGTCGATGTCCTGCGACAGCTCCAGCAGCACCCGGATGAGCAAGGCGACATCGCTGCGCGTGTTGTTGATGTTCGACTGCAACAGCACGCTGTTGCGGGAGGTCTTGTTGAGCTGGATGTTGTACTTTTCAGCCAAGATTCCCTTCAACTGCGTACCGTCGAACCCCGCCTCGCCGCTCACCAGCGTGAGGCGCGTCGGATCGAGAAAGAATTCATCGTCCCTGATGCTCTTCGCGGCATCGAACCAGGTCGTTCCGGCGTGAGAAAGTCCTCGAACCCGCTTGCACGGAACTCTGCCGGAACGAGCTCATCGTTGCCGAGCACCTTGAAGTACTTCGAGATGATCGGGTGGCTGTTGATCTGGCGTCGGATCTCGAGGGCGATCTGAATCGCATTCGCAACGAGGCCGTAGCCCTCAAGCTCCATTTGCCGGCGGGCGACGTCGAGACTGGCGATGAGCTGCTGGTTCGGACTCGTCGACGCGTGGGTGAAGACAGCCTCGTGAAACTGTTCTTCGACCGTATGGTAGTCGACGTCCTTCACCAGGACCATCGAGCCTTGGCGGATCGCCGACATCGACTTGTGCGTCGAGTTCGTCTGATAGATCCGGAGCCGCACCTTGCGCGGATCGGGAACGAGGCGCGCGTTCAGAAGGGATTCGGCGCTCGGTTCGGCGCCCAATTCCCGCTGCTGCCGCTCGTAGGCTTCGAGTGCCTCCGGTAATTGCAGATCGTGCTCGATATTGGCGGCGGCGCCCATCGCCGTGCGCGGCCGCAGGAACGGCGACCAATGGGCGAAGCCGAACCAGGCCTCATCCCAGAGAAAGATCAGATCCGGCTTGATCGCGAGGCATTCTTCCATCACGCGGCGCGTGTTGTAGACGTGGCCGTCGAAGGTGCAATTCGTGAGATCGAGGAGCTTGACGCGATCGAGACGGCCCGCTGCCTTGAGGTCGAGTAGGGCCTTCTTGATGACGCGCAACGGCACCGCGCCGTACATGGAATACTGTGTGAGCGGAAACGCTTCGACGTAGTAGGGCTGCACGCCGCTGAGCACGCAGCCATAATGGTGCGACTTGTGGCAATTCCTGTCGATGATGGCGATATCGCCCGGCGCCAACAGCGCCTGGACGACCATCTTGTTGCTTGTCGAGGTGCCGTTGGTCACGAAGAAGACGCGATCCGCGCCGAAGGCGCGGGCGGCCAGCTCCTGCGCTTTCTTGATGTTTCCGGTTGGCTCGAGCAGGCTGTCGAGGCCACCTGTCGTGGCGGAGCTTTCCGCGAGGAACAGATTGACTCCGTAGAACTCGCCCATGTCGCGAATCCAGCCGGACTTGAACACGGCCTTTCCACGGGCGATCGGCAGCGCGTGAAACGTGGCGATCGGCCGGGCGGCATATTTCTTGAGGTTGTCGAAGAAGGGCGTCACAAAGCGCGCCCGCACGCCCTCGAGGATAGAAAGGTGCAGCTCGAGTGGCTCCTCGACCTGATAAAAGACTCTCCGGACCGCATTGGCGCGCACATCGCCGGCGAGCTTCTCCACATCGCGATCCGTGAGGAGGTAGATGTCCAGTTCCGGGCGGAGCCGCCGCAAAATGTTGGCGAGGTTGAGCGCAAGATCCTCTTCCCCGATCTCAGCCTCGACGCCGTAGGCCTCGAGAAGCGCGCGGATCAGCGGCGCCTCCTGCTTGGTGCGCAGGGCGAAGCCTTCATAGAGCGCGATGGCCGCCAGATCGGGGTTCACGATCGCGGCTGCAACGGCGTCCTCGGCGCTGCCGACGATCAGCGGCTCGTAGACGAACTCATCCTCCGGCCGCCGCAGCCGACGGATTTCGTGGATCATGTGCTGCCAGCGCGCGGGCTGGTGAGGGGTAACGAAAAGAACCTCGAAATAGGGCCGGAATGCTGCGCTGCCGCCAAAGGCGGGCGGGAGCCGATCGGCCGGAACGTCGGCGACTTCGTCGCTGCTCTCCCATTCGGCGGGATCGTGCTTGTAATCCCGCGAGATGATGGCGGACGAAATCCGTTGGGCCAGGAAATAGAAGCCTCTTGGCGTCTCCTTCGCTCAACTTCGCGCGCAGTCGCCCAAGAAGGCTCGAGCCCGGGTAAGCGAAGAATGCTTCGAGCGGCTCGAGGTCCGAGAGAATCTCCTTGATCCGTGTCGACAGCCCCCGGCTTGCCACGCTGCAAGGCCCTCGCGGCCGCAAGAATCTCGACCCACTTGTCGGTCCGCAACGACGGAGCCGAGAAGAAGTGGTCGATTGCTGCATGAGCCGGCTTGCTGTCACCCATTATCGGCTTCCTCCATGGCTACTACCTTTTTTTGCCGACGCGATGGCAAGGTCGCAGACTTCTCCCGAATATGCAGGCCCCGAGCGGCAAAGGTGCTCGAGCCGACCTGCCAGCCGCTGAAGTTGTCCCGTTCGCCCTGGCGCCAAGCCCACTCGCGAGGAATGCAAGGCGCACTCCTCGTGCTTCCCGACCACATATCCAGCTTGGCCGAAGAGGTACGAAAGAGGAAAAGATATCTGTGCCAAAGTCCATCCGGTGAAACACTGAGAGCAGACGAGAATTCCAAGGAGCAGCGCTCGAACGACCGGGTGACGTGGCCCAGCTCCGCCGCGAAAAGGCGCGTCGCGTGCGGACCGCCATCCCGCAAACGCGCGTTCCGCGCATCGGGACCTCCGACGCGCGCCGTGGTCATTGACCCAACAATCGCCGCATCGTAACGTGGCCGCGAAACGACAAGATCATCGATCGACGAGGCTCTCCCTCCAATATTAGAGCTTCTAAAGAGTCGACGCGGGACGAATTCGAGCAGACGCAAGATTTTGTTTCCGGACGAGCAGCATGGGGTGCACCGTGGGCAACACGCCGTGTCACATCTCTCGATGGCGCCGATGCTTTGCTCCGTAGACCGGCACTCCCCAAGTTCGCGAACACGAGGCTTCGACCCATGACAGATGCGAACATCTACGCGAAATTCGAGGATCTCGGCCCGTTCGAGATCAAGGACGAACTGATCAGGCTTGCCCAGGCGGAAGCGGACAAGTCTGCGCGGGCGTTTCTGAATGCGGGCCGCGGCAATCCGAACTGGATCGCAACGCGCGCGCGGGAGGCGTTCTTTCTCCTCGGCCAGTTTGCGCTGACGGAGGCGAAGCGCGTTTTTGAGGACGACGAGGTCGGGCTTGCCGGAATGCCGGCCGCGGCCGGCTGCCACAAGCGCCTCAAGAAGTGGCTGAAGGACCGCGGCGAGGATCCGCCGGGCGCCGCGACGCTCGAGGCGACGGTCGACTTCGCAATTGCCAAATTCTCCTTCGATCCCGACGCCTTCGTCCACGAACTGACCAACTCCATCATCGGCGACCATTATCCCGTTCCCGATCGCTCCCTCGTCCACAACGAGGCGATCACCCACGAATTTCTGATGTGGGCGATGTGCGCCGGCCATCGCCCGAACGTGAAGTTCGACCTCTACCCGGTCGAGGGCGGCACGGCGGCGATGTGCTACATCTTCAAGGCCCTGAAGAACCAGCGGCTTTTGAATGCCGGCGACACGATCGCGCTCGGCACGCCGATTTTCACGCCCTATCTCGAGATGCCACACCTCGAGGATTACGACCTGAAGCAGATTTATGTCAGGGCCGAGCGGGAAGATCTCTTCCAGCTGACCGACGAGGATTTGAAACAGCTCGAGGACAAGAAGGTCAAGGCGCTGTTCCTCGTCAATCCGGGCAATCCGTCCGCCGTGGCGCTGACGTCGGAGACGGTCAGGCGGCTGGTCGATTTCGTCAACACCAAGCGGCCGGACCTGATGATTCTGACCGACGACGTCTACGGCACTTTCGTGCCGGACTTCGAGTCGATCATGGGCCACCTGCCGCGCAACACGATCGGCGTCTATTCGCTGTCCAAGTATTTCGGTTGCACGGGCTGGCGGCTCGGCGTCATCGCCGTCGCGCAGGACAACATCTTCGACGAGATGATTCGCAATCACCCCGAGGCGACGAAGAAACTCCTCGACAAGCGCTACAAAACGTTGACACCGACTCCGCGGGACATCAAGTTCATCGACCGCGTCGTCGCCGACAGTCGCGACGTGGCGCTGAACCACACGGCGGGCCTATCATTGCCGCAGCAGGTGATGATGTCGCTCTTTGGCCTCGTCGAGCTGATGGACACCGAAAAGGTCTATCAGAAGGCCTGCATGGAGATCTGCGACCGGCGTTTTCGCAAGCTCATCGCCGGCATGGGCATCGACGCCTCCGACGCCGGGCCGTTCTTCGACCGCTATTATGGCATCATCGATTTCGAATACACCCTGCGCAAATACGTCGGCAATGACGTGGTCGATTGGCTGAAGGTGAACGTCCATCCGCTCGACATCTCGTTCAAGCTCGCCCAGGATCACGGCATCGTGCTCCTCAACGGCTCGGGCTTCGAGGCGCCGAACTGGTCGGCCCGCGTCTCCTTTGCCAATCTGAACGACGATGCCTACGAAGCCATCGGCAGGGCGGTGCGGGCGGTGGCGCGAGGATACGTCCAGTCCTTCCGTGCGGCAAAGGGCGAACCGGTCCAACCGTAGGAAGTCCCGCAGGTCGCCTGCATTGCCACCGCCTCCCGGCGCAGTCGGCCGGCGGTGGCGCTGCTGCGCGAGCGAGGCGCGCGGTGCGGGACAGTCGCCATGAATATCTCGATCTCGCGCCTTCTTCTGATTGCCGCAGTTTTGGTTGCCCTCTTTACCGGAGGCGTCGCGGCCTATCTTCAATGGTCGCGGCCGGTGCACCTGCGTGTGGCCGCGGGGCCGCGCGACGGCGTCGATGCGATGCTGCTCGTCGCCTTCGATCATCTGCTTGACATCAACCGTGCCGGGGTTCGCCTGGATCTGGTCGCCACTGCCGGAATTCACGACAGCAATCTGTCGCTCGGAAAGCGGGACGCCGACCTGGCGGTCGTGCGGCTCGACGATCCGTTGCCCACGGGTGCGGCGCTGGTGGCGCTCCTGCGCACCAACGTCGTGGTCGCCGTTGCACCCGCCCGGCACAAGCTCGAGAGTCTTTCCGATGTGAAAGACAAGCGCGTCGGCCTCGTCTCCCGCACGCCGCTCGACGAGCCTTCGTTCGTCAGGGTGCTCGACATGTTCGGCATCAAGCCCGCGGACGTCAAATTGACGATCGTCAAGCCCGAGGAGGTCGCCGCGCTGACGAGCAGCGGACAGGTCGACTGCGTGGTGGTGCTCGGCGCGCCGGCGGATCCCGAGGTCATGGCCGTGGTCTACGCAGTCGACGGCAAGAAAAAGTCGCCTCCGACAATCCTCAGCGTCGATCTCGGGGAGTCGTTGAAGGAAAACACGCCTGCGGCGAGCTCCGAGACCATTGTGAAACACGCTTTTCCTCGTCGGTACATTCCCGACGACGACGTCGACACCGTCGGCGTCGCGACCGCGCTTGCCGCGAACCGGGCCTCCACGGGCCCATTGCGCGATCGGATCTACAACAACGCGATCGCAGAGCTGACGCGCGATCTCCTCGAATGGCGCAGCGAACTGGCGCGCAGGGTTCCGCTCGCAGAGTCTGATGGCCGCGCCAGACATTGAAAAGGGCGCGCGCTTCCCGGTCCACCCGGGCGCGGCCGCCTACCTCGGAGACACCGATACGAGCTGGTTGACCCTCGTCTCCGATCAGATCTGGAACGTCATGCTGGTCGGCGGAATGCTGACCTCCATACTCGCCGCCGCCGGCAGCTTCCTCAGGCACGGTGCGCCCGATCCGATGCGCGCGCTCCTGGATCGGCTGAAGGGCATTACCGAAACCGCCCGGACCTCTGCGGACCCGGCCGACGCAGTCGCTCTGTCGCACGACCTCAGCACCGTCACGAACGAAATCGCAACGCTCGGCTATGAGCGTCGCTCCGGCTACGAGGAATTTGCGCCTCTGCAGCTCGCCTGCGACGTCGCCCGTGACGCGGTTGCCGCGCTCCGCGCCCGATCGACCGCGACGCCTGCCGCCGGCACGACGCCGGCGGCTGCGACGCATCCCATGCCGACGCATCCTGAGCGCCAGGACTGAATCGCCGGCGGATCGGCCCGACATGACCGATGCGATCTACTTCCCGGCACGACAATTGTCAGGATTACGGTCGTTCAGGTTTTGTTAAACACAAGAATTCGCTGACGATCGCCAGGGCGAATTGGTGCCGGTGGGCAACACCGGGCCTTATTCGCGATGGCATGAACCGCGATCGGGTCGAACTCCCTTGACGCAACGCAAGCTACTGTATCAACTCATGGACGAAGACATAGTGGATGTTTTGGGGCTTGGCCCATGGCTCCTTTCAAGTGCTTGCTGCCTGTGTGCGCAGTGATCGTGAGCGGCAGCGTACAAGCCGCCGACCTGCCGGTGCTAAAGGCCGCGCCGGTCGAGTATGTGCGCATCTGCTCCGCGCACGGCGCGGGCTTCTTCTACGTCCCCGGCACCGACAGCTGCCTGCGCATCTCGGCGCGTTTCCGCGCCGACTATCCGCTATCTCGAGCCGTTCACCCGCGCCCACGATGCGATCGGCCTGCGGGCCCGCGGCCGCATCAACATCGATCATCGCACGACGACCGACTATGGCCAGCTGCGCACCTACATCCGCTATGAGATCGATCGCAACTCCGGCGTGTTCAACGGAAACGGCGATATCGAGACGAACCCGAAGCTGCAAGAGGCCTTCATCCAGTTCGGCGGCCTGACCGCCGGGCGCGTCACATCGTTCTTCTCGGACGTGGACGTGCCGGCTCCGAATTTCGGCGATCTGCGCTTCGACGACCCGGCGAACGCGGACGTCGACCTCATCGCCTACACCTACACCTTCGGCAACGGCTTCTCGGCGACCCTGTCGCTCGAGAACGGCCTGTCGCGCCGCGTCAACAACGATCTCGTCTTCGCGCAGCTCGGCGTCGACGCGGCGTACCGGCGCTCTTCGCCCCGATTCCGTTCACCTACGCCGGCGATCGCGTGCCCGACCTCGTCGCGCAACCTGCGCTACACCCGATCCTGGGGCGGCGCGCAGCTCTCCGGCGCGGTGCATCAGATCCGCGACGTGGCGGCCGGCCTCACGACGGTCGACGGCGTGACCGTGCCCGTCGTCAACCCGATCAACGGCCTGCCCAATCCCGACCTTCGCGGACACCGAGTACGGTTTCGCGGTTGCCTTCAACCTCTATGTCGACCTGCCCTTCCTCGGCGCCGCCGACGTGGCCTGGGTTTCGGCGACGTATACGGACGGTGCCGTCGGCTACATCAATGCCGGCCAGGCCGATCCCCGATCGGTCCGCCGGCCGACGGCAACGGCACATCGACGCCGGTCCGCTCGCGCTGCCCTTCGCGGACGCCTTCGTCGATCCGTTCACGGGCGACTTCAAGACCAACAAGGCCTACGGCGTCGCCGGCGGCGTCAACCACTACTGGACGCCGAATTGGCAGACCAACGTCTTCGGTTCCTGGATGCGCTTCGATGCGCCGGCGGTCGGCCGCGTCCTGGTGCCGTACAACGCCGCAACCGTCGCCGCCGGCGTCGGCCGGAACCGTCACCGGCGTCGTCGACTTCAACGAGTACCGCGTCGGCGGCAACACGATCTGGTCGCCCGTCACCGGCCTTCGCTTCGGCGCTCGAGGCCCTCTACACGCGACGTCGATCCGCGCGGACGCGTCGCGGTTCCGCTCACGAATGTCGCCGGCGATCGCGAGGGCTTCTTCAAGCCGACGGGCTCCGACGACATCTGGGAAGGCCGCTTGCGCGTCCAGCGCGACTTCTGAGCTCTTCCGGACTGCCTCGGCGTCGCGTTGCCGCGCGGATCGCTGCTTGCGTTCAATTTGCACCGTTGCCATCGCGCCTCCGCTTCGGGGAAACCGCTGAGCGTTCTGACGACGGTGTCCTCCCCGACAAATCGGAGGTCGAAGGCGATTTTCGAGACCAGGAGGCCGGAGAAGCAAGTGAGGAGCAAGGCAAAGCGGTCGGCATCCGCCCTCACCCCTTCGATCGTGCATTGGTTGCGGAAATCCCCGATCCGATTGCCCTGAATTAGAATGCCGTCCCGCCCTGCAGCACCCGGGCGAACGAAATTGATCGACTTGCCTTGCCTGAAGAAGACGTCACCGCAGCGCGAACCGTCAGGCACCCACGCGCCCTGCAATCGGTCGGTCTCGAGCCGAACCTGGCCGATGGCGCTTCTGCCCGAAAATGTCACCATGAGCAGGGCAATCAGGGGTACGACTCGGACAGCCGCCAGGCCGCGCCGATGAGTCCCTGCAAGACCCGCTTCGGTGCGCCGGAGGGAAGGCTTTGTCGGGCCCATGCGTCCCTCGGCGTATCAATGTCCGCTGAACACGAGGGTCTGGATCGGAAGCACCAGCGCCTGGATCCGCAGGATCATCGCGTGCACCAACCCGACGGCATCCACCGCATGAAGGACGAAGCTCCTCGCGGTGCCGATATTCCGGAGTTCGATCAAATCGTAGTTGCTGGTATAGGCATTGGCGATGCAGCTGCTGCCGGGCGTCACACCGTCGAGCCCGCCTTGGTAGAGCGGTTCGAGGTAGACGAGGATGGTTCCCGGCCGCATCACTTGCTGCGGGTCGATCAACTGCTCGCCGCCACGGAATTGGCCGGCCGCGATGAAGTCCTGCACGCCCGTGACGACCATCGGAATGACCGTCCACGGCTTTGAGATGCAGGTGGCTTCGGCCACCATTCCGGCCTTCATGACCTGCGCCTCGATCTGCCCGAAGCCAGCCACCAGGGCCTGCCCCCCGGCGCCCTCCGGGATCAAGACGCCGGCCGGACGCATGAACGGATTGACGATGTCTCCGACGCGCAGCGCAAACTGCTCCACTCGCCCATTCACTCCAGCCCGGACGACGGTCTTCGCCATATCCGCCTCGGCCTGCGCCAGGGCCGCTTCGGCGCTGGCCCTTTGCGCCGGGAGGAGAGAGGAGATCTGTGCTTCGGCCGCCTGCTTGGCGGCGGTTGCGGCATTGATCGAGCCCTGGCGACCCTCGACGGCAACTTGCAGCCGCTCGATGTCACGGACGGCGACGGCGCCGGGGTTGCGTCGATAGATCTCCTGCTTGGTCTCCAGTTCATCCACGGTTTGCTGGTAGGCGCTCCTGGCCTCCTGGATCTTGCCTTCCGCCGCCAGGACGTCCGTCCGGGCCACCACCAGCGCGGCATCGACCTCCGCAATCTTGCGCCGGGCGGCCTCCGCGGCCGCCTGCTGCGTCGAGCTGTCGAGCCTGAAGATCGGCGCCCCTTGCTTCACCTCACCGGTCAGGCCGACATAGACCTCGGCGACGCGCCCATTGATCTCGGACACAATCGGAACGGTTCTGAAGAGCAAGGTCACGCTGCTCGTCGACGGGTGATTGTAAAAGATGACTGTGATCAGCCCCACCGTGAGCATCAGGCAGGCCGTAATGCCCCACCTCAGCTCGAACCACACCGAGTAGAGCGTAATCTCCTTGCCGAGCCGCCTTCCCTGGGCATAGCGGCGGTAGAGATAGTCGGGAAGGATCGTCAGGAGGGAGCAGAGAAGAAGCTCTAGCACCGATCAGCTCCCTGAGCCGGCTGGTGCAAGCCTCGGCTTCGACCGAACGGGCGGCTGCACTTCTTCCAGGGGGTGCTGGGCCTGCTCTCGTCCGGCACGTCGGCCGCGCCCTCGCCAGGCGCGATGCCGGCCAACTTCTCCAGCGATCCCGCCATTCGGCGAAGCGGCCAACCAATATCGGGGAGGTCAATCAGAGCGAGCAGCAGGCCGGCGACCCAGAAGATATGCATATGCGTGAAGAGGGCCAAAAGGCCGAGAACCGCAACGATCTCGAATTGGATCTTCTGGGACTTGTGCGCCATGCGCTCGGGCAGCGTGTGCAATCGCAGGAACAGGATACCAACCGCCAGCACGGCCAGGATCAGGAACACTCCCATCACGATCATAAGAGTATCCGTCTGGCCGGGCTCGGTAATGAACGGCGGCAGATGATGCGGTGCAGCGGGATGAAGTGAGGCGGCGATGGCAGACCTCCGTCGGATTCACGCTGCCTAGAATTAGCACGGGCGTTGTGCCCTGACGAGGGGGCCCAGTCGCCCCGTCACGCCGGGCGCCGGGCGGAAATCCGGACCATCGAGCCCGCCGAACTACTTTGTTTCTGTCGATTTCGTTCCCACGTCGCCCTCGTCGTTCTGGCGGACGTGGGCGAGGAAAGAAATCGGCCGCGGCGAGCCATGTCGGCCGTTCAATAGATCTCGGGGACGAACCGCTTTCCCTGGATCGGCGCGTCATCGTCGTAGCGGTTCTTTTTGTCGCGCTTAGGGAGCTTTACCGGTTCGCGCTCGACCTTCTCCCAGGGGATGACATCGAGGAGCTTGGCGATGCAGTTGAGGCGAGCCCGGCGCTTGTCGTTGGAGCGCACGATGTGCCACGGCGCGTGCTCGCTGTCGGTGGCCTCGAGCATCATGTCGCGGGCCTGGGAGTAGTCGTACCAATGCCGGTAGAACTCGATGTCCATCGGGCTGAGCTTCCATTGCCGCAGCGGGTCGTTGATGCGAGCCTCGAAGCGCCGCTTCTGTTCGTCGTGGCCGACCTCGAGCCAGAACTTGAGCAGCTGGATGCCGCCGTCGACGATGAAATTCTCGATTGCGGGACAGAGCTCGAGAAAGCGGCGGTGCTCGGCCTTGCTGCAGAATCCCATGACGTATTCGACGCCGGCCCGGTTGTACCAGCTCCGATCGAAGATCACGATCTCGCCGGCGGCGGGAAAATGCGCCATGTAGCGCTGGAGAAACATTTGCGATTTTTCGCGGTCCGAAGGCGCCGGCAAGGCCACGACGCGAAATACGCGCGGGCTCACCCGCTCGGTGATCGCCTTGATGGTGCCGCCCTTTCCGGCCGCATCTCGTCCCTCGAAGACGACGATGACGCGCTCTCCGGATTGCCGAACCCAGTCCTGGAGCTGGCAAAGCCGGACCTGAAGCTTGCGCAGTTCGCGCTCATAATCCTTGCGCTTGAGCTTCGGGCGCGCCTGCGACTCCTCGCTGAACTCGCCAGATCCCTGATTTGCCCGGTCCATCTCGTCCATGACTGCATCCCCGTGTCAGATCGTCGGTCGCCTGTCTCTTTCGCGCCTTGGAAGCGCGTCTCCGCCGGCTCAGGCCATGATGCTGAGCCCGCCATCGACGTAGGTCACCGTTCCCGTCAGCCGCCGCGCGAAGGGCGTTGCCAGAAAGGCGGTCGTGAGGCCGACATCGTCGATGTCAACCAGCTCGCCGATCGGTGCGCGCTCGATCGCTTCCGCAAGCAGAACGTCGAAATCCTTCAGGCCCGAGGCCGCCCGGGTCTTCAGGGGGCCGGGAGAGACGGCATGGACGCGGATTCTGTTTCTCGCCGAGCTCGAAGGCGAGATAGCGCACGCAGCTCTCGAGGGCCGCCTTGACCGGTCCCATCAGGTTATAGTTCGGAACCACCTTGTTGGCCCCGTGGTAGCTCATTGCGATCAGCGTCCCGCCGTTCGTCATCAAGGGTTCGGCCAGCCGCGCCATGCGGATGAAGGAGTGGCACGAGACGTCCATGGCCACCTTGAAGCCTTCTGCGGAACTATCGAGGAGCCTTCCCTGCAAATCCTCCTTCGGGGCGAAGGCGATCGAATGGAGCGCGATGTCGAGACTTCCCCAGGCATCGCGGACCCGTGCGAAGACGGCTTCGAGATCGCCCTCCCGCGAGACGTCGCAGGGTGCGAAGATCGGCGCCTCGAGCTCGCGCGCGAGCGGCTCCACGTAGGGCCTCGCCTTCTCGTTCAGGTAGGTCACCGCGAGATCGGCGCCGAGCCGACGAAAGACCTTGGCGCAGCCGTAGGCGATCGAATGTCCGTTGGCGATGCCGAGGACGAGCGCCCGCTTGCCGGCCAGCACCTTCGCGCCGGCCAGGATTTCGTCGGCGGGGCTGGTGTTCTCGTTCATGAGGTTCGCCCCGCTCGTAAGCCGCTCTTTGAAGGGCCAGGGCCCTCGATGAAGGCGCTGTCGGCGCCGGTCGCCGCGTCGAAGGCGTGCTGAAACGCCGTCGCGCAGGGGTCGCGATGGACGTCCGCGAGCTTGGTCTGCAGGCGCAGGAAATCCGCCGGGCCCGCATCGGGTCGAGGGCGGGTCGTCGCTTCGGTCTCGCGCATGGGCAATGTCACCAGAAATGGATTCCGCGGCGGCTTCGG